>JADJVZ010000012.1 GCA_016716635.1 Micropruina sp.
GCCGCCCTGTCCAGGTCACCCACCAGCACCCAGCAGCCTCGCCTCGGTGCTTCGGCGTGTCCCCCAGGCGCAGCGGGGACCGACTGCGTCCTGGTCCAGCCATCCCCGGGGGATAGACCCAGCGCGACCCCCGAAGGCGCTCAGCGGCCGGCTCAGCCGCTCGGTCAGACGTCTGTGAGGTGGGGCGCACCACCACGATGTGGGCCCGCGCCCCCGCTCGTGCCACCAACTCTCGACCGGCACGTACGGCTAAGCGCTTTCGGCCGGCGTCCGTAGACGAGGACCACCGGGGTCGTGCGCGCTGGTCCAGGATCCGCTGCGCCAGCAGCCCAGCGGCCAGGCTGTCGGCAATCAACTCCGCGGACGCGACGACAGGCACGCTGGCCTGCGCGTTCTCTGTGCGCCTCTGTTCAGCCAAACGCGCCTCCCCCGATCGGCTTGTCCTGACACCCCACCCACGACCCCTGACAGTCCGACCTCCCCGCCCGATCGCCCGTCGCGTAACCCCAAATCCTCGAGACCCCCACACCTGTTGCATCGACGGTTTCCTTAGTCAAGCGCCAGTTGCATCAGATGCAACCCAAGCCCGTCGAAGGCGTCGACGGACGCTGTCCGCCGAGGTCTCGGAGCCCCGTTAGGCGGTGTGATGAGTCTGCGCAAGCTGACCGCCGGGGACGGGTACAGTACCTGACCCGGCAGGTGGCTGCGATGGACTCCACCGAGAAGGGGCACACCGGGCTGGCGTCCTACTACACGCAGAAGGGCGAGACCCCCGGCGTGTGGGTCGGCTCCGGGATGGCCGGCATCGACGGCCTGGACGCCGGCGACCCGGTCACCGCCGAGCAGATGCGGTTCCTGTTCGGATCGGGTCACCACCCTCTCGCCCGTCAGCGTGGCGAGGCCTTGCCGCCGGACGCCACCGCCGCCCAGGCCCGCGACGCGATCCGGCTGGGCCAGCCGTTCAAGGTCTACGCCCACGACATGCCCGCCTTCCGGATCGAGGTCGCCAAACGCTTCGCCGCCTACAACGCCCAGGTCGGCGCCCGCACGATGCGCCGGTCCCCGCGCAGGTCCGCGCCGCGATTCGCACCCAGGTCGGACGCGAGACGTTCCGCGCCACCTTCGGACGTGACCCCGTCGACGCCCGCGAACTGGCCGGGCTGATCGCCACGGCATCCCGCCCGCAGACCACGGCCGTCGCCGGCTACGACCTCACCTTCTCCCCCGTGAAGAGCGTCTCGACCCTGTGGGCGCTCGCCGAACCGTCCACCGCGGCCACCATCGAACGCGCTCACCTCGCCGCGATCGGTGACGCGCTGCGGTTCATCGAGACCCACGCCCTGTATACGCGGACCGGGCACAACGGCGTCCGGCAGGTCGACGTGACCGGGCTGATCGCCGCCCGGTTCACCCACCGCGACAGCCGCGCCGGCGACCCCGAAGCGCTCGGCTTCTACCTCGACAACCACCGCGTCCACGTCGGCGACCTCGGCACCTGCGCCGACCAGGTCTTCGACTCCTGGCTCACCGCCCGCCAAGCGGCGCCGACGCCCTCATGGTCGCCCCCACCCGGACGCTGGTCGCCGAACTCAACAGCCGAGCCCAAACCCACCCGCGGCGGCGGCCAGCCCAGCCGCACCGTCGCCCTCGCCGACGGCAGCGACGCGGCGGTCGGCGACGTGATCATCACCCGCCTGAACGACCGGAGGCTGCGCACCTCAGGCACCGACTGGGTCCGCAACGGCGACCGCTGGACCATCACCGGCATCGCCACCAACGGGGACCTCCGCGCGATCCACCAGACCAACCGGCAGACCGTGATCCTGCCCGCCGGCTACGTCACCGAGTCCGTCGAACTCGGCTACGCCTGCACGATCCACGGCGCCCAGGGCGTCACCGCTGACGTCCTGCACGGCATCGCCACCGGCGCAGAAACCCGCCAGCAGTTGTACACGATGCTCACCCGCGGCCGGTACGCCAACCAGGTCCACCTCGAAGTGGTCGGTGACGGCGACGCCCACTCCCTCATCCGGCCCGAGGCGATCCTCCCGCCAACCGCCACCGACCTCCTGAGGCGCATCCTCGCCCGCGACGAGGACAACACCTCCGCCACCACGACCGCCCGCACCCTCGCCGCCCCGGCCAATCGACTCGCGGACGCCGTCGCCCGCTACAGCGACGCCCCGGCTACGCCGCCGAACAGACCACAGGCGCCGACCTCGTCCAGCGCCTCGAACAGGCCGCCGACGAGCTCGTCGCCGGACTCCCCGACGCCCCGGCGTGGCCCACGCTGCGCGCCCATCTGCTCTTGATCGCCGCGTCCGGAACCGACCCCGTCCGTGCGCTCACCGAGGCCGTGCAGGCCCGCGAGCTGGGCAGCGCCGCCGACCCGGCCGCAGTCCTCGACTGGCGCCTCGAACCCGCCACCGGACGCCGTACCCAGCCCGGACCACTGCCCTGGCTCCCCGGCCTGCCGACCAGTCTCGGCCTCCACCGCGACTGGGGCGACTACCTGCAACGACGCCACCAGCTCGTGGGCGACCTCACCGACCGTGTGCGGACCGACGCGCTGGCGTCCACCCAACTCCCCGCGTGGGCACCCGCAGGCAGCTTCCGCCCCGACGTCGCTACCGTCGCCGACCTCACCGTGTGGCGGGCCGCCCACGGCACGCCGGCCACCGACACGCGACCGACTGGCGAACGCCAACACGCCGCCGCCGAAGCCCGCTGGCAGGCCCGCCTCGACCGGCGCATCATCGACCACCTCGCCCCTGCCGTCGCCGAATGGACGCCGCTGCTCCACCAAGTGGCGCCCGCCGCCGACCGCGACCCCTACCTGCCAGTCCTGGCCCACCGGCTCGCGCAGATCTCCGGCGTCGGCCTCGATGCCAATCGGCTCCTCCACGCCGCCGCCAGCGAGGGCCAACTCCCCGACGATCACGCAGCCTCAGCCCTGTGGTGGCGGATCTGCCGACACCTCACCCCCCACCGTCGCCAACCAACTCGCCGACCGCCACAACAGCCTCACCACCAACTGGCTCGCCACCCTCGAACAGGCCACTGGGCCCGAACGGGCAGCGACCATCCAGGCGTCACCCTGGTGGCCGGCGCTGGTCGTCACCATGGAGCAGGCGCTCGCCCGAGGCTGGCAGTTCACGGACCTACTCAGCACTCCTCCGACCAGCACCGACGTCGACGACTGCCAAGCCCTCGTGTGGCGCACCAGCATCCTGCTCGATCCCCTCCCCGACACCGACGACCTGCCACCCGACCCCGCCGACAACCCCCGCGACGAGCACTGGGCGGCGGACGTCGCCCCTCCCCGGGGAGCATGTGGCACCGGATGCCGACCCTCGCGCCGACGAGGTCGAGCCGAACCTGGCCTACACGTGGGAAGCCATCGAACGTCGAGCAATGACGCCGTCCGAGATCTCTGCCGCGGACCTCAACGCCCAACTCGACCGCGCCGACGCCTGGCGCGCCAGCCCCCCGTCCATGAGTCGCGAGATGACACCCCCAGAACCCCTTGGCTTCCACGTCGGTGGCCGGTGCCTCCTCCAGCGCCATCATCTCGGACAGGATGCCGTTCAGTTCCGCCGCGTGCCCGTCTCCGGGAAGGTCAAGGCTGCGCATCCGCCTCACCCAGTCGGCCGCCGCCGCCAGATTGCCCTCGGCTGCGTCGATCCCCATCGCGACCGCCTGCAGCCTGACCTCGCGGACCAACTCCTCGGGGCTGAACTCGGCCAGCCAACGGCGCGCCGTCTGCACGCGACCCTGGAGCGCCGCTCGGCGTCCGGCGGCCGAGACGAAGTCGATCAGGGCCGAACGATCACGGGTGGCCAGCCACATCCGGAACGCCTCGTCATCCCGGTCGGACCGGGAGAGGTGGCCGGCGGCCAGCCTCAGCAACTCTTTCTGAGCCGCGCGGTCGACGTGCGACCGGTGCGCCTGCAGGCACGCGCGGATCAGTGGGTGGACCGTGATGAGGTTGCCCTCGGACACCGTGACGAGCGGAACCGGCGTATCGGCCAGCCGCGCCGCCAGAAGCGCGGAATCGCTGGCCTGCCGCGCGGAGTCGAGGGTCTCGAACGTCACCGGCGCCAGGAGTGCGGCGTCCGCGAGGTGGTCGATGAACGGCTGATCGAGGGCCCGCCAGACCTCCTCGTCGAGGAATCGGCACAGGGCGATCCGCTCCTTCGACGCCTCGGCGTCACCGCCGCCTGGGCGATGGCCCACGGCAGCGCGGCGGGCCATCCCCGGAGGCGTCGTACACCTCGTCGACATGCTCCTCGCTGAGCTGCCTGCGCCGCAGCGGCGCCAGCTCAGCACCAGATCCTCGCCCGTCAGGGCGAGCAGGCGTCCTTCGACGCGGGCTCGGGCCAGGCTGACATAGGGATGGTTTCGGCCGCTGACCGCGAGGACCATCCTCCTCGGCGTGTGCACCACCAGCTGCTTGACCAGCCTCAGCGCCCCCGGATCCGTCAGCTGGTGCACGTCGTCCAGCATCAGGACGAGGTAGGTCTGCGACAACGAGCGCAGGAGCGCCCGGCCCCAGTCGGCGTCACCCGGACGCCCGCCCCCCATCAAGTCTCGTACCGTGGGGACGAGCCCGCCGAGCGCGTCGATCAGATGCAGGGCGAGCGCAGCTTCGTCGTTGTGCTCGGGGCCGAGCCGGACGCCGATGGCCCGCAGGTCGGCATTCTCCTGCCAGGCCTGCAGCGCGGTCGTCTTGCCGTAGCCGGCCGGGGCAACGATGCTCACAACAGAGCCGAGGCGCACCTTGGCCAGCGACGACAAGAGCGTCGGCTTACCGATCCGCCAACTATTGGCGCGCGCCAGTGTCGATCTCCTGCCTTCATGTCCCCGCTTTCGGGCGTGCCGCGAACGGGCGTCAGTCCGAGACGTTTGCGACCGGCTTCCGCGAGCCGGCGCGCCGACCGCCACGCCGCGCCATCAACCGTGACATCGTCACTTCCGAGATGCCCAGGTAGCGGGCGATTTCGCGCTGGGTCAGTTGAGAGACCACCTCGGGAGAGCGTGCGAGAAGTGCCTCGTAGCGTTCTTCGGAGGATCGCGTCAACCGCTCCTCTTCGCGCTGCGCCTGCCTGAGCGTCTGCTCCAGCAGAATGCGCGAGCGCAGCGTCGCCCACTCCGCGTGCCGACCGGCGAGCGTCGAGATGTGACGCGCATCCAGCAGGATGACCCGCGCCTCTGTCACCGCGGAGACCCGGTAGGACAGCGCCGGCGCCCTGTCGTACCCCATCGCCGCCGAGGACGGCTCCCGAAGCACGTCGCCGTACAGGGCGAAGAGGTTGCCCGAGACCTCGCCGCGCTTGAGGAAGGCGACCGTCATCTCGCGTCCCTCGTGGGCCACCGTCTGCGCCAACAGGCCACGCTCGACCAGGACCAGGTAGGGGAACGATTTGCCGGGCTCGCACAGCAAATCCCCCAGAACACAGGTGCAGACTGGACGCCGAGGCCAGCAGAGTGTCCAGGCGCGGCAGGGGGCCGCCGCCGATCTCGGCGAGCAGCCGCGACGCGAACCCGTGGCGAAGCAGGGGATGGATGTTCCGGGGGGCCGTCAGCAGCACCTGGTCCGGAGACAAGGCACCAGATGGATTCGTCATGGGCACACACTCGACTCACTTGATGGAACGCTCGGCCGCATTGGCCAGGGCATTCGTCACGGTAGTCTGACCCAGAGCGCCAACCACTACACACCGTATCAAATGGGCAGGCAAGCAACTCGAGGATTGATCAACACTTGACTAGCCACGTCCTAGCAAGGCTCCGCGGCTCGCTGGTTAGGGCCTGGCCGCGACCACTCTCTACAATGACATGGTGTCCGACCTGAGTGTGACCCCAACGCCGTCATCGAGTGAGGAACGCCCGCGTCCGGAGCACCAGACCAGCCGGCGCGCCCTGCTGGCGGCGGGCGGCGTCCTCCTGGCAGCCGGGCTCGGCGGCAGCGCCTACGTCGCTTGGGAGCTCTTCGCAGACCCGCTCATGGACCCGGCTGAAGCCGCCAAGGGCATCTCGGATCTGAAGGACGCCTGGGAGGCCGGCACCCCGGATCCCTTCACGCCGCACACCGTGCCGGGCACCGCGATCGCGTTGCTGCGCATTCCCGACTTCGGGGCCGACTTCGAGGTGCCCGTCGTGTACGGCACCACGAACGCCGCGCTGTCGAAGGGTGTCGGCTGGTTCGAGTCGACCGCCAAGCCCGGCGAGATCGGCAACTTCGCCGTCGCGGGCCATCGCGGCAGTCACGGCCCGTTCGTCAAGCTGCCGGGGCTCGCCGTCGGCGCCCGCGTCGAGGTGGAGACCCGTGAGTCGTTGTTCGTCTACGCGCTCGACAACCACCCGGCCGACACGGTGGTGCTGAACTCCGACACCTGGGTGCTCGATCCGGTGCCTGGTCAGCCGCCGACCACCAAGCCGACCGTGGCCAGGATCACGCTCATCACGTGCGCCGAGCTCTTCCACGCCCCTGATCGCGCCGTTGCTTTCGGCCACCTCGTGGAGTCCCGCGCCAAGTAGCCGCGGCGTGGGGCCCCGCCTCCGCGGAGCAATGCCACACCCCGCGACCTGTCGTCCTCCTGCGTCGCCGTCACGCTGCAGAAACAGGTGAAGACCCCCGGGCTCGCCCAGGTGGTTGTCTCGCCAGCACAACCTGAACGGCCTCCTCAGCACAACCTGAACCGCCTCCTCAGCACACCTGAACGGCCTCCTCAGCACAAACCAAAGGGGTGGGCGGTGACCCTGTCGGATCACCGCCCACCCCTTGGTCGAGCTAGTCGCCCCTTACTTCGTGGTGCCCGCCGTCTTGCGACCGCGGCGTCCCACGAACAGGAGGCCAGCGCCTGCGATTAGCAGGAGCGGAGCCACGACGCCGGCCCACAGCGGGATGTCTCCACCCGTCTGCGGGAGCGTCTTGCGGCCGACCGGCACCGTCTCGTCATCGGTGGAGGTCACCGTGTCGGGGGTACCGGGCACATGACCGGTGGTCGTGGCCGTGTTGTCGATCGACCTGCGGTGCTCGACATCGTCGGACGTGACCGTGTAGCTGCCCGTCGTGCTGCAGATCGCGCTCTCGCCCACGCTGAGGCTGTCGACGCAGTCCGCGTCGTCCAGGCCCAGCATGTCGTCAGAGATCGTCACCGGAGCCAGCCGGACGCCACCGATGTTCGTCACCTTGAAGGTGTAGCGGATGGTCTCGCCCGCGTCCGCGTAGCCATTGCCGTTGAAGTCGTCCAGGTGGGCGATCTTGTCCAGCGAGATGGCCGGCGGCTCGAGGCCGAGCTCATCCTGAGCATCGTTGTCGGTGCCCGTCTCCGAGGTGTTGGTGTCGGTGCCGGGGACGTCCAGCGGGTTCGTCTCGGGGATCTCTCCCGGAGCCGGGGCCACGTAGGCCACGTTGTGAACCTTGCCGTACGCCTTGTGATTGATCTCGGCCACGACCTTGATCGGCTCGCCGGTGGCACCGGCTGCGAGCTGCACCGTGGAGGTACAGGTCACGTCGACACAGGTGTAGTCATCGCCGCTCATCGAGACCAGGGTCAGGCCTTCCGGCAGGACCTCGGTCACGGACCAACCGGCGAGCGCGTCCATCGGGCCCTCGTTGCTCGGGCTCAGGTAGAACGTGATCTCGTCACCCTGCACGAACGGGCCGTCCGTGGCCAGGTGCTTCGCGACCACCAGGTTGATCTTCGACCACAGGCCGGCGTCGATCGTGGGATCGTCCGCCTGCCCCGGCGTGGCCAGGTTGTTGCCCGACGTCGGCGTGGTGAAGACCGGGGTCTTGCCGGTCGCACGATCAGCGTTCGAGTCGGACGCCGCATCGCCCTGCATCTGGTAGGTGAACACCGAGCCGTCAGGCTTGATGAACTCCACCGAGTACGGCATGCCCGGCTGCAGCGACGTGAAGGCGTAGTACCCGTTGTCGCCGGTGGTGGTGGTGCCCACCAGGGCTCCGAACTCGTCGTACAGGTTCACGATGACGCCGGGAACGACCGGCTCGGAGGCGTCCTGCTGGCCGTCACGATCGACGTCCCACCAGACGTAGTCGCCGATGGAGACCGGCTGGACCTTCAGGAAGGCCTGAGAGTCGTTGTCGGTCGGGCTCGTCGACGTGTCGGTGTTGGTGTCCGGGACCTCGAGCACGTTGGTCTCGACGATCTCGTTCGCGGACGGGCTGACGTAGGCGACGTTGTGGATGTCACCCAGGGCGTCCCGGTTGATGGTCGCGGTCACCGTGATCGGGTTGCCGTACGCGCCGGCAGCCAGGATGGAGTCCGCGGTGCAGGTGGTATCGATGCAGGTGTAGCCCGCACCTTCCATCTTCACGAAGGTCAGCTGAGAAGGCACGACCTCGGTCACCGACCAGCCAGCGAGCGCGTCCGATGGACCGTCGTTGTGCGGGGTCAGCGTGAAGGTGACTTCCTGCTTCGGGATGAACGGACCGGCGGTGACGAGCAGCTTCTCCAGGTTGAGGTTCAGCTTCACCAGACCCGCATCGATCGTCGGGTCGTCGGCCTTGGTCGCCTCGGTCAGGTTGGAGCCCGTCTTCGGCGTGGTCACGTCGGCCTTGCCGGTCACGACATCCGGGTTGGAGTCGGTCTCGACCGCGCCAACCGTCTGCGTCGTGAACGACGAACCGTCCGGCTTCACGAACTCGACCGTGTACGCCGTGTTCGGGTACAGATCCTTGAAGGCGTAGTAGCCGTTGGCGTCGGTCTTCGTGGTCGCGACGACCTGTCCACCCTTGATGAGGTTGACGGTCATCTCGGCCTCGACAGGCTCGCCGGCGGTCTGCTGGCCGTCGCGGTTGTTGTCCCACCAGACGTAGTCGCCGATGGAGACCGGCACGACCTCGAGCTCAGCCTGAGCGTCGTTGTCGGTCTGCGTCGCCGAGGTGTCGGTGTTGGTGTCCGGCACGACGAGCACGTTGGTCTCGGGCACGTCACCACTGACCGGAGCCACGTAGGCCACGTTGTGGATCTTGCCCAGGACGTCGGCGTTCACCGTCGCCGTGACCGTGATCGACTTGCCGTCGGCGCCGGCCGCGAGCGGGGACTTCGCCACGCAGGTCACACCGGTGCAGTCGTAGTCATCACCGGTCATCGAGACGAAGGTGAGCTGCGACGGGACGACCTCGGTCACCGACCAACCCGCCAGCGCGGCCACGGGACCGTCGTTGTGCGGAGTCAGCGTGAAGGTGACCGTCTGGCCCGGGTACCACGGGGACGCGGTATCGAGCTTCTTGGCCAGGGTCAGGTTGTACTTCACCAGGCCCGCGTCGATCGTCGGGTCGTCGGCCTTCGTCGGCTCCAGCGAGTTGTCGCCCTCGTCCGGCGTGGTCACGTCGGCCTTGCCGGTCGTGACGTCCGGGTTCGAGTCGGACGCCGTGGCCCCGGTCGTCTGCGTCGTGAACGACGCGTCCGCCGGCTTCACGAACTCGACCGTGTAGGCCGTGTGCGGCACCAGGTCGCCGAAGGCGTAGTAGCCGTTGGCGTCGGTCACCGTGGTCTTGCCGGTCGGCTGACCGTCCTTGAGCAGGTTGACCGTGATGCCCGGAACCGGAGCCTCACCGGCATCCTGCTGGCCGTCGCGGTCGGCGTCCCACCAGACGTAGTCGCCGATCGAGACCACGTCGACCGTCAGGTCGGCCTGGGCGTCGTTGTCGGTCTTCGTCTTCGAGGTGTCGGTGTTGGTGTCCGGCACCACGAGCGGGTTGGTTTCGACGATGTCGTTGCCCGCCGGGGACACGTACGCCACGTTGTGCGCGACGCCCGTGAAGTCGGCGTTGACGGTGGCCACGACCGTGATCGCCGGGCCGTTGCTGTTCGCGGCCAGGGCTGCGTTGTTCGGTGCAGGTGGCTCCCGAGCAGGTGTAGCTGGCATCGGTCCAGGACATCGACTTGAAGGTCAGACCCGCCGGCAGCACGTCGGTCACCGACCAGCCCGCAAGGGCGGCCACCGGGCCGTCGTTGTGCGGGATGAGCGTGTAGGTGACGTCCTTGCCCACGAAGAACGGGCCGGCCGTGTCGAGCGACTTGGACAGGGTCAGGTTGTACTTGACCAGGCCCGCGTCGATCGTCGGGTCGTCGGTCTGGCCGGGCTCCGTCTTGTTCGAGCCGGAGGCCGGGGTCTTCACCTGGGCGTAACCGGTGTCGATCGCCGGGTTCGAGTCGGACGCCGTCGCGCCGGTCGTCTGGGTCGTGAACGACGAGCCGGTCGGCTTGACGAACTCGACGATGAAGTCGGCGTTCGGCTGCAGGTTGTTGAAGTAGTAGTAGCCGTTGGCGTCCGTCGTCGTGGTCTTGCCGGTGGGCTGGCCATCGGGCGTGAGCAGATTGACGGTGACCCCGGGAACCGGAGCCTCGCCCTGATCCTGCTGACCGTCGCGGTCGGCGTCCCACCAGACGTAGTCGCCGATCGAGACCGCGGTCACCTCCAGGTCGGCCTGGGCGTCGTTGTCGGTGTCGGTCTTGGAGGTGTCGGTCGTGGTGGTCGGAACGACGAGCGGGTTGGTCTCGTCGATGTCATCGGCATCGGGCGACACGTAGGCCACGTTGTGCGCGGTCCCGTTGAAGCCGTTGTCGATGGTCGCGACGAGCGTGATCGCCGGGCCGTCGGCGCCGGCAGCCAGCGCAGACTTCGCGGTGCAGGTCGCACCGGTGCAGTCGTAGTCAGTACCGGTCATCGACTTCAGGGTCAGACCGGCCGGCAGGATGTCAGTCACCGACCAACCCGCCAGCGCGGCCACAGGGCCATCGTTGTGCGGCGTCAGCGTGAAGGTGACGTCCTGACCCGGAACGAACGGACCGGCCGTGTCGAGCGACTTGGCCAGGACCAGGTTGTACTTGACCAGGCCGCCGTCGAGCGTCGGATTGTCCGTCACGTTGGCGCCGGTGGCGTTGGAGCCGGAGGCGGGCGCGGTGAAAGCGATCTGGCCGTTGGCCGGATTCACGTCCGAGTCCGTCTTGTCCGTCGCCGGGTCGTTCGACGTGTCGTTCGAGGCGTTCTGCGTGGTCCAGGTCGAACCGTCGGGGGCCGTGAACTTCAGGATGTAGTTCTGGCCGGCGACGAGGTTGTTGAACCAGTAGTAGCCCTGTCCGTCCGTCGTGGTGGTACGACCCGTCGGGGCGCCGGTAGCGTCCAGGAGGTCGACCTTCACGCCCGGAACCGGGAGCTCGTTGGCGCTCTGCAGGCCGTCACGGTTGGCGTCCCACCAGACGTAGTCACCGATCGAGACCGGGGCGTCGTAGAACCCGAAGTCCAGCGTCAGGTCCTTCTGGCCGTCCGTGGTCATCGGCACCGAGGTGGCCGAGCCGGTGGAGGAGTCAACCGCGGTGTCCCCGCCCTGGTTAGCCAGGGTCGGCGCCAGGCCGGCCAATGCGGTCGCGGAGGCGGCCGTATCGATCGACACCGTGTAGGTGTGGCCGACCGGGAGCAGCGGGAACAGGTAGTAGCCGTTGTCGTCGGTCGTGACCGAGCCCACCGGGTGGCCGAGCACATCGGTCACCGCGTTGCCGGACTCGTCCTTGATCGTCAGCACGACGCCCTTGATGCCGGGCTCGCCGGAATCCTGGATGCCGTCGTGGTCGGTGTCCTTCCAGACGTAGTCGCCCACGCTGACCTGCGGGATCGGCACGATTAGACCGGCGTCGAGCGTCGGGTCATCGGCCTTGTCATGCCCGCCGAGGTTCTTCGACACGCCCTCGACCCACGTCGGGGCCGTGAAGCTGATCGTGCTCGTGGTCGGGTCGACATCGGAGTCGGTCTTGTCAGCGCCGGAGTTCTGGGTCGTCCAGGAGTAGCCGGACGGCTTCTCGAACTCGAGCGTGTAGTTGGCCTTCTCGGTCAGGTCCTGGAACCAGTAGTAGCCGTCGGCGTCCGTCGTGGTCGTTCCGACGACGTTGCCGTCCTTGTCCTTGAGGGTGACCTTGACACCCGCGGCAGGAAGCTCGCCGGCGTCCTGCTGGCCGTTGTAGTTGGCGTCGTACCAGACGTAGTCACCGATGGAGACGTACGGAGCCGGGATGATGATGCCGACCTTGCGGGGCTCGGTCGCCTGGAGGCGGACGGTGCTGCCATCGGCCCTCACCTGAAAGACGCGCTGCGCGGCGGAGTTCCAGGCGATGGAGAGGTCGACCGGGCCGAGCTTGGACTTCGGTGCGTCGGCCGGAGCCTTCATCGGGATGGTGAAGACCATTCGCGTGCCCAGGGCCCACTCCGCACCGGAGGCCTCGAAGGCCCGGATGCGGAAGGATTTCACAGTCGACCAGTCCGACACGGTGGTCACCCAGGTGTCGTCGCAGGAGGCCTGCCAGGTGCCGTCAGCAGAGCCGTCCTTGAGTTCAGGGCGGCAAGGGTTGGTGGTCAGGTTGTACTCGACCACATAGCCCGAACCGGTCGCGGTCGAGAGACCGGCGTCGAGAGTGATCGGGCCGGTGAGAACCGGGGCCCACTCGGTCTTGCGATCGGCTCCGGAGAGCACCTCGCCAACGCCGGTGTCGCCGACGTAGGGCAGCACGTCGTAGACGATCGCGTCGGTGAGCGGCACGTTGCCCTGGTTCGACCACTTCAGCCGGTAGGAGAAGTCGCCACCCGGCAGGGTCTGGGCGACACATGGGTAACGGGTGAAGCCGTCCCAATCGGGGCAATTGGCCGAAGCCTGTGCGGTGTCCTGCGCGACGTTGGGCTCGGTGCCCTTGTCCCACTTCTGGAGGCCGGCCGCGGCGGCCGTGTCGACCACCACGTCATCAGTGGAGGAGCACTCGTGACCCCCGTTGCAGGTGGCTTCGTAGTTGCTCGGCAGGGCGACCGTCATCTTGTTGGTGTAGGTCGCCGCTGGTGCGCCGTCCTTCACCCGAACCTTGAGCCGGATGAGGTACCAGTAGTCGTACTGGTTCGGCAGCGTCGGGAGAGCCGCGTCGGTGAAGGTGATCTTGGTGCCACCGGCAACCGCTTCGGTCGTGTAGGCCGGCGTCGTGGCCGTCGCGCCGCAAGATGTCGGGTAGTCTTCCGAGTACCCCAAGTACTCAAGGCACGGCGGGGTCTCGGTGATCAGCTCGAACTGGCTCGGCAGCACGTCGGTCACGGTCGAGGTCGTCGGAACCTTGGTGGCTAAGGTGCGCCACTCGAGCAGCCAGCTGAACTCGTCGCCAGGGGCAGCGTGGCTGCCACCATTGGAGATCTGGTGCGTCTTGCCGGTGTAGACCGTCGCCTGCGGCTTCTCCTTGATGTTGTAGGTCGCGCAGTTCGACTTCAGCACGGGCCCGACGCTGCCGTCGTAGCTCATGCAGTTCTCCATGACGTAACCCGGCGGTGTGTCGAGGTCTACGGTCCCGAAGACCTGGAAGCCGCTGTAGTAGTCGACCGCCAGGTCGGTGATCTTCATTCGGACCGCCTCGGCCCCAGCCGGGACATCCAGCTTGGTGGAGGTAGCGCGATCGAGGGTTCCGAGGGTGAGCCAGTTTGTGCCGTCGAGGGTGTACTCGAAGTCGCCGTTGCCGTCATGCTTGGGCATGTACCAGTCCGAGGCCCCCACCTGGACATTGCTCAGGTGGGCGGGGATCTGGTCGGTGATGATCAGGGATTCGAGCCCGACGTTGCCGGTGTTAATGGCTTTAAGCCACCACCACACGTGCTCGCCGGGGGTCGGGTGCACCCAGTTCCCGGTCCCCTTCTCGGTGCCGACCGACTTGGTCGGCTCGTTGAGCGTGATCTTCGCTTCGGCGGTGAGCGTGTCGTTCGGGTGCCCGTCGGCGTAGGTGATGTCAGCGGTCGCCTTGTTGATCGGCTGGTCGCCATCGGTGTAGGGCGGGGACGGGTACTTCACGATGAGGTGCGCGACGTAGTCCGAGATGCAGGGGTCGCCGCAGGACATCTCGCTGGCCGAGATGGCCGCGCTCGGGAAGGTCACCGAGTTGGTGCCGGCGTCGTAGCTGGCGCTACCGCTGGCGTAGTCGGACCAGGCGTCGACGTACTCAGCGCCGGCCGGGATGGCGTCCTTCAAGACGAAGGAGGCGATATCAACGCCGCCGGCCACGGGACGCCCGGTGGCGGGGTTGTAAGGCCGCGTGAAGCGGATGTCGTAGGTGACATTGCCGCCGATCGCCGGGTTGCCGGAAGGGGCGGTCTTCGACTTGGTCAATGCCCAGTCGTAGACCGCCGCGGCCTCGGGGTTGACCACGATGGTCACCGGGCCGTCCGTATCGGTCGGCAGGCCGGGCGAGGCGATGGAGGCCGAGTTGTCGATGGTGCGTCCGGCGTTGGTGGGCACCGCGATCACCTTGGCGTTGACGACGATGTCCATCGTCTCGCCCTCCAAGAAGTACTTCGCCGGATCGGAGGCATCACCGACTGTGAAGGTGAGGGTCTGCCCGGACTGGGCGAGCGTGACCGGAGCCTTGCTCAGCGCCCCGTCGGTCGTATTCCGACCGACCGTGAAGGAGGTGTACTGGAGATTGGGGTCGAGGACGTCGGTGACGGTACCGGTGACACAGGGATCCTCGAGGCTCGAACACTGGATATTCAGCCGGTAGGTGACCGTGTCGCCCTTGTCGTAGGCGTCCTTCTTGTTGTCGATGGCCTTGGTGATCGTGACGGCGGCGCTCGCGGCGCTTGCCTTGGGTGTCGCGAGGCCAAGGGTGCCGACGGCCAGCAACAGGGACAACATCATCCCGAGCCAGCGTCTTGGCCACGTACCTGCGCGCCGTTTGACGGTGCGTGATGAATCCATTTTTCGCCTTCCTACCGGCGGGGTATGGGAGGTTGCGCTGGTCCGCGTGTCCCCCCGGACGGAGACTGACTCCACCCCGATCAGACGGAAGGCTATTGAGGGCTCCGACCCTGAGCCACGCGGGCTTATCACGCGATAAGGCGGCACGCTGCGCGTGACACCCTTGAGGAGACCCTGAGTCTCAATGGATGGTCGAGCCCTTGTCAGGCACGCGACCGGAAGGCCGGTGGCGACCTCCGTGCCAGTACGGTGGGGACGTGCCCCTGCACCTGCAGCGCCAACGCGAGATCGTGGAAATCCTGACCCGGAACGGGTTCGGGATCCTGGTGGCGGCGTCCGGGTTGGGCAAGGCCTGGCCGAGCCGCCGGATCGTCCACGCGTTGAACCCCGAGGGATACCGCATGGACGCCGCGCTGGCGTCCCCCACGATCGTGCGGCGGACGCTGGAGGAGCTCGGGCCCACGTTCATCAAGCTGGGGCAGATCCTCTCGACGAGGCCAGACCTGGTCCCCCCTGCGTTCCAGGCCGAACTCCCGAGTTTTGCACCCGGTGAGTACAGATTGCTGCTCTGGCAAGGGGGAGCGAAGGCCTCATAGCTCTGGGCTGTCGACGTCGTGACTCCCCGGAACGCGACAAGATAGTCGACGAACGCCCGCGCCACGCCTTCCGCGGAACCCGCCGCGGGCACAGCCGCGGCGAACCGCCCTGCGGTGACCTGGCCGGACTCGATCAAGAACTCGACCAGCGGCTTCATCGCCTGCCGTGAACCAGGTTGGCGGCGCCCCACTCCATGGCACCAACCCACGAACCGGTCAACCTGTGCCCAGTCCAACTCGGCCACCGCCAACGCCTCAGCGTCGAGCCACTCACTCAACCGGGCCAACAGCCTGGCCAAGAACCCGACCGTGTTGTCCCGGTAGCCCTTCCCCGCGAGCCAAACCGCCAGGTCAGGCGCCGAGCCTGACAACGGACCCCTGATCCGCAACCGCGTGACATCGAACACGCTGGCCCCCTCCACATCGATGAGGGAACCAGAATCCAACGGGACCGATTATGCCGAACGTTCCATCTGTAACATCACGATGACAAGCACGAACACGAACAACCGCGACATAATCACGAGCTCCGGATAATGGGTACGGCACCGTTGCCAGGCCGCACCGGGCAGGTTGGCAGCGATGGCCTCGACCAGACCGGCGTGGGCGTCACTGGTGACGAGCATCACCCCTTGTAGACCGCGGGCGACCAGGTCAGCGAAGAACGTGTTCCACGCCTGCCTGGTCTCTGAGGTGGCCACCTTGACCCCCAACACCTCCCTGTGGCCATCAGCGTTCACCCCGGTCGCCACCAGGACAGCGGCGTTCACGACCCGGCCGTCTTCGCGGACCTTCATCGTCAACGCGTCCGCAGCCACGAACGTGAACGGCCCCGCCTCGCCCAACGGCCGGGTCCGGAACGCGGTCACCTGGGCGTCCAGGTCGGCCGCCATCCGCGAGACCTGCGACTTCGACAACGACGTGATCCCCAGCGTCTGGACCAGCTTGTCCATCCGTCGGGTCGAGACCCCTAGGGAACCGCTGATCATTGGTGAACCCCTCTGGGATTGGTGGAGGCTCTTGACCTTTGAAACGAGGATGGAGTCATGCCTACTGATCAGGTGCCGGGGAAGCCGACCACGCGTCGGTATAGCTCGGAAGAGAGGGCCGCGGCGGTGCGGATGGTGCGGTCGCTGCGGGCCGAGTTGGGGACCGAGAAGGGCACGGTGGCGCGTGTCGCGAGGCAGCTCGGGTATGGGCTGGAGTCGGTGCGGTCCTGGGTGGCCCAGGCTGATGTCGATGATGGCCGGGTGAGCGGGGTGACCACCGTCGAGGCGAAACGGATTGTGGAGCTGGAGCAGGAGAACCGCGAGTTGCGCCGAGCGAATGAGATCTTGAAGCGGGCGGCGAGTTTCTTCGGGGCGGAGCTCGACCGCCAATCGCGACGGTAGCTGAGTTCATCGATGCCAACCGCGACGTTGTCGTGGAGGAGCATCGGCTCGGGGTCGAGCCCATCATCACTGTCCTACGTGAAGTAGGGGTGCCGGTGGCCCCGTCCAGCTATTACGCCCACAAGTCCCGGCCTGCGGCGAAGCGGGCCGTGCGGGATGAGACCTTGGTGCCGCAACTGGTGTCGTTGTGGGAGGCGAACTACCAGGTGTACGGGGTCGCGAAGCTGTGGAAAGCGGCCCGGCGGGCTGGTCTGGACATTGGTCGCGATCAGACCCGTCGGCTGATGCGCCAGGCCGGGATCCAGGGTGTGACCAGGGCGAAGACCGTGAAGACGACCCGACCCAAAGACGGTGCTGTGCGGCATCCCGATCTGGTGAAACGCGACTTCACCGCCACCGGCCCGAACCAGCTCTGGGTCACCGATCTGACCTATGTGCCGACCTGGGCCGGGGTGGCTTATGTGTGCTTCATCACCGATGTGTACTCCCGGATGATTGTCGGCTGGCGGGTAGCGCCCCACATGCGCACCGACATGGTCCTCGACGCCCTCGAGATGGCCCGCTGGAACCGGGGCCTGCACCATGACGGGTTGCGGTGTCACAGCGACGCCGGTAGCCAATTCACGTCGGTGCGCTACGGCGAACGACTCGCCGAGATCGGCGCGGTGCCCTCGATCGGGACGGTGGCCGATTCCTATGACAACGCCCTCGCTGAGACCGTGAACGGCTACTACAAGGCCGAACTCATCCGTGGCCCCGCCAGGAACGCCCCGTGGAAGACCGTCGAGGACGTCGAGCTCGGCACCCTCGGCTGGGTCTACTGGCACAACACCGGCCGGCTCCACAGCTACCTCGGCGACCTACCCCCAGCCGAGTACGAACAGGCGTACTACGCTGCCCAACAAGCCGACCCCGACAAGGCCGGAATCAAAACCGACGAGCCTCTATGAAACCCAGAGGGGTTCATTGGTGCCAGCGGGGCTGGTCCCGGGCTGGGATTCGGTTTCTGTTTCTGGTGGGTGGGTTTCCTTGCTTTCCGGCCTTTGGAGTTGGGGCCTTGCGGCGGTTTCGGGCAGGCTGCCGCCCGGCCTACCCGGTCGTCACCGCGGTCTTCATTCGTGCCTGGATCACGGTGGCCCGGGCTGTCATGAGCAGGTTCGCTGAGGCCATCGCGATCTGGAGGTGGTGGAGGTTCTTCGCCAGGCCGCGGTAGCGGGTCTTCGCGAACCCGAAGTCCCGCTTCACGATCAAGAACACGTGCTCGACCTTCGCCCTGATCGATGCCTTGCGGGACTCGATGGCCTGCTCGTGGGGGTGCAGCTGCTTCAAGGCAGCCTTGCGTGCTGCAACCCGCCACTCGACCTGTGCCAGATGTTCGTCGGCGATGATGTCAGGGCGTTTGGCCACGCCTTGGTAGCCGGCATCGGCGTACACGACCTGATCGTCAGGTCGGACCAGGTGAGTGATCTGGTCGAGGTCATGCACGCTGGCCGCGGTCGCGGTGATGGAGTGGACCAGGCCCGTCCCGGCATCAACTCCGGCGTGGGCCTTCATCCCGAAGTACCACTGGTTGCCCTTCTTCGTCTGACGCATCTGCGGATCCCTGCTGCCGGTGGCGTTCTTCGTCGAGGAGGGGGCAGCGATGATCGTGGCGTCCACGATGCTGCCCCCACGCATGACCAGCCCGTCGGCTTCCAGCTTCGCGTTGAGCGAGGCGAACATCGCTTCACCCAGCTTGTGCTTCTCCAGCAGGTGACGGAAGTGCAGCAGGGTCGTCGCGTCGGGGACCTGCTGGCGGCCGAAGTCCAACCGCATGAACTGGCGCATCGCGAAGGAGTCGTTGATCTGGTCCTCGACCCCTTCGTCGGACAGGTGGAACCACACCTGCAGCAGGTACATCCGCAGCATCGTCTCGATCGGGACCGCCCGCCGTCCGCGCTTGTTGCTGTAGTAGTGCGGCTCGATCAGAGCCACCCAGTCCACCCATGGCACCACGGCGTCCATCTGCTTGAGGAACTCTTCCCGCTTCGGAACCCGGCGACGGTGGCCGTACTCGACCTCGGACAGACTTGGCTGCACCTCATCCACAACCCGCATTCTACCTAGCCATAGCGGCAATCGGCAGAACGAACACGACCAACTGACCCACCAGCCGGCGAAACCCTAGGTCGCGCTTTGATCAGCGCTTCCCTAGCAGGTAGCAGGTGGCGACCACGCTGATGAGGGCGGCCTCGGCCCGTTTGCGGCGCTCGAGCAACCACTCGGGAAAGTAGCTGCCCGCACGCAGTTTCGGGATAGCGACATCGATGGTGCCGACCCGGGTGTCCAGCTCGCGGTAGCGGTAGCCGTTGCGCTGGGTCACCCGGTCCGGTGACGGCTGGCCCCACTCGGCGCCGCACACCGCGTCGGCCTCGGCCGACAACAGGGCGTTGATCACCGTGCCGAGCAGGTGACGCATCAGGTCCGGGGAAGCCTCCCCCAACGCTTGGCCCAACAAGCGCGCGGGATCGACAATATGAGGAGCGGTCATCGTGATGGTCCCTTTCGAGAGTGCTGTGAGAGGTTCACTCGAAGGATCACGCGGTGACCGCGCTCACGTCCCGGCGACATGCCGGGGGACGATCACGCGAACCGCGCTACACCACTATCAGGGACGTAACTCCCGGCTTGGCGTCCCCGAGAAGGGCCCTGCGGGTCTGCCTGAGCAGTTTGACCGCCGGGACGTAGCTGCCGTCGTGTTCAAGGTTGCGAGAGGTCGTGAGCTCGCCGAACTTTACCGGGTGGGTCTTCTCCCAGCCGCTGTCCTTGTCGGGGATCTCCCACGCGTCGTCGTGGGAGCGAGCGGGCACGACATCCACATGCATGTCGAATTGGGGAAACTCCACCTTCACCGACCGGTCGTTCTTGCACACCCGGTCGCCGTACTCGTCCGCAGGCACGCCGGCGAACCTGTCCAGCAGGTCCTGCGGATCCTCGTCGTCCGGCAGATCGGGCAGTTGGCAGAACACGTCCACATCATCAACGCGACGGATCGACACCTCGCGCTTGTAGGAGCCGATCAGGACCGTGTGCAGACCCCATCCCGTCAGATCGGCGTCACGGTCGAGGACATCACGGGCCTCGGCATGAGCGTCCGCTGCGTGCGTCGCATCGTCACCGGGCTCGATCGCCGACAGGGCATCCTTGAACTGCTTGCTGAGGACCGCCACGCCGTTCCCCCATTCTCCCGCGCAAGTCGGGCTAGTCGTCGCCTCTAGGGTACGAACAGGGTCAGACATACATGCTGGTAGGGCTGGGCGGGGGCGTGACCCTTTATCTGACTGGTGCTCTGCTGGGCTACCGATGGACTGATCAGTCCGACCCCCGTCAGCGTTGCACGGCGCCGGCCGGTCGGGCATGACCTAATACGAGCCTGGCCCAAGCGGGGGCCTGGTGTATGTCCTGTCTGACCGGTCCGGCCGGCGTCGACCCACCGGAACGGAAGGGCAGGACCCATCATGACAAACCCGCAGGCGGGGATCGGCGGCGTCGACTCCCACAAGGACACCATCCACGTCGCGGTCATCACCGCGATCGGGCAGCCGGTTACGGACCGCGAGTTCCCCACGACGGAAGGCGGATACCGCCGCGCCGTTGCCTGGCTCATCGAGCATGGCCCCCTCCAAGCGGTCGGCATCGAGGGCACCTCCAGCTACGGCATAGGGATCACCACGGCGGTGACAGCAGCCGGGATCCGGGTCGTCGAAGTCAACCGCACTCGCCCCGCCGAACGCCGGCGTCAAGGCAAGACCGACCAACTTGACGCCTACCGGGCCGCTCGGTCGGTGTTGACCGGCGAGGCCAGCACAGACCCCAAGAGTGCGTCGATCGAGCCGCTACGTGCCCTCACCGTCGCCCGCCGTTCCGCAGTGAAGGCCCAGCAGGCGGCGTGGCGTCAGATCGGGGCGCTGCTGGTCAACGCACCTGCCCGGCTACGGGACCGGTACCGCGATCTGTCAGAGGCGAAACTCGTTGCCAGCCTCACCAACACGCGTCCCGAACAGCAAGCCAATCCTGATCTGGCCGACACGATGCACGCCCTGCGCGCGCTGGCTCGACGCCATCGCGCCCTCGGTCAGGAAATCACCGACCTCGAGGCCCGGATGGCCGCACGCGCCACGTCCACCAACCCCGCCCTGCTGGCCATGAAAGGTGTCGGGCCGGTCATCGGAGCCCAGCTGTTGATCACCGCCGGCGACAACCCCGACCGGCTCCGCAGCTCGGCCTCGTTCGCAGCCTTGTGCGGCACCGCCCCGATCCCGGTGAGCTCCGGTCGCACCGACCGTCACCGCCTATCCCGCGGCGGGGACCGGCAAGCCAACGCCGCCCTGCACCACATAGTCAAGGTCCGGATGTCCTACGATCCAGCGACCCGCGCCTACCGCGATGCTCACCTGGCCAAGGGCTGGACCACCAAAGCAGTCTTCCGTGCCCTCAAACGCGCCGTCGCCCGCGAGGTCTTCCAAGCACTGGCCGGACACTGCGCCGTCCCCGACTACAGCGACCTCCGGCCCGCCCGCCGAGCCAAGAACCTGACCCTCACAGCCGCCGCCCACCACCTCGGGGTCTGGCCCGCACGCGTCGGAGAACTCGAGCTCGGGCGACGACCCAACAACGAACTGGCCACCCGCTACCGCGCCTGGCTCAACGCTGCTTGACACGGAATAGGAGCATCAGTCTCGTCGGCCCCAGGTCCGATCGGCTGGAGCGTGCATGACTGTTGGCCCCAACGCGCCGGGCTCATGGCACAGCCGAAGAAGCCTGATCGGCGCAACTCGCCCTCAACAGGCATGTGAGTGAGGTCACGACCCATCGGCGTCGATGTCCGCCCATGGCATCTCCGGACGTCTGACTCTCGGAGAGAGCGTCGCAGTGGCCCACGTCCACGCGGAACAGTGGCTCACCCGATGCCGGAACGGTTGCTCTCGCCCAGCGCGATGTCCACCATGAGCCGTCCGTGGGCGGGACTGAAGGGGCTCCCCTGTCCAAGGAACGAGGGTCCGCCTGTGGCCATCCGTGGGCACGCCGGGCCAAGACTCCCGGACGCCTATTGCACGTTTATTGCACGAATGCGATTGGTATAGGTATTGCTGGAACGTAAGCCTTAGTCAGAACCTACTAGCATTGGTGGAGCTAAGGGGATTCGAACCCCTGGCCTTCTCATTGCGAACGAGACGCGCTACCAGCTGCGCCATAGCCCCAAGTGCCCTTCCACTTTACAAGGTCGGACGCCCGCCAGGAAATCCGGCGTTCACTCTCCGGCCACGCGCGGACGAGGAACGTCCGGCAGCGCCACCTCGGACGCCGATTCCGGGGCCTCGGCCACCACCGGCAGCCCGCGACGAGGCGGCGGCACGGGGCCTGCCAAGTCGATCGTGCGGACGGTGCGCGGCGCGAGCGGCTGCGACACATACGTGGCCTTGGTGATCGGAATGGGATCCCACAAGGAACCCGGATGCGTGGTCGGCGGATCCAACTCCACCGACGGGGTCGAATCCAGCGTGCGGTCGACCTGGATGATCTCGACCTCGCGGATCGCGATCGTCTCTTCGTCGCGGGTCGACGCGATGGCCTCCGCTTGGGCGTCCAACTCCGCGCGCATCGCACGGACGCTCACCCGCGCCAGCACGAGGAAGGCCACCACGAGGCCACCGGAGATGAGATTGGCCCACCAGGGCAGCACCCGCAGAATCGTGCCCCCCGCGGTGACCAGCACCCCCACGAACAGCACCCCCAAGATCCGGCGGCGCCGGGCAGCGGCCCGCGCGTCGGCCAAGGCGAGTTCGCGCAGTTGGGCCCGGCGGGTGAGCGGAGTCGACACCTCGGCAGAGCCGGGCTCGGCGATGGCCAAGTCGGTACCCCGTCGGACGATCGTCACCGTCGCCGAAAACGGCTCGATCACTTCGCCGTCAAAAACTTCCGGGAGGTTGCGCCGCTGCAAAAGCATCGGGACGAAGATCAACCACACGAGGCCGATCGCCCCGAAGATGAGTCCTGTCCATGCCATGTCCTCGACCGTAGGGGGGCGGGTCCGTCCGCCGTCCGAGGCTGGACGGAGTGTCGCCAGACTCGTCTCAAAATCGCACGACGGGGCTTGTCGGACGCCCGTCAGGGATGCTGGTGCAGCCGATCTACCAAGGAGCCCTCGACCTCGTCGGAGTGCAAGACGAACATGTCGTGATCGCGCCAATCGCCCGCCACGTGCAGGTAACGCGGACGCCTGCCCTCGTACCGAAACCCCAACTTCTCGACGACGCGCAGGCTGTTGGTGTTCTCGGGACGGATCGCGACCTCAAACCGGTGCAGGTGCAGGACGTCGAAGCAATGGTCCGCGGCCATGGCCAGGGAGACCGGAACGATCCCCCGCCCGGCGAAGGTGTGGTCCACCCAATAACCGGCCTGCCCCCATTGGGCGGCGCCGCGGGTGATGCCCGACACGGTCAACTGCCCCACGATCGGACCCGCCTCACGGCCGGTCGGATCGTAGGTAATGACCCACGGCAGCGATCGTCCATCGCGTGCGGCCTTGTTGTGCGAGCGGACCATTTCGTTGAACGTGAACGGGTGTCCGGAGCCCACGCGCGGTTGGGTGGCGTCCCAGGGGCCCGTCCAGTCGTGGTTGCGGACGCGCACGTCGTCCCACTCCCACTTGTCGCGGTACCGCAGCGGACGCAACGTCACCCCGCCGCTGGTGAGCGTGACCGGCCAGTTCTGAAAGGCCAGCGCCATCTCAGGCGTCCAGCACCCAACAGGTCGCCTCGTCGCCCACGTCGAGGCGCGTCACGGTAGCCGGGACGATCACGAGCGCGTCCATGTCGGCGAGCCGGGAGGCCAAACTGACCCCAGCCAGCGGCAGCACGCCGGAGTCGTCGGTCGCGGCCGGGAGGTACAGCGTGCGCTCGGTGTCGTTCACGATGGGGCGACGCAGCGGCAGCTTCTTGGTGGGCGGGTCGTACACCTTGCGCCCAGAAAGGCTGCGGAGCACCGGGCGGACGAGCGTCTGGTACGCCACGAAGGCCGATACCGGAGCGCTGGGCAACATCAACAGCGGCGTGTGATCATCGCCGATGGTGGCGAAGCCCTGATCGGTCGAGGGCGCCATGTCGACGGGCGTGAAGTCGGCCGTCCCAATGCCCTCCACCGCCGCGGCCATCACGGGATTGACGCCTTCCAGGCCGCCCACCGTGATCACCAGATCCGCCCGGATGAGCTGGTCATTGAGCACCTGGCGGATGCGCTCGGCATCCTCGGGCAGAGCCCCCACCGCGTAGCACTGGGCTCCCTCGGCGCGGGCGGCTGCGGCGATCATGGCCGTGGTCGCGTCGTAGCGCTCCACCCGCGACGCCAAAGGCATACCGGGCGCCACGAGGTGGCGTCCGATGGTGATGACCACCACGCGCGGCTTCGGACGGACGAGGATCTTGTCGTGGCCGCTCTCGGCGAGGATGCCGATGGTCCGAGCATCGACGCGCTGACCGCTGCGGACGAGGATCTGCCCTTCGGCCACCTCGGACCCGCGCCTGGCCACGTTCTGACCGTCGTGGACGGGGATCGTCACGACGATCTCGTCGAGTTCACGCTGGACCGAACCCAGGGGGACGACCGCGTCCACGCCCTCGGGCAGCGGCGAGCCGGCCTCGACTCGGACGGCGGCGCGGATGGCGACGGGTGGGCCCGCGAGATCGTCCGGACCGATCCGATCCACGACCCCGAGGCGCACCGGACGCGACGCCGAGGCGTAGGTCACGTCGCCCGCCCGAACTCCGTAACCCGCAATCGCGGATTGGGTGTCAGCCGGCAGGTTGAGGTCGGCCACGATGTCTTCGCAGAGCGTGAGGCCGTAGGTGTCCATGAGGTGCATGCCAAAAGGACGGAGCGGACGAGTATTGGCGAGCACCAACTTCGCCTGCTCGGTGACTGACCGAGGTTGCACCGGTGGAGCCAGAACTATCGTCTCGGGCTCTGAGGGTGGAGACGAATTGCGCTTCGAGCGGCGGAACAGGGCCATGGTCCTACGATAGGCGAATGGCCTTCCCAGAACCGGCAGGGGTCCCGCGCGCCTCGCAAACAGCGAAGTCCGTGTTGCGGGCACGGTTGGTGGCCGCCAGGGAAACTCGTCCGTCCGATCCCGCGGGGGACGGTGCACGCACGGCCGCGGCCCTGGAACTCAGCCGCTTCCACGAGACGGTAGCGGTCTATGCCTCCGTGGCGCCCGAACCGGCCACTTCGGAGCTCATCACCGCGCTCCACGAGCTGGGCATCGAGGTGCTGCTGCCCCTGTTGGGACGAGAACCTGACTGGGCCCGGTTCGCGGGGTGGGGCGAGATGACCGCCTCGTGGCGTGGGATCGCCGTGCCGACCACGGGGTCTTTCGGTCCCAACGCCCTCACCCGGGCGACGATGATCTGGTGCCCGGGGCTCGCCGGAAGCCCCTCCGGCGACCGCTTGGGCACGGGCGGCGGTTGGTATGACCGGGCCTTGGGGTGGCGATGTCCCGACTCGATCGTGGGGCTTCTGCTCTACGACGACGAGATCCTGGACGACATTCCGACCGAGCCGCATGACCTGAAGGTGGAGTTGATCCTCACCGAGAGACGGACGCTCGACTGCCCCCTCGGAAGGCCGGAATAGGGCGGGCCGCGCGGCACGTTCTATTCTGTGATTTGTTCCAGACCCTGTGATGACGGACGGCCAATGCCCACGTACCAATATCGCTGCACCGAGTGCGGCACCGACCTAGAGGCTGTACAGAAGTTTTCTGACGACCCGTTGACCGAGTGCCCGACCTGCGGCGGCGCCCTGCGCAAGGTCTACAGCGCCGTCGGCGTGGTCTTCAAAGGCAGCGGCTTCTATGCCACCGACAACCGCACGAAGGGCTCCGCCCGGGCGGCGGTGACCTCCGAGGCGAAGTCCGACGCGAAGGCGGACGCAAAGCCCGCCAAGCACGAGGGCAAGTCGGAATCCAAGCACGGTTCGAAGAAGGAATCTCCCAAGCCGAGCAAGTCCAAGGACCCGGCGGCCTGATGCCGCTCGCCCACCTTCTTTCGGTCTCCTGGTCGGTTCTGCGCCTTCCCCGGCAGTGACTCCGGAGCGACGACGCTGCAGGGCTCGTTGCGGACGCTGCGAAGGACAGACCCTGCGTTATTGAGTTGGCCTGTGCATATCTGACGAAACCGCTGCCCGCCCGCCGAGTGTGGGGGGCGTGAACCTACGACTCAGCCTCCCCCGCGCGGTGGCCCGATTCTTCCGGAGGCACCGTCGCGGAGTGGCGGCCGTCCTGACTGGCCTGGGCGTGCTGGCGGCCTTAAGCGTGGTGGCTCCCCCGCCCGCGCCGCACATGAGTGTGGTGGTCGCGGTTCGAGAGTTGCCCGGAGGTAGTCGAGTTGCCGTCGATGATGTGCGGCGCGTGGATCTCCCCGTGGCAGCCCTGCCCGAAAGACCCGTCCGCGATCCGGCCGTCGTGGTGGGTCGACTGCTGGTGGCCGGCGTCACGCGCAACCAGGTACTCACGGAACCTTCGATCGTGTCGGGAACCGGGCAGGCTGATAGCGGGTCGGTGATCGTCCCTCTCACGCTGGCGGACACCGCGGTGATGGCCTTGCTGCGTCCAGGCGACCTGATCGACGTCTTGGCGGTGAGCGGCCAAAGCGGCAAGGCCGGTGTCGTCGTTGAAGGCGCCCGAGTGATCGCTACCCCACCCCAGCAATCGGGGGTTCTGGCCTCCTCGTCCGGGGCCTGGATTCTCGTTCAGGTGCCACAATCGGCCACCACGGCCTTGGTCGAGGCGATGTCCTCGGCCCGGCTGACGGTGGCGCTTCATTGAGTCGTGGACCTGGGCTCGCAAGGCCCGGCATGGCGTCGCAAGGGAGGTTGGTCATGATGACTACTATTGATGACGGCGCAGCTCACCGTCCCCGATCCGGGGCCACCTGCGCCCGCGTGAGAGGAAACCTATGAAGGGCTTCAAAGACTTTCTGATGCGCGGCAACTTGGTCGAGCTGGCCGTCGCCTTCATCATTGGCGGCGCCTTCGCAAAGGTTGTCGAGGCATTCACCGCCATCATCTTGGACATCGTCGGCAAAGTGGGGGGCATCAACTCGTTCAGTGCCGCCAGCATCGCCGGCATCAACATCGGCGCATTCCTGACTGCGCTGATCTCGTTCGTCATCGTGTCTGCAGTGGTCTACTTCGGGCTGGTCAAGCCCTACGAGATCTACTCGGCCAAGGTGGCCGCCAAGGCCGAGGCAGCCCCCGCGGTGCCGACCACCGAGGAACTCCTCGGCGACATCCGCGATCTGCTCGCCAAGAAGAACTGAGCTCGAGTCACTCAAAGCCAGTGCCCGCCACCGTCACGGTGGCGGGCACTGCTGTTTGTCAGAGCCGGGCAGGTCTCGTCCGGCGAATCCGACGAGCGTCGCGAGCGTCCGGATTCGGGGCTCAGGAGCCGTGGTGCGGGGGCACCTCGGCAATGAGCCGGCGTTCGTCCGCGTTCAGAATCGTGCGGTTCGAGGGCGGCAGCGATTCGGCCGACTCGGCCCGGGTGGCGGCCGCCAAGGCGGCCAGTTGGGCAGGCCCGGTGATCTCCACGCGGCCACGAATCGTCACCGGATCGGCGAAGCGCACATCGCCGCGCACGATCAGGGCTTCGGCCTCGCGGAGGGACGGCACTGCGGCCATACGCTCATCGAAATCGTCGATGAGCTTGAAGTAGCGCGGATCCAGATCCACCTCGGGTTGCTCCGAGGTCTGCTGAACTAGGCGTCCATCGGGGCCCAAGTCGTAGACGTCGGAGCGAAGCAGCAGCAACTCGTTCGTGGTCTTCACGGGCAAGAAGCGGCTGCGTGGGACCGCGATGGCCGTGGCGCCCGGGAACACCTCGATGGCGGCCCCCATCGCCGACTCCAACTGCAACACCTTCGGCGTGGCGGAGTTGGCGGGGTCGACGGTCTTGGCGTTGCGGATGAGGGGCAGGCCGAGCACCCCATCCCGGGCGGCGAGGGTATCGGCGACCTGACGCAGATCCATCCAGAGGTTGTTGCAGTGGAAGTACGGGTGCCGGGTCTCGTCGGCGAACGCGGCTTCGTCTTCCTTGGACGTCTGGGCGGAATCGCGCAGCACCAGTTGCTGATCGGACTTGCGGATCGCGAGGTGACCGCCCTTGCGGTCGTTGACCGTCCGGGTGCAGACCTCGGCGGCGTACGGTGCGCCGGTGCTGGCGAACCAGCCGGCCAAGTTCGGATCGGGGACGGCACCCAGGTTGTCGCCGTTGGCCACGAGGGCGTAACGGAAGCCGTGGTCGAGCAGTTTGGCGAGGAGGCCGGATCCCGCGAGCGCGGTATAGAGGTCGCCGTGGCCCGGCGGGCACCATTCCAGGGTCGGATCCTCAGGCCAGCTCACCGGCTCCAGTGTGTCGGCCAGTAGTTTCAGCTCCGCGTTCTGCAGGAAGGTGATCGGCAGGTCGCCCACCGCCAGATCGGGGTATTTGCTGAGGAAGGCCACGGTGTCGTCGTCGGTCCGGAAGCTGTCCATGAAGATCAGCGGCAAGCGAGCCCCGAACTCCGTCCGCGCGTGTTGGATCTGGCGGACGATCAGGTCAAAGAAGGTCAGCCCCTCGCGGACCGGCAACAGGTTCTTGGCTCGGTCGAGCCCCATCGACGTGCCCAGGCCCCCGTTAAGTCGGATCACCACGAGTTGCCGCATGGCCGCCGCAGCGTCCTCGGGGGCAATCGTGACGTCCGCCAGCTTGGTGGGATCCGTCAGCGGATCGATGGTGTCTTCGAGGATCAGGCCCGAGGCCCCAGCCTCGGCGAGGCGGTAGTAGTGGGCGAAGTTCGACATGGCCGCGTCGCTGCAACCAGCGGTACGCATCTTTTCAATCGCTTTGGATAGCCCGGCGTCACTCATGCCGTCAGCTTATCGAGCAGGGTCCGACCTGACCCTAGGGGCCTCACTCTGAACAGGAGGGAGGTGTCACACTGGAGGGGCGATCCACTCCGGGACGTAAGACGAGAGCGACGCCTTTCAAAAGGCACAAGGCCGGTCTACCCACCCCCAGGAGACTGATCTTTACTCAACGTCGCTCTCGTGAGGTTCACTATACGACAAAGGAGCAAACCCGGGGTAGATCTACCCCCTTGTCGTCCAAATTTTAAGAAACCCTTGCGTTTGGCCGCTCAGAAGCCCCCCAGGTAGCCTGTCATCGGCCCTCACGACACTCCGGTCACCGCCGCGGTGGAGGTTCCGGGCCCCATGGCCCCATAGCTCAGGGGATAGAGCAGAGGTTTCCTAAACCTTGTGTCGCAAGTTCGAATCTTGCTGGGGTCGCCATGCGCGACGAGCGATCACTTTCCTGCCACAGGCCGTTGGTCCCCGTGCGGGACCCTACGTCAGACACTCGCCGGCGCTGAGGTCGCAACTGCCCGACACCGGGGCGAGGCGGCACCTGCGACACCGAATGGCCAAAGATGAGTTGCGCTCGCGGGCGGGGCCGCTTGACACGCATGTTTCAATTGTAACTAATTCGAGTTAGCAGCGAGGGCCTGGACGATCTCCAAGACTCTCGTCGCGGAGTTGGCCCCGGTAACCACGCCAAACAACGACGTACCGTCCAGCTGCGCAACGACCGGACCCAACCGGGCCCGGTGGCCGCCCCGACAGGCGGGCCGCCGAGTACGGTTGACCTCGATGAAGGGTTGAGCGGTTTCACGTGCTCACCCAACATCACGTCGGGGGGCACTTCCTCGACGCCCGAAACAAGGAGAGCGCTCTTGTCGACGCCGAGGTTCACCGCTTCTAGCAGCGGTAACCAGCCCACAAGCCGCGACGTGGCCGACCGCGCCGGCGTGTCGCGGACGGCCGTGTCCTTTGCGTACAACAACCCCTCCCGCATCTCGGAGGAGACCCGGCAGCGGATCCTCCAAGCCGCCAACGACCTGGGCTACACACCCAACCCCATGGCCCAGATGCTCAAGCGCGGCAAATCCGGCACCCTCGGCGTCCTGCTCCCCCAGGCCATCCCGGCCATCATGCAAAACCCCTATTACGGCCAGTTCCTCACCGGGCTGGGCGAGGTGTGCGATCGCGAGGGCATGACGTTGCTGCTGTGCCCTCCGCTGCGTAACTCCATGCTGAAGGCCATCCCCTACGCCGCCGTCGACGGGTTCATCGTGACCGGCCTCGAGTCCGACCGCGGCGAGGTCGAGGAACTGCGTCGGCGGGGGATCCCGTTTGTCCTCGTCGACTCCGAGCCACTGCCAGGCGTGCCCCGCGTGGACACCGACGACGAGCTGGGCGCGTTCAACCTCGTCCAACACCTGTTGCAGTTGGGGCACCGCCACGTCACCTTCGTGTTGTTCGAGGGTGGACCGGACGCCCAAACCCTCGGGTATCGCGGCCCCCTGGGCCTGCGCATCGAGGGTTTCAAGCGTGCGCTGGCCGCCTACGACCTGACGCTCGAGAGCCCCGGAATTCAGGTGATGGAGGCCCCCTGCACGCGCCAGGGCGGGCTCGAAATCGGACGCCACATCCTCAGCGCCCCCAACCCGCCCACCGCCATCATCGCCACCAGCGACATCATGGCGATCGGCATCATGGAGGCTGCGCGCATCCTGGAGGTCGCGATCCCCGCGCAGTTGTCGGTGGCCGGCTTCGACGACCAACCCGAGGCCCAGTGGACCTACCCCGCCCTGACGACCGTCCGACAGTCGACGGAAACCAAGGGACACCGGGCGGGCGATTTCCTCGTGGCCGAGATCCAAGGGCGCGACAATCATCCGACCCAGACCATCCAGACCACGCTCATCACCCGCGGCTCGACGGGGCCCGTTCCCTCGACGCCCGCTCCGGGCCAGGCCTAACCGTCGGCCGGTGGCGGCGCCGCGGGGGCTCAGGAAGCGGTGAGCGCCTGGCCGCGGAGGTGACGTCCGACAACCTCGTGAGCGAACTCGAGGCACTCCTGCGGATCGGCACCCTGCGCGAGGCGCGCCAAAAAGGCGGCCTTGAACGTGTCCCCGGCGCCGTTCGTGGTGACCACGTCAGCCAATGCCTCGGGCGCCAACCAGATCTCCCGGCGCGCCCACGCCCGGGGATCAATGCCGCAAGCACCTAGCGCGCCCAGACGCTCGGTGGTCCCTGTGGCGAGGTAGGAGCCCTCCGAGCCAAGGGTGATCAGAACGACGGCCGCGCCCCATTCGAGGAAGGTCTGCGCCCAGGCCACTACGGCCGCTCGACCCCCGCCGGACGGAATTCCCAGGCTGCTCGTGAGATCGTCCCAGCTCGGACAAAAGACATCGCACACCGGCAAGACAGCCCGGAAGAAGGTGGTCCAATCCAGTGATCGCAGCGGCGAGTTGGTCGCCAGGTATGCCAGGTCGAGCGAGGTCGCAACCCCCTGAGCGTGGGCTCGACCGAAGAGCCGGACGAGGGGCGCTCCGTTGTCCGCGCAGATGCCGGGCATGAGCGTGGGATACCCAAAGTGAACAAGGTGCCGGGCGGTCACGTCACATTCGCCCACGAAGGTGTCGTTGGCGCCCGTGTGATGCCAGAACGAGCGGTCTTGCCCGAGTGGTTCGACCACCACCGAGTAGGAGGTGGCGTGGTCGGGGGTCACGGCGAGGTCGACGGCGTCCCCGTGGCGCCTGCGCAGCAACCGCAGGCAGGTCGCGCCTAGTTCGTCGTCGCCCACGGCGGCGGACAATGACACGTCGACGCCGAGTGCCGCGAGCGTCCGTCCGCAGTTGCCGACAGCGCCACCGATCGAGATGGCCATCGGTCCCACCTCGGCCAACTCCCCGGGAGCCGCGATGTGCCCCGAGCCGAACCGTGGCGTGAGGTCAACGCAGACGTGGCCCACCACCTGGATGCTGCTCATGACTTCTCCTCGATAAGGGGCTGGGGGGGGTGCGCCGGTTCAAAGGTGGCCTGGTCCAGCTCGATCAGGCCTTCATATCGAAGTCTGCGCCAAGCACCTCGATCTGGGAATCCAGCAGCGCCCACTGTGGGCGGCGACCCCTCCTCCGAGCCTGAGGACTGTCCCCGCCGGTGCCCGCCACGGGCGATGACGTCCACCGGCGTGGACGCTGGCGCTCACGCCCTCCTGACGTCCGAGGCTGGCGCGACAGGGCCCGCGCCCACCTCGATCGTCTCGGCGTTACCTGTGGCCCGCCCCGACGATCTCTGGTTTTCGACCTCAGGACAGCGGCGCTACGTCGTCGATCGCCGTGGTCAGGCGTGCCCGTTGCTTGTCGATCCAGCGCTCGCCGGTGTAGGCCGCCATGAAGGATTCGGCAAACTCCACCGGATCATCGCCCACGATGGCCCGCACCGGGGTGCCGTCTGCGGCTGCGCGCTCCCACATTTCGACGTGGTCGCGCATGGCCGTGATCGACGTCTCGCCGGAGACCACTCCCCCGCTGTAGAGGAAGTACTTCAGCAGGGCCTTGGCTGTCGTGCCGTAGGGCTCGGGCAACTGGTCGAGGCTGGCTCGAAGGTGCTTGTACTGCCGCTTCTGCTCAAGCGACCCGGTCAGGGTCTCGATCCATTTGGTCATGATGCCTTCTCTTCTCGGTGGAGGTGGTCGATGAGTCTTGCGAGGTTGGTCCAGGCTGCCCAGAACTCGTCCAGGCGGGCCCGCCCCTGGGCGTTGAGCGAGTAGACCTTGCGCGGCGGCCCCTTAACGGAGGGGACCTTCTCCACGTCCACAAGCCCGCGTTGCTCGATGCGGATCAACACGGCGTAGACCGTGCCTTCCACGAGATCGACGAACCCCTGCTCGCGCAGCCGGGCGGTGATCTCGTAGCCGTACGCCGGGCGCTCGGCCACGTCCGCCAAGACAATGCCCTCGAGTGTGCCCTTAAGCAGTTCGGTCATTTGGTTGGCCATCGGCGATCCTTACTACTCGGTGTTGCCAACTACCACTAGACGGTAACACTGAATAGCAGTACTTAGCAATAGCGAGTAGCTCCTGTGGAGAGTGGCTCCCCCTCCCCCTTCTCCACTCTGCTGGCGACAGCCGTGTTTGCTGGCGCAATAGCGCCAGCAAACACGCGCAACGCCAGCAAAGTGCGACGAACGGCAGCAAGGTGGACGCGGGGCTGCCCTGGAGCTCCCGGCTAGGCGTCCGCGTCGGGCGCCGAGGTTGGGATCCCCGCGGGGGTCCGAGGTGGCAGGTGCCCGTCCAGACCGTCCAGGCTGACGGCGTTGTTCTTGTCCTGGTAGGCGATAGTGCCCTCGGGTCCCCGCTTCTCGGCCCACATGGGCAACAGCTCCCGCTGGCCGACGTAGTCGTAGAACGGCACCCCGAAACCACAGCTCGTCTGGGCGGAGTCGACCGTCATGTCGAAGACCTGCCGAGCGCCAGGGAACGGGACGAATAAGTCCAACAGCTCCTCCCAGTCGGGGTCGCCGGGCTGGATCGTCCTGGCGGTGCCGTAGAGCCGAAGGATCCACGGCTTGCCCTCGAAGGCGCACATCATGATCGTCATGCGATTCACCATCGCCAGGTGGGCGGCGGTCTCATTGCCCGAGCCCGTCCCGTTCAACCAGGCCACCCGGTTCGGGCCCAACACCCGAAACGAATCGAGTCCTTTCGGAGAGACGTTCACCCGTCCGCTGGCGTCCGCGGTCGCAACGAAGAACATGTGCTGGCGCGCGATGAACTCGACCAACTCCGGCGTGACGCTGTCATAAAGCTTCCCCATGCGCCCATCTTCGGGCATCGGACGCCCGGCCGCCGCGCAATCGAGGCCGCGGACGATGCCAGTTCAGGGCGTGGGTCGGGCCGCCACCGCCTCGACTTCGACCAGTTGGCCCGGCCATCCCAAGACCGTCACGCCATGCAAGGTGCCGGGCACCTCGTGGTCGGCGAAGGCGTCGTGGACGATCGTCCAGACCTGACCAAGGTCGCCCGCGTCCACCGTCGCCACGAGGACGCGGAGGAACAGGACGTCCGACAGGCCTGCTCCGGCGTCGTCCAGCGCCACGAGGAGGTTCGCCACGCATTGCCGCGCCTGCGCCTCGAGATCGCCGACGCCAACGACCGCGCCCTGAGCGTCCAAGGGACACGCGCCCGCAAAGAAGATGAGCGGTGCCGGGTGGGCGGTGGTGGCGGAGTACGCGTAGGGCACCCGGTCGGTGAGTCGCTGGGATCGGGTGAGCGTGACGTCGGACATGGGCGCCAGTCTGGCACGACCCTCGGGCGGGTCCAGACGCTGAGCCGGCGTTCCCCTGCAGGACGCTTCTTGGGACGATGGGTTGCCCCCACCACAACGAACGAAGGGCGGACCCATGACGACAGAGTCAGCCTTGGTGCAGTGGTGGGCCGGGCTCACGGACGATCAGCGGCAGCGCGCAAAGGCCATTGCGCTCGGGCCAGCGCCTCGCCCCCTGGCGATCGACGACCTCGCGGCCTCGATGATCCTCGCGGGCTTGCCTACCTCGCGGACGGTATGGACGGGCCAACCCGAAAGCCTCGTCGAGATGCTCGATGAGGTCGCGGCGTTCGTCCGCGCCACCACCGAGTCCGCCTGAGTTAGAACACGTTCCAACACAGCTCGCTGCGTCGAACCTGATCGTCCAACACCAAGTCGCGAATGGCCGCGGGCAGCTGCTCACGCTGCCAGTCGCGTTCACGTGGTCCGGCGGTCGGGTTGCCCGGTTCGGACGCCTGGACCGCCTTGATCGCATACGCCGCGGCGCCCAGGTCATGCTCGGCGACGTGCCCGACACACGCGGCCTGACCGGCGGCATACGCCGCAAACCGTGGAGCGCCCTGCAGTGGGCGCGCCGCCCCCATCGCGTGACCGCCGAGGGCGCGCGCCTTCATCATGGCAAGTTCACCTCTTGCCCACGCCCGCGCAGCCGCGATGGCCTCGCGCGGACGGAGATCGTCCGGACAGACGCCCTCGAACAGCGCCAGGACGTGTTCCGCGCAGTCGGCCGCCCACAAGGCCAATCGCCGATGATCGGCGTCCGCGAGCGTCCCGCCCCGTCGGATCGTGACAAGCCGCGGATCGCGGACCTTCGGCAGAATCATCGAGGGCTGGGCTGGTCCGGGGCGAGGTCAAACAAGGGACGCGCTAAGAGCGCCACGAAAAACGGCAGGAAGGCCACAACCAACGCGATGACGGGAGATCCTGGCGCCACGGTTCCTTGCGTCAGCCCGATCACGGCTCCGCCGATCAGCATCACTCCCCCTAGGATGAGCGCCACGGTGGAGGTGCGCTTCTTCAGGGTGAAGTCCCAGGATGTTCCATTCTTGAGAGCTCCCACGTACGACAGGAGCCCTGCCATCCCCGCCAAGACGGCACCCGGAGCCAGCAAGCCCTTAGCCAACTCCGTGAAGGGAGCCCACCGAAGGAGATGCAGGGCGCAGACCAGCGCCAGGACGAACCCCCCATAGGCCGGTATGAGCCTCCAGTGCCAGCGCAGTGTCCAGCGCACCCGCTCCTCCGGAGATCTCTTGGTCACCTCCGAGGGAGGGTTCGGCCCGAACACCGACGATCGGTGCACCCACCCCGCCGAGAACGCCAGGATCCAGCCGATCCCGATAAGACCCACCGTGAGTGTTGGTCCGTCGTTCATGTGATCTTCTCCCCTTCAGCGGCGCCGCCGCGCAACTTCACTCTGTCCATGATGACCCCAGGCGCAGGACGTGCTCGACGCAGTCCGCCGCCCAACGCCAAAGCCGATGATCGGCGTCCCTGGGCGCCCCACCCCGACGAACGGTGATGAGCCGCCGATCGCGGACCTTCGGCAAGATCATTGCCTCAGGGTGTCAGTCCCCGACCACTGGGGCCAAAGGCGCCCCATCGACGTCCAAGCAGGACGCGAAAGGACCCGGCCAACGGTGAACGTTGACCGGGTCGAATCGGTGTCAGGGGTGCGTCACTCCGCCGCGGGAGCGTCCTTCGCCTCAGCCTTCTTGGCCTCGTCGGCCTTCGCATCGGCGATCAGCGCCTCGATGTCCAGGTCGGACACCTGTTGGATCAGCTTCTCGAAGCCGGAGGAGTTCATCGCGCCGGCCTCGCGGTAGACGAGGTAGCCGTCCTTGAACGCCATCAGCGTCGGGATGGCCTCGACCTGGAGCTTCATCGCGAGTTGCTGCTCAGCCTCGGTGTCGATCTTCGCGAAAGTCATGTCGGGGTGCGCCTCGGCGGCCTTGTCGAAGATGGGCGAGAACATCCGACACGGGCCACACCACGCGGCCCACAAGTCAACGAACACGACCCCGGGCTTCGATACAGCCTCGGTGAAGTCAGCGTCGGTCAAGTTCACGGTTGCCACTAGAGATCCTCTCAATCAGATACCCCGAGTAACCGTCGAACCCCCCTGGGGTATTCCCGGAGCCACCTCCGGGTGTGGTTGCATCCAGGTGCCCCCATCCCTCCGGGTCGCGACCGCGACACGACCCGGCCAAGGCCGCCAGCCGCCACCCACATCAAACTGTGTGCGCGACCTCGCGTCCGCCGGCGCAACCAAGGCGCCGATTCTGCATGATTTGGGTGCGCCAGCAGGGGGATCAGGCTCGCCGCGAGCGTGGCAGACCCCTCGGGTCACTTCAGCAGGACGACGCGACGGACGGGGACCGGCACAGACACAGGGCTGCGGGCGGCCTGGCTGAGGAGTTGTTGGACGGCCGCCGTGCGGCGTTCGCTGGTGGCGGGTAGGAACAGGCTGTCCACGGCGAGCTCAGCGTCGGCGGGGGTGACCACCTCAAGGCCGTAGCGCTCGCGCGCGTCCTCCATCGGACGCAGCCCGCTGCCCTCAAGGTAAGCCTGATAGCCGGCCAGCTCCGACATGCCGGGGAAGACCGGCAGCGTGCCGAGTTGGAGCCCCAGCTGCCCCAGCAGGGCGACGTCCTGAAACCGAATCGGACGCACGGTCGGCACCAAGAACGCGAACGCGCCCCCCGGCGCTAGGACGCGCGCCACCTCGCGGAAGAACTCGCCGCTGAGGGGGCCGCCGATGCCGGTGGCGGAAACCACGGCCCCGACCGCGCCATCGTCAAGATCCAGGCGGGGAGGTTCGCCGACGGCCGTGCGGGTTGCTGTGCGGACGACCTCGCGTCCGGGACGCGCCAGGGCCTCGGCCACCGCGTTCGTACCAATGGAAATGTCGGCCACCCTGGCCACCCGGGCTGGGACGGCCCTCGCCAACCACCGAGCCGGGCCATGCGCGCCCGAGCGAGCCCTCTCCAACAGGGGCACCGGCCACGACTGCCCGTGTTCGGGGCTGAGGTAGTGATGCCAATCGACGACCCCGGTCACCAGGCCACCCAAAGATGTCGAGCCACGGCCACGGGGAACTCCGCCGTGCCATCGGGCCCTTTCACGGTGAAGCCCCGCCGCACCGGCTCGACGGTGAAGACAACCCCAGGACGCAAACCCGTGAGCTTGAGCAACTCGAGGGCCTCGCCGGTCTGGGCGCCTTCGCCGATGCGACGCAGCGTCACCCGGCCAGAAGTCCCCGTGAGCGGCACGAGCCCGGCGCGAAAGTCCGCCGCGGCGGGGGCATCGAGTTCTTCGAGCGCGGGAATCGGATTACCGAAGGGGGACTCGGCAGCGTCCGACACCAGATTCAAGAGTCGACGCTCGACGGATTCGGAGACGACATGCTCCCAGCGGCATGCCTCGTCATGAACCTCGTCCATGGGCAGGCCGATGACATCCACGAGCAACCGCTCCACGAGCCGGTGCTTGCGCATGACCCGTCGGGCACGAAGCATCCCCTCTTCGGTCAGCTCCACCCGGCGGTCACTCTGGACGACCACGAGGCCGACCCGCTCCATGCGTGCGACGGTCTGAGAGACGGTCGGACCGCTGTGTCCGAGCTGCTCGGCGATGCGGACGCGCAACAACGGCACGCCCTCTTCGTGAAGCTCGTAAAGGGTGCGGAGATACATCTCCGTGGTGTCGATGAGATCAGTCATGGCACCTACCTCTTGAACAAGACGAACACGCCACCCAGCACGGCAACGATCCCCGCCCCCAAGAGTGCGATGACCGACCCGCTCTTGTCGAGGGCGGCGGCCTGCTCAGCCGCAGTCTTGCCGACCACGGCGCCGGAGGTATCGGACGGATCTGAGGTAGGGCTCACGGATGGGGAAGGAGAGGCGGAGGCAGAGGGTGTCTCTGTTGCCGTTGGCGCCGGGGTCGCGGAGGGGACGGGGATGGTCACCGTCGTGCCGGTCTTGAAGGACTCCGGCGCGAGGATCAGCGACGTCCCGTCGAGCGATTGGACGACCGTGCCACCCGCGGGTTGTCCGTCGATCGCCTGCTGCGTGAGGACGGCCAGGGTGAGGGCGTCACAGAGGTACAACGTGTCGGCCGAACGCAGCGCCACGCGCCCATCGCTGAGAGTCACTCCGTCGATGATGCCTGCGGGGGCGTCGGACAACCGGGTCATGGTGTTGGTGCCGGTGGTCTTCAGGGCCGATGGCAGTTGGTAGGCAGCTCCGTCGGTGGTGATGATCTCGAGGGCACCGCTGGCCGTGGCGAGCATTGTGCCGGCGTCATGGCTGGTCTTGTCACCGTAGGACAGTTTGTAGGTCTTTGGCGTAACGGTCTTACCCGGGGTCGGGTTGGTGACGCCGTAAACAACGACAGCGCTGCGCTTGGCGCCTGCTTTTCCGCCGATGTCGCCGATGTAGAGCGTGGTGTCGACCTTCACCATGGCTTCGGCTCCGGTGGGCGTGACGCCCAACGCGACCTTGCCCGCCACGCTGCCATCTGCGTTCAGGCCGTAGACGCTGGAGTCGGTGGCGTTGATCGCCCAGTAGCGCGAGCCGCCGACGTCCGAGGCTAGCGCGCCCACGTTGGTCAGCTTTGCCTCGGTTGGTGCGAACGTGGGCGCCGCCCACGCAGGGAGCGCGCCTGCCACGGCAAATGCCGCCAACGCGGCCAGTGTCGTCGCCGCGCGGCGAAGAAATGCCATGGACGTCCTCCTGGGGTCGTGCCCACCCAGACTACCGCCCATCCCTAGTCAACCAACTGCCCCACACGACCCGCGCGGGTAGCCAGCACGGGTTTCGCCGCACCCCTCGGCGCGGGCCGGTGCGATGTCCTACGGTTAGGCCATGGGCACGCTGCGACTGCAAGCGATCAGCATCGATGAGCTCCGCGACTTGTTCTCGGGGTCCGCAGAGGCCGAAACACGCCTGCGTGGGGTGGCCATGGTGGCCTTCCCGCCGCCTCCCCGGCCCGCGGGTCTCCTGAGCAAATTCGGGCCGCTGCTGCGCCGCCCGCCCGACGCGCCCGTGATCCGTCCCGGGGTTCCCACCGAAACCGATCTGGTGAACCTGCTCGCCGGACGCTATATCGCTCCCGATCGAGTCACAGCCGCCTGGGCGTTGGTCCGCGCGTATCTCGCCGCCCAGAGTTTCGGGACCCTCGAACTCAGCCTCGATGATCGCCTCGTCGACAGCCTCGAATTCGATCTCGCGCGCGCTGGGATGCCGGCCGCCTTTGGCCTGCGACGCATGTTCACCGAGCCGTGGGGCATCACGCTGCACCCCGTTCCCGGTGAGGCGAGCGGTTTCGTCCGCAACGCCCACATCGCCGCCTGGGCGGACGCCTGGAACGCGGCCCTCCCTGAGGTGTCGGACGAGCATCGCGAGACCGCCGAGCGCGTCGCCGCGTGGCTGGGCAGTTTTGAGGGGTGGACGAAAGCAGCAATGGCGTCCGGGAGACCTGCCCCAGACGCCATCGCCACGTTTGCGTGATCGGCTAGCCGCCGATCATCTTGGTGATCACGCCCTGCAAGAAGTAGACGACGAAAGCACCGGCCACGCCGTAAAGCAGCGGGTGAACCTCCTTGGCCTTGCCCCGCACCACCTTGATCAGCACGTAGGTGATGAACCCTGCGCCGATGCCGTTGGTGATGGAGTACGTGAACGGCATGAGGGCGATCGTCAGGAAGGCGGGGATGCCCTCTTCGGGATCTTCCCAGTTCACGTGGACGACCTGGCTCATCATTAAGAAGCCCACGAAGACCAGCGCCGGAGCGGCGGCTTCCGAGGGCACCATGTTGACGAACGGCGCCAGCAAGAGGGTGGCGAGGAACGCCAGGCCGGTGACGACCGAGGCGAGCCCCCGTCCGGGCACCCTCACCCACGCCGGCCGCAGACTCAATGTAAGAGGTGTTGGACGACACCGAACCGACGCCACCGGCGACGGCAGCCAGGGAGTCCACGATGAGGATTTCCTTGGTGCGCGGCGGATTGCCGGAGGAGTCGAGCAGGTCACCTTCGGCGCCGATGGCCACGATCGTGCCCATGGTGTCGAAGAAGTCGCTCAACAGCAGGGCGAAGATCGTCATGGCCAAGGCAATGACCGCGCCCGGGTTGCTGAAGGCACCGAACAGGTCGACGCGTCCGATGAGGCCCAGGTTCGGCATCGAGAAGTTGCCGAGCGCCGGGACGTTCAGCATCCACCCCACAGGGTTGGACTTCTCGGGCGAGATGAACGACGGGCCGATCTTGAAGATGGCTTCGAGGATCACGGCGACGACCGTCATGGCCAGGATCGAGATGAGCATGGCGCCCTTGACCCGTCGGACGAACAAGACCACCAGCAGCAGGAAGCCGACGATGAAGACCACCAGCGGCCAGCCGAGAAGCGCGCCGTGGATGCCGAGTTCCACCGGGGTGCCAGCTGCCTTGCGGACAAAGCCTGCATCCACCAGACCGATGAAGGTGATGAACAGGCCGATGCCCACGCTGATGCCGGTACGGAGGGCGCGCGGGACGGCCTTGAAGACGGCCGTCCGGAACCCGGTGAGCACCAGGACGAGGATGATCAGCCCCTCCCAAACGACCAGGCCCATGGCCTGCGGCCAGGTGATCGTCGGGGCGATGACGTAAGCGACCATGGCGTTCAGGCCGAGGCCGGTCGCCAGACCGATCGGGAAACGCGCCCAGACGCCCATGAGAATGGTGACGAGACCAGCGACCAGCGCGGTGGCGGCGGCCACCATGGCGATCGAGGCGCCGACGTTGGCGCCGATAACGGCACCCGAGGCATCTTTGTACGGCATCCCGGAAATCAGGTTGCCCTTGGAGTCGGCGGTCGTGCCGATGATGAGCGGATTGAGAGCCACGATGTAGGCCATCGTGAAGAAAGTGACCAGACCACCGCGGATCTCACGCGACACGGTGGACCCGCGTTTCGTGATTTCAAACCAGCGGTCAAGGCCAGAAGTTGGCGTAGAAGATGACGACGGCGGAGCCGTCGTGGAGCTGTTGACCATGGGCCGAATGTTATCGAAATCCGGGGTGCCGCTTATTCTTGCGTCCATGGAGCAAGGCCACTCGGAGCACCACCTGCTGGAGCAGGCCCCCGTCAAAGCTGTGGACGCCGACGGGGTGTTCGTTTTCGCGTTAGGGACGGCTGTTTTCGCCGTCGCGTCGCTCGTGTTGGCCTGGCAGCGGCCGGCCCTCGTGGCCGCCCATCAGGAGTGGTTTCTCTGGACGGCGATCGTCGCCACCGCCCTCGGCTGCGCCGGCTTGGCGTTCAGCCTCACCCGGCGCCGCAAGGGCGCGCTCGCGCTCAGTCGAACAGACCCAGATCGTCCGTGATGGTGTCCCATACGGGCGCGAGCGTGATCGAGGCGGCCTGAGGCTCCTCCACGTCGGAGTGCGCACCACAGCCATGATCGCGAGTGACGACCTGGCCGTCCTGCGGGGAATATTCGTTGGCGCACACGCCGAAAACGCGTCCGAGATTGCCTGACAGGCGGACGAAGTAGGCGCACGTGACGCACTCCGCCGGGGCCTGGTGGGTCATCGAGTTGTCGGGTCCGCCCTCGGAAGACTGCCAGCGGTCGGCCGCCAAGTCGCGTCCCAACAACGACAAGACACGCTCGCGCCCCAGCCCCAGCTCCGCGACGACGGCCCGGGTCTGGGCCCACTCGGCTGGATCAGCGTCCGCCGCGTTCTCGCCACCGGTGAAGCCGGGCTCGAGGCGGGGGTCCTCGACGCTGGTCGGCATGAGCATCCCGGGGACGACATCGCCAGCACCGATTCGGTCGGCCCACGGCACCCAGGCCGGAGCCAGCAGGGCACCCTCACCGGGGACGAGGACCACCTCGTCGATGGTGACGGCCTTCGACCGCGACGCCCGCGCGACGGTGACTGCCCAGCGCCAGCCCGGGTAACCCGGGTGCACGCACTCGAAAAAGTGGGTGGCGACGCGCACGTCCTCGGGGAGGACCTCGAGATGCTCGCCGACCTCCAAGACGCCAGCGCGAGCCAGCGCGGCCTCTTTGGCTAAGTCGACGGCGTCCGCGCAGGCGCCGTCCAATTCAAGTACTGCCATGAGTCCTACAGCTCGAGCTCGTCGGCGACAGCGCGCAGCACAGCGGCGGTCTTCCCGGCGAGTTTTGAATCGGGGTACCGGCCGCGGCGGAAGCCGTTGCCGATGGAGTCGAGCATCTTGATCAGATCCTCGACGATGATGGCCATTTCGTCGGGCGTCTTGCGCTGCGCCTTCGACAGCGAAGGCGGCGCCTCAAGCACGCGCACGGACAGGGCCTGCTCGCCTCGCTTGCCGTCCACGACGCCGAACTCAACCTTTTGGCCACGCTTGAGGCTCGTCACGCCTTCGGGCAAAGCCGCGGCGCGCACGTAAACGTCGTCGCCACCTTCGTCCTTGGCGAGGAACCCAAAGCCCTTATCGGCGTCGTAGTAGCGAACGCGACCTGTGGGCATGGCGAACTCCTGTCGTGGATAGAGCCCTCAGACTAGCCGGACCGGGGGGCCCCAAACCACGCGGCGGCTACGATATCCCCGTGGCGACGTGGAGGGACGGTCCCGAATACGCACCGGTCGAACGTCCGGTCGCGTTCGCGACCCCGGACGCGCCGCCGCTTCCCCAGCCTCCACCAAGGGTGTTACCAGCGCAGCCGCCCTCGGCTCTGAGGCCTCTCGACTACCAAACGGCCGACTTGCCACCCTTATCGACCTACGTCCCCGCCGATCCGGACGCACGCGATCCTCGGGCGTCATTCGACGTGTCGTCCTCGCCGATGACGTCCGCCTGGGACGCCGCCCATTCCGGAGGGGCCACGGCCGGTTCCACCTGGACCCCCGAGACGCCGATCGTCCTGCCGGGCACTGCGGTGATGCAGCTACCGCAGCCGGCGGGGGCTTGGGCCCCACCGTCGGCGCAACTGCAGCCTTTCCCCACCGCCGTCGTGCCTCCGGCGCCCCCGGCACAGGTGGGCGCCAAAGAGATGCTGGAAGCCACCAGTCCCGCCGTGGTGATCGCCTTTTTGCTCGGCGCGATCCTGCCCTGGGTTTCGCTGGCCTTCTTCGGAATGGGCTGGTGGTTGTCGACCAAGGTCCGCTACCGGCGCGCCACGGTGGCGACCGTGACCGGCTGGCTCGGCGCCGGGGTCGGCGTGGTGGCCGCGCTGACCTACTTCGATGGGGGCACCTACGGCTTGGTGCCCTGGTGGAACCAGATCGCACCCTTGGCCTGCGTGGCCTGCTGGATCGCCTTGATCACTCTCCCCTCATCCAAGGTGCGGCCATGCGAGCCGGAGAGCGTCCCGAGGCGTGATCTCGTGAGCGAACCTCACCACAACCCTGGGCCCGATTTCCTTCCGCCAACCCAAGGACACCCCGGGGCCAACCTCCCCGGCACGCCCGCCTCGGGATCCCCCGGCGCCCCACCGCCCTCGTCGGCGCCGTGGCTGCCGCCGGGCGGCCCCTACGCGCCCGGGTCGCGCACGTCCGGCGGGCTCTCGTCAGCGCCCCGACCCGTGGCACAGCCGTCGTTCCCGCCGACGCATGCCAGCTACCCGCCGCCCCTCGCGAGTTATCCGCCGCCCGCCGCGCCCACCGTGCGTCCTCGGTCGACTCGGATGCGGTGGTTGGCAGGAGCGGCGCTCGTCATCCTGGTGTTGTCGATTGTCGGAGGCTTCTTCTACGCAGCCCGCATGACCCCGGCATCCACTCGCGCGAGCGCGGCTCCCACGGTCAGCGTCGCGGCGACCGCCACCGCCTCAATCGGAGCCGCGACAGCGTTCGCGGGCAAGGACGGCGCCGGACAGGTCACGGTCTCGTCGGCGGCCTGGTCCACCACCGGGGACACGATGCCGCCCAACGGGCAGGCCTTCCTTGTCGTTGACCTCACCGTGTCCGCGACCGGTGGACGTGTGGAAGCCGGCTGGATCTACGTGCGCCTCGTCGACGCCGCGGGCGAGACCCACTTGTTCAGCCTTGGCCCCAAGCTCACCAACCTGCTTCACTCCCAGGTGCTCATGCCCGGTCAGTCGGCCACCGGGCAGGTGAGCTTCACGGCGCCCCGAGGTGCCTGTGTGCTGCAGTTCCTCGACCCGAGCCTTGGCCCCGTCGCCTCCATCAGGATCCCGGCATGAGCGAACCCTTTCGGACGCGCGACTTCCATCCTGTGCCAGCCTCCGAACGTCCGCGGCGCACTCGCCAGGGCGTCCGGGTGCTCATCACCGACGGGGTCGCCGTCTTGTTGATGCGCGACACCGATCCGGGTGTCCCCGGCTCCAGCTGGTGGACCACCCCCGGCGGCGGCATCGACCCCGGCGAGACCCTGCGCGAAACGGCCGTGAGGGAACTCGCCGAGGAGACTGGTCTCGTCGTAGACGAAGCCGACTTGTTGGGCCCGGTGTTGATCCGCGACGCCCTTCACGGCTTCTCCGATCAGATCCAGTTACAGCACGAATGGTTCTTCGTGCTGCGCACCCCGCGCTTCGCCATCGACACCTCCGGTTACACCGCCGACGAGCAGCTCACGGTCGCCGAGGCGGCGTGGATCCCGCTGACGGAGGTGGCCCGGGTGACGGGTGTGGGCGGACGTCCCGCTGCTGCTCTCGCTGGCGGATCAGCCAGAGCGCTGGCCTGTGGACGTGGGTCTCGTCGAGGAGAGCATCGTCGAGGTCACCGACGGCTAATCGGTAAGCTCGTGGCGGTTTGAGGCAGGAGGCCTTTTCATGTCCACCACCCCCGTCGACGCGGCAGCGACCCCTCAGCAGCCAGCCGATAACAAGATTCTTGAACGCTTCATGTGGCTGTCGATCGCCACCGCGATCGCCACCGTCGTGCTCAAAGGCGTGGCCGCGTGGATCACCGGTTCGGTGGGCATGTTCTCCGACGCCCTCGAGTCAACGGTGAACCTGGCCGCCGCCATTGTGGCCCTGTGGGCCATTCGGTTGGCCGCCAAGCCCGCCGACCACAACCACGACTACGGCCACGGCAAGGCCGAATACCTCTCCGCCGCCGTCGAGGGCATGCTCATCTTCGTGGCCGCCGGGGCCATCATCTACGGCGCTGTCGGACGCTTGTTCCACCCCGAACCTCTCGAAGAGCTGGGTTTGGGCCTGATCTTGTCCACGGTCGCCTCGCTGCTGAACCTCGCCACCGGCTTAGCCCTGCTCAACTACGGCCGCAAGCACCGCTCGATCACCCTCGAAGCCGACGGCAAGCACCTGCTGACCGACGTCTGGACCTCTGTGGGCGTGCTCGTGGCCATCGGTCTCGTGGCGCTCACCGGGTGGTTGATCGTTGATCCCATCATCGCCATCGCGGTGGGCATCAACATCTTGTGGACGGGCTACTCTCTCGTCCGCCGTTCGGTGGTCGGCCTGCTCGATGCCGCCCTCCCCGCGGAGGAGGTGGCGCTCGTCCGCGATGCGTTGAACGTCGAAGCCGAGAACGAACACGTGACGGTGACCGACCTCAAGACCCGCGAATCCGGACGTCAGCGTTTCATCGAGGCCACCATCGAGGTGCCCGGCGATTGGACGGTCGAGGAAGCCCACACGGTAGCCGACCGCATCGAGGACGTCATTGACCAGACCCTCCCCGGCACCGTGACAGTGGTCCACGTGGAACCCATCGGCGCGTCCGTCCGGGACGGGGCGGAACCCTCTGCCACCACGGGTTAGGCCCGAATGGCGAGAGGTCCGACGGCGCCAGCGAGACCGGCAAGGCGCCCGGCCACAGACACAGCCTTCGCCCGCATTGCTGAGGACGTTGGATGCGAGGTGGTTTTGGTATGCCCCGCTGCCACCTCGCCCGTCAACCGACCTTGCTGGCGTTTGGCGTCTTTGCTTGCGATATATCGGCAGCAAAGACGCCAAACGCCAGCAAGGTGGACAAGAGAGACGGGTGGGACGACGTCGGTTCGCACCCAATCCTCGGGTGGGGAGGATCAGCAGCCCCAGAGGTCGGGGGGCGCGTCAGGCGGTCATCGTCCAGGACGGGCGATGCGGACGCGTTCCTTCTCGGCCTTGGTGGCCGCGAGTTCCTTCTTTGCCTGCTCTTGCTGCTCGCGGAGTTCGTCGGAGTTCAAGGGCGAGCGCAGGAAGAAGAACGCGACCAGGCCGATCGCAATGCCCCACATCGGGCCGAAGCCGAGCATGATCGGCGCAGTGACCAGGGCCACCATGTCGAAGCCGCGGAAGAGGTTGAACATCAAGCTCGGGGGCATGGCGCCGGCGCCGGTGGCCATCATGGGGACGCCGAAGTCGACCTGCTTGGCCGTCACCCAACGGACGGCGCCGAGGAAGCCCGCGAAACCGACCGCCGTCGACACCAGCGCGGCGTTCGCCCAATCGTTGGTACCGCCCGTGGTGATTCCCGCGAACGCCGGTGTCGCCGCCATGGTCCACAGCGCCGCGAGGACGCCCGGGACGACCATGGCCGCGGACCGCAGTTGCGCATTGGTGAACGGGAACAGTCGGACGAGACCCTTGGTGCGGCTCAGCACGCGCAGCGTCGTCATGAAGGGGACGAGCGCAACGACAAGCCCCAGGCCCGAGATCAGCGGGCTGAGGATGCCCCAGCCGAGGGAGTCGAAGGCGTAGGGGGTGACCAGGCTCACGGCCAATCCGATGAACGGCTTCGGGGAACGGCGGATCCGCTGCCAGTCCCGCCACACCAGAGCCACGACGCCGGTACCGCGGCCCTTTTCGGCCTTCACGAAACCCTTTTCGCGGGCCGCCCGGTCCATGAGGATGTCGCGGATCAACCCGAAGTCCAACGCGTACATGGCGCCCTGCATGCCGCTCACAAGCGAGCCGCCGGACAACAAGCGGGCCCGGCGGATCCCGTTAAGGCCGCGGAAAGCCAGCGTCCCGCTGCCGATGAGCAGGATCAGGCCGATGCCGGCGAGGACCCAGGCCAGGATGTCGTTGACGCTCGCGGCGAAGGTGGGGACCAGCCCACCATGCCAGCGGCGTCGGAGCCGGTGAGCGCCGCGACCAGGCCACCGGTCAGCGCGCCGAGCCCGAACACGGCGGCGAGCGCCAACACGAGGCGGCTGCGGAGCAGTCGGTAGCGGCTGATGGGGGCGTCCATGAGCCAGAAGCCTTCGGCCGCGGACGCCGTCACGGGTCCGAACATGCGCGAGACGACAAGGGAGAAAGCGGCGACACCAGCAACGGTCGCCCAGGGCAGCAACGTCCGCGCGGTCACGCACGAGTTCGCGGTGCAGGAGGCGCTGGTGGACTGCGCCTTGAGGACGGCGTTCACGATCATGGCGCCGATCATGACGATGCTGAAGACGGCCACGTAGGCGTCCTGGATGGCGTCCCAGAGACTGCGCGTCGCGCGTCCGTGGCGCCAGGTCTTCATCAGCCCGTGCAGGGCATTTTCGTCCACGGGCACCGGATCAGCGTCCGGCAGGAACCAGAAATGGTAGGCCTTCGCCGGCGCCTCCGCCGGGGTGGGGGTCGAGGTGCTGGCGGGTGCCGGAGTGCCCGCGGCGGCTTTCGTGCGCGCCTTCTTGCTCATGCGGACGCGACCTCGACCTCGGGCTCGCCAACCCGGACGATGCGCGTCGCCACCCGCTCGACCAGGATCGGCTCGTGCGTGGCCATGATGATCGCCAAGCCGCGCTCGCGCTCGGCGATGAGGCGCTGCGCCAACCACTCCACGCCCTCGACGTCGAGGCGCTGCTCGGGCTCGTCCAACACCAGCAGGGTGCGGGGGCGGACGAACGCTGTCGCGAGCGCCAACCGACGCCGCTGCCCCGAGGACAACGTGCCGGGCAACTGCCCCGCCTGCGGGACCAACTGCACCTCGTTGAGCACCTCGTCGACGGCGTCGTCGGGGTCGGGGATGCCATGGGCGCGGGCGAGCAGGTCGAGGTGCTCAACGACGGAGAGATCGGGGAAGAAGTCCATGTCGTCGATGACCGTGGCGAGCGTCCGCCGGATATCAGCGTTCGTCTCGCTCATGGGGATGCCGTTGACCTCGATGGTGCCGTCAGTCGGACGATCGGCGCCCACGATGCAGCGCAAGATGGTCGACTTACCGGCCCCATTGCGTCCGGTGAGCGCGATCGCCTCACCCGCTCGCACCTCGAGGGAAAAATCGTCGACGATCTTCACCGGCCCGAAGGACTTCGTGAGACCGGAGATTTTCAAGACGGTATTGCGCTTGGCCATGCCGTCGATTCTCCTGCACGGCAGGCGCGTGGACGTAATCGTCCGGGCGCGCGTCCGAAATCGAAGCCCCAGGACGTACGTCGTCCGCGCTCAAACCGGCCAACACTCGCTCGAGCCACGGCCGAGCCTGCGTGAGGCGACGTGCTCGGATCGCCACGTCCCAGACGGGTTCCAGCTTCTTCCACCCGACGGCGTAGGCGAGGTGACGGGCGCGCCCGGCGAGAGTGTCGGCCACGGACGCCCCGCGCGCGATGTTGCGCCACGAGTAGAACTGCTTGTAGGCCCGCCAATAGCCAGTCTCGAGCTGCTCCACCGACATGTGCGCCGGTTGGAAGACCGCGTGGCGGGTGTCGTAGAGGTCCCAGTCGCTGTGCAGGATCCGGCCTGCCGCCGCCATCCGCTGGTACAGGGCGGTGCTGGGGTAGGGCGTGAGCACGTGGAAGGTGGCGGTCTCCACGCCCCGTTGGATGGCCCACTCGACCGTCCGGTCGAACACTGACGGATCGTCGGAATCCATCCCGAAGACGAAGCTCGCATTCACCATGACGCCGAGGTCGTGGAGCCTGCGGATCGCCGCCGCGTAGTCCTGGTGGGCGTTGTGCCCCTTACGGTAGGCGTCCAAGTTGGCGCTGTTGATGGTCTCGAACCCGACGAAGAGGCTCCGCAGCCCGCACGCCGCGGCCGCCTCGAGAAGACCCGGTTGCAGCACCGTCTTCACCGTTCCCGCCGCCTGCCACAGGCGGTTGCCGCCCCGCATCCCCTCAAACAGTGCGGACGCGAACCGCCGGTTACCGAACAGGTGATCGTCGAGGAAATAGAGGTGGCGTCCGGGAAGGGAGTCGATCTCGGCGAGCGCCGCGTCCACGGTGGCGGTGTAAAAGGACCGTCCGCCCGCGAAGAAGGCCTCCTTGTAACAGAAATCGCAGGCGTGCGGGCAGCCGCGGGAGACGACGATGGAGTTCGGCACGAGGTACAGACGGCGGTCGATGAGGTCGCGCCGAATGGGCGGCAGGTGCTCGAGCGTCCGGACCCGGGAGTCGTAGCGGGCCAGGGGGCGTCCCGCGCGGAAGTCGGCCAGGAAGCGCGGCCAGGTGTCTTCGCCCGGCCCGGTGAACACCGTGTCGGCGTGCGCCGCCGCCTCGTCGGGCAGGGACGTGGGATGCAAACCACCGAGACACACATGCGCGCCGCGGGCCCGATAGGCATCGGCCAACTCATACGACCGGCGCGCGGATGTGATGTAGGCCTGGATCACCACGAGGTCAGGGTTGTCATCGTCGGGACCCTGTTGGACGTGCTCGTCGATGATCCGGACGTCGTCGTCGTCGCTCAGATACCCGGCCAGGGTGGCCAGGCCCAGGGGCGGGAAGAGTGAGTATTTGATGGGCCGAAAAAGCGGACTGGTGGCCTCGGTGAGGGCTGGCAAAATCATCGTGACTCGCATGTGCCAGCCTCGCGCCCGGACGTTGGCGAACGTCAAGCAAAAGGGCCCTAACCGGGCCCTGAGTAGGACAAACCCGGCGAGAACCTGCCACCTGGGCACCCCGCAGGGCCCGAATCACTACCTCCAGCCCGCGCCCCGTCCCCCCCCAAATCTTGCTGAATTTCGGACCTGCCTGCGCCCACGAGCATGAAGAGGCCGAAACAGTTTGATTTGGGGGCCGAGGAGGACGGCGGGGGCGCGTGCGCGGGGACTTGACCCGGGGCGGATCCCGCCGTGGGGTGTCCGCCTGATCGCCAGGGATGAGCCCGCGTCACCAAATGTCGGACGTTAATGGCAGGCTTGGGCAGGTGGAAATGCACGCACGCGCGACCTTGGCCAAGCGACGAGCCGATGTCGCCCAGATGTTCGATCATGTGGCGGCTCGCTACGACCTGATGAACGACCTGGCGGCCTTGGGGCAAGACCGGCTCTGGCGCCGTGAGGTGGTCCGGGCCGTCGAGCCGCGCCCCGGCATGCGCATCCTCGACCTCGCGGCCGGCACCGGCACCTCCACGCGCCCGTTCGCCGATGCCGGCGCCACCGTGATCGCCGCCGATCTCAGCCTCGGCATGCTGGCCGTCGGCAAGCAGCGCCAACCCGATCTCACGTTCGTCGCCGGCGACGCCTTGGCCCTTCCCTTCGCTGACGGGGCCTTCGACGTGGTGACCATTTCGTTTGGGCTCCGCAACGTCCAAGACACCGACGCCGCGCTTCGCGAACTGCGCCGGGTGACCGCGCCCGGCGGCGCAATTGTGGTGTGCGAGTTCTCGACGCCAACGTGGGCACCGTTCCGCTCGGTGTATCGCAGCTACCTCGGCACCGCGATGCCGGCCATGGCCAAGATCTCCAGCTCGAACGCCCCGGCCTACAACTACCTCGCCGAGTCGATCTTGGCCTGGCCCGACCAACACGGCCTCGCGGAAGCCCTGGAGGCGGCCGGGTGGCGCGACATCGAATGGAAGAACCTCAGCGGCGGCATCGTCGCGCTGCACCGAGGCACCCGGTAAATGTTCACGCTGGACGCGTACGCAGCGCGAAGCTGCCCGAGCAAGGTCCACAACGCGTTCCATCCGGGCTTCACCCCGCCTCCCGGGGTCGTCGAAGTTCGCACGTCCGAGCCCGCCCTGGCGTTCAAAGAGCGAATCTTCGAGAAGGTCAGCTACATCCGCGGCGCGGTGGATCTTCGTCCGCTGCGCGGCGAGCCCTCGGACGTCCAAGAGGCGGCCCTGCTGGCGGCCGCGGCGGACGGAGCGCCGGTGATCATCGCCCCGATGCTGCCCCGCGATTGGCAGGGGCACCGCAGCGCCCGCCCCGACTTCCTGGTCCGTGGGGCCGATCAGGCTGATGGCAGCGCCGGCTATCACCCGGCCCAGGTGAAGTTCCACAAGGTGCTCGAACTGCGGGCCACCGCCGAGGCCGAGGTGCACGGCGCCCGGCTGGCGAGGCCCGGTCTGCGCAGGCCGCTCGACGGTATCCGCTACCGCCTGGGCGTCCGGCTGGCCAACACGCTGCAGCTGAGCCACTACTGGCGCCACCTCGAATCGCTCGGCCTCTCGGCCTCGGACGGCCCGTGGGCGGCGCTCATCGGCACCGACGAGGTGCCCGAACGGGGCCTGATCTTCGCGTGGGTTCGGCTGGACGACCTGACGTTGGCCGCCAACCCGGGCGAAGACAATCCGCTCACGCCCCTCGATCGCTACGACGCCGAGCATGGGCTGCGGGTCGAACTGGCCGAGCGGGCCGCGACGCTGCCCCCCGAGGCGCCGCCGATTTTCCGTCCCGTCATCAACCGGGAATGTCCGCGGTGCGAGTGGCAGCACACCTGCCGGGCGCTGCTGGGCGACGACGACCTGAGCGTCCGCATCTCCAAGGCGCCCCTCGACGTCCACGAGGTCTTGACCCTGCGCGGGCTCGGCATCGCGACGGTCAGCGAGCTCGCCCAGGCCGACCTGGACGAGGTGCTGCCCGCCTTCCTGCCCCAGGTCACCCATAGGAACGGCTCGGAAGATCGCCTGCGGCTGGCGCAGCGCCGCGCGCGGATGATCGTCGACGGGGTCGACCTCGAACGCCTGACCTCGGGGCCGATCGACTCGTTGCCCGCCTTCGAGGTTGAGGTGGACCTCGACATCGAAACCTCCACCGACGACCGGGTCTACCTCTGGGGTTTCCAGGTCACCGACGCCCACGGCAGCTACTACCGCTCGTTCGGGGAGTTCGCCGACCTCGACGACCGCTCCGAGGGGCACCTCGCGGAAGCGGCGATGGCCTGGCTGAAAGAGCTGGCGTCCGAGCATGACGTCCGGGTGTACCACTACTCCGACTACGAGACGGTCCGGCTGCGGCGGCTGGCGTCCAACCGCGACCTGCCGGCCCTCACCTGGGCCGTGGAGTGGGCGGCGGATCACTTCGTCGATCTCTTCGGCGTCATGCGCCAACACTTCTTCGGCACGCAAGGGCTGGGCCTCAAAGTCGTGGCGACCTCGGCCACGGGCTTCCATTGGCGCGACGTCGATCCGGGCGGCCTGAACTCCCAGGCGTGGTTCGATGATGCCGTCCACGCCCCCACCGATCACGAACGCGAGCTCGCCCGGCAGCGGGTACTTGAGTACAACGAGGACGACTGTCTGGCCACCCGCGAACTGCGCACCTGGCTGCGGTCGCTGAGCTGAGCGCGTCGGGCTGAGCTAGACCGCGAGCTGGGTCGCCAGGCGGGCGAACTCCTCGGCCTGGGCTCGGCGCCCGGACGAATCGACGTCCACCACCAGCACCTCGATGTCCTGGACGGGACGCGCGAGTGCCGCTTCCAGGTCACTCACGGACCCGATGCGTTCGGCGTGGACGCCGTACCCAGCCGCCGCGGCCACGAGATCGACGCCGGTCGGGGTCGCGAACAGGCGCTCAAAATCGCCGGCGAACCGCTCGGCGCCAGGTTCGAGCATGCGGAAGATGCTGCCGCCGTGGTCGTCGCCGACGATGATCCGCAAGGTGGGACGCGGCTCCCCCGGCCCAATCGCGAGCCCGTTGAGGTCGTGCAGGGCCGTGAGGTCGCCGCACAGGAGAGTCACTGGCTCGGCCAAGTCGAGGGCGATGCCGACGGCGGTGGCGATGGTCCCATCGATGCCGGCCAGCCCGCGGTTGGCATAGGTCGGACGCGCGTCGGCGGGCAATAGGTCCGCGTCGCGGATCAGCGCCGAGGATCCGAGCACGACCGGCCCGGAGGTGTGCGCCAACACCGTGCGGACAAGCGTCCGTCCGGTGAGCCCCGGCGCCGCACCCCGATCGAGGGCGGACGCCAGGCGGGCGTCGGCCTCCTGCCAGCGGGCGAGCCAGGACGCGTCTCCCCGCGCCAGCTCGAGGGCGTCGGCGACAATCGCGGCGCGCAGGCCGGGGTCGGGCCACTCGGCGTGGGGCGTCCAGGCGATCACCTCGACGTCGGCGCGGGCCAACAGCCGGTTCACGGGGCGGGTCAGCGTGGGATGCCCGGCCAGAATGACGCGTTCCACCTCGACCCCCAGGGGGCTGGCTAGCAGCAGCGACCCAGCGCTGAGGGCGGCCTGGCGGGCGTTGGACGTGGGCTCGGCGATCAGGGGAAGCCCGGCGCGCGCGGCCAGCGCGGCGATGTCGAGGCCGTGCTCAGGGGTGGCGTCTCCGGCCACGATGACCGTCCGGGGGCCGACGGGCAACACGGTGGCGGGACCAGCTCGGAGGGCGGCTAGGCGGGTCGCGGCCACGGTCGGATCGTCTTCGGTGCCGTCCGGAACCAGGGGTTCGGCGAACTCGGCGTTGAGGTGCACCGGGCCGGGCAGCCGCGTCCGAACGCCGCTCGCCAGGGCCACCAGGCGCGCCACGTGGGCGTCGATCGCCCGGGTCGGCCAGGTGTCGGAGACCCGCAGACTGCCGCGGACGAACGTCCCGAACAACCCGATCTGGTCGGTGGTTTGGTTGGCGCCCGTCCCGACCAGCCAACTCGGACGATCGGCGCTCACCACCACGAGCGGCACGCAGGCGTGGGAGGCCTCCATCACGGCGGGCAGGAGGTTACCGACGGCGGTGCCGGAGGTGGTCATCACGGCCACCGGACGCCCCGAAGCCTTCGCGAGCCCGAGGGCCAGGTACCCGGCCGAGCGTTCGTCCACGCGGACGTGGAGGCGGAGGTCCGTCCGGGCCGCCAGCGCGAACGCAAGGGGCGCGCTGCGGGACCCGGGGCACAGCACGGCCTCGCGGACGCCGTGCGCGGCCAGCACCGCGACGATCCGCCGGGCGCTCGCGACCGCATCGCTCATCGAAGGTCCCCCGTTCGTGCCTGCACTTGTTCGAGACGAGCCTGCCACCACGCCGCCGTCGGCGCATCGGCCCGCCAGTCCGGACGCTCGTCCACGGTGACCTCACGCACCGGGAGCCGTCCAGCCACCGCCACGAGCGGGTTCGCTGACACGTCGCCGGCCAGTAACGGGACGGTGTTGAGCCCGCACGCGAACGGCAGCTCCGGCAGGGCGGCGGCCAGCGCCACCCCCATGCGGATGCCGACGGACGTCTCCAGCGCGGACGACACCACCACCGGGAGCCCCAGCTGCTCGGCCAGGCGCAGGCAACGCCGGACGCCCCCGAGCGGCTGCACTTTGAGCACGGCGATGTCGGCGGCCTCAAGCTCGACCACCCGCTGCGGGTCTCCCGAGCGGCGAATGGACTCGTCTGCGGCGATCCGCAGGGCGTGGCCCCCGCGGGCCAGCCGACGCCGCAGGTCCGCGAGGTCCTCGGTGGTGGCGCAGGGTTGCTCGGCGTACTCCAGGGCTCCGACGCGATCGAGTTGCCGCAGGGCGACCAGCGCCTCGTCGACCGTCCAGGCCCCGTTGGCGTCGATCCGCACCTGCCCCGAGGCGCCGAGCGCGTCCCGGACGGCCTCGACGCGGGCGAGATCGTCGGCGAGGGACTGGCCGCGTTCGGCGACCTTCACCTTGGCGGTGCGGCACCCGGAGGCGAGGGTGCGGGCGTGGGCGTCCGCGGCGCTCACCGCGGGGATGGTGCAGTTGACCTCGACCGCGTCGCGGACGGGCGTCGGATAGCCCTCCTCCGCGGCTTCCAGGGCGGCGGCCCACCACCAGGCGGCCTCGCCGGCGTCGTACTCGGGGAACGGGGACCATTCCCCCCACCCGGCGGCGCCGTCGATCAGCACCCCCTGCCGGCGGGTCAGCCCCCGGAACCGGGTCGTGGTGGCGAGGTCGTAGACGACCATGCGGGGGAGGTGGACGATCATGCGAGCGAGGCGCCGGTCATCGGGCGACCCCGTAGACGATCGACGGGGTGCCCAGCATGAGGCCCACGAACAACCCGAGCGCGCAGACTAGTTCGGCCTGGCCGATGCGCTTGAGGACGACGATCAGCTGAGGTCCGAGAGCGCCGGCGCGGACGGCGCGGACGACGGGGATGAGCAGCGGCACCATCAGCAGCCCCAACAAGGCCCACCAGGTGGTGAGGGAGGCCACCCCCACGACACCCAGGATCGAGGCAGCGAGAATGCCGAGCAGGAGCGTACGGGTCGCGGGGTCACCGAGGCGGGCGGCGAGCGTCCGCTTACCGGCGACGCGGTCGCCGTTGATGTCGCGCAGGTTGTTGGCCACGAGAATGGCGCAGGCGAGCAGTCCGATCGTGGCGGCCGTCACCCATCCCGCCACTGGCACCCTGAGAGCTTGGGCGTAGATCGTCCCGCCCACCGCCATCAGCCCGAAGAAGACGAAGACGAACACCTCACCGAGCCCGAGGTAGCCGTAGGGGTGCTTCCCGCCGGTGTAGAACCAGGCTGACGCGATGGCGACGACACCCAGCCCGAGAAGCCACCACTGCTGGGTGAGCAGCACGAGGACGAGCCCGGCCACCGCCGCCACCCCAAAACTGGCGAAAGCCGCCAACTTCACCGAGCGGGGTTCGGCAACGCCCGAACCCACGAGCCGCAGCGGACCGACGCGCTCGGCGTCCGTGCCGCGGATGCCGTCGGAGTAGTCGTTGGCGTAGTTCACGCCCACTTGCAGGGCGAGGGAGACCAGGAGGCAGAGCAGCGCGCGCACGGCGTCGGACGCTTGGATGAACGCCGCGATGCCCGTGCCGGCGAGCACTGGTGCAACGGCAGCCGGGAGGGTCCGCAGGCGGGCTCCCTCGATCCATTCGGCGGCGGTGGCCACGGCTCAACCTTCCCGGGCGATCCGCACGGCCGCCCGGAGGTCGATCTTGCCAGTCGCCGTCACGGGAAGCACCTCGACCGCGACGTGGGCACGCGGCAGAGCGGCGGAGGGCACGCGCCCGGTGAGGGCGCCGCGCAGGTCGTCCAGCGTGGGTCCCGCGGTGGCGACCGCCGCGATCCGGACGCCCCACCGCTCGTCCGGCACCGCCACCAGCAGCGGACCGCCGGCCTCCGGAGGCCCAAAGAGCTCCGCCGTGATCCGCCGCAGGTGCGCCAGATCGACGTTGGCGCCCCCGACGATCACCACGTCGTCCAGGCGTCCGAGCACGCGCAGCCGCCCGTCCTCAAACACCCCGCGGTCTTCGCTGCGGAAGCGTCCCCCCACCAGCACTTGGGCGGTCAATTCCGGGCGCAGCCGGTAGCCCACGAACAGCGTCGGCGAGGCGATGAGCAGGCGCCCGTCGGCGTCGGGGGTGACGTTCACGCCGTCCAACGGCACCCCGTCGTACACGCAGCCGCCGCTCGTCTCGGCCATGCCGTAGGTCGTCACCACCGAAATCCCGCGCCCGCGGGCGTCCGCGACGAGGGCGTCCGAGGCGGCCGCGCCTCCGACCAGCACCGCGTCGAACGCCGCCAGCCGGGCGACGCACGCCGGATCGTCCAGGGCACGATGCAACTGCGCCGGGACGATCGAGAGGTAGTTGCGGCCAGGCGCCAGCGGCAGCGCGCTCAGGTCGGACGGCGCCTGGCGCGGCGTGGTTCCGGCGTGAACCGCGCGGACCATCGTCATCAGGCCCGCCACGTAGTGCAGGGGCAACGCGGACGTCCAGGTACCGGTGCCACCGAGGCGGGCGTGCGTGGCCGCGGCCGAGGCCAGCAGCGCGGCGCGGGTCAGCACCACTGCCTTCGGATCCCCAGTCGACCCCGAGGTGGCGACAATCGCGGCGGCGTCGGGATGGTCGAGGGGAATCTCGGGCCGAACGAGCGCCGCGACACGAGGCCCGTCCGGCCCCGCGGGAGCCACAGCAGCCCCGCCCGACAAGGCGTCCACAACCGCCAGCCAGAGGCCTTCGTCGTCCGCAATGGTGATGCCCACGGGGCAAACCCTACTGACCGGGCGATGAGGACCACAGCGGTAGACTGGGACCGTGGCACGTGTGATCTTGGTGATCCTGTTGGCGCTGCTCGTGATCTACTGCCTCGTCGAGGTGGCCCAGGCCGACGCAGCCCGGGTTCGACTCATGCCCAAATGGTTGTGGGCCGCGGCCGTCATCTGTTTCCCGGGTATCGGCGGCGTCGCCTGGTTGATCTTTGGACGGCCGGTCGGGCCTGTGCATCCGACCACCCCACCGCCCACCCCCCGCCCGAAGGGCCCGGACGACGATCCGGAGTTCCTGCGAAAGCTGGGCCGCAAGTGAGGACGGTCGCCGCCCTTGCCTCCTTCGTGTTGCTGGCGGGGTGCTCCTCGCAGGCCACACCCTCCGTCAGCCCCAGCGTCGTTTCCGCGACGCCCACCGTCACCCAGACCAGCGCGAGCGCGACACCGTCCTCACCGCACCCCTCCACCGGCGCGACCACGAAGCGGGCGACCGTGGCACCTCCCGCCACGGCAGCGCCCACAGCCTGGAAGCTGACGTTAAAGGGCCTTGGACCCATCGTCTTGGGCGACACCATGAAGGCCGCCGAAGCCACCGGGCTCGCCTCCTACGACCCCAAGGAGTGCACGCCCGAGGGACTGTGGGTGCTGCGCTCGACGACCGGCCCGACCCTCAACGCGGGCGTAGTGCTCGCCACCCCCGAGCAATACGCCAAGATCGCGGCGATTCAGGTCGACGATCCGGCCATCCTCACCGACGACGGCCTGCGCGTCGGCTCCACGAAGGCCCAGCTCATCGCGGCCTGGGGGGCGGCCTCGCACCGCACGGCGTCCGACACCGTGCAGGCCGAGGTCTACGCGAAGGGCGGCGAGGGCGGTTACCTGATCGCCGAGATCCCCAAAGGCGGCAGCAGCATCGGACTGTTCACCTTGGTGCCGGAAGCGACGATGATCCAGTCGTACTTCGCGATGGACAACATCTACTGCTTTGGCGACTAGGCCATCATGGGTCCCATGACTTCCGCTGTGCCCTCCTGGGACGACTACTTTCTCGGCATTGCGACTGCTGTCGCCACCCGTGCCAAGTGCACCCGCCGCCGCGTCGGTGCCGTGCTCGTCATGGATCGTCGGATCATCGCCACGGGCTACAACGGCGCCGCCCCCGGTGAGCCCGACTGCCTCGAGGGCGCCTGCCCGCGCGGACAACTGTCCTACGACGAGGTGCCGGGACTCGGCGACTACGACCGTCCGGGAACGCCAGGGTTCTGCATCGCGATCCACGCCGAAGTGAACGCGCTGCTGTTCGCGACGCGCGACACCAAGGGCGCCACGGCTTACATCACCGATCCCCCGTGCCCGGGCTGCCGCAAGGCCCTCGCCGCCGCGGGCATCATCCGCGCCGTGTGGCCCGACGGCGAGCACGACGCCGCGTCCCTTGTCGACTGGACCCGTTGAGCTAGGCGACAAGATCATCGCCCTCAGGGCGGCAGCCCACCAGCCCGCCGTTTGAGTTGGGGCGAGGTCGGAGCGCTGGTGGGCCCGCAAACGATACCTTTCCGCGACCCCAAACATCACTCCTCACGCAGCCCGGCTTGGTGCCCCGGCCGGACGTTCGGCGTCCGGAGGGCGTTTGGTGGCAGGCTGGCCTGCATGGACGAGCGCACACTGCCCTGGGACGCCGGACGCTGGACCAACCCGCCCGTCAGGGCGGAGGCGCAAGGCACCGACCTGCTCATCGAGCCCGCCGAGGGTAGCGATCTGTGGCGGGTGACGTCGTACGGGTTCGTCCACGACGACGCCCCCGGTTTGCTGGCTGACCTGGGCGACGGCGAGGCGATGGAGGTCTCGTTCGTGCTGGGCGGCTCCGAGCAGTTCGACCAGGCGGGCGTCCTGTTGCGGGCGGACGCCGAGCATTGGATCAAGGCGGGCGTCGAGTTCGCCGACGGTCGGCTCTGGCTCGGCGCGGTCGTGACGAGCGGCGTCTCGGACTGGTCGACGGGCCAGGTGGACGAGTGGGCCGGACGCGAGATCACCCTCCGGCTGAGCCGCGCGGGGGATGCCGTGACCGTTCGCGCGCGGTGCGGCGACGAGCCCTGGCGGCTGGTGCGCCTGGCGCCGATCGACCCGGCGCTGGCCTGGCGGGCGGGGCCGTTCTGCGCGTCGCCGACCCGCGCTGGATTAAGTGTGCGGTTCACCGCCTGGCGGCAGGGCCCGGCGGACGCCGCACTGCACTGATCTGCCGCGCAGCCGTTGTCACGTGCGCCGCGGGGTCACCCAGAGGTGGATGGTGCCTTCGATGACGACCGTCCCGTCGGCCAGGGTGCCGCGCACCCGGACGGGTAACGCCGGATCACCGGAGGTCCACTGCTCGGGATCGGTGTCGGCCACGCACACGACGTCGCCGGACGCTTTGGCGGTGTAGCGGACGTCCATGCCCTTCGGGATCCAGCGCAGCTCCGGCGGGCAGGTGACCTCGGCCATCACGCCCATCGCCGCCTCCAGGCCGTTGCAGAGCGCGATGGCGTGCAGCGTGCCGAGGTGGTTCTTGACCGAGCGGCGCAGCCGGATACGCACCTCGGCGTGGTTCGGACGTACGTGCGCGAACTCCGGCCGAATCGTCGCGAAGTAGGGCGCCTTCTGCGCGAAGAGCGTCGAGAACACCCGGCGCCCGAGGGCCGAACCCCCGAGCCGCTGCCACAGGGCCCAGGCGTCCACCGGCTTAGCTTTGGTAGTCATTGGTCATCGCTGCGGTCGGATCGACGGCCGTCGCGATCAGGCCCTTGTCTTTCATGAACGTGGCCATGGCGGCCCATTGCACGGCGTCGAGCTTTCCGGACGCCTTGCCGCTCACCACCGGGATGAGTTTCACCGAGGCTTGCACCTTCGCCAGGGCATCCGCTTTGGCGGCGTCGGTGGTGAGGGTGGCCACGCGTGAGACCGAGGCCGTCACCGCGCCAGCCGGGTCATCGACGGCCGCCTGGAGGCCGCCGGTGAGGCCCGTGGCGACAGCCTTCACGATCGCGGGGTGCGCCTTCGCGTACGCCGTCGTGGTGATCAGGCTGATGCTCACCAACGGCGGATTGTCGGCGACGGCGAGCGTCCGAACGGGCACCCCGGCCCGGTTGAGGGCGACGGCCTCGCTGTTCGTGAAGCCCATGACGGCGTCCACCTTGTCGGCGGCGATGGCGGCCTGCGCGGTGTAGCCGATCTCTTGGATGGTGACGTCCGCCTCGGTCAGGTCGGCGGTCTTGAGCGCCAACTGCAGGGCGTACCAGGTCTCACCGTAGCGGCCCGGAACGCCGATCTTCTTGCCCTTGAGGTCGGCCAAGGTCTTGATGGTCGAGCTGTCCTTGACAATCACCGCGACCGGGTAGGTGCCGTAGTAGGCCGACACCGCCTGCAGATCGGCACCGCCAGCGCGGGCCTGCATCATCTCGTCCCCACCGGCCACGACGAAGTTCTCGTCCCCCGCCAACAATGCCGTGAACAAAGACTCCGAGGAGCCATGGTGCCGCAGGGTCACGGTGGCGCCCGCCGCGGTGAATAGTCCCTTGTCAACGGCCAGGTAGGCCGGGCTGAACTGGACGTCCGGAATGTAGGACAACCCCACGATGGTGGCCGGGGCGCCGGTGGTGGAGGTCGACGCCGAGGTGGTGCTGGCACCGGGCGTGCAGCCCGCCAGCAGCAGCGCCGCAGCGCCCGCGAGTCCGAGAAGGGACCTTCTGTTCATGATGTTCTTTCTGAGAGGCAAGTTGGGGAGCTCTAGGGACGGACGGGGGTGTCGACGAGGCTGAGGCGCCTTTCGGCCAACTGGATGAGGCTGTAGATCGCGGCGGCGATGGAACACAAGATGATGAGGGTGGCGAACATCCCGGCGGTGTCGGCTGCTTCGCGTTCGAGGGTGAGGATCGTTCCCATACCGTTTCCGCCCATCACCATTTCGCCCACGACGGCGCCGGTGATCGACAAGGTGAACCCGTTGCGCAGGCCGGACAGGATGTGCGGCAGCGCGAGCGGGGCCTCGATGTGCGCCAACCGCGCCCAGCGTCCGGCACCGTCCACCCGGGCCGCATCGATCACCGAACTATCGATGTGAGCCAGCCCGACGACGGCGGGGATCAGGATCGGGAAGAACACCATGAGGGCACACAGCACCATGACGGGCAGTTGGCCGTAGCCGATCCACACGACGAGCAAGGGGGCCAGGGCGATGGCGGGGATGGCCTGTGTGGCGCCCAGGAACGGACGCACAGCCGCCTCCCACCAGCGCGAGAGGTGGGTCGCGATCGCCAAGGGCACCGCGACCGCCGCGCCGAGGAGGCACCCGCCCAACGCCTCGACGAGCGTGACACCGAGGTAGGGCCAAATCGTGGGACCGGACAGGTCGGCTCCCAGCCGCGAGACCACCGTGCCGGGGGACGGCAACAACAGTTCGGGGATCCCCGAGAACCGGGCGGTGAGCCACCACCCGGCGAGCAACACGGTCGCCAACACCAAGGGTGCGACAACGTCGCGTGTGCTGAGCTTGCGCATTCGTCCTTCCGGTCGCGAGCGCGTCCGGGGATGGCGGTATGGCACCGCGAGGGCGTACGCGCAAGCGTCCGCCCCGTGCTACCTCCCATCCGGACTTTAACCGTCGGTCCCGGAGTTTCACCGGATCAACCGTCCCCCACCAACAAGGCGGGTCGCGGGTCGTGGACTATCACCACCGGTTCGGACTTTCACCGACCCCGGAGCACGTTCGCCCACGAGCATACCCGGCGACAATATGATCCCCGTATGAAGCTTCAGCCACTGCGTGCAATTGCACCCAGGTGGTGGTCCAACGCTTCGCTTCGCCACCTCGCCATGTGGGCGGGAGTACTCACCGTCATCACGGTCAGCGGCAGTGTCGGCTACATGCTCATCGAGCACTGGAACTGGTTCGACGCGCTCTACATGACGGTCATCACCATCAGCACGACGGGCTTCAAAGAAGTCCATCCAATGAGCCGCTGGGGCGAAGCCTTCACCATGATGCTGTCGCTCTCCGGCGTCTTCTTGATCTTCGGCACCGTCGGCCTGGTGGCCGAGGCGGTTATGACTGACGCGCGCAGCGGAAGAAGGGAGGCCCGCAAGATGGCCAAAGATGTGGCATCGCTCCGGGATCACGTCATCGTGTGCGGCTACGGCCGCGTGGGCACCCACGTGATCCGGGAGTTGGACCGCGACGGCAAAGACCTCGTCGTGGTGGACGTCCGGTCGGACTCGCTGCGCCGAGCGTTGGACGACGGGCACCTCATCGTCCCGGGCGACGGCACCTCCGATGAGGTGTTGAAGAAGGCCGGGGTCGAGCGGGCTAGCGTGCTGATCACCTGCATCGACTCCGATGCCGAGAACGTCTACGTCACGCTGACCGCGCGCTCGCTGAACCCGAAGCTGTTCATCGTCGGTCGCGCGGGCAACAAAGAAGTGGCCGCCAAGCTCATGCACGCAGGGGCCGATCGGGCCGTGTCGCCGTACACGATGGCCGGGCGCCGCATGGTGGAACTGGCACTGCGCCCCGGCGTCGTGGAATTCATCGATGCCGCCCTGTCACGCGGGCAACTCGAGTTCACCATGGAAGAACTGGAAGTCGTCGCCAACCTGGCCGGCCGGACGGTCGGCGAACTCCGCGCGCGCGGCATCTTCACGATGGCGATCCAAGACTCCCCGGGGCATTACGAGCCGACACCACCCGACGACCGGGTGCTGCTGCTCGGGGAGAACCTGCTGGTGTCCGGGTCGTCCGAGATCATTCACGGCCTGGAGTCGTAGGGACCGCCCGTTAGCCAGAAGGCGTCGGACTCGCGCTTTCCTTCGCGGTCGCCGAGTCGCTGGGCGTCGGTGTCGGGCTAGCCGCCGGTGTCGTCGCGCTGGGCGACGGCGTCGAGGGCGCCGTTGCCGACGCGGAGGGTGTCGCGGACGCGGAGGGCGTCGACGTCGCACTCGGCGTCACCGAGGGCTTGGGGGTTGTGCTGGTGGACGGCGCGGGCACGATCACCGAGGCCTTGGGCACCGGCACCACGACCGGCGCTTCTTGGCCAGCCTGAGCGGCGTGGCTGGAAGCCGCCGCGATCTCGGCCGCGGTCAGAGTAACCGGCGTCGCATTGTGCAAGAACAGGGCGGGATCCACACCCGTCCCATCCTGGTAGGCAGCGAAGTGCAGGTGGCAGGCGGTAGAGAGCCCCGTGCTGCCCACGTACCCGATCAACTGACCCTTGGTGAGGCGGTCGCCAGGCTTCACGACGTAGCTCGCCATGTGCAGGTAGCCCGTTTGGATGTCGTGGCCGGCGATGATGCCATGGTCGACGCGCACGTTGTTGCCCGCGCCACCGTTCCAACCGGTTGCCGCCGTGACGACCACACCCGCTTGGGCAGCGTTCACCGGCTGGCCGCAAACCCCACCGATGTCTTGGCCGTTGTGGAGCCGAGTGAAGTGCAAGATCGGATGGAGCCGCATGCCGAACCCAGATCCGACCCCACCCGCGGTGGGCATTTGGAAGTTCAGCGGATCCGCAGCGGCTGCGTCGGCTTGGGCCAGGGCGTTCAGCTCCTCGCTCCGCGAGGCGATCGCTTGCGCGTCGAGCGCCAACGCCTGCTGGCGCCGATCCGCCAACTCTTGGACGCTTGCCCGGCCCGCTGGCCGCTCATCGCTTTGCACTTCGGCCCACGCCGGCCACGGCGCGGCCCACAGGGCCACGACCGCACAGGCGATTACTGCCTTGGAACCCCTCACGTTCCCTCCCGTCGAACGTTCGTCCCGGGGCGCACCACGACGAATATCGAGTCACTTTTCCCAGAGATCATGAACTCCCCCGAGTTCGTCCCAAGGCTACGCGTCGAAATGCCCGGAGCCAAGGGCTAATCATTGCGACCTCGCGCTTCGACGGCCCAGGTGGCGACCGTCCGGTCACCTTCCTTGACGACGTAGCTGCCGACGAGATTCACGGCAGTGCAGGCGTGGTTGGGTACCACGCGGACGATCGACCCCAGCGCCGGCAGCTTTTCGCCGGACGGGAACTCCGCGACGCCGTGATGCTCCGACAACAGAACTAATCGCGCCTCGGGGTGATCGAGCAGTCGCCCGAAGCCGGACGTCCACGTCGGACGATCGGCCCCGAGAATCTTGCTGCCGGAGTCGAGCACCAGGCGTCCACCCGCGTGGCTGACCACCGTGGCGTAACAGGTCAGAGCGATGTCTTCAGGGCCGCAGCTTCCAAGTTCCCATTGTTGGGCGTCGTTGAACACGTACACCCCCGGGCGTGATTCGGTGAGGCCTTTGCCGGTGGCCGTCAGCGAGGGCGTGGAACCGCCGCTCACCACGCGCGCCGGGACGCCCGCCGCCGCCATCGAATCGACCGCGACCCGGAGGGCTTTGGCCTCGTCGACGGCTGCCGCCTTCAGGCGGCCCGGCCCGTAGCTGTGGCCGGGAAAGGTGAAAACTCCGATGACGTCGAGGCCCGCCTCCATGGCGGCCGCCGCCAGCGCGCCCGCCTCAGCGGGCAACACGCCGGTGCGATGATGGCCCGAATCGACCTCCACGAGGGCACGGACCCCCGTCCCGACGAGCCGCGTCGCGGACTCAAGGGAGTCGAAACCGACGCGGACGTCCGCACCCGACGTCAAGTTGATGAGCCGGGCTCGGCGGGGATTGTCGGGCCAGAGCGGATAGGCAATGAAAAGGTCGTCGAACCGGGCCTCCGCGAAGACTTCCGCCTCCCCGATCGTGGCGACGGTGATGCCGACGGCACCAGCGCGGCGCTGCAGGCGGGCGATTTCTGGGGACTTGTGGGTCTTGACGTGGGGTCGAAGGGTCAGCTTCGCCTTCTTGGCCCAGGCAGCCGTGCGGTCAATGTTGGCTTGGGCGATCGTGAGGTCGATCACGAGGTGAGGGGTTGCAGGCATGGTCAGTTCCGGCTTGTGAGGAAGTGGTGGAGCGCGCCCAGCAGGTTCGCGTCGTTGCCGTGACGGCACGCGTGAACCTCGGGTCGCGGGACCTGAAAGAGGGCAGAGTCGAAGATCGCCGTCACGTGACGACGCAGTGTTTCGACGACCTGCGGTTGTGCGCTGATTCCCCCTCCGACGGCGAACGCCTCGACGTCGAGCAGCACGTGCCAGTTGAAAATGAACGCGCCGAGCCGTTCGCAGTAGGCCTCCAAGGCGGCCTCGGCGTCGCTGTCTCCGTCCGCCAGGCGGGCGAAGAAGAGTGGGCCATCCACCTCGACGCGCGGGGCGTCGACGCGATTGGCGTAGTCGGCCAGCAGGGCACCGACGCCGTTGAACATGGCGAAGGGGCCCTCCGTCGGGTGGCGTAGATCCACGCGGCTGAGGCTGGCGTTACCCGAGAAGAAGTGGGAACCGTGGTAGATCCGTCCATTGATCATCACTGCGCCCCCAACGCCCGTCCCAAGTACCAGCGCCACCGCGTTGCGGCGGCCTACGAGGACGCCGTCGTACACCTCGGCCAGCAGCGCGCAGTTCGCGTCGTTCTCGGCGGCGACGGGCACCCCGCCGCACCGGGCTTGGACGGCGGCCACGATGTTGGTTCCAGCGTTGAAGAGATGGGCCCCCCCGGTGAACATGTAGCCGGTGGCCGGATCAAGTTCGCCGGCGGTGCTGATGGCGATGCCGTCGACGGGTGCGGCGGCGTCGTAGAGGGCACCGATCACGTCGATGAACTCGGCGTGCGTGGTGAAGCGCGCCGCTGGCACCCTTCCGGGCGCGGTCAGGTGGTACCTCTCGTCGGCGAGCGCGTGCTTGATGCTCGAACCGCCAACATCGAGGACGAGGTAGCGCACCGGCTACTCGACGGGAGTCGTCTGGGCAGCTGCCGCCTCGGCGGCCTCGTGCTCTTCGTGACCCTCGGCGGCCTCACGCTTGGCTTCCCCCCACTCGCGCAGCGCTTCGTTGCCGGTTATTTTGCCGGTGAACTCGTCGAGTTTCCCCACGACTTCATCGACCTCGGTCTTGAACTTGTCAACCAATCCCATAGTTGCTCCCTTCAGCCCGGACACCATCGTCCGATACTCCATCGTGGCACGACTTGAACGTGCCAACTACACCAGCATGACGCCTGTCCCAGCTAGCAATATGACCAGTCCGAAGGTTGCCCGCTTAGACAGGCGTTCCCCGAGGAAGAAGTAAGCAATTCCTACCGTGACAAGGATCGATGCTTTGTCGATGGGGACGACCACACTGGTTGGTCCCTCCTGTAAAGCCCGGTAATAGCACAGCCAACTGGCCCCCGTAGTCACCCCCGATAGGGCGATGTAAACAATGTCGCGGCGGGGAATATTACGTACCTGACCGCGTTCTCCCGTGACGCCCACGACCACCCACGCCATGACGAGAACGACGAGCGTCCGAATGGCCGTCCCGAGGTTGGATTCAACGCCCGTGATACCGACCTTCCCAAGGATGGCGGTGAGCGCGGCGAAGACCGCCGAGCCAATCGCGTACATCAACCAGCTGCCCTTGAGAGGTGCCTTGGCGGCGTCGGGTTTGCGGTCGATCATCAGCCACGTGCCGATCGCGATGAGCGTGATCCCCACCAGCTTGGCCAGCAGGTTCTGGGTCTCCCCCAGGACGATGATCGCCAGCAGGACGGTCAGCACGATGCTCGACCGATCGACCGGGACGACCTTCGTGACGTCCCCCAGTTGCAGCGCCTTGAAGTAGCACAGCCACGAGGCGCCGGTGGCCAGCCCGGAGAGAATCAAGAACGTCACCGACCGGGCATCAAGGCTGGCCAGCCCGCCCTGCGATCCCACGACGAAGACCATGATCCACGCGAAAATCGCGACGATGACCGTCCGCACGGCCGTGACCGTGTTCGATGCCGTGTTTTTGATCCCCATCTTGGCCAGCACTGCGGTGATCCCGGCAAAGAACGCAGACCCGAACGCGTACGCGATCCACATGGAAGGCTCCCTTCGGCAACCCGCCTCACAGCGTAGGTCGCCTCGACGGAACTGACGTCGCCTCAGCTGGTGGAGTCCGACCGATCTTGTATTTCAAACCTGACTGATCTTGTATTTCAACCCTGACGAATCACGTAGCAGGGGACAGACGACCTGAATCTTGGGCCGGCTCACACGTCAGGCGGCGAGGGCCTCGTCCAGGGCGGCCAACGCGCGGACGCGGGTCGGGGCGCCGACGATGCGCTGGCGGACGACGCCCGCCCCGTCCAACACCAACACCGTGGGGGTACGGCTGACGCCGTGGAGTTCGGCGAGGTCGAGACGTTCGGAGACGTCCACGTCGACCACGGCGATGCCCGGACGCTCGTCCGCGAGGGAGCCGAGAATGCGGCGGGTGGCGTGACAGGGGGCGCATACCGGGGAGGAGAACTGGACGAACGTCGCCTTCTCGCCCAGCTCACCCTCGAATTCGCTAACCGGTGTAGCGCGGGTGACCGCCCGGCCCCGGCCGTCCGTCACGCGACGGTACGTTCCGAAGCCGAGGGCCACCACGACGACCACGATGAGCGTCCAGAGACCGGTCATCGGCTGGCTTCCGCCGTCCGACGTCCGAACAGCCGCTGGCCCAGCAGGTACATTTCGCAGCCGAGGCAGAACCCGAACGCCGCGTTCAGCAGGGCCGCCGCGAGGGCGAAGCCCGTCGCCACGAAGAAGACGGGCCACACATCCAGCACGCCGCCGACGAGCCCGACCAGGGCGAACCCGAGGCCGACGGCCTGGGCGAACCTCGGCGGACGCTCGTCCTCAAGCTCGGCGGGCGGCCCGAGGCGGGGCCGGACGAACGTCCGATACACCCACCCATACGGCTGCGCCGACAGGCCGAGGCCCGCCCCGAGCGCGAAGACGACGGCCTGCAGCCCGAGCAGCGCCAGCCCAGGCGTACCGCCTATGACCAGCGCCGCCGCGAGGACGACCGTAGTGATTCCGGCCCCGAAGCGAGGGCCGCGCGGATCGATCTGACGCACCTCGCTCATGCGCCGACGCCCACTTTTGCGAGCGCCTGATCGAGATCGGCGATCAGGTCGTCGACGTTCTCGATGCCGATCGACAGGCGGACCATCTCGGGGGCCACCCCGGCGGTCTTGAGCTCGTCCTCGGTCAGCTGGCTATGCGTGGTGGACGCGTTGTGGATCACGAGGCTCTTCGCGTCACCGATGTTGGCCAGGTGGCTGAACAGCTCCAGAGACTCGACGAAGGTCGAGCCCCCGGCGCGTCCGGCCTTGAGGCCGAAGGAGAGGATGCCGCCGAAGCCACGTCCGGTGAGCACGCGCTTGGCGATCTCGTGCGAGGCGCTGGATTCGAGGCCCGGGTAGTTCACCCACGCCACGGCGTCGTGCGCCTCGAGGTACTTCGCCACAGTGAGCGCGTTGGCCGAATGCCGCTCCAGGCGCAGGTGAAGGGTCTCCAGCCCCTGCAGGAACAGCCACGAGTTGAACGGCGTCACGGCCGCGCCGGTGTTGCGCAGCAAAACCGTCCGGGCCCGGACGATGTAGGCCAGGTTGCCGACGGCCTCCGTCCAGACCACGCCGTGGTAGGCGCCGTCCGGCTTCGTCAGGCCCGGGAAGCGATCGGAATGGGCGTTCCAATCGAAGCTGCCCGCGTCGACGATGATGCCGCCGATTGAGGTGCCGTGGCCGCCGATGTACTTGGTGGCCGAATGGACGGCGACGTCGACGCCGTGCTCGAACACCTTCGCCAGGTAGGGCGTCGGGACGGTGTTGTCGACGATGAACGGCAGCCCCTGCGCGTGGGCCGCGGCCGACCAGGCGTCCAGGTCGATCACGTTGATGCGGGGGTTGCCGATGGTCTCACCGAACACCAGGCGGGTCTTGTCGTCGACGTACTTCGCGAGATCCTCGGGACGATCGGGATCGACAAAGCGGGTCTCGACGCCGAACTGCGGCAGCGTGTGGGCGAACAGCGCGTAGGTACCGCCGTACAGGGTCGACAAGGCCACGATGTTGTCGCCGGCGGAGGCCAGGTTCAGCACGGCGTAGGTGATAGCGGCCGCGCCCGACGCGGTGGCCAGGGCCCCGACGCCGCCTTCGAGGGCGTTCACCCGCGTCTCGAACACCGACTGGGTCGGGTTCATGATGCGCGTGTAGATGTTGCCGGGCACCTTGAGAGCGAAGAGATCCGCCGCGTGCTCGGTGTCATCGAAGACGTAGCTGGTGGTCTGGTAGATCGGCACAGCGCGCGCGTTGGTCGCGGGGTCGGCGGTCTCTTGCCCTGCGTGGACGGCGAGCGTTTCGGGACGGTAGGTCATGGCGGGTTCCTTCGAAAGAGATGAGTGGGGATTGAAGATTTGGGTTCACCAGACAACGCCCGGAGCCGAAGCCCCGCCGGGTTTGGACGACCGTCGACGGCCTCACAGAAGGGTGAGGGGCGATCAAAGGAGCGTTGTCAGGCAGAGATCACAGACAACGCATACACATGCACAGGCAGGGACGCAGAACGCTGAGGGCGCTGACGATCCGAGACGGGGTGCACATGCCGACAAGCGTAGGTCGCCTCGGACCAGCATGCGAACTCGTCCGTCCACAATGCGGGCAGCACGTCCGAACTATTTGGTGGGGGCAGCGTTCTTCTTGCGGCGCTCGTTATAGAAGTAGCCACCCATCACGACGACCAGCAGGGCGATCGAGTAGTACCAGAGGTACTTGCCGTAGGTGTCCATGAGGGCCACGGCCGGCTCGCCGATGAAATAGCCGAGAAGGATGTAGCCACCCGTGGTCAGGAAGGACGAAAGCCCCGCCCAGGTGAGGAACCGGCGCAGCGACATGCCCGACTCGCCGACCACCGCATACACGACCGCCGCTGGCAGCGGAATCGGCAGGAACGTCAACGCGATGGCCAGGCCGCCCCAACGTCGGGCGATCCCCTCCGCGCGGTCGTTGATGCGCCGGGCCCGCGCCGAGCGTCCCGACCAGACCTCGATGATGTCGCGCCCCCACCGGCGTCCGGCCCACCAAAACACCCAGTCGAACTTGATGGCCCCGAGGGTGCCCAGCACCCACACCAGCGGCCACCAGGGGTTCCCGACGGCCGCCAGCGCGCCCGACATCACCAGCCCGGTGCGATACCCGAGCGAGCCGACGACGATGGGCGACAACGCGAGGATCGCCGGGCGCAGCGGCAACATCACCAAGCTGTAGATGCCCGCGGCCGACATCCACGCCATGCACGCGATATCCGCGGGTTCGGGCTTGTGCTTCCAGGGCAGGGAGGGGTCTCGCCACCACTCCTGCTCGTCCGTCGCCGACCCCGAAGTCGACTCGGGCGGCGCCGCCGCGGGGGTGGTTTCCTCAGTCACGCGGCAAGGGTACCCGTCCGCCCTTCGGGCCCGCCTTGCTGCGAGGCGGACCACGTGGGACGATCTGCACGTATCCCCAGGTTCCTGGGGTGTCTTTTCACAACGGATCGTCGGGCACGTACCTGCCCGTGGAAAGGACTGCGCGGCATGGCCACAGTCAGTTTTAAAGATGTCACCAAGCTTTACCCGGGGGCCTCGAAGCCCACCGTTGACAAGCTGAACCTCGAAATCGGTGACGGCGAGTTCATGGTCCTCGTCGGACCGTCCGGCTGTGGCAAGTCCACCTCGCTCCGCATGCTCGCGGGCCTCGAGGACGTCCAGGGCGGCCGGATCTCGATCGGCGACAAGGACGTGACGGACCTCCCCCCCAAGGATCGCGACATCGCGATGGTCTTCCAGAACTACGCCTTGTACCCCCACATGACCGTGGCCGACAACATGGGCTTCGCCCTGAAGATGGCGAACGTCCCCAAGGCCGACCGTGACAAGCGCGTCATGGAGGCGGCGAAGCTGCTCGGCCTCGAGCCCTTCCTCGACCGCAAGCCGAAGGCCCTCTCCGGTGGTCAGCGTCAGCGCGTCGCCATGGGCCGCGCGATCGTCCGCTCCCCGCAGGTCTTCCTCATGGACGAGCCGCTGTCGAACCTCGACGCCAAGCTGCGCGTTTCGACCCGTACGCAGATCGCCGCCCTTCAGCAGCGCCTCGGCGTCACCACCGTCTACGTGACCCACGACCAGATCGAGGCCATGACGATGGGTGACCGCGTGGCGGTCATGAGCGAGGGCTACCTCATGCAGGTCGACTCCCCGCTTCGCCTTTACGACAAGCCGCAGAACCTCTTCGTGGCCGGCTTCATTGGCTCCCCCGCCATGAACCTGCTCAAGGGCACGCGCAATGCCGACGGCGTCAACGTCGGTGGATACACCATTCCGGTTCCGCGCGACGTTCTCGCCAAGACCGCCGACACCGAAATCACCGTCGGTGTGCGTCCGGAGAGCCTGAAGATCGCCGACTCCGGCATCCCGGTCGAGATCAGCGTTGTCGAGGATCTCGGCGCCGACGCGTACCTCTACGGCATCCCGGCTGGCCTGCCCGATGATCAGAAGCTCATCGCGGCTCAGATCGTGGCGCGCGTCGCCTCGCATCAGGTCCCGGGCAAGGGCAAGACCATCAAGGTCGTCCCCGACCCCGAGAAGCTGCACGTCTTCTCGACCAGCAATGGGGATCGTCTTAACTGACCTCCCTCACAAACGGGCCGGGGCAACCCGGCCCGTTTGTGTTTCTCGATCGGACGATCATGCCCCGCTTCCTTTCGGCTCAACCCAGCACGCGGTTGATCCCACTCCCCTGGAACGTCCCCCTCGCGGAATGGCCCGTGGAGTATTTGGTCGCGCTGCCCCGCGGCATTTCCCGGCACGTGGTGCGGTTCATCCGCGTCGGCGAAGACGTCTACGCGGCGAAAGAGGTCATTGAGACCGCGGCCCTCCACGAGTACCGCATGCTGCAGGACCTCCATCGGGACGACACCCCCGCCGTCGAACCGTTGGCTGTGGTGACGGGTCGCAGAGATCTTGAGGGTGACCCCCTCGACCCGGTGCTCTTGACGCGACATTTGTCCTACTCGCTGCCGTATCGGTCGCTGTTCAACTCCGGCGTCCGTCCGGACACGGTCGGACGGCTGCTGGACGCCCTCGTGGTGTTGCTCGTCCGACTGCACCTCATCGGCTTCCTGTGGCTGGACGTGTCACTGTCCAACGTGTTGTTCCGACGCGACGCGGGCGAATTCGCCGCCTACCTGGTCGACGCGGAAACCGGCGAAATGCACGACCACCTCACCGACGGCCAGCGCGCACACGACCTGCAAATCGCCACCACGAACCTGTTCGGCGAGTTCTGTGACCTGGAGGCCGGACGGATGCTCGACGCCTCCCTGTCGCCGGAATGGCTGGTCGAATCGATCCTGGCCCGCTATCACGCCTTGTGGGACGAACTGACGGGCGTCGAGGAGTACGCCGGAGACGAGCTGTTCCGCATTGAGGGACGCGTCCGCCGCCTCAACGCCCTCGGCTTCGACGTCGCCGAACTTGAGGTCGACACCGCAGCCGATGGCTCGACGCTACGCATCCAACCCAAAGTCGTGGACGCCGGCCATCACTCCCGCCGCCTGCTGCGCCTGACGGGCCTCGACACCGAGGAGAACCAGGCGCGGCGCCTGCTCAACGACCTCGACACCTGGCGTTACCGCAACACCCTGCAGGGCACCGACGAGGGCATCGCCGCCCATCGCTGGCTGACCGAGGCCTTCCATCCGGTGATCGCAGCGGTGCCCAACGATCTCGCCGGCAAGCGCGATGACGCGCAGCTCTACCACGAGCTACTCGACTACCGCTGGTACGAATCCGAGCGCCAGGGCCGCGAGGTGCCCCTCACCGAGGCGGTCCACGGCTACGTCCGCGACGTCCTGTCCGGGCTGCCGGACGAGGTGGTCTCCTCCGACGCGATGGCCACCGTCGAAGGCGGACGAACCCTCGCCAACCCCTACGACCCCTCGCAAGGCTTCGAAGACGACGAAGGTCCGATGCCGGTCGATCCCTGGGAGACCGGCGAAGAGGTCGTGGCGAACCCCTACCTCGACATTTCGTCCTTCAAGAAGAGCAAAGACTGAGCACCCCCGTTCCGGGCGCACCGACCTGCCCGGCGGCGGCCCCGAGCCCTTCGCCCACCCGGCCCATTCCGGCCGCACGACCTTGCTGCCGGTGTCACCACCTTGCTGGCGTCCGGCGTGTTTGCTGGCGATATTTCGCCAGCAAACACGCCTAGCGCCAGCAAAGTCGGCAAAAGGGGGTGGGGGTGGGCCGAGAGCGCGGGGGTCGGCCTGCGACGAGGCGGGGGGCGCCTGCCGGTACGATGACCCGGTGACGTTTCACCTGTACAACAGCGCCACCCGCACCATCGTCCCGTTCGAGCCTCTGGTGCCCGGACGCGTGTCGATCTACCACTGCGGGCTGACTGTGCAGTCGGCGCCCCACCTGGGGCACATCCGCAAGGAGGTCGTGTTCGACGTCCTGCGGCGCTGGCTGACCTATTCGGGCTACCAGGTCACCGTGGTGGCCAACGTCACCGACATCGACGACAAGATTCTCGCCAAGTCCGCGGCGGCGGGCGTGGAGTGGTGGGCGCACGCTTACACCTTCGAGCGCGAACTACACGCCGCCTACGCCGCGCTCGGGTGCTTACCGCCTACCTACGAGCCGCGCGCCACCGGGCACATCACCGAGATGCTCGAGCTCGTCCAGACGCTGATCGAGCGCGGACACGCCTACGCTGCCGCGGACGGTTCCGGGGACGTCTACTTCGACGTCCGCAGCTGGCCGGCCTACGGGCAACTGTCGGGCCAGCGCGTCGACGACATGGAGCCCGCGGCGGACGCTGATCCGCGCGGCAAGCGCGACCCGCACGACTTCGCGCTCTGGAAGGGCCACAAGCCCTCCGAGCCCGTCACCGCCTCGTGGCCCTCACCCTGGGGACGCGGGCGTCCCGGCTGGCACCTTGAGTGCTCGGCCATGGCCGGCAAGTACCTGGGCGACCAGTTCGACATCCACGGCGGCGGGCTCGACCTGCGGTTCCCGCACCACGAGAACGAGCTGGCCCAGTCGAGCGCGGCCGGGCAGCCGTTCGCGAAGTACTGGATGCACAACGCCTGGCTCACCGCGGCCGGCGAGAAGATGAGCAAGTCGCTCGGCAATGGCGCACTGGTCTCCGAAGTCACCGCTCAGTACCCGCCGCGCGCCGTCCGGTTCTACCTCGCCGCGCCGCACTACCGCTCGCACGTGGAGTACTCCGAGGACTCGCTGGCCGAGGCCACCGCCACCCTGGCACGCATCGATTCGTTCCTGGGACGGGCCGCCGAACTGGGCGACATTCCGGTCCTTCCGGTGCCGGATGCCTTCGCTGCCGCCATGGACGACGACCTCGGCACCCCCGGCGCCGTCGCCACGCTGTTCTCTGCCATCCGCGACGGCAACGTGGCGCTAGAGGCCGATGACCGCGAGACGGTCGTCCGCATCGCCGGGGAGGTGCGCGGGATGCTGGGCGTCCTCGGGCTCGATCCGGCCGATCCTGCCTGGGCGTCCGGCACGTCGGCGTCGGCTGACCTGCGTCCGGTCGTGGACGGCCTCGTCGCCGAGGTGCTGCGCCAACGCCAGGAAGCCCGTGGCCGCAAGGACTGGGCGGCCGCCGATGCCATTCGTGACTCACTCGCCGAGCTGGGTCTCAAGATCGAGGACACCGCCAAGGGTGCCCGTTGGACGTTGGAGTGATTCATGCCCGGAAATTCCCAGCGCAAGGGCGCCGTCCGCAAGAAGGGCAAGACCACACCCGCCGGTTCGGGCGGACGCGTCCGCCGCGGCCTTGAGGGCAAGGGCCCGACGCCGAAGGCCGAGGATCGTCCGTACCACAAGTCCTTCAAGAAGCGCCGCGGCGATGACTCGTCCGGTGGCGGCCGTCCGTCGAGCGGTGGCCGGGGTAAGGACAAGCGTCCGCCGAAGGTGGCCGCAGGGTCGGACTGGGTCATCGGCCGCAACCCCGTGTACGAAGCGCTGCGCGCGGGCCTGCCCGTGCGGCGGGCCTACGTAGCCGACGGCGTCGAGCGCGACGACCGCCTGCGCGACATCTTCCAGTTCGCGGCCGAGAACGGCATCGTGCTGCTGTCGGCCACGCGTCCGGAGCTCGATCGGCTGACCGGTGGGGGCGTCCATCAGGGCGTCGCGCTGCAGCTGCCGCCGTACGAGTACGCCGATCCGGCCGAGCTCATGGGCGACGCGATCCGTTCCGATACTCCCGGTCTCATCGTGGCCCTCGACGGCATCACCGATCCGCGTAACCTCGGGGCGATCATCCGCTCGGTGGCGGCCTTCGGTGGGCACGGCGTGATCATTCCCGAGCGCCGCTCGGCCCAGATGACCGCCGCTGCCTGGAAGACGTCCGCCGGCGCGGCCGTCCGCGTGCCCGTCGCTCGCTGCACCAACCTCAACCGCGTGCTCCAGTCCTACGCCAAGGCCGGGTTCACCGTCATCGGCCTGGCCGGCGAGGGCGAGACCGACATCAGCGAGGTTCCCGATCTCGATGGTCCGGTGCTGATCGTGGTCGGCTCCGAAGACGACGGGCTCGCTCGCCTGGTTCGGACCAACTGCGACTACCTCGCCCGCATCCCGATCAACTCCGAAGTCGAGAGCCTGAACGCCTCGGTGGCGGCGGCGATCGCGCTCTACGAGGTCACCCGCTTCCGCGGCTGACTTCTCGGGGATCGCGGTCGGCAAGCCGACCGAACGATTGCGACGAGGTCACCCGCTTCCGCGGCTGACTTCTCGGGGATCGCGGCCGGCAAGCCGACCGAACGATTGCGAGTGCAGAACAGCTACAGCCAGCCGTTGTCGGTGGCCGCACGCACGGCCTCGGCACGGTTGCGGGCCCCGAGCTTGCCAATGGCGCTGCTCAGGTAGTTGCGGACCGTTCCCTCCGACAGGTGCAGGGCCTTGGCGATGTCAGACGTCGAGCGACCACCCGTGGCGGCGGCCAGCACCTCAGATTCCTTGTCCGAGAGCGGCGTCGGGCCCATGCTCAGCGAGGCCACGGCCAGTTCCGGATCAACGACTCGCAGCCCCGCAGCAGCCCGCCGGATCCCGTCGATGAGCCGCTCGGCCGGAGCATCCTTGACCATGAAACCGATCGCGCCGGCCTCCAAAGCGCGGCGTAGGTAGCCGGGCCGTCCAAAGGTCGTCACCACGATCACCTTCGCCCCCGGCGCCCCTAGGTGCAGCGCAGGCAGCGCCGCGATCCCGTCCTCGGCGTCGATCCCGCCGGCGGGCATTTGGACGTCCAACAGCACCACGTCCGGCTGGCTTTCGCGCGCCACGGCCACCGCTTCGGCGCAGGTACCGGCCTGTCCGCAGACCTCAATGTCGGTTTCCAGGGTCAGCAGCGCCGCGAGTGCCGACCGGATCATGGTCTGGTCATCGGCCAACAGCACCGAAATCATCGCTCCCCCTCGGGCGTCGACGTCATCGTGGGCGGCGTCGCATCGACGCGCGAGAGGGAACGGCTGCCCGAGTCACGGGCCGAGCCCGGCAAGGTCACCTCAAGTCGAGTACCACGGGCGTCCCCGTCGAGCTCCAACTCTCCCCCGGCTTCTTCGACGCGTTGCGCCAGGCCGGTGAGGCCACCGCCCCGCCGTCCGGTGAATCCCTTCCCGTCATCGCTCACCGCGAGGCGCGTGTGGCCGGTCGCATCTTGATCGAGGGTCAGGACGCACACGTTCGCCCCGGAATGGCGGACGACGTTGGTCACGGCTTCACGGACGACGTAGCCGAGGAGTTCAGAGTCGGCGTCGGACAGGGCCCCGATCGCGTTGGGTGCTCGGCATTCAATCCCCGCGGCCCCGAGCACTGACCGAGCGGCCGCCACCTCCGTGGCCAGCCGCACCTCACGCATACCGCTGGCCGTCGCGCGGACGTCGGCGAGCGCTTGGCGGGCGATCGCCGCGAGGGCCTCGATCTCGGTCACTGCCCTCGCGCTGTCCCGATCGACCAGACGGGCCGCCAGGTCGGCGCGGACGGCGATCGCCGTCAGGGAGTGTCCCAGGATGTCGTGCAGGTCACGTCCGATGCGCTCGCGTTCGGCAGCGACAGCGAGCACCGCGGTGCGCTGCTCGGCTCGATCCAAAGCAGCGGTGATTCGCCGATTCTCCAGGCCCTGAGCGATGGACAGGGCGACGACCGTGCCGGTGGCCGCCATGATGGCGGGCATCGGTGCCGCCTCGGTATTCATCCCGGCCACGATGCCCCCGACGCCGACTAGCACGATCAGGTAGCGCGACATCCGCCACGGCAGAAGCAGTGCCGCCGCCACCAAAACGTAGGTCGAGTAGTAGCCGAGCGGGCCCAAGTCTGCCGCCACGACGCTGACGCCGACTACTGAGACGGTCATAGCCCCCAGCCACGCCGTGCGCGCCCAAAAGCCCCAGCCCGTGACAAGCACTGTGCCGAGGTAGAACGCCGCGGTGCTGAGGCAGCACCCAACCAGCGCGGCGTACCTCCACGGGGCGGTCCCCACCCCGTAGATGAGCGGAATGGTGAGGAAGAAGACCGACAACAGGTAGACCCGGTTCTGGGAGAGCACCATCCGATACCACGGCAGCCCTTGGGCACCCGGATCGAATCCGGGCGCCGCGAGGGAAAGCTGCTCTTGCATGGTTCGGATCCTGGATCAGCGGCGCGAACTGCGCACGGCCCGACGGTATCCCACGACTCCGAGAGCGATGAGGGCAACCGTCCAAGCCGCGATCACGCCAACGCCCTGCCACGGGAAGCCGCCGCCGAGAATGGGCCACAGGCCCAGTTGGCCCGCCCAGTAACTGGGCAGGAGCTTGCCCACGGTCTGCATCGCGTCCGGCATCATGTCCAGCGGGAACCACAGGCCGCCCAGCATCGACAGCATCAGGGTGAGCAAAGTCGAACCCGCGGACGCCGCCTGCGGCTTGAACCACAGGCCCAGCGCCAGGCCCAGGATCACCATGGGGGCCAAGGCTGCCAGCAGCAGACCGAAGCAGGACGCCCACTCGGCCGGGGTCAGGGTGACCCCCTTCGCGGCCCCGGCAATGAAGACCGCGCCCAGCGCCGGGACCATCATCGCCACGGCGACCAGCACCTTGGCCACCATCACGTCGAGGGGCGCCATGGCGGTCAGCGCCAGCTGCCGGAACCAGCCGCTGCCGCGCTCCTGCTGGATGGCGTTGCCGGCGGACAATGCCGCCCCGAGGCCACCGTAAGCGGCCATGGTCACCATCATGAGGGCGCTCACGTTGACGCCGGAGTTTGTCGTTTGGTTGCCGTACATCGAGGCGTAGAAGAGGTAGAGGCCGGTGGGCAACGCGATAAGGAAGGCGACGAACGGCACGTTCCGGATGGCCCCGAGGTAGCTCCGGACGGTGTAGCCGAGGAACCGCCTGACGCGGGTCGTGGTGACCGGACGAATCGCGGGCGCGGTCGACGTCGACACGGGCGCGGGGAGTGCGACCGGGGGGATGACGGTGGTGGACATGGGGTGACTCCTTAGGGAGATGAGGACGGCGGTGAGCGACGGGGCGGGTGAGTCAGGCGACGAGCTTGAGGAAGGCGTCTTCGAGGCTGGGTGAGGTGACCTCGATGCCGCGCACGTCCGGAAGGCCGATGAGGGCGCGGAGGGTGAGATCGGAGTCGAAGCAGTTGAGTTCAAAACGGTCACCATGCGCTGCCGCAGCTACCACACCCGGCAGGGTTGAGTAGTCGCGGTGGGGGCCGTTGAACGCGATGAGGCGACCCCCGACGGTGGCTTTGATGTCGGTCCCGGTCCCGTCCGCGATGACCCGGCCCTTGTTGATGACGACGATCCGATCAGCGAACTCGTCCGCCTCGTCGAGGTAGTGGGTGGCGAACAGGATCGTCCGACCCTCGGCGGCGAGATCGCCCATCACGGACCAGAAGTGGCGGCGCGCGTCCACGTCCATGCCGACCGTGGGCTCGTCGAGCAGGATCAGCCGCGGATCGGGGAGGATCGCGAGCGCGAAGCGGACCCGCTGGGCCTCGCCGCCCGACAGTTTCGTGGTGGTGCTGCGCAGGATGGGTGCCACGTTGGCCCGTTCGATGACCTCGGCGAGCGGCAGCGGGTGGGCGTGCATGCCCTGGACCAGGGTGAGCAGGCGCTGCACCGTCACATCGGCCAGGAGCGTTCCGTTCTGCAGCATGGCTCCCACCTCCCCGCGACGGACGGCCTCGACGGGCGGGGCGCCCAGCACGCGGAGCTCACCGGCATCCGGCCTTGTCAGGCCAAGGATCATCTCGGTGGTCGTGGACTTCCCGGCCCCATTAGGCCCGAGAAGGGCCAGGATCTGTCCGGCCGGGACGCTGAGGTCGAGGGCATCGACGGCCGTGAGGCTGCCGTAGGACTTGGTGAGCCCGGAGGCCGCGATGGCGAGGGTGCTTTCGTTCATGGCTTAAGCCTCGTCGGCTCGCAGTCACCGCAACACGGCCCGCGTCACGGGTTCGGGATGACATCTGTCACGAACCCCGGGCCCCTTTGGAATGATGGTGTTGATTTACACGTCAGGGTGACGTGTAAATCAACACCATGATTTCCCTACTCGTCGGAGAGTGCCTCGATGGGGGCGGCGCGCACGGCTCGACGAGCCGGGAGCACCGACGCCAGCGCCGCCGCCACCAGGACGATGGCCACGAAGCCGGCGATCTGACCCCAGTCCACGCTGAGGCGGATCTCGGTGATGCGGCTGGCCTTGGCGACGGTGGCGGCGCCGGCCAGCCCGAACCCGATGCCCGCCAGCACCCCCAGCGCGCTCGCCACGGTCGCCAGCAGCAGCGCCTCGATGAGCAACATCAGGCGCAGCCCCGATCGTTGGACGCCCAGCGCCCGCAACAGCGCATTCTCGCGCGTCCGCTCCATGACGGACAGCCCCAAGGTGTTGCCGACGCCGATCAGGGCGATGAGAGCCGCGACCCCCAGCAGCCCTGTCACGGTGAGCAACATGACCTGCAGGATCTGCTCCAGCATGTTGGCAAAGATGACCCCACCTTCCGCGCTCACCGAGGTGGAGGCGGTGGCCTCGATCACGGCGCTGACGACCGCCGCCGACTTAGAGCGATCCGGCACGGACAGCCAGCAGCCGAGCAACGGGGCCGAGGGTGCCAGCCTGGCCAAGGTGGCGCTCGTCACGATGAAGCTGCCCTGGGTTGGCACGGCGGAGGGCCGCCCAGTGAGGGTCACGGTGACACCGTTGTATGTCGTCACGAGCGGACCTGGCTTGAAGCCGCGCTCGTTTTCGTTGTACAAGATCTCGTTGTCGGCGAGCTTGAACCCTGGAGGCAACAGCGCTTTCGCCGAGTCGCTCATCCCGTAGATGGGAGTACCCCTGTACTCCGCCACAGTGCCCTGCACACCGGGTAACGTCGCGGACGCGGCGACCCCGTCGATTGCCCCCAGAGTGGCGGGTAGATCCGCCGGCAACGCTGCGAGGGTATCCACAAAGTCCACTGGGGGCGCGCTGTAGACCGCCACATCAACGGGGTAGTTCCGCTCCAGTTCGCCCAGGAAGGTTGTCTTCGCAGAGGCGCCCCCACGAGGATCGTGACCACCAATCCGACGGTCATGGCAAGAGCCGCCGCCGTCACGGACGATCGTCCAGGGTCACGGACGATATTCGCTGCCGCGACCCGGCCAATGCCGCGGCGGGCGGCCAATCGTCCGAGCGCGCCCACGAGGGGCGGGACGAACAACGGCGTCCCCACCAGCACCGCCACGCTGACCAACGCGGCCCCGCCGACGCTGGCCAGCATCTCGCCCCGGCTCACGCCGAGGGCCACGAGGGCCCCGCCCGCGACCCCCACGAGCCCGCAGACAATGATCCGCGCCAGGCTCAACCGGCGCGTCGTCGGCGCCGACAGGGTGGGGCTGAGCGCCTCTAGGGGCGCCACGGCCAACGCCCGCCGCACGGGCCAGAGGCTGCACACGACAGTGAGGAGCGACCCCCCGAGTGCAGTCAACGCCAATCCCGACCAGGGCACCACGAGCCCCACGACAGCGAGCCGGTGAGAGCCGCGGCCGCCGCGCCAGCGCCCACGCCGAGGGCTGCTCCGAGGGTCGAGCCGATGAGTCCGATGCAGAGTGCCTCGAGCACGAGGGCCCGGCCCGTTGCGCCTTGGATGCCCCCAGCGCCCGCAGCAGCCCAATGGAGCGGCGCCGGGAGGCCACCACGATGGCGAAGGTGTTCGCGATGATGATCCCGCCGGTGAGCAGGGCGATCCCACCGAAGGCCAGCAGCATCGTCCGCATCACGTCCAGGCCCCGGGCGAGGGAGTTGACCTGCTCCGCCTGGTAGGCGGCGGCCGTCCGAATCTCCACGTCCTGCGCCAGGCCGCTGGTTGCCAAGCGATCCCGCAGCGCCGCAGTGGCGTCCGCCGCCGACGTGCCGGGGTGCAGAAGCACGACCACCAGGGCAGGGGCGGCTTCACCCGCCGTCGTGCCGCTGGGGAGGTACACCATGGGGCCGGACGTACGAGGCTGCCGCATGAGGCCTACGACCGTGCTCTGGACGCGGTTCACCACCATCGTGTGTCCCACCGACAGCCCCCAGTCGCGGGCGCTCGATTCGGGAAGGGCCACCTCCCCCGCGGCGGCGGGCAGGCGACCAGATGCCAGCGTGAACCACCGCAGGCGCTCGTCTTGCGGGATCGGGGTCAGGGACGCGTAATCCTTGTGCGCCCCCGCCGACACCATGCCGTAGCCCGGGGTGAAGGACTCCACAGCGTCAACGCCCGGCGCGGCCGCCAGCACCTGCTGAACGGGGGCAAACGTCGGATGCTCCCCCACCCAGCCGGCCGACACCACGAGGTCGGCGCGGCTGGTGGTGAGCGACTGCCCCTTGGCCAGCGCCTGCCCTTCGGTCTCGACGAACACGAGAATCCCCGCGAGGAAGGCGACGCTCAGCACGATGGCGGCGAGCGTCCCGATCAGCCGGGACGGACGATGCCGCAACTCCCGCAGTGCCTGACGCCACATCAGCGCGCCATCCGCTTCAACGCGGCGTGGACGGTGTCGGCGTCCGGATCGTCCAGGTCGTCGACGAGACGTCCGTCCCGCAGCAGCACCACCCGATCGGCATGGGCGGCGGCGTTCGGGTCGTGGGTGACCATCACCACCGTCTGGCCGAGGTCCCGCACGCTGCGCTGCAGGTAGCCGAGCAGGTCAGCGCCGCTGGCCGAATCGAGGGCCCCCGTGGGTTCGTCGGCGAAGATCACGCTCGGACGCGTGACGAGCGCACGCGCGATGGCGACCCGTTGCTGCTGCCCGCCCGACAGCTCCGACGGACGATGGGCCAACCTGTCGCTGAGGCCGAGGGAGTCCACGACCTGGTCGAGATGAGGGCGATCGACCTTGCGTCCGGCCAACTCCAACGGCAGGACGATGTTCTGCTCGGCCGTGAGCGCCGGGAGCAGGTTGAACGACTGGAACACGAAACCGATGTCGTCGCGGCGGACGCGGGTCAGATCGCGGTCATTCATGGCGGTGAGGTCTCGCCCGGCGAGGAGCACCCGCCCCGAGGTCGGCGTGTCCAGCCCCGCCAGGCAGTGCATCAGCGTCGATTTGCCTGAGCCCGAGGGCCCCATGATCGCGGTGAACGTGCCGGCGTAGAACGACACCGACAGGTCGTCCACCGCGCGGACAGGCGGCTGCGCGGGGTAGATGCGAGTCAGGTGCTCACACGCGAGGACGGCGGTGCCGAAGAAGGCAGGGGCTGCGGACATGGGGTGGGCGCCTTTCGTTGGGTGCCTTCTCATCCCATCAGCAGACGCGTCCACCCACCGGTGCTCTAGGCCCCGTTCGGGGTAGTGCCAGGGCTACATTCCGGGTGGTGTGAGGCCAAGCCGCACGAGCGATCCACCCGCGCAACGCCCGACGCTTTCCTCCGGGCTTCGTCCCACCCGCCCCTTTCGTCCACCTTGCTGGCGTTCGGCGTGTTTGCTGGCGATATAGAGCCTGTTGCTTTTTCGGGGTTGTGTCGGGCCGGGTTTCTGGGCGTGTGGGTGGAACAATTGTCTTGTGGCTAAGGGTTTCAAGGCGGTGGATCGGGACCAGGGGTTCTTGTTGCCGGTGGATATGCGGGATTGGCTCCCGGCTGATCATCTGGTCTGGTTCGTGATCGAGGTCATCGAGTCGTTAGACCTGTCGGCGTTCCGTGGCCGGTACCGGTTGGGTCGGGCGGGTCGGGAAGCGTTCGACCCGGTGATGATGGTGACTTTGTTGGCGTATGCCTACTGTCGGGGGTTGCGTTCCTCGCGTGGGATCGAGCGGGCGTGTTTGACTGATGTGGCGTTCCGGATCGTGTGTGGTCAGCGACGGCCAGACCATACGGTGATCGCCCGGTTCCGGGCCGGTCATGAGGGAGCCTTGTCTGACTTGTTCGCTCAGGTGCTGGTGGTGTGTGGCCGGGCTGGGATGGGTCAGGTTGATCTGGTCGCGATCGATGGCACGAAGATCGCTGCGAATGCCGCGTTGGATCGCAGCCGGGATCTGGCCTGGTACCGCAAACACGCTGCGGCGTTCCTCAAGGAAGCCAGCCAGGTTGACGAGGCTGAGGATGCCGCTGAGGCAGCCGCCGGGGAACCAGCCGATCCACTGTTACGGGACCCGTCGGGTCGTCGGGAACGGATCAGACAGGTCCTCGAAGAGTTCAACAACCGGCAAGCCAACCAAACCCAGCCAGTGGTCGAGGCCGAAGCCCGGGCCCGGCAGGCCCGAGCCGATTATGAGGCGTTGGTCGCTGCCCGGCAGGCAGGTATCCAGGCCCAACGTCAGGGAAACCACATCGGCCGATCGTTCGATCCGGACCTGGTCCCGAAACGACACCAGGCAGCCTTACGACGAGCCGAACGAGCCGAAAAGTTCGTTACCACGCTGCGGGAACGCCTCACCCGACAGTCCCCGGTCCGGGTGAACCAGACCGATCCCCAGTCCAAGATCATGAAGACCCGTCAGGGTTGGGTCCAGGGCTACAACTGTCAGATCGCGGTCAGCGCCGACGGGCTGATCCTGGTAGCCCAGGCCACTACCCAGGCCACCGATAACGCCCAGTTCATCCCGATCATGACCAAAGCCGTTGAGGCCGTGGACCTGATCAACACCACCACCGGACAATCCCGCCAGATCCGCACGGTGCTCGCCGATGCCGGCTACTACAGCGAAGCCAACCTCGCCGCCCCAGGCCCTGACCGGATCATCGCCGCCGGGAAAGCCCACAACATCACCGCGAACAACCCCGGCACCGGGAAACCCCGCCCGATCAACGAACGCAACACTGCCAGCACCGCCATGATCAACCGGCTCAGCGACCCCGACACCGCCACCCTGTACAAACGCCGAAGCGCCCTGATCGAGCCCATCAACGCCCACCTCAAAGACCGCCGAGGGCTCCGCGTCTTCGCCCGACGAGGCCAACCCGCCGCCCACAGCGAACTCAGATTCGCCGCCGCGATCACGAACCTGATGCGCCTCCGCAACACCGGCTACCAACCCCAACCCGCCTAACAAAAGGCCCCCCACCACAGCCCTCCACGCACCCCACCCCGGGGTGGTCCTGCCCAACCCCACGGGCCGACCCGCCCACCCCACCCACCCCCGCCACGAAAAAACGACAGGCTCTATATCGCCAGCAAACACGCACGACGCCAGCAAGGTGGTTGAAACAGGGGCCGAGCCGCCTCACCGAGCGCCTCACCGAGCCACCCACCCGCGCCGCCTAACGGGCCTGCGGGATCCGGTTCTTTCCGGGGACCGGGGCTCCGGCCGAGGGCGGCGGCACCATCGGACCAATGTCCCCATCGGGGGCCGCGTCCAGGTCGACGATGACCGGCGCATGATCCGAGGGACCCGTGCCCTTGCGGGCGGCGCGATCGACCCAGGCGGCCTTGACCCGCTCGGCCACCGGAGCCCCGGCCAGCACCAAGTCGATGCGCATGCCGAGGTTCTTGTGGAACATGCCGGCGCGGTAGTCCCAATAGCTGTAGACGCGCCCGTCGGGCCAACGGTCGCGGACGACATCCGAGAGCCCGAGGGCCTGGAGATCGGCGAGAGCCGCCCGTTCGTCCGGCGTCACGTGGGTCTCGTTGGCGTAGGCCAGCGGATCGAAAACGTCCGCGTCCGCCGGTGCGATGTTGATGTCGCCACACACCACGACGTCCGGAACATCGGCCGCGACGACCGTCCGCAGGGCCTCTAGCCACGCCAGCTTGTAGACGAAGTGGTCGCTGCCGACCGTCCGCCCGTTGGGGACGTACAGCGAATGCACCCGGACGCCCGCGCACGTCGCCGACACCGCCCGCGCCTCGGGCTCGGGGAAGCCGGGCTCCCCCACGAAGCCGCGGGTCGGCGCCTCGAGGCCCACCCGGGACACGATCGCGACCCCGTTCCACTGCCCCTGCCCATGCGAGATGTACTCATAGCCGCGGGCCGCCAGCTCGGCGTCCAGCAGGTCGGCGAAGGCGTCATTGGTCAGCTTGGTTTCCTGCAGGCAGACCACGTCGGGACGGCGTTGGTCCAACCACGGCAGAAACCGAGGGATTCGCTGTTTGAGGGAGTTCACGTTCCAGGTCGCGATGCGCACGCTCCGAGGCTAGCCCTGCCGTCCGTTCGGCGCCGCCCCGACGTGCCCCGACCGCGTGCAACCCGCGCGCTGCCGGTAGATTGTCACCTGCATCCAACCACTAGGAGACGAGCCATGGACGACGTCGCGGCGACGGCAACAGGCATCTACAACCAGATCCTCGACATCATCGGCGGCATCGAGCCCCGGATCGCGGGCGCCATCCGTTCGGAACTCACGGACCAACGCGGCTCGCTCAAGCTCATCGCCTCGGAGAACTACGCCTCCCTGCCGGTGCTGCTCACGATGGGCACCTGGCTGTCGGACAAGTACGCCGAGGGCACCATTGGCCACCGCTTCTACGCCGGCTGCCAGAACGTCGACACGGTCGAATCGGTCGCGGCCGAGCACGCGCGCGAGCTGTTCGGGGCGGAATACGCCTACGCCCAGCCGCACTCGGGGATCGACGCCAACCTGGTCGCCTACTGGTCGATCTTGGCGCATCGGGTTGAGGGTCCGGAGCTGGAGCGCCTCGGCGCCAAGACCGTCAACGACCTCTCCGAGGAGGATTGGGAGATCCTGCGCCGGGAGTTCGCCGCCCAGCGCGTCATGGGCATGAGCTTGGACGTCGGCGGCCACCTCACGCATGGTTTCCGTCCGAATATCTCGGGCAAGATGTTCCACCAGCGCAGCTACGGCACCGATCCGACCACCGAGCTGATCGACTACGACAAGCTCCGCGCGGACGCCAAAGAGTTCAAGCCGCTGATCCTCGTGGCGGGCTATTCGGCCTACCCGCGCCGGGTGAACTTCGCCAAGATGCGCGAGATCGCCGACGAGGTGGGCGCCACCCTGTTCGTCGACATGGCGCACTTCGCGGGCCTCGTGGCCGGCAAGGTGTTCACCGGCGAGGAGAACCCGGTCCCCTACGCGGACGTCGTTGCCACCACCACCCACAAGTCGCTGCGCGGGCCGCGCGGTGGTCTCGTGCTGGCCACCAAGGAATACGCGCCGTCGGTCGACCGCGGCTGCCCGATGGTCTTGGGTGGCCCCCTCTCCCACGTGATGGCGGCGAAGGCTATTGCGCTCGCCGAGGCGCGGACGTCCGCCTTCCAGACCTACGCTCAGGCTGTGGCCGACAACGCCAAGACCCTCGCGGACGGCCTGCTCAAGCGTGGCGTCCGCCTGGTCACCGGCGGCACGGACAACCACCTCGTGCTGTTGGACGTCCGCGACTTCGGTCTCACCGGACGTCAGGCCGAGTCGGCGCTGCTCGATTCGGGCATCGTCACCAACCGCAACTCGGTGCCCAATGATCCGAATGGGGCGTGGTACACGACTGGCGTCCGCATCGGCACCCCGGCGCTGACCACTCGCGGCTTCGGCGCGGCAGAGTTCGACAAGGTGGCCGAGCTGATCACCGGCGTCCTCAAGAACACCACGCCCGCCATGACCGCCGCCGGCGCCCCCGGCAAGGCCAAATACCTGCTGGGTGAGGGTGTCGCCGATCGCACGAAGGCCGAGGCGTCCGAGATGCTGGACGCGCATCCGCTCTACCCGGGTCTCGATTTGTCCTGAGGACGATCGTCCGACCTGACCTTCAGCAACTGGCCCGGGCCCCGTGGGGGGTTCGGGCCAGCGGCGTCTTGGGGCACATGGCGGACGGAAACATCCCCCACAGCACCCGCTGCGGAGCTGACGTCCACGACCGACCCTCACGGGGATGCGAAGGGACACACATCCCTTTCATCACCCCGCGATGGCGGCCTCAGTTGCGGCGGAAGAGCGTCCCTTGGATGGTCGTGAAGAAGTTGGTCAACGAGGCTGGCAGATCCGACAGGTGCCAGTCGCCGTGCACCACGAACCAGCCGAGGTCGTCACCATCGGAGGAGTCGTCAACGTCGGCGTCGGCGAAGGCGGCCAGCCACCTCTCGGATCCGCCCAGCACCACGGCGTAGGGCAGAATCGCCGACAACTCCGCGAGCTCTCCACCCTTCGGCACCTGCGTCGTCGGATGCGTGAGCAGTTGTCCGCGCAGCACTCCCAGGCCATTCAGCAGGGCCGCCCCGGAGGCCGTCCGGGCCGGCATGGAGGCGGCCACGAAGACGAGGCCCAGCGCCAGGCCGATGAGCACCAGGCCCACCAATCCGAACCGCGTGAAAGCCGCCAACACGAGGGCTGCGACAACGGCCACGGCCAGCGCCACCCAGCCGGCGGTCGTCCAGGAGCCACGGATCTGATCTGGACGGCGAGCGAACCAACCCCGCTTCACGACGTCGGCGTAGAGCTCCTCTTGGACCTTTCCGACGATCGGCCCCACGGCCGCGGGCAGCGTCGACACCAGCACGCGCTCCCCGTCGCTCGGGGCGACCGCGTCGAGCAGTGTGCGCTCGAAGTCGCGAAGATCCCCGCTGGCGGTGCCGCGGTTGAAGGCCCAATCGGTGAGGGCGTGGGACGAGTCGGCGGGTAGTTGCTCGATCACGAGATACCCACGCACGGCCAGATCCAACAGGGTGGCGGTGACATCGATCGGATCAACGCGTTCGTCCAACACGGTGCCCACATGGCCCGGACGGACGCCGTCCACGACCGTGAACTTCGATTGCCCCACCCCGACCGGACGGAACTCCGCAATGGTCGTGGGCAGCGCCGAGGTCTGAGCGTCCGCGCCGTAGCGGCGATGCAACAGCCAGAACACGAGCCCGCCCAAGGCGGCGAGGCCCGCCGCGACGCCAAGGGTCAGCGGGGTCGCGGAGAAGGCGCGGTCGAGTGTCCAGGTCTCACGCAGGTCCTCGTTCGGCGCCACAGAGATTGAGGGGTACCGGACGGCCGCGCCCACCATCTCGCCGGCGCCGAGGGCACCGTTGTGGAAGACCGGCTGCGGGTTGTCGTGCGTGGCAGCCGCGTAGTAGCCACAGGCGCCGGGGGCGGCGGGCGGACCAGCCTCACACGTCACGAAGGTGGGGATGCCGGGGCCGGTGAGGGTGGCATCGAAGGTGTTCACGGGAAGGCTCAGCCCCTGAAGGAGGCGCCAGCGGATCGTCGTCGCGGTCGCCGATTCCTTCAACGCGGCGCCCTTGACCGCATAGCTGACGGTGACCGGCGCGGCGGCCCCTCCGGTGTTGACCGTCACCTGCGTGTAGTCGTCCGCGGTGACCGACGTCGACACGGTGACGCCGGAGGTCGTCGACTTCACGTCACTGATCACGTAGCGATAGGTGCGCGAATCCAACGCGGGCAACGTGTTCGCCAACCGCTGCGTGAAGCTGGCGGGTGCCGCCCCGGAGAATGTAAAGGTCTCGGAAACGGCGAGTGTGCCTGCCTCGTCGACCGTGGCTTGGACGGTCATGGTGTCGACTGCGTCGGCGGCGGTGGCCGTGAGAGCAAGGGGACCCACCCCAAGGGCAAGAGCCCCCGCCAATGGGAGCAGAACGCGCAACGCCTTAGGCAGCGACTTCACCGTGACCTCCGAGCTGGTTGGTCCGGTCGCGCGCGAGACGTGCTCGACCGGGTGTCGTCGAAAACTTATCGCACCAGCGCAACGACGTAGCCGCAGTGGGGCCGACTGATGCCCTGTCGGTGTTCCACCCACGGGTTACGCTTAGCAGCGTGACGCAGCAGTGGGGACCCCCTCCGCCTCTCAATACGGGGCAACAGTTCGGCTGGAACAACCGCGCGCCCGGCGCTTGGCCGCAGCCACAGGGCGCTCCACAGTTCGGACCCCAGGGTTACGCACCACCGTCACAGGGCTTCCAGCAGGCTTTCCAACCGGGATATCAGCAGCCCGGACCGTGGCCGAACCAGGCCCTTCCCCAGTTCCAGCCGGCACTGCAGCGACGCCGCGGACGAGGCGGCGCGATCGGGGCGGTCATCGGGGCGCTCGTCCTGGTGGGCGTCGTCTTCTTCGTCGCCCGCGGGGTATCGGCCATGCTGTCCAGCAGCCCGACGACCACCACCAATACCAACGGCGGAACGACGACCAACGGAACCGGCCCGTACGCCAACGAGAGCTACACCCCGCCGCCGGCCGACATGAACCCGCCGGAGCTGCCCGCGCCCAAGACCTACGGCCAAGCCACCACGATGCTGAACGCGAACGCGATCTACAGCGAAACGACGCCGAAGCCGACCAACTGCAGCAAGGTCGTCGACCTCGACGCCTCGACGGCGACTGTCGCCGAGTTGACCGCGCATCTGAACAACCTGATGGGCTGCCTGATGACGACGTGGAACCCGCCGGTCACCGCGGCCGGGTATGTGATGCCGCGCCCCTCGGTCACGGTGTACACCCGGACGATCCAGACCGCCTGCGGCACCATCGACTCGATCAACGCCATGTACTGCGCGGCCGACCAGCAGGTCTACTACGCCAAGGCGCTCCCCCAGGCCCTGCCTGCCTCGCTGCGCTCGGCGAAGTTCGTCACCGAGTTGGTCGTGGCCCACGAGTTCGGGCATGCCATCCAAGCACGCACCGGAATCTTGTATTCGGAAAAGGCGTGGGAATCGAAGTCGTCCAAGTCGGAGGCCTTGACCTACAGCCGCCGCCTTGAGCAGCAGGCGGACTGTTTCGCCGGTGAGTTCGTCAGCTCCATCGCCCAGTCCAAGGCCTTCACGGACGCAGATCTCACCACCCTCACCAAGGTCATGAACAACCTGGGCGACGACGTCATCAGCGGCGATCCCAGCTACGTGGGCGGCCACGGCTCCGGTAAGAACCGGCAGGTCTGGTTCACCAAGGGCTACAACGACACGGCGCTGACGACGTGCAACACATTCACGGCGCCGGCCAGCTCGGTGAAATAGCGTCGTGGTTCTCGATACCGGAGGCCGAGCTGCACCCGCTCGCGGTCCCGCTTTGCACATTTGAGTGTGAGCAACGTGCTCACGGTGAGCACTTCACTCACACCTAAGCGCTCGATGCAAAATCCGACAGCGGTGACCCGACTGTCAAGGGTGGCCGACGGCGGAGTGCGCTAGTTACAGGGGATCCGGGGCGTAGACCAACGCTGACGCGATGGCAGCGACACCTTCGCCGCGGCCGGTGAAACCCAGGCCGTCCGTGGTGGTCGCGCTCAGCGTGACCGGCGCCCCCACGACGTCGGAGAGCAGCCGCTCGGCTTCGGCTCGGCGCGCCGCCAACCGCGGACGATTGCCGATCACCTGAATGGCCACGTTGCCGATCTGGTGTCCCGCCTCGCGGACCAGCCGGGCCGTCTCGGTGAGGAAGGCGACGCCCGAGGCCCCGCTCCACTCCGGACGATCGGTGCCGAAGTTCGAGCCCATATCCCCTAGCCCGGCGGCAGAGAGGAGCGCATCACAGGCGGCGTGCGCGGCGACGTCGCCGTCGGAATGCCCGGCGAGACCGCGAGGTTCGTCCGGAAAGTGCAGCCCGGCGCACCACATCGGGACGCCCGCCTCCAGTCGGTGGGTGTCGGAGCCGATGCCCGTCCGGATCACTTCTCGATGCTCCGGCGGACGAACGGCAGCTCGCGCCAGTAGCGCGTGAACCGACGGCCCGAGTGGTGCCCGAGGCTGGCGCGCACCTTCCAGATCGCCCGGGCCATCGTGAGGTCGACGGGTTCGGTGATCTTGAGGCCCATCTTCGATCCCGGCACCAACTCGACCGGGTAGCCGTAGCGCTGGCAGCAGGTGACGTCGTCGGTGAACTCCACGCCCTCGGCCGCGATCTTCGCGTGGCACTCGATGAGGACGTCCGATCGGAACCCTTGGGGGGTTTGGACGGCCCGCAGCTGGCTGCGGTCAATGACCGTGGAACCGTCGTCGCTGAGCTGGCGGATCGTGTCGGTGACCGTGACGGCGGGCGCCACGGCGACGGCCCCCGCCTGCACGTGTGAAATGACGTCGGCGATCACGTTGGCTGGCATCAGCGGACGCACGGCGTCGTGGACCAAAATCACCTTCGCCTTCGACAGCTCCGGATCGGCGCTCACGACGTCCAGTCCGCGCTGGACGGATTGTTGCCGCGAATCGCCCCCCGGGGTCGTGACGACGGGGATCGGCGCCCCGGCCAGGAGCGCGCTGTAAACCAGGTTGTTCTTGCCGTTGACAACGACCACCGCATGAGTCACGCCGCCGGCGGCGAGGCCTTCCACGGCGATCGCCACGACGGTGCGCCCGACGATCCGCAGTTGGGGCTTGGGCCGCATACCGCCGTACCGCAGGCCAAGTCCAGCAGCGACAACGACTGCAACAACTGGGTCAGACACGCAGTCGAGTATGCCAGACCGCACCCCGCCATCTCGGGGATGAATTGCCAGCAAAAGTCAGGCGTGACATAGTTGCCATATGCACATTCGTTAACATCTTTGTGCATCATTGTGCAGATAGGACGCTGATGGCGAGTATTCGACCGGCCGTACTGCGGTCGCCCTTCTTGATCGTGAACCCCAAGGCCTACCTCAGCGGACGCAAGACGCTGAAGCTGGCCGCCTTCGCCGATGAGTTGTCGGCGCTGAGCGATATCGACGTGATCTTCACCGCGCAGCACGTCGATCTGCGCGCGGTGGCGGAGAACACCCGGAACCTGATCGTGACCGCCCAGCACATGGAGGCTCTGACCCCCGGGCGCGGCATGGGGCACATCCTCCCGGAGGCGCTCGTCGAGGCGGGCGTCCGCGCGGTGGTGCTGAATCACGCCGAAAACCCGCTCACCATCGCCGACCTCGACGCCACCATGCAGCGCGCCAGAGAACTGGGCCTGCTGACGATCGTGTGTGCCGACACCGAGGCCCAGTGCCGGGCCATCGCCATGTTTGGTCCGGACGTCATGATCTGCGAGCCCACGGCCGCGATCGGGACCGGTGCCATGGACGCCGGCACCTACATCGAGCGCACCACCCGGATCGTGAAGGACGTCAATCCGAACATCCTGGTGATCCAGGCCGCGGGCGTGACTTCGGGTGCGGACGTCCGGCGCGTGCTCGACCTCGGCGCGGACGGCTCCGGCGGCACCAGCGGCATCATCAAGGCCGCGGACTGGCGGGCGAAGATCGAAGAGATGATCCTCGCCATGACCGCATTCAAGGCCGACAGGGACGCCCGATGATCGTCAGTTTGTCGAACGCCCTGGCCGAGGCCGAGCGCACCGGCACCGCGCTCGCCGCCGTGAACGTGCCCTTCTTCGAGGCCCTCCTCGGGACCATCGACGCCGCCGAGGCCACCGGCGTCCCGGTGATCCTGCAGCACGCCCAGGTTCACGAGGGCGTCATGCCCCTCGACGACGTCGGCCCGGCGATGGTGGCCCTCGCCCAGCGCAGCAGCGGCATCTTCGTGCTGCACATCGACCACGGCGACGACCTTGACTACATCGAGCGGGGTCTGAATCTCGGCTTCAACTCGGCGATGATCGACGGCTCGCGCCTGCCCTTTGAAGAGAACGTCGCCCGCACCCGCGAGGTGGTCGCGATGGCGAAGGCCCGGGGCGTGGACGTCGAAGGCGAGATTGGGGTGATGACCGGCAACGAGAACGGGGATCCCTCGCAGGGCGTGGCGGACGCCAGCCTCTACACCGACCCCGCCCAGGCGTCCGATTTCGTCCGACGGACGGGCGTCTCAGCGTTGGCCGCCTCCTTCGGGACCGTCCACGGCCTGTACAACCAGGCGCCGAGCATCGACTACGACCGCATCGATGCCCTCCGCGAGGCCATCGGGGTGCCCCTGGTCATGCACGGGGGCTCGGGCCTCACCGCGGACGAATACCGTCGCTGCATCGCCCACGGCGTCCGCAAGATCAACTACTACACCTACCTGGCCAAGGCGGCCCTGGAGGCGGCTCGGACCTCCCTGGCGGACGACCGCACGACCCTCTTCCCCATGCTGGCCGTCGCCGCCCGCGGCGCGGTGAAGACCGATGTGACAGCCTTCGTCGACATCCTGTCGGGGCGGGAGGGGCACGCATGAGCGTTCACTTCGAGACCATCAGCCTCACCTCGCACGGGGGAACGCCGACCTACCTCGACGTCACCCCGCAGGTGCAGGCGGCCATCGCGGCCAGCGGCGTGACCACCGGCCTGTGCACGGTGATCTCCCCCCACACAACCTGCGCGGTGTTCTTCGAGGAGTTCGTCCACGACGTCGACGAGACGGGCACCGAACTGCTGCAACTTGACCTCAACGGCGCCCTCGAACGGCTCGTGCCGGACCAGACCGCCCTGCCCCCGGACGGCGAGTACCGCTACCCCGGCCCGGAACATTTCACGGCCGTCGAGAGTTGGCCGGACGCCGAGGTCTACCTCCCGGGCGGGGATCGCACGCAGTTGCTCAACGCGGACGCTCACCTCAAGGCCACCCTGTTGGGCTCAAGTCAGGTGTTCGCCGTGGCGGAGGGGCGGCTGGCCGTGGGATCGACTGGCTACATCTACTTCGTGGACTTCGATCGGACGCGAGCGCGCCAACGCCGCTGTCAGCTTGTGATTCTCGGCGAGTAGGCACAAGCGCAAGGCGCCGGCACGAGAAATCGCGTCCGGCGCTTTTGCGGTGGGTCACTGAGGACCCCGTTGCTGCCTCGACGAGGCCGCTGCGTGAGCCGCTCAGTGCTCGTGACGGGCCACCTTGAGGGCCGCGGCGGCAAGATCCTCATCGACCACAACCCCGTCCAGGACGCCTGTCCGAAGCGCCCCGACGAGCCCGCGGGCCTTGTCGACGCCACCGCACAGGCCGTAGACCTGCGGAACCTTGGCCAGCTGCTCCATCGACACGCCGATGACTCGTTCGGAGGTGGGCGGCCCCAGCGGCACGCCGTCGATGTCGAAGAAGCGCCCGTTCAGGTCGCCGGCCGGATGACGGGCCTCGGTCTCGGCCTTCTCGTCGGGGTTCAGGCCCATGGCCTCCATCACCCGGGCCGAGGAGCGCACCCCGTAAGAGCCGATTCCGATGACCGCCATGCGCACATTGGCGGCGCGCTCGATCGCGGCGACGATCGCCGACTCCCCCGACAGCGCCTGCCAGGTTTGGCGCGATTCGACGACCGAGGGCGACTCGAAGCGGTAGGCGGTGGCGCCGCACTTGTGCGCCAGGGTCTCCAGCGAGGTGTTCCCCGAGGGGCCTGTGTCGCCCGTAGGCATGCCGCCGGCAAGGGGGAATAGATGCAGGTCCCGGTAGATCGGCTCGAGGCTGACGTGTTCCACGAACTGGCTGATGGTGTAGCCCCAGCTGAGTCCGACGGTCGACAGGTGCGCCACCTGCGACTCGAAGACGCGCGCGGCCATCTCGCCGACGATGTCGATGGGGGCTCGCCCGGTCGGACGCCGGACGATGCGCGGCTCGGCGATCCCGAACTCGCGCTTGAAGGCGTCCTCGAGTTCGCCCACGCGGGTCAGTTGGCCTGGCGGATGAATGCGGATCTCCACCACACCCTGCTCGCGCGCGGAGGTGAGGATGCGGGAGACGCTGGACCGTGAGACGCCTAGCTGTTTAGCGATGTCACCCTGCGAGCGATCCTCGAGGTAGTACAGGCGCGCGACCTTGACCAGCACGTCTTGCGGACGCGGAGCGGGCATGCGGCCTCCTGCACGAGCTCTGGGCCGACCGAGTCTCCTGCAATCCCGGTAGAGCCACGGTTTGGTGTGACGTCGAAAGAATACTGCCCTGGTGGAGGTGATTCTGACCGATGGGTAAACCGCGCGCGGCGGGCCTGAAATCAGGCCCGCCGCACGCGGATTGCTAGAGGATGCCTCGCGCCACCAGCGAGTCCTGCAAGCGACGCATCGCCACCAGGGGCCGGGTTTCGTCCAACTCGATGTCGGCGAAGGTGATGGTGTGGTCCTTGGGAACGTCGTTCTTCAGGACGCTCCCCGCGGCCAGGGCGATGGCCACGTAGCCGGCCTCGGTTGCCTCGGCGGCAGGTACCGCCCAGCCGCGGAAGTGATTCCCGCCGAGCCCTTCGAGCTTGGTGCCGGCCTTGAGCGCCGTCTTGGTCACCGCGGTGACCTCGGTCGTCCAGTAGCGCGTCTGGAAGGACGCCCGACGATCCAGCACAGCCTCGGCGATGGAGAGCTGCGCCTCGACCGAGGCCAGGTGGTAGGGACGGAAGAGGGTGTAGTAGGGCCCCTTGCCGAGCTTGAGGTAGTCCAGCTCGTGGGTGACCACGTCGCTCTCGGACTTGATGACGACGAAGACGCCGGGCGCGACGTCGCCCTCCACGACGTAGTCGACAACCGGACCGTTGGTCTCGAGGATGCCGCCGTCGGCCTTGGGGATCAGCTTGGTGGCCAGGTCGGCGACCGAGGCGACCGGACCGTGCATGCCGTGCTTCTCGATCGGGAAACCGGTCGCGTTGGAGAGGGCCGCCATTTCGAGCTGGGTCTTGGTGCCGTCGGTGAACTCGCACAGCATGCGCGGGTTCATACCCTTGGCGAGCGCCTCGGCCTCGACGTCCGCCGGGACGTCGTACGGACGGTTGGGGTTGTTCTTGCCCTTGCCGGCGGACACAACCGTGAGGCCGAGATCCTCGGCGTACTCGACGAGCTTCAGGGCTTCCACGGGTTCGTCCCCGCGGCAGATGGTGTAGACCGATTGGCCCGATTCGGCGACGGCGGTGAGGAAGCGTCCGACGGTGATGTCGGCCTCGACCGTCATCAAGGCCACGTCCTTCTTCGCGAACAGGGAGGCCAGCGCGATCTGGGCGGCGATCTCGGGAACGCCCGACACCTCCAGCACCACGTCAACCGGAAGGTGAGGCATGTCGAGGCCGTTGTTGATGACCACCGCCTTGCCTGCTTCCACCAGAGCCGGGACGTCGGCCAGGTCGGTGACCACGGTCACGTCCTGGCGTCCCGCGCGGTTGTAGGCGCCCACGCCACGCTGGACGTCGATGTCGGCGACCACAGACACGGTCATGCCCTTGGCGCGTTCCACCTGGGCAATGAGACCACTGCCCATCTGCCCGGCGCCGACGATGCCGACGCGGACGGGACGCCCGAGCTGACGCTCGCGCTCAAGAAGGCGTTTGGTGTAACTCATGGTTGCTGAGTTCCTCTCACAGGTTGTTGGTGGCGGGGCGGATCTTGATTTTGGAGCCGTCGGGGGCGGTGGCCGTCCGTGCCCCCGGGGCGAGGTGGGTGAGCGCAGCGGTGACGGCCTTGGCCAGCCTCGGGTCGGTGGCGCGGTCCACGACTGTGGCGAGCGGGCCGAGGAGCTCGGGCGCGGGGCCAAGCTTGGCGAACACGGTCGCACCACTCATGCGGCGGGCCTCGATGACCTCACCGGCTTCGGTGTCGACGATCAGCACGGCGACGGCGCCGCGCAGGCGCCCTTTGCCACGGCCGGATACGAGGCGGCGGTTGGGGCCCTTCCAGGCGCGGGCCATGGCGTTGATCTGGTTGATGTAGCGGCGCTGCTGCCACAGCGACATCACGCTGTTGAGCACCAGAGCACCAACGAGAAGGGCCGGGAAGGTCCAGTCCATGTCGTCAGGCCCGTTCGAAGGCGAGTCGCTGGCCCGGCGAAGGGGCGAGCGTCGCCGTGCTGGTGCCGTGGATGGCACCCGGAAGAAGATTGACCGACTTGTTCACATACACGCAGATGTGTCCGAGTTGATCGAAGTTGGTGTTGGCAAGGTCCCCCACGGCTGTGATCTCGATGACATCGTCACCGATGAAGAAGCGATCGCCCACCGCGACCGGAGCGAACGCCTCACGGGGGCCGGGGTGCACGATGGCGATGGAGGCGAGCGCGTCCGGAACGGGAGTTCCGAACAGGATATAAACCCCCGCATTGAACATCTCCGGGGCATCTTCGCCGATGCTGGTGATGGTGGATTCCCACACTGTCGTCATAGCCATGATTGTTACTCAGTTTCCACTAGATGGTCGGTGCCCCGTCCGTTTGGACGAACGGGGCACCGATTTGTTGGTCAGATGAGGAAGGACACCAGGTAGGCGATAACCACCGCGACGGGTGATGTGATCTGCCTGGAGAACAACACTGCTGGGACGCCGACCGCGACCGTTTCTGGTTCCGCCTCACCGAGGGAGAGGCCGACCGGGATGAAGTCCATGCCAACCTGGCCGTCGATGGCGAACAGGGTGGGCAGCGCGTACTGGACGGGAAGAGCGCCCTGGGCGATCTGGGTTCCCATCAGCACACCGATGACCTGCGCGATCGCAGCGCCCGGCCCGAGGAGCGGGGACAGGATCGGCAGACCGGTGATGACACCCAGCAGGATCAACCCGAGCGGGTTGCCGGCCAGCGGCTGGATCGCCTTAGCGATCCATTGCGACAGCCCCGTGTAGTTGACGATGCCGATCAGCAGCGACACGTAGATCATGAACGGCAGGATCGTCTGGATCGTCAGCTTGATGGCCTGACGCCCGGACGACAACAGCGTGTTGATGAAGTAGCCGATGCCCTGACCGAAGGTGACGATGAACTTGGTGAAGCCAGTGGCCTCGACCGAGGTCTTGATCTCTTGGGTCGCCCGCGTAGCGGTGGCCTTGGCAGTGCCACCGACGGCTGCTGCCGACGCTGCCGCGCCGCCGACGATCGGGGCGGCGCTGGCCTCGGCCGGCTTCACCTGCTCCGGACCCACCGCGGAGACGAAGATGTCGTCCGTGATGAACTGAGCCAGCGGACCGCTGGGCTCACCGGGGTAGACGTCCACGGTCGGGATGCGCTTCTTGGGTAGACCCCGATGCGCGCGGTGCCGCCGCAGTTGATGACCGCCACCAGGACCTGTGCGTCCGGGATGTTGTTGATGAAGCCGTCGACTGCCGTGGCGCCCGTGAGCTCGGCAATCTTGGCGGCGACGGGGTGGATCCCCCCGCCGGTGACGGACAGAACGATGTTCTGCGCGTCTGTCGGCTTGAGGACGAGGCCGGAGCCCCAGCCGCCGTTGCCCTTGGTGACCTTCACGGCCTTGAACTCGCTCACAGCACGCCTCCCTCGGCATTGCCTTGGAAGTGACCGGACGCGTACGCCTCATCGAACTGCTTAAAGCGCTCGGCGTGACCGCCTCGGCTAATGAGCAGTGCCGTGATCCACTGGGTGAGCAGGCCACGCATGAGGATCACGACGATACCCACGAGGAAGTACGCCGCAGCGAGCTTGGCATACCGGTCAGGCGCCACCGTCAGGACGCCGGAAGCGACGCCCGCCCAGACGAATACCTCACCCGCGTTGGCATGCGGAAGGAAAGCAGTCACGGGATGGACGAACGAAACAGCCGCGTCGTAGAACGCCGGCTTGTAGCGCTCGGGCAGGAACCGCCCGAACGAGTAACACATCGGGTTGGTCAGAATGATCACGGCCAGCACGGGCATGATCGTGTAGCGGGTGACCGCATACTTTCCGGCCCACTGGACGGCGCGCGTCACGCGCTCCTCACCGATCCAGGTGGTGACCGCATACATGGCCGTCAGGAGCACGAGCAGCAGCGGCAGGATGCCCTTCGTCAACGACAGCAGGGTCGTGGCCGATTCATTGAACAGCCCGATGAAGTGTGTGGCTGCCCAGGTGATGCCATCGAGGACGGGGTTACCCGTCGGCACTGGGTCAGCCATTGGCACCAACAGCGGTGCCAAAGGTGCGGACATCAGCAAACTCCTTCGTTTGGTTTGCACTTTCATGCACATGCTCATGGGAATATGTGCAAGTGGCACGAGTCTGACATGCAACCCAACGGCTCCGCAAGGATTCACCGAGAATTCTGACCCGGTTTCCTCGCAGCCCCTGCCTACCGGAACGCAGAAGCGGCCCCGGGCTTATGCACCGGGGCCGCTTCTGTGTGGTTGGTAGAACCTAGGAGGCCAAGACCTCGTCCAAGAGCACCTCGGCACGCTGCTCCTCGACCCGTTCGGCCAGAGCCAACTCGGAGACGAGAATCTGGCGCGCCTTGGCCAGCATCCGCTTTTCGCCCGCAGACAGCCCGCGCTCACGCTCACGGCGCCACAGGTCGCGAACGACCTCTGCCACCTTCATCACGTTGCCCGAGTGGAGCTTCTCCAGGTTCGCCTTGTAGCGGCGAGACCAGTTGGTCGGCTCTTCAGTGTGCGGCGCCCGAAGGACGCTGAACACTCGCTCGAGCCCGGCCGCGTCGACGACGTCGCGGACGCCTACGAGGTCGAGATTGCAGGCCGGCACACGGACGACCAGATCGTTTTGGCCGACGATCCGCAGTACCAGGTACAGCTTCTCTTCGCCCTTGATGGTTCGGGTTTCAATATCTTCGACAACGGCGGCACCATGATTGGGGTACACCACCGTTTCACCGACAGCAAAAGTCATTGTCGATAGCCCCTTTCCCAGCCTCTATTCTAGCACGTTCCGGGGGGCTGCCAAACGGCGAAGTCCCTAGTCAGAGGCACATTGGAACCCTTGACAAACCTGGTGATGTATGCCGACAGCCTGTCGCTAGGGCACTAAATAGGGCACGCGCCGCCCCCTGGCGCGAAGCCAAGGGACGGCGCGTGGGGCGTACTACTTCTTGCCCTGGTTCTTCACGGCCTCGATCGCGGCGGCCGCCGCGGCCGGGTCCAGGTAGCGTCCGCCGGGGTTGACGGGCTGGAAATCCTCGTCCAACTCGAACAACAGCGGGATGCCGGTCGGGATGTTCAGCCCGGCGATATCGGCGTCGCTGATGCCGTCGAGGTGCTTCACCAACGCGCGCAGGCTGTTGCCGTGCGCCGTCACCAGCACGGTCTTGCCAGCGGCGAGATCGGGCTTGATGTCGGACTCCCAGTAGGGCAGCATCCGGGCGACAACGTCCTTGAGGCATTCGGTCTGCGGACGCTCGTCCTCAGGAATGTCGGCGTACTGCGGATCATTCCACTGGCTGAAGGTGGCGTCCTTGTCGAGCACGGGCGGCGGGGTGTCGTAGCTGCGACGCCAGAGCATGAACTGCTCCTCGCCGTACTTCTGCAGCGTCTCAGACTTGTCGAGGCCCTGCAGGGCGCCGTAATGACGCTCGTTCAGGCGCCAGCTGCGCTGCACCGGGATCCAGTGGCGGTCGCAGCCGTCGAGCGCCAGGTAGGCGGTGTGGATGGCGCGACGCTGCAGCGACGTGTGCAGCTTGTCGGGGAGCAGCCCCTCGGCCTTGAGGAGCTCGGCGCCACGCTTGGCCTCCGTGATCCCCTTCTCGTTGATGTCCACGTCCACCCAGCCGGTGAACAGGTTCTTCGCGTTCCACTCGCTCTCGCCGTGGCGGAGCAGAATCAGCTTGTAGGTCATGGTCTGAGGGTATCGCCCAGAACCTCCCCCAAATCGAAGTGGACAGGCTCCTCCAACTGCTGGAATGTGCACGATGCCGGCTCGCGATCGGGGCGCCAGCGGACGAACTGCGCGGTGTGCCGGAACCGCGTGCCCTCCATGTGGTCGTAGCGCACCTCGACCACCAGCTCGGGGCGCAGTGGGGTGAAGGAGAGATCCTTGGACGAGTTCCAGCGGCTGTGCGCGGCGGCCGAGGGCGTCCGGGGGAAGGACTGATCGCGATTGTCCGGCCGAGCGTCCGCCATGGCCGCGGCCCAGTCCCACGGGTGGCCCTCGAAGGTGGTGACCAGCGGCTGCAGCTCGGTGAACAGCTCGCGGCGACGCTCGGCGGGGAAGGCACCTATGACACCCACGCTTTGTAGTTTCCCGGTGTCGTCGTGGAGGCCCAGCAGCAGCGAGCCAATAGCGTCGGTGGTGTCACGGTAGAGGCGGTAGCCGGCCACCACGCAGTCGGCGGTGCGCTCGTGCTTGATCTTGAACATCACCCGCTTGTCCTCGACGTAGGGCTCCCCCATCGGCTTGGCGATCACCCCGTCGAGGCCCGCGCCCTCGAACTGGGTGAACCATTGCCGGGCGAGCTCGCGGTCGTCGGTGGCTTGGGTGAGGTAAATCGGGGGACGAGCGTCCGAGAGGGCCTCGACGAGGGCGGACCGGCGCTCGCGGAACGGACGCTCGGCGAGGTTCTTGGGACCCCAGGCGAGCATGTCGAAGGCCACGAAGGCGGCCGGGGTCTCCTTCGCGAGGCGGTTGATGCGGGAGGCCGCGGGGTGGATCCGCTGGGAGAGGGTGTCGAAGCTGAGCCGATCCCGCAGCACCGGATCGATGACGATGATCTCGCCGTCGATCACGCAGGGGTCGGGGAAGTTGGCCTTGACCGCCTCGACGATCTCGGGGAAGTAGCGGGTCATAGGGCGGCTGTTGCGGCTGCCGAGTTCGACGTTGTCGCCGGAACGCCAGATGATCGTGCGGAAACCGTCCCACTTGGGCTCGAACAGCACGTCACCCTCGGGGAAATCCTTGACCAGCCTGGCGAGCATCGGGCCGAACGGCGGGACGATGGGCGTGCCCCACTCGGCGTCGCGCTCGGCCTTGGGTTCGAGGTAGTCGGCGTCCGCGCGATCGGCCCGGCGCTTCGACGGCGGCACCCGGGGCGGCTCGCCGGGCATCTTCGGATAGTCGGGCGGGAAGTTGAGTTCGCCGAGGCCCCGATCAAGGTCCGCCTGCCACAGGGCGAGAGCGCCGTCCAAGCGTCCGGGATTGGCGTCCATGGTGGACCAGGGGCAGGGACGCTTCTCGAGGAGCTTAGGAACCGTCCACACGGTGAAATCGGCGGGGTTGACGTCCGGGAGCTCGTCCCAGGTGACCGGCGTCGAAACCGGCGCGCCCGGGAGGGGGCGGGGGCTATAGGCGGCGGCGATGGTCCGATCGCGGTTGGCCTGGTTGAAGTCGACGAAGATCCGCTCGCCGCGCTCTTCTTTCCACCAGCTCGTGGTGACCAGATCCGGACGCCGTCGCTCCAGCTCGCGCGCGATGCCGATGACACCGTGTCGGACGTCTTGGAACTCGTGCGTCGGCTCAATGCGGGCGTAGACGTGGATGCCGCGGTTGCCGGAGGTCTTGGCGTGGGCCGTCAATCCGACCTCGGCCATCACGTCGCGCAGCAGAAGGGCGGCCTCGACGGCGTCCGCGAAACCCCGTCCGGGTTGGGGGTCGAGGTCGATCCGCAGTTCGTCCGGATTGTCGAGGTTCGCGGTGCGCACCGGCCAGGGGTGGAAGGTGATCGTCCCCATTTGCGCCGCCCACGCCAGCGCGGCGGGCTCGTCGAAGACCAGTTGCTCGTGCTTGCGGCGGGAGGGGTAGGTGCACATGACGCGCCGCAGCCACGCGGGGGCGCCCATCGGTGGCCGCTTGCTGAAGAATTCTTCGCCCTCGATGCCCTCAGGGAAGCGTTGCAGCGTCAGCGGACGGTCGCCGTTGATGGTCAGGAACGGCTGCGCGACCGCCAGCAGGTAACCCGCGAGGTCGCGTTTGGTCACGGCCGCCCCCGCCGGGGTTTCGGGCCACATCACCTTGTCCGGGCTCGACAGCTTCACGCTGCGCTCCCCGTCCGGCCCGGGCACTGTGAGCATCTCGTCCGCCATGCCGGGAGCGTACCCCGGCCCCTACGATCGACCCATGACCAAACTCGCAGTTGTGACCGGTGCGTCCAGTGGAATCGGCGCGGCGACCGCACGCCGCCTCGCCACCGAGGGGTACCGGGTGATCGTGGCCGCCCGTCGGATCGAACGGCTCGTCGACCTCGCGGACGCCATTGGTGGGACGGCCATCGAGTGCGATGTGACCTCGGCCGAGGCCGTGGCGGCGCTGGCGGCGGCCGTGGGACCGCGGCTGGATCTGTTGGTCAACAACGCCGGCGGCGCGTTGGGTGCCGAGCCGGTCGCCGAGGCCGACTTCGACAAGTGGACGGCCATGTTCGCCTCCAACGTCGTGGGCTCCGGACGCGTGACGAAGGCCTTATTACCCGCGCTCCGCGAGGCCGAGGGGACCATCGTCTTCATCACCTCCACCGCCGCCGACGCCGCCTACGAAGGCGGGTCGGGTTACAACGCCGCCAAGGCAGGCGAACGGATGATCGTGGACGCCCTCCGCCTCGAACTCAGTCGGCCAGCCCATTCGGATCTGCGACGTGGCGCCGGGCATGGTCCGCACGGACGAGTTCGCTCTGACCCGCTTCGGCGGGGACGCGTCCAAGGCTGCCTCGGTTTACCAGGGCGTCGCCGATCCCCTCGTCGCGGACGACATCGCCGACATCATCGCTTTCGTGGCCACACGTCCGCCGCATGTGAACCTGGACCGGATCACCGTCCGTCCGCGAGCGCAAGCGTCCAACTTCAAGGTCCACCGCACGTCCTGAAGCCCTCTCCCCTCCCCTGCCCCCTCCGTCGCACCTTGCTGGCGTTAGACGCACTCTGCTGGCGTTCGACGCACTCTGCTGGCACTAGGCGTGGTTGCTGGCGATATTGCGCCAGTCAAGACGCTAAACGCCAGCAGAGTGCGAATCGAGGAGGCCTAAGACCGCGTTAGCGCAGGGCGCGGCGAGTGGGTTTCGGGGTGCCCCGCTGCTTATTGTTTGACGCCGCCTCCGGCGTCATTTCTGGCAGCTGGGTTTCCCCCTCCACGTGGGCGTGATCGAAGTCCGTTCGTTCACATCCCCGTCAGCCCCCGCCCTGGAGCCCACGTCCACGGCCGAGCCTCACGGGGATGTCTTGGTCGCCGCCGCGCGATGGCCTTCGGCCCCCCCTTGACCGGCGGGACGCCTCCGAGACGGGATGGCCAGCCGATTCTCCCGACCTCGCTGGCGTTAGGCGTCATGACTGGCGAAATATCGCCAGCAAACACGACCAACGCCAGCAAGGTGGACAGAAGGGACACGGGGGACGACCCCAGCCACACCTCCACCCAAATCATGCTGATGTCCGCGTGACCCAGGCACCTCAGTGCCGACCTCAACCGTCGATAGGGCCGCCCGCCTCGATGCCGTCGAGCCACCCGGATTCGCCACCGGTTGCTTCGAGCAGGAGATCCACCGTCGCGGGGGTACTGGGCCCAGGGGTCAGCACCAGATCGCCACGTCCGCCGCGTAGGTGGGCGCCAGGTGGTGGGTCGGTCCAGACGCGGGCGAGCAGGTGGTCACCCTGCACGCAGGTGGCGAGGAGCCCTCGTCCGCGCAGACGCACGACGACATCGCGCTCGTCGAGGAGGGGGTCGAGGGGTCGTGGGATGGACAACCGCACCCACCGGCTCCTGCCGGCCGGCACCTCCAACGGCACCCTCTGAACAGACATCTCGGCGCTATCGCGATCGCGGGCAAGGTCGGGTTCCTCGCAGGTGGCGATCTCCCAGTCCCGCAGTTCCGAGCCCACCAGCAGGGACACCGAGCCCGTGGCCTCTCCCCACGTGCGGTGCACCACCGCCTCAAGCCGACTACCGCGGGCTAGCGGGCCCAGCCACAGGAGCGGCGTGTTCGGCGTCAACGCCCCCCGCGGCACGCCATCCACGGCCACGTCAACGCGCGCCGCAAGGCCCTCCGCGCGAATCGCGGCCGTGCCCCCGTCGCGGCCAGCGAGGTCTGGGGTGGAGATCCACCGGCGGTAGCGGATCGCCTGCGGGAAGGTGCTGCTCATCCACGCGCCGAAGCCGGCCCGCGGTGGCGGATCGGTGCCCACAGCTGGCCCCGCCAGCGACGCTTCGGGTTCACTGGTCGCCACGAACCACCCCTCGTCGAGGGAGGTCATCGCGGTGACGGCGAAGGCTCCCGTGATCCCTCGCTGGGATCCAAGGCGCAGCGACGGCAGCCGTCCATCATCGAAGTTCGAATGCCCCCAGGTCCTGGTGACGACGGTCACGCTGTCCGTGGCGGCAACCCCCTCGCCGCTCGGTCCAGGCTCGGGCAGGCCACCAGTTACCGGCAAGAACAACTCGCCTCCCCCGTTGGCAACCCAATCGGGACGGAAACGCGGCGACCGAACCTGGACGATGTCTGCTGCGGCGCGAAGGACGAGGCCCACGGCGTCCGGGGGTAGGTGGTTCCGGCAGGTGTAGCGTCCGGCGCCCACCGGCGCCCCCAGCTCCTCGAGGGTTCGAGCCTGCCCGTCCTCCTGCCGGTTGGTCCACCGGGGGGCTCGGACGTCGTCGATCGGGGCGGAGGCTTCGACCCGGTTGACCGCAACACCGTCGCGTGGGCGCCGGGAACTCAGATCCTGTGTCGCGGTTGCAAGGGACACGGTGAGCGCACCCCCGTCCGTCGTGAGCTGCACATCGCCCTCGGTTCCCACGATCCGGCAGCGACCGGGGACGTCACCGGGCTCAAGGGTCGCGTGAACATCGCCCGTGGAACTGCTGACGGCCGTCACGCCGTCGAACAAGGCGACGACTCCCCCGGTCGCCCGCCGCCCAGTGAGCCGGAGCCTGACGTCACCTGTCGCGCGCTGGAGCATCGTCAGTTCCCCGGAGCTCGCCACCAGGGTGGCATTCACTTCCGCGAGCGGCAGCTCCCTGACCAACAGCAGGCAGACACCCCCGGGCACACGCACCGGCAGGGAAGCATCGCCGCTCTGCCCGGCTGCCCGCACCCAAACAGTGGTCTCGGTGTCCCCCAGGTTGGTGAGGGACAGCAGGTCGCCTCCGCCGGCCAGGGCCAGGGCTCGGGGCTTCACGGTGAGGTGGTTCTCGATGCCTTGCGCCGATCCCTGGGGGGTGCCGGAAGCGAGCGCCTCACCCAGAGCGGCGATCAGTCCCGTGAGGATAACGGCCTCCTCGGCATCAGGGCGCAGGCTGCCGTCCGGACGCACGACCCCCCCGAAGTCGTAGTCATGCGTCATGAACGCCAGTGGGTCACCCCAGTTATTCACGGCCGTGGTGTAGCCGTAATTCCATCCGGACGCCTGCAGGTAGGGACCAATGAGGCGAACACCCCCCACCAGCAGCCGCTTCAAGGTCCGGTGGAGCCGATTGGTTTCGGTGACCAGCAGGGGCGTCTCCATGCCCCGAGTGGCCAGCTCGTAGTAGGAGACCTGGTCTTCGATGTCGACGGATTCGTCGGACGGATACAGGTTCACCGCGGGCGCGACGCCTGGAACGTGTCCGCCGGCACGCGTGATGTCACCTTGGCCCGCGCAGGCGATGAGCGGGACGACGAGACCGTGCTCACGCATCATGTCGCGCAGGGCCCGGATGTACCCTTCGGGATCCTCACAATCAAAGAAATCGAGCTCGTTCTCGACCTGGACCAAGGCGACGCTCCCCTCGCGTCCCAATTGGTGTCGTTCGAGCATCGGAAGCACCTTGTCGAACCAGCGGCGCACCTGGGCCAGATAGAGCGGCTCGTTTTGGCGCAGCCTCAGTCCGGCCGTGGTGGTGAGCCACGCGGGCAGTCCCCCACCGTCCCATTCCGAGCAGATGTAAGGTCCGGGCCGGGCCACGACGAGCAAGCCTTGTGCTGCGCAGAGTTCGAGGAAGTGCTCGACATCGCGCTGTCCGCCGAAGTCCCAGGTGCCCGGAGCGACTTCATGGAAGTTCCAGGGGATGTAAACATCGACGCCCCCGTAGCCAAGAGAGGCGACCGTGGCCAGTCGATCGGCCCATTGCGCCCGTGGAATGCGGAACGGGAAGACCGATGCCACCAACAGGATTCGGGGTATTCCGTCGATCAGTAACTCTCCTGCCGCAAATGCTACGCGGGACACCTGCTGCCTCCCTTCCCTGGCTCGGGGATTCGGTTCCGGGTGGGGAACACGAGCTTGACTGGATGCTAGGTCGATGAGATTCAGGCTGTGTGAGGTGGTCATTTGAGTCCCGCACTTCCACTGACAAGCCCCGCTTCGTACAGGTACCGCTGCCCAAAGTGGTAGACGGCCACCATGGGCACGATGAGGATCAAGGAGCCCACCATCACCATGTTCCACGGCGGCGTTTGGGCGCCCGAGGTCGTCGCCGACAGGATCTGCACGCCCAGTGCCAGCGGCATCTTCTCTTCGCTGTTGATGTAGATCAGCGGACCAAAGAAGTAACCCCAGTTGAAGGTGAACGTGAAGATGGCCACGGCGAACAGGATCGGACGCATGAGGGGCAGCACGATCCGGCGGAAGATCCCCCACCGTCCCAGACCGTCGATCATCGCGGCGTCCGAGAGCTCGACCGGGATGCGCGTGATGAATTGCCGCATCAAGAAGACGTTGTAGGCGTTCGCGAAGAAGTTCGGAACGATGATCGGTAACAACGTGTCGATCCAGCCAAGGTTGCGGAACAGGACGAACTGCGGAATGAGTAGCACCTCGCCGGGGATCATCATCGTCGACAGCAACACCATGAAGAGGAACGACTTGCCCGGTGCGCGCAGGCTGGCGAATCCGTAGGCGACCAGTGCGCTGGAGAAGACCATGCCGACACACGCGAAGACGACGATCACCACAGAGTTGATCAGGAACTGGCCGATGGGAAGGCCGGACGTGAAGGCCGTGATGAAGTTTTCAAGGTGAAACTCGGACGGGAAGAAGGTAAACGTCATCTCGCGCGAGGTCTGATCGCTGGATAACGCCATCGACACCATGAAGACCAGCGGCGACAGGAGCACCGCCGAGACCACGGTAAGGACGGCATAGCGGATCGCCAGCGAACGCCCGCCCAGCTCATCGGCCCGTGCAGCATCGGCACGTCTGACGGAACTCATGAGCGCACCTCGGTCTCGTAGAACACCCACAGGCGGGAGGAGCGCATGATGATGGCCGAGAAGCCCATGATGATGAGGAACAGCACCCACGCCAAGGCTGAGGCGTAGCCCATGTCGTAGTTACGGAAAGCGTTGTCGTAGATGTAGGGCACGAGCATCAGGCTCGCGTTGTCTGGTCCCGAGGTGCCATCGGTCAGGACGTACACCTGCGAGAACACCTGAAAGCCCGCGATGAGGCCCGTGACAAGGTTGAAGAAGAGCACTGGGGTGACCATCGGGACTGAGATCCGCCAGAACTGCTGGAACCGGCTGGCGCCGTCGATCCTGGCCGCCTCGTACAGCTCAGGAGGTACGCCTTGCAGCGCCGCGATGAGCAGGATCGTCCCCGCGCCCACCTGCCAAAGGGACAACAGGATGATGGCGGGGATCACCCAGTCGGCGTCCAATAACCACGCGGGGCCGTCGATGCCGAACAGGGCGAGCGCGGCGTTCACGGGTCCGGCGTCCGGGGCTAGAAGCCACTTGAAGATCATCGCTGCGGCGACCAATGGGACCACCGCTGGGATGTAGATGACCGTCCGAAAGAAGCGGGCGCCGCGCATCGGTCGGGCCAGCAGCGACGCTAACCCGAGGGCGATCAGCAACGACAGGGGCACGGAAACGGCCGCGAAATAGAGGGTGTGGCCCAGAGCTTCCCAGAAGAGCGGATCGTCCGTGAACAACTCGACATAGTTGCTGAGGCCGACGAACTGAGGGGGCTGGAAGGAGTCCCAGTCGGTGAAGGACAATGCCAGCGAGGACAGCATCGGAAGAGCCACAAGGGTCACGAAGCCGAACAGCCAAGGGGAGATAAAGGCGTAGAAAGTCAAGGCTTCACGACGTCGAGCTCGGCGCAGACCTGGTCGCACCGCAGGCATTGGGCTCCGTTCAGCCGTGTCCACCCGCTCTGCAGTCTGCACCGGATCGGGCGGAGCCTTTGTTGCCGCACCCCGCATGGTGGTCCTCCTTGACTTGTCGCGGGTGGAAGGGATGCCGATGAAGGGCTCCGGGCCTGGCCAACAGGGGGGGTGGGGCCAAGCCCGGAGCGTCGAGGGGTGGACTCAGCCGAGGCCGAGCTTCCACATTTGGTTGGCGTAGCTGTTGCAGTCGTACTGACTAACCCCGGCACCGTCGCTGTGTGAAGCGCCGACGACGTCGAGACATTGACCTGTCACCTGGGCTGGGCGCAAGGAGTAGTGCCCGTCTTGGTCATAGACAAAACGCCATTCCTGATTGGGACCCGCCCCGCATGACTCCTGATCCACAGCAGCCCCACTGGAGCTCGAGGAACCAGCAACCGTGAGACACATCGAGGGTGCGTGGGTGGGCTTGAGTTGGAACCCCAGTGTTGAAGGGGTCAACACCCACTTCTGCTCGGCGCCGCCCGTGCATTGCCACTGAATCACCGGCGACCCGGACGCTCCACCTGCAGCAGCGACTGCGAGGCACTTGCCACTGTGTCCAGCCACCAGAGCCGCCGACGGGAGCGGCCGGTATGAGCAAGTGCGGGGAGTGAAGACCGTTGACGTACCGAGCGCTGCCGTGGTGCAGGGGGTTCCACCATGGTGGACCGAACGGACGTAGACGCCGGCGGCTCCAAATCGAACCTCCGCAGGCCCTGAGAAGGCGCACATCTGCCCCTCTGAGGCGCAATTGATCCAACCGGAGGTCTCGACGACGGCGCGATCGACATTCCCCCATGTGCCGCCGCCGATGGCGCCGACCTTTCCGAGGATACGCATGGCGACAGTGTGTCGACCCGAGGCCAGAGAGGGTGTGGTGTAGAGGTGGGCGCCGTCAATGCGTGAGGTCGCATAGGCGTTGACGACTGTCTCTTTCGCACCGTCGACGGACACGCCGATCTTCCCGCTGGTGGGTGCGAGCGTGCCAAACAGGGACGCCCGTGTTCCATAGAACGTGAAGGTGGCAGTGGCATTCGTCGTCTGACTCGAATGCTCGTCCTGGTCCCAGAGCCCGTAAGCGCCCTGCTGACCGCCGCTGTACTGGTTGTCCGACCAGCCGCCCGCATAGGCAAAGGCTCCGCTGGAGTCATTGACAACCTCGGCTGAGGTCGTGGCGGCGCCGTAGGAAACGTTGCTGATCACGTGGGTGACTACCGAGTTTGCCGGGATCGTCGCGACCACTTGGCTCCCCGACACCGTGATGTCAGGCAGTCGAGTGAGGTTCTCCGTCGGTGAGGTCCGCCAAACCTGGGCACCGGCACCGCTGGTCGTGAACCGGCTGAGGTCGTAGCTGACGGGCAGCGCTTCGGCGGTGTCGTTGTAAGTCACCAGGACGAGCTTGTGGCTCGTCGGGTCGAAGGCAGCGGTTGATTTCCCACCACCTGCATCGATGATGAGCGACCCCGGACGAATGAACTTGCTGTATTGCCCCATCGTGTAGAACTGCTTCTTGATGGCATAGGTATTCGCGGAACCGTTCAGCGGTGCCTGGATGAGGCCCCAGTAGCCGGGGCCGCTACCCCGCGAACTATCCTCGATCGCCTGCCAGTATTGCCAGGCGTTGGCCCGGACGTAGCTCAGATCATTGGTGACGCGGGTGGCCAATTCGAGGGCAGAGTCGATATCGGACGTGATCGAGTAGCCGCCCCAGTCCGCGGGACCCCACTCGGACTGCCAGAAACGCAGGTTGTTGGCTTGCGCACGATCCCGAATGGGCTCCGGGTCCGACCCTGCATAGCCATGGGCATTGATTTGGGCGAGCGCGGCCTTGGCGTCCGAGGAGAGCGCATCGAACTCAGACACGACCCCCCAGTAGTTGTTGCTATCGGTGGCTGAGATTCCTGTCGCCAACCCTCGGGCGTCGAGCGCCGCCCGCAGATTCAGGATGACGGATGATTGCTGACCCGAGGGGACGAACATACCCTCCTGGTTATTGCCCCAGCACCACCAGCCGTTGCCGGGCTCGTTGAAGGGCTCCACCGAGTCGAATGACACCTTCGGGCTGCCTGGACCGTCGATCCCCACTGTGGAGAACCGCTCAGCGACGACGGCGAGATATGCGGCGTAGTCATCTTCGAACTCAGGCTTCAGGTTGGCGTGGGAGCAACCTTCCGGAGAGTTGTAGCTGTAGCGCCCCTGAGGGCTGCCGGAGTAGGTCATCCACCAAGGGGCGGAGTTCCCAAAGAGCTCAAAGGAGCTCACGCCACGATTCTTGGCCGCGGCAAGGACCCAGCGCTGGTTGGCATCGAGAGTCCAGTCATAGGTCCCATCGGGCTTGATCAGGCTGTCAATCCACGCGCCGTTTCGGGAGGGCAAGTGCGGATCGACCACCGGGTAGGACTGACCGGGTTCACTGGCACCGGCGTTGTAGCGCACCGAGCTGAGATTGATGCCCTGAACGGTTTGCCCGTTCAACGTGAACGAGTCGGTAAACAGGTAGTCCATGAGCTGTGAGCGCTGAGGCTCCGCCCATCCACCAATGACGTCGGCCCACCAGGCCAAGGACGTCCCAAATCCTTGGAAGTCCTTTTGGAGGACGACGTTCGGGTTCACCGGCAAGGTGATGCTGGGGATCGCTGCCGCAGCAGGAGTGCTGGTCGCCACCACGGCGAGGGACGTGGTCCCGAGAATCAAAGGCATAGCGGCGGCGAAAGCAACCACTGAGCTGAAGCGGCGCTGCGATGGCCGGCGGGACCGCCCAGGACTGGTTGGTCCCGCCGGGCTCAGAGCACCCAGGCGCCTGAGGCTCACTTGAGGGCCCTCTCCAGATTGGCCTGGACCTTGACGAGTCCCTCGCTCACGCTGGCTTGGCCTTTCCACGTGGAGTCGAGACCGTCGGTGAAGGCCTTCTGGATCTGGTTCCATTCGGGCACCAGCGGCGGGCTGAAGACCACAGAAGCCGATGATGTGAACGCCGAGAGCTTGACGCCATTGGTATTCCACGTGGGCTTCTGGAAGGCGTCGGACTTCAACGTCGTGAGGTTAGCGGGCACGTCCAGGCCACTGGTGGCGAGCGGCTTTTGGCCAGCATCCGAGGTCAGGAACTGAATGAGTTTCGCGGCTTCTGCTTGATGCTTGCTCTGGCTCGTGATGGCCAGACCCGAGCCGAAGGCAGGCACAGCGGCGTTCTTCCCGTGCCACAACGGGGCGACATCCCAGTTGAGCTTGGTCTTGTTGAGGGTGGCCACGTTCCAGAAGCCGGTCGCGACCATAGCGAGCTTGCCCTGGGCGAACAGCGGATCGGGGGATCCGTTCTTGAGTCCCTCGTTGGCGTAGTCGGTCGGTGACGGCGCCGAGTGGTCTTTGAACACCATGTCGTTGTAAAAGGTGAGGGCCTCGACGTTCTCCGGGGTGTTCACGACCGGCTTGCCGCTGTCGTCGAGCACCTTGCCGCCGTTTTGGTACATCCAGGTCAGGTACCACGGCCACCAGTCGCCTGCGGCGTACCCCCAGCTGGCGACCTTGCCGTCCTTGCTGGTCGTGAGCTTCTTGGCCGCCTCCCTGAACGCCGTCCAATCCCAGGTTCCGTCGGGATAGGCCACCTTCTGAGCGTCGAAGATGTCCTTGTTGTAGTACAAGACCATCGCACCGGAACGATCGGGAACCGCCCACAACTTGCCACCGGTCGAATAGGTGTCGACCGCTCCCCTTACCGAAGGAGGCAACGGGATCGATGCTCGCAGCCTTAAGCAACGCCGTTTGATCGACGAGCTGGTTCTTGCTGGACAAGACGTTGACCCCTTCGGCCACCATCATGACGTCCGGTGCCGTTCCGCCCGCGATCATCGTCTGCGTCTTGGTGTCATAGTCGGAACTGATTTGGACCAGGTCGACGGTGATATTGGGGAGCGCCGCCTTCGCCAACGCCAGGCGTTCCTGGGTGACCGCCTTGTCGGTGTCACCGCCCCAGATGGTCATCGTGAGAGTCACGGGGCCAGAGGGGGTCGACACCTGGGAGGAGCTTGAGCAGGCGGCCACACTGGTGGCGACCAGGGCGATCCCTGCGAGGGCCGCGGCGACGCGAACGCCACCGGGCTTCATTGAGCGGGACATTGTGATCCTTTCGTTGCGGGTTGGGTGTTGGTTGAGGCGATCAAGGGACTGCCCGTCGAGGGCAGGGCTACCCGGAGAGGGCAGGACTTACCCGGAGAGGGCATTGGAGGGCGCGGGTGTGTTCGAGGGATCCTTGGCGCTGGCAGACTCATCGGTGGCCATGACCGCTTCGAGGTAGGCCTCGAGCGCGGTCGCGGCGGCACCGACGCTGACGGAGTTGTTGCGGGGATGCTCGATCTCGAAGGACGCGGCCATCATCGAGACGGCAAGCGCGTGCCGGGCGATGTGGGGGCGGGCCATGTCGAGGAGGCGCTCGCCGAGCAACTGAGTGACCCAGCCCGCCAGGACAACGACCTCGGGGTTCAACATGTTGATCACCGACGCCAGTCCGATACCCAGGAAGTGGGCGGTACGTTCCGCGGTGGCCAGCGCGGCAGGGTCGCCTCGCTCGAGGGCCTGGGCCAGTGCCCTCATCGTGAGGGTCTGGTCGTCGGCGTGCAGCACCGGGCTGTTCGGGGCGACCTCCCGCAGCGTCTGCATGATGCCGGAGGCACCGACGTAGGCTTCGATGCAGCCGCGCGAACCACAGCGGCATTGACGTCCGTCCGCGACGATGACCGTGTGGCCCCACTCCCCGGCGCTGTTGGTGCGACCACGCAGGACGTGCCCATCGATGGCCGCGCCGAGCCCGACACCCGTCCCGAGGTTCACGACGACGAAGTCTTGAGTGGCCCGGAGCGGCTGAGTCCACAACTGGGCTAAGACCAGGGACTTCAACGGGTTGTCCAGCCGCATCGGTGCGTCGAGGGCTTTCGTGAGCAGATCAAGGAGAGGGACGTTACGCCAGCCCCAGTTCGGCGCGAACACCGAGGTTCCACCAACCTGGTCGACCTGGCCTGGGGCGGACACTCCCACCCCGAGGAGCGGCAGGCTCCGGTTGGCTTCTGCCTCGCGTTGGATCGCCTCTGTGACCCGCTCCACGATCTGTCGAGGACGCCGCCGGTGGTAGTCAATCTCAAGATCTGTCGAGGACAAGCAGTCGAGCGCCAAGTTGAGGGTCTCCACGTGCACGTAGGTTTCAGCGATGTCGACGCCGAGGAAGCGCCCATGCGTGGGGTTCAATGTCAGGCGCGTGGTTGGACGACCGGTAGCCGCCTTCTCACGGCGCGATTCGGTGACCACGCCCGCCGTCAGCAGCAGGTTGCAGATGTTGGTGATCGTGGCGTTCGACAGCCCAGTGGCTTGCGCGATCTCTCGACGACTCGCATCGGCGGTCCCGTGGAGGGCCCGAACGACATCGAACGCGTTGGCCCTGCGGATGTCAGCTGTCGACCTCATAGCGCCCCCCGCTCAGTGTGAGACTTCGACATTGCCTTGAGTCGATCGTTCGGTGTTCGGTAGCCCATGCAGCAACCTTGGCATCCCCCAAGCAATATCACAAGACTTATTTTAAGAGTTGTTCAAACCGTCGCTGAGAGTCACCCAGGCGTTCCTTCATGGCGACGGTTGGACCTTCGCCTCTCCGTCATCACAGCTCGCTCAGCCGCGACGTGGTAACGGGCGTGAGGTTGGGGCCGGTGAGGGTGGGGCCGGTGAGGGTGAGGGTGGGGCCGCGAGCGCCGGCTGCCCGCAGGGCGAGAAACTCCGCTCACCCGTTGAGGCGGTGGGGCACCCGAGCCTCCACCCCCACCCAAATCATCCTGAAATCCACCGCTGCAGGCGCCCACAGCGAGCAGGGCCCGAATCTAGTTTGATTTGGGGGGGCGGGCCAGGCGATGAGCCGCAGCCGGGACACCAGAACGCACGAACGGCCCGCCCCCGCATGGGGACGAGCCGTCAGTGAATGTGTGGTTACGCCAGTTCGATGAGGGCCTGACCGCCTTGGACGGCCTCGCCCTTGTCGACGAGGATCCGGCCCACGGTGCCCGCCTTGGGGGCCGTGATTTCGGTTTCCATCTTCATGGCCTCGAGAACACACAAGACCTCGCCGTCGGCGATTTCTTGGCCTTCCTCGACCAGGATGCGCGCCACGGAGCCCGCGAGGGGCGCCACGACGGCGTTCGAGTGCGTCCCCCGGACCGAGGCGGTGGTGGGTGCTGAGACGGTGCTGCTGGACCCACCCCCGATCACGATCTGGCTGAGGGCCGCGTGCTCCGGCTCCTCGACGTCGACCTCGATGTCGTAGGGAATCCCGTTGACGGTGACTTTGAGCTTCATTTCTTTCCTTCCGGGATTCAGCGCAGGTGCAAGGGCTGATGCGAGTGCTGGATGCGTCGTGTGGTGACGCCCCAGCTCGCAGTCTTCGAGAACGCAACCTGGCGCTTCTTGGCGCGCAGCCCGAGGTAGGCGGCCACGGCGGCCGCGATGGCCACCATGGTCTCTTCGGGGACGTCCTTGGTCAGGATCCGCAGACCCTTGATCTCGGTCTCCAAGGCCTGGACCCGGTCGGTCAGCGACCGGACCAGGCTCAGGAGCTCGGCGTCTTGTTCGGTCATGGTGTTCTCCTAGACCGGTCCGACGCCGTGCTTCTTCGCCGGACGCTGCTGGCGCTTGGCGACGAGGAGCTCAAGCGCCATGGCCACCTTGCGGCGGGTGTCGCCCGGATCGATGATGTCGTCCACGAGGCCACGGGAGGCGGCCACGAACGGCGTCGAGAAGGTGTCGCGGTAGGCGTCGACCATCTCTTGACGCTTGGCAACGGGATCCTCAGCGGCGTCGATTTCGCGCTTGAACACCACGGACGCGGCACCCTCGGCACCCATGACCGCGATCTCGGCGGTCGGCCAGGCGAACACCTGGTCGGCGCCCATGTCCTTGGCGGACATGGCGATGTACGCACCGCCGTAGGCCTTCCGGAGGACGACCGTCACCTTGGGGACGGTCGCCGCCGCGTAAGCGAACAGCATCTTGGCGCCGTGGCGGATGATGCCGCCGTGCTCCTGGGCGACACCCGGCAGGAAGCCCGGGACGTCCACGAGGGTCACGATCGGGATGTTGTACACATCGCAGAACCGGACGAAACGCGACGACTTGTCGGACGCATTGATGTCCAGAACCCCGGCCATGACCTGCGGCTGGTTCGCCACCACGCCGACCGAGCGGCCGTTGATGCGGGCGAAGCCGACCACGATGTTCATGGCGTAGGCGGCCTGCACCTCAAGGAAATCGCCGTAGTCGACGATCTTCTTGATCACGTCGCGGACGTCGTAGCCCTTGGTGCCCTCGACAGGGACGACATCGTGCAGCGACGGGTCGTACTCGACGTAGGGGTCGGGATTCACGATGGGCGGATCTTCGGTGTTGTTCTGCGGCAGGAAGCTCAGCAGCTTCTTTGCGATCAGGATCGCCTGCTCGTCGTTGTCCGCCACGAAGTGGTTCACGCCGGAGACCGACATGTGAGCGTCCGCGCCGCCGAGGGCGTCCGCGGACACCTCTTCGCCGGTGACCTGCTTGATCACGGAGGGGCCCGTGATGAACATGTGCGCCTTGCGGGTCTGGATCACGAAGTCGGTCAACGCCGGGCTGTAAGCCGCGCCGCCAGCGCAGGGGCCGGAGATGATCGAGATCTGGGGCACGACGCCGGAGAGCAGCACGTTGGCGAAGAACACCTTGCCGTAGCCGGAGAGGGAGTCGATGCCCTCTTGGACGCGCGCGCCGCCCGAGTCGTTGATGAAGACGAACGGGGTGCCGCACTTGAGCGCGGACTCCATCATCTCGACGACCTTGATGCTGTGCGTCTCGCCCGCGGACCCACCGACGACGGTGAAGTCCTGCGAGGCGATGTGCACCGGGCGTCCGAGCACCGCGGCGGTGCCGGTCACGACACCGTCGGCGGGCATGTCGATCTTGTCCATGCCGAAGGTGACCGTGCGGTTCTTGCGGAACAGCCCGATCTCCTGGAACGTGCCCTCATCGATCAGGGCGTCGATGCGCTCGCGGGCGGTCATCTTGCCGGACGCGCGCTGCTTGGCGAGACGCTCCTCGCCACCGCCCGCCCGGGTCACGAGGCGCTTCTCCAGCAGCTCGTCGACCCGCTTCTTCATGCTCTTGGGCTTCTTGGCAGCCATATTTACTTCCTCAGACCATTTCGACGGTGACGATGTTCTCGCGTCCGCCCATCGTGACGTTGTACTTGATGGGGCCGCGGACGGCCTTCGCGGCGCTGGACGCCGCATCCTGGTCGGCCTGCATCTGCGCGGCAGTCTTGCCCACGTTCTTCGGCCCATCTGCACGAGCCTTGAAAAAGCCCGGAGCAACGCCCGGGAACATGGCGTAGGTCAGGACGTCCTCGTCGGTTCCGTCGTTGCCCTCGAGCGCCGTGGCGTCCGTGACCAGGCTGTCCCACTCGGGGGGCAGCAGGTCGGCCGGACGAACCGTGATGGGTTCCTTCTTGGCCTGCGCCTGCGCCAACGCCACAACCTCGGGGTTGCGGGGGCCGATGCATTCGCCGTAGTAGCCGAGCATGAGGTCGGCGAACTCGCCGGTCATGACCTTGTACTTGCCCATCAGGACGTTGAACACGGCCTGCGTGCCGACGATCTGGCTGGACGGGGTGACCAGCGGCGGATGGCCGGCGTCGGCCTTGACCAGCGGCACTTCTTCCATGACCTCGCGGATGCGGTCGCCGGCGCCCTGCTGCTTGAGCTGGGACTCCATGTTCGACAGCATGCCGCCCGGGATCTGGCTGGAGAAGATGTCGGTGTCCACCAGGGTGGCCGACTCGAAAGCGATGTACTTGGGACGGACACCTGCGAAGTGATCGCGGATCCGGCCGAGACGCTCGCCGTCCAGGTTGGTCGTGTAGGGGGTGCCTTCGAGCATCGCCACGAGCGATTCGGTGGGGTTGTGGCCCGGGCCGAGCGACATCGAGGAGATGGCGGTGTCGACGACGTCCGCCCCGGCCTCGATGGCCTTCATGAGCGACACCAGGGTGACGCCCGTGGTGGCGTGGCAGTGGACGTTGATCTGGACGTCCTCGCCGTAGGTTTCCTTGATACCGCGGACGATGTCGTAGGCGGGCTGCGGCTGCAGCAAGGCGGCCATGTCCTTCAGAGCGAGGGACTGGGCGCCCATGTCGAGCAACTGCCCAGCGAGCTTGATGTAGCCCTCGGTGGTGTGCAGCGGCGACATCGTGTAGCAGATGGTGCCCTGGGCGTGCTTGCCGGACTTCTTCACCGCCGCCATGGCGCGGGCCATGTTGCGGGGATCGTTGAGGGCGTCGAACACCCGGAAGACGTCCATGCCGTTCTCGGCCGACTTATCGACGAAGCGGTCGACGACGTCGTCCTCGTAGTGCCGGTAACCCAGCAGGTTCTGGCCGCGTAGCAGCATCTGAAGTTTGGAGTTGGGAAGCAGTTCGCGGAAGGTCCGCAGCCGCTTCCAGGGATCCTCGTTGAGGTATCGGATGCACGCATCGTAGGTTGCCCCACCCCAGCACTCGACGCTCCAGTAACCGGCGGCGTCGATATCGGCGCACGCCTCGACCATGTCTTCCATGGCCATACGGGTCGCCATAAGGCTTTGATGCGCGTCACGGAGTGCGACCTCAGTCACACCAATGGTTCGCTGACTCATAGAGGCATTCTTTCAGTGTTGGTACTACGCCGCGTAGGAAGCGCCGTGAATCCGGACATGTGAGATGACAGGTCTCATCCTTCGATATTCTTCTGCGCATTCCCAACACGTGGACGACGCGACCCGTCCAGGCCCACCGCAACTATGGCACCCGCCGTCGTAGGCCAACAGCCCCTCGACAGTGGCGACATTGCGCAGCGACCTGAGGACGGACGCGCCCCGCCCCCCAAGAGAATGAACTGTCCATCAGTGAGCGCTGCCCCGCGCTCGATGAGAAAGAACCACCCCTGATATGAGCGTCTTCCGCACGAAGAGCATCGAGCAGTCGATCCAAGACACCGACGAACCCGAGTACCAACTGAAGAAGTCGCTCAGCGCTCTAGACCTGACGGTGTTCGGCGTGGGCGTCGTCATCGGGGCGGGCATCTTCACCCTGACCGGACGAGTAGCCCACCAGATGACCGGGCCGGCGATCGTCCTGAGCTTCTTGTTCGCGGGCCTCGGCTGCGCCCTCGCGGCCATGTGCTACGCCGAGTTCGCGGCGAGCGTCCCCGTATCGGGCTCGGCCTACACCTTCTCTTACGCGAGCCTCGGTGAGATCTTCGCGTGGATCATCGGCTGGGATCTGATCTTGGAGATGTTCCTCGGGGCCTCGGTGGTGGCCCAAGGCTGGTCGGCCTACCTCGACGTCTTCTTAGGCAAACTCGGCGTGGCCATTCCCGCCGCCATCGCGTACGGCGGTGTCGTCGACCTCAAGGCCATCGCGCTCATCGCGGTCCTCGGCGTGTTGGTCACGGTCGGCATCAAGGAATCGCTGCGCGTGAACTTGGTGCTGGTGGGCATCAAACTCTTCATCGTCTTCTTCGTGATCTTTGCGGGCATCGGCTTCGTGAACCCGGCGAACTACTCCCCCTTCATCCCCGACGCGGTGGCCACCTCGACCACCCAGGGACTCACCCAGCCGCTGCTCCAGTGGCTGACAGGCGCAGCCCCGGCCGCCTTCGGCTGGGGTGGCGTCCTCGCGGGCGCCGCGCTGGTGTTCTTCGCCTACATCGGCTTCGACGTCGTGGCCACCACCGCCGAGGAGGCCAAGAACCCGCAGCGGGATCTGCCCATCGGGATCATCGCCTCGCTCGCCATCTGCACCGTCCTCTACGGGGCGGTGGCCATGGTGGTGACCGGCATGGTGCCTTACGACAAGCTCGATCCGAAGGCCGCCTTAGCCAACGCCTTCCTGGCACATGGCCAGGGCTGGATGGCGACCCTCATCGCCGCTGGCGCGGTGGCCGGCCTGACGACCGTGGTGCTGACGCTCATGATCGGCGCCACCCGGATCATCTTCGCGATGGCCCGCGACAACCTGCTGCCGATGCGGCTGGCGAGCGTCCATCCGAAGTTCCGGACGCCCTGGCTCATCACCGCCTTGGTGACCGTGGTGTGCGCCGTGACGGCGGGCTTCACTCCGGTCGGAGTGCTGGAGGAGATGGTCAATATCGGCACCCTGACCGCCTTCATCCTGGTGTCCATCGCCGTGCCGGTACTGCGTCGCAAGCGTCCGGATCTGAAGCGTTCCTTCAAGGTGCCCGCCTCCCCATTCGTGCCGATCCTGGCCGCCGTGATCTGCACCTACCTCTCCCTGAACCTGTCAATCGAGACCTGGCTGCGCTTCCTCGTCTGGCTGGTCATCGGCCTCGCGGTGTACGGACTGTGGGGTTACAAGAACTCGCGCCTGGCGACCGGCAAGCCGATCTCGCCGGATATCGCGGAAGCCATGGCCACAGGGCACGCGCCTCGCGACAGCGAGTAACACTCCTGCGGGCGTGGCCCCCGAAAGGGCGCAAGTCCCGACCGGACATAGCAATCGGGCCCACCGGCAAACGGTGGGCCCGATTGCTGTCTTCAATAGGGCCGACGAGGGCGGACGATCGTCAAACCGTCCGCCCTCGCGGAGAGATCAGGCCTGCTTGATCGCCGAGATATCGAGCTTCAGCTCGATCTTGTCGCTGACCAAGAAACCGCCGGTCTCGAGGGCCGCGTTCCAGGTCAGGCCCCAGTCGGAGCGCTTGATGTCGGCCTCGCCCTCGAAGCCCACCCGCTCGTTGCCGAAGGGATCCTTCGCGGAGCCGTTGTACTCGAGGTCGATGGTCACCGAGTGGGAGACACCCTTGATCGTCAGGTCGCCGGTCACGCGCACAGTCTCGTCGTCGGTGATCGCGATGTCGGTGGCCTTGAAGGTCAGGGTCGGGAAGTTGGCGACGTCGAGGAAGTCGGCGCTCTTCACGTGACCGTCGCGGTCGGCCTGGCCGGTGTCGAAGCTGTCAGCCTGGATGGTGACCTCGATGGTGGAGGCCGCCGGGTTGCCGCCGTCGACGACCGCGGTGCCCGCGACGTTGGTGAAGGCTCCGCGGACCTTGGTCACCATGGCGTGACGGGCCGAGAAACCGATGGTGGAGTGGCTGGGATCGAGGACGTAGGTGCCCGAGAGGTCCTTGACGCTCATGTGTTGTTCTCCTTGAAGATCTGGTGTTGCTTCCACTGTATCAAGTTGATGGTTCAACTAAATATTCCTGAGACTGGAAAGAATTTTGCGAGCCGTGGAGCCGTCCCGGAACCCCGCGCCGAAGCCTGATCGAGGGATCCGCCGGGCCACGGTAGACTTGAATGCTGTACGCCTATACCCGGGAGCCCGCATGCCCGTCCGCGAAGACCTTCGCAACGTCGCCATTATCGCCCACGTCGATCATGGCAAAACTACCCTCGTGGACTCCATGCTCTGGCAATCGGGCGCGTTCCGAGCCAATCAGGACGTCAACGTCCGCGTCATGGACTCCATGGATCTCGAGCGCGAGAAGGGCATCACGATCCTGGCGAAGAACACCGCCGTGGATCACGTCCGCCCCGATGGCTCGAACGTCACCATCAACATCATCGACACCCCCGGCCACGCCGACTTCGGCGGTGAGGTCGAGCGCGGCCTCGAAATGGTCGACGGTGTGCTGCTGCTCGTCGACGCCTCCGAGGGTCCGCTGCCGCAGACCCGGTTCGTGCTGCGCAAGGCGCTGGCCAAGAACCTGCCGATCATCGTGGTCGTCAACAAGGTCGATCGTCCGGACGCGCGCATCGCCGAGGTGGTGGACGAGGTTTACTCCCTCTTCCTCGACCTGTTGGACGATGACAACGCCCATCACCTCGACTTCCCGATCATCTATTGCGCCGCCAAGGCCGGACGCGCGTCCATGACGCAGCCCGCCGACGGCACGATGCCCGATTCGGAGAACCTCGAGCCGCTGTTCGACCTGATCTTGGAGGCCATCCCGGCCCCCACCTACACCGACGGCGCTCCGCTGCAGGCCCACGTCACCAACCTGGACGCCTCGCCCTACCTCGGACGCTTGGCCCTGTGTCGCGTCGTGAACGGCACGCTCAAGCGCGGCCAGATCGTGGCCTGGTGCCGGACCGACGGCACGATCACCAACGTGAAGCTGTCAGAGCTGCTGAAGACTAAGGCGCTCGAGCGCACCCCCGCCGATGAGGCCGGCCCCGGCGACATCGTGGCGATCGCTGGCATCCCCGAGATCATGATCGGGGAGACGCTCTCGGATCCGAACAACCCCGTCCCCCTGCCGCTGATTCACGTCGATGAGCCGTCCATCTCGATGACCATCGGTATCAACACCTCGCCCCTGGCGGGCAAGGTCGGCAACAAGCTGACGGCCCGCCTGGTCAAGTCCCGCCTCGACACCGAGCTCGTCGGCAATGTCAGCATCCACGTCCTGCCGACCGAGCGTCCGGACACGTGGGAGGTGCAAGGACGTGGCGAGCTGCAGCTGGCCGTCTTGGTGGAGCTCATGCGTCGCGAGGGTTTCGAGCTCACCGTGGGCAAGCCCGAGGTGCTGACTCGGACCATCGACGGACACCTCTACGAGCCTGTCGAGCGGCTGAGCGTCGACATTCCCGAAGACCACGTCGGCACCATCACCCAACTCATGGGCACCCGTCGCGGCCGCATGGAGCAGATGGTCAATCACGGCACCGGTTGGGTGCGCATGGAGTACGTGATCCCCGCGCGCGGCCTCATCGGCTTCCGCACGGAGTTCCTCACCGAAACCCGCGGCACCGGCATCATGAACCACGTGTTCGAGGGCTACGAGCCCTGGGCCGGCTCCATCCTGACCCGCTCGACCGGTTCGCTGGTCGCCGACCGCACCGGCACCGTCACCTCGTACGCGCTGTTCAACCTGCAGGAGCGCGGCACTTTGTTCGTGGCCCCCGGCGACGACGTCTACGAGGGCATGATCGTCGGCGAAAACCCGCGCAACGAAGACATGGACGTCAACCCGACGAAGGAAAAGAAGCTGACGAACGTCCGCTCTTCGACCGGCGACGAGTTGGAGCGCCTCGTGCCGCCCCGGGCCTTCAGCCTGGAGCAGTCGCTGGAGTTCTGCCGCGGCGACGAGTGCCTTGAGGTGACGCCGAAGTCGGTCCGCATCCGCAAGGTGTCCCTGGACGCCAACGAGCGCGCCAAGCTCCGCAACCGTGCGAAGAAGGACAACGCCTAAGACCCCGTCTGGGGTTTCTTGAAAAGACAGTGTGAGTTTGTGGCCCAGCGTGGGCTACAAACTCACACTGTCTTTGGCACCGGGTCAACAAAGGTCGCGAAAACGAGGCCTCAATGAGCTCTCGGTCCGGCATAGTTGCCCGGGTGACTTCTGAGCCGTTGCTGACGCGCGTCCGTGCCGACGTCGCCGCCGGCCACCTCACCATCGCGCGCCAGCGGCTCACCGACGCGGTTCGGGCTGATCCCACCCGCCTCGATCTGCGCGAGGAGTTGGCTCAGCTGTGGCGCCAGGAGGGTTTTCCCGGCCAGGCCGGACGTTGGTCCTACTTGGGCGACGCCAACGCGGCCGAGGTCGCCGCCTTCGAGCGGGACTATCCCAACCTTGAGAAGCGCATGTGGGCGTTGCGCTGGCGGGGCCCGGAGGACGCGTGCGGGCCCGACGTCGCGTCACGCCTGCTGGCGCTGCGAACCGAGGCCGAGACCACCCTGGGACGCAGCGTCGCGTGGCAGCGGAGCCGAGTCATTCACCAGGCGACACCTCCAACCCCGGTGTGGCGCCGGTCACTGGTCGCGTTGGTTTTCGCCCTGTTCCTGATCTGGTGGCTGTGGACCCTCGGCACCTGGATCATGGGGGCCGTCGAGTGGTTCCAGACCCGGTTCGGCACCGCGCGCTAGCCCGCGCAGAGCGCCAACGACGATCGCCCTCCCCCATCAGCCCACAATCGGCGCCATCGGGTGGCTTTCACCGGGTGGCTGGGTGGAGGCTGAAGTATCCCCGCAGGCTGATTGCGGCGAATCTGAAAGGTATCTCCCGATGCGAAAGTCCCACCGTCGCGAACCAGGTGTTGCCCATCCGCGCCGCGCCCGCAACGCCCTCGTCGCGACCGGCATCGTGGGCGCCACGGTCGCCGTCGGGTCGGCCGCCTCGGACCCCACCAGCCAGTGGTACGTCGCCCTCGACAAGCCGGCCTGGCAGCCGCCGGGATACGTCTTCCCCATCGCCTGGACGACGCTCTACACCTCCATCGCCGTCGCCTCGGCCGCGGTGCTGAACGAGCTGGAGGCGCGGGGCGACACGTTCGGCGCGCGCACGTTCGGGGTGGCATTGGTCCGCAATCAGGCGTTGAACGCGTTCTGGAGTTGGGTGTTCTTCCGCTGGCACAACCTGCCGGCCGCCACGCTGGCCGCGGCCGCGCTGGCCCTGAGTTCGCTCGGCCTAGCCCGCCGCGCAGGGCGCGTTGATCCCAAGCTCGGGGCACTGCTCGCGCCCTACGCGGGCTGGACGACCTTCGCGACGGTCCTCTCAGCGGCCGTGTGGCGGCGGAACCCCTGACCCCCAGGTGTGAGCGGCACCCTCGGCCTGCGGTCTGAAGTTCATCCGGAACGGTGGGTACTGCCACTCCCACCGGATCCATCGACCGGGGGCCGACTTAGCCTGGACGCAAGGACGCTCCGAGGGGGACGTCCGAGCTAAGGAGGACGCTATGTCCGAGCAGCAACACCATGGCTACCGCGACGATCTCACCGCGGAAAGGGCAGCCCGCATCAACCCCGGCCCCAATGTTGACCATCCCGCCGCGGACGCGGTCGACCGCGACGTCGCCGCCCGCATCAACCCCGCGGGGCTAGCCGCCCCCGAGACCGCCGAGCTCCTCGCCAGGCAGGCGCGCATTAACCCCGGCGGCTACAGCGACGATGAGTTCGACTCAATGCGCGGCCAGCAAGAGCGGATGAACCTCGGTCCACAAAGCTGACTTACTCACAAGGATGCGCTCGGGAGGCAGCACCGAGAGCTCGAGTTCGAAGTCGAAATGCGCACCCTTCTGCACCTAAGCCCCGCTGTCGCCCTTTTGCCCGATCGTGGCTTTTCAAGGGACAGTTCACGCCTCACATCTGCCCATTCCCAGCCAATGGCGTGGCGTTCCCTGGCAAGGAGGGGACGTCTTGCGCGCCGGTGATACGCGTGGCACGGCGTCGGAGGCGATGCCAGCATGAGTCTGGCCCTCTTCCGCGTCATGGATCTCATGGTTGGACGTTTGACCATTCGAAGCTCTTTCACCGCCAAGTCATTCACCAAGCTGTGCCGCGAGATCGGCATTCGCCAATCGATGGGCAGGGTCGGGTCTTGCTTCGACAACGCCGCCGCCGAATCGTTCTTCTCCAGCCTCGAGTGGGAAGTGCTGTCCCGGCACCAGTTCATCGACACCCGCCACGCCCAGACCGTCGTGCTCGAGTGGTGTTGGGGCTTCTACAACCACACACGCCGACACAGCAGCGCTGGCATGATGGCACCCATCACCTACGAAACCACCGCTCTCAACCGAGAAGCGGCATAAGGAACCCTCCACGGTTTGGGGTGAACCTCAAACCTCGTCCCCGGCCGGTCCGCGGCATCGCGGAGGGCGGTTCTGCCCCACGCCTCTGACTTCTATCACTGTGAATCGCCTGATCCTAAGGAGCGACATTCAAGATCGCGGCTCGACCGCCAGGCTAGCCGATGCGACGACTTTGACTTCGCGAAAACAACTCATCGAGAAAGGCTGGAAGGGGATCGTGACTATCAGCCCCAAATGAGGAAATATCGAAGCACCAATCCGAATCTTCAGCCCCGGGCGACTTCACGAGCCAGGAGAGTATCTTGGCGGCTCGTTCAGCCAGAGGCGTAGTTGGGTTACTCAATGCGTCCAAGGAGGCTCGAACTACCCCAGGATAGTCTCTTAAGAGCCGGAGATCATTTTGTTGTGGAAGGATCGCACGCTGCAGGGAATATCCGATAATTTGCGAATTACAGAATATCGAATCAGAAAAGTCCGCGCTCAACTCTGGCTTGGCCCTCCGGCCATCAATAATAACGTCTGACAATGGGCCCATGAACACCGATCCAGTGATAGAACATCCCTCAAAGACCACCTTCACCAGGCGACCAAATCGACAGCTATCGATCGCCGCCGCACCAAATCTTGCGTTGTCAAATCTGGCGCCGCGGAAATCGACCCTTTTCCACTCGGATCCGCCTCCCGCCCAATCTCCCGAGCCGAGAGAGGCACTCGATAAGTCTGCTCGTCCGAATCCACAGTCTTCAACTGAAACTCCCCACAGTCTCCAGCCCCGGCATGATGCGCCTTCGAGCAAGCAATTCTTGAGTCTCGTGCCAAAAAGGCGGAGTTCGTCCAAGAGGGCAGCTCGAAGGTCGAGTGACTCCCATAGTGGCCCGAGGGTCACATTTGGGTCTCCGACCACATAGGTCCCAGAAAAGGAGAAGCCTCGCAGGTCATAGCGACCTTCGTCGGTTCGGGCTACGCACTGTGGCCGGGATCCCTGGCCCAGAAGCCAGGCTTGGACTTCACGCCGAGAGGCGGGGTCCATTCGAGCCCATCGCGACACGAGATCCGCCTTCCTCATTGGATCACTCCTTACCCATGGAAGAGCCCGATGCCAAGCCCAAAGTCAGCATATCCGTTGAAGTGGGCACCCCACTGAGCCTGCGTCGTGAAGTCCCACCATCGGCCGGAGGCCGGATCCATGACGTCCGGCCCGTAGTATCCGGCTTTCGTGGTCCACAAGTGCGCCAAGGTGGAATCCGCATCTATATACATTTTGGCTTGACGATCGATCATGGTCCCGCGAGTCGCGTCTGCTACCTTCGGATTCGCCAAGTTGATCAGCTCCTTGCTGGACGCAGGAATCAACCCATTGTTGAAATCAGTCACTGCTTGGTCCAAATGCGCCGTTAGCTTCGCGGTTTCTACATCGATCGGCGCCGTCTTTGCGGCCCTGCCGGCTTGGATGATGGCGTTGTTAGCAGCCATGTCGTCGGCGATCGTTGAAGCCATTCGCTCGCCCGTGTTGATTGCGGCGGCGCCACCTTCAACTTCGCCCGCTCCAGTGAACATGCTGGCTATGTAGGGCACCGCCATACCACCGGCGAAGGCTACCGAGTCCGTATTGGCGCCATGCGTTTTGGCGATGTTGAAGAAGGCACCTCCAGGACTCCACCCGGTGGCCCATGCCACGATCCAGAAGATAGGGGGGGTGCCTACATCCAAGGTCCCCTGGCCGAGGCCCCAGAGGAAATCCGTGGGCTTCCCCCAGTTGACCGGTCGGCTCGGCCTGGATGCCCACCCGCCCTGCTTCCCCGTCCCCCCTCGTGCCTCGAAGTCGCGCGAAGTGCCTGCGCCGCTGTTTTCGCCCGTGGGAGCATCCGGGGCCGAGGCAACAGATCCATACAAAGAGCAAGTCGCGCCACCTGTCCCGCATGCGACCATCAGCCCGGTGGGGTCGGTGTGGTTGATGGGTTCGTGGCCGGTGTAGCTGTAGCCGTTGAGCGTGTGGGTGTTGGTCGTGTCGAGGATGGGGTCAAGGGTGAGGAATTGGCCGAGGGTGGGGTCGTAGGCGCGGGCGCCCATGTCGATGATGCCGGTGGTGGGGCTGGTGGGTTTGTTGAGGAAGCCGCGTCCGGTGGTGAGGGGCCAGGGGGTGAAGTCTGTGGATTGGTCGAGGGGGTTGCCGTAGGGGTCGTACCAGTGTTGGGAGGTGTAGCTGGTGGTCCAGTCGGCGGCCAGGGTGGCGGTGCCGTTGGGATCGGTGAACAGCGCGGTGAGGGTTCCGGTGCCCACGGTGGGTGCGGTGCGTTCGGCGATGAGGGTGCCGGCGTGGTTGTAGCGGCGGCTGCCGGTGATGGTTCCGCTGGTGGTGCGGGTGAATTCTTGTTCGCCGAGGTAGAGGGTCGTGCTGGTGGGGTCGCGGCGGATAAGGACGTTGCCGTCGGTGCCACGGACGTAGGTGGTGGCGGGGGTGCCGTTGACGTTGAGTTGGGTGAGGTTGTTGCGGTTGTCGTAGGTGAGGGTTTGGGCATTCGCACCAACGGTGCGTTGGGTGACGTTTCCGGTGCTGTCGTACGCGGAGTGAGTGGTGGTGCCGACCGGGGTCCCGGGGTGAACGAGGGCACGCTGGGGAACTGGGTGAACCAGGCGCGTGCTGCCCGGGAGGGTCACGGTGAACTGGCCAAGGACGACTATGAGGAGTTGCGACGGCTTCGGGCTGAGGTCGCCGAACTGCGAATGGAGCGTGATGTCCTCAAGCGTTCCGTGGTCTTGTGGGTGAAAGAGGCGACGAAGTGAGCGTGGCACGCTTTATCGCTGACCAGAAGACCTTTTGGCGGGTGCCCGTCGCGGTGTGTTGTGCCTTGCTCGGGGTGAGCGTGTCGTGGTTCTACAAGTGGTGGCCCCGCGCTCAGGCCGGTGGCCCGGCGACGAAGCGGGCGAAGCGTCGCGCCGAGGTGGATGCGGCGGTCAAGAACGCGTTCGACGCGGCCCGTGGCCTGCATGGCTCACCGCGGCTGGTGGTCGACCTCCGCGATGCCGGCTGGACCATCTCGGAGAAAACGGTGGCTGACTCGATGCGCCGCCAACAGCTCGTGGCAAGGAAGATCAGGCGTCGTAACGGCCTCACGAGGCAGGACAAGACAGCACCGAAGTTCCCTGACCTACTCAAACGCCACTTCACCGCCGCCGCACCGAATTGTCGCTGGGTTGGCGACATGACCGAGATCCCGACCGATCAGGGAAAGCTGTACCTGGCTACCGTGATCGACCTTTACAGCCGGCGCCTTCTCGGCGCGGCGACCGGGCTCCATCCCGACGCCAACTTGGCCTGTGCCGCAATCAAGATGGCCGTCGCGACCAGGGGTGGCAAAGCCACGATCTGGCGTGAAGACCAGACGCAGCAGGTGATCTTCCACACCGACCGCGGCTCGACCTACACCGCCAAGTCATTCACCAAGCTGTGCCGCGAGATCGGCATTCGCCAATCGATGGGCAGGGTCCGGTCTTGCTTCGACAACGCCGCCGCCGAATCGTTCTTCTCCAGCCTCGAGTGGGAAGTGCTGTCCCGGCACCAGTTCATCGACACCCGCCACGCCCAGACCGTCGTGCTCGAGTGGTGTTGGGGCTTCTACAACCACACACGCCGACACAGCAGCGCTGGCATGATGGCACCCATCACCTACGAAACCACCGCTCTCAACCGAGAAGCGGCATAAGGAACCCTCCACGGTTTGGGGTGAACCTCATTCCTTGGTTTCCGCGGGACCGGCCCAAGACGGTGGCCGGGATCTGAGGCTGTCTCAGTTGCTCCGGGGACCGGTTGCTATTGGGTGATGTCGACGTCGTCGAGGTTGACGGTGGTGGCGTTGACGTCGGGGTAGAGCTGGATGCGGAGGTTGGTGTGGGGGGTGGTGGCTTGGATGCAGGTGCTGATTTGGGTCCAGGTGTTGTTGGGCAGGTTGGCGTAGTGGGTGCTGCTGGTTTCGTTGCTGAGTCCGCCGGTGAGCCAGAGGTTGAAGTTTCCTGAGGCGCCTTGTCCGGCGCCTTCGGTTCGGACCCAGGCGGTGGCGCAGTAGGTGTTCCGGGTGTTGATGGTGAGGGGGATGTCGGTGTAGACGGAGCCGCCTGTGCCGCTGGTGTTGGTGGCCAGGTATTTGTTTCCGGAGTGGGGTGGGGTGGTGGTGGAGGTGTAGATCGCTTGGTTGGTGTTGGCTGTGGCGGTCCAGCCGCCGGATTCCATGCTGCCGTTGGGCACCAGTGATTGGTGCACGTCGACGTCGTCGAGGTTGACGGTGGTGGCGTTGACGTCGGGGTAGAGCTGGACGCGGAGGTTGGTGTGGGGGGTGGTGGCTTGGATGCAGGTGCTGATTTGGGTCCAGGTGTTGTTGGGCAGGTTGGCGTAGTGGGTGCTGCTGGTTTCGTTGCTGAGTCCGCCCGTGAGCCAAAGGTTGAAGTTTCCTGAGGCGCCTTGTCCGGCGCCTTCGGTTCGGACCCAGGCGGTGGCGCAGTAGGTGTTCCGGGTGTTGATGGTGAGGGGGATGTCGGTGTAGACGGAGCCGCCTGCGCCGCTGGTGTTGGTGGCCAGGTATTTGTTACCGGAGTGGGGTGGGGTGGTGGTGGAGGTGTAGATCGCTTGGTTGGTGTTAGCTGTGGCGGTCCAGCCGCCGGATTCCATGCCCCCATTCGGTACCAGGGAGACTGGGCCGCCCGCGAAACTCCAGACGGTCTGTCCGCGTTGGCTCATGACGAGGTTGCCGTCATTTTGAATGATGAGGGATCCGCCCGGGTGCGTGCCTGTGCCCGAGGCCCAGGAGATGCCGCCGTCGCTGTAGCGGGTGACTTGAAGGTCACCGGTTGCGCTGAAGCGAAGGAAGGAGCTGGTGGCTTGGGAGGTTTCGAGCCATTTGACGGTGCTTCCTTGCATGAGGGTCAGTGTTCCGTTGGTCCCGTAGTTTAGGTGACTGCTGTGGTCCGGGCTCCGGAGCGACTGCCCTGGCAGCATGGTGGTGCCGCTCGGCAGGGTTGAATAAAGGGGGGTCTTGTTGTCCCACAGGAGTTGACCTGCCGCGCTGTAGATGCTGGCGTGGCCGTAGTCGAGAACGACCAGTTGGGCTCCGGCATAGTCCTGAGTCGTGCTTGCCCACACGGGTTGGTTTGATCCGTTGTAGATCAAAAGGTTTCCGTCCGCCTGCTGCCGAAGACTCATGTTGCTCCCGCTGGTGCCGCTTGCCCAGATGACGCCGTTGGGGCTGGTGCTGGTGGGCCCGTAGAGCACGAGGTTGCCATCGGTTTGCATGGCGAGGGTGGTGTCGCCGCTGGGTGAGGCGATCGTTCCGCCCGCGTTGAGGGTTCCCCCAGCGGCGAGGATGTTGGTTCCGGCGGCTTCGGCTCGTTGAACGGTCGCGCTGAGGCAGGTGAGCGCCAAGGCGAAAATGAGTAGCGATGCCAGGTACACCTTGGCGGCCTTTGGGGTGGTCATGGTCATTCTTATACGCCTATCTGGAGCCTCCGAACACCCCTTCTCGAAAATTGCGCGCAAAATGCAACGAATTATCACGATCGCAGATGAGGTAATTGTGGCGGCGCGCCGACTTGCGGAGTCTTGGTCTGCGGAAGGGGTTCCATGTGAGTTTCCGGGGTGCTAACTTCCAGCTAAGCGCATACCCACCCCCTGGGTTCCTGGCCCTGAGCTCTGTGTTGAGCGGGGTGTTTGTGCGTCGATTTATGGGCGTTGTGCGTTCACGATTAGGTGGGTTTAATGCGTCGGTTTTCAGCTACTGGTGTGGCGTTGACGTTGTGCTTTTCCGTGGGTGTGCTTTCGGTGCCGGTTGCGGGTGCTGCGCCGACCCCTGATCCCACACCAACGGCATCGGCCGGGTTGTCGGAGGATGCTGCGATGGCGCAGGCGAAGGCGTCGGGCAAGCCTGTTGAGGTGACCGCGAAGACTGATCCGTGGACGAAGGTGGTGGCGAACCCGGCGACGGGTCAGTTCGATGCTGAGTTCAGTGCGATGGTGGCCCGGGTTTCGGACGGCAAGGGTGGCTGGCGGGCCCCGGATTCGTCGTTGGTTGTAGGGGCTGATGGCCAGTTGCATGCGGTGGCGTCACGGGTTCCAGTCACTGTCTCTGCGGGTGGAACAACACCTTTGGTGTCCGTTGATGACACGCCGTCGACTGGTTTGGGCTTCGAGTGGCCTGCCACCCTCCCGGCACCCAAGGTGGAGGGGGACACCGCGACGTACGCGGAGGTGTATCCGGGGGTGGATTTGACGGTCAAGGTGTCTTCCGATTTGGTGTCCACCTTCTTGGTGGTGAAGGACGCCACAGCTGGGGGGAATCCGGTCCTCCAGAAGATCCCTTTGCGGGTCAAGACGAAGGGTGTGACGGCGTCGCCGGGCAAGAGCGGCGATGTGTCGTACGTTGCTTCCACTGGCCGCACAGCGTTCACGTTGACCACGCCAACGATGTGGGATTCCCATGGCAAGACACAGCCGTCCACTGCTTCTGCTAAGGCCCGGGTCGATCAGGCTGGGACCGCCCGGGTCAAGCCGGTCTCGATGGCGGTCTCTGGCAATGATGTGGTTTTTGGTGCCGATCGGGCCATGTTGACCGATCCGACCACGGTCTACCCGGTTGTCATCGACCCGGACTTCACGGTGGGCCGTTCCTCGGCCGTGCGGATCACGAACAACTGGGTGCATGTGAATTACGGGGGTGATGATGGCCGGGTGGGGTACAGCGGAAACTGGGACCCGGCCAACGGCAGCTACCAGTCGGAGATGTACTACACGTTCGACATGGCTGGTATGCATGCGGCCTCGATCACCAAGGCGACGTTCACTCATTTAAATGTTCATTCGGTCCAAAGTAGCCCATGCGACTCTGCCAGCTATGGCCACCCCATTGAGGTGGGCGTCACCGGGGCGATTCCTTCGTCACCTTCTTGGTCGAACCGGCCGGCCTGGTGGGCTGCGCCGGTGGCTAACGGCTATGCGGTGGGCAACCAGAGCACCTGCCATCTTGCCGAATGGGAATCGTGGGAGTTGACCGGCAACATGAAGCAAAATTCGCCCGCAATGTCGTTTGGTGTGGTGACGATCGGGATGCGGGGCGAGTCCAGCACCGACCAGTACAACTGGCGTCACTACGACAACGATTCCGGTCCGGTGTTGGCGGTCTCGTATTCCTTACCGACGCCGACTGTGTCGGTGGTAAACCCGATCTTGTGGGACAACCAGGTCACTTACTACACCGCCACCGACCAACCCACATTCCAGGCGTCCTACAGCGGCTACAGGTGCACCACGTGCGCTACGAGTGTGTTCACTGTGAAAGACGCCGCGGCGACGACGTTGTGGACGGGCAGCGTGTCGTCCTGGAGCGCTTCCTTAGTCGCGTCGACGACGATGGCCGGTAGCGTGAAACATTTGCTGGAAGGTCACCCGTACACGGTGACGGTGACCACCAGCGACGGCAGCGTAAGTACCACCTCGTCAGCGGTCACGATCTATTTCATGCCGACGCGTGCCGCCAGCATGCTCCTACCGGGCTCAAGCGGTGGCCTCCAATGGCTCAATCAGGGCAGCGTCGTGAAGACCCCGATCGCGGTGGCGGGAGTGTCCCAACTCAGCCTCAAGGTGACTTTGCCGCCGCTTGCGGACCCACAAGCAGCAGGATGTCCTGTTGGTAAGCCGCCGTGCCTACTCGCCCGCGTCAGTGTGGCCGGTCTCAGTGGCGGGCCCCAGTTCGTGAACTCACAGGTGGCTGCCCCCGGTGCGACCGTGACTGTCCCGTTGCCTGACGCCCCGAATGGCGTTGGTCTCGTGGCCACCGTGGTCATCCGGAACGTGTACACCGGGATCGAATCCGTACCGACCTCGGTGCCGTACCGCGGAGCACAAACGATCCCACCCAAGCCAACCTCAGTCACCAGCGACTACGGCAGCGCCCCCGATATGTACCGGATTGACGTTGTCGGTCCCGCCGATCCGACCATCACGGCGTTCTGCTGGACCTTAACCGGCGCTCAAGGGCCTACCCAATTTGATCCGGCGACCTGCCGCCAGGTCACGGTCGCCGCCGACGGCACGCGGGTCGCCACCTTAACGGGTAGCGCTTTAGGCGCCTTGGGGCCACTCACGTACGTCTACGTGTGGAGCCTCAACGCGGTGACCGGTGAACCCTCCAGCACATTCGTTGCTGTGACGTTGCCGTTCTAACCTCCGCATTCCTTATTCGATTCTGTTTGGTTAGGTGTTTGGGATGAAGTCATGGATTGCTCGCCGGGTCGCTACTGGCGTGGCCTTGGCGTTGGTGGCAGGGGGACTGTCGACCGTGGGAACCCAGCCTGCGGTAGCGGCACCGAAGACCTGGTCGCTACCTACTCCGGATGACCTACCGGACACCCCCGTTGCCACGGTCAAACCAGGCACCCCCAAGACGGTGACCGTGCCAACGTATGCCGTCACCACAGCGACGTGGCCGGAAGCCTCGGACGACACGGTGACGTCTGTGGCCCGTGGCTCCAAGCCCGCGCAGGTGGGCAAGGGGCCGCTGCGGGTCGCTGCCGGAAGTGCCGCGTCCTCCGATCCAGGATCTGTGCGGGCGCAGGTCCTGGCACAGGAGGCTACCCGTCCCCTGGTCGGGGCCGGTGTGGTGACCGCCGTTTCCGCGACTCCAGGGGCGCAGCTGGCGGTCACCATGGACTACTCCGGCTTCGCGACGGCTGGCGGGGCAGGGTTCGCGTCCCGGTTGCGGCTAGTGGGGCTCCCCGCGTGTGCGCTGACTACCCCGGATCGTCCCGAGTGCCGCATCCAAACGGATCTCGGTTCGATTAACGATCCCAACGCGCACACCCTCACCGCACAGGTGACGATACCCACCACGGTGACGGGGTCAACGTTGATGTCGACCGCGCTGATGGCGGCGGTCGCTTCCTCGTCCAGTGCCAGCGGCGACTTCACCGCCACCTCATTATCGTCCTCATCCACCTGGGCCTCCGGGGGGCAAGGCGGAGCGTTCACCTGGTCCTATCCGTTACGAACCCCACCAGTGGCCGGAGGTCTAGCTCCAACGCTTCAAATCGGCTACTCCTCGGCGGTCGCGGACGGGCGAGTGTCGGCGACGAACAACCAGGCGTCTTGGTTGGGGGAAGGGTTCAGCCTCGGGGAGGCGTTTATCGAACGGCGTTATGGGTCGTGTTCCGACCAAGTCGGTACTCCTGGGGTCAACAACACCACCAAAACCGGTGACCTGTGTTGGGCCAGCGACGCCGCGAAGTCGAACAATCAAACCTTCGACAACGCCGTGTTGACGATGTCTGGCCACGCCGGGGAACTGGTGCGTGATGGCAACACCTCACTGTGGCGCTTGCGAGACGACGACGGAACCCGTGTCGAAAAGGTCAACAGCATCGGCGGCGACGAGTATTGGAAAGTGACCACCACCGACGGCACCCAATACTTCTTCGGGAAAGGCAAGGCAGATGGCGCCGCAGCCGCAGCAACGAACTCCCGCTGGTCGGTGCCGGTCGCGGGCAACAACGTGGGCGAGCCCGGCAACACGACCTCGTTCAGCACCTCGTTCACCAACCAGCCTTGGCGGTGGAACCTTGACTATGTGGTTTCCCCGCACGGTGACAGCCTCACCTACTACTACGCCAAGGAAACCAACCGTTACCTGAAGAACCTCACTGCCGACACCAGCTACGACCGCGGCGGGTACCTGACCCAAATCTCCTACGGGGAACGCCAAGGAGCCGAAGCCACCACACCACCCGCGAAAGTGACCTTCGCTGTCAAGGAACGGTGCTTGACCTCGGTGTCGGCCAGCTGCGAAACCGCAGCCCCCACCTCGACGACGACCTCTGCCTGGCCCGAGGTGCCCCTGGACCAGCTGTGCGATGGCAGCTACTGCCCGTCGGAGTCCACCTCGCCCACCTTCTTCACCCGCAAACGCCTCTCCCAGGTTGCCACCGCCATCACGACCGGCAGCGGCTACGACACCGTTGATACCTGGGACATGGCCGCCACCTACCCCGCACCCCTCGACGCATCGGTACCTGCCCTGTGGCTCGACACCATCACCCACACAGGACGCGTCGGAACCCCCGTGACCATCCCGGCCGTGAAGCTCACCCCCGCACTACTGTCGAACCGCGTCACCGGCCTCACCACCGGCGTGCCCCTCACCAGACCCCGACTGACCATCGTCACCACCGAAGGCGGGGGACAACTGCAGGTCAGCTACCTGTCCTCAGACTGCAGCGCGGACACGGTTGCGAACCTGACCCCGGCCACCAACACCAGCCGCTGCTACCCGTCCTACTTCTCTGACAACGGAGCCACTCCCACCCTGAACTGGTTCAACAAGTTCTTGGTCATGTCGGTCAACGCGCAGGACTATTCCCAGCAGGTGAATGATCTGGGCACCAGCCAACCCAACGGCAACCCCTCCACCCTCACCAGCTACACCTACTCCAACTTCGGCTGGCGATACGACGACTCGATCCTCACCCCCACCAAGAACCAAACGTGGAACCAATGGCGCGGAGCGCAAAGCGTCACCACCGTCACCGGGTTCGGCCTCAATCACTTCGACGTCATCGACCCCCAAACCGTCACAAGAAGCCTGTACTTCCAAGGCCTCGACGGTGACAAGAACGGCAGCGGCGGTGTGAAGGCGATCAACATCACCGACAGCACCAACACGCCTTGGCGCGACGACAACCAACTCGCGGGCCTCGTCCGCGAATCTCGGACCCTCACCGGCCCCACCGGCAGCGAAGACAACGGCACCATCACCGACCCCATAAGCAGCCAAACCGTCACCGACGGCCACGTGAAGGCCTACATGGTCGCCACCGCCCAAACCCGTAGCCGCCAAACCATCGCCAACGGCGCCACCCGCACCGTCACCACCAAGAACACCTACGACAACTACGGCCGCCTCACCGAAACCGAAGACACCGGCGACAACGCCATCACCGGCGACGAAACCTGCACCCGCACCAGCTACGCCACCAACACCACCGCCTGGATCCTCGACACCGTCGCCGAACAAACCGTGATGCCCACCACGTGCGCCACAGCCGTCGACTCTAACCAGGTCAACATCTGGGCCCAGCACTTCTACGACAACAGCACCACCCTGGGAGCAGCCCCCACCCGCGGCCTCGCGACTCTCACCAAAACCTGGAGCGGGTCCGGAACCAACCGGCAGTGGGCGACCACCAGCGCCACCTACGACCAACACGGCCGCACGCTAGCGGGCACCGACCCCCTTGGGCACACGACGACCACCAGCTACACCCCCACCACCGGCTCACCCGTCACGGGCATCACCGTCACTACGCCCGACCCGGACGGATCAGGCCCGGGGACACCCTTGGTCACGAGCACCACCATCGACCCCCACTGGGGTACCAACGTTAAACAAACTCAGCCTGGGAACCTCACCTCCCAAGCCAGCCTGGACGCCCTCGGGCGGGTCGTAAGCGTGTGGAGCCCGGGGCGGGCCACAACTCTGCCCGCCACAGCCAAATACACCTATAGCGTCAACCCGTCTGGTACGAACACCTCCTGGGTCCAAACGGACACCCTCAAGGCTGATGGCACCAGCTATCTGACCAGTTACAGCATCACCGATTCACTGTTCCGGCCCCGCGTCACCCAAACCCCCGCCCAGAACGGAACAGGGCGCATCGTCACCGAACAGCGATATGACGACCGCGGCCTGGTCAGCGAGACCACCCTGTTGAACAACTCGGCAGCGCCCAACAGTCAGATCGTCGAACCGATCCTGAGCCACGCTGCTCAAAGCACCAGCACCACGTACGACTACGCCAGCCGCCCCCTCGTTACGACCACCTACCAGATGGGTGTCGAGCTCTGGCACACCGCCGTTACCTACACCAACGACACCACCACCGTGACACCGCCCGCCGGGGGGGTCCCCACCAAGACCGTCACCGACATCCATGGCCGCACCACTCAGCTGATCCAGAACCCGGCCACCAGCGCCACCACCACCACCTACAGCTACGACACCACGGGGAACCTCACCACCATGAAGGACCCCAAGAACAATCTGTGGACCTATACCTATGACCTCCAGGGCCACCAGATCACTAGCGGCGACCCCGACAAAGGGCTATCCACGACCACCTTCGATCTAGCTGGCAACCCAATTTCGACCACCGATGCTCGCGGGCAAGGCATCAAGACGGTCTACGACAACCTGAACCGGGTCACTCAGACGACCGACCTGGCCAATACCCCCCTCACCGCCACCACGTACGACACCGTGACGCCCGGCAAGGCCACCAGCAGCGTCCGTTACCTCCCGGGTGGCACCCAACTGACCAGCCAGGTCAACAGTTACGACACCGCCGGACGGCCCACCTCCGCGACCACCACTATTCCCACCGTGACCGGGCTCATCCCGGCACAACTCGCCGGCAACTACACCACGACCACCAATTACAACCCCGACGGCAGCATCAACACTGTCGGCCTGCCAATCACCGGCCCCCTCCCCGCCGAAACGCTCAGCTACACCTACAACACGATGAACCTGCCGTATTCGCTCACGGGCGCGCTGAGCGGCCCCCCGACCGGCTACGTCACAAAAACCAACTACAACTCCTTGGGGCAAATCAGCGGCCTGTACCTGAACAGCATCACCGGGCAACTTATCGGGCAAACGTACGCCTACTCAGGGGGCACTAACCGCCTCATCGGGATCAACAACGGATTGCAAAACGGCGGAGTCCTCGAAACCGACACCCTCACCTACGACAACGCCGGCAACATCACCAAACTCGCAGGCACCGGAAAGATCGGAACCGACACCCAATGCTTCACCTACGACAACCAACAACAACTCACCGAAGCCTGGACCCCCACCACCGGTGACTGCACCGCCACCAAAACCCAAACCACCCTCGCCGGCCCAGCCCCCTACTGGAACAGCTGGACCACCGACACCATCGGCAACACCCCCAGCCGCACCGACCGAACCACCGCCACAGCAACCACCTACACCTACACGTACCCAGCGAACGGCACGAGTCGACCCCACTTCCCCACCCAACTAGCCGCCACCGGCACAACCCCCGCCACCACGAGTTACACCGCGGACGCTGCCGGTAACACCCTCACCCGCACCATCGCCGGCCAAACCCAAAACTTCACCTGGAACACCGAAGGCAAACTCGACACCGTCACTAACGGAGCCACACTTCTCGAAAAGAACATCTACGACGCCAGCGGCAACCGGATCCTGCGAACCGACCAAACCGGCACCACCCTCACCATCGCCAACACCGACCTCAAACTCGACACCGTCGGAGTGGTGACTGCCACGCGGCAATACACCTGGGCCGGACACACCATCGCCCAACGCACCGGTACCACCAACGACACCCTCACCTACCAACTCGTCGACGCCCAAGGCACCCCCCACTTCCAAATCAACGCCGCCACCAGCGCGTACCAAACCCAATGGCAAACCCCCTACGGCGCCCCTCGCAACACCCCCACCCCCTGGACCGGACAACACGGCTTCCTCAACGGCATCAAAGACACCACCCTCGGCTACACCCACCTCGGCGCCCGCGAATACGACCCCACACTCCAGCGGTTCATTACAGTGGACCCTGTGCAGGACACCACCGTCCCTTTGCAGTGGAATGCATACACCTATTGCGAAAACAGCCCGATCACCCACAGCGACCCAACAGGCCTGATCGACAAAGTCAGCGAATCGAACACCTGGGACGACTCGGACAAGGAGTGGAACTCCAGCAATTCCGCCGTCACCTATTCGAAGAAGAACTACATCGCCAAGCACGGGGCGTTCTGGTCCGCGTGGAAGCCTCCTGTTAAGTCCAAGGGCGGTCTGCGATCCGTGGGGCGTGGTCAAAACGTGGACGAGGATTCACCAACCAGGCCGGACTCATCGACATACAAGTTCCAAATGAGTCTTGACTTTACGACAATGCGAATGAATTGCGACGTGATGACACTCAATGAACATTTCGTGAACGATGTTGAGGACAGCAATGGGAATCTCCTCAAGGCGTATGCGAGATTCTTGATGTGGTTCAAGGGCATGAATCAACCTGGTGGGGCATGGGATTCGAAGGCTCACTACGTTGGCTGGCTCCATGGAGGCACTGAAGGTAAGTTAGCGGATGATTCAACGTACTCAAGCCTGACAACCAAGAATGGGCGACACGTATTATTTAACTACGACGTTTGGGGTAATATGGAATACGGATACAATGCAGCAAACATGGGCCTTTCGGTGGAGCAGGCAATTGCCATTCCGAAGCTACTGGGACAGGCGCAGGGTGGAGTCGATGACCCGGGGGACGATGTTTCGATCCGCATCGGCTATGACGCATACAAGGCGCACCCGGTCGGGATTACATCGGCCCAACTGCAAGAAATTATGGAGGCGCAAATCGACAACCCGATATGGAACTCCTCCGGAAGGGTCCAGGTTAAATGATTCAGCCTTTGCGCGGTTGGGTGGCCCTTGCGGCGGCGTTGTTGTTGCAGGCTTGCTCGCCACTCGCACCGACGATTGAAGATCATCCGCTTCCGCCACACTATGCCGCGGATTGGTCCTCGAAGAATGGGATGCCCTTCCCTTCGGCTGGCCAATGGGGTCCGGGCTCGACCTGTTTTGCGCTCAAAGGACCCATTTGTGCAGGGGGGACGTACAACTCCCGTTGGCACGAGTCCATAATTCGAGTCGAGAATGTCACCTATGTCACACTCGCGGACGCCGAATCTGCTTGGGAGGCGCAGCGCCCGAGTGTCCAGCCAAGCATCATGCAGATCAATCGAGAGCTTGAATGGTCGAAGCCCTGGGTGAGTGCGACTTCAGATCAGGGAGAGATTGTGGGGTTTGACTGCCGCGATAGTGAGTGTCGAAGTTGGGTTTGGGTTGCGCGCAAGGACCGTACCGTGAGGGGGCTACGCGTGAATATCATTTGTTTGGAGAGTGACTGCGATAATCGCATTCCGATTGCTGGGTTTAGGAACCTGGTAGAGCCCCTAAGGTTTATGACTTAGCCAACAGCGAGGTGTTCCTAGTGGTCTCGAAGAACCCGTTACGTCGTTCGACCACACCCTTGGACTCCGGGTCGTGGAGGGTGTCAGATCGTTTGTGTAACCCGACTTTTATCAATTAGTGAATCGCCCCGGTGTTTCCGGAGACTTGAAACCTTGGGAAGGTTGGAGTCATGCCAGGGAACACGAGCAAGAGGTATCCGGACGAGTTGAAGACTCGGGCGGTGAGGATGTATCACGAGTGTCGGCCTGATCAGGGCACGGACTGGGCCGCGATGCGGCATGTGGCGGGCTTGTTGGGGATTTCCACCGCTGAGACGCTGCGGAAGTGGGTGCGTCAGGATCAGGTTGATCAGGGGACACGGCCGGGGGTGTCGAGTGAGGAATCGGCTGAGCTGAAACGGTTGAAGCGGGAGAATGCTGAACTGAAGCGCGCGAACGCGATTTTGAAGGCGGCTTCGGCTTTCTTCGCGGCCGAGCTCGACCGGCCAGGGCTGTGATCGTGGATTTCATCCGCGAGCATGCCGACCACCAGGAGCCTGGTGGTTTGCGATGGGGTGTTGCGCCGATCTGCGCTGTGCTGACTGAGCATGGTGTTCCGATCGCCCCGTCGACCTATTACGAATGGGTAGACAAGTTGCCCACTGACCGGCAGTTACGTGATGAGGTGTTACTCGTCGAGATCCGTCGGGTGTTCCACGCTAACCATGACGTGTATGGGCCGCGGAAGGTGTGGTTGCAGCTGAACCGGGAACAGATCCCGGTCGCCCGCTGCACGGTGGAGCGTCTGATGCGCGCTGACGGGCTCGTGGGTGTCCGTCGTGGTTCGAAGAAACGCACCACGATCGCCGATCCGGCAGCCAAACGACCAGACGATCTGGTTGGTCGTGACTTCGAGCCGGTGGCCCCGAACCTGCTCTGGGTCGCTGACATCACCTACGTGTCGACCTGGGCCGGGTGGGTGTATGTCGCATTCGTGATCGACGCTTACGCCCGTCGGATCCTGGGTTGGCGGGTCGCGGTGACGATGACCACCTCCATGGTGCTCGATGCTTTGGAGCAGGCGATCTGGACCCGGGAACGGGAAGGCCGTGACGACTTCACCGACCTGGTGGCACACCCGATAGAGGCTCGCAGTACACGTCGATTCGCTACACCGAACGGATCACTGAAGCGGGCATCACCCCCTCGGTGGGCAGTGTCGGCTCGTCGTACGACAATGCCCTCGCGGAGACGATCAACGGCCTTTACAAGGCCGAAGTGATCCACCACCAGGGGCCCTGGCATGCGGTCGATCAGGTCGAACACGCCACCGCCGAATGGGTCGACTGGTTCAACAACACCCGCTTGTTCGAGTACTGCGGCGACATGCCACCCCACGAACTCGAGAACGCGTACTACGCTCACAAGCAGCCACAAACAGAGGCTGCCTAGTCAAACAACGAAGCCTCCGGACACGCCGGGGCGATTCAGTGTGTTGTGCCTTGCTCGGGGTGAGCGTGTCGTGGTTCTACAAGTGGTGGCCCCGCGCTCAGGCCGGTGGCCCGGCGACGAAGCGGGCGAAGCGTCGCGCCGAGGTGGATGCGGCGGTCAAGAACGCGTTCGACGCGGCCCGTGGCCTGCATGGCTCACCGCGGCTGGTGGTCGACCTCCGCGATGCCGGCTGGACCATCTCGGAGAAAACGGTGGCTGACTCGATGCGCCGCCAACAGCTCGTGGCAAGGAAGATCAGGCGTCGTAACGGCCTCACGAGGCAGGACAAGACAGCACCGAAGTTCCCTGACCTACTCAAACGCCACTTCACCGCCGCCGCACCGAATTGTCGCTGGGTTGGCGACATGACCGAGATCCCGACCGATCAGGGAAAGCTGTACCTGGCTACCGTGATCGACCTTTACAGCCGGCGCCTTCTCGGCGCGGCGACCGGGCTCCATCCCGACGCCAACTTGGCCTGTGCCGCAATCAAGATGGCCGTCGCGACCAGGGGTGGCAAAGCCACGATCTGGCGTGAAGACCAGACGCAGCAGGTGATCTTCCACACCGACCGCGGCTCGACCTACACCGCCAAGTCATTCACCAAGCTGTGCCGCGAGATCGGCATTCGCCAATCGATGGGCAGGGTCCGGTCTTGCTTCGACAACGCCGCCGCCGAATCGTTCTTCTCCAGCCTCGAGTGGGAAGTGCTGTCCCGGCACCAGTTCATCGACACCCGCCACGCCCAGACCGTCGTGCTCGAGTGGTGTTGGGGCTTCTACAACCACACACGCCGACACAGCAGCGCTGGCATGATGGCACCCATCACCTACGAAACCACCGCTCTCAACCGAGAAGCGGCATAAGGAACCCTCCACGGTTTGGGGTGAACCTCATTTTCGTCAACGGCCTAGGAGGCGATCAATTCCGTGCCGTTGGGGCTGACGTCGAAGGTGATCGTCGAACCGTCGTGGAGTTCGCCCGAGAGCACCTTGCGGGCCAACGAATCTTCGATCGTCGATTGGACCAGCCGACGCAGCGGACGCGCGCCGTACACCGGATCGAAGCCCTTGTCTGCCAGCCAGCGCTTGGCCGCATCGGTCACCTGAAGGGTGATGCGCCGGTCGGACAACCGCTTGTTGAGGCGCTCGAGCTGGATGTCCACGATCTTGGTCAGGTCGGCCATGGAGAGCGGATCGAACAGCACGATCTCGTCGAGCCGGTTGAGGAACTCGGGCTTGAACGACTGTCGGACGACACCCATGACGGCCTCGTTGCGGACGCCCGGATCGAGCGTGGGATCGGCCACGTACTGGCTGCCCAGGTTCGAGGTCATGATCAAGATCACGTTGCGGAAGTCCACGGTGCGGCCTTGGCCGTCGGTGAGACGTCCGTCGTCCAGCACCTGAAGCAGGATGTTGAACACGTCCGGGTGAGCCTTCTCGACCTCGTCCAGCAGCACGACCGAGTACGGACGCCGGCGCACCGCTTCGGTGAGCTGGCCGCCCTCTTCGTAGCCGACATACCCGGGGGGCGCGCCGACCAGGCGGGAGACCGAATGCTTCTCGCTGTACTCGCTCATGTCGATGCGGACCATCGCCTGCTCGTCATCAAACAAGAACTCCGCGAGCGCCTTCGCGAGCTCGGTTTTGCCGACGCCGGTGGGGCCGAGGAACAGGAATGAGCCGGTCGGACGGTTCGGATCCGAGATGCCAGCCCGGGCGCGACGGACGGCGTCCGACACGGCCTGAACAGCCTTCTCTTGGCCGATGAGCCGGGACCCGACGCGCGTCTCCATCTCGAGCAGCTTCTCCGACTCCCCCTGCAGCATCTTGCCGACGGGGACACCCGTCCAGGCGCTGACAACCTCGGCAATGTCGGTGGCCGACACCTCTTCGGAGACCATCGGAGTGATGTTCGCCTCGGCGCTCGCGGCTTCCTCGCGCTGGTGCTCCAGGGTCGGGATCTGGCCGTAGAGAATCTCGGACGCCCGCGTCAGGTCACCCTCGCGCTGGGCCTTGTCGGCCTCGATGCGCAGCTTGTCGATCTGCTCGGCAATCTCGCCGGCCTTGTTCAGGCCCGACTTCTCGGCCTCCCAGCGCGACTCCAGGCCCCGGAGTTCCTCCTTGGCGTCGGCCAACTCGGCGGTGAGGCGGGTGTAACGCTCCGTGGAGCCGGCATCGGTCTCCTTCTCCAACGCGAACGCCTGCATGGTCATGCGATCGATGCTGCGGCGCAGCTGGTCGATCTCTTCCGGGGAGGAGTCGATCTCCATGCGCAACCGCGAGGCCGCCTCGTCGATCAGGTCAATGGCCTTGTCGGGCAGTTGCCGCGAGGTGATGTAGCGGTTCGAGAGGGTGGCGGCCGCGACGAGAGCGCCGTCGGTGATCCGCACCTTGTGGTGCCCCTCGTAGCGTTCGCGCAGGCCGCGCAGGATGGCGATGGTGTCCTCGACGGACGGCTCGCCGACGAACACCTGCTGGAACCGGCGCTCCAGCGCGGGATCCTTTTCGATCCGCTCGCGGTACTCATCGAGCGTGGTGGCGCCGATCATCCGCAGCTCGCCGCGGGCGAGCATGGGCTTGAGCATGTTGCCGGCGTCCATGGACGAATCACCCGAGGCGCCCGCCCCAACGACGGTGTGGAGCTCGTCGATGAAGGTGATGACCTGACCTTCGGCGTCGCGGATCTCGTTGAGCACGGCCTTCAGGCGCTCCTCGAACTCGCCGCGGTACTTGGCGCCCGCGACCATCGAGGCCAGATCGAGCGAGACCACCCGGCGGCCCTTGAGGCTGTCGGGCACGTCGCCCTGAATCACGCGCTGGGCCAGACCCTCGACGACGGCGGTCTTGCCGACGCCGGGCTCGCCGATGAGCACGGGGTTGTTCTTCGTCCGGCGTGCCAGCACCTGGACGACCCGACGGATCTCTTGATCACGTCCGATGACGGGATCGAGCTTGCCTTCGCGCGCCTTCGCGGTGAGGTCGACCGAATACTTGTCGAGGGACGACTCAGTGGCCTCCGACTCGGCCGACGTGACGCGCTTGTCGCCACGCGCCTCGTTGAACGCCTTGATGAGTTTGTCGGCCGTCGCGCCCGCCTGCACCAGGATCTTCTTGGCGTCGGTGTCAACGCTGGCCAAGGCGATGAGCAGGTGCTCGGTGGCGACGAAGGCGTCCTTCTGCTGCTCGGCGCGGGTCTCGGCGTCGGCGAGGACGCGCGCCAGGCCGCCCGAGACGTTCGGCTGCGAGACCGACGAGCCCGAGGCGGACGGCAGCTTGTTGATGGCGGCGACCGCGGCGGCGTCCACGGCGGCCGGATCGGCACCCACGGCCGTCAGCAGCGGGGCGATTGTGTTGTCCGGCACCAGCAGCAGAGCGTGCAGCAGGTGCACCGGTTCGGCATTGGGGTTGCCGTTGGTGAGCGCATTGCGCAGCGCAGCCGAGACCGCGTCTCGGCTGCGGGTGGTGAGCTTGGACGTATCCATAAAGAAGTGCGTTCTCCTAAGAGTTGAGTTCACTAGACTCAACTATGGTTTGGGTCCGACTATTCCTATTCTGACCAGGCAATCCTCGCCTGTCACCGGGTCAGCGCCCCTCACATCCGAGTGCCCCGAGAGAGGCATTTGCCCCGGATTCGGCCTAGGCTATGGCAAGAGATCGGGAGGCCCTCATGGATCCGCTGCTCGTCCTGATGGGCGTCGCGCTCGTCGCTGGAACGGTGTTCGTTGCACTGCAATACCGCCGCCGTGCGGCACCGCCTCTTGCGGACGATCCGCGCGACGCGTGGGAATTGCCCGAGGCCAACGCGTCCTCGAGGCCGTCGGCCTCCGCGTCGTCGAGTTCGTCGAGTGGCGCGCAGGCGTCGTCGTCCACAGCCCCGCAGATTCTCGATCGCGACATGCTGCTCAACCCAGAGCGGACGCTGAACCCCGCGGCCTGGGACACCGTGCCCGCCGATCCCGAGCCCACGCCCGCGAAGGAAGACGAAGCGCCGGCCCGTCCGATGTACTTCGACCGCTCGCTCTTAGAGAAGGGCACCGCTGGGGGCGAGTAAACCCCCTTCGGTCAGGGCAGAATGTCGCCATGCCCGAGCCCCAAGAGATGACCGCCGCCCTCGTCGCCTCGATGGCCGAGCGCACCGGACGCACGCTGGACGAATGGCTCGACCTCGTCGCCGCCTCGGGCATCGATCCGCTCGATCAGGTGGCCGTGCGGCGGTGGCTGAAGGACGTCCATGGCGTGCCCCAGAACACCCAGTGGGCCATCGGCTTCGCGGCGGCCGAGCGGGCGGGATGGACGATGCCGACGCCCGAGCAGTTCGCGGACGCGCTCTTCGTGGGGGCTAAGGCGGCGCTTCGTCCGTTGCATGACGCCGTCGTCCGGGTGGCAGCAACTCAAGGCGAGGACGCCGAGGTGCAGGGCCGGGGCACCTATACGCCGATCATCCGCAAGACGCAGTTCGCGGCCGTCGCGCCAGGACCGCGCGGCACGCTCCGGGTCGGCCTGCGGTATCGCGCGACCCCGCCGACGGACGAGCGCCTCGCCCCCGCCAAGGGGTTCGCCCAGGCCACCCATTGGGTTCATGTGCCGGGTGACGCCGATCCGCAGCAGGCTGCCGACAGCCTCGCTGACCTCTTGGCCGCCGCCTACGAACAGAACGGATGACGACGATGATCCCCCCGATCGGCAGCACCACCGTCCCTGCCCTGACTGGCCCTGCCCTGACTGGCCCTGCCCTGACTAGCCCTGAACAAGCAAGGACCGGGCCGAGGCGCCCGCTCCCCGCCACCATCAAGGCGGCCGTCTTTGACTGCGATGGACTGCTGGTCGACTCCGAGCCGCGGTGGCGCATTGCCGAAGCCGCCGTCTTCGCGGCTGAGGGCCAGCCGTATGGTCCTGCGGAGATGGAACGCTATCTGGGTCGCGCCATGGACGAATGTTGTCGTGACATGGCCCGGATCTTCGGACGTCCAGGCGACGAGCGGGCCATTTCGGACGCCCTTCTGGCCGAAGTGGGGATCGCCCTGGCCGAGGGCGCGGACCCGATGCCCGGCGCCGCCGACCTGCTCGCCCGCATGGCCGCGAAGGTTCCGATGGCGGTGGCGTCCAACAGCCCGCGCAGCGCCTTGACCGCCGCCCTGGTGGGCTCGGGGCTCGCCCCATTGGTCCCCATCACCGTCAGCGCGGACGACGTGACCCACCCCAAGCCGGCGCCCGATCTCTACCTGGCCGCCTGCGCCACCTTGGGGGTCGAACCGCAGCACGCCGTGGCGTTTGAGGACTCAGTCACGGGAGCGGCAGCCGCCCGAGCGGCGGGCCTCTATGTCATCGCGGTGCCTTCGGAGCCGGGCCGCCCCATCGAGCACGACTGGATGCTGGACTCGCTGACCGATCCGGCGCTCACCGCCTGGGTCGACAGTCTCTAGCGGCGCCTTCTAGCGCGTCAGCCGCCAACCTGGAGGTTGGCGAAGAGGGTGCCCGCGGCCGTGCGGACCGCCGTCGTGCCGATCTTGCACTGGGTCGTGTTCAGGTTGTCGGTGGCTTTGGGGCTGGAGCAGTTGGGCTTGAACTGGCCGATGCTCGAGAGAGCTGAGTTGAGGGTGCCCAGGCGCACACCGTCCGCCGGCTCGCTGGCCGGCAGGTCGGCCTTCAGCTTGGTGAAGACGGCTTCGGCGTCCTTGAGATAGGTCAGGCAGGCGCCGGTCGCGGCGTCGCAATCACCTGCGGTGGTGATGGACTGCAACGAGGAGCAGTATTTCTGGCAAAGGGCCCCGCCGAACGTGGGCACCGCTGTTGGCAGGTTCATGCCGGCGCAGCCCGAGAGGGCCACGGCGGCCGCGGCCGCGAGCGTCCAGTTCAGTACGCGATTCATCGCCCACCCCTTTCGACCCGTCCAGTGTGCCGTACACACGACCGACCTGCCGCACGCGCACACGACCCGGTCGAAATGACCGGGTCGCGGTGAGGCGGGATTCAGTTGTCACGACATCGGCTTGAGGGTGCCACCCCCTGCCAGCGCGTAGGTCTTGCCGCCCAGTTCGGTGCTGGTGCTGGCGTTGTAGTAGACGGTGTGGCCGTTGCCGGTGATGTTGGTGACGGACGATCCCGAGATGGCGGCACCAGTGAGGGAGTCGATGTACGAGTCGGACGTCACAGTCCAGGAACTGGAGCCGGTGAGGGTAAGGGACGTGGACTTGGCCGTGTTGGCGCTATCGAGGGCGCCCGTCCAGGACGATCCGGTGAGGGTGATCTTGGCGGTGGAGACACTGTCGACCACCACGTCGCCGGTGAGCGTTTCGGAGGTCGCGTTGAGGATGGCGTTACCCCCGTTGCTGCCGCTCGTGCCCCACTTGTCGGCCGCGGCCTTGAGCAGGACGCCCGAGGTGGCGGTGGTCTTGACGTTGCTCAGCGTCACCTCACCGGTGGCGTTCGTCACGTAGAGCAGCGGACCCTCGGCGGCGCTCAGCGAACCGCCGGTCTGGGTGTACTTGCTCTCGCTGCCGGTCGCGTCGCCCGACATCGACTGGTAGAACATCACGCCCGACTTCTTCGCCCCCGCCATCGTGGTGTCGGTGAGGGTGATGGTGTTCGATCCCTCGATGACCGCCGCCTCGGCGCCGGTGGCCGTGACGGTCGCACCGGTGGCGGCGATGGTCCCGGTGGAGTAGATCCCCGGCGAGTCGGTGCCGGACGTCGTGTACGTCCCGCCCTTGACGGTGATGGTGCCGCCGCCGCGATCGGTGGCAATAACGGCACCGTTGGTATTGGTGGTGTTGGCGGTCACGTTGGTGGCCGTGATGGTGCCGCCACCGGAGGCCATGATGCCGTGGGCGAACTGCCCGGTGGCGTTGATGGTGGCGTCCGAGATGGTGACGACACCGGTGCCGTAGGCGAAGACGCCATTGGCGCCCGCGCCGGTGGTCGACACCGATCCACCGGTCATCGTGAGGGTGGCGTTCTTGACCAGCACGCCCGCGTCGAGCCCGTAGAAGCTGGATTCGTCCGAGGAGGTCGAGGCGCCCGAGGTCGTCACGGTGGCGTTGGTGAGGGTGAGCGTCCCGCCCGTGACGAGGACACCGGAGGTGTTGGCCGCGCTCGCCGTGTAGGACTGGCTGGAACTGGTCTCGGTGCCCGTGGTGACCGAATAGGTGCCGAGCGCCGTGACGCTTGCGGTCCCGCTGCCGCCGCCGGGAGCCCCGGGAGCCCCGGGAGCGGCGGCGCTCGCCGTGGTCGAGGTCGTCGTCGCCGTGGTGGCCGCGCACCCCGCTAACCCGGAAAGGCCAAGCACAGCGACTGCGGCGAGTCCGATCAGACGGTGGCGGATCTGCATGATGATTGTCTCCTTGGCGTGGCCCCGCTGTTGGGGTTCTGAGAAGACAATCTCGGCCGAATCTGTGAGTCTCTTGTGAGCCCAACCGGCCCATCCTGTGAAGTGCGTGGGGAGCAATTAAGAGCATTGCCCGCAGCCCCAGGATGCATGGGTTCGGTTGGCGCGCGATGATGAATCCGTGCGTGCGCTGACCAAGGTAGGCCCGGGACCAGGGCTTGAACTCATCGATCGTCCGGAGCCCACGTGTGGCCCCAATGACGTGCTGATCCGCGTGCTGCGAGCGGGGTTGTGCGGCACGGATCTTCACCTGGAGGGCTGGGACGCCTGGGCGGCGGAGACCGTCCATCCCCCGCAAACCATCGGCCACGAGTGCTACGGCGAGATCGTCGAGGTCGGCAAGGACGTCCGCAGCGCCCACCGCGTCGGGCAGCGCGTCAGCGTCGAGGGACACCAGGTCTGCGGGTACTGCCGCAACTGCCTCGCCGGACGCCGCCACCTGTGCATCAACACCGTGGGTCTCGGGGTCAATATCGACGGGTGCTTCGCCGACTTCGTGGCTGTGCCCGCGATGAACGTGTGGATCCAGCCCGACTGGATCGACCCCGATCTTGGGGCCGTCTTTGATCCGCTGGGCAACGCCACCCACACGGCCCTGCAGTGGCCGATGGTCGGCGAGGACGTCCTCATCACCGGCGCGGGTCCGATCGGGGTGATGGCGGCGGCCATCGCCCGGCACGCGGGCGCCCGGTACGTCGTGGTCACCGACCTCAGCGACTACCGCCTCAACCTGGCCTCGGGCGCGGGCGCCGACCTGGTCGTCAACGTGCAGCGCAACAACCTGGCCGATTGCCAGCGCGAGTTGGGCATGCGCGAGGGCTTCGACATCGGCTTGGAGATGTCGGGCAGCCCCGCCGCCACGGCCGAACTCATCAACAACATGAACCACGGCGGACGCGTAGCCCTGCTCGGCCTGCCCAAGGAGCCGTATCCGATCGACTGGGGCAAGGTCATCACCCACATGCTCACCCTGCGCGGCATCTACGGCCGCGAGATGTTCGAGACCTGGTACCTGATGTCCTCGATGCTCGGCACGTCGGACACGCTGAAAGACGCCGTCCGCTCGGTCATCACCCACCGCTTCCCCGCCGCTGACTGGCAGCAGGCCTTCACCACCGCCCGCTCCGGCGAGTGTGGCAAAGTCATCATGGACTGGAGCTGAACATGGTTTACACCGCCCGGGACGACATCCGCGCCACCCTCGAGGAGATTCGAAACTCCGGGTTGTGGAAGTCGGAGCGCCAGCTCACCACGGCCCAATCCGCCCACATCGGCACGTCGGCGGGCCCCTCGCTGAACTTCTGCGCCAACAACTACCTCGGCTTGGCCGATCACCCCGACGTGCTCGCCGCCGCCAAGCAGGCGCTGGGTGAATGGGGATTCGGCATGGCGTCCGTCCGCTTCATCTGTGGCACCCAAAGCCAGCACGCCGAACTCGAGCGGCGATTGTCCGACTTCTTGGGCATGGAGGCGACGATCTTGTACTCGTCCTGCTTCGACGCCAACGGCGGGGTATTCGAGGTGCTCTTCGGCGAGCGGGACGCGATCATCTCCGACGAGCTGAATCACGCCTCGATCATTGATGGCATCCGGCTGTCGAAGGCCGCGAGATACCGCTACCGCAACGCCGACCTCGCCGACCTCGAACTGCAGTTGCAGGCGGCGTTCGGGGCCCGGCGGCGTGTGATCGTCACCGATGGCGTGTTCAGCATGGACGGATCATTCGCCCCCTTGGACGGCATCTGCGACCTCGCCGAACGCTACGACGCGATGGTCTTCGTGGACGATAGCCACGCCGTCGGGTTCGTCGGCGAAGGCGGCCGCGGCACCCCCGAACTGTTCGGCGTCGAGGACCGCGTCGACATCATCTCGGGCACCCTCGGCAAGGCGTTGGGCGGGGCCTCCGGCGGCTACATCAGCTCCCATCGCGAGATCGTGGAGTTGTTGCGCCAGCGCTCGCGTCCGTATCTGTTCAGCAACTCGGTGGCACCAGCCGTCGTCGCGGGCTCCCTCGCAGCGCTGGACCTGGCGGCCTCCTCCGACGCGGCTCGGCATCAGCTGCAGCGCAACACCGCGCTCTTCCGGGAGCTCATGAACGCAGCGGAGTTTGATCTGCTGCCCGGCACGCATCCGATCACGCCGGTGATGTTCCCGGGAGAGGACGGCGCCCGCCAGGCCGTCGCGATCGCCGACCACATGCTGCACAACGGCGTCTACGTGGTGGCGTTCAGCTTCCCGGTCGTCCCCCGTGGCAAGGCCCGCATCCGGGTGCAGCTGTCGGCGGCCCACTCCGAGGCGGACGTCCGCGCCTGCGTCGAGGCGTTCGTCCAAGCCCGGGACGCCGTCGGCTGATCGTCCGTGCGCCTCGACCTGGCCACCTCCCACCCATTTCATGCAGAATCCGGGCCCTGCATGGCCCATGGCGCGGGTTCCGGATATCTGCATGATTTGGGTTGGCATCGGCATGCGAACCCAATGTTGCGATACAGACTGTCCCTAAGTTGCGATGGAGACATGCCGTCGCTAACTTAGGAGCATGCCTTCCGCGATCATCCTCATCACCCTTGCCCTCGTCTTTTACACCGTCGGCGTCTGGGCCGAACATCGGCAAAAGACCTTGAAGCCCTGGCACGCGGCGGCCTTCGGACTGGGCTTCCTCTGCGACTTCACAGGCACCCTGGTGATGACCCAAATCGCGGCCACCACCACGCACCAGCCGGGCTCCCTCAAGGAGACGCTCAACTTCTGGATGGGGATCTCCGGCACCGTGGCCCTCGTGGCCATGGGAGTTCATCTCGTGTGGGCCGTCATTGTGCTGGTCCGCAACCGTCCGACCGAGCGGGCCACCTTCCACAAGTTCAGCCTGGCTGTCTGGCTGTTCTGGCTCATCCCCTACGTCCTGGGTGCCGCCTTCGCCATGGTCAAGTGACCCTGGCGCCGATGCCATGAGAGGGCTGCCGGACGAACTGTCTGACGCCCGCCGTATCGTCGGCGTATGGCGCTGAAGGAACTCGATCGTCCGCTGCGGCGAGCTGTTGGCCTCGCCGACCCCGACCGGGACGCGAAGGCTTGGCCCTACCGCATCCCTGCAGTGAGGACGCTCCTCGATGCGGGCCTCGATTTCGGACGCGCGACGGTGCTGGTCGGCGAGAACGGTTCGGGCAAATCGACGATCGTCGAGGCGCTCGCGGAGGCGTACGGGCTGAACCCCGAGGGCGGATCAACGGGCGCGCGCTTCAGCACGCGCCGCACCGAATCCTCGCTGGCCAACGACCTCCTGCTCACCCGGGGCGCGGGCGCGGCTCGCGGCGGCTACTTCCTTCGCGCCGAGACCATGCACGGGCTATTTAGCTACCTCGAGCAACACCCGGGCGGCCCCGAACCAGTTTTCCACGCTCGCAGCCACGGCGAGGCCTTCCAAGACATCCTCACCAACCGGCTGCTGTTCCGCGGACGCCCGCGTCCGGGCCTGTACCTCATGGACGAACCCGAGTCGGCCCTGTCGTTCACGTCCAGCCTCAAGGTGCTGGCGTTCCTGGTCGACATGGTCGCCGAACCGGGCGTCCAACTGATCGTGGCCACGCACTCCCCCGTGTTGTCGGCCCTCCCGGGAGCCACGATCCTGCAACTGTCCGACGCTGGCATCGAGCGGCGCGACTGGGCCGACCTCGACCTCGTCGTCAACGAGCGCTACTTCCTCGGCGACCCTCAACGGTTCCTGCGCCACCTGGACGTCCAGGAGCCGAAACGAAAGAAGGAGGCGTAGCTGCCGACCCACCCATGGCACCCCGCCTCGGTGGAGGGCACCGACCCGTTCCAGACAACGAAAACCTGCCTCACCCTTGGCGGGTGAGGCAGGCTCGTGGTTGGTGAACACCTCGGCAAGGCGTGCAAGCTACGCGCCGGGCAGGGCTAACTGGCGGCGTCGCTGGCGTCCCATCTGGACGGTGCCCAGACGGTCGGCGGTGAACAGCCGGGCCCCCTCGGGGGTGTTACGGAGCTCCTGCAGCAGCGCCAGCAGATCGTGCACCTGCTCGTGCGACTCCTCCAACGCCGCCTCCAGGGCCAAGATCCGCCGGATGCCTTCGAGGTTGATGCCCTCGTCTTGGCTCATCCGCTGAATATGACGAAGCGTCCGAATGTCGCGCAACGAATAGCGGCGTCCGCGTCCGCGCGCTCGCTTCGGCACCACGAGCCCCAGCCGGTCGTAGCCCCGCAACGTCTGCGGATGCATGTCGGCCAGGCCGGCGGCCGTGGAAATCACGAAGATCGGGGCGTCCGGATCGATGAGCGAAGGCAGGTTGTCCGACATCATCACTCCTGGAACAACGAAGCCCGGACGTCTTGATGCGGAAGGGTCGCCGCGTAGGCGCGCAGCGCCTCTTGGGACTCCTCGCTCAAGAAGGGGGGAACCTTGACTTCAAGGGTGACGAGCAGGCTGCCCCGTTCGCCGTTCGCGCGCGCGACGCCCTTGTCTCGGACGCGCAGCGTCTTGCCCGTGCCGGTGCCGGACGGGATCCGGATCTTCACCTTCGGCCCCTGCAACGTCGGGACCTCGATCTCGGCGCCGAGCGCCGCCTCGGCGTAGGTCACGGGAACCGTCAGCGTCAGGTTATCGCCCGAGCGGCCGAACAGCTTGTCGGGGGCGACATGGACGAGCACGTAGAGGTCGCCCGCCGCGCCGCCGTTGGTCCCGGCGCCGCCGCGGCCCTTGATGCGGATCCGCTGCCCGTCGGTCACCCCGGCCGGGATCTTGACCTGCATGGTGCGCGTGGCGCTCGATTGTCCGCTGCCGTGGCAGGTGGGGCAGGGGTCCTCGATGATGAGACCTCGTCCGCGACAGTTGCGGCACGGCTCCGAGAAGGCGAACCCGCCCCCGGTCGAGGCCGTTTCCATGCCCGAACCCTGGCAGACCGGGCACACCTTGGGCTGGGTGCCGGGGCGCGCGCCGGTGCCATGGCACGTGGGGCAGGCGCCCTCACTGGCCACCGACAGCGACATCGTCGTGCCCTCCACCGATTGAGCGAAGTCGATCGTGACCTCGCCCTCGATGTCTTGCCCGCGGCGCGGATTGCGTCCGGACGATTGCGGGGCACGCCGAGTTTGCTGCGCACCGCCACCGAAGAGGCCCCCGAACAGGTCACCGATGCCACCACCGCTGCCGCCTCCGAAGAGGTCGTCCAGGTTGATGTTCTGAGCCCCGCCCGGCTGCCCGCCCGTCGGGAAGCGGAACCCGCCCCCGCCGAACATCGAGCGAGCCTCGTCGTACTCTTTGCGCTTCTCGGGGTCACCGAGAATCGAGTTGGCCTCCGAGGCTTCCTTGAAGCGGGCCTCGCGGGCCTTGTCGTCCGGGTGGGCGTCCGGATGGTTTTCCCTGGCGATCTTGCGGAACGCCTTCTTGATCTCCTCGGGCTTTGCGTCCTTGGAGACGCCCAGGATCTTGTAGTAGTCCTTTTCGAGCCAATCTTTGGTGCTCACGCGCGCCTCCTTTCGGTTCCGGGGGTCAGTGGTCGGGGGTGTGGTCAGGGTCGGCCACGGCGACGCGCGCCGGACGGATGATCCGGTCGCCGAGCCGCACGCCCTTCTGCATCACAGCCGAGCACGTCTCGACCGTGACGCCCTCCATCGGCAGGCGCATCAACGCGTCGTGGATCGCGGGATCGAACGGATCGCCGACCTCCCCAAACGTCACCAGGCCGTACTTTCCGGCGATCTTCTCGAGTTCGTCTGCCGCGAGGCGGAAGCCGCCGGTCAGCTCGTCGTGCTCGCGCGCGCCTTCGATCGAGTCGATGACGGGCAGCAGATCGGTGACCACGGCCTCGATGCCCGCTTGCCGGGAGACGGCCCGGTCGCGATCGACGCGTCGCTTGTAGTTGACGTATTCGGCCTGGAGTCGCTGCAGATCCAGCGTCCGCTCGGCGACGAGCTCCTCGAGCTCGCTCACTTTGGCCGCCATGATGGGCGTCATCGGCACGTCCGTTCCGTTGTCCGTGGACGAGGTTGCGTTCGCCGCGGGCGCGGCGGGGACGTCGGCCTCGAGGCCATCGTCCGCATCTTCGCCCATGGGCACGTATTCACTCACTAGTTCATCTCCTTGTCAGCATCCAGCCGCGAGGTTCGAAACCCCGCGGCTGGACAGCCTGACTACTTACTTGCTCTTGTCGTTCTTCTCGTCGTCGACGATCTCGGCCTCCACCACGTCGTCGTCCGAGCCCGGCTCGGCGGCCGGCGCGGACGCCTGCTGCTGAGCGGCCTGAGCGGCGGCGTAGACGGCTTGACCCATGGCGGACGACTTCTCGTTGAGGTCGTCCAGGGCCTTCTTCACGGCCTCGTCGTCGGTGCCGGTGAGGGCGGACTTGAGGGTGGCGAGGGCTTCCTCAACCGGGGTCTTGACCTCGGCCGGGATCTGCTCGTCGTTCTCCTTGAGGGTCTTCTCGGTCGCGAAAGCGAACGAGTCGGCCTGGTTGCGCAGTTCGACGGACTCGCGGCGAGCCTTGTCCTCCTCCGCGTGGGACTCGGCGTCGCGCATCATGCGATCGATGTCGTCCTTGTTGAGCGCCGAGCCGCCGGTGACGGTCATGGACTGCTCCTTGCCCGTCGCCAGGTCCTTGGCGTGGACGTGGACGATGCCGTTGGCGTCGATGTCGAAGGCGACCTCAACCTGGGGCACGCCACGGGGGGCGGGCAGCAGACCGGTGAGCTCGAAGTTGCCGAGCGACTTGTTGTCGCGGGCAAAGTCACGCTCGCCTTGGTACACCTGGATCATCACGGACGGCTGATTGTCCTCAGCGGTGGTGAACACCTCGGAGCGACGGGTCGGGATCGTCGTGTTGCGCTCGATGATCTTGGTCATCACGCCACCCTTGGTCTCAATGCCGAGGGAGAGCGGGGTGACGTCGAGGAGCAGGACGTCCTTGACCTCGCCCTTGAGGACGCCGGCCTGAAGAGCCGCGCCCAAGGCGACGACCTCGTCAGGATTGACGCTCTTGTTGGGCTCCTTGCCGCCGGTGAGCTCCTTCACCAGGTCCGCCACGGCCGGCATGCGGGTCGAGCCGCCGACGAGGATGACGTGATCGATCTTGCCGATCGTGGTGTTGGCGTCCTTGATGACGGCGTTGAACGGGGCGCGGCAGCGATCCAGCAGGTCCTGGGTGAGGCGCTGGAACTCCGACCGGCTGAGCTTCTCGTCCAAGTGCAAGGGACCATCGGCGCCGGCCGTGATGTACGGCAGGTTGATGGCGGTCTCCTGAGCGGACGACAGCTCGATCTTGGCGCGCTCGGCGGCCTCTTGCAGGCGCTGGCGGGCCATCTTGTCCTTGGCCAGGTCGACGCCGGTCTTGTTCTTGAACGCGGTGACGAGCCAGTCGACGATGCGCTGATCCCAGTCATCGCCGCCGAGGCGGTTGTCGCCCTTGGTGGCCTTGACCTCGAACACGCCGTCGGCAATGTCGAGCAGGGAGACGTCGAAGGTGCCGCCACCAAGGTCGAAGACCAAGATGGTCTGCTCCTTGTCGGCCTTGTCCAGGCCGTAGGCCAGGGCAGCCGCGGTGGGCTCGTTGATGATGCGGTCGACCGTGAGGCCGGCGATCTCGCCAGCTTCCTTGGTGGCCTGACGCTCGGCGTCGCCGAAGTAGGCCGGGACTGTGATGACCGCGTTGGTGACGGGCTCACCCAGGTAGGCCTCGGCGTCGCGCTTCAGCTTCATGAGGATGCGCGCGCTGATTTCTTGCGGGGTGTACTTCTTGCCTTCGATGTCGACGGTCCAGTTCGTGCCCATGTGGCGCTTGACGGAACGGATCGTCCGATCGATGTTGGTGACAGCCTGACGCTTGGCGACCTCGCCGACGAGAACTTCGCCGCCCTTAGCGAAGGCGACGACGGACGGCGTGGTGCGTGCACCTTCGGCGTTCGGGATGACGGTAGGTTCGCCGCCCTCAAGGACAGCGACGACTGAGTTGGTAGTGCCGAGGTCGATACCGACTGCACGGGCCATAGTGGATTCCTCCGGTTGATTGGATGCTTCGTGGTTGAGCCTAGCAGACTCAATCACGAAGTTGAGTTCACCAGACTCAACCATGGTCCGACCCTCGGTATTCCTGGGAATGGCCTGTGATCCGACGATCTTTTCGACATCGTGGGACGGTGAACCAGGGAGCCCGTGGCTCTGGCGGGCGGCTGGTTGAATGAACGGCATGCAGGTTCTCGTGCTCCTCGCCAACCCCCGCCCCGGGAGCTTCAGCCACGCGCTCGCCCAGCGGACGGTGGCCACGCTGACCGAACTCGGGCACCGGCCAGTGCTGCTGGACCTCTACGACCTCGGCTTCGATCCGATCATCAAAGAGGGTGAGGCCGGGCGCAGTGCGGAGTTACCCACGCAGGTCGCCGAGGCCGTGCGGCACCTGACGGAGGCGGACGGCATCGTGGTCGCGCATCCGAATTGGTGGGGCATGCCGCCCGCGATCTTGGTGGGATGGATCGATCGGGCCATCCGCGTGGATTCGGCCTACAGGTTCGACGGCGCCGAGGGCGAGGAGGGCGTCCCCACGGGCTTGTTGAAGGCGCGAACCGCCGTGGTGTTCAACACGTCCGACACCAACACCGAACGCGAACTCGCCACCTTCGGTGATCCGCTCGAGCGCATCTGGCGCGACTGCATCTTCGGCTTCTGCGGTGTGACGGACGTCCGACGTCGAACCTTCGGCGTCATGGTCACCAGCACCGCAGACGATCGCGACCGCTGGCTGGACGAGGCGGAGGCGATGATCCGCGAGGCCTACCCGGCAGGCTGACGCCCGGTCGTGCCGGAGCCGTGGTTCAGCGTAACGAGCACGTCGAGGCTCATACGAGCAGGTGGCACGGGGGCCGGGACGTCCGCACTCACCATGAGCGAGCGCGGACGATCGGGCACGATCAGGCCGCAGTGCCCGCGATGTTGACGTGCCAGTAGATGCCGAACTTATCGATCACCATGCCGTAGTCATCGCCCCACATCTGGCGCTCAAGCGGCATCAGGACCTGACCGTCGACGCTCAGCGCATCCCAGTAACCGCGCAGGGCTGCGGCGTCATCACCGGACAAGCTGACCTGCACCGTCGTGCCCTGAACGAACGGCATGCCCATGCCTTCGATGTGGTCACTGGCGAACAAGTGGAAGCCGGCCGGCGTCTCAAGGGCGGCGTGCATGATGCCGTCGACGTCCATGCCCGAGTCGCGGAAGGTCATCGCTGTGGTCGTGCCACCGAGCGCGGAGGCATAGAAGTCCATCGCCTCGGCGCAGTTGCCGTTGAACGTCAGATAGGGGTTGAGCTGCTGGCTCATGAGTCCTCCAAAGATCGAGTTGCCCCAGAGTAGGACACCCCACTGACACTTCCGGTAGGCCCTCAGGACACGTCCCACTCGTCCCTCTCGTCGCTTCTGCTCACTTGGCTGGCGTTTGCCATCTTGACTGGCGCAATAGAGCGTGTTGCAGAATCGAATCTTGCGGAAAATTCCCTCCACCCAGGCGCCAGTTTGACCGTAAGAACGGGCCTCCTCCTCCACCATCGGGCGAAATGGGGGTATGGATGACCCGTCATCCTCCACTCGAGTGAGTTGGCCGTCCATTTTGCAACAGGCTCAATATCGCCAGCAAACACCACCAACGCCAGCAAAGTCGGTGAAAGGGGCGCGGCAGGGGCGCGAGGGAAGGGGCAGGGCAGGGGCGCGAGGGAAGGGGCAGGGCAGCAGAAGGGGCAGTGCAGCAGAAGGGTCGGGGTAAGGGCCTCACGCAAGCCAAGGGCGCAAGGAAACGTAAAGGAGGGCGGCATCTCCCCTCCGAGACGCCGCCCTCACGAGGGGTGGATCAGGCCTGCTCCATGGTGACGCGCGCCACGTGGAGGGTGAGGTAGCTGATTTCGTCTTCGGTGAGGGAGACCCCAAGCCGAAGCTCGATCACCGAATCCAGCCGCTGGGCGCATTCGAGGGCACGCGGGTACGCCTCGCGGATGGCCAACCCGACCGCGGAGATCTCCTGGTCGAGTTGGCTGTGCTGGCTGATCCGGACGAAGAGATAGCGCAGGTGGGTGATGAGGCGTCCGACGCTGACGGACCCCATGTCGAGCACCTGTCCGGAGCTTTGACCAATGACCGCGATCATCTGCTGGATGATGCCCGTCATGGTGAAGGTGTAGCTGAGGTCGCCCGTGGCGATGCCCGCGTTCACGATGTGCAGGGCGAGGGCTACCGCTTCGGATTCGGCCAGCGGGTCGGGCAAGCGGGTGTTGATGGCCGCCAGGACGGCGACGGCCTGGGCGTATTCGTCCGCGTAGAGATGCTGGACCTCCGCGAGCAGCGGATACTCCACGATCATGCCGAGATTGCGTCGCCGCAGAGCGAAACCGATGTGATCGGCGAGCGCGATCACCAGGGTGGGGCTCGCCTGGGCCTTGGCTTCGAGGCCGGCCTCCGCGAGGGCTGTCCCCACGAGTTGGATGTCTTCTGGCGGGATTCCCGCGAGTTGCTCGGCCAGGTTGTCGGGGTCGCGGCCGTCGGCGGGGACGAACGTCCGCACCACTTTGGAGGCGTCGACCACCTGACCCGGCCGGGCCTGGAAACCCAGTCCGCGGCCGGTCAGGATGGCCTCGTTCCCAGCCTCGTCCCGAGCCAGGACGAGGTTGTTGTTGAACACCCGAAGGATCTTCATGGCTGGTTTGATTCATGCGTCCGGGTCACGGACGTGATCGTAGACCCGGACGCACGAGTCCTTTCTAGCGCGCGATGTCGATGATCGGAGCCCCAGCGGCGACCGGACCGGCCGCATGCGGGGTCACCGAGGCCAGGGCCTTGGTGTTGGTGATCGTGACCATCGTGGTGGTGTCGTAACCGGCAGCCGCGACGGCGGCCAGATCGACGGTGGCGAGCAGATCGCCCACCTCGACGCGCTGGCCCTTCTCGACGGGCGAGCTGAAGTGCTCTCCGTTGAGTCGGACGGTGTCGATGCCGATGTGCACCAGCACCTCAACCCCGTCGTCGGTCTTGATGCCGTACGCATGGCCGCTCTTGACGACGGCCATGAGCACGCCCGCCACCGGGGCCACGAAGCGACCCTCGGACGGGACGACGCCCACACCCTGCCCGAGGGCACGAGAGGAGAACACCTTGTCGGACACGTCGTCGAGCGACACGACCGCGCCCTTCACCGGGGAGAGAACCTCAGTGGTCGGACGGGCCAGGACGGCCGTCGCGGTGCCACCGGCAGCCGCGGCAGTCGCGGTGCCCGCAGCGGCGGACGACACGACGGAGGACGCGGACGCGCCACCCTTGGACTGCTCCATGGCGAGATCGGCAGCTTCCTGCGCACGATCGGCCTCTTCTTCAGCCTTCTGCTCCGGCGTGCGGTAGTCAGAGATGATGACCAGGAACATGGCCGTGAAGAAGGCGCCGGTGATGGCGATGATGTAGACCCACATCGGGCTGAAGACCGGGATCGTCAGCAGCGAGGTGAACGCGAACGTGCCGGTCTTGACACCGCCGGAGCTCCAGCCGAGGAGGCCGGTGAGCAGACCGCCGACGAGGCAGCCCACGAGCATGCGCGGGTAGATGCGCTTGTACCGCAAGTGAATGCCGTACAGCGAGGGCTCCGAGATGCCGCCGAGGAGGCCGGCCGCCAGAGCGCCGATGGCCGTCTGCTGCAGCTCGTGGTTCTTGTTGCGCGTGGTCAGGACGAGGACGCCCGCGGTCGCACCGAAGCAGGCGAAGTTCCAGGAACCCATGGGGCCCTGGATGAAGTCCTGGTGGTTCGTCGCAGCGCTGGCGATGTTGGCCAGCATCAGGGCGTTCAACGGCCAGTGCAGACCCAGCGGCACGAGGAACGGGTACAGCAGCGGAATGATGATCGCGAACAGGATCGGGGCGCTCGAGTTGAGCCAAGCCAGGCCGGAGCCGATGGCGGTGCCGATCCAGATGCCGAGCGGGCCGATGAGGAACGCCGTGATCGGGATCATGATCAGCAGCGAGAAGAACGGCACGAACACCAGCTGGATGTTCTCGGGGAAGATCTTCTTCAGCCCCTTGTAGACCACGGCGAGCACCGCGACCATGATGAGCGGAACGAAGACCTGGCCGCCGTAGCCGAAGAGCTGCATCGGCATGCCGAAGATCTGAGCGGTACACGATTCGGTGCCCAGCGTGGGGTTCGTGATGCAGACCGTGCCCGGGAAGACCTTGGAGTTCGACAGGCTGAGGTACTCAGGCGTGAACAGCGCCGCCATGATGGTGGCGCCCACCCAGGGGTCGACCTTCAGCTTCTTGGCTGCGTTGTAGGCGACCATGATCGGCAGGAAGTACAGAACGGCTCGCCACATCGAGTCCCAGAAGATCCAGCTCGCGCCGGCCTCCTTGGCACGGTCGACGCCCTGGAACGGGACGATGTGGAAGGCGTCCAGCACGGCGGCGATCGCGATGATCAGGGAGCCGCCAAGCAGCACGCCGAGCAGCGGGCGGAACGAGTCCGACAGGTACTCGAAGAAGTTGTCGAGCCAGGCGTACTTGCCGCGAACCTTGGCGCGCTCGGCAGCCTTGACGTCGGCGTCCGAGACGGAGGAACTGCCGACCTTGGACATCGAGGGCAAGTTCATGATGTCGGTGAAAACGCCCTGGACGGCGCCGCCGATGACGACCTGATAGCGGTCGCCGGCCTGCGGAACGCTGCCCATGACGGCGGGGATCTTATCCAGCTTGGCGGCATCGACTTTGCTCGCGTCCTTGAGGACGAAGCGCAGACGAGTCGCACAGTGGGTGAGGCTAATGATGTTCTCGGGGCCACCGACATCGGTGACGATGGCCTGAGCGGTCTCTGCGGCGTTGGGGGCTGCCATGACCTTGTTTCCTTCCTTGTCCTTACACACACTGGGGCGCTGCATAAAAAACAAAAGACCTGAGGCGCATGTGGTATGCGACTCAGGTCTTGCCCCAGGTGGGTAACAACCCTGCGAGCGGTGTGCTCGGCGTCAATCTAACACAGCCACGTGGTCGTGTCTTCGGCCCGAAAGGCGTGCGCCTGAGAGGCAGCCAAGCCAAGTTCTCAGGAACGCGAGGTACTCTTGGGGCGCTCACGCCATCGACGGCCCGCAGTCGTTCGGCGACACGGGCACAAGACAACCGCCGGAGGGTCCATGGACGGTCGTTCTAAGCGCCGCACCTACGCGCTAGCGCTCACTGCCTGCGCCTCACTGCTGTCGCTTACTGCCTGCGCCGCCAAGCCCGCTGAGCTACTCTCCCAGCCACCGTCGGTCACCGCCACCCCGACGCCGTCGGTCACTGAGTCCTCCCCCACGCCGTCCCCGACGCCCACCACGGAGACCCCGACCCCAACCCCAACGCCGTCCGCCACCACCCCGAAGCCCAGTGCGACGCCCACCCCGGCCGCCCAACTGAACGCCGACCAGCAGGCTGAGTTCGGCACCTGCCTGCCAACCACCGTCGGCCCCGGTTCCAAGGGTGAGTGCGTGAAGCTGCTGCAGACCAAGCTTTCGGCGTTGAAGTTCTACGGAGGCAAGGCCACCGGCACGATGGATGTCTCCACGATCAATGCGACGCTGAACTACCAGCGTTCGCGGGGCCTCTCGGCACACGGCCAGGTCGCCACCCAGACCTGGACCGCGCTAGCCAGCGGCGCCGCCGAGGTCCCGGAAGTCATCCCGGCCGCCTGCAAGACCGCGGGCATCGTGATCTGCGTCGACCAAGCCCACCGCAAGCTGAAGTGGATGCAGGACGGCAAAGTCGTCAAGACCATCGCGATTCGCGTCGGTGGTTGGGCGCAGAACGTCAAGACCAAGGAATGGCGCCTGTACCCCACCGCGAACGGCACCTGGAAGGTTTACGACAAGCAGGTGGATCCGCCGTCGGACACCTACGGTTCGGGCGCCATGCCGTACAGCACGATGTTCTACCCCGAGATGTACGTCCACTACTCCGCCGGTTTCGCCAGCGATGGCTACACCCGCTCGAGCCATGGGTGCGTGAACGTGGGTTCGCTGACCGACACCAAGTGGGTCTTCAACAACACCCCCATCGGCACCAAGGTCTACACCTTCGGAAACGGCTTCTGATCGGATCCGCTTCCGACATCCAACGCCCGCCCCATGTGGGGCGGGCGTTGGCATGTGCGGACGTGCTGGCGGGCGATCCGGCCCGCACGTAAGAGGCACTTACGCGGGGAACTGCGTCTGCTTGTACAGCGCGACCATGGGCTCCTTGATATCCAGCGCGCTGCTGTCTCCACCCAGGCGGTCCCATTCCAATGCGCGGATCGTGCTGCCCACGAGAACGCTCACGCTCTTGCTCCAGACGCTCTCGCCCTTACCCATGGTGAAACCCTCTCGTTGGCAGTAGGTGGCCGTCCCCTCCAGTCCGCTGAGCGGCTCACATCCGTCCATTTCTTGCTGGTCCGTCCAGGCGGCACTCGCAGTAGCGGCGTCCGGGTAGGTGGACACAGAAGCCTCAACGCCTTCGAACGCCTGCTGGTTGAGCCTGCACATCGCCATGGTGGCTGTCGTGTCGCCGATCTGGGCGCTCGCCAATTGCCCCGGCTTCACCAGCGGCGTGTTGGCTCCAAGCGCGGCTCGGAGCTGCTCCACAGTGATCCAGTCGCACCCGTTTGGCCGTTTGGTGGGCATGCTGGGGGAGGCCGCGACCGACACGGAGGCGGCGGGCACCGAGCTTTGGGAGGACGCGGTCTGCGAGGCCGGCGCCGCGGAGTTGGTGGTGGCGGAGCATCCGCCAAGCGTGACCACCCCCACAGCCAACGTCGCAATAGCGGCCCAAGGGTAACGAGAATGATGCATGGCTCGTCCTTTCACGGCGGGCATCCGCCCATGGCTGGAGTAGCGGTTTCTGGGTCCGCTACCCACTGATCTATGGCCGCCAGCATCCTCAGCCGCGCTGACAGGTGGCTGACATCCCCCTGAGTCGAACGCGGGCGTCCGTACGCCGCATAGGGTGAGAAGTGTTCAAGGACCCCGGCCAGTTTCGGTCTCACTGAAGCAAGAACCCTCAAAGGCTGTTAGATTCCGGGCACTTAAACTGACGGGGGAGGTCACACCGATGGGCAACGCCATGTCCCGCTACTCACGCGTCACCCGACGCGGCTTCTTGGGTGGGCTGTCGATGGCGGCGATCGCCACCATCGCGGGGTGCGCGCCGTCCCCCTCCAGCAGCTCGCCGACGATGGCCAGCTCTAGTCAGAGCCCCAGCGTCACGAACAGCCCCAGCCCGACACCCTCGTCGAGCCCCACGCCGACGCCTTCCCCACCCACCAGTGTGGCCCCGCCCCCGCCCCCACCCCCGAGTTCCCCCGCGGTGACACCGACGGCCCTCGCGGCGACAGCGAAGGCCAAGATCTCCTGGACGTACGCCTCGGCCTCGGCCCAGAAGAATCCGTACATGGCGGTTTGGATCGAAGATTCAAAGGGTGCCTTCGTCAAGACGGTGGCGCTCTTTCACAAGAAGACCGACGACCGGTGGCTCAACTCGTTGACGCGTTGGTACTCGGTTTCTGGAGCGACGGACACCACCACGGGCGGGACCGTACCCGCGGGTACTTACTCCGCGAGTTGGGACGGCTCAACCGCCAGCGGTGCCCGCGCCAAGCCAGGCACCTACTTCGTGTGCATCGAGAGCATGCTCCAGCATGGAGGCGAAAGCCTCGTCCGCCAGCAGGTCACCTTCGGCGCCAAGGCAGCCAAAACGGCCCTGACCGCCGTCGGTGACATCACTGCCGCCTCGGTCGATTACACGCCCTGATGAGCGGCATCTCTCCTTCCGGCCCGGGCGTCGGCATCGAACCGGCCGAAGACGCCACCGCTGGGGGGACCGGCGCTGCGACGCCCACCCGCGGGCCCATCGGAACGTCGACAAGCACCAAGGGGGCGCGCCGGGTCGCCGTTGGCCGGACAACCAAGGCACCGAACACCGCCACCGGACGGCGCGCTTTGCAGGGCAATCCTCCGCGGTCTGGACCGAGGCGCGGGTGGCCTCAGCGGTGGGCGCGCAAGCTCCACGTCTGGATCTCGATGGTCAGCCTCACCTTGATCATCTTCTTCGGCGCCACGGGATTCGTGCTGAACCACAGCGATTGGACGTGGGGCGGTGATCCCGTCACGACGCAAGTCACCGGCACGCTGGCTTCGAACTACCTGAATCCGGTCGACGTCGAGAAGATTGCCACGTTCCTTCGCAATGAACGAGACATCGTCGGTGAGGTGGTGTCGAACAGCACCTCGGGGACCTCGCTCACGATCAGCACCTCGGGGCCCGGCGCGACGTCGTCGGTCATCGTGGACACCTCGACCGGGGACTTCACCGCGACGAAGACGATGAACGGATTCATGGCCTTCCTCACCGACCTGCATCGCGGAAACCCGGTGACCAAGCAGTGGGGTTGGCTCGTTGACGCCAGCGCCATTGCGTTGGTCGTCATCGGACTCACGGGCCTCCTGATCGGCATCCTGACCCGATCCCGGCACCGGATGCGGGACGTGCTTCTCGCTCTCGGTGGCCTGGTCGCCACCATCGTGCTGCTGTTTCTGGCCGCGCCTCGAGGCTGACGCCGCGCCCCACCAGCGCGCTGAACGAACCGACGGCCGGGCACGGGAATCTCGGCGATCCCGCCGGAATAGTTGGCTCTTTGAACCTCTTTGTCCACGCACAGTTGGCACATAGATCAAGGTGTTAGATTCCGGGCACTTCAACCGGATCAAGGGAGTTCGCCACCATGCCCGACACCACATCGCGCTACTCACAAGTCACCCGTCGCGCCTTCCTCGGTGGGCTTTCCGTCGCGGCCATCGCCACGGTGACGGCATGCTCCTCGACGTCCTCCACGAGTTCCAGCTCCGCCAGTTCCAGCTCGTCCACGACGGGCGCGTCCGCGGCCGCTACCGGTCCGGCGTTGCCGACCACCGCCAAGGCGACGGTGGCCTGGACGTTTGCCTCTAGCTCGGCTCAGAAGAACCCGTACATGGCCGTGTGGATCGAGGACGCCAATGGGTCGTTCGTGAAGACCGTGGCGCTGTACCACAAGGCCAACGGCGACAACTGGCTGAACACCTTGACGCGTTGGTATTCGGTCTCGGGCGGAACCAACACCACGACGAGCGGCACGGTGCCGGCCGGGTCCTTCACCGCCAGTTGGGATGGCTCCACGGCCAGCGGAGCGCGTGCCGTGCAGGGCAACTACTACGTCTGCGTCGAGAGCGTGGTGGAGCACGGCAGCGAGAGCCTTGTCCGCCAGCAGGTCGCGTTCGCAACCACGGCCGCCAAGACCACGCTGACAGCCGCTGGTGAGATCACCGCCGCCTCGGTCGACTACACCGTCTGATGACCGCCGAGGATCCAACCGCGACGGAGGCGAAACTCCCCAAGGAACCCGCAGTCGCTGCCGGGGAGTCCGCGGCGCCCACGGCAGCCCCCGCCACCGCCACCACACCGGACGCCCCCGCGGCGCCGCGCCTTTCCACCCGCGAGCGCCGCGCCTTGGCCGCCGCCTCAGGGCAGGCCCGTCCGACCCCACCCCGAACGCGGACGCCCGGCAGCAACCCGATGAAGTCGCTCCCCCGCCGGGCCACTCAGCAGCGCTGGGCGCGCAAGCTGCACATCTGGATCTCGATGTTCAGCCTCACGTTGATGCTGTTCTTCGGCGCGACCGGTTTCGTGTTGAACCACACCGAGTGGAGCTGGGGGCAGACCCCGGTGACCACCAAGGTCACCGGAACGCTCGCCGCCGCCTACCTCAACCCGGTCGACGTGAACACCATCGCCACCTACCTGAGGGGACAGCAGGACATCTTCGGCGAAGTGGTGTCGAACAGCACCTCGGGTACCTCGCTGACCATCGCCACGGCCGGCCCGGGCGCCACCTCGTCGGTCATCGTGGATACCTCCACGGGCGCCTTCACGGCCACCAAGACGATGAATGGTTTCGTGGCCTTCCTCACTGACCTGCACCGGGGAAACTCCGTCGGCAAGCAATGGGGTTGGGTGGTGGACGCCACCGCGATCGCTCTCATTGTGATCTCGTTGACGGGCCTGGTCATCGGCATCCTCAACCGGTCGCGGCATTGGTCCAGGGACATGCTGCTGGCCTTCGGCGGCCTGGCCGCCGCGATCGCGCTGCTGCTGTTGTCCGCGCCTTAGGTCGGAGAGTGGTGAGGGGCGGGATGACCGTCCCTCACCACTCCCCGCAGGTCAGCTGGTCGCCGTCCGCGGTGATCGCCAGCACCCCGATGCCCGGGCAGGATGCCACCAGCGCACGGGTTTCCTCCCAGTCCACAACGCCCGCCACGGTCGCGAACGCGTCCGCGGTCATCGCGTCCGGGGCACGGACGGTGGTCGACGGGCGTCCGACGACGGGTGACGCGGTCCGAGGATCCAGGACGTGCCCAAACCAGGTTTCCCCCACCTGAAACCCGCGATGCACTGGCCCGGAGGTCGCGATCGCGCCTTCGTGCAAGTCGACGGTCGATTTTGGTGGGCCACCCACCGCTGCCGGATCCTCGATGCCGACGCGCAGCACGCGAGCCCCGTGATGGCGCAGGTCGCCGCCCGCGTTGACGAGCACGTCCACCGCACCGGCGGCGACGGCCGCCGCGACCGCGCGATCGACGAGGTAGCCCTTGGCGATCGCGTTGAGATCCACGCCGGTGCAGTCGCCCGTGCGGACGATCGTCCCAGCCACGACGTCGAACGGCAGCGTGGCGAGCCGCCCGGCCAAGGCGTGCAGCTCGGCCGCGGCGGGCTCGACACCCTCGGCCGCGGCACGCAGCCAGCGGGCCCGGACGAGCCCCGTGCACGGGTGAAAGGCGCCCCCCGAGACTCGCCACCAGTGGGCAGCCGCGCTGAGCACCGCGGCCAAATCAGGCGAGACTACGTCGAGCTCCCCCGTCCGCCAGCGCACGAGTTCGCTGGTCGGATCGAAGACGGTGAACACCCGCTGGAGGCGTTCGAGCTCGGCCACCGCCACGTCTTCGCAGGCTGATGCCTGTGCGTAAGCCTCGTCGTCCGATGCGGCCTCGGCCGCCACGACGATCTCAACGTTGGTTCCCATGAGGTGCTGGTACATCCCCCGGGATTCCGCGCGGAACTGCGTCATCACGGAGGCCACCCTAAAGGGCGCGGCTGTGACCGGCGTGGCCGAGTCAGTCGGTGATGCCGCGCGCGAGCGCGTCGCGGATCCGCGAGCCATAGCTTTCAAGCTCGTCGGGAGCGTAGGTCGTCCGACCCTCACACGTCGGACAGGACGCGGCGTCCCATCGCCAGATAGGTCGGGGGGTCGAAGGAGTCGGCCAAGAGGCTCTTTTGGACCACCAACCCTGCCACCAGACCAACCACCAGTTGCGCGATCGTGTGGGCGTCCTGGAGCCGATCCTGGGCAACGCACCACGCGCGCAGCTGCGCGGCCACGGCCCAATGCAGGCCGCTCACCTCGTCATTGATCAGTTGGCGCAGGGCTGCATCGCCAGCCATTCCGGCCCAGATTTGGATCAGCAACTCGGCGGTACCCTCGTCGCGCAACACCCGCTGCACGGCCGCGTCGAACAACTCCGCGGGCGCCACGAGCTCGGGCTGCGGCTCCCTCAGTGCCGATTCCAGCGGACTGACCAGCGCCCTTTTCGCCACCGCCAAGACCAGTTCGTGGCGGGACTTGAAGTGGTGGTAGATCGAGCCCGCGGAGGTGCCCGAGGCGGCAATAACATCGGCGATCGCCAACCCTGCAACGCCCTCTTTACGGATCAGCGCCGTGGCCGCATCGAGGATCGCCTCTTTGCTTCCTGGCTTTGCCGCCCGCTCCGTCATGGTCGGATTCTATGCCGGGTGGACGGCCGAGGAACTCATCTCTTACATTCCGTAGTAGTCGGAGTAGAGTGGTTGTTCTAGAACGATTGTTCTACCAGAGGGGTAGTCCGATGGCTGATCACTTGCTGCTCGGTTTAGACGTGGGTTCGACCACCGTGAAGGCCGCCGTGCTGCGCGGTTCGGAGGCGGTGTTCACCGACTATCGCCGCCACAACGCCGACGTCCGGGGCGAGCTCAAGCAACTCGTGACCGAGATCGCCGCCCGCTTCCCCGACACCACCTTCAAGACCGCCGTCACCGGCTCGGGCGGGCTCAACGTCGCCCAACTCATGGGCGTCGAGTTCGTCCAAGAGGTCATCGCGTCGACGAAGGCGATCGAGAAGTTCAACCCCGAGGCGGACGTCGTCATCGAGCTGGGCGGCGAAGACGCCAAGATCACCTACCTGCACCCCGTGCCCGAGCAGCGGATGAACGGCACCTGCGCGGGTGGCACCGGAGCCTTCATCGACCAGATGGCCTCGCTGCTGCAGACGGACGCGACCGGCCTGAACGCGCTCGCGGCGCAGTACAGCCACCTCTACCCCATCGCCTCGCGCTGCGGCGTGTTCGCCAAATCCGATTTGCAACCACTGCTCAACCAGGGCGCCGCTCACACCGACCTGGCCGCCTCGGTGTTCCAGGCCGTGGCCACCCAGACCATCGCGGGGCTGGCCTGCGGGCATCCGATCCGAGGCAACCTGATCTTCCTCGGCGGCCCCCTCCACTTCCTCCCCGAACTGCGCAGGGCCTACGAGCGCGCCCTGGCCCACCAGGTCGATACCTTCGCGACCCCTGCGAACGCCCAGCTCTACGTCGCCATCGGCGCCGCCCTGCTCGCCAAAGGGCCGGAACGCTCGGCCCACGAACTGCTGGCCGGGCTCTCCCCGAAAGTGCTCATCCCGCTCGTCACCCACAGGATGCGTCCGCTGTTCGCCGACGAAGCCGAGCGCGCCGACTTCCTCGCCCGGCATGCAGCCACGACCGTCCCACAAGGGACGATGGCGACCGCCGCCGGTCCGCTGTTCCTCGGCGTCGACGCCGGTTCCACGACGATCAAGGCCGTCGTGATGAACGCCGAGCGCGAGATCATGTTCAGCCACTACGCGGGCAACCAGGGCGACCCGGTCACCGCGGCCGTCGAGATCATCGGTCGCGTGCACCGCGCGATCCCCGAGGGTGCGTTCCTCGCCCGCTCCTGCGTCACCGGCTACGGCGAGAAGCTTCTCCAGGCCGCCCTGCGCATGGACGACGGCGAGATCGAAACCATGGCCCACTACCGGGCTGCGGACTACGTGGCTCCGGGCGTCACCAGCGTCATCGATATCGGCGGCCAGGACATGAAGTTCCTCCGAATCCGCAACGGGGTCGTGGATTCGATCGCCGTGAACGAGGCGTGTTCGTCCGGCTGCGGATCATTCCTGCAGACGTTCGCCGAAACCATGAACTCCACCGTGACCGAGTTCGCGCAGTCGGCCATGGCCTCCGACAAGCCGGTTGACCTCGGCAGCCGCTGCACGGTGTTCATGAACTCGTCGGTGAAGCAGGCGCAAAAGGAGGGCGCCGACGTCGGCGATATCTCCGCGGGGCTCTCGTACTCGGTCGTCCGCAACGCCCTCTACAAGGTCATCAAGCTCAAGGACGCTTCCCAATTGGGCGACAAGGTTGTTGTCCAAGGCGGCACCTTCCTCAACGACGCCGTCCTTCGCGCCTTCGAGCTGCTGACCAAGACGCAGGTCGTCCGTCCCAACATCGCCGGCCTCATGGGCGCCTACGGGGCGGCCCTCACCGCGCATCGCAACTGGCAACCCGGCGAGCGTTCGCAGCTCATGGGCCTGGACGAATTGACTACCTTCGGTATCGATTCGACCCAGGACACCTGCCGCCACTGCCAAAACCACTGCTCACTCACCATCTCGACGTTTAAGGACGGCACCCGGCACGTGTCGGGGAACCGCTGCGACCGAGGCGCGTCGCTGGAGAAGACCCCCAAGAAGTCCGAGATCCCCAACCTGTTCGACTACAAGTGGTTGCGGATGTTCGGCTACCGGCGGCTCACCGAGGCCAAGGCGTTCCGCGGCGATATCGGCATCCCGCGGGTGCTCAACATGTACGAGAACTACCCGCTGTGGTTCACGATCCTGACCCAGCTCGGCTTCCGGGTGATGATCTCGGGACGCTCCTCGCACGAGCTTTTCGAACGAGGCATGGAGTCGATCGTCTCGGAGAACATCTGCTACCCCGCGAAACTCGCCCACGGCCACATCGAGCAGCTGCTCGACAAGGGCGTGCGGACCATCTTCTACCCCTGCGTGCCCCTGGAGCAGAAGTCGCTAGAGGTCGCCGACAACCACTTCAACTGCCCAGTCGTGGCGTTCTACCCCCAGGTGCTGAGCAAGAACGTCGAAGGGCTGCGGGCCGAAGGCGTGCGCTTCCTCGATCCGTTCCTGAACCTGAACGAACCCGACAAGTTGGCCGAGCGGCTGGTCGAGGTGTTCACCGACTGGAACGTGAGCCTCGCCGAGGCCAAGGCCGCCGTCGCCGCGGGCTATGAGGAGGACGCCAAGGCGAAGGCCGACATCCGCGCCGAGGGCCTCCGCGCCCTGGAATACATGGAAGAGCACGACCTCAAGGGCATCGTGCTGGCCGGGCGTCCGTATCACGTCGATCCCGAGATCCACCACGGCATTCCCGAGATCATCACCAGCCTCGGCATGGTCGTCTTCACCGAGGATTCGGTAATCGACCAGCCGCTGCTCGAGCGTCCACTGCGGGTCCGCGATCAGTGGGCCTACCACTCGCGGCTCTACGAGGCCGCCGCTCGCGTGGCTCGGGATGGACGCTTGCAGCTCGTCCAGCTGACCTCGTTCGGGTGCGGCGTGGACGCCATCACCGCCGACCAGGTGCAGGAGATTCTCGAGCGCGCGGACGACGTGTACACGCTGCTGAAGATCGACGAGGTGTCCAACCTCGGGGCTGCGACGATCCGGCTGCGGTCGCTGAAGGCGGCTGCTGCCGAGAGGCGGGGCTCCTCCGAGATCGTCACCTACTCCGAAGACCACGCCAAGGCCCCAGAGCGGGTGGTGTTCACCGAGGAGCACAAGGCCACCCACACCATCTATGCCCCGCAGATGGCGCCCATCCACTTCCGGCTGTTGATGCCGGTGCTGCGGCGGGCCGGCTACAAGATGGAACTGCTGGAGCGGGCCAGCCGGGACGACATTGAGCTCGGGTTGAAGTACGTCCACAACGACGCCTGCTTCCCGGCGCTGATGGTGATCGGACAGTTGCTCGGCAAGTTCGAGCGCGGCGAGGCCGACCCCGACCACTCGACCGTGGGCATCACCCAAACCGGCGGCATGTGCCGAGCCACGAACTATGCAGGGTTGCTGCGCAAGGCGTTGTTGGATGCGGGCTACCCCCAGGTGCCTGTGTTGGCGATCTCGGTGCAGGGCCTCGAACCGTCACCGGGCTTCAAGATGACGCCCGCGATGGCGCATCGGGCGTTCCAGGCGTTCGTCCTGGGTGACCTGCTGCAAAACGTGCTGCTGCGGGTGCGTCCGTACGAGGCCGTGCCCGGGGCGGCGGACGAGCTCTATCGCCGCTGGGACGCCCTGTGCCAGGAGTTCTTCTTCCACGGCGGCCACTCCCCCAGCCTCAACCGGCGCATCGGCTACGGCTGGCTGATCACCAACATCGTCAAAGAGTTCGACGCGTTGCCGTTGCGGGACATCCCGCGCAAGCCGCGCGTCGGGCTGGTCGGCGAGATCTTGGTCAAGTTCCACCCGGACGCCAACAACAACGCCGTCGGCGTCATCGAGGCCGAGGGCTGCGAGGCCGTCCTGCCCGGGATCATGGAGTTCTTCATGATGCCCCTGTACTCGTCTCAATATCAGTGGGACACCCTCGGTATCGGACGCAAATCCCACCACGTCAAGAAGGCCGTGATGTGGATGATGCGGCAATACCAGGAGCCCGCCAACGCGGCGCTGCGCAAGACCAAGGGCAAGTTCCACGTTCACCGGGACGTCTACGAGTTGGCCGACAAGGCGTCCGAGGTGATCTCCATGGGGACGCGGGCCGGGGAAGGCTGGTTGCTGACCGCCGAGATGATGGACCTCATCGAGTCGGGCACGCCCAACATCATCTGCGCACAGCCGTTTGCCTGCCTGCCCAATCACGTAGTGGGCAAGGGGATGTTCGCCGAACTGCGGCGGCTCTACCCCCAGTCGAACATCGTGAGCATCGACTACGACCCCGGGGCGTCCGAGGTCAACCAGCTCAACCGGATCAAGCTCATGGTCGCCACGGCCCACTCCAACCACGAGCCGCCCGAGGCCCGCGACCCCGAGATGGCCGACCAGATCGCCGAGTTCCAGCGTCGCCTGGAGGAAGCACGTCCGTCCGGGATCAAATCACCGATCGACCTTGAACCTGGAGATCTTGAGGACGAGCGTCCGCTGGAGCGAACCTCTCGCTGAACCCAACGGACTGGGCGGGCGACTACTTGATGGCGCTCGCCAGCTGTTGGGTGAAGGCCGCGAGGTCTTGCGCTGTGTGGCGAGTGCTGCCGTCGACCTTCACGGCGGATCCCGTTTCGAGCAGGATCGAGCAGGTGCCGCCCTTGCCTGTCGTGCTCACCCCAATGCAGTACACCGAGCCCAGCTGGAAGCGCGTGGTGGCCGCCGCGCTCGCGAACGCGACTGCCGGATCGGTGGCTTTCTTCACGATGCTCGCTTGGTAAAGGTCTCCCGAACCCGCGCGGTAGGTGCCGCTGTCGTAGATCGTGGCCGACGATGTGCGTCCGGTGGTGTCCAACGAGTACGTGCCGACGGTGGTGGGCAGGTGCGACATCTTCGGCTCGAAGGCGCCGAGCTTCCAGGCCGCGAACAATCCGATCAGCACCACCACCACAAGGCCCACGACAACCATCACGACCATGTTCGGCCCGGTTTTCGCGGGGGCGGCGGGGGCAATCGGGGCCTGGGGCGCGGGCGCGGCCTTCGGCTCTGGAACGATCGCACGGCGAGGCTGGGGCGCGGCGGGCACACCCGGCCCAGGCCGGCGGCGCATAGCCACCGGAAGCGTGCTGACCGGACACACCACCGGGCGGGGTATACCCGGCGGATGCAGGGGGAAGGGCCGAAGGCGAGGCGCCAGGCGGCGTATAGCTCGCCGCTCCGGGCTGCGCAGCAGTGACCCCAGAGGCGCCAGGGGGCGTGTAGCCGGTAGACGCCGGGGTGTGATTGGCGGGTGCTGCTCCCGGTGGCGTGTAGCCACTCGCGGCAGGGGCGACGGGCATCGTCTGGGGTTCGCTGGCGCCAGGGGGAACGTACGCGCCGGCCGCCGCAGGCTTCTCGGCTGGCAGCTCCGGGCTGGTCGGCTCGGCGCCTTCAGCACCTGGTGGAACGTAATTTGGCGTTGAGTTCACGCCTGAATGCTACGGCCCAGCCAACGTGTGCTCGGGCAAGAACGCGTTGTTGAGCGTGCCGCGGGCGAGGCCCGAGCGCCGTATCTGCCACGTCTCGGCATTTGCCCTGTGGATAACGGACGGTTCTGGGGGTTACCCGCCGACAGTAGGGGTATGAGCGACCTCAATTCCGGGCCAGATGGGCTCGTCCGGCCAACCTGGGCCACCACCAACACCTTGATGCGGGAGTACTACGACACCGAGTGGGGCGTTCCGGTCACCGGCGAGGCGGACGTCTTCGAACGCATCGTTCTCGAGAGCTTCGAGGTGGGGTTGTCCTGGGCGACGATCTTGCGCAAGCGTCCGGCCTTTCGCGAGGCCTTCCACCACTTCGATCCCGATGTCGTGGCGGCGTATGGCCCCGACGATGTCGAGCGCCTGATGGGCGACGAGCGCATCATCCGCAATCGGGGCAAGATCGAGGCCACCATCCAAGGGGCGAAGTCAACGATTGCCTTGCGGCCCGAGGGCGGGCTGGCGAACTTTGTGTGGTCCTTCCAGCCCGAGTACACCCTCATGCCGACGACCTTTTCAGAGTTGCCCAAAGACACGCCTGAATCCTCCGCCCTGGCCAAGGCGTTGAAGAGCAAGGGCTTCAACTACGTCGGGCCGGTGAACATGCTGGCCCTCATGGAGGCGATCGGGATCATTGACACCCACCTGGTCGGTTCGCACCGCCGCGGCTCCTCTGGGTTGTTCACCAAGGATGGGCGTGCCAAACATCGGGGCGTGCCACCCAAGTCCAAGGGAGGTGCCAGCTAAGCGCCCACGTCCGACTCCCACCCATGGGGGAACCTCGCGGTCAGGCGAGCAGGGCCAAGGGATCGTCCAAGAAGTCCTGAATGGTCTGCATCGCGCGGGCACCGTCGGCACCATCGGCGGCTCGGTGATCCAGCGTCAGGCCGCCCTCACACACGGTCTGGGCGCGGATCGCGCAGTCGGCGTCAAACACCGGGCGCGTCCCCACCGTGCCCAAGGAGAGCGCCGTGGCTTGGGGAGGGGTCAGCATGGCGTTGAAGCGGTCCACGCCGAGCGAGCCCAGGTTCGACAGGGTGCCGGTACCGCCGCTGAGGCTGTCCGGATCGATCGTGCCCGCTTTGGCGTTGCCCGCGATGGTTTTGATGGCCGCATCCAGGCTGGTCATCGACATCTTGTCGGGGTCGAGCAGCACCGGGGCGACCAGGCCGGTCGGGGTGTCGACGGCCAGCGCGATACCGACATGGGCGTTCGGACGGGTGCCCTCCCCGGCCCAGAAGCCGTTGAGCTGCGGGTATTCGCGCAGGGTGAGGGCGTAGGCGCGCAGCAGCAGGGTCGTCCAACTGACGCCCTTGAGCGACACCTTGCGGGCCTTGGCCAACCGGCTGAGGTCGAAGGTGCGCCACGCGGTGAATTGCGGGATCAGCGCGCTGGATTCCAGCACGCGAGCCGTGGCGACGCGCATCCGGCGGGTCTTGGCGTCCCCGAGCAGGTCGGCGCCCTCTGCGGAAACACGTGGGGCCGAGGCCCCCCCGGTGCCCGCGACGACGGCCACCGGTGCGACGGTCGACGGTGTTGTCCGTGGGCTCGCAGTCACCGCCGCGGTCGGCGTGGGGACGCCGGGAGCGAAGGGGACGGCCGAGGCCTGAGAACGGTTCGCCAACGCCGCCCGCACGTCGCGGGCCCGGATGGTGTTCGAGGGCCCGGAGGGGGCGATCCCCGCCAACGACAAGCCGGCCGCGGCGGCGAGCTTGCGGGCCAGCGGGACGGCCCGAACGGTACCCAGGGTGGCGAGCGGCGCCTCATCGGGAGCCGGTGCCGTGGCGTCCGGAACCGGGGCGGAGGTCTTGGTATCGACGCCTGCGGGGGCCGGCGCATCGAACAGATCGACCAAGAGGTCGTCCGTCGCGGATTCGATCCAGGCAATGGGCTGTCCCACGGGCACCTGGACGCCCGCCTCGGCGATGATCTCGGCCAGCGTGCCGGCACCGGTGGCCTCGACGTCCATGTCGACCTTGTCGGTCGTCACCACGACAATGGCGTCACCGTCGCGGATCGTGTCACCGGGCTGGATCAGCCACTCCACGACCGTGCCGAACTCCATCGTCATGCTCATCTTGGGCATGGTCAGCGGGATGCGGGGCATGGCTCACCACTCCTTAACGAGCGCGGTGGCCTCGCGGACGATGTCCGCCACCTGCGGCACGCTCGCGCGCTCGAGCTGCGGGCTGTAGGGAATCGGCGTGTCGAGGCCACACAGGCGGCGGATCGGAGCCTGCAGGTCGCCGAAGGCCGGCGACTCGGCGATGCCCGCGGCGACCTCGCTCATGAAGCCGTTGAACTTCACGGCCTCTTGGACGAGCAACACCCTTCCGGTCTTGGAGACTGACGCCAAGATCAGCGGCAGGTCAAGCGGCTTGATCGTGCGGGGATCGATGACCTCGACGCTGATGCCGTCCGCGGCCAACAGTTCGGCCGCCTCGGACGCTCGCTGCACCTCAATGGACGTTGCCACGATGGTCAGATCGGTGCCCTCGCGGACGATCCGCCCTTGGCCGAGCAGCGCCTTCGGGAACACCTCCGGCACCTCGAAGCTCTGCTTATAGAGCAGCTTGTGCTCCAGGATCAGGACGGGGTTCGGATCCTCCAGCGCGGCCAGCAGCAGAGAGGCGGCGTCCGTGGCGTCCGAGGGCATCACGACCTTGAGGCCGGGCACATGGGCGAACCACGCCTCCAGCGACTGGCTGTGTTGGGCGGCGGCGCCGGTGCCGGAGCCTCCGGGAGCCCGGATCACCAGCGGCACACTGGCCTGCCCGCCCACCATGAAGTGCAGCTTGGCGGCCTGGTTGACGACCTGATCCATGGCCTGGCAGAGGAAGTCGGAGAACTGGATCTCGACGATCGGACGCATGCCGGTCAGCGCCGCCCCCACGCCCGCGCCCATGATCCCCAGCTCGGAGATGGTGGTGTCGCGGATCCGGTCGGTGCCGAGCTTTTCGTAGAGGTCGTTGGTGACGCCGAAGGCGCCGCCGTAGATGCCGACGTCCTCGCCCATCAGGAACACCCGGGGTCGGCCGTCATCGCCTGGAACATCGCCTCGCGGATCGCCTCCGCGTAGGTCATGGTGCGCGTCGCGGTCATGCCACGATCCCCTTTGCGATATCGAAGGCGTCCACGGGTGAGGGGGCGTAGATGCCGGCCATCATGGCCTCGACCGTGGGGTCCTCGCCCTTCGTGCCGAACACGACGGCCTCGCGGATGTCCTGGCGGGCGGCGGCCTGCTCGGCGTCCAACTGCTCATGGGTGACAAGCTCGATGTCGAGCATCTCGGCGGCCCATCGCGCGATGGGGTCGCGGTCGCGCCAGGCCTGGATCTCTTCCTTGGTGCGGTAGAGGTTCTTGTCCGACTTCGAGTGCCCCCGCCAGCGATAGGTAAGCGCCTCGATGAAGGACGGCCCCTCGCCGCGCCGGGCGCGGTCGACGGCGCGCTGGACGGCGTCCCGAACGGCCAGGACGTCGTTGCCGTCCACGGTCTCGCCGGGGATGCCGAAGCCGGCGGCCTTGTCGGAGATGTTCTCGACCTTGAACGCCTTCTTTGAGGGCATGCTCATGCCGTACTGGTTGTTCTCGCACACGAACACCACGGGCAGGTCCCACATCGAGGCCAACGTGAGGGCCTCGTGCCAGGCGCCCTCGCCCACCGAGCCGTCGCCATGGAAGCAAAGGCACACGTTGTCGACGCCGCGCAGCTTGTTGGACAGCCCGGCCCCCGCAGCAATGGGAAGACCACCGCCCACGATGCCGTTGGCGCCGAGGTTGCCGGTGGCGACGTCCGCGATGTGCATCGAACCGCCGCGACCCCGGCAGTAGCCGTTGTCCTTGGCGAGCAACTCGGCCATCGAGCGTCCGAGGTCGGCACCCTTCGCGATGCAGTGCCCGTGGCCACGGTGGGTGGACGTGATCTGGTCGCCGTCCTTCAGCGCCAGGCAAGCGCCCGTCGGGACGGCCTCCTCGCCAATCGACAGGTGCATGGTGCCGTGCATCATGCCGCGTCCATAGAGATCTTCAACGGCCTCTTCAAAGAGCCGGATGCGCCACATCGTGCGCAGAATCGCCAGCCCCTCCGCAGCGGTGGGTGTTTCAACCATGGCCCGACGATACGACATTCTCGCCGCTTTTGCACTATTTCCCACCCCAGTCTGAACTAATGTGCAGATAGCTTGACTTGGACGTCCTGCTGCGCCACCTACGATGAGCGCATGTCCTTCTCGGTCGTTGAGCTCATCGGGTACCTCGCCTCGGCGCTGGTGGTCGCCAGCCTGGCCATGACGTCGGTGGTGCGGCTGCGGCTCATCTCGCTGGCAGGATCGATCACCTTCGTGGTCTACGGATTGCTGCTGCCGTCCATCCCGATCATCATCACGAACGCCTGCGTGGCCCTGCTGAATATCTGGTTCCTGCGCAAGGAGTTCAGCGGCGAGCGCGACCTCAACGCGGTGCCTGTGAACCCGGAGGCCCCCTTCTTTGCCGACTTCCTCCGCTCCCACGAGGCCGACATCCACAAGCAACAGCCAGGCTTCGACGGCGTGCGTCCGGGCGACTTCGCCTTGCTCCCTCAACCGGGACGGCCTGCCCGCTGGTGCCTACGTGGGGCAGCTGAAGGACGGCACGCTGGAGCTGCGCCTCGACTACGTGCTTGCGCCGTTCCGCGACAGCCGGCTCGGCCAGTGGCTCTACGGCCCGGGCGCCAAGCTGCTGCACCAAGCCGGCATCCGCCGGGTGCGCGCCAACGCCCGCACCCCCTCTCATGCCGACTACCTGCGCAGCGTGGGCTTCACCCACGAGGGCGACTGGCTCGTCCGAGACGTCTAGCGCCGGGCCTTTTCGCGAGTCTCCACCTGGCGGACGGATGTCGTGGGCAGTCCCCCTGCAGCCTCACGAAAACACCACCACCCCCCGCCGCGGTGAGCCAGGAGATCTGGTCCTGGTGCGCCCTTAGGGGTGGTAGCGGCCCTCACGGCCCCTGGTCAGGTAGATTTCGTTTGCACACGAACGAATTGGGACGATGGAACTGAACCAGAGCCTTGGCTTCGCGGTCAATCACGTCGGGAGGCTCCTTGGGGCAGCCCTCGCCGAACGACTGGCACCGCTCGGCTTGACCCCCGCGCAGTGGCTCGTCCTGGAGTACGTGAACCAGCAACCAGCCACGCACCAAGAACTGATTGCCCGTGACCTTGGCAGCGATGCAGCCACGCTCGCCGGAGTCTTGGCGCGCCTCGAAGCCCAGGGTTTCGTGGAGCGCACCGAGGACCCCCACGATCGCCGCCGCAAGCTGGTGAGGCCGGGTCCACGGCCCGCGCCCTCGACAGCCAGCAGCGACGCTCGAGACGTCAACGACCAAGCGCTGCGGGGATTCACCTCGACCGAACAGGTGCAACTGTTCGCGTTTCTGGAGCGACTCAGAGCGAATCTCACCCGGCCGACCGGCTCCCCATGCTGACGACCCTGATGTTCCTCAATGCGGCCCTGCTTTGGGCCAGCGCCGCCTTCGGGATTGCCGCGCTCGTGAGCCCCGCGCGGCTGGCTGGCGCGACCGCCACCACGCCGACCTCCCCTGCGGCACCCTTCTACCCGCGCATGTATGCCGCCCGTGCCGTACCTCTCGGTGTCGTCGGTGGGGTCGTCGTCGCCTTGGGCGCCTCCGATCCGGCGGAGTGCATCCCGTGGCTACTACTGGCGGGGATCGTCCAAGTGTTCGACGCCCTGATCGGTGCGGAGCGGCGTCGCCTGGGCATGGTCCTGGCGCCCGCCTTGGCGGCCCTCATCCACCTGAGCACTCTCGTCTGGGTGATCGTCCGATGAGCCCCGCGCTTCTCGTGTTAGAGCTTCCGGGACGAGGCCCCTTCCAGGCTCGCAACAGCCCGGCAACACGGGTTCCCAGTCACGGCACCTGGGACTTCGGTACGGCCCACGCCCTCGACCTCGTGCCTGTGGACCTCCGGGGGCGCAGCGCACCACCCACGTGGCGGACGCTCTTGGCCACCGAAGATCCGGCCCGGTTTGTCGGGTTTGGGATCGACATCAATGCCCCCGTGGCCGGACGGGTGATCCAGGCGCATGACGCTGAGCCCGACGGCCCCGCGCGACGTTCACCTTTGGCCTATCTCGCGTTCGCCAAGGGCCAGCCGGAACGCATTCGGGCAGGCCTGGCCGCGGTCGCGGGCAACCACGTCGTGATCGGCACTGCGGAAGGGCCCTTCGTCCTGGTAGCGCACTTACGCCAGGGCTCGCTCGCAGTCCGCATCGGCGAGCAGGTCGCTGTCGGTCAGCGGTTGGGCGCCTGCGGGAACTCAGGAAATAGCACACAGCCGCATGTCCATCTCCAAGCGACCGACTCCGCGAACTGGCAGACCGCTTACGCGGTGCCCTTCGTCTTCCGAGCCTTCCGCGAGGCCCTCACCGGGAGCGTCAGGCACCACACTTTGCCGAAGGACGGCGACTCCGTGGTTTCGTGGTGACCACCTCAAAGTCACGCCCCCGCAGGAACCATGGCGCATCCCTCCACAGCCACGCGGACGGCTATGAGGGCCTGCTCCGGCGGACGCGGCGCCCGCACGATCGCCTCCTGCCCACCGGGAAGTCGCACGGTGATCTCCACCTGGCCCCGATCGACATGGTGACTGACCACGGACAACTCGACGCCCTCACTCGCCGGGATCAAGCCCAGTGGACCGATAGCCACGAGGTCGCCCGGCTCAACTGACACGCCCAGTGTTCCCGCGACGTCACCCGTGAGGAACGGCCCGTAGCCGAGGAACTCCGCCACCGCACGCGAAGCCGGGGAACGCCAGACGGTTTCGGGGGCATCGAGTTGGAGAAGGTGTCCCTGGTCCAGCACGGCCACCCGATCAGCCAAGGCGAAGGCCTCGTCCTGATCGTGGGTCACGTAGCGCGTCGGGGTGTTGGTTCGGCGGAGTACCTCCCCAACATGACGACGAGTCGTTCCCGCAGGCCCCGATCCAGCGCGGACAGTGGTTCGTCCAACAGCAACATCCGAGGCTTGGGGGCCAGCGACCGCGCCAGCGCGACGCGTTGCGCCTGCCCGCCCGACAGCTCGGTGACCTGCCGGGGACCAAGCCCCGAGAGTCCGACGATGTCGAGGAGTTCGGCGACGCGAGCCGCTCGCTCCGCCTTGTCCCAGTCGAACAGGCCGTAGCCGACATTGCCGGCGACATTGAGGTGGGGAAAAAGCTGACCATCTTGGAACATCATCCCGAACCCGCGACGGTGAACCGGCACACCGGCGAGGTCGTCCGCCTCCCAGGCGATCGTCCCGGACGCGAGTGGTTCGAGCCCGGCGACGGCCCTCAACAACGACGACTTCCCCGACCCGGACGCCCCCAACAGGGCCACCATCTCGCCGGGCGCCACCGTCAGACTCACCCGGTCGACCGCGACGGTGCCCCCGTAGTGGACGCTCGCCCCGCGCACCTCCAGGCCGGTCACCATCCTCGCGCCTCCCCATGGCCGAGGGCTTCGGCCGCCGCCATGACGGTACCGGTCACGAGCGCCAGCATCACGCAGGCCGCCAGCGCCATGCCCTGGTTGTCGGCGCCCGGTCGTCCGATGAGATGGAAGATGAGGACGGGCAGTGTGGGAGTGTCCGGACGCGCCAAGAACGACGTCGCTCCAAACTCCCCCAAGGAGGTCGCGAAGGCGAAACCGAGGGCTAAACCCAATCCGCGCAGGGCATAGGGCCCCTCAATGGTCGCGGCGACCCGCCACGGACCAGCACCCAGGGTGGCAGCCGCCTCCATTTGGCGTGGATCCAGCGCCCGCAGCACCGGCAGCAACGTACGGACGACCAGCGGCAGCGCCACGACGGCTTGGGCGACGGGGATCAAGATCGTGGACGAACGAAGGTCCAGTGGGGGCCGATTGAGGGTGACGAGGAAGCCGAATCCGACGGTGACCGCCGAGACCCCCAACGGGAGCATGAACAGGGAATCCAGCACCTGTTGGGCACTCTGCCCCAGCGCTGTCCGCGGGCGACGCGAGAGTACGAAACTGACCATGAGTCCGAGGGTGACCGCCAAGAGGGCGGCCTGGGTTGCGGTCGCCAGCGACGTCGCCGCCGCGGCCCACACCGACACTCCGGCGGAGCCCACGGTGCCGAGCAGTTGGTAGTTGTGGAGCCCCCACCCTTCGGGGGTCGCTAACGAGCGGGTCACGAGTGCCGCCAGCGGCAGTCCGATCACCCCGACCACCACGGCGAGAGTGGGCACGACCGCGGGCCAGTCCGACCAGCGCAACACAGGCGCCGCCAAGCCATCCGTCCGCAGCCGCAGGGCGCGTTCCTGCCGGGACCTCGTAGCGTTGGCCAGCGCCAAGGAGCCGCTCACCACCGCCAGTTGGACGATCGACAGCGCGGCCGCCACCGGCAGGTTGAGCAGTTGGGCGGTTTGGTAATAGATCTCGGTTTCGAGGGTCCCCCAGGTGACGCCGCCCATGATCATCACGATGCCGAAGGCGCTCGCACAGAAGAGGAAGACCAGCGCGGCACCGGAGGCGATGGCCGGGGCCAGCGCGGGCAGCGTCACTGTCCACAGGGCCCTGGCGGGTGTGGCTCCGAGCGCGCGGGCGGCCTCCACGACCCGGGGATCGAGGCGCGCCCACATGGTGCCGACCGTCCGGACGATGACCGAGTAGTTGAAGAACACCAGGGCCAGGACGATAGCGCCGAAGGATTCGCCGATGCCCAGAAAGGCCAGCGGACCATTGAAGAGGGTCTTGAACGCTACCCCGACAACCACCGTGGGCAGCACGAACGGGACGCTGACAAGCGCCCGCAGCCAGGTCCGTCCCGGGAAGCGGCAGCGGTAGAGAACATAGGCGCCAGGCACACCGAGGGCCACGCTCGCCAGCGTCCCGGTGACCGCCAACGCCAGGGTTTGGCCGATGATCCGCAAGGTGCGCGCCGCGCCAAACGCCTCGGCGAACCCGGCCAGGGTGAAGCCGTTCTCGTCCACGAAGCCGCGCCCGATCAGGGTGATCACCGGCCATGCGAAGAAGACGCCCAAGAAGGCTATGGGGATGACCGCTGCCACAACCCAGCCCGCCGCCAGCGGAACGCCCCGAGGACGCCCGCCGGCGAACGGCGCTGGACGAGGGTCACGTGGCTCAGCCGAGAACTGCGGCCGTCCACGCCTTGATCCACGCGTCGCGGTTCGCGGACAAAGTGGTGGCGGGAACTGTGAACGGTGACTCCACCTTGGCGGCGAACTGCGTCCAGTCGGCAGGCAACGCGGTGGCGCGGTTCGCCGGGTAGACGTACATCTGACCCGGGATGTCGGCCTGAACCTCGGGGCTCAGCAGGAAGTCGATGAAGGCTCGCGCGCCGACGGCGTTCTTAGCCCCGGCGATGACGCCCGCGTATTCGACCTGGCGGAAGCAGGTCTGGGTGAGCGCCACCGTGGGGGCAACCCCGTCCTTGGCTTCGTAGGCCGGGGACGTGTTGTAGGACACCACCAGCGGGTAGGCGCCCTTGCCGGTCGAGCCTGAGAAGTCGGTGGAGTAGGCCTCCGTCCAACCCGGGTCGACCTTGACTCCGTTGGCCTTGAGGGCCTTCCAGTAGTCGAGGTAGCCCGACTCGCTCTTGGCGCCGATGGTGGCGGCCAGGAAGGCCATCCCTGGCGACGAGGACGCCGGGTTCTCGACGACCAGGAGCTTGGCGTACTCGGGCTTGAGCAGGTCGTCCAACGTCGCGGGGACGGCGAGGTTCTTGGCCTTGAACCAGGCCAGGTCGGCGTTGAGGCAGACGTCCCCGTAGTCGATGGGAGTCAGCATGTGCTGGGTGTCGGCGAGGAGATCGTCCGACCCGGCGGGCACGGCCGGCGAGGCGTACGGCGCCAGGATCCCGGCGCTGATGGCGCGTCCGGAGAAGGTGTTATCGATGCCGAACACCACGTCACCCAGAGGCGAATCCTTGGTGAGGACGAGCTGATTGACGACCGTCCCGGCATCGCCCGGCTTGACGAACTTCACCGTGAAGCCGGTCTTCTTGGCGAAGGCATCGAGGGAGCGATTGCGTCACCGCGAACGAATCGTGGGTGACGACCGTGAGTTCCGTGGCCGATGTCAGCGGGCTCGGGGTAGGTGAGGCGGCGGACGGACTGGCGGACGGTGCGCTGGCGCAGGCCGTGAGCGCGGTGACCGCGATAATCGCGCCTAGACCAAGCCAGGCGCGGCGAATGATGGACATATGTTTCCTCCAAAATCATCGGAGGGCTCGGCCATGCCGAGGAGATCCCGACTCCCTACGCCGGTATGAACCGGATCAGGTTCGAGGGTCTGCGGATGCCCGCACTCTCAGCGCCCCTGGGACGCTCCCCTGTCTGGTCGCAAGGTTAACACCGCGCTCGACCCTCTTCGTCGCGCACCACCGGACGCGCGCCGCCCCGTCTTTGGACGTTGGGGTCGCCTGCAAGCGCGCAACCACCTTCGCGCGGAGTGCGGGAGGATGGCGCCATGAAAAGCGCGGTCATCTTTGACATGGACGGCACTCTGATCGACACCGAATACGTGTGGGATGTCGTGCGCCGAGGCCTCGCGAAGGATCACGGCATACCGTGGCCGGAGGCGGCGACCCGAGCGATGATGGGCATGTCCACTCCGGAATGGTCGGGCTATCTGGTGAACGTCGTGGGCTTCCCCGGCCCACCGTCGGCCGCGGCCAACGAGGTGATAGAGGGGATGCTCGTCCACTACCGCCAAGGAGTCGAGGTGCTGCCGGGGGCGGTGGCGTCCGTCCAACGGATGGCCGATCGCGGACCCATCGGGTTGGCCAGTTCGTCCCCCCGTCGCCTTATCGACGCAGCTTTGGACGTGATGGGCATCACCGACCTGTTCAGCGCGATCCGCTCAACCGAAGAAGGCAACGGAGTGGGCAAACCCGACCCCGATGCCTTCTTCTGGGTGGCGGACGCCCTCGGCGTCTCTCCGGGCCGCTGCGTCGTTATCGAGGATTCGACCAACGGAATCCAGGCGGGGCTCAACGCGGGAATGCCGGTCATTGCCATCCCACCGCACTTCGAGCCCCCGGCCCCCGCCCTGCTGGCCCAATGCGCCGCCGTCATCGACACCTTGGACGACCTCGACGGCTCCCTCATTGACAAGGTCCTCCAACGTCAGGCCGAGTGACCGAAGCCTGGATACCCCGTCCGCCTGCCAGCACCCGCATCTTTGCTGGCGTTAGCCGTCTTAGCTGGCGCTATTTCGTCAGCAAAGAAGCCCAACGCCAGCAGAGTGCGCAGAACGCCAGCAGAGTGCGCACGGACGCCAGCAGAGTGGCCGGACCAACTCCACGTCGTGCCCGCGGGCGGTAAGGGAGGCGCGCGTCGCATCCCAGCCCGCAGCGCCCAGCAGAGGACTGGGCATTACCAACACCCCTCGCCATCGCTCCAGGCTAACGCCCTCAGTTGGCGACGAAGGCGGCCTTTGCGTAGAACTCGGGACGGTCGAGCGAATCGAGGAGCGCCGTCGCGAGGTCGCCGTAGGTGATGCTCCTCGACTGCGGCTGTGGGGCGATCCCGATGCGGTAGGAACCCGTCGCCGGGTTGTCGAGCAACCGTGGCGGACGCACCGAGATCCAGTCGTTCTCGCTTCGCTGGAGCACCTCTTCCATGCGGCGCATGTCGTCGTAGGTGGCACCGAAGAATTGCTCCAGGATCGGCATCAGCACCCGCCGCTCGAAGAACGCTTGCTCCTCGCGCGGCCCCACCGGGGCCGCCGAAACCACGGCGATGCGGCGAATCGAGTGCGACGCCATGGCGGACACGATGTTCGCGACTCCCTCGGAGTACACGGTGGTCGGGGCGCGCGAGGCCCCGATTCCCAGGGCCGACACCACGGCGTCGCACCCCTCCAACCCCCGGGCGACGGACGCTGGGTCGAGTACGTCGCAGGCGCGGGCAACGAGCCGCGGATCCTGCGCGGTCACGGTCTCCGGTCGGCGCGCGAGGGCGATGGCATCGTGGCCCCGAGCGAGAGCCTGCTCAACCACGAGCGATCCGGTGCGACCCGAGGCCCCGACGACGGCAATCTTCATGGTTCTCCCTGTAAGCACCAATAAGTGATTGTCACCTTAGGTGACAATCACCCCCAGTGTCTATGCTCGGGACTGTGAGCCACGACCAGCTGCCAAACTACGCCGAGTCGCCTTCGTTCCTGCTCTCCCAGATCGGTGCCCGGTCGGCCCAGGTGTTCGCCGAACGCCTCCGGGGCGAGGGCATGTCACCGCGAGAGTTCGGGGTGCTCACCCACGTCGCGGCCAACCCCGGCCAGACCCAACAACAACTGGCCGACGCGTTGGGCATCCATCGCAACAACATGGTGGGGCTGATTGACGAGGTGGAGGCTGCCGGCTGGGTTCTCCCGCGCGCGCAGCCGAACCGACCGCCGGGCCTTCAACGTGCAGATCACGCCCACCGGCTCGGCCCTGGTCGCCCGCGCCGCGGCCCTGATCCCGTTGATGGATGAGGACGTCGTCGCGGGCCTCACCACCCCGGAGCGGCAGACCCTGCTGGCTCTCCTCACCAAGCTGGGAGCACTCCTCGACCTCACTCCAGGCATCCATCCCGCCATGCGCGCCGGCTATCAGGGGCGGCGCCCCACTACCCCATGAGCCCGATGTCGAGGTCATAACCAGGACGATCGCCCTCGCCAGGTGGGCAATCCCCTCCGGGCTGACGCGAGGCCGCTAGCCGGGATACCTCTTGGTCTCTGGCGCCCAAGCCGAGCCCGTCCAGTAGCAAATCGCTTGGGGGTCGGAGGGATCGGGAAACCACCCGGCTGCCGTGGAGGGCGAGACTGTCTGAGCTGGCGTCAGCGCTGCCACCGTCGCGGCCTGCATGGCCACTCCTTGCTGCTGGGTAGCCAACGCCTGGCGCTGCAATTCAATCAGCTGCATGTTCTGCACAACGTTGGCGCGTGCTGCGTTGCGTGTCTGCTTGGCCATCCTCCTAGCACTCTCAGCATCGGTGCGATAGCTGATGATCCCTAACGTCGAAAGTGAGGCAGCCTTACGAATGAGTCCCATGCGTCCGCATCGTAGGGACCCCGGCTGCGGCTTCTCAACCAAGGCACCTAAGCCTCGGGGCGACGAAGCTCCCGCCAATGCAGATCGCAGCAAGACAGCAGGGAAGGTCGATGTCCTCGCTCGTCAGGCCACCACGGCCAGAGCGAAGGGAAGCACTTCGGGCGCACCTGCCGCACGGAGCAGTTTCGCCGCGACGGTGAGGGTCCAGCGGGAGTCGCAGAGGTCATCCACGAGCAGCACTGGGCCCTTGACCTCAGTGAGGGCAGCAGCCAGTTCGGGACCAACGGTAAACCGCGACCATACGTCCGCGAGACGGAAGGCGCTGTTGCCCCCCGGACCGGCCGACTCCGGACGCACGAGATCGAGCGTGCCGAGGTAGCGCAGGCGTCCGACGGAGGCCAAGCCTTGCGCCAGGCTCTGGATGAGTTGCGGGTGGTGGACCGACGGCATCGCCACGACCGCGACGGGACGGGTAGCCCACGGCCAGGCCTTGAGCACGTCGACGCAGGCCGACGCCACGGCGGCGGGCACCGGACCGTCGGAACCCGCCAGCAACTCTCGCAGCGTGGTGCCCCAGCCGAGGTCCGTGAGGCGGGCCAAGGCGCGCCCGGGCTCGGCTGCGGCGGCGGGTCCGATCTTGCCCTTGGCCGACACCCCCAACTTCTCCATGCCCGTCGGCCAGAGGGTGCGTGGTTCGATCGAGACCCCGACCTGCTCCAACTGCTTCTCGGCAAGACGCAGGTGCGCAGGATCGACGTAGGCGTCGAACCACGACGGCTCCCCCGCCGAAGCCAGACAACTGTCACAGCGTCCGCAATCGGCCGCCGTCGGGTCGTCGAGTGACTCCTGCAGGAAGCGCATGCGGCACTCGGTGGTGGTCTCGTAGGCGACCATCAACTGCTGCTCACGTGACCGTGCCGCCGCCACGCGCTCGTAGCGCTCGGCGTCATAGACCCACGGTTGCCCCGTGGCCAGCCAGCCGCCCTGCACTCGGCGGACAGCACCCTCGACGTCCAGCACCTTGAGGAGCAGTTCGAGCCGGTTGCGACGCAGATCCACCAGCGCCTCCAGCGCCCCCGTCGACAGCGGACGCCCGGCCTCCGCCAGCGCCGCGATCACCGCCTCGGCGAGATGCTGGCGGGGCATCGAACTGGTGGCGAAGTAATGCCAGATGTCGGCATCTTCCCGCCCGGGCAGCAGCACCACATCAGCGCGATCGGTGGCACGCCCGGCGCGGCCGACCTGCTGGTAGTACGCGACCGGCGACGAGGGGGCGCCCAAGTGCAGCACGAACCCGAGGTCGGGCTTGTCGAACCCCATGCCCAGCGCGCTCGTGGCGATGAGCGCCTTCACGTCGTTGGCACGCAGGCGACCCTCCAACACCTCGCGCTCAGCGGTGTCGGTGCGCCCCGTATAGGCCGCCACCTCGTGCCCCGCCGCGCGCAAGGACCCCGCCAGGTCTTCGGCCCCCGCGACCGTGAGCGTGTAGATGATGCCGCTGCCCGGCAGGTCGGCCAGATGCGTGTGCAGCCACCCCAACCGCTGCACCGGGCTCGCCATCGGCAGCACCCCGAGCCGCAGCGAATCTCGGGCGAGGCCGCCGCGCAGGGTCAAGACCTCGTGCGGCACCCCGTCCGCCCCAACGCTGAGTTGCTCGGCCACGTCGGCCACCACCCGCGCGTTCGCCGTGGCCGTGGTCGCCAGCACCGGAGTGCCGGACGGAAGCTCGGCCAGCAGGTCGCGGATGCGTCGATAGTCCGGACGAAAGTCGTGCCCCCAGTCGCTGATGCAGTGGGCCTCATCGATCACCAGCAGCCCGCACCGCTCGGCCAACGCAGGCAGTTGGTTCTCACGAAAGCTCGGATTGTTGAGCCGCTCAGGGCTCACCAGCAGCAGGTCGACCGAGTCGGTGCGCAGCGCCTCGCGGACGTCCTCCCACTCGGTGGCGTTGGACGAGTTCATGGTCACCGCTCGGATGCCCGCCCGTTCGGCGGCCCCGATCTGGTCACGCATCAGCGCCAGTAAGGGCGACACGATCAACGTCGGACCGGCCCCCTGCGCCCGCCGCAGCATGGTCGTCACGAAGTAGACCGCCGACTTGCCCCAGCCGGTGCGCTGCACCACCAGCGCCCGGCGGCGTTCATCGGCGAGCGCATGGATCGCCTCGGCCTGCCCGTCGCGAAAGTCGGCGTCGGGACTGCCGACCAGCCGTCGGAGGGCGGCGAGCGGGGCGTCGTTGGTCATACCGCCACCGTACGGGCCCCGTCCGACAGGTTCTACCGGACGCCGCGCACGGCCCGCCGCAGCGGACGCCCAGCCTGCCCTCGCCCGAAACACGTTCGTGTCGCGTGCCAGGCAACCGTCTTCTGGCTGCCCGACACGCGACACGAGGGGAAAGGGATTATCAGTGGTTGGTGAGGCCGAAGCCCCTCGACTCAGCCGAGGTTGTTGAGGACCTCAGCGGCCTTGTCGTCCTCCATGTTGAAGGCGATGTCCTTCACCCCGTGCTTGTCGGTGGTGACCTTATTGTCGATGCCCGCAGCGGTAAGCGCAGCGGCAGCCTTGTCGATGTCGGCGTTGTTGTCGTCGATCGCCTGCTGGCTCATCGGGGCGGTGCTCCAGAAGTAGTCTTCCTCGGCCTGCAAGGCGGCGGGGTCGTTGTAGTCGATCTCGATGATCTTGACGCCGTCGGAATCGCTGGTCGTGTACTTCACGCCGTGGTCGCTCAGGTACTTCGCGAAGGCATCGGCCTCAGCGTTCTCGGCAGCGACGTCGACCGGCGGCAGGGTCATGTCCAACCCGGCGAACTCCGCATCGTCCTGGGCGATGTAGGCGGCGGTTTCGGCGTCCACCACGTCGCTGGTCTCGGTCTGCGCTGCCGTCGGCGCGGGAGCCGGCGTCGGGGCCGCGGAGGCGACCGAGACGGTGCCGAACGCGGCGATGCCTCCCATGGCGGCAGCTGCGCAGAACAGCGCAATGCGACGGGCGGCGGGGATGTTCTCGTTCTTGTTCACGAGTGTGCTCCTTTGTTTGTGGTGCCCTGGCGCGGTGGCCGGAGGAGGGCTGCCATCAGGGGATCTGGCGACACACTCATCGTGCAAGGCCCACTGTCAGGACCACGTCAAGGCCATGTCAGAGGCGAATGACATCCATCGCATCTCTGGCGTCCTTGAGTCAGTGCGCAGGTTGCAGGCCGCGGACGGTGAACGTCGCGCCGTCGCCGAGCTCGGAGGCCACCGAGATTTCGCCGCCGTGCGAATCGACCAGTTCCTTGGCGATCGCCAACCCAAGGCCGCTGCCACCGGTGGAAGAGGCCCGCGACGAATCGGCCCGCCAAAATCGATCGAAAACGCGCCCGAGGTCTTCGGTGGCGATCCCTTCGCCGGTGTCGGCGACGCTGAAGCCATCGGCGGTGACCGTCACCGTGATGGCACCTCCCGACGGGGTGTGGCGCACGGCGTTCACGAGCAGATTGTCGAACACTTGGCGAAGGCGAGGAGCGTCCATCAACACGAGGGACTCGGTAGGACGGGCATCCACCATTGTGAGCGCAACGCGGGCGCTGTTCGCGCTCGGCTGGTGAGCGTCCACGGCGGCGGCGGCGAGGGCGCCGAGGTCGCCGGGGTCGAGCCGCACGCTCATCGCGTCGGCGTCAGCGTTGGCGAGTTGCTGCAGGTCCCGGACGAGCGAACGCAACCGCGTGACCTCCTCGTTCAGCGAGCCGAGCACCGCTGGGGTGGGTTCGTAGACCTGGTCCTCGATCGCCTCCAACGTTCCGCCGATGGTGGCCAAGGGGTTGCGGAGCTCGTGGGCGATATCGCTCACCATTTGGCGTCGGATGGTCTCGTTGCGTTGCAACGAATCGCCGAGCGAGTTGAACGCCCTCGCGAGCACCGACACCTCGTTCGTTCCGGCCGTAGAGGCGCGATGGTCCAGCCGACCAGCCGCCAACTGCGTGGCGGCGTGCGTGAGTTCGCCGAGCGGCTTGGTGATGCGCCGCCCCAACCACCACGCCAGCAGCGCGGCGACGAGCAGGATCGCACCGGCGATCATCAGCGAACGCCACAGCGACGACCCGGTGAACGGGCCGATCGCAACCGCCGTGCCCAGGTAGAGCAACGCCGCCGGGGCAAAAGCGGTTGTCGCCGCTTGGTCGATGCACTTCGTCACGGCCGTTTCAGCAGCCGGGGTTTGTTCCACCGTGGTCACGTCGTCGGCCACGACGATGGGGGTGAACCCCGCGGCGGTCAAACACTCAGACACGGCGGCGTCATAATTCGCGGCTTGCTGCGGTGACACGCTGACGTCGGCGAACACGGCATCCGTGCACCGGTTGAAGGCGTCCGCATCGGCGCCGGAGCCAGGCACGCGCTGCGGAAGTTGTTGACCGCCGATCTCCACCATCGTGTAGGGAATATGCGCAGCCTCAAGGCAGGCAACGGCGCCGGCGATGACCGCTGGGCTCACCTGGTCGCTTGGTGTCGAGGTGCCAAGCGAGGGCACGCCGAAGGGGTTGATCGCCGGATCAGTTGGGTCGATTCGCGCCGTCGGCGTGGCCGGCAGCGGGCGCGAATCGCCCCCCGCTGCACGATCGGAGTCCACGAGCAGCCGGCCGCGCAGATCCGTGAGCGCGATGCGCCGCCCGTAGGTGGTCGACAGTTTCTGGACCAGCGGCGCGGCGTAGTCCCACGTCCGATTCTCGCCGCCGTATTGCGACAGCCGGTCATAGATCGTGGCGTCTACCTGCAGCGATGCGGTGGCCTGGTCGCGGATTGCCTGCTCCGCCGAGAGCGTGGTGAGCCAGGCGGTCATCAGAATGGCGACGGTGGCCACCCCGACCGCGAGCGCGATCACTCGTGATCGCACCGAACGAAGCATTAGTCGGCCCGCTCGGGCTCAGCCAGCTTGTACCCGCGTCCCTTGACGGTGAGCACGTAGCGCGGGTTGGCGGGGTCGGCCTCGATCTTGCGGCGCAGGTTGACGACGTGCATGTCCACGGTGCGGTCGAGCGCGTAGTGGTCGAAGCCGGCAGCTTCTTCCATGAGTTGTTGGCGGCCGAAGACCCGTCCCGGTCTTGCCGCGAGCGCTTCCAAGATGGACAGTTCGCGGGGGGTCAGTTCCACCGTGTGCCCGTCGACGCGCACCTCGCATCGTTCCCGGTCGATGTGCAGACCATCAACCGTCACGATGACAGCCGGGCTGGCGAGCCCCGCCCGGCGCAACGCGGCGCGCACGCGCGCCAGTAGCTGGCGCATGCTGTAGGGCTTCGTCACGTAGTCGTCGGCCCCGAGATCAAGACCGGTGATCTGATCGTCATCGCCAACGCGGGCGGTCACCATGATCACTGCCGTCGGGATCTGCTCGGAGCGGATCACACGGCACACATCGAGCCCGTCCATGCGCGGCATCATCACGTCGAGTAACACGAGGTCAGGCTTGCGCGCGCGGATCTCCTCGAGGGCGCTCACGCCGTCATGCACGACCGCCACCAGGTGCCCTTCGCGAACGAGGTAACTCCGAAGCAGCTCGGCTTGTTTCTGATCGTCTTCCGCGACGATGATCCGTGCCATCAAGTTCCTCCTCACCGTTGGTGCCCAGAGTAGGAGCACGTGGGTTGCGTCGATGGGCAACCAGGCCACCCCGTCACCCGTGTCGGTGCGAAAGAAGTCCGTCAGCCCTGCAGGCGCCGAGTCGGCCCACATGATCATGCGGTCACCGGTGTCAAGGACGTATCAATACGCCGTCAGGTTCGAGTGAGTTCCGCTCGGGAAACTGGCGCCCCGGCTGGACCGTGACCATGGCGGCATCGTTGCGATGAACTCGCACGCTGCCACGCAGGTTCACGACGTCGGCGGCCACCGCTCCGATCTTTGACAATTCCGTTCCAAGCGGACATACGCGCATCATTGGATCTATGCTCAGGAAGCTCTTCTTGGCGATGGCCCGCAACGACACCATGCAGCGGATGATCGTCTCTTTCCCCCCCACCCAATCTGTCGTTCACCGCTTCATCCCCGGGGCCACCGTGGACGAATGCCTGGCCAGCGTGACCCACCTTCGGGACGCCGGACTCTTAGCCACCATTGACTATTTGGGCGAAGACACGCTCTCCGCCGATCAGGCCGCCGCCACCCGAGACGCCTATCTCGACCTGCTGAAACGCCTCGATGAGGCCGGCCTCACCAAGTACGCCGAGGTGTCGGTCAAGCTCACCGCGCTCGGATCAGCGTTCGACCCCGAGTTGGCCTATGCCAACGCATCCGCCATCGCGGACGCCGCCGCCGCCCATGGGACGACCGTCACCCTGGACGCCGAGGACCACACCACCACCGACGACACCCTCGCCATCTTGGCGCGCTTGCGCGAAACCCACCCCGAGACCGGCATCGTCGTCCAGGCTTACCTCAACCGAACATTGGCCGATTGCGAGCACCTCACCGACCACGGGTCGCGCGTCCGCCTGTGCAAGGGCGCCTACGCGGAGCCCGCCACCGTCGCCCACCAGGGCCAGGCGGAGGTCTCGAAGGCCTTCCTCGAATGCCTCAAGGTGCTCATGCAAGGCCGCGGGTACCCCATGGTCGCCAGCCACGATCCGGCCATGATCGCCGCCGCCGAAGAACTCGCCATGGGCCTCGGACGCGCGTCCGACAGCTACGAGTTCCAGATGCTTTACGGCATCCGGACGGACGAGCAGCGTCGCCTCGCAGACGCTGGCCACCAGGTCCGCGTCTACGTGCCGTTCGGGTCCCAGTGGTACGGCTATTTCATGCGACGCCTCGCGGAGCGTCCCGCCAACGTCGCCTTTTTCGCCCGCGCGCTCGTCGGACGCTGAGGCGGAAACCGCCCGGATCGGCATGTTTGTTTGACCTGGAAGATCACAACAAAGCGGCACTCAGGTAACAGTGGGATCACGCCGCCGCTCCCCCTGGTGGCGAAAGTTGGACTTCTGCCCAAAGATAGGGGTCAAGGCACCGGCGCACGCGCGCCAGCTGTTCACGCCACCCTTGTGAACAGACGAATATCAGGAGGCTCCATGCGAGGAAAAACTCGCGCAATCGCAGCTGCAGGCATTGTCAGTCTCGCCCTCGTGGCGACGGCATGCGGCAGCGGAACTACCGCGTCGACCAAGACCATTGGTGCGCTCGTTGTCCGCGGCTGCACGCCGCAGAACGAGCTCATCCCGGGTAACACCGGTGAGACCTGTGGTGGAAACATCATCGACGCCTCGTTCTCGAAGCTCGTCCACTACAACTCGGACACTGCCAAGCCCGAGATGGATCTGGCGGAGTCCATCGCGACCACCGACTCCACCGTCTTCACGGTGAAGCTGAAGAAGGGCCAGAAGTTCTCTGATGGCACCGAGATCAAGGCCAAGAACTTCGTCGACACGTGGAACTACACCGCGCTCGGCACCAACGGTCAGCAGAGCTCGTACTTCTTCACCCCGATCAAGGGCTTCGCCGACACGCAGTGCGGCGACGCCGACTGCAAGGTCGCCCCGAAGGCCGAGAAGCTCAGCGGCCTGGCCGTCGTTGACGACTACACCTTCACGATCACCACTGACTCGCCGACGTCGAACCTCGTGGTTCGCCTCGGGTACAGCGCGTTCGCGCCCATGCCCGATGCGTTCTTCGCGGCCGCCGACAAGAAGGCTTGGGCCAAGTCCAGCCTCGTGAGCTCGGGCCCCTACAAGGTCACGACGCAGGACGCCACCGCCATCGTGCTCGAGCGCAACACCAACTACGCCGGCGCGTACAAGGGTGTCCCCGACAAGATCACCTTCAAGATCTACAACGATGACGCTGCGGCCTACGCCGACACCCTGGCCAATAACCTGGACCTGCTGGACATCATCCCGTCGGCCAACCTGGCGGGCGACATCTGGAAGACCGACCTCAAGGACCGTAACGGCACCAAGGCCACCGGCGTCATCCAATACATGGGCTTCTCCCCGATCGACACCAACTGGAAGAGCGTTGATCTGAAGAAGGCCATCTCGATGGCTGTCGATCGCGCCGCGGTCATCAAGGCCGTCTTCAATGGCGCCCGCGTTCCCGCCACCGGCTGGGTCTCCCCGGTCGTCGACGGCTACAAGGCCAACCAGTGCGACGCGTGCACCTTCGACGTCACCAAGGCCAAGGAGCTCTACGCCAAGTCGGGTGGCTACCAGGGTGGCCCGCTGACCATTTGGTACAACAACGATGGCGGCCACAAGCAGTGGGTCGACGCGGTCTGCAACCAGATCAAGAACAACCTGGGCCTCGAATGCGTGGGTTCACCCACGCCGAAGTTCAAGGGCATGCTGGATGCGCTCAAGGCCAAGGAACTCAAGGGCCTGTTCCGCCTCGGCTGGCAGATGGACTACCCGTCCATCGAGAACTTCCTGGCTCCGATCTACGGTAAGGGTGCTGACAGCAACTACTCCGAGTACGACAACCCCGCTTTCGACAAGGCCATGACGGACGGCGCTGCCGCCAAGACGACCGAGGAAGCCAACAAGATCTACCAGGATGCCGAGGCCATGCTGGCCAAGGATCAGGCGTCGATCCCGACGTGGTACGCCCAGGCGCAGTTCGGCTGGTCTAACAAGATCACCAGCGTCAAGATGACCCCGTTCGGCACGTGGGACTTCACGTCCATCGTGCTTAAGTGAATGATCTGATTCATTGATGGAGTTGGCCCGCCGGTGTCGCACCGGCGGGCCAACTCCTATGATGGCCACGACTTGGAGGTTCAGTGGGCAAGTTCATCATTAGACGCATCCTGCAGATGATTCCGGTCGTCCTCGGGACGACGTTCATTATCTTCGCCATGGTCTTCGCGCTCGGAGACCCCCTCATTGGGCGGTGCGGTGAGCGGCCCTGCTCCCCCGCCTACGCCGCCGCGTTCCGCGCGGAATACAACCTCGACCAGCCGCTGCCGGTGCAGTACTTCTTGTACCTCGGCAAGGTGCTGACCGGGGATCTCGGCACCAACTTCTACGGCAACAGCGTCGTCAGCGAGTTGGCCGCCCGCTACCCCACCACCCTCAAGCTTGCGGTCATCGCGATCGTGATCGAGATCATCGTCGGCATCGGCGCCGGCGTTTACGCGGGCGTCCGCAAGGGCAAGCTCGCCGACAACATGGTCACTATCACCACCCTGATCCTGATCTCCATTCCGGTCTTCGTTCTCGGCTCGCTGGCCCAGATGGTGTTCGGTGTCTGGCTGGGCTGGTTCCCGGTCACCGCCAGCGAGGGCGACTGGTACTCGTTGATCCTGCCCGGCATCGTGCTGGCCAGCCTCAACGTTGCGTACGTGGCTCGGCTCACGCGCACCTCGTTGGTGGAGAATCTGCGCGCCGACTACGTCCGCACCGCCAAGGCCAAGGGCCTCTCGGTCAGCCGGACGATCGGCGTCCATACCTTGCGGAACTCGCTGGTTCCGGTCGTCACCCTCATCGGCGCCAGCTTCGGCGGCCTCATGGGCGGCGCGATTGTGACCGAGCGCATCTTCAACGTCAACGGCATCGGCTCCTTCATCTTCCGCAGCATCTCGACGAGCGACGGCACGTCTGTCGTCGGCGCGATTTTGGTGCTCGTGGTCGTTTACCTCCTGATGAACCTGCTCGTGGACGTGCTCTACGGCGTCTTGGATCCGAGGATCAGCAATGAGTGACCCCACCAACCCGACCAACCCCACCGATCCGGTCGCACCCAACCTGGTCGCGGGCCGCACCACCCCGTCCGCCTCGATGCTCGACGTCCAGGAGGCCTCGGGCGCCACACCGGAAGCCGCCCTGCTGGCCGCCCCCCTCGACGACGGAGCCCCCGCTCGGTCGCTGTGGTCGGACGCCTGGGAGATCATGCGGCGCAGCCCGCTGTTCTGGATCGCCTCCACCCTCATCGTGATCCTGCTGACGATGACCGTGTTCCCCGGTCTTTTCACCGGTAAGGATCCGAGCCGCTGCGTGCTCGATCTCGCGCGGCAGGGACCCAGCGGGGACGCCATCTTCGGTTACGACATCCAAGGCTGCGACGTCTACGCCCAGACGATTTACGGCGCCCGCGCCTCGATCCTGGTCGGTGTCTCCACCACCCTCTTGGTCACCCTCGTGGGCGTCGCGCTCGGCACCCTCGGCGGCTACGTGGGCGGCTGGCTGGACGCCCTGCTGTCGCGCATCGCCGACATGGTCTTCGCGATTCCGCTGCTGCTCGGCGCCATCGTGGCCATGACCACCGTGTTCCGCACCCTGCCCGGGGCCCCGTACTTCGTGGTCGTGGGCAAAGTGGTCGTGGTTCTGGCGTTGCTCTCGTGGCCCTCGATCTATCGGCTCATGCGTTCGTCGGTGCTGCAGGTCAAGCCGGCCGAATACGTCTTGGCGGCTCGGGCCCTTGGCAGCAAGACGCTGCGGTTGGTGCTCAACCACGTGATCCCGAACGCGATCGCGCCGGTCATCGTGGTCGCCACCATCGACCTCGGTGCCTACATCGCCACGGAAGCGACCCTGTCCTTCCTGGGCATCGGTCTGCAGCCGCCGGCCATCTCGTGGGGCATCGCCATTTCGGACGCCTCCAGCCTCGGCTACGTCCGCACGGCCCCGCACATGCTGCTGTTCCCGTCGCTGTTCTTGTCGGTCACGGTCTTGTCGTTCATCATGCTCGGCGAGGTCGTCCGCGAGGCCATCGACCCGAAGCTTCGTTAGGAGTAGGCGATGACGACAACCACCACCGCCCCCGCCCATCTCCACTGGGAGGCCAAGGACGGCCTCCTACTCGAGGTCGAGGATCTCCACGTCGAGTTCCGCACCCGCGACGGCATCGCCAAGGCCATCAACGGCGTCTCGTTTGATCTGCGCCAGGGCGAAACCCTCGCGATCCTGGGCGAATCCGGCTCGGGCAAGTCCGTGACGGCTCAAGCCATCATGGGCATCCTCGACACCCCGCCCGGTTACGTCACCGGCGGCAAGGTGAAGTACTGCGGCACCGACCTGCTGCAAGTTCCCGAGAAGGTGCGTCAGACCGTCCGGGGGGCCGAGATCTCGATGATCTTCCAGGACGCCCTGAGCTCCCTCAACCCGGTGTTCCCGGTGGGCTGGCAGATCGCCGAGATGTTCCGCATCCACCGCAAGATGAACAAATCGGACGCGTTGGCGCAGGCCGTCCGGCTCATGCAGCGCGTGAAGATCCCGGCGGCCAAGGAGCGCGTCAGCGCCTACCCGCACCAGTTCTCCGGCGGCATGCGCCAGCGCATCATGATCGCCATGGCGATCGCGCTCGACCCGGCGGTGCTCATCGCCGACGAGCCGACCACGGCCCTCGACGTCACCGTGCAGGCGCAGATCATGGGGCTGCTGAAGGAACTGCAGGAGGAGTCCAACATGGGGCTCATCCTGATCACGCATGACCTGGGCGTGGTCGCGGACGTGGCTGACAACATCGCCGTCATGTATTGCGGCCGCATGGTCGAGACGGCGAACGTCCACGAGATCTACGGCCATCCCTGCCACCCGTACACGATCGGGTTGCTGGACTCGATCCCGCGCCTCGACATGAAGGGCACGGTGCTGCGCGCCATCGGCGGGCTGCCCCCGAACTTGTTGGCGGTGCCGCCGGGTTGCGCGTTCAATCCGCGGTGCAAGTTCGCCAAAGATCAGTGCCGCGTGGGTGACGCCCCACCGTTGATCGAGGCCGCGCCCGGCCGCCATTCCGCCTGCTACTTCGCCGAGGAGTTGTTGTCCCGATGACCGGCGATGTGATCCTGAGGGCCGAGGGCCTCAAGAAGTACTACCCCATCAAGACCGGCGTCATCCGCCGGACGACCGGCCATGTGCGCGCCGTTGACGGGGTGAGCTTCGAGCTTCTGCGCGGCGAAACGCTTGGTGTGGTGGGCGAGTCCGGCTGCGGCAAGTCGACCCTCGGACGCATGCTGATGCGCCTCGAAGAGCCGACCGAGGGCACCTTGAACTTCGACGGCGCGGACGTCTACTCGCTCAAGGGCGAAGACATGCGTCGCCTGCGTCGCGACATCCAGATCGTGTTCCAGGACCCGTACACCTCGCTCAACCCCCGCAAGACGGTCGGCGACATCATCGGTGAACCCTTCGAAATCCATCCGGACGTCGTGCCGAAGGCCGGGCGCCGCAAGCGCGTCCAGGAGTTGCTGGAACAGGTCGGCCTCAGCCCCGAGCACATCAACCGGTACCCGCACCAGTTCTCGGGCGGTCAGCGGCAACGCATCGGCATCGCCCGCGGCATCGCCCTGAACCCCAAGGTGCTGATCTGTGACGAGCCGGTGTCGGCGCTCGACGTGTCGGTGCAGGCGCAGGTCATCAACCTGCTGGAGAAGCTGCAAAACGAGCTCAACCTGTCGTACGTGTTCATCGCGCACGACCTGTCGGTGGTCCGCCACATCTCCGACCGGGTCGCCGTGATGTACCTGGGCAAGATCGCCGAACTCGGTGATGACGCCCAGATCTACGATCATCCGACGCATCCCTACACGCAGGCGTTGCTGTCGGCGGTGCCGGTCCCCGATCCGGAGACCACCCGAAACCGTCACCAGATCGTCCTGCAGGGTGACGTGCCGTCGCCGGCGAATCCGCCCTCGGGCTGCCGGTTCCACACCCGCTGTTGGCGCGCGCAGCCGATCTGTTCGACGACCGAGCCGCAACTCGTGGAGCACGACGACGGCCACGGCACTCACCGTTCGGCCTGCCACTTCGCGGAGCCGTTCGTCCCGGCCTCCTAGAGACAAACCGCAAAAGACAGTGTGAGTTTGGGGCCCAGCCTGGGCCGCAAACTCACACTGTCTTTTGTGGGGGTGGGGTTCGCTCAGCCGGCGACGACTCCGAAACCGCCCGTCCAGGCGATCTTCGAGCCTGCGGCCAGGGTGATCTGCACGAAGCCGATGGCCTCAAGCTCGCGGGCGCGCTTGAGCGAGCCGGCATCAATCGCGTTGAGCCCGCCCGAGGTGACGATGTCCGCCAGCGCGGTCTTCGCCTCGGCGTCGTCCCCGGCCATCAACACGGTCGTGGTGAGGTCGCCGACCTTGCCGGTCGCCAGGGTGCCGGCGAAGGTGGTGTTGAAGGCCTTGACCACCTTCGACTGCGGCAGCGCGGCGGCGATCTCGGCGGTGGCCGAGCTATCTGCCGGAACCGTGAGCGAGTCGAAGGTCTGGAAGTTCAGGGGGTTGGTGATGTCGACGACCACCTTGCCCGCGAGGCTCGCACCGCGCTCGGCCACGACGGAAGCCACGGCCGGATAGGGCACCGCGAGCACCACGATGTCGCCGGCCACCGGCGTCGCGGCAGCGTCGCTACCGAGCAGCTGAACGGTGTGACCACCGCGGCCTGCGACGGCGGCGATCGCCTGGCCCATGTTGCCGGTGCCGATGATGGAGAGATGTGCCATGAGGAACTCCTAGGAAGGGTTTGGTTGTACCTACAAGTAAATAGTAGCGCATGGTTGGTTGTTGCTACAAGCAAGTGGGTACAGTGGGCATATGGAACCCCGATGGTTGACTGAGGACGAGCGCGCGGCATGGGTGCGCTTCATCGCCGTGGCCGAACTGCTGCCCGCCACCTTGGACGCCCAACTACGCCGCGATTCCTCGCTCACGCACTTCGACTACTTCGTGTTGGCCATGCTCTCCGAGACCGACGGGCGAACGTTGCGGATGACCGACCTGGCGCAGCGCACCAACGCCACCCTGCCGCGCCTCTCGCATGTGCTGAAGCGCCTCGAAGAGCGGGGTTTGATTGAGCGCTTGGCCTGCCCAGAGGACGGCCGCGCCACCAACGCCCACCTCACGGAATCGGGCTGGGAGGCCATCGTCGCGGCGGCACCCGGCCACGTCGAGGCCGCTCGGCACTACGTTTTTGACGCTCTTTCTGGCGAACAGGTAGCGCAGCTGCGCCAGATCTGCGACGCGCTACTCACCACCCTGGACCCGGAAGGCCGTCTGTCCAATCTCGGATCCAGTTCCTAGCCTCGGCCCGCAGGGGGGCTAAACATCGTCAGCCAAAGGCCTTGTTCCCTCTCGCACTGCTCCCCCGCGCCCCCTTTGCCCCGCTACCCTGCCGCTTCTCCGCCTACCCTGCCGTTGCAACGGCAGGGTAGGCGCGTTTACGGCAGGGTAGGTGAGTTCTGGGGAGGCGACGGGCGGTATGGGCGGGCCTTTGGGCAGGCCCCTGGCTGCAAGCGCCCCTGCGGGCGGCAAGCCCCCTGCGGGCTGCAAGCCCCCTGCGGGCTGCATGCGCGCCCTTTGCCCCGCTACCCTGCCGCTTCTCCGTCTACCCTGCCGTTGCAACGGCAGGGTAGGCGCGTTTACGGCAGGGTAGGTGCGTTCTGGGGAGGCGACGGGCCCTTCAGGCGACGTGGCGCTGCACTGCGAGGAACCGCTGGACGATCGCGTCGACCAGCTGCGGATGCAGCCCGATCGGTCGGGCCACCGCATCGGCGTCGGCCTGTTCAAGGCGGGCGGGCAGCAAACCTGGGTTAAGGAAGTACGAGGCGATGGCCACCCGACGGGCGCCGGCCTCGCGGGCTTGGGCGACCGCCTCGCGGACGCTCGGCTCGGCAGCCGTGACGAAACCGGCGGTCACCGAAACCCCAAGGAGAGCCGACAGCTTCGCCGCAGCAGCCCGCACCTCGACGGCGGGCTCGGGGCGTTTGGAACCGGCCGCGGCGAGCACCACCGCGTCCGCCTCGACCCCTGTTTCTGCCAGACGCTCCGCGACAGCCCCCAGAATCCCCTCGCCGACATGCGGCGTGAGAACGGCCCGTCCGCCAGCATCCCGGATGGCCTTCGGCACGTCGTAGCTGACGTGGTAGCCCGTGGTGAGGAACCCGGGAACGACCACGCACTCCCCCACCGCGCGCAGGGTGTCGGTGAGCGTCGGGGTGAGCAGATCGGCCCACCCGACCCGGACGTCGACGCCGGGCAGCCGCGCCGCGACGGCGTTCACGAGCGCGACGCAGGCGGCCTGGCCCTCGGGCAGGCGGGTGCCGTGCAGGGCCACCACCAGCCGCCGCGTCGGCTCGGTCACGTTAGATCTCCCAGGCCCAGAACTGGCCGAGGCCGATCGTCGCCTGTGCGGAGAACGCCTTGTCCCCGCGGATCATGCCCGCGGCGAGGGTGTTCTGGCTTTGCGGATCGATGAGCAGGAACGAGCCGGTGCGACGGGAGACCAGGTACTCGTCCGGCATGATCGGCGAGGCCAGCCGGAGCACGACCCGTCCGATGTCGTTGAGCTGCAGGGTGTCCGCGGCCTCGGGGGCGAGGTTGTCGAGGTCCAAGCGTCCGGAGATGTCGGAGACGATGGCCGGCACCGTCCGGGTGGTGTGCTTCACCAGCACCCGCTGACCGACGCGCAGCGGACGCTCGTGCAGCCAGGCCACCATGCCGTCCAGCGACTGGGTCGGCTCGGGCGCCCCTTCGGCGGCGGCGATCAGGTCGCCTCGCGTGATGTCGATCTCATCGGCCAACCGCAGGGTCACCGACTGGGACGCGAACGCCGAGTCGAGTTCGCCGTCGGCGGTGTCGATGCCCGCGATGGTCGTGTGGCGGCCCTGCGGCAGGACGACCACCGGGTCGCCCACGCGGACGATCCCCGACGCCACCTGCCCGGCATAGCCCCGGTACTCACGGTGCTGCGGATCGCGCGCCGCGTCCTGAGGACGAATCGCCAACTGCACCGGAAAGCGGAACCGCTCCCCCGTGGTCTCGTCGGCCACCGGCAGCTCTTCCAAGAGCTCCAGCAGGCTCGGACCGTCGTACCAGGGTGCGTGGACGGTCCTCGTGACGACCCCATCGCCCTCAAGTGCGGACACCGGGATGACCACCGCGTGCTCGATGCCCAGTTCGTCGGCGAGGGCGGTCACCGCCGCCGACACAGTCTCGTAGGTGGCCTGGTCGTAGTCGACGAGATCCATCTTGTTCACCGCGACGATGACATGCGGTACCCGCAGTAGCGCAGCCACCGCCAGATGGCGGCGGGTCTGCTCGAGGACGCCCTTCCGCGCGTCCACCAGCAGCACCATGGCGTCGGCCGTCGAGGCCCCCGTCACCGTGTTGCGGGTGTACTGCACGTGCCCCGGACAGTCGGCCAGGATGAAGTTGCGGTTCGGGGACGCGAAGTAGCGGTAGGCCACGTCGATGGTGATGCCCTGCTCCCGCTCGGCCCGCAGGCCGTCGGTGAGCAGCGCCAGGTCGACGATCCCGAGGCCCTTCTCTTTGGAAACCCGCTCGACGGCGTCCAGCTGATCGGCGAGGACCGACTTGGTGTCGTAGAGCAGGCGTCCGACGAGGGTCGACTTGCCGTCGTCCACGGAGCCGGCGGTGGCCAGGCGGAACAGGGTGGTCATCAGAAGTACCCCTCTTTCTTGCGGTCTTCCATCGCGGCCTCGGTCATGCGGTCGTCGGCGCGGGTGGCACCGCGCTCGCTGATCCGAGTGGCAGCCACGTCGACGAGAATGTCGGCCACGGTGTAGGCGTCCGACTCGACGGCGCCGGTGCAGGACATGTCGCCCACCGTCCGGTACCGGACGAGCTTCGTTTCGACCGTCTCCTTGCCGCGCGGCTGCGAGTACGGCCCCACCGCCAGCCACATGCCGTCGCGCTGGAACACCTCGCGCTCGTGGGCGTAGTAGAGCGCGGGCAGGACGATGTTCTCGCGCTCGATGTAGCGCCAGATGTCGAGCTCGGTCCAGTTCGACAGCGGGAAGACGCGGACGTGCTCGCCGGGGCGATGCCGCGGGTTGTAGAGGTTCCAGAGCTCCGGACGCTGATTGCGCGGATCCCACTGGCCGAACTCGTCGCGCAGGCTCACCACGCGCTCCTTGGCGCGGGCCTTCTCCTCGTCACGACGTCCGCCCCCGAACACGGCGTCGAAGCGGTGCTCGGCGATGGCGTCCAGCAGCGGCTGGGTCTGCAGCGGGTTGCGGGTGCCGTCCGAGCGCTCTTCGAGCCGACCGTCGTCGATGTAGTCCTGGACCTTCGCCACGACGAGCCGCAGGCGGGCGTCCGCGACGGCCTGGTCGCGGAACTCGAGCACCTCGGGGAAGTTGTGGCCGGTGTCCACGTGCATGACCGGGAACGGCAGCGGCGCGGGCCAGAAGGCCTTGAGCGCCAGGTGCAGCATCACGACGGAGTCTTTGCCGCCGCTGAACAGCAGCACCGGACGCTCCAGCTCGGAGACCGCCTCGCGGATGATGTGGATGGATTCCGATTCCAGCTCGCTGAGCAGGTCAAGCGGTTCGTAGGTCATAGGTGCAATCCGCATTCGGTCTTGGCGGCGCCGGCCCAGCGGCCGGCTCGGGGGTCTTCGCCCGGGGCGACCGGACGGGTGCACGGCGCGCAGCCGATCGACGGGTAGCCCTCGGTGAGCAGCAGGTTGATGGGAACCCCGTTGCCGGTGGCGTAGTCGATGACGTCATCGAACGACCAGGCGGCGAGGGGGTTGATCTTCACCATGTGGTGACGAGCGTCCCATTCGACGAGCTGGGCGTTGGCGCGTAGCGCGTTGTCTTCGCGGCGGATGCCGGTCACCCACGCCTCGTAGCCTTCGAGTTCGCCGTCGATCGGATCGACCTTGCGCAGCTGGCAGCACAACGTGGGGTTGCGGTCGTGGAGCTTCTCGCCGTACTCGGCGTCCTGCTCGGCCACGGTCTGCTTGGGGAGAACGTTGACGATCCGCGCGTCGATCACCTCGGCGAGGGCATCGCGGGTGCCGATGGTCTCGGGGAAGTGGTAGCCGGTGTCGAGGAAGAGCACGTCGACGCCGGGCACGACCCCGGCCACCAGGTGCGGCAGCACGGTGTCGCCGGCCATCGAACAGGCGACCGCGAGCGAGGAGCCGAAGGTCTCCCCCGCCCAGGCCACGACCTCTTGGGCCGTGGCGTCGGCGAAGCGCTCGGAGGCCGCCGCGGCCAGCGCCTGCAGTTCCTCGGTGGTACGAGCCCGTCCCGGGCCATGCGTGGTCATCGAAGTGAATCCTCATCTACGCGGTGCGCCCAGGTGGCGAAGGTCTCGTCCTCGACGCGGGTATCGGTGAAGCGACGGACGACGCGTTCGACGTAGTCCGGCAAGAGTTCAGCGTCCACCTTCAGGCCGCGGACGGTGCGTCCGAGCCCCGCTTCGGGACGATCGTCGGTGACCAGGCCGCCGCCCAGGTGCACCTGGAACGAGAACCGGTCGCCGTCGGCCGTGCGGGCGACCTCACCCTTGAGGCCGATGTCGGCCACCTGGATGCGGGCGCACGAGTTCGGGCAGCCGTTGACGTGCAGGCTGATGGGACGGTCCAACGTGACGTCGGCCAGGCTCGTTTCGAGGGCGGCGATGGTGGTCGCTGCCATGCCCTTGGTCTCGACGAACGCCAGCTTGCAGTACTCGATGCCCGTGCAGGCCATGGTCGAGCGCCGGAAGGGGCTGGGGTTGGCGGTCAGGCCGAGCGGCTCGACGGCGGCGAGCAACTGATCCACCTTGTCGGGGTCGACGTCCAACACCAGCAGTTTCTGGTGCGGGGTGAACCGGACGCGCGTCGAGCCGGCCGCCTCGGCGGCGTCAGCGAGAGCGGTGAGAATGGTGCCGCTCACGCGTCCGACGGTGGGGGCGAGGCCGACGTAGGCCAGGCCGTCCTTCTGCTGGTGGACGCCGACGTGGTCGCCGGGCTGGGTGGCTGAGGCGGGCGCGGGACCGTCGGGCAGCGGGGAATCCAGGAACTCGGACTCGAGGATCTGGCGGAACTTCACCGGGCCCCATTCGGCCAGCAGGAACTTCAGGCGCGCCTTGTTACGCAACCGGCGGTAGCCATAGTCGCGGAACAGCCGCACGACGCCGTACCAAACCTCGGCCGCGCGCTCCGGCGGCACGAAGGCCCCCAGTCGCTCGGCCAGGCGGGGTGCCACGGAGAGGCCGCCACCGACCCAGAGGTCGTAGCCGGGGCCGAGCTCGGGGTGCTCAACGCCCACCAGGGAAATGTCGTTGATCTCGTGGACCACGTCGAGCGAGGGGTGCCCGGTGATCGCGGTCTTGAACTTGCGCGGCAGGTTCGAGATCTCGGGATCGCCGATGAACCGCTCCACGATCTCGTTGATCGCCGGGGTCGGATCGAGGATCTCGTCGGCCGCGATGCCAGCCACAGGGGAGCCCAGGATCACCCGCGGGGTGTCGCCGCAGGCCTCGGTGGTCTGCATGCCAGCGGCTTCGAGGCGCTCCCAAATGGTGGGGACGTCTTCGATCGCGATCCAGTGGTACTGGATGTTCTGGCGGTCGCTGATGTCGGCGGTGTCGCGGGCGAAGTCACTGGAGATGCCGGCCAGCACACGCAGCTGCTCGGTGGTCACCGCGCCGCCGTCGAGGCGCACGCGCATCATGAAGTACTCGTCCGAGAGCTCCTCGGCGCTGACGGTGCCCGTCCGTCCGCCGTCGATGCCCTGGCGACGCTGCGTGTAGAGCCCCCACCAGCGCATGCGGCCGTTGAGATCGTCGGCGGGGATCGAGGCGAAGCCCTCTTTGGAGTAGACGTCGATGATCCGCTGGCGGACGTTCAGCCCGTTGTCGGCGGCCTTGAACTCTTCGTTGGGGTTGAGCGGGGCGGTGCCGTCGACGGCCCACTGCCCGGCGCTACGGCCGGCCTGCGGACCGCGCACGACAGCGACGGGGGGCAACTCTTGTTGGCTCATTGATCCTCATCGGGGGTGAGGACTCGCTACGCGTGTGACGGCTGGGGCCATCATCCGGGCGGCGAGCCCGGCGTTACAGCGGTTGGGCGCGCTCTAAGAAGCGCAACACATGACGGCGACAAAAGCTTCCGTCGCCAGGAGGCGAGGGTTAGCTGCAGCGTTCGACATGTCGAAAACAGTGCCCGAGTGTCTCGGCATGCGTCAAATTTCGTCCCACTAAGTGGACGGATGAGCGTTAGCGAGCGCGATGCCAGCGACGGCGCCGATCACGGTGATGGCCGGCGGCGCGATGCCCGCCTCTCGCGCGGCGGCCGCGATGGTGGCGACGTCGCCGCGGACGACCCGCATCGTCGGACGCGCGGCGTCCGCGATCACGGCCGCCGGGGTGTGGGGCGGCAGCCCGGCTGAGACAAGCGTCCGACAGACAGCCTCAAGCGTGCCGACGCCCATCAGAATCACCAGGGTGGTGCCCGAACGGGCCAACGCCTCCCAGGCCACGTCGCTGCGCGGATCGCCGGGCGGCACGTGCGCGGAGACCACCGTGAACCCCTGCGACAGCCCGCGGTGGGTGACCGGGATGCCCGCGAGGGCCGGCCCGGCGACGGCGGACGACACCCCCGGCACCACCCGAACCGGCACGCCGGCTTCGGCGCAGGCCTGCCATTCTTCGCCACCACGGCCGAATACGAACGAGTCACCGCCCTTGAGGCGGACCACCCGGCGGCCGGCGCGGGCGTGCTCGATGAGCAGGGCGTTGATGGCCTCTTGGGGCGTGAAGGGCCCGTGCGGCACCTTGCCGACGTCGATGAGGTGGGCGTCCGGGCAGGCCTCGGCGAGGACGGACACCGGCGCGAGCCGGTCGTAGGCGACCACATCCGCGGCGCGCAGGGCTCGGAGGCCCGCCACGGTGAGCAGGCCCGGGTCGCCGGGGCCGCCGCCGACGAGGGTGACCCAGCCCGCGGGGGCGTCTGTGTCGGGGTCGAGGGCGAGGGCGGCGACAGCGGCGTCCCGAGCTCGGGCGGCGGCGCGGGGGCCAGCGGTGGAGACCACGCCGATGGTCGCCTCGCCGGTGGTGCCGCTGGCGGGCGTCCACGCGGAACCCCCTTCGGCGGCATCGGCGCGGACGCAGAAGATCCGTCGCGCCTCGGCGCCCGCCGCCACGGCGGCATTGGCGTCCGGATCATCGGTCAACGCGAGCGCGTACCAGGCCACATCCAAATCGGTGTCGGTGAAGGGACGGGACGTCCAGGCGAACGCATTGTCCGCGGCGAGGGCCGTGAGATTCGGGGTCAGAACAGGGGACACCAGTCGGACCATCGCCCCGGCCGCCAGCAGCCGCGGCACGCGTCTTTCCGCCACCTGCCCGCCGCCGACCACGAGCACGTCGCGGTCTTTCAGCACCAGCCCACTCAGGTACACCTGCCCACTTCGCACCCGAGGAGAGTAACCGTTTCGGGAGGTGTGCTAGTGTCCCGGCCATGTTTGCAAACACCTCTGCCGCGGCGCCGGTCGCCGACGTGCGTGCGGACATGTGTTGCGGGAATTCCTAGCCCGCTGACCGTTCATCGTCGGGCTGAGGCCCGGCGATTTTGTGTTTTCCGGCGCTCTCACGCCCGGCTCCAACCCTGAGATGGAGCCCTCCATGACCCACGATCCGACCCCCGTGCTGGGCCGGCGTTCGCTGTTCGGCGCCGCTGCCCTGGGCATCGGCGGCCTGCTGGTGGGGTGCTCCTCGGGTCCGACGGTGGACGCCGGGCCGGTCCGGATCGGCTACTTTCCGAATATCACCCACGCGCCGGGTTTGATCGCGGACGCTGCAGGGTTCTTCGGCACCCGCCTTGCCGCGGCGAAGGCCACCCCCACGACAAGCTCGTTCAACGCAGGTCCGGATGTGATCCAGGCCCTGCTGAGCGGGTCGCTCGACATCGCCTACATCGGTCCGAACCCGACGGTGACGGCGTACGTCCAGTCGAAGGGGGCAGGCGTCCGGGTGATCGCGGGCTCCACGTCGGGCGGCAGCTCGCTGGTGGTGCGCGCGGGCATCAACTCCGCCGCCGATCTCAAGGGCAAGAAGTTCGCCACCCCGCAGCTGGGCAACACCCAGGACGTGGCGTTCCGCTACTGGCTGTCCACCCAGAACCTCACGGCGACCAAGGACGGTGGTGGCGACGTGAGCATCCTGCCGCAGGCCAACTCGGCGGCCGTCCAGGCCTTCAAGACCGGCAATATCGACGGCGGCTGGGTGCCGGAGCCCTACTGGTCCAGCCTCGTGAAGGCCGGTGGGCACGTGCTGGTCGACGAACGGACGCTCTGGCCTGGCGGCCGGTTCGTCACAACGAATGTGATCGTCCGGACGGAGTTCTTGACCAAGCGTCCGCTGGCCGTCCAGGCGTTCCTGGAAGCGCACCTGGACGCCTTGGATCTGTGCGCGGCGGACGCCGGTAAGGCGCGCGGCTTCGCAGCGAGCCAGATCAAGAAGATCACCTCACAGACGCCGGACGCGGGCAGCCTCGCCGCCGCCTGGGGCAATCTCGCCTTCACCGCCGACCCTTTGGCCGCCACCCTGCGGCAGTCGGCCGCCAACGCCGATTCGGTGGGACTGTTGGTGGCCAAGCCGACCGACGATTTCGCCTCCTTGTGGCAGTTGGATCCCCTCAACGCCGTCCTCCTCGCCCGTGGCCAGAAAGCAGTCGCAGCATGACCCTGACCTCCTCTCCTCCCGCCCCGGCCGTGGAGCGCGGCCGCGTCCGCCTCAAGGGCGTCGGCAAGGTCTTCGGCAGCGGATCCCAAGCGGTGACGGTGCTTCAGGACACCGACCTCGACGTCCGTCCGGGCGAGTTCGTGGCCATTGTCGGCGGTTCGGGCTGCGGCAAGTCCACCCTCTTAACCATGGTGGCGGGGCTCGAGAAGCCCACGTCCGGCACCATCGAAACCGGCGGCAAGGTGGCGCTGATGTTCCAGGAGGCCACACTGTTGCCCTGGTTGACGGCCACCCAGAACGTCGAGTTGGCGCTGCGTCTTCAGGGCGTTGACAAGGCCGAACGCCGCGACCGGGCGCGGCACCTGCTGCAACGGGTGCGGCTGGGACGCTACGTCGACCTCCGTCCGCACGAGCTTTCCGGCGGCATGCGGCAACGAGTGGCGCTGGCTCGGGTGCTCGCCCAGGACGCGGCCGTCGTCTGCATGGACGAACCCCTTGGCGCCCTCGACGCCCTCACCCGTGACCAGATGCACGACCTCATCGAGGACGTGTGGCTGGAAGCCCGGTTCACCGCCCTCTTCGTGACGCACAACGTCCGCGAGGCCGTCCGTTTGGCTGATCGCGCGATCCTCATGGGCGGGCGTCCGGGCCGGATCATCCACGCCGAGGAGAACACGATGGCGCGCCCGCGCGTCATGGATTCCGCCCCCGTCGCGGCCGCCGCGGCCGGGCTCACCCAACGACTGAAGGACGAGGTGGCCTCGCATGACGAGTCCGACTACTTCGATATCTGAGCGGCGCCCGCTCGATCCGATCGACGTCCCGGCCCGCCCCCGTCCCACCCGGCGCCCGGGACGCAAGGTGCTCGCGCCGTTGTTGGCCGTGGTGGTGTTGCTGGCGGTGTGGCAAGGCGTCGTCGCCACCGGCTGGCGTCCGGACTACCTGCTGCCCGGCCCGGTCACGGTGCTCGCGGAATTGGGGCACCTCGTGACGCTGCCGGAGTTCTGGGCCGCGATGGCTCGGACCTTGTCGCGAGCTCTCACGGGTTTCGCGTTGGCGATCGTCATCGGGACTGCGATTGGGCTTGCCACGGCTGGGTCTGCGCTGCTCCGGGCGAGCATCGGGTCTCTCATCACGGGCCTGCAAACCATGCCGTCGGTGGTGTGGTTTCCGCTGGCCATCTTGCTGCTAGGCCTCGGCGAGGGGGCGATCATGCTGGTCGTTGTGCTCGGAGCCGCGCCGAGTATCGCTAACGGGGTGCTGCTCGGGGTCGACCAATTGCCGCCGTCGTACTTTCGGCTCGGACGCGTGCTCGGCGCTCAGGGTTGGACGCTCTACCGGCATATCGTGATTCCCGGGGCGTTGCCGGCGTATGTTTCGGGCTTGAATCAAGGCTGGGCGTTCGCCTGGCGGTCGCTGATGGCCGGCGAGTTGCTGGTGGTCATCCCAGGCACGGCGGCTTTGGGTAACCGGTTGGCGTTTGCCCAGGAGTTCGCCGACGCTCCGGGTTTGATGGCCTACATGCTCGTGATCCTGATCATCGGCATGATCGCCGACCAGATCTTCTCCGCCTGGTCCAGGTATCTTCGGCGGACGCGCGGCCTCACCCAGGCCTAAGCCGGAGGCCTTGTTGGCCGAGCCGGGCGGGCGGGCGGGGTTCGGGGTGCCCCGCTGCTCATTGTTTGACGCCGTTCCCGCCCGTCAAGGGCGCCTCCGGCGTCCCTTCGGGATGACCTCCGGCCACCCTTGACCGCCAGGACCCCGGCGTCATGGATGGCAGCTAGGGGAACACCCCTCCTCGTGGGCAGGCCTGCTGGGTGACCGAAACAGCCCCCTCAGCAGCCGCCATGGAACTGACATCCACGCCGCCTCCTCAGGGGGATGCCTCCGTCACGGGCGAGCCCGACAAAGTCGCCGAACCCGTGGCGAACGTCACCACAGCCAGTCGGGGACGATACCGACGGGGGCCCGGCCAGGGACCGCGATGGGTCACGAGTGGGCACCCAGAGTGACCACGTTCTCGATCGGCGCGGCAGCGCCGGGTTTCACCCAGACGTCGGCGCTCAGGATGGCGTCAGATCGGACCCCCGCCCTACCTTCGAACCCAAAGAGTGTGAGTTGAGCGCTCACCGTGAGCGATCAACTCACACACTTTCCAGATGGGTTGATCCAGGCTGCCACTCTCGTCCCAAGCACCCCACGACGAGCCTGCAATCGGCCCGGGTGTGTCTCGGTCGCGCTCAAGATGGCCCCGCCAGAGCCCCTCGTGGAGCTGCCACACTCGAAGCTGGCCCACGGGGTTGGTCTGGGTGAGCCTTTCGAGTTGGTGTGGGTTTCGGGGTGCCCCGCTGCTCATTGCTTGACGCCGTTCCCGTCCGTCAAGGGCGCCTCCGGCGTCCCGGCGGGATGGCCTGCGGCCACCCTTGACTGTCGGGGCCCCGGCGTCAGGATTTCGCAGCTACGGGCTCACCCCTCCCAGTGGGCAGCCCTGGGTGGTGACCGAAACAGCCCCCACAGCCGCCGCCATGGAGCTGACATCCAGGCAGCCTCCTCAGGGGGATGTCTCCGTCAGGGCGAGCCCGACAAAGTCGCCGAACCCGTGGCGAACGTCACCACCACCAGTCGGGGACGATACCGACGGGGGCCCGGCCAGGGACCGCAATGGGTCACCAGTGGGCACGTCAGGCGACCACGTTCTTCGATCGGCGCGGCAGCGCCGAGGTTTCCACCCGTCGCCGCCAGATCTTGGCCGTCCTCACCACAAGGTGTGAGCAAAGTGCTCACCGTGAGCACTTTGTTCACACTCTCTTCGGGTGGCTGGTTACCCCGAAGCGTCGTGTCGGCGCTCAAGACGGCCCCACCAGCGGCCCTCATGGAGCCGACATCCATCAGCCGGCCTCACGGGGCCATCGTGAGCGCGCAGCGACGCGAGAGGAGTTTCAAGTGTGGCGGGTTTCCGGGGTGCCCCGCTGCTCATTGTTTGACGCCGTTCCCGTCCGTCAAGGGCGCCTCCGGCGTCCCTGCGGGATGGCCTGCGGCCACCCTTGACTGTCGGGGCCCCGGCGTCAGGATTTCGCAGTTACGGGTTCACCCCTCCCAGTGGGCAGCCCTGGGTGGTGACCGAAACAGCCCCCTCAGCCGCCGCCATGGAGCTGACATCCACGCAGCCTCCTCAGGGGGATGTCTCCGTCAGCGCGAGCCCGACAAAGTCGCCGAACCCGTGGCGAACGTCACCACCACCAGTCGGGGACGATACCGACGGGGGCCCGGCCAGGGACCGCAATGGGTCACCAGTGGGAGCCTGGGGTGACCACGCTTCTCGATCGGCGCGGCAGTGCCGGGGTTCACCACGACGAACCCTGCGACGCGAAAGTGTGTGAGTTCCATGCCTACCGTTGCACGTAACTCACACTCTTTCCGGGTGGCTTCTCCCACGCGTCACGGTCGTCCCAGCAGGCCCGGAAACCTCTCCATTTCGTGACCTCAATGTGATTTTCACAAGGGTAAACAGGTCGATACGGGACCAAGAACTGTCAGACCCGAACCGTAGATTGAAGACATGAACACCACCGGTCGCACCGCCCGCGAGCTCTGCCTCGCGGTGCAGGACGCCGACCAGCGACAGCGACGTGCCGAGGCCGACAAAGTCATGGCCCTGGTCGCTTTGTGTGACGTTTACCGGGGCACCGATACCTGGCTCGACCCGAGCTTGCCCGGCTCTGAACAACTGGTCGCGGTAGGCGCTGATGGCACCCCGGTGGTGTCTGATTTCCTCGCCCTCGAAGTCGGGGCGATGCTCGGCATGAGTGAAGCCAGCGCCGGGATGCTCCTGTGCGACGCCCTGAACCTGCACTATCGGCATCCACTCCTGTGGCAGGCAATCTGCGAGTTGAAGGTCGAGGTGTGGAAAGCCCGCCGTATCGCCAACGACGTGGCCCGCTCCGGGCTCCCCTTGGAAGCCGCCCTGGCCATCGACGCGAAGATCACCCCCTTCCTCGACGAACTAGCCTTCGGTCCCCTCATGCGGAAACTCGCCAAGATGATCGTCACAGCCGATGAGGTCCTCGCCGAACAACGCGCCCGCAAAGCCCGCCAAGAACGCTTCGTCCGGATCCGCCACGACCTCGACGGGGTATCCACCCTGGTGGCGCGCATTGCGACCTCCGACGCGATCGCCCTCGACGCGGCCCTCACCCAAGCCGCCAGCGACGCCATCCTCACCGGCCGCCCGGAAGGGACCGATGAGCTCCGCTCAGAAGCCCTCGGCAACCTCGCCCTTGCCTTCCTCCGCGATCCCAACCCCGCCACGATCCCGCCGGCACGGGGAATCCTGCCCCAGGGCACCGACTGGGGCAGTTGGAAGGACAACGCGGACGGCATGGGGGCGGCCGCTCACAGGGGCACGGCCCCTGGCAGTGGCATGGACAACGGATCCGAAGGTGACCAGCCAAAGGTCACGCCGCAGCGGACGGCGGCCGACGAACACCGGGCTCCTCCACTACCCCCGACCGCTGGGCGGCGGGTTCCCCGGGTCGCCGAAATCGTCATCCACATCTCCGCCGAAAGCCTCGCCCGCGGCGACGGTATCGCCACCGTCGACGGCGTCGGACCCATGCTCCTCGAGCAGGTCCGCGAAATCGTGGGTGGCTGCCGAGTGCGCGTCCAACAGGTCATCGACCTCAACGACGACCCCTCCGTCGAGAGCTATGAAATCCCAGACCGCATCAGACGCCACGTCACCCTCCGCAACCCGATCGAGGTGTTCCCGTTCTCGTCCAAGAGTTCGGCGAACTGCGACCTGGACCACACCCGTCCCTACCGGCACGGGCAGGGCAAACCTGCGCTGCAAACCCGAACCTCAAATCTGGGGCCGCTCAGCCGCAAGGTCCACCGAGCCAAGACCCTCGGCGCGTGGAAACTCACCCAACCAACACCCGGAACCTTCCACTGGACCAGCCCCATGGCCTTCGAATACACGGTCGGCCGCACCGGAACTACCCGTGGCCACACACCCCTCAGCAGCAGCTCTGAGACCAAGACTGCCCGTCCCGCCCGACGGAAGCCGCTCGCGAGGCGTCGCCCGTAGGTCCGACGCTGGCGAGACCGCGCAACCGAGCCGCTACGACAATCAGGAACGGGGCTGCCGCTCTGACCTGAAGCGGATGACCATGCCCACGAGAAGGAACAACCCCCACAGGAAGAACAGGGGGTCCCACAACAGGACGTGCCCCATCAAGGCGCGGCGGTTCGATTCCTCAAGGGGGCCGAAGAAGCCGAGCAGAGCAAGTCCGCCAAAGAGGGTGTTAGCCGCGCCGTAGAGCATCAGAAGCCCAGCACCCCCGGTGATGATCCGGTCCCAGAAGCGCGGCCACGGAAGCAGGCGACTCGCGTTCAACAGCGGAACCAAGCCCGCCATCAACTTCACGGCAGCGATCACGAGCAAGCCCGCGGACGCGAGCACCGGGTTGCGGTTCCAGAGGTCCACGGCCCAGTCGCCGACGGTCCATACGAAGGCCGTCCCACCAAGTGCCCAGTACAGGCTTGGCAAGGCGTCCAGCGCGGCGATCACAGCCGCCGCTCCCAGCCAGTTACTGCCGCTCGGCCACGTGCCAGCCGCGCCCTGCGCCGGCCGTCGGGCCGCACGGACGGTCACCTGCCCCGCCGCCTGAAAACTCTCCACCATCACGCTGCCTTCCCTCATGCATTGCCCAGCATGGGCGCGGTGAGGGGTCAGATCGTCCGCCCAGACGCGCCTCTGGGGCACACAAGGGGGTTTCCCCCAGGAGGACCCTGGGGCTCGCAACCCTCGGGGACCCCGCGCTCAGTCAGTCAGGGCAGCGACGCGGTCGAAGGCGTCGGAGAGATCGGCGATCAGGTCGTCCTTGTCTTCGATGCCGACGCTGATGCGCAGCATGCCGTCAACCAGGCCTGCACGGGCGGCTACGTCGGCAGTCATGGCCGCGTGGGTCATGGTCAGGGGGTGAGCCACGAGAGACTCCACGCCGCCGAGGGATTCTGCCAGGCAGATGTAACGCAGGCCGTCCAGGAAGGCGTCGACGCCGCGGCGTCCGTGCTTCACGGTGACGGTGAGCATGCCGCCGAAGCAACTCATCTGGGCGACGGCGATGTCGTGGCCGGGGTGGTCCGGGAGCCCCGGGTAGTAAACGGCCTCGACGCCGGGGTGGCCCTGGGCCAGCTTCGCGAGGGCGAGCGCGTTCTCTTCGTGGGCGCGCATGCGGACGTGCAACGTCCGCAGCCCGCGCAGCGCCAGGTAGGAATCCAGCGCTCCGGCGGTGACGCCCATCGTGTTCGCCCACCAGTCCATGCGCTCGTGCAGCGCCGGATCCGCAGCGATGATCGCCCCGCCGATGACGTCCGAATGCCCGTTGATGTACTTCGTGGTCGAGTGGATGACGAGGTCCGCGCCCAACCGCAACGGTGCTTGTCCGACGGGGGAAGCGAAGGTGTTGTCGACCACCACCACGGCGCCCACGGCATGGGCGTGGGCAGCGACGTCCGCAATGTCGGTGATCCGGAGCAACGGATTGGACGGGGTTTCGAGCCAGACTTGCGACGGACGGCGCGCCAGCGCCGCCGCGAGGGCCGCGGGATCGGAGAAGTCGACGAGCACCAGCTCGAACAACCCCTTCTCGGCTAGGGCGGTGAGCAACCGCCAGGAGCCGCCGTAACAGTCGAAGGGGGCCACCACGACGTCGCCGGGAGCGCTGAGGGCGTGCAGCACCGTGTTGACCGCCCCCATGCCCGACGACGCGATGACCGCGTTGGCCGCACCCTCGAGCCCGGCCACCGCCGAGGCGAAAGCCTGCCGCGTCGGGTTGGCCGAGCGGGAGTATTCGTAGCCGTGGCTCTCCCCCGGACTGGTGAACACGTAGTTCGTCGACAGGTAAATGGGCGGCACGACGGCGTGATGGCTGGGGTCGCTGGCGAGGCCGGCGCGGACCGCGGCAGTCGCGGGATTCGGCTCAGTCACGGCTGATCCTCTCGGAGGGCTACACGCAGGAACTTATCGCGCCTAGCCAATAGGTGAACGCGTCTGGTGTGTCCGGCTCCGGACGGGGTAGCTTCGGAACCATGAAGATCGAAGACGTGATCCGCAACAAGGGCACCGCCGTTGTCACCATCGAACCCGGCGCCACGGTGGCCGAACTGGTGGACTTGCTTGTCCGAAACAACATCGGTGCCGTCGTCGTCTCCCCCGACGGCGCCCACATCGCCGGCATCGTGAGCGAGCGTGACATCGTCCGTCACCTGGGCACCGATGGCGCCGCCGCGCTGGGCATCACCGTCCGCGAGATCATGACCGCGGACGTCCGGACGTGCACCCTGGACGACAAGCTCGAAGACACCGCCGTGTCGATGACGAAGCACCGCATCCGCCACATGCCCGTGGTCGAAGACGGCCAGCTTCGCGCCATCGTCAGCATCGGCGACGTCGTCAAGCACCGCCTTGAGCAGCTCACCGACGAGCATCAGCACCTGCTGGGTTACCTGCACTCCTGATGTCGGACGAGACCGAGGGACGAGCGCAGGCTGCGCTCGTCCACCTTGGCGTTCCTTTCACTGTGACGCGCCATGGACCGGTGAAATCCCTGGCCGAGGCGGCCGCGGCCCGCGGCATCGCACCAACCGACCTCATCAAGACCCTGGTCGTGCGTCGCGCCGCGGACGAGTACCTCTTCGTGCTGCTGCCCGGCGATCGAGAGATTTCGTGGCCCAAGCTGCGAGCCCAGCAGCAGGTCAATCGCCTGTCGCTGCCCGATGCCGCCACCGCCCTCGCCGTCACCGGCTATGAGCGCGGCACCATCACCCCCTTCGGCGCGACTCACCCGTGGCCGGTCATCGTGGACGCCAGCGTCCCCGGTCGGACGATCTCTATCGGCGGCGGCGCCCACGGGGTCGGGATCACGCTGGCTTCGGACGACCTGATCCGCGTGCTCGACGCCGCCGTGGCCGATATCAGCGACCCACCCAGCGCCTGATTCACGCCCACAGGAATCTCACAGGAAACGCCTAGCTTGGTGCGACCTTTGACTGACAGGCTCTCCACATGAGCACGCAAGCCCAGCGCAAAGAATCCCTTACTCGCCCGGACGGAACCCGGATCCGCATCCTCACCGTGGACGACGAGTCCTCGATCACCGAGCTACTCAGCATGGCGATGCGCTACGAGGGCTGGGAGGTGTTCAGCGCCTCCTCCGGTCTCACAGCCGTGAAGGCAGCGCGCGAGGCACGTCCAGACGCCATCGTGCTCGACATGATGTTGCCCGACTTCGACGGGTTGGAGGTCATGCGTCGGATCCGCACCGAGACCCCGGACGTCCCCGTGATCTTCCTCACCGCCAAGGACGCCCTGGACGATCGCATCGGCGGTCTGACTGCTGGCGGCGACGACTACGTCACCAAGCCGTTCAGCCTCGAGGAGCTCATCGCCCGCCTGCGAGGCCTCCTGCGCCGCAGCGGCGCCACCACGGCCGCCTCCGAAAGCCAGCTCATCGTCGGCGACCTGATCCTCGACGAGGACAGCCACGAGGTCTCCCGCGCTGGTGACCCCATCAATCTCACCGCCACCGAGTTCGAGTTGCTGCGCTTCATGATGCGCAACCCACGCCGCGTGCTGTCGAAGGCTCAGATCCTCGACCGCGTCTGGAACTACGACTTCGGCGGCCAGGCCAACGTGGTGGAGCTCTACATCAGCTACCTGCGCAAGAAGGTGGACGCCAACCGCCAGCCCATGATCCACACCCTGCGCGGCGCCGGATACGTCCTGAAGCCGGCCTCCGAATGAGCCAGCCCGCCACCCACCTGGTCAAGCCCCCGGGCGGCGAGGTCGTGCCGCACCGGCGCGGACGGGCCTACGGAGCGTTTCCGGACGCGATGGCCCGGGGCACCCTCTCCCGCCAGCTGGTCCTGCGGACGACGTTACTCGTCGCCATCGTGGCCATCGTTCTCAGCGCCATCACCTCTCTCGGGATCTACCAGATCCAAATGCAGCAGTTGGATCAGCGCCTGATCTCCTCCGCTGGACGCACGCAGCCCACCAGCACCGGACGCGGCGACCCCTTCGGTTTCGGTGGCATCGGCGTGAGGATCTACTCCAAGGGAACCACCGGCGCCTACGAGACCGCCGGTACCGGCGACCTCAGTGACGAAGCCCTCGCCCAGCTTGCTGCCCTGCCTGACATCACCGCCCCCGCGACCGTCCACATCAAGGATTTGGGCGCCTACCGGGTGGTGGTTCATACCGATAGCAACTCGGGTGTGAAGGTGACCAGCGTGTTCGGGCTGCCCCTCACCGAGGTCGTCAACACCATGACCCGCCAGTTGATCATGGCGGCGCTGCTCACGCTGGCTTCAATCCTGCTCGCCTTCTTCGCGGTGCGGAGCGTGGTCGTCCGGTCGCTGCGGCCGTTGAACCGCCTCGCGGCAACCGCACAGGCAGTGTCGAACCTTGAGCTCGATCGCGGCGAGGTGACCGTCCCGCGCGTCGCCGCCGAGGACGCCAATCCAACCTCCGAGGTCGGACGGGTCGGCCAAGCCTTCAACCACATGCTCGACAACGTCGAGGGAGCGCTCGCGGTGCGGCAGCAGTCGGAGACGAAGCTGCGGCAGTTCGTCGCGGACGCCTCGCACGAGTTGCGGAACCCGCTGGCGTCGATCCGCGGCTACTCCGAACTCACCCGCCGGTCCCGCGACGAGTTGCCCGAGCCGACCCAGCACGCGCTGAGCCGCATCGAGAGCGAATCCGACCGCATGTCGACCCTGGTGGAAGACCTGTTGCTGTTGGCCCGTTTGGACTCCGGCCCGAACCTGGACATCACCCGGACGGACCTCACCGAGATCATCGTCAACGCCGTGAGCGACGCCCAGGTGGCCGGACGCGACCACCTCTGGCGGCTTTCGCTACCGGACGAGCCCGTGGAGGCCATGGCCGACAGCCACCGCCTGCACCAGGTGGTCGTCAACCTGTTGGCCAACGCCCGCACCCACACCCCCGCTGGCACCGAGGTGACCACCTCCTTGTCTCGCGAAGGTCAATGGGCCGTGGTGTCGATCCACGACAACGGGCCGGGCATTGCGCCGGAAGTTCTGCCGACCGTCTTCGAACGCTTCACCCGCGCCGAAGCCTCGCGCTACCGGAAGTCCGGGGAGAAGTCGACCGGTCTCGGCCTGGCGATCGTCCAGGCGGTGGTGGGTGCCCACGGCGGCATGGCGTCCGTCGCGAGCGTCCCAGGCGACACCACGTTCACCGTCCGGATTCCGCTGGCCGACTGACGCATCTCCACCACGACGACCGGAGGCCTCCCAAGATCATTCCTGGGAGGCCTCCGGTGTGTGGGGGAGGCGGTGTACGGCTACTTCGTCGGCTGCGGGCTGGCCGGAACCATCACCACGCACTGCTCGTCGGCCGGAATCCCCTGGGGACCGCCGCCTGGCAGGTCACCGCACGCGATCGGGCTGGGGCTTTGGTTGGGGGTCTCTGTGGGCACAACGGGCTGATCCGCCGGCTCTGGCACGCACGGAGCAACAGGCCCCTGAACGATGCCGCTGCCCAACGCCCACACCCCGGGCTCCGGCCACGAGGTCTCAATCACCAAGGTCTCCCCGGGCAGCAACATCTGGGCAGGAAGAATCAAAGCTTGCCCCTGCTCACTCATCGTCGCTCCCATGGTCACGTGCCTGAGGGGCGCTGGGGTGCCCCGATTGTCTTGGCATTGGGTGCCGGGAGCGTTGAACGTCACGTCCGCATTGATGCCGTGAGCCTTGAGATCGGCGGCCAAAGCTGCGGCACCTTCGAGCCGATGGACGGTGACAGTGATGGACCCGTCAGCGTTGGGGGTCAACGCATACGCCGGTGATGCATGCGTCAACGAGCTGAAGGCCACCGCGCCGGTTGCCGTCACGACCGCGGCGGCGGCAGCCGCCCACCGGACCCAGGTTGAGCGCCGATGCCGGGCCCCGTCGGCCACGACGCCCTTCAGTTCGTCGAGGAGTCGGGATTCGAAGACGTCGAGTTCGTCGGTGGTGTTCATGAGATCTCCTATGGGATGAGTTGGTCTGCGGCCATGGCTGCGGTGAGCCGCCGCCGGGCCCGGTGGAGCCGGACCCGCGCGGTGCCAGGCTCGATGTTCAGGTGGGCGGCGACGTCGTCGGGCTCAAGGCCGTCCAACGCGACGAGTTCGAGAAGTTCACGATCCGCGTCCGGTATGTCGGCCATGGCGGCGAAGACCCGTCGGGCGTCGGATTCGGCATCGAGGCGTTCCTCAATGCGGAGCAAGGCGTCCTCGTCCAGCAAGGCTCGTCCCCGGATCCGGGAGGCCAGCTTCAGTTGACGGGCTCGGGTCCGTCCACGCTCGGACACCACATTGCGGGCGATACCGAACACCCACGCCAGCGTGCTACCCCGCTCCTGGCGGTAGGTGCTGGCACGTTCAATGACAGCCACGAACACGTCCGCGGTGAGATCGGCGGCCACCTGCGGATCATCAACGCGGCGGGCGATGAACCGTTGCACCTCGCCGACGTGGGCCCGATAGAAGGCCTCGAAGGCTTCCGGGTCCCGGGCCAGTTGGCGAGGATTGGGGAGGTCGTTCATGCATGCTCTTCGCTTGGGCCCTACGCCTGTTACACACGGTTGTGGTGACGGTAGTTTGGCAGTTGCGCTACGAAGGGACACCCACATGCAGATTGCTCGAAAGTCGCTCGCGGCCATGATCGACCACACGTTGTTGTCACCCGCCGCAACCCGGGGCGATGTGCGCGCCCTCGTCGGCGTCGCCTCCGAGCTGGAGACCTACTCCGTGTGCGTCTCGCCGACGTTTGTCCGGGCGGCTGTGGCGGCTATCGCCGAACTGCCCGGCCACCGTCCACTCGTGGCCACTGTGTGCGGGTTCCCCTCGGGCAAGCACACCCCCGAAATCAAGGCCGCCGAGGCCGCTCAGAGCGTCGCCGAAGGTGCCGATGAGGTCGACATGGTCATCGACATTGGCGTGCTCAAAGCCGGCGATGTGGCCGGTACTCAGGCCGAGATTGCGGCCGTCCGCGCTGCCGCGCCCGCCCCGACTGTCGTCAAGGTCATCATCGAGGCGGCCGCCCTCACCGACGACGAGATTGTGGCCGCGTGCCGCGCGTCCGAGGCGGCTGGCGCCGACTTCGTCAAGACCTCGACCGGTTTCCACCCGTCGGGTGGGGCGAGCGTCCACGCGGTGGAGCTCATGGCCAAGACTGTGGGCGGCCGCCTCGGCGTCAAGGCCTCCGGCGGCATCCGCAGCTACGACGAGGCCGCCGCCATGGTCGAAGCGGGCGCAACCCGCCTCGGACTGTCGGCATCCCAGGCGGTTTTGGACGGCGCCGCGCAGTAGCGGCCCCGTCCGTCCGCTCTGAACGGACAAATAGCAAGTTCCGGCGCCGACCGGTGCAGAATCAGCGCGTGGAACTCGCTGTCTTCATCGTTGCTCTCGTGGCTGTCGTCTTGGCCGTGGCCACCCTCGCGCGTCGCTTTGGTACCTCGGCCCCGCTGCTGCTCACCGTCGTGGGCATCATCGTGGGCTATCTGCCGGGCATGCCGCTGATCGAGGTTGACCGCGAAATCGTCATGCTCGGTCTGCTGCCCCCCTTGCTTTACTCGGCGGCCATTCGCACGTCGCTGATCGACCTGAAGGCGACGATCCGCGGCATCGGTTTGTTATCGGTGGGCCTGGTGATCTTCACCGCCGTCGGCGTCGGGATCGCGGTCTGGGCGCTGCTCGGGGTCCCCCTACCCCTGGCCATTGCCTTCGGTGGCGTCGTGGCCCCGCCGGACGCGGTGGCGGCCACCGCGGTCGCGAAGCGCATCGGTTTGCCGCGCCAACTGGTGACCCTCCTCGAAGCCGAGTCGCTGTTCAACGACGCCACGGCGTTGGTGATCGTCCGCATGGGGCTCGTGGCGCTCGGCGCCTCGGTGACGGTGTGGGACGTCAGCAGCCAGTTCCTGTGGGCCGCGGGCGGCGGGATCGCGATCGGTATTGCGGCCGCGTACCTGATCGGCCTGGTCCGCCGCCGGATCACCCATACGGTCACCGACACGGCCCTGTCGTTCCTGTGCCCCTGGCTGGCGTACCTGCCGGCCGAGGAGGTGCACGCATCGGGCGTCCTCTCGGTCGTGACCGCGGGAGTGCTCCTGGGGCACAAATCGATGTACTTCCAGACGGCTCAATCGCGGATCGCGGAACGGGTCAACTGGGCGACGATCCAGTTCGTCCTCGAGAACGCGGTGTTCCTGATCATCGGCTTGCAGGCCCACGCGATCGTCCAAGGGGTGGCCGACATCGGCTGGGCGCGCGTCGGTTACATCAGCGTCCTCGTGCTGCTCGTCGTGATCCTGCTGCGGCCGCTGTGGATCTTCACCACCATGCTGGTGTGGCGCTCGAAACAGTGGCCCTGGTCGACGACGGCCAAGGTGGCGGCCATCACGTCCTGGGCGGGGATGCGCGGGGTCGTCACCATCGCCGCCGCCTTCACCCTGCCCACGGACGCCCCCGAACGAGACCTGCTGGTGCTCCTCGCGCTTGTCGTGACCGCCGGGACGCTCCTCATCCAGGGGTACTCGCTGCCCTGGCTGGCCCGGGCCCTCGACCTGCGAGGCGAGGATCCGCGTGAGGACGCACTGCAGGTGGCCACGGTGCTGGAGCGAAGCCTCGGGGCTGGCGAAGCGCGCCTCGACGCGTTGGTGGATTCCGAGACGCCTGCGTCGGTGGTGGCGTCGTTGCATGAGGCTTCCAAGAGGCGGCGGGATGCGGCGTGGGAACGCCTCGGCACCGAAGCCGACATCGAGAGCGATAGCGACGCCTACGTGCGACTGCGCAAAGAAATGATCGTGGCCGAGCGGGCCAAGATTCTGTCGATCCGCGACAACGGGCAGGCCTCCAGTGACGTCCTCGACAAGGTGTTCGGAGTCATGGATATCGAGGAGTCGATGCTTACCGGGTTCGCCGAACGCACCCCCCTGGGCGGCGACGAGACCCTCCGGGCGCCCGAGCACACCCGAGGCGAGTGTCCGCATCTGGACGACGCCCCGAACTGCCCTCCGCCCCCGATCACGCCCGAAGGGTGTGAGGAATGCCTCGCCGAGGGCCTCCAGTGGGTGAACCTGCGGATCTGCCTCACGTGTGGACACGTGGGGTGTTGCGACTCAAGCCCCGGCCAGCACGCCGCCGGGCACTTCCGCAGCACTGACCACCCGGTGATGCGCAGCTTCGAGCCCGGCGAAGAATGGCGCTGGTGCTACGTGGATTCCCTGCTCGGCTAGGGGCGACGGCACAGCGACGGCTAGCCCCCGAGGTTGTGCGCCTTGAGCCAGGTCGCCGCTGCCTCCGCGGGCGACGTGCCGCCCGCCACGGACTTCCGCAGGGCGACAAAGTCGTCTTGGGTGAGGGCGGTCTGGACGGCGTTCAGCGCAGCCATCGCGGACGCACTGTGGGCCACGGCATCGCCCACCAGCACGGTTTCGGGGTCGCGGATGCCCACGCCACGAGAGTCGGTGAGGATCGTGAACTCAAGCGTTTGCGGATCGGTACGCCGGAACTGGGCGACCGTCGCGGCCCCGCTTCGAAGGGCGTTGGCCCGGTCGCTGGGCGACTCGACGGTCTGTGTCGAGGAGAACGCGAGGTGGTAGACCCCCGTCAGCGACGGGATCCCATCCGGCAGATCCGCCAAGCCGGGACCTGCGACCAGCACCGAAGTTGGCAGCTTCGCGATGTCGGCGATGTCGGCTACGCCACCCTTGGCCGTGGCCGCGGTCACGCAATAGACCACGTCGTCGCTGACCCCCGACGCTTGGAGGACGTTCGCCTTGCCTTTGACCCGCTCCCCCAACAGCTGGACGAATTGGGCGGGCGACTCAGCCCCGGCCGAGGGGCTCAGGGCCAGAAGCAGGCGTCCAGCGAACACGGGCAGGGCGCTGACCGTGCCGTCCTCTACCTGCAGCAACGACACCGCGTCCGGTCCGGGGACCGTTTGGACGCTCGCCTGGGCGCCCTTCGCCCGCAAGGCCCCGACGTAAACCTGTGCGAGCAAGTCGCGGGCCGGGGTGCCGTCGGTGCCGATCACCAGGGGCTTCGCGGTGACGGTGGGTGAAGGGGTGGATCCGCTTGAACGCTGGGTAGCGCAGCCGGCTATCAGCACGGCCGCGATCATCAACGTAGCTAGCTTGCGCATGAAACCTCCTGGACGCCTTCCTCCATCCTCGCCCCGCCGGAGCGAAAGCCCTGGGATTTGGCGGCGCGTGGCCCCACGTCGGACGAACTAGACCGCGCCCTCACCGGCCAGGGTGGGATCAGCCTTCGCGAGGGCGTCACGGCCCTCCGGGGTGCGCAGCCAGCCCCGGACGGAGATCGCCCACTGCACGCACATGGCGAGGAAGAGGACGGCCGCGAGGATGACACCGGCGGGATGCAGCAGCGGCAGTACCAAAGCGAGGGAGGCGACAGCGAGGCCGGTCCAGACGGCGGGCCCCAACATTTCCTGCAGAGCAACCCGATCGCGCAACAGCGAGCCGATGGCGATGACCGTCAGTTCGGCCAACGCGACGAAGAAGGCGAACGCCCAGTTGGCGGCATCGTCCACCGCGATCGCGCCCTCGATCAGCGCCACCGTGACCGCGCCGACGCCCGCGATCGCCATGGTCAAGGGCAACTGGAGCAAGTTGTACGCGAACCGCGCTCGGACGGTGGCCCGGGGGGGACGCTCGGACAGCATGTCGAAGTAGGTCCACCAGAGCGCCATCCCGACGGCCAGACCGGCGAAGCCTGGAAAGAAGACCGTGGAGGTCAGCTCGGCCACCGCGCCGAGGCCCGCCACCACGCCCGCGACAACCTCGCCCAACACGATGATCACGAACAAGGCGAAGCGCTCCAACATCGATTCCGTGGCCATGGGCCCGCCCGCCTCGGGACCCTCCTGGGAGGTGAACGCCCCCAGGGCCATGCTGGCCACGAAGATCACCACCGTCGCACCCCAGATCCACATCCGGACGTCCGCAGGCACGAACAGGGAGGCCGTCACCCCGACCACGATGACGGACATCATCATCGTGTAGCTGCGGGTGATAGGTCCGTAAACCGGGTCGTCCCACTCCAGCCGCATCACGACCACCCACTGCCAGACCAGAATCAGCAGGAAGAACAGGTAGGCCAACCCGAACGCAAAGCCGCCTTCACCGTCGGCGGTCGGTGCGAACACGGCCATCACCGCGATGGCGAACATCTGCAGGAACGTCAAGGCCCGGGTGCGCATGTCTTGGCGGCCGTGGGCGTCGTGCAGGATCGTCCCGTTGTGCCACCCGACCCACAGCAAGCCGAACAAGATCGCGAAGTTGAGCACCGATGAAGCCGTGACGTGGGAGTGCATGACGGTCGCGACCCGCGCGATCAGCACCACGTAGATGAGGTCGTAGAACAGTTCCAGGAAGCTCACCCGGCGCTCAGGGACGACGTCGCGATGGGTGCGCGGAGGCTGCCAGAAGAATCGCCTAAGGCCAGCGTCCATTGGGGTTCGCTCCTGTCGTGGGAATTCGGTGGAACAGACCGATGGCCCGACCCCAAAGGAGCCGGGCCATCGGGCAACGGAGTCTAACCCGTCACTTGTCCTTCAGCGCCGCCTGAGCCGCCGCGAGACGTGCGATCGGCACGCGGAACGGGGAGCAAGAAACGTAGTTCAGGCCGATGCGGTGGCAGAACTCGACGGACGCAGGATCGCCGCCGTGCTCGCCACAGATGCCCAGCTTGATGTCGGGACGGGTCTCGCGACCCAGCTTGACGGCCATCTCGACGAGCTTGCCGACGCCGGTGGTGTCCAAGCGGGCGAACGGGTCGTTCTCGTAGATCTTCTTCTCGTAGTAGGCGTCCAAGAACTTGCCAGCGTCGTCGCGGCTGAAGCCGAACGTCATCTGGGTGAGGTCGTTGGTGCCAAAGGAGAAGAACTGGGCTTCCTTGGCGATCTCGTCCGCGGTGAGCGCCGCGCGCGGGATCTCGATCATGGTGCCGACCAGGTAGTCGAGCGAGGTGCCGCTCTCGGCGATGATCGCGTCGGCGGTCGCGGTGACGATGCCCTTGACGTACGCAAGCTCCTTCACCTCACCCACCAGCGGGATCATGATCTCCGGGACGACCTTCCACTCCGGGTGACGCTTCTGGACGTTGATCGCCGCCTCGATGATCGCGCGCGTCTGCATGGCGCCGATCTCGGGGTAGGTGACGTCCAGGCGGCAGCCGCGGTGGCCCATCATCGGGTTGAACTCGTGCAACGAATCGATGATCGTCTTGAGCTCGTCCAGGTTGAGGTTCATCTCGGCGGCCAGGGCGATGATGTCGTCCTCGGCGGTCGGCAGGAACTCGTGCAGCGGCGGGTCGAGGAGGCGAATGGTGACCGGGTAGCCCTCCATGGCCTCGTAGATGCCCTCGAAGTCGCCACGCTGCATCGGCAGCAGCTTGGCCAACGCGGTTTCGCGCTGCTCGACAGTCTTGGAGACGATCATTTCGCGGATGGCCGCGATGCGATCGGTCTCGAAGAACATGTGCTCGGTGCGGCACAGGCCAATGCCTTCAGCGCCGAACTCGCGGGCCTGGACGGCGTCGGCGGGGCTGTCAGCGTTCGTGCGGACCTTGAGGGTGCGGATGGCGTCCGCCCACTCCATGATCCGACCGAAGTAGCCGCTGATCTCGGCCGGGACGGTGTCGATGGCCTCGCCATAGACGTTGCCCGTGGAGCCGTCGAGCGAAATCCAGTCGTTCTCGGTGAAGGTGCGGCCATGCAGGCTGAAGCTCTTGCCGTCGGCGGCGATGGTGACATCGCCGAGGCCGGAGACACAACAGGTACCCATGCCGCGAGCCACGACGGCCGCGTGCGAGGTCATGCCACCGCGGGCGGTCAAAATGCCCTGGGCGTGGTGCATGCCCTCGATGTCTTCAGGCGTGGTTTCGAGACGGACGAGGATGACGGCCTCGCCCTTCTTGCCACGGACCGCGGCATCTTCGGCGGTGAAGGTCACCTTGCCGCAGGCGGCACCCGGGGAGGCCGGCAGGCCCTTGCCGATCGGCGTGGCGGCCTTGAGACCCGCTGCGTCGAACTGCGGGTGCAGCAGGGCGTCGATCTGCTTGGGATCGATCATCGAAACGGCCTGGTCGGTCGTGATCTGGCCCTCATCGACCAGGTCGCAGGCGATCTTGAACGCGGCGGCGGCCGTGCGCTTTCCGTTGCGGGTCTGCAGCATGTAGAGGGTGCCATCTTCGATGGTGAACTCCATGTCCTGCATGTCGCGGTAGTGGTTCTCGAGGCGATCCACGATGGAGACGAACTGGTCGTAAACGGCCGCGTTCTTCTCTTTCAGCTGATCGATGGTCTCGGGGGTGCGGATGCCGGCGACGACGTCCTCACCCTGGGCGTTCATCAGGAACTCGCCGTAGAGGCCCTTGTCGCCCGTGGCCGGGTTGCGGGAGAACGCCACGCCGGTGCCGGAGGTATCGCCCAGGTTGCCGAACACCATCGACTGGACGTTGACTGCGGTGCCCCAGTCGGACGGAATGTCGTTGAGGCGGCGGTAGTAGACCGCGCGGGGGTTGTCCCACGAGCGGAACACGGCCTTGATGGCGCCCATCAGTTGCTCGACAGGATCGGACGGGAAGTCGGAGCCGATCTTGCCCTTGTACTCGGCCTTGAACTGCGCGGCGAGTTCCTTGAGGTCGTCGGCGGTCAGCTCGAGGTCGTTCTTGACGTTGCGGGAGTGCTTCATCTCATCGATGAGCTCCTCGAAGTAGGACTTGCCCACCTCCATGACAACGTCGGAGTACATCTGGATGAACCGACGGTAGGAGTCGTACACGAAGCGCGGGTTGCCGGTCTTCGTGGCGAAGGCCTCCACCACCGCCTCGTTCATGCCGAGGTTGAGGATCGTGTCCATCATGCCGGGCATGGAGGCGCGGGAGCCGGAGCGGACCGAGACCAGCAGAGGGTTGGTCGGGTCGCCGAACTTCTTGCCCGTCATGGCTTCGAGCTTGGTCACGTAGTCGAGGATCTCGGCGCGAATACCGTCGTTGATCGTCTCGCCATCGAGGTAGTACTGCGTGCAGGCCTCGGTGGTGATGGTGAAGCCCTGGGGGACGGGCATTCCGAGTCCGGTCATCTCGGCGAGGTTGGCACCCTTGCCGCCGAGAAGGTTCTTCATCGAGGCGTCGCCTTCGCTGAACTCGTAGACGTACTTCGTCTGGGTCATCTTTAGTGAGTCTCCTTCGACTGCTCCCCTGGACGCGGCATAGCACCCACCTCGAACACCTACGTCTGAGGGCCAACGCCGTCGGAGCTTGTCCGGCGCCGGACATCTAGCCCTGTCAGGCTACCGCTTGGCGGGGGCCCGCGGAGGCGCGACCAAGGTGCGTCACCTACCGCGACAGCGGACCTCCCGGGACACCTTGACGCATGTGGATGCCACCCCAACGATGGGTAGCGGAGGAGGAGATCAGATGGTGGGCTCATTCGGCCTGGGGGCGTTGGAACTGGGGGTCGCCACGGCGGCCACCCAAATCGAGGGCGGAAACGCCGACACCAACTGGCACGCCTGGGCGCGGACGCCGGGCCACATCGTCGACGGGTCCTCGCCGAGCCGGGCCGCCGATCACTGGAACCGGGTGGCCGACGACACCGCCCTCCTGGCCCGGATGGGCATCAAGCACTACCGGATGGGCCTCGAATGGGCCCGGGTCGAACCCCGTCCCGGAGAGTTCGATGAGGAGGCGATCGCCCACTACGTCGAAGAACTCCGGGGGCTGCAGGCGGCAGGCATTCGTCCGTTGGTGACCCTGCATCACTTCAACAACCCGATGTGGTTCGAGGAGCTGGGCGGCTTCGCCTCTCCGAAGGCCGTCGCGATCTTCACGCGGTACGCCGAGCGCATGGTCACCGCGCTCCGTGATCTGGTCTCAGAGTGGATCACCATCAACGAACCCAACATCTACGCCACCCACGCCTACCTCTTCGGCACGTGGCCGCCGGGCAAGAGATCCGTTCGCACCCTCCTCAAGGTATTTACGAACCTCGCGGTAGCGCATATCCGGGCGTACGAGCTGATCCACGAACTCCAGCCCGAGGCGAAGGTGGGAGTCGCTAACCACCTGCGCGTGTTTGAGCCTTTGAGATCCTGGAATCCACTGCACAAAGCCTCGGCCTGGGGGATGGCCTACCTGTTCCAAGACGCCATCACCCGCGCGATGAGCGTCGGGCGATTCCTTGCCCCCTTCACTCAACCCAAGGGCCTGAAGCCCGGCCAGTACTACGACTTCCAGGGCATCAACTACTACAGCCGCTCGACCGTCCGCAGCTTCGCGGACGGAACCGCCAAGCGCGTCCCCATCAACGACCTCGGCTGGGAGATCTACCCCCAAGGAATCGTTGACGTCGCCACCGCCATCAACGCCCGCTATCCGGGGCCCATCTACATCACCGAGAACGGCACTGCGGACACCACCGACGCCTTTCGCAGCCGCTTCCTCTACGAACATCTCCAGGCCCTCGTGCGCTCCGAGCTGCCGGTCGTCCGCTACTACCACTGGTGCTTCACCGATAACTGGGAGTGGCTGGAGGGCGAGTCGGCCCGTTTCGGGCTGGTGCACCTGGACTACGAAACCCAGACCCGCCAGGTCAAAGCCTCGGGGCGTTTCTACTCCGACATGATCGCGAACAACGGCGTGACCTCACGGGCCTACGACACCTACGTGGCCAGCAGTGAGTATCGGACGAACGCCTGACGCTACCGCCTGGAGCGACTCGACTCGTCCGCACCGGGGACGGATCCAGCGGCAGCCGGAGCTGCATCCGCGCGCCGCTTGGCGGTGGCGAAACCGGCTTTTCCGGCCGCCTCGACACTGAGCGCGACGACCTTGTGGGCCACGGGATGGGGCAGGACGCCCACTGTCGCGTCGGCGAAACGGGCCAGGGCTAGCGAGCGTCCGACGCCGGCACGCCAGGCGGTCACCCCCACAAGGTCGTCCCACGGCGAGCGCTCACGCACCGCCGATGCCGCCGCCGGATGCTTGCTCTCGAACAAATGCCGGGCCATCCCCGACGCAAAGGCCCGCTGGGTGCGGATCTCGGCCGTGACGGCGGCCCCATGGTGGAGCACCTCCAACTCGGGACGCACCACGATGGGGAAGCCTGCCTCATGGAGTCGCCACCCCCAGTCGGTGTCCTCATAGCCATAGCCGACATAGTCGGTGTCGTACTCCCCGATCTGGGCGTAGACATCGCGCGGGACGGACACGTTGCCACCCCAGTAGCGCCAGTTGACCGCGGGATCGGCGGCCACAGCCGCCTTGCGCAATAACACGTCCCTCTCGACGCCGTACGAGCGCGAGTAAGGGTTGTTGTTGAGGTACACGTTGGCGCACATGCCGATGGCACCACCCGGACCATCGGCGTGCGCGGCGACGTGCGACGCCACGAAATCGCGCCGTGGCTCTAAGTCATCGTCAGAGCGGATCAGAATCTCGCCCCGAGCGGCAGCGAAGCCAGCCGAGAGGGCCGCCGCACGCCCCCGGTTCTCGGGGAACACGATCACCTGCACATGGGGGTAATCTCGGCCCAACATCCCGGCGGTGTCGTCAATGTCGCCGTCGACCACCACGACGACCTCGAAGTCGGTCAGGGTCTGACGCGCCAGGACATTCAAAAGCACGGGAAGGCGGCCGACTCCCCCTCGCGTCGGAACTACTACCGTCGCGTGCGGACGGTTATTTAGCACGCGATAAGTATGGCCCCATGCCTGCCCGGAGCGCACCTCCCCCCATGGGAAGCACGGCCCGTCTACGCTGCCACCCATGAGCACCACCGACGCCCGGGAGCCATCCCCGACCGCCGCGTCCCACAAAGCCGTGGACACCCGCAACAAGTGGGCGTTCGCCGTGGGCACGCTCGGGCGCGACATGGTCTACACGATGACGTCGATGTTCCTCATCTACTTCCTCACCGACATCTTGCGGCTATCGAACTCCGACCTGGCCTGGGCATCGGCTCTCCTTTTGGCGGCCCGGCTGTTCGATGCGGTCATGGACATCGTGATGGGCAGCGTGGTCGACAACACCCGCACCCGCTGGGGGCAGTACAAGCCGTGGATCGCCGTCGGCGCGATGACCTCAACGGTCTTCACGATCATGCTGTTCACCGACTTTGGCCTGCGCGGGCCCGGGTTCGTGGCCCTGTTCGCGGTCGTCTACCTGCTGTGGGGCCTGTCATGGACGACCAACGACATCCCCTACTGGTCGATGTTGCCCGCGTTGACGTTGGATCAAAAGCAGCGCGAATCCATCGGAGCGTTGGCGAAGGTGTTCTCCACGCTCGGGCTGTTCAGCGTCGTGATGGCCATCATTCCGGTGACGACAGCGCTCGGTGGGGACGGCCGGGCGTGGACGCTGTTCGCGGTCGGCGCGTGCTTGCTGATGCTGCTGGGTCAGAGCGTCACCTTGTTCGGCGTCCGGGAGCCCAAACTTGTCGTCACGCAAGACCGCACCACGCTGGGCGAAATCGCGTCGGTGGTGTTCAAGAACGACCAACTCTTGTGGCTGGCCGTGTCAATGATCTTGTTCATGACCGGCTACGTGACCACCACGACGTTCGGTATCTACTTCTTCAAGTACGCCTACCGGGACGAGGCGATGTACACCCCCTTCGCGGGGATCTTGGGCGTGGGGCAGCTGTTGGGCTTCCTCGTGTTCCCGTTCTTCGCGGCCCGCTTCAAGCGGCGGGCGCTGTACACCGGGGCCACCCTCGTCATCGTGCTCGGCTACCTGACCTTCTTCTTCTCACCCATGAACCTGATCCCGATCGGCATCTCCGGGTTGATGTTGTTCATGGGGCAGTCCTTCGTGGTCATCTTGATGCTGGTGTTCATCACCGACACCATCGAATACGGCCAGTGGAAGCTCGGCCGCCGCAACGGTGCGGTGACCTTCGCGTTGCAGCCATTCATCAACAAGGTCGGCGCGGCGCTGTCGACCGCTGTGGTCGCAGCCACCTTGATCCTGACCGGCATCAATGGTGCGGCCACGCCTGACGACGTCACCCAAGCCGGCCTGCTGGGCATGAAGATGATGATGCTGGTGTTCCCCCTGGTGCTCATCGTCGCCGGCTACCTGATTTACCTGTGGCGCTACCGCATCGACGAGACGTTCTACGCCCAACTGGTCGCCGACCTGCGCGAGCGAGGTCAACTCACCTAAACGCGGGGGGCTACGGTGAGGGCATGCCGCTCGACCCCGTCTCCAGGCTCGTCTTGGACGAGGCCGGCTCTCTGCCCACTCGCGTTCTCGTGGTGGACGATCCAGACCTCGCCAACCACCTGGTGGACGTCGGCCACGACGTCCTCGCCTCCTGCGACGACCAGCGAGACCAGCAGCGCCTCAGCGAAGGCGTCCGAGAATGGGGCGGCGCCTATGTGGAGGTGGTGTTGGCGCGGCTCGGCAAGGCCATCGCGTCGCTCGACGAGCTCGCCGCCGAACTCGCCCAGCGCGCCAACGGCCGTCCGCTGCACCTGGTGGCTGGGGGGCGCGACAAGCACCTCACGCCTGCGATGAACCTCACCTTGGGGCGCAGCTTCACCGATGTCCACGCCTCGCGGGGCCGCCAAAAGTCGCGCGTCCTGCACGCCTCCGGGCCCCGCCGCGACGCTGAGCAACGGTGGCCCAAGCATGCCTACGTCGATGATCTGGGGCTGACCGTCGTGGCGCACGGCGGGGTGTTCGCGGGGCCCCGACTGGACCCCGGAACGCGGCTGCTGCTCCGCACACTCCCCTCGCCCACTGCCGCCCTGGACGCTATCGATCTCGCCTGCGGCTCCGGGCTCATCGCGGCGGTGCTGGCCCGCGCCGGCCACCGGGTCACCGCGGTGGATGTTTCCGCAGCCGCCATCGCCTCCACCCGGGCGACATTGGCGGCCAACGGGCTAGATGCGACCCTCTTCCGCTCGGACGGTCTCACCGCGCTGGCGGACGCCTCCGCCGACCTGATCGTGTGCAATCCGCCCTTCCACCTCGGGGCCAGCAAAGACTCCACCCCGGCAATGGGAATGCTCGCCGACGCGGGGCGCGTGCTCCGCGCTGGAGGGGAACTGTGGTGTGTGTACAACGCGCATCTGCCGTATCTGCCCACTCTCCGCGCCGCCGTGGGTCCGACGTTGGTGGCAGCCCGCAACCGGGATTTCATCGTCACCCGGACCCGTAACGCGCCTGGCGAACGGCTCCGCACCGAGCCGCCCGGCGCAGCCGTCCCTAAACTTGTTCGGTGACCACCGAACCGACGTTGCCCGCGCCGCCCCACTGGGATGCCCACGAGAGCACCTCGGAGGGCACCTTGGAGGAGGCCCCGGACGATCTCGCCCTCGACCTCGCCGAGGTGGAGCCAGACGACCCGGATCAGGACCCGGATTTGGCGATCGAAACGCCTCCCGTCGAAACCCCTCCAGTCGAACCCCCTGCCATCGAAACCAGCCGTCGATGAGCAAGCCGCCGCGCAGACCAAGGCGACGAGGCCGTGGTGGAAGGCCCCCGGATGGGTGCCCAAGCAGCACGGCGCGTGGGCGATGCTGCTCACCCCCTTCGCGATCGGGGCAAGCGAGCGGGCCCGCGCCAACACCGCCGGTTGGTGGCTGGTCAGCCTGCTGCTCTGCTGGGTGCTCGGCTACTTCGCGTTCAACGCGGCCTCCCTGTGGCTGCGATCGACGCCCCGGCGCCGTCCCGAGCGGCAGCTGCCGGTCCTGGTTTACGCCGGCGCCTCGGCTGCTTTCGGGATCCTCACCGCAGCGCTCGTCGGATGGTCGCTGCTGTGGTGGATCCTCCCCTTCCTGCCCTTGTTGGGGGCGACGCTGTGGCTCGTCACCCACGGCAAGGAACGCAGCGTCGCCAGCGGCGGGCTGACGGTCGCCGCGGCATCGCTGATGACGCTCGTGGCACGCTTCCCCGATCCGTCGGCCCTGCTCGGTACCTTCGACACCTCCAGCACGCAGCGCGTGATCGGCCTCACCTTGGCGGTGTTCGGGTACTTCTTCGGGACGATCCTCTACGTCAAGACCATGATCCGGGAACGAGGGAGCCAGGCTTGGCTGAACGTCTCCTTGGGTTGGCACACGCTGTGCACCGCCGGTGCCGCTGCGGCGGTGCTCTGGGCGGGGGCCGGGCGTTGGTGGCCGCTCTTCTTCTTGGCGACAGCGGTGCGCGCCTGGGTGCTGCCCACAATCGCTCTGAAACGACCGATCCGTCCCGTGCTGGTGGGCACCTTCGAGGCTGTATTGACCCTGACGCTCGTGGGTCTGTGCTTCCTGTGAACGCAATGCGCTAACGTTGCGCAACGCTGGATCGGGGTCCGGCCTCTTTGCACCCGTCAGGGGTGCCCACGGGTCCGTTCACTGTTTGCCGCCTCAGTGGCACCGAGGGGGTGCGCCGACTAGCGTGATAGGCACGAAGGGACATCGTGATGCCACTCAGACTGGTTCTCGCACCGCACATGGACGACGAATCCATGGGCTGCGGAGGCCTCCTGGCCAAATACCCCGAAGATTCTTGTGTCGTCACCATGACCGACAGCGGAGTTCGGCGAAGCGCTGAGCACGACCGCGCCATGGCGACCCTGGGCGTCACCAAATGGCGAAACCTAGGCTTCCCGGACGGCGAACTGCCGGGCCTGGTCACGCAGACGGTCTCCGCCCTTGATGCGGTGCTGGCGGAGGTCCGTCCTCAAGAGCTCTATCTGCCGTTCCCGTCCCTCCACCAAGACCACATCGCCACCTACGAGGCTGGCATGCGGGCGGCACGCATTTCGATGAGCAGTAACCACTGGTTCCCGCCCGCGGTCTACGTGTACGACATCGCCGCCTACGACGTAAACCTGTACCCCACCGATCTGCGATGGAACATCTTCGAGGAACTCAGCGAGGAACAGGTCAACGCCAAGCAGGCGGCGTGCATGTGTTACGAGTCCGAGGTGCCCAGCGACGTGCACCCCATCACGAGCGTCCGCGAAATGGCCGCCGCGGTCGGGCGGCCGCGCCTGTTGAAGTACGCCGAGCAGTACGCACTCGTGCGCCGGGTGCGCAGATGACTCCCTCGTCAGGGACCATCGCCATCCACCAGCCCGACTTCCTTCCCTACTCGGGCTTTTGGTTCAAGATGGCCACCGCCGACGGCTTCGTCCTCGCCGTCCATGACCAGTTCCAAAAGCACGGGTACCAGCGTCGCGTCCGCATGCGGGACACCTGGGTGAGCCACCAGTTGGTCGGCAAACCCGCCCTCGTGCCGATCGAGACCATTGAGGTGCAACCCGGCTGGCAGAGTCGGCTGATTGATGCGATTCGCGGGCGGTACCTCGGGGCGCGCCACTGGAAGGACCGCGGCGTCGATCTGCTCGACCGCATCGGGGCGGCCGACGGTCACACCTTGGTGGAGGTCAATGTCGCCCTCATCAACCTCGTGCGGGGCATCCTGGGCATCACGACCCCCTTACTGACGACACCGCCTCCGGTTGGCTCCGGGGTCGATCGCCTCATCGAACAAGTGCAGTTGGTCGGCGGGACGAGCTACCTTTCGGGGCTCGGCGGGGCCGCCTACATGGGCGAGGATGCGGCGCAGCGGTTCGCCGCCGCCGGCCTCGGCCTCACCTGGTCGCAGCACCAACACACCACCGGCGACTCGATCGTCACCGCGCTGTTAGACGACGACGATCCGATGGCGACGGTACTTCGGCGCCATAGATTTGACAGCGAGTAAGGTCGAAGAATGCAGGGCAGTGTGATTGTCCCGTCGCGCGGGGGTAGGGCACGGTTGCCGCGCCTCCTCGCCGCCCTCGAGGCCCAGACACTCACCGACTTCGAAGTCATCGTGGTGTGCGATGGCGATATCGACGACAGCGCCGGGCTCATCGATTCGTGGTCCGATCGGCTCGACGTCCATTCCGTGGTGTTCCCCGAAAATCGGGGCCGCCCCGCCGCCCTCAACGCCGGCTTCGCGCAGGCCGCCGGGCGAGTGTTGATCCGCTGCGACGACGATCTCGATCCCCAACCCGACTTCGTCGCCAACCATGTGGCCCACCACAGCGGCGAGCCGGTGGGCATCGTGGGAATTTGCCACGATGTGTTCGGCGATACCGCCTACGCCCGGGCCTACGGACGCGATGCCGATGAACGCACCGTGGCCTTCTGGCGGACGCTGCCCCCCGAGGACACGTGGCGGTGCTGGTCGGCCAACGTGTCTGTCACCCGTGAGACCTTCGACGCGATCGGTTCCTACGACGATCGCTACCGTCGCTACGGCTGGGAGGACGTCGACTGGGGCTATCGGCTCCACCTGGCAGGCATCCCGGTCATCGTGGCCGAAGACGTCACCTGCGGGCATTTCGGACCGGCCGCGTCGATCCGAGACCGTGCCGAGAAGGCGTTCTTGTCGGGCGCATCCGAGTTCGCCTTCACGTCCAAGCATGGGGTCAATGAGCGCCACGGCGCTGGCCCCACATCTTCCTGGAACGTCCTGGTCCGGTGTTCTGCGAACATCATGAGCAGCGAAGCCGCTGTGATCCGCTGGGCCGGCGTGGCCGATCGGATCCTGGCGTTCGTCCCCAAGCCCATCGGCACCAAGCTCGCCGCGCTCACGGTTGAGGGCGCCGGTCGGAGCGGTCACCGACGCAGCATGGAGCAGACCGACGCCGCGCCCAGCCGGGTGACGGACTCAAGGTAGGTGCCACGATGGCCGAGCCCCTTTTGCGCATCATCTATCCCCACGCGGGCGGTCGCGGATGGGACACGGTCACCACCCTCGTCACTCTGGCCAGCCGATTGCTGGGGGGAGAGGTCACTCGCTTCGAAGGGTTCCCCTCGGCGGCCCGCAAGGCTTTGAGCGTGGCGCCTCGCCGGACCGGCGGCGACGACATCCTTCTCATCTGCCCGGCCCCCTACGCACTTTCCTTCGTGCTCGAGTTTCCAGAATTGCTCCGGGGCCATCGCAGGGTCGTGGCGTGGGTGATCGACTCCTTCTGGGACGACCGCATCCCGCGCGTGGCCCGTCACCGCGGGCACATCGACCGGCTGTTCGTGAACGACGCCGAAGTGGTCGACTCCTGGTCGCAGCAGACCGGCATCGAAACGTCCGCTCTGCCGTTCGGAGCCGATGTGTTGCGGCACGGAACTCCAGGCGGCGACCGTCCGTACGATCTACAGATCGTCGGACGCCAGCCCGCCACCTGGTCCGCCCCGGACGCCCGTTCCGCCGCGGAGGCCGCCGGGCTGCGTTGCGCACCTGCCGCCCCCTACCTGGACAACGATCCAGAAGGTAATCAGCAGGGACTCCGAGATTCCATGTCCCTCAGCAAGTTCACACTGGCGTTCTCGAACCTGGCGGCGCCGGCCGCCTACACCCATCCCACCAGGGCTTACATCACCGGTCGGTGGACGGAGGCGCTGGCGGTTGGCTCCGTCGTGGCCGGCATCGCCCCGGATTGCCTCGCCGCCGACAGGCTGTTCTGGCCGGGGGCGACCCTGGAACTGGGCACGGTTGAGCGGACCCCTGGTCTGCCGATCCTGCGCGAGGCAGCCCGAGGGTGGACGCCCGAGCTGGCCAGGCACAACTACCGGATGGCGTTGGAGCGGCTTGACTGGCGCTGGCGGCTCCGTGCGCTCGCCGACGCCCTGGGACGCCCGACCCCGGCTCTGGACGCCGAGCTGCGTGAGCTCGCCAACCTCATCGCAGCGGAGGGACAGCCATGAGCACGTTGGCGGTGGTGTTCGATGGTGGCTTCCAGCGGCGTTCCGACGGGGCGATCGGCCTCCCCGACAAGCTGGTCACGGGAATGCTTGCCTACCAGGCACGGTGGCCCGGGTCGGTGGCGCTGGTGGCGCGCGCCAACGACACCGATGGCCCCTACAACCTCGGAACCCAATGGCGCGAACCTGGGAGCTTGCCTTTCGACATCCTGCTCGACGACGATTTCAACACCACGGTGGACAAGCTCCGTCCGGCCCTCGCGATGCTGCCCACCAAGGCGGCAATCCGATATCGGGCAACGGCACCCTACGTGGTGGTCACCGAGAAATCCGCCCTCCAAGAACTCCGCGCCCAGTTGTCGCTCGGGTTAGCCGCGGCGGCAATACCGAGGGCTTTCGCCGGTTCCCTCCGGCGGCACCAGCAATACACCGCGGCGGTCAAGGCCGCCCGGGGCCTCCAATGCAACGGTTATCCAGCGTGGGACGCTTTTGCTCGACACTCAACCAAGCCCCTGCTGTTCTTCGACACCAGACTCGGAGCGGCGGATGTGACCGCCGCCAAGCAACTTCGAACCGGTGTGCAGCGGCCGCTGCGATTGGCGTTCTCAGGGAGGCTGTCGGGCGATAAGGGCCCCAGCTATGCCGTGGACGCCCAACGCCGACTCGCTGCAGAGGGCTTGCCAGTCAGGTTGACGATGTTCGGCAGCGGGCCGTTACTGGACGAACTCACGCAGGGGGCGGGTCCGGGTGTGACCTTCGCCGGGGACGTCTCTTTCAGCCCCGAGTGGGTCAACCGCATTCCCCAAGAAGTCGACCTCATGGTGCTGCCACACCCGCAGGGTGACCCGGCGGGCACGTACCTGGAGGCCGCCGGTCTGGGTGTTCCGTTCGTGGCCTTCGACAACCTGGCCGCCCGCGCCCTGTCCAAGCGCGAAGGGCTCGGTTGGTGCGTTCCGATCGGCGACACAAGGCAGCTGGCGCGACTCATCCGCGAACTCAACAGCAGTTCCTCACGGGTGGCGGAGGCGTCCGAGCGAGGTGTCGCTTTCATGACTGAGCACAGCTACGAGCGGGAGTTTGATCGTCGTGTTGAGCACTTGCAGTCTTGCCTGTGACCAGGAGAAATCGTGCTCACACGGCACAGCCCAATGCCTCTGCGAGGCTGGTTCGCGTCGCGCCGGCACCGCGTCGCTTTGAGACACCCGCCATCTGACCCGTTGCTAAGCTTGGTGAGCCGGTCAGCGCCGGTGGGCCTTCGCCACGCGATCCGAAAGGGGCATCCCGTTGTCCGAGACCGCGTCGACGGCCGCCTCGTTGCGAATCCTTTTTCCCCCGGCGACCCGAGCCAAGCTCTTGCTGTCCTTCGTCGGATCGGTGGCAGTCTCGTTCGTGGAGACCGCCTCGCTGTTGCTGCTGCTCCCCCTACTTGACCTGCTCGGCGGGGGCACGGGCACCGCAGTCACGGCGACGCTTTCGAAGCTCTTAGGCAACCCGCCGAGGCAAACGCTCGTGCTGATCTTGGTGGGCGCCGTGCTCGGCGGCTTCATCCTCAAAGACATCTTCACGCTCTGGTACCGCTGGTGGGCGATCGGGTTCACCAACCGGCTCCAGGTGGAGACCTCCACGCGGATGTTGGACTACTTCTTGCACGCGCCGTACGCCATGCATCTCCAACGGACCTTGGGCGACCTCATGCGGTCGATGGGCGAGTCGGTGTCGCAGTTCTATTCCCGGACGGTCGCCGGGGTGTTGGGCATCGTCACCGAATCGCTGACCATTCTCACCATGATGGGCGCCCTGATCTTCATCATGCCGGTGCAGGCCCTGCTACTCATCGCGTACTTCGGCCTCGCGGGGTTGGCCTACCTGAAGTTCGTGAAGCCGCGCGTTGATGAGGCGGGCACACGCCAGCTCGACGCAAGCCGGGCATCGTTCGAGGCCGCGGTTCACAGCTTCGGCGGCATCAAGGAAATCCAGATCCGCCATAGCCAGCCACACTTCACCGACCGTTACCGGCAGGCGGCCCTCACCAACGCGGAGGCCGCACGAACCAGCAGCTTCCTCGGCGAGGCACCCAAGTACCTGCTCGAGGTGCTATTCATTCTGGGCCTTGGCGTGTTGGTTCTCACCACCCAAGACAGCAATGCCACCGCCGGAGCGGTCGGCACACTGGCCCTCCTGGCTGCCGCCGCGTTCCGCATCCTGCCGTCGATGACACGCCTCATCAGCAACATCACGAGCGTCCGGGCTGGCGAGCCGGCTCGCAAGTTGCTGTTCGCGGAGTTGGCCGAGGAGCAGCGCCTTGCCCCCCGCAACGAGCGCCTGACCGACGACACGATCCTGCCCCTGCATAAGGAGATCCGCTTCGAAGACGTCTCGTTCACCTACGGCGATGCCACCGAACCGGTCCTCAAGGGCGTGTCTTTCGTCATCCCAGCCGGCTCATCCCTGGCCCTGGTGGGCGGCAGTGGCGCGGGCAAGACCACCCTCGCCGACCTGCTCCTCGGCCTCCACAAGCCGACCAGCGGACGGATCCTGGTAGACGGCGTCGACATCGCCACTCACATGGCCCCCTGGCAGAACAACATCGCATTCGTGCCGCAGGACGTCTTTCATATGGATCTCCCGTTCAGCCTTAACATCACCTTCGATCAGTACCTTGAGGAGGTCGACCAAGAACGACTGCACAATGCGCTGAAGCAGGCCCAACTGCTGGACCTCGTCGAGATGCTGCCGAAGGGCTTGGAGACAACGATCGGCGATCGGGGTATCCGGCTCTCGGGCGGGCAACGTCAGCGCATCGGCATCGCCCGCGCCCTGTACCGCAACCCTCGCCTGCTGGTGCTCGATGAGGCCACCTCCGCCCTCGACAACGACACTGAGCGCAAGATCACCGAAACCATCAACCGGCTGCACGGTTCCCTCACCATCGTGGTGATCGCGCACCGCTTGTCGACCGTCCGCGATGTCGACACGATCGTGTTGCTGCGTGAGGGACGCGTTGCCGGCACGGGCACCTTCGCCGAACTGACGTCAAGCAACGAGGAGTTCGCGCACTTGGTCGCCCTGGGCACCCTGGAGGACGGCCCGCCGGCAGACTCGAAGATCGACCCTGAGGACTCCGCCGATGCCGAGGCAACACCTCCGCCTGCCGCCCACTGAGGGGCACCCTCGCCGGCCCGCAACGTGCGTGCCGCGCAGCGCCGCATCCCGCGTTGGTAGCCTTCCCCACGTCACCCGCCGCACCCGGAGATGAGCATGATGAAGAATCCTGATCAGGCAAGCCAAGACGAGCGTTCTGGAAGTGGTGCGGCAAGGCCCTCGCGAGGTGGTGTGGACGCCCCCGTGGATGGGTTTCGGCAATGTCGCGTACCTCTGGTTGTGGGCTCACATTCGCAATACCGAGGGGGCGGACGCTCGCGTGCTCGACGCCCCTGGGATGGCGTCGTGGATGACGGCCTTTCCGCGCCTTGGCCCCGAACTGGGGATCACTCGCGACGCGGTCGCATTCCGCGACAAGCGGCGCAGCGCCGTCAGTCACAACTACGGACGCTTTGGAACCGACTTCACCAGCAGCCAGCTCGCCGAATTCCTGCAGCGCTACTACGTGGAATCCCCCGCGTTTGAGACCGCCGCGAAGACCGAAAGGGATCCGCAGCAGCTCACGATTAACGTGCGCCGGGGCGACTACTACGCCGTCCAGCACCGGGCCCAGTTCGCCATGGACGTCGTGGCCTACCTGGAGCAGGCCGTTCAGGAATCGACCGCTGCCCAGGGACGGCCGTCTCGCATCCACGTGATCAGCGACGGGCTGGACTGGTGCAAAGTGCGGTTGGGGTGGCTCGCGGACCATGCCGATTCGTTGACGTTCGCCGACCCGACCGACGGTCCGCTGCGCAACCTCACCGACGTCGCGTTCTCACATCGGCTGATCTTGGCCAACTCCACGTTCTCCTATTGGGGCGGCTACCTCAACGGGGTGTTGCGACCCGACTCGAAAGCGTCCGTCTGGGCGCCGCGATTCTTCTGCCGCACCGACGAGGGGCGTTCGGCTTGGCAGCTCGATCCCGCCTGGTCGGTCGTGGAGGACATTCCCGGTGGCTGGGACTCCTGACAAGAGCCGCGGTGGGGTCGCCTGCTAGGGCTCGATGAGCGTCCGGAGGCGGTCGAGTTCTCGGTCGAGAGCCGGAGCTGGGACGCCGAGCGCTTCTCGCAATTCCTCGAGTCGCCAGCGCCAATCCAAGCGGGCCAGGGCCGACTGCCAGTTGTGGTGAGCGTCCGCCACCGTCCATCGCTCGCGCGCCTCCGCCAGGACGGTCAGGCCGAGCGCGGGGTCCTCAGGTAGGGGCACCACGGCACCCGGCCACAGCGACTCCGAGGCGGCCGCGGGGACGGCGCCCGCCACCACAGCACCACAGGCCAAGGCGTCCAACCACGCGCCGGACTGCGGCCCGGTGGGCGGCGCATCAGCAGCGAAGACGAGCGCGAAGACCGCCGACGAATAGGCCGCCCAGGATGCGCGCGCGTTCTCCAACACCGTGCCTTGGCGCTCGGGCGGAGGCCCGAAGCGCAAACCGCGTTCCATGGCCTCGGCGGTCGTCTCGGCCGTTGTCCACGTCTCAGGGGACCCTGGAGTCGCTTGCACGTCGAAGCGGCGCACCGGCCGTGGTTCGGGCAGGCGGAGCGCATCGGTGCCAAATGGCAGCCACTGCACCGGCCTTCCCAGCTTTGTGGTCCACGCCACCGCAGCCTCGGCATCGGTGACGAAGAGTTGGTCGAAAGCGGCCGCTACCTCGACCCGCGGGGTGGTCGAGGCATCGAGCACGTACCCCACCAGGGACGTGAGGCCGGGGCGCGCCTTCTTGAGTTCGTGATGGGCGCCCAGCTCCGCGGCAGTCGTCGCCACCACCAAGCACGCGCGCCCCTGCGCGGCCGAGAATCGGCCGCGGCGGGTTCGGCCAGGTTCGACGACGAGCAGGTCGGCCCCCAACAGGCGCGCGGCCAGCCGAACGAAGAGCAGGCTGGCCTGGCCCTCGGCCCCTTCGACGTCCGTGTAGACCAGCACCAGGTCGTGGCTCCCCCGCGACTCACCCACGCTGTCGAGCAGTCCGCGGGGGTCCCATGACGTCCACTCCCGGGCGTCCTCCGCCACGAGCGGCCCGATCGGGGACCAACCCAGCAGCGGATTATCGCGCCCGAGCACGAGGTCGTCCCACAGGGCTCTCATGACGTCCTCAGGCTGAGTTCCCGTCCGGCGCCAATGCGCGCCCAACAGGTCGGGGCTGTCGGTCAGGGCATACGCGGCCGCTCCGTTGCGGGTCTTGCTGGCGAACTGCCCGAAGGACCGCCAGGGCACGTGCGCGATGCGCAGGCCCGCGCCCCGGCGCCCCGGGTGGATCACGTCGTGATTTCCGATGGTCACCACCACGTCCGGGCGGGCCCGGAACGCCACCTTGACGAGGTGGCTGCGTTGGGTGTCGAGAACCCACCCATCCTGACCGGGGAAGGTGTTGTACATCACGGCCTGGACGATCTCGTCCGACGATCCGTTGAGCCACTCCTTGAGCCGGCCGCTGGGCGCGAACCACAACTCGTCGGCGTCGAAGGGGATGATCCAATCGGCACCCGCCGCTGCCGCAGCGCGTGCCAAGAGCGTCATCTTCGCCTGCTGGTAGTAGGCCGGTTCGTTGTCGGCGGCGATGTGGAGCCCCGGGAACTCGGTCGACAACCGGGCCAGGATCGCCGGCGTCTCGTCCGTCGACCGGTTGTCGGCGACCACGATGCCATCAACACCCTGAGCGAACAGATGGCGAATGACGCGCTCGATGATGTCGGCTTCGTCCTTCACCATCGTGACGGCCCAAAGCGAGCCGCGTTGCCGGCGACGGGAGGGAAGTGTGGGCAGCACCATGCCAGCAGCCACCTGGACGCGGATCGCCTCCTGGTCCGGGTCCCGCTGCCAGGCCTGCAGCCGACGCCGTTCTTTGAGTCGGACGTTGGCACGGCGTGCCAGGGACGTCACCGTTGACGCAGGATTGGCCATCAGTCAGCACCGGTCGCGGAAAGGGCCGAAGGGGCGTCCTCGGGGGCGGGATCCCACCCGCCGGGCACGTGGGAGACGACCGTCCAGGCCGGGTTCAACTGGTAGGCCTCGCCCTCCCAGACCAAGCGGTCGTGGAACAGCGGGACGACGACCTGCTCGGCGTTGTCGCGGAAGAGCGTGTTGCTGACGTGAGCACCCCAGTAGCTGAACGTCGAATTGGTGAGGATCAGACGTCGCGCGCCCGCGAGCGCCGCGAAATCTCCCACGGGACCCGAGTCGGGTGGCTGATAGGTCACGTGCAAACCGCGCGCCGAAAAGAGCGTCTCCAGGTGAGCGCGGCACCACGCAATGTCGTCGGAAACCACGTGGACGCTCTCGGCAGGCCCGCCGACGGCGATGCTGCGCGCCAACGCCACCTCAAGGTAGGGCGGGATATTGAAGGCGAAACGGGAGGCGAACTTCGGGGAGTAATAGTCACCGCGACGAATATTGACCACGACGTGACCCGCCCCCCGGTCGTCCGGATGGAGCCCCAACCCCGAGCCCAGCAGGACATCCCGGACAAAGTCTTGGACGTCGGAGGGAATGTAGTCGGCCCCCCAGCACTGGTGCGAGCTGAGCGAGCGGCGATCAAAGAAGCTCACGTCGGAACGGGGCACCACAAGGCGCTGCGCCACGTCAGGCAACAGCGCCAACCACGGATCCATCCGGGGGTTGTGGGCGACCACCACGTTTCGGCCGGCTTGCTGCGCGCGATAGGCCTGCAACCACAGGTAGAGAAAGTTTCCGAAGTTCACGGTGGGTGCCGGAAGGATCACGGTTCGGTGCCCCCGACGAACCAGCGACACTCCGGCCCGGGCCGCGCTGTCGACCGAGGCGACAACGGCACGACGAGCGCCTTGCAATGTCACCATGTGCTCAATGCTATCGCCCGCGCCCGCCTCAACAGCCTGAAAAGGGAGGCGCCCGGCTGGACCCCGAGCAGCCGTCAAGGGCACCATGGTGACCAGCGTTCGGAGGCCGGGTCTCGTGCTGCCCCGCCACACGTCACCGATCGCACGACGAGGAGGCCGATGCCGCATCGATCAGCCTCCGTGCCGACGCCTGAACCACCCCGTGTTTCGGTCGTCATTCCCCACTATGGGGACCCAGAGCCGACCCAGGCTCTCGCCGCCGACCTCCGCGCCAACGAACACGCACCGCTAGAGATCATCGTCAGCGACGACCGCTCCCCCGCGCCCTTTCCCGAAACCCCCGGGCTGATCGTCGTCCGCCGCGAAACCAACGGCGGCTTCGGGTCGGCGGTGAACTCGGGCGCTGCCGTCGCGAGCGGTGATTTGTTGCTGATCCTGAACTCCGACCTGCGCGTCGGGCCGGCGTTCATCGGTGACCTGACCGCCGCCGCCGCCCCCTGGCAGCCGTGCGTGGCGGGCCCCCGCCTGATCTCTCCCGACGGCATCGCGGACCACTCCGCCCGCCTGTTCCCGACCGTGAGCCAGCAGATGACCGAATGGTTGACGCCGCTCGCCCGAATGCGTGATTCATCGGCATGGCACGCCGCCGTGGGCCACGACCTTCGGGCGGGCAAAGCAACGGCGACCGTGCCGACAGACTGGCTGGTGGGGGCGGCCTTACTGGTACCCCTGGCCACCTTCAAAGCCATCAGCGGGTTCGATCAGCGCTACTTCATGAACTCTGAAGAGGTCGACCTGCAGCGTCGACTGCGGGAATGGGGCGTGCCCTCGGTCTACTGCCCGACCGTCACCGCCACGCACGTGGGCGGCGGCTCCTCAGACCCCGAACTGCGCCGCTCCTGGGTAGTCACCTCCCGGCTGACCTACGCCCACAAGTGGGGCGGTTTGCCGCAATTACGCGTTGGTCTCGCAGCCGCAACGCTGCTGAATCTGGGCTGGAACGGCGTCCGTCGACTCCGCGGGGTCGACGTCCAACCCTGGCGCACCGCCAAGCAAGAATGGTCATTGACTTGGAAGGACGTCCCGTGAGTTTTGCACAACGGCTCACTGAAGGGGGCCCACGAGCGTGAGCCGCTTGCTGCTCATCAGCCCCGCCTTCCACGGCTACTGGCGTTCGATCGCCCAAGCGTTCACCGACCTGGGCTACGACGTGACCGCACACCCGTACGACGGTGGCACGAAGATCGAGCGGGTGCGCCGCAAGGTGCGCTACCAGATCCCCGAACGGCTTGGCCTGGCCACCGACGCGCAACAGCGCCGGTGCATCAGCGAGCGGACGGCCTCGATCGTCCGCCGCGTGCGACCCGATCGGCTGCTCGTGATCAAGGGCGACCTGCTGGACGCGCAGTTTTGGGACGAGTTCGGCCCCATTCCGAGTGTGCTGTGGCTCTACGACGAGTTGCGGCGCACGCTCCACGATGACGCTTCCCTGGCGCCCTACCGGGCGATCGCGAGCTACAGCCACGACGACGTGGCGAGTCTCAGTGGCGCCCTTCGCTCGGTCGCTTACGTGCCGCTCGCCTTCGACCAGCGGACGGTGGTCACCCCCCGGCAGACCAACGAGATCGTGTTCGTGGGCGCCCGCTACCCGCGCCGTGCCCAGTTGCTGGTCGACCTCAGCGACCGCGGCATCCCCGTTCGGGCGTACGGACAAGATTGGTCCTCGCACCCCGTGGACATGGTGCGCACGTATCGCTATCGTCCGGCCGGTGTTCCGGCGGCGCGAACGCTGGCGCGTGCTGCCGCCTACGACGTGATGGCGGGCGCGCCCGCGACCCTCAACATTCACGGTGATCAGGACGGTTTCACCATGCGCACATTCGAGGCCGGGGGCATCGGGGCGGTCCACTTGGTCGACCGACCCGACGTGCAGGAGTTCTACGAGCCCGGCAGGGAGGTCGCCGTGTTCGAGAACGACGACGAACTGGCCGACCTCAGCCGCCGAGCGATCAACGACGCAGCCTGGGGTGATGGGTTACGGAACGCCGCCCGGAAACGGACGCTCGCCGAACACACGTTCACCCACCGGGCACGATCCTTGGAGACGCTATGGGGCTGAGGTTTCCTGCCGACTTGGACGCCTGGCGCCGGTGGCAACAGGCGCAGCATCGTTTACGTGCGGTGAAGGCGCGGCTCCGACCGTCCCCAACCCCGACCCTGCAGCTGGCCACCCGGGGCGACGCGCCTGCCGAGGTGCTGGTCGTGGTGGAGTCCCCGTCGGCTTCCTCACGGCTGGCCTTGTTTGAGCCGGTGGCGCACCTGACGGCACCCACCGCCGTGCTGGCTCCCTTCGATCCGAGCCGGTTCCTCGGGCAGGGATGGAGCGTCTGTCCGATCAGCCCCGGGCAGCTACCCGGCGCCGTAACGCACGGCGTCCGCGTCTTGTTCGTGGGCGACTTCCTGCCCCTGGGGGCGATGGTCCGCCAGACCTTGCCGCGGGCACGGCTCGTGGTCACTCAGCACGGGTTGCTGACCCCGGTCGCGCCACCGCTGCCAGCGGGCGCCCACCTCCTGGCGTGGAGCCAGACCGACGCCGACTTCTGGCGCTCCGGTCGCTCCGACATCTCCAGCACGGTGGTCGGATCGCAACTGCTGTTTCAGGCGGCGGCGGTCCCGGCCGATTCGGTGAGCCGGTTCGTCGAGCCGGTCTTCCTCGGTCAGTTGCATGGGGCCGAGCTGAGACGCTCAGCCCTAACGCGGATCAGCCTCGACTTCTGCCGTCGGACGCCCGCCACTTATCGCCCGCACCCCTCGGAGACCGACAAGCTCTCCCGCCTCACCCACGAGGCGTGGCGGCGGCTGGGTGTGGAGATCGACGACAGCGGCACGCCCCTGGCCGAGGTCTCGCGTCCCGTGGTGGGTATCTACTCCACCGGGGTGTTGGAAGCCGCAGCGCGCGGCATTCCGGCATGGGTGCACCACCCCCGTCCCCCCGCGTGGCTGCAGGAGTTCTGGGACCGCTATGCGATGTCGCCGTGGGGTGGCCCACCCACGGCCTCGCCGGATCTGCCCGCTATTAAGCCGTCGCGCGTCGTGGCTGACTGGCTGAGCAGCACGTGATCCCCTCACTATCGTGGGGTCATCGCCCGCAGCCTCAAAGCCGGAAGCAGCCATGATCGTCGCCATCATTCCCGCGCGCGGGGGATCCAAGGGGATTCCTCGTAAGAACATCCTGCCCCTGTTCGATAAGCCGCTGATCACTTGGACGATCGAGCAGGCGCTGGCCGTCCCCGGCCTGCGGGTGATCGTGTCGACGGAGGACGACGAGATCGCCGAGGTGGCCGCAGCCTCGGGCGCCGAGGTCATGAGGCGCCCGCCCGAGTTGGCCCTGGACACCACGCCGTCCGAGCCCGTGATCGAGCACGTGATCGGCGAGCTGACGGCGCGCGGCGAGCGTCCGGACGCGGTGATGTTTCTGCAGGCAACCTCGCCCGTCCGACTGCCGGGCACCCTGGCCCGGGCGGTGGCGGAGTTCGACGCCAGCGGTGCCGATTCCCTGGTCGCGGTCGTGCCGGAGTCGCCGTTCCTGTGGAACTTCACGCACCCGGCCACCGCCGACTACGACTTCACCCACCGCCCGCGCCGCCAAGACATCCCTGCGGATCAGAAGAAGTACCGCGAGAACGGGTCTCTCTACCTGACCCGAACGGAGGTCTACGCCCGGGACCACAACCGCTTGGGCGGACACATCGAGTTGTTCGTCCTGGACGAGGTCGAGGCCGTCGACGTCGACACTCATTCCGACTTCATCCGGGCCGAGGCGGCCCTCCGAAGGCTCGCGGCCAGCAGCACCTAGGCAGGCGCTGACCGGGGCGCTCCCTTACGGGGCGGCCCCCGACGGTTCGCGAGCCAGCCCGACGGGCTTTGCCCGCAGCCAACGCTCGACCGGACGCTCGATGCCTTCGCTGGCTAGGGCGGCACCGATCAGCGAAGTGATACCGAGGACGGGCAACCACACCCAGCCGGTGAGCCCCCAGGTGACATTCATCACTTGGAGGATCGGGTAGTGAACGAGGTAGAGCGCGAACGACCAGTCCCCGAGTCGCACCAGCGAAGGCGGAGTCGAGCCTCCGGCCAGGTCCCGGGCCGCGGCCGCAGCAACCAGCAAGGCGAAGCAGGGGAAAACCCACAGCTGCCACAGCCAGAGCCGGTCGGTCAGCTTCGGCAGGGCCAGGATGGCACCGAAAATCGACAGTAACCCGCCGATGGCCAGGAAGGTGAGCACCCGCGACGGGCGCCACCCCTGGCGGACCGCCACCGCCAACGCCGCCCCACAAATGAACTCCGTCACCCGGGACGGCGGGAAGGTGACCGTGGCCCAGACCTCGCGGGTCCAAAGCCAGGGGACGAAATGAACGATGACAGGGATCGCCGCCTGGACGAGCCACGCCGCCGCACACACACCCAGGAGCCACCAGCTGCGCAACCGCTGGATCAGGGGAAGGAGGAAGGGGAAGCAGAGGTAGAAGAAGGCTTCGTCGGACAAGGTCCAGGAGGGGGTATTGAACGCCCCGAAGATTTCGGCGTTCGGCACCCAACTCTGCAAGAGCACCACGTTAAGGACTGCGGTCGTCCACGGGGCGGCGCCAATCACCAGGGCGGCCAGCAGGAAGGTCGCGAAGTGGAGGGGCCACACGCGCGAGAACCGCAACCAGTAGAAGCGCGCCGGGGATTGACCAGGGCGATTCGACCAGGTGAGCACGAATCCGCTGAGCAGGAAGAAGAAATCGACGCCGTAGCGCCCGACGCCGGCGAGGGCCGTCGCGGGCTGCGTGCCGACGAATTGAAGGACCCCGTGGTGCACCAACACACCGAGGGCCGCCACGAAACGCAACGCGGTGAGTGTGTCGAGCCGCTTACCCGGAGCCGCCATGGTTCGCCTTTCGCGATGAAACTGCGCGTTCATCATGATAGGCAGACTTCGGAGAGTACGCGGACGAAACCTTTACCATGCAGATCATGACCCGAGCACCGCAGGCCGCGCCGAAGCGCGGAGCCCTGGTAGGCCCTGCTCTGACATGGCTGGCAACCAGGATCGGGATCCTAGCCCTCGCGGTGGTCTTCGAGTTCCGAGTGGCCTCCGGAGATCTGGAGTACTACTGGCAAAGTGCCTCCGGTTCACCCTTCGCCCCGGGAACGACGATGTTGGAGTACCCAACGCCCACAATCGCCCTGCTGCATGGCCTGACCCTGCTGGCCCATGACGCACACAGCTTTGCGGTGTTGTTCATGGCAGTGGCTCTGGTCGCCGATCTCCTCTTCACGGCCTACCTCGCTCTGCGTGAGGGTGGCGGAACCCGCATCGCCCTCGGTTGGACGCTCCTCACATTCCTGTGCGGCCCGCTGCTGTACATGCGCTTCGACGTCTACACCGCCATCCTGCTGGGAGTGGCGTTGGTCGAATATCGCCGCCGCCCTGCCCTCACCGGAGCCGCCATCGCTTTGGCTGTGGGGTTGAAGGTGTGGCCCGCGCTCACGATCGTGGCCTTTGTGGGCCTGGGCTGGCCGCGGTTTCGGCGCATCGTCACCGGCTTCGCCCTGACAGGGCTCGTGCAAGTCATCGCGTGCGTCGGCTACGCGGGCATTCCCCGCTTGTTGTCCCCGCTGATGTACCAGGTCAGTCGCGGTTTGAACGTCGATTCGGTGTGGGCGACGGTCCCGATGCTGTGGCGGCTGCGGAACTTCGACCTCTACCCCGTGGCCGTGTCAGCGTTCGCGGCCTTCGAGGTCACCGGCCCCGGCGTATCGATCTGGCTCGGCGTCGCGACCGCCTCCTTGGCCATCGGCCTGCTGGCCCTGCTCGCCGCGACGTACGCGGCCTGGCGGCGGGGCGCCGGGGACGACGTCACGATCACCGGGTTGGTGGTAGCGGCGACGTTGCTCCTCATCGTCTCCAACAAGACCCTTAGCCCTCAGTACCTGGTGTGGTTGTCAGCATCGGTGCCGTTTCTGCTGGAGGCGCTCCGTTTACGAGGGCGTCCGGTCCACGCCGCCTGGGCCTTGGCGGCCCTCATCGCCGTGCTCACACACCTCACCTACCCCCTGTTCGCAGGCATGTACACCCCCGGTACTCCGAGCCTCAAACTCATCTTGGCGATTCTCACCCTGGCAACGCGAAACGTTCTGCTCCTCATCGCGTCCGGATGGATGCTCGCCGCCCTTTGGAGGTGGACTCGAGGGGCAGGCGTGAGACAATCAAACGGCAGCTCGTCGCCATCGGGGAAACGGACATCATGATCATTGACCGAGCCATCGGACCGAACGTGGTCCTGGGTGCTGATTCCATCGCGGCGGCCCTGGCGAAGATCGATGCCAACAAAGCGCGGATCATCTTTTGCGTCGATGAGCGTGGGCACTTGCTCGGTTCCCTCAGCGACGGGGACTTCCGTCGTTGGGTCGTCAACCAGTCGCCGGTGGACCTCAGCCGACCGGCCCTCGAGGCCGCGAACCTCCATTGCGTGCGGGTCGCCGCCGACGCCGAACCGCAGGCGATCGCCGCCCTCTTCCGTCCCGGCATCGACCGCATCCCCCTGGTGGACGCCCGAGACCACCTCGTCGCCATCGCGCTGCCAGCCTCCGACGAGCTCACCATCGGGCGCCACGTCGTCGGAGCGGGCCGCCCCGCTCTCTTGATCGCCGAGATCGGCATCAACCACAACGGTTCCATCGATTTGGCCAAGCGGCTGGTCGACCTGGCAGCCGAATCCGGTGCCGACGTCGTGAAGTTCCAGCTGCGCGACATGGACGCCCTGTACCGCAACGATGCCTCCCAGCTGGGCCACGGCGAAGACCTCGGCCCGCAGTACACCCTCGATTTGCTGTCGAAGTTCTCCCTGTCGGCCGACCAGCTGTTCCAGGTCTTCGATCACTGCCGCGACGTCGACATCGACGTCCTGTGCACCCCCTGGGACACCCCGAGCGTCACCCGGCTCGTCCAGTACGGCGTGCCCGGCTTCAAGGTGGCCTCAGCGGACCTCACCAACCACACCTTGCTGCGCGATATGGCGTCGCACCACCTGCCGATGATCGTCTCGACCGGCATGTCGACCGAAGATGAGATCGCTGCCTCCGTGCGCGTGATCCGCGCCACCGGTACCCCGTTCGCGCTGCTGCACTGCCAGTCCACCTACCCCGCCCCCTTCAAGGACGTCAATCTGCGCTACCTCGACCGGCTCGCCGAAATCGGGCTCTGCCCGGTCGGCTATTCGGGCCACGAGCGCGGCTGGCACGTCCCGGTGGCGGCGGTGGCCCGCGGCGCCGCGATCATCGAAAAGCACTTCACCATCGACAAGTCGATGGAGGGCAACGACCACAAAGTGTCGTTGCTGCCCGAAGAGTTCGCGCAGATGAAGCACCGCATCCGCGAAGTCGAAGAGGCACTAGGCAGCGCCGCGCCGCGCGTGGTCTCGACCGGCGAAATGATGAACCGCGTCAACCTGGCCAAGTCGCTGGTGGCCGCACGGCGGATCGAGCCGGGGGACGTCATCACAGCGGACGCCGTCGACGTGAAGTCACCCGGACGTGGATTGCAGCCCAACCACCTCACCGAACTCATCGGACGCACGTCGCGCCGAACGGTGGAGGCCGGGGACTTCTTCTACGCCACCGACCTCACCGACGCCGTCGCCCGCGGCCGCAACTACCAGTTCCGCCGCCCGTGGGGACTCCCGGTCCGCTACCACGACTACGACAAGTTGCTGGCCGACTCCACCCCTGACTTCCTGGAGTTCCACTTCTCCTACAAGGACCTGGAGCTGCCGCTGGAGTCGGTCTTCAGCCAGCGCCTGCCGTTGGGCTACACCACGCACTCCCCCGACCTTTTCGCGGGCGACTTCCTGCTCAACTTGGCAAGTGACGACGACGAACATTGGCTGCGTTCGATCGCTGAACTGCAGCGAGTAGTCGACATCACGCGCGCCATGCGTCCGTACTTCACCACCGAGCAAGATCCGGTCATCATCGCCTCCCTGGGCGGGTTCACCAAGGAAGCCTTCGCGAGCACCGACCAGATCCCGGCGATGTATGCCCGGGTGGCCGAGGGCCTCAAGCGCGTCGACGATTCCGACGTCCGCCTCACCTTCCAGACCCTGCCGCCCTTCCCCTGGTACATGGGTGGCCAGTTGTTCTGCAACCTGTTCGTCCGGGCCGAAGACACAGCCGACTTCGCCGAGGTGTCCGGACGTCGACTCACGCTCGACATCTCCCACAGCAAGCTCGCGGCGACCTACGCCAAGCGTCCGTTCAGCGAATACGTGGAGCTCATGGCCCCCTACGCCGAGCACCTGCACATCGTCGATTCGGTGGGCGTGGACGGCGAGGGCGTGCAGATCGGCGACGGCGAGATCGATTGGCCGCTGTTGGCCGCCCAACTCGACCGGATCTGCCCCAAGGCGTCATTCATCCCCGAGATCTGGCAGGGGCACGTGAACAACGGCGAGGGCTTCTGGACGGCCCTGGACCGTCTCGAGGCCTGGTTCTGATGGTCGAACCGCTGGCCCTGTGGGTCTCGCCGGTCGGTGACCTCGGCGGGGTGGCGCGGCACCTGCTCGACGTCGCCCGCGTCGGCATCCCAGGGTGGCGGTTGGTCTTTCTCACCCCGCCCGGCACCCTCGCCGAACGCCTGCGCGCGGAGGGCGCAGCCGTGATCGAAGCCCCGTTTGGCCCGGACGCCGGGCTGGGTACCTCCATCGGCACGCTGCGCGCGACCGTCCGCCGCCTGCACCCCCAGGTCGTCCACACCCACTTGTCGTACGCGGATATCGTGGCGGCCGTGGGTTTGGTCGGGATGCGGGTTCGGTTGGCCACCACCGAACATGGCATCGCCGCCGACGACCTCGTTTATCACTCCTCCCCCGTCGAAGCCTCCGTGATGGCGACCGTCCACACGGTCCGGCTGCGAGCTTTCAGCGTTGTGGTTGCGGTCGCCGAAGCCACCCGCCGCGCCATGGTCGCCAAATGGCACCCCCGCCGCGCGATCCAGCTCATCGTCAACGGCGTCGATCGTCCGACGGATACTCCCGTGAAGGAACCGGGGCTGCGGGTGCTGTCCTTGGCGCGCCTCGCTCCCGAAAAGCGCATTGACAAGCTGCTCGAGGCCTTCGCCCTGCTGGCGATGGATCATCCCGACGCCACCTTACGCATCGCAGGCGTTGGTCCACTCGACGAAGACCTGCGCGCGCAGACGCGCACCCTCGGGATCGCCGACCGCGTTGCCTTTGACGGTTTCGTCCCGGCCTCCGATGCCATGGCAACAGCCGACGTCCTGGTCCAGCTCTCGGTGTGGGAGAACTGCTCGTATTCCCTGCTGGACGCCATGACCCATGGGCTCGGGGTGTGCGCCACTCCCGTCGGCGGCAACCCCGAGTTGCTGCCCACCCGATGCCTAGCCCAGGCTGACGACCCCGCGACCGTGGCCGCCGTCATCGTCGACCAAGGCACGCGCCTGGACCGTCGTCCCACCCTGCCCAACGGGTGGCCCATGGTAGCCGAGATGACGGCCCAGCTCGCCGTCGCCTACGGGGCGGAGCACTCATGAGCGTGGCGGATATCCCCGAGGCCAGGCATCGGGTCAAGACCGTCTGGGACGTCGGGCTGCAGGACGGCAGCGTTGATCTGCAGAGCGTGAGGATCCTCGATTTCTTCGCTTTTGCCTGCCTGCCCTTGACCATGATCGACGTGGGCGGCTTGGGACCCATCAATGCCGCGGCTGCCCTGTGCTTGGCTGGCGCCTGTCTGCTGCGGCGGCCACCCACCGCGCTTCGGACGCCCCTGTGGGTGATCGTCCTGCTCGGACTCTTCATGACCTACTTGTTCGCCAACTCGCTACTGCTGGACGTCGTCAACACCAAACGCATGATCCGGCTCGTCGCATGGGCACTCATCATCGTGTTCTTGGCCACGGGTCACATCGACATCAGATCCGCCGCCAAAGGATTGGCCGCCAGCATGACGGTGGCGGTCATTCATGGTCTGATCACCTTCAACCAATCCAGCTACGCGGGACGCCTCACAGGCGTTCTAGGGGATCCCAACACGGCCGGGATGGAGTGCCTGGTGTTTGGGTGTTTGGGCGTCATGGGTATCTCCAGGCGTCGGTGGAAGTACCTCTACATCGCGACCATGAGCGTTGGCGTCCTTATGGTGTTCTCCCGAACGACCCTGGTGGCCCTCGTCGCCGTGCTGTTGTGGACGTTCATCGGCCGACGGCTGGGGTGGGTCTTGGGGTATGCCATGTTGGCGGTGCTCACGGTCGCCATCACCTCGATCCCCCACAAGTCCTCAATCTTCGGTCCGTTCGAGGGCCGCAGCGGCAGCGACGCCCTGCGGGAACGCATTGACGCGGCGGCCACCGCACTGGTCGAACAGAGCCCCCTCCGCGGTCATGGGCTCGGCACCGCCATGGTGGAGCTCCAGAATCAACTCTTCTTCTTCCACAACAGCTTCGTGGCGATGGCCTGCGAAGGCGGCTGGATCGCCGTGGCGCTGTTCATGCTCTTTGCCGGCGTGGTCTTCACCGCCTTGCTTCGCCTACCCAAGGCTGCCCGCAACCCCTGGGTCGAGGCGGCTTTCGTTGGGGCGTTCATTTGCGGGCTCTCGCTGGGAGAGGTGTTGCTGACTTTCGGCATGGCCTCGACCCTGGGATTCGCGCTGCGAACCTTCCTGCTCCGCGATCCGGCGACGCTCGCGGCGGCCGGGGCCAAGAGCGACCCGGCCCTCGTCGGCAATCAGCTCGAGAGATTACAGGCCGCTGCGGCCGGGGCGGGCACGGCCCCGTGATCACCCTCGCCGCCAACAATCCGACTCTCGGCGGTGGGGAGAAGATGCTGCTGGAGTTGGCTGATGCGCTGCGATGCGCCGGCCGCGCAGTCACCGTCGTCGCACCGGAAGCCCCAGGCGACATGGTGGCGGCCTCGCGACGCCGCGACTTTCCCACTGTTGCGCTCCCCGCTTCGGATCGTCCGGGTTACCTGCGCGCGTTGCGCCGCTGGGACGCCCGCCAGCGCGAAGGACTGCTCTGGTGCGGCGGCCTCGTTCCGGGCTTGGCCACAGCTGGGCACCCCAACCGCATCTTGCACCTCCATCAGTTACCCCAGGGCCTTCACCAGGCGGTCTACCGGATCTCACGCACCGGCGTCCGCGCGGTCGTCGTGCCCTCCCAGACCATGGCTCGGCTCCTGCCTGGTAGCCGGGCCCTGCCGAATTGGAGCGACGGGTTGGCACCCCGAGAGCACCTGCCTTTCGGTCCGGTCGTGCGTCTGGGTTACCTCGGACGGATCAGCGTCGCCAAGGGCCTGCCCACGTTGGCGCGCGCCGTGCGTCTGCTCAACGACGAACACCCGGGACGTTTCCGGCTCGCCCTCGCCGGTGAGCCGCGTTTCGCCCCCAAGGACGATGCGGCCGCGATCGACGAAGCGTTAGCCCCGATCGACGCGATCGTCGATCGTTGGGGCTGGGTCGATCCCGAGCGATTCTTTGCCGACACAGACCTGGCCGTCTTTCCGTCCGCGTCTTTCGAGTCATTCGGTTTAGTCATCGCCGAGGCGATGTCGGCCCGCTCCCCCTTCGTGATCTCCGACGCTGGCGCCTTCCCTGAGGTCGCCGGATCCGACCACCCGTACGTGGCCGCGGCGGGGGACGCCACCGGGTTGGCGCGAGCCGTCGCAAGCGCCGCTGCAACCTATACCGAGGCGGTGCTCGATGCCGCCGAGGATCGTTGGCGCCGGCACTACTCCCCCGAGGCGGGCCGCGCGCGGGTCATCCGCCTGCTCGACGATCTAGGAATCACGGAAGGCGCGCCATGAGGATCGCGATCGCCCACGATTATCTGACCCAACGCGGCGGTGCCGAGCGGGTCGTCCTCGTCATGGCCAAGGCCTTCCCCGACGCCACGATCTACACCACCCTCTACGATCCGGACGGCACCTACCCAGAGTTCGCCGAACGCGAGATCGTCACCTCCCCCCTGAACAAAGTGGGCTTCCTACGGCAACGGCACCGTTACGCGCTGCCCCTGCTGCCCTGGGCCGCGGGCACCCTGCGTATCGACGCCGATGTCGTCGTAGTGTCCACCTCTGGGTGGGCGCACGGATTCCCGACGTCCGGGCATCGGGTCGTGTACTGCTACTCACCAGCCCGTTGGCTGTACCTCACCGCCAGCTACCTCGGGGGGCCGTGGTGGCGTTCACCCACGGGCTGGATGCTAGGCGTCCTGCGCCCATTCCTGCTGCGCTGGGACAGGCGACGTGCCCTGAAAGCGCACGAGTCCGGGCCCTACCTGGCGATCTCGCGGGTCGTGGAGAAACGAATCCAGCAGGCGTATGGGTTTGAGTCGAAGGTCGTCCCAGCACCTCACTCGGCCTCCGCCGCGGCGCCGCAGGCTCCCGTGACCGACCTGGAGGACTGGGCGCCGGGGGGCTACCACCTACTGGTTTCCCGCTTGCTTCCCTACAAGAACGTGACAGCCGCCGTGGAGGCATTCCGGACCCTGCCCGGGCAACGACTCGTGGTGGTGGGACGCGGGCCCCTCTGGGACCAACTCAAGGCGAATCTCCCGCCGAACGTGCGCATGCTTCAGGGCCTCACCGACGCCCAGCTCGCGTGGGTGTATGCCCACTGCACCTTGTTGGTAGCGCCCAGTTTTGAGGACTTCGGCCTGACGCCCTTGGAGGCGGGCGTGTACGGCAAGCCGACATTGGCACTACGCGGTGGTGGGTATCTCGACACCATCGCGGAAGGCCGAACCGGGGAATTCTTCGAGGAGCCGACCGCAGCTGCGATTGCTGCAGCCGTGATAGCGAACGCGGGCAAGACGTGGGATCCAGACGCGATCACCGCCCACGTGGAAACGTTTTCGGAGCGGCACTTCATCGCGGAACTGCAGGCGCAGGTGGCCCAGCTCGCCGGAGATTGACCGCCTCTGTGAGCGGCTATTTTCTGAGGCTGGCTACTTCGCCCGCGCCGGACGATCTGCCTTCGGCTTACCGGCGCGGCGTCCCCGCTGCTGGGCGGTGTCCCGGGCGTAGCGGTAGTACTTCGAGCTGTAGGTGTAGGTGCCGTAGCCGTAGCCGTACACGACCGCCCCGATGCCGCGCAGCGGAGCGAGGTTCATGACTGAGCCGAGAAGGCGACCGTTGACCTGCTTGAGGATGCGCGCACACACCCGCAGCTGCTCCTTGTACGTGCGTCCGGTCGCCATGACCAAGATCGCGCCGTCGGCCGCGGCCGTCAGTAGTCCGCCATCAGTCACGGGTAGCAGCGGCGGCGCGTCCACGATGACCGTCCGATTTTCGGACAGGGCGACCAGCAGATTGTGCATCCGCTGCGAGCCGACCAGTTCCGACGGGTTCGGCGGGATGCGCCCGGCGCTCAGAATCTTGAGGTTGGGCAGTTCGGAGTTTTGGATGGCGTCATCGATGCTGACGTCGCCGGCGAGCACCTGCGTCAACCCCACGGAGCCGTCGATGTCGAAGGTGCGGTGCTGGGACGGACGGCGCAGATCGGCGTCGACGAGCAGCGTAATTTGCCCCGACTCCGCCAGCACGCGGGCGAGGTTCGCCGCGACGGTCGACTTGCCTTCCGAGGCGTTCGCGGATGTCACCACGATGCACTTGGGGGGCGAGTCGACGTTGACGTAGCGCAGGTTGGTGCGTAGGTGCCGGAAGGCTTCTGACGCCTCGCCCAGGGAGACCTGCCCCTCTTCCACACGCTGCTGCTCAAGCTCGGCCACCTTCGGGATGACTCCGATGACGCCGGCCCCGGTGAGTTCCTCCACCTCGGACTGGGTGCGGACGCGCCCATCAATGCTGCGCCGAATGAAGGCAATGCCGTAGCCGATGACCAGGCCGGCGATGGCACCGATCGGCAGGTTGGCCTTCCAGTTGGGCGACACGGGGTTCGGGGATTCGGCCGCGCTGATGTAGGGCTGAAGCTTGACCACCGACTGCCCGGGGGTTCCGGTGGTCGTGAGCGACTCAAGGCGGGCTGCCGCGTCGGCAGTCGCCGTGAGACCGAGGTCGGCGGCGTCTTTGGCCTCGGACGGTGTGGGTGCGATGGCCGTCACGGTGAACAGAACCGAACCCCCCGTGACCCCGGGCGAGAGCGAGAAGGGGACGTCCTTGCCATACTTGGACCGGAGCCCGTCCGCGACGTCTTGAGAGACTTGGCGCGTGCCGGTGAGGATCGTGTAGGCGGCGGCTTTCTGCTCGGCCAGCACCATGCCGGCGGTGGCATCACCGATCGAGTTTGAGTTGCCCGCCACCACGATTCCGGTCGACACGGAGCCGTACAGCGTCGGCTGGGTGAGGGAGTAGCCAGCGGCGGCAACAAGACCCAACACAACTGACGCCAACAACAACCACGCGTTGTGTCGGGTCATTCGTACGAAGTCAAGTAGCGTCATGGGCCGTCCCGTCTCCAAGGTGCCAACGCGGAGCATCAGTCACTTGAATGTACCGGAGCGACTCCGGACTCCCCAAGCTTGGCACCCGTTACCGCTTGTGATCCACGCGATTGCATCGTAACCTGACTAGGTAGACCACGCTCCCTTCGTGGTCGACATTCGGGGAAATTCAGGCTTTGCGTGCACTTTGCGCGGAGCCCAAGGGAAGGACTACGGGAGTGTCCGAGCTAAGACTTGATCCTATGGTTTACCGTCTGGACGGCAGGCCACGGCGCAGCGCCGTTCATTGGGCACAAATGCCGCTTTTCGCCATGGTCGGCACTGATGCTGTCTTGATCGGCGCGGCTGGCATATTGGCCATGCAACTTCGCAATCGCGTCTGGTTTCTGAACGAAGCCACCGACCTCGACACGTTGGTTGCGCCCTACGCCATGGTCCTCACGACCGCCTGGCTCGTGTCCTTGGTGGCGTGGGGCACGTACAACCCCAAAGAACTAGGGGCTGGCACCGGTGAGTACCGGCGTGTCTTCAACGCATCGTTCACGCTCGGCGGCCTGGTGGGCATCTCGGCCTTCTTGCTGCGTTACCCGCTCTCACGCGGTTTCTTCCTCTTGCTGTTCGTCGTGGGCACAGCTGCGCTGCTCCTCGGACGCTTCACCCTGCGGCGGCTGCTGCACATGATGCGCCGTTCCGGACGGCTGCAGCAGGCAGTGCTGGTGGCGGGGGATTTGCACCACATTGAGGACATCACCCGCATCCTGCAGCGGGAGCTGTGGCTGGGCTACAAGGTGGTCGGCTGCCTCCCCACCGGGGCTCACGGCGTCCGCACGGACAAGGGACTTCCCATTTTGGGAACTCCCGGGGACGTCGTGTCCGCCCTCACCTATACCGGCGCGACCGTCGTGATTTTCGCCGAAGGATCGTTCCCGCGGGCGCACATGTTCAATGAGATGGCGCGGGTGCTGGAAAACCATCACGCGCGCATGATCGTGGTGCCCGCGCTCAGCGACATCTCCTCGCAGCGGATGCGCGTTCGCCCCGTCGCCGGTATGCCGCTGGTTCACGTCGAACACCCCCGCGCGACGAAAGCGGGCACCTGGGCCAAACGCGCGTTCGACATCGCCGGCGCCCTGCTCTTCATCACCTTGGCCGCGCCGGTCATGATCGCCACCGCGCTAGCCATCAAGCTCGAGGACGGCGGTCCCGTCTTCTTCAAGCAGAAGCGGGTCGGGACGGCAGGGGTCGGGAATCCCACCTCCGTGGTCCCCCGCGGGGGGGGGGGGGGGGGGGGGCGCGGCGGGGCCCCCGCCCGCCCCGCCGGGGGGGGGGGGGGGGCGGGGGGGGGGGGGGGGGGGGGGGGGGGCCCGGGGGGGGGGGGGGGGCGCCCCCCCCCCCGGCCCCGGGGGGGGGGGGGGGCCCCGGGGGGCCGCGGGGGGGGGGGGGGGGGGGGGGGGGCCTGGTCGGTCCCCGTCCGGCGCTGCCCTCTGAGGTCCGCAAGTACGAGGTTCACGTGCTGCGCCGCCTGGACGTGCGTCCCGGTATGACCGGACTGTGGCAAGTCTCCGGACGCTCGAACCTGAGCTGGGACGACACCGTGCGGCTCGACCTCTTCTATGTCGACAACTGGTCGCTTCTGCAGGACATCTCGATCCTGGTCAAGACCACCTGGGCCGTGTTCGGCTCGTCCGGCGCCTACTGAGTAACCCCCATTGCCACACCGGCCCAGGTCCCTCGCGGGGCCTGGGCCGGTGCACGTGATGGGCTTCGCGCCGCCTACTCGGCGTCAGGGCGCTTCACGACCAGGCCGAGCAGATAGGCGCCGTAACCGCTCTTCACGAGGGCTTCTCCGCGCGCTGCCAACTCCTCGTCGGTGAGGAAGCCGGCACGCCATGCCGCCTCCTCGGGGCAGCCGACCTGAAGGCCTTGCCGTGCCTGGATGGTCCGGACGAAGTTGCCCGCGTCGTTCAGTGAATCGAAGGTGCCGGTGTCGAGCCAAGCCGTGCCGCGCGTCAGGACGGACACATGCAGGCGTCCGGACTCCATGTAGACCCGGTTCACGTCGGTGATCTCGAATTCGCCCCGGGGCGAAGGCTTGAGGCTGCGGGCGATCTCGACCACGGAGTTGTCGTAGAAGTAGAGGCCCGGGACGGCGTAGTGCGATTTCGGTGCGGACGGCTTCTCCTCGATGCTGATCGCCATGCCCTGGGCGTCGATCTCGACCACACCATAGGCCTGGGGGTCGTCCACCCAGTAGCCGAACACGGCGGCGCCATCGACGTTCGAGTACTGCTGCAACTGCTTGCCGAGCCCCTGCCCGTAGAAGATGTTGTCGCCAAGGACCAGGCAGACCTTTTCGTCACCAATGAAGTCCGCACCGATGGTGAACGCTTGCGCCAGGCCCTTCGGTTCGGGCTGCACGGCATAGGTGATGTTGATCCCAAACTGGGAGCCATCTCCCAACATGCGCTGGAAGGCGGCCTGCTCGTGGGGGGTATTGATCACCAAGACGTCCCGGATGCCCGCGTGGATGAGAGTCGACAAGGGGTAATAGATCATCGGCTTGTCGTAGACCGGGACGAGCTGCTTGCTGCTGCCCAGAGTGATCGGGTGCAACCGGGTGCCGGAGCCGCCCGCGAGAATGATGCCGTGCATAGCCATAGCTTGCACCAAATAGGCCTCCCAAGTGTCGTGTCCCCCTAGACTGACGGGCATGTCTTCCATGCTCGTTACCGGCGGCGCCGGCTTCATCGGCAGCAACTTCGTGCATCACGTCCTCGACCACACCGACGACACCATCACCGTCCTCGACGCGATGACGTATGCGGGTAACGCGGCCTCGCTCGAGGGACTGCCCACGGAGCGCTTTCGACTCGTCAAAGGCTCGGTGTGCGATGCCGCGCTGGTCGATGAGTTGGTGGCCGCCCATGACATCACCGTCCATTTCGCGGCCGAGTCCCACAACGACAACTCGCTGAACGACCCATCGCCCTTCGTGCAGACCAACATCGTGGGCACCTACGAGCTGCTGCAGGCGGTGCGGCGTCACGAGAAGCGCTACCACCACATCTCCACCGACGAGGTCTACGGCGACCTCGAACTGGACGATCCGGAGCGGTTCACCGAAAACACCCCCTACAACCCGTCGAGCCCCTACAGTTCCACGAAGGCGGGCTCGGATCTGCTGGTGCGCGCCTGGGTGCGCAGCTTCGGCGTTCAGGCCACCTTGTCGAACTGCTCGAATAACTACGGCCCCCGCCAACACGTGGAGAAGTTCATTCCCCGCCAGATCACCAACGTGATTGACGGCATCCGTCCGAAGCTCTACGGCACCGGCGAGAACGTCCGCGATTGGATCCACGTCGACGATCACAACGCGGCCGTGCTGCGCATCTTGGAGGCGGGCCGCATCGGCGAGACCTACCTCATCGGCGCCGATGGCGAGAAGAACAACCTCGAGGTCATCGAGTTGATCTTGACCCTCATGGGCCAGCCCTCGAACGCCTACGACCACGTCAACGACCGTCCGGGGCATGACATGCGCTACGCGATCGACTCCACCAAGCTCCGCACCGAGCTGGGCTGGGCGCCGCGCTTCAGCGACTTCGAGTCGGGTCTGTCGGACACCATTGAGTGGTACCGCAGCAACGAGGACTGGTGGCGTCCCATGAAGCAGGCCACCGAGGCCAAGTACGCCAAGACGGGACAGTGAGCGTGGGCGAGCTGACCGTCACCCCGACCGGAATTCCCGGGCTGCTGATCCTCGACCTCCCGCTCCACGGCGACGCGCGCGGCTGGTTCAAAGAGAATTGGCAACGCGCCAAAATGGTGGCCCTGGGGCTGCCCGACTTCGAGCCCGTGCAGAACAACATGAGCTTCAACGACGCCGCCGGGGTCACCCGCGGCTTCCACGCCGAACCGTGGGACAAGCTCGTGTCGTTGGCCACTGGGCGCATTTTTGGCGCCTGGGTCGACCTGCGGCCGGGGGAGGGTTTCGGACGCGTGGTGACCCTCGACATGGGCCCGGGGAAGGCCGTCTACGTGCCGCGCGGGGTCGCCAACTCCTACCAGGCGCTCGAGCCGAACACGGCCTACAGCTACCTGGTCAACCAGCACTGGAGCCCCGGCGCGCGCGCCTCGTACACCTACCTGAACCTGGCCGACGAGACCGTCAACGTTGCGTGGCCGATCCCGCTCGCGCAGGCCGAAGTGTCGGACGCCGACAAGGCGCATCCGCGATTGGCGGACGTGGTGCCCATGGCTCCGCGGACCACCGTCATCGTCGGCGCCAACGGCCAGCTCGGACGCGCGCTCAAGGCTCTGCTGCCCGACGCGATCGGCGTCGATCTGCCTGATTTCGACCTCACGTCGGACGCCTGCCTCGACGCCTTCGACTGGTCGGGCGTCGGCACCCTCATCAACGCCTCAGCGATGACGGCCGTGGACGTGGCCGAAACCCCTGAGGGGCGCCTGGCCGCCTGGCGGATCAACGTCACAGGGCTGGCGAAGCTGGTGCGGGTGGCCCGCGCGAATCGGCTGACGTTCGTCCACGTGTCGACCGACTACGTCTTCGATGGCACAGCCGAAATCCACACCGAGGACGAGGAGCTCGCGCCCCTGGGCGTGTACGGCCAGACCAAGGCCGCCGGCGACATCCTCGTCCAGACCCTGCCGCGGCACTACCTGCTGCGCACCAGTTGGGTGATTGGTGAGGGTAAGAACTTCGTCCGGACGATGGCCGAGTTGGCCACCAAGGGCATCTCGCCGACGGTGGTCGGGGACCAATACGGGCGGCTGACGTTCACCCGCGACCTCGCGGCGGCGATCGTCCACCTGGTGGGTGGGGCTCCGTATGGCATTTACAACATGACCAACGAGGGCGATACGCGTTCGTGGGCCGACTACGCCAAGCGGGTGTTCGAGTTGTGCGGACGTTCGTCCGACGACGTCACCCCGATCACGACCGCCGAGTACGCGGCGGGCAAACTCACCTCGCCGCGTCCGACGTATTCGACGTTGGATTTGGCGAAGCTCGAGGCCACCGGCTTCGTTCCAGCGGACGCCGACGCGCGGTTGGCCGAGTACATCCTGGCGGCACCGCCCGCCTGACAAACTGCGCCGGCAGCGGGGAGGCCGCAGCGCTGTAGGGTGCTGCGGCGCGTAAGCGGCCTACTCCGCGTCGCCGACCTCCTCGAATTCGCCCTCGATCTGGACGCCGTTGAGCTGTTCATTGACCATCTCGACGAAGTCAATCACGCCCTCCGAGCCCACCACCGGCCCGCCTGCCATGAGTCCGTCCGCGCCCAAGAGCAGCGCGGCCGGGGTGCCCGTCAGGCCGAAGATGCGCGTGGTGTTGTAGTCCGGGTCGAAGAGGTTCGTCAACGCCGGTTCGATGCCGTCGCCGTCGACGGTGGGCTTTTGGGTGTACACCGCGTGGACGCCGATCTGCGGCATGGCTGCGGTCCATTCGGCGAGCCGCTCGCGGACGGGAGCGCAGCCCCCGCACGTGGTGCTCACGAAGAGCAACAAGCGGGCCTGCTGAAACGCCATGTCTCGCAGGGTGACGGTGCTGCCGTCGGGCGTCTGCAACGACGCGAAGGGAATGGGGGCCCGCTGATAGTCGAAAAGGGGCTCGTCGTCCTCGTCGCCCATGGGGACAGCGTGCGTCATGATCGGGGCCGCCGTCGCGTGCTCAGGTCGGACCGTCACAAAGACCAGCGCCGCAATCACGAACGCTCCCAGCAGCCACCAGGCTTGCGTCCCCAAGGCGAGCAGACCTGGCAGCACCCCCTCTGTGAGGAGCGTGCCCGCCAAGGCGAGCAGGGCAAGGGCGAGGAGAATGCTGTTGCGGGCCAAGGTCCAGGTGGTAACGGTGCCGTCGATGGTCTTGCCGAAGCAGCCGCAGTTGACCTTCGCCGGCTCCCGCAGAGCCCGCGCGATCAGCAGCCAGTACGCCGCGAAAAGGGCCAGGGCCGCGACGCCCGCCAACGTCCCCCAGACCCCCGGCAGCACGAGGAGGGCGATCGCAAGCGCGATCTCCCCCCAAGGGAGAGCGGCCGCGAGCCACGGTTGAGCCAGGCGGCCGAGACCCAGCTGCTTCATCGAGTTGAGTGTGGCCGACCCCTCGCGGAGCTTGGCGACACCGCTGATTCCCAGGACGATCGCAAGCGTGACGGGCGCAAGAATCCAGGCAGTTGGCATTGGCCCATCGTATCCGGCGGCGCCGAAGACGCTCCGAAGCCGCGTCGGTTGCGCGGACTTCCACAGAGACGGCGTTTGTTAGGGTTGCCCTGTGTTGGATGCGCTCATCGGGGGTCTCGGTGCATCGGTTCCCGTGCTGCTGCGCGGATCTCGATCAGACGAACTCACCACCCGGTTCGTCAACGTGTGGGAACGCTGCCTAGCGCTCCCCGCCTCCGACGTGACCGCAGAGCCCATCACCCTGGAGCTCAACGAACCCAACTTCGAGGATCCGACCGCGAGCGGCACCAAACGGGCAGAGCGAACGGTGACCGGCGACGATCTCGGTCCGCTGCTGGTGAGCGGCACCCAAACGATCACGTCCGCCCTCATCGGCGCCCAGCGCGGGAACCTGCTCATGTTCCACGCCGGAGCGGTCAGCCATCCCGTGACGGGCGCCTCCGTCGTGTTCGTGGCGCGGGGCGGAACCGGCAAGACAACCCTGAGCCGCACGCTCGGCACGCGCTTCGGCTACCTCACTGACGAGACCGCGGGCATCACCCTGGACGGCAGCATCTTGGCCTACCCCAAGCCGCTCTCGATCCGCGATCCAGAGGTGCCCCACAAGGTGGAAACCGGGCCGTCGGAACTCGCCTTGGTGCAGGCTCATCCCGCCCCGTTCGTGACGAAGATCATCCTGTTGGACCGCTCCCCTGACGATGCTCCATGGATCGAGGAGCTCGGATTGCTGGACGCCTTGTGCGCCCTCACGGCCGAATCCAGCTCGTTGGCCGCCCTCGACCGTGGTCTCCATCGCCTCGCCGACCTCATCGAACGCATCGGACCCATCACGCGCTGGCACTACGCCGAGGCCGCCGACATCATCGATCCGCTGGCCGAGTTGCTGGAGGGTGCCGCGTGAAAGTCGTCCGGATCCCCGTTGCCGACATGCTCGAGCACGACGGCGAGCTGCTGGTGCTCACCGAGTCCACCTTGTTGCGGCTACCCGAACTGGGGGCGCGGCTGCTCGCGGCGTGCGAGGTGCCGCGTACCGTGGCCGAGCTCGCCGACCTCTTGGAGCAGAGGTTCGGCCGCCCAGAGTCAGGGTCAACCCTCGAGGCGACCCAGACCGCCGTCTACGCGCTCCGCGAAGCCGGGCTCATTCGAGAAGTCGATGACGAACCGGTCGAGGCGTTCCCGCCCCACCAGCGCACCCCCCTCGATGAGGCGCAGGAACCACACGATGACTGAACGCGATGTGCCGTTGTCGGTTCGTGTGGAGTTCGCACACGCTGCCTTGCAATGGCTCGCGGACGCCCATGGGATCGACGTTCTCCACATCAAGGGGCCCGCCCTCGCCCCGGTTTTGAGCGAGGATCTGGACGACGAGGGAGGCGTCCCATCGAACCGGCGGGCGAGCACCGACGCCGACGTCCTCGTTCGGCCCCGGCAGGTTGAGGCCTTCATGAAGATCCTCTCGGAGCATGGCTGGACGGCCATGGCCTCCTTCGAGAGCGGCTCGGTGTTCGAGCACGCGGCCGCTCTGGAACACACGTGGTTCGGCCACTGCGATGTCCACCGCAACTTTCCCGGCATCGGGCTCGACCCCGAGACGGCCTTCGACGTCCTGTGGGCCGATCGCAGCACCGTCGAACTGGCCGCCTGGCCGTGCACCGTTCCCAGCATCACCGCACAGCGGGTGGTGCTCCTCCTGCACGCCGGACGCACGGTGGGCGGGCAACCCCAAGACGTGCGACGCGCGTGGCGAGAGGCCTCCCCAACAGATCAGGAGCAGACGCAGTTGCTCGTGACCAGGCTGAAGGCTGAAATCGGGCTCGCCGCCGCCCTCGGCCACCTCGATGATTACGCCGATTCACCCGAGGCCGACTTGTGGCGCCTCGCGTCCCAGCCCGAGACGCTTCGGCTGGCCGAATGGCAGGCCCGGATCAAAGCAAGCAAATCCCCTCGGGAGGCGCTGCGGCTAGCGTTCAAGGCGTTGTTCGTGAACGTCGATCACCTCACGATGAAGCTCGGCCATCCCCCCACGCGGCGCGACATGGCCGCCGCCTACGCCCGCCGGTTCGCAACGGCACTGCGAGAGCTGCCCCGGCTGGTAGGGAGGCGGCGGTGAGATATCGCATTCCCGCTGATGTGGCGTGGCAGGAGTCCCCACCCGAGCACCATCGCCGCGAGTTGTACATCTGTCGACTGCCGGACGGTAGACCTATCGTCCTGGCTGATTCCGCGTGCGACATTTGGTTGCTGGCAGCGATGGGCGAGGACGTCGTTGCCACCTTGACCTCTCAACTCGACATACCCGCCGACACCATCGCGGCGGATGTCGCCAGCTTCCTCACCTCCGCCTTGGCGCTAGGCATCCTCGAAGAGGCCGCCCCACCCGATCCCGAACTCGGAGCTTCCACATGACTCACGTGCCGACCCTCTTGTTCGTCTGCTACGCCAACCGGGCGCGGTCGGCCTACGCTCACGTACGGGCCGAGGCGATGGCTGGGGAAGGCTTGCGGATCACGAGTGGCGGCACGCATGCCCGTCCGGGTCTCAGCATGGAGCCCGGCATGCTGGCGGAGTTGAGCCAACGCGGCCTGGACGGCACTCGCTTTGAGAGTCGCCCCCTGACCCGGGAAGCTATCGCGGCTGCCGACGTGGTGCTGACGGCGGGGGTCGATCAGCGGGCCTGGATCCTGGACGACCATCCCCGCGCCCTACGCAAGGTGTTCACCTTCGCCCAGTTCAATCGTGCCTTGGACGCTGTCGCCGCCGACGCCCCCGACGTGGTGGCTGCCGCCTTCGCGGCCAAGGTCTCAGCGCGGCGCAGCGAGGACGTCCCCGACCCCTGGGGCCGCGATCGCGCGGTGGCGGCGGCCGCTGCGGCCTACCTCGATGCCATGCTTGAGCGCATCATCCCCGCTGTCCTGCGCTCCTGACCCCGCGGTTCTGCCCCACGACCTCACGACCCCCAACCCATTCCATCCCAGGAAGGCCCCCACCATGACGTATCAACTCACCACCGCCCCCTTGGCTGGCGTCGAAGCCTCCCCTGGCGACCGGCATTACGGCGTCTTTGACCACGGCGCCCACGTCTGGGCCTGGCAACCCGAGGGCGGACGTCCGGTGTTGTGGCTGTCTGAGGCAAGCATGTTCGAGGCAGGGAAGCCGGTTCGCGGCGGGGTGCCGATCATCTTTCCGTGGTTCGGTCCCGGACGGGAGCCGGGCATGACCCCGGCCCATGGGTTCGCGCGCCTGGACGCCTGGCGCCGGACGGCCGTGGTCGACTCCCTGGACGAGGACGGCACCTTGGTCGTGTCCTATGCCCTCGACCGCGAGGCCGCTGGCCAGACGCCGGCGTGGCCCTACTCCTTCGCCGCCCGCTTCGAGGTCTCGTTCGGCCGCACCAGCCTGGACATGGCGCTGACGGTCACCAACACCGACGATCACCCGTTCGACTACGAAGAAGCGCTGCACACCTACCTGGCGGTGGGCGACGTCCGCCAGGTGCGCCTCGAGGGTCTCGAGGGGGCGACGTACTGGAGCAAGGTCACGAACGAGGCGGGCGTCGAGCCGGGCGCGGTGATGCTCGATTCGGCCTTCGACCGGGTCTACACCTCGGCCGGGACGATCGTCCTCACCGATCCGGTGTGGGGCCGCCAATTGGAGATCTCGAAGGAGAACTCGGCTAACACCGTCGTGTGGAACCCCTGGGTGCCCGGGGCTGCCAACATGCCCGACTTCGGCGACGACGAGTGGCCGGAGATGATCTGCGTCGAAGCCGCGAACGTCCTGGCGAACGCGGTGGCCCTTGAGCCGGGGGCGTCCCACACGCTGCGGCAGCGGATCAGCCTCCTGGCCGACTAGCTAGGCCCCCGGGGCGTCGAACCGCGGTTCGAGAATGACGCCACGATGAACGCGGCGGCCTCGTCGGCATCGTCACGCACGCCCTGCAGCACCAACGAGTCTCGCACGAGCGCTCCGGCGGCACGCAGGACGTCGCGCGGCCGGGTGCGTGCCGCGATGGCGTTGTCGATGAGGGCCATCACCCCCTCGCGGGCTGGCACGGGGCGCAGGTCGGTAGCCACTCCCGGTTGGAAGACGGAGACCACCACCGCTGCGGGCGGCAACGGGTCGGTCTCGGTTGCCGCCCCCAGTTCGTCCGCGGCCACCGTGAGGCGGCGCTCACCCACCCGAAGCGACAGGCGCCGGGGGTAGGGGATGATGAGGCCCTCTTGTGAGACCACGGCATACTCGTCCGACAGGTAGCGACAACCCAGTCGGCACAGCGCCACCACGAGGGTTGACTTGCCGGCGAAGCTCCGCCCCGGAAGCACGATCGCCCCCGCCTCCGTCCCCACGACCCCCGCATGGAAGAAGATCCGGTCAGGCGACTGCAGCGCGATGTGGCCCGCCAGCGCCCGCTCGGCGCCGTGGCGAAGGTCGTCCCAGCTGTCGAAGAGCACCGCGCCCTCGGGGCCCTCCAGCCGCCATGGGGGGCCGCCGTAGAGGACGACTCGGACTTCCGGGGCAGCGGTCGTCGGCACAGCGCCGGGCGGAAGCAGGAGGGCGACTTCGGAGGACGAGGCCGGGGGGAGCCCCTGCCACGCCAGCTCGACAACGACGCCGTAGCTGCGCACCCGCAGCGCACCCACCGTCACTTCCCTGACCTTCGGGCCCGCCACCGGCTGTAGAGCGCACTTCGTCCCGTCACCAACCGGGCGAGCCGTCCGCGTTGCCACCGGAGCCAATTCTCGGCGAGGCGAAGCTGCCGCCGCCCTCGCTCCGTCCAGTGGGCGCTGGACGACAGGTAGCCGGTTAACCCGGCCTCGTGACGGTCGTTGACGGCCAACCTGGCAGGGCCGAAGCGCTCAGCCATGTGCGCCGCCCCCACGGACGTCAAGGCCCAGGCGACAGTGGGGGCGACGCCCAACTCATGGGCGACGACCACGGCGGCCTGCCAGTCGTGTGGCCCCACCACCTGCGCCGCGAGCGCGAGTTCGTCCTTGGGCTGGTCCGTGGCGTCCTGAGTGGCGTGGATGGCCAGGTGCACGAGCTGTGCGGGAACGTCGAGCGTGAGTACGGCCTGGCCCGCCACCGACAGGGTGGTCGTGTGCCGTCGGAGGACGACGGCGGCGTCCGCCGGGCTCAGCGCGATGCGCGGCAGGGTGCGGTGAAGATCCACGGGAACGTCGCTGGGATGCGTCCAGGAATCCGAATGAATCCCGGCTGCGCGTCGATACCCGCAAGACCGCAAGAAACGCTCCGCCCGGCGCCGTTCTACCGGCATCACGAGGAGATCTATATCGGCGGACACCCGCTCGTCTAGATCGAGCAGGGTGCGGGTCGCCGCGCCCTTGAGCAGGATCGGCTCGATGCCCGCGCCACGGAACGCAGCGACCATCCTGGCGGCGGCCCTGTCATTGCGCGCGACGAGATAGCGGGCCAACGCACGTTGCTGAAGTGCCTCCGGCGCAGGGTCAGCCATGGGCCGGAACGAGCGGGAACCGCTCTGGTTCGAAGACGTCCTCGGGATAGCCCTTCAACGTCACCTCTTGGAGGGCTACGTCCGGGGCTACGCAGAACGCCTTCCAGAGCCCTTGCTGGGCCTGCATGCCGAACCAATGGCCAACGGCATGGTTCTGCGCGACCCAGGCGGTCGCCTCAGCGACCGTGGGAGGGATTCCGGCGAGAATCGCGTCAAAGACCCGGGCGCTGACCACCACGGCGTGATTGCCCATGGCGCGCGTGATAGAGACGAGGTGCTGAGCGTCTGGCAAAGGTTCCCGGCATCCACGGTTGGATTGCATACCGAGATAGACCAGGTCCCATTCCCGGCCCGCCAGCTCCGCGACCGCGCCTTCGAGGTGTTCCAGCGCGTCGGTCCTGAAGACCACGTCATCCTCCAACACCAGGACGGAGGCCAGGCCGCGCCGCTTCGCTTCGACGATCGCGGCTCGCCAGGACAGGGCGCAGCCAATGTGGTGATTGTCTGGCGTGGGGACAGCTGGAATCCGCTCCAGACGCCAATCGATTCCCAGGACATTCATCCGATGCGTGAGCGAGGCCCACCTCTGATGTTCGGCATCCATGTTGATGGCCATGACGGCATCGAAGACAGCCAAGGGGTGCGTGACTGCATTCTGTGCCTCCGCCAGCATTGCAGGTGCAGCGTTCAACTCCTCCCTATAGTGCCGTCGTCCGGGCTCGGGATCGATCCCGAGCTCGGCCCAGCCCAGTTCATAGTTACGGACGAACGACATCCGCAGATGGGGATAGGCGATACCGCGCGGCCGTTCGAAACGGTGACCCCAGGCGAGCGCAGGCAGACCCACCGTCCGCCCCCCTAGGCGCCGCATCTTCTCGTGCAGATACCCCTCTTCGCCGCCGAACTGACGCATCAACGGATGAAAACCCGGCCAGGCCGCCTTTCGGCACGCAAACAAGCCCAGACCCTGCGAGGGAATGTCGTACGGCTCCTCACTGAAACTATCGGCCTCGTGGTTATTGCCCCATTTACCCAACATCCCCGCTCCCCAAATCGGGTCCCAGTGCGTGCCGTACACGCTCGTCATATCCGGACTGAGCATGGGGCCTTGCACCAAGTCTCGCGAGTCGGGGCGCGCCTCGAAGTAGCGCAGCAGTGTGGCCAACCCGCCGGGGCGGATCAGCACATGCGAATCGACGCAGCACACGACCTCGGCCTGTGCCTCACGAAAGACCAAGTCCCGGACAGCCGTGCCGGTGTAGGAGCGGAAGGGCACGTAGCGGTAGCGAGGGAACTTGTTCTCTAGTTCCTTCAGGGCGCGCGAGACCTCGCCGGTGGGGTGGTTGTCGATCACGATGAAGGAGAGATCGGGAACCACTTCGGGGTGGTACATCAGGATGGAGGCGATCGTGAACCAGACCCCGTCGAAGTCGTCGTAGGTGGCCATCCCAATGCACAGCTTCGTCGGCGCGGGGAGCGTAGGTGTGGCATCGAAGACCGGAGCCACCTGTTCGGCGCGCTCCCGAAGGGCCTGTTTGCCGGCGTCGATCCCTGCGCGGATGCGTCCCCTATCGCTCATGGGCACGATATTAGGCGACGATGCTCCCCGCGCCGGCCCTGTCCCTTGAATGTCCCGGGCGCTCAGGATTCGTGGGGACTCACCTGCCACGCACGTCACGTCTCGGTACCAGGAGGCGAACACCACAAAGCACAATGAGGTACCTTTTTGTGGGGGCGTGAATCCCCCAACTATCTTTCTGAAGGGAATGACCAATGGGGGAATTGCGATGGCTGCCAGTCAAGGACGGCCAGCACCTCGAGAGACTTGACGGATCGTTGGTGGTCTACAGCGAAGCTACCGACCAGGTGCATTGCCCTCGACGACGAGGCCGCCGCCATCTACGAGGCCTGCCAGGACGCCACCACAGGCGATATCGTCGCGGCCACCGGACTGCCGGCGGCCACCGTGACCGCCACCCTGAAGGTGTTGTCCGAACGTGGCCTCACGGTCGCCAGTGGGAGCGCTCCGGACCGCCGGGAATTCCTCAAGGTCGCTGCTGCCGCGGGCGTTGCGGTGGGCATTTGGTCTCTCACCGCTCCGATGCCGGCCGCCGCCGCTAGTGGCGTAGCTCCGACCACTGCCCAGCAGACGACGACAACCCCCCACTCGGCCTATTGGTGACGCCGCCGATATTGAAAGGGCCGTCGGCTCCGAATCCGATTTCATTCAGGTTCGGAGCCGACGGCCCTTTCCTGTCACGGGCGCCACCAGCCCATGCGCGACCACGCCGAGACTCGCGTTTCCGACCTGGCCGAGCGGGTGATCTGGGCACGATCGACACGTCGAAGGCGCGCGCAGGTAGCGCCTAACCGGCCCCGCAACCACTCCGTCCGGAATGATTCGCGAACTCGTCGTTGGGGTCTGCGGGCGCTACGCTGAGCAAGCTTTCACCGCAGCCAGGAGGACCCCTATGTCGCGCATCAATAGCGCCAAATTCCGCTCCAAGGTCATGTCTGCCGAGCAGGCCGCCGAGTTCGTTTCGAACGGCGACCGCATCGGATTCGCCGGCTTCACCGGCGCGGGCTACCCCAAGGCATTTCCGGTCGCGTTGGCAGATCGGATCAACGCCGCCAAGGCCCGCGGCGAGGAGTTCCGCATTGTGGCCTTGACCGGCGCATCGACCGCTCCCGAGCTGGACGGCGCCTTGGCTGCTACCGACGGCATTTCGATGCGCGTGCCGTATCAGTCGGATCCAATCATGCGGAAAAAGATCAACGCCGGCATCTCCGAGTACAGCGACGTTCACCTGTCGCATTCGGGACCGCAGGTCCGCAATGGTTTCTGGGGGGATCTCGACGTCGCGGTCATTGAGGTGACTGCCATCACGGCCGACGGACGCGCCGTCCCAAGCTCCTCGGTGGGCAACAACAACGTGTACCTCGAGAAGGCCAAGAAGATCATCCTCGAGGTGAACTCCTGGCAGTCGGCCGACCTCGAAGGCATGCACGACATCTACAGCGTGGCCCAGCCGCCCAACGCCCTGGCGATTCCCATCACCGAGGCCGGTCAGCGCATCGGCTCGACGACCTACCCGATCGACTTCGATCGCGTGGTGGCCGTCATCGAGACCGACGCCGAGGACCGCAACACGCCGTTCAAGCCGCTGGACGACGACTCCCTGGCGATCGCGGGCTACTTCATTGATTTCCTCACCAACGAGGTCAAGCAAGGGCGCATGCCGAAGAACCTGCTGCCGTTGCAGTCGGGCGTGGGCAACATCGCCAACGCCGTCCTCGCGGGTCTGCTGAGCAGCCCCTTCGAGCAGCTGACCAGCTACACCGAGGTGATCCAGGACGGCATGGTCGACCTGATCGACTCCGGCAAGCTCAAGGTGGCCTCCGCGACCGCCTTCTCGCTGTCGCCCGACGCGGCCGTGCGGATGAACAACAACGCCGCCGAGTACCGCAAGCGCATCGTGATGCGTCCGCAGGAGGTCTCGAACAACCCCGAGGTCATCCGTCGCCTCGGCGTCGTGTCGTGTAACGGCATGATCGAGGCCGACATCTACGGCAACGTGAACTCCACTCACGTGATGGGTTCGCGGATGCAGAACGGCATCGGTGGGTCCGGGGACTTCACGCGCAACGCCTACATCTCGTGCTTCGTGACCCCGTCCATCGCCAAGAACGGCGATATCTCCTGCATCGTGCCGATGGTGAGCCACCACGATCACACCGAGCATGACGTGTCGGTCATCATCACCGAGCAGGGGGTGGCCGATCTGCGCGGGTTGTCGCCCAAGCAGCGCGCCAAGGTCGTCATCGCCAACGTCGTGCACCCCGACTATCGTCCGCTGCTGCAGGACTACGTCGACCTGGCGGGAAAGGTGGCCAACGGCCAGCACACCCCGCACGATCTCGCCACGGCGCACAGCTGGCATCGCCGGTTCCTTGCGACCAAGACGATGAAGCCGGCCTGAGTGTGAGGGCGGCCGCCGGGTAAGGTGGTCGCCAGCACGCGCGAAGGGAGCTGGGCATGACCATCACGTCGAGCTCTGACGCCTCTGATGCCCCGAGCGGGTCGACCATCGTCGACGACGCCGGGGCGTCATCCATTTCCGGGGGCATCGCCACCGTCCCCGCAGCCGCCGTCGCCACCCCTGGACCCCCAATCAATCCTGCGACGGGCGAACCGCTTCGTCCCTGGCCGGTGCGCCTGGCCTCGTGCGGCCTCTGGTTAGCCGCGATGGGCAGCGGGGTGGGGCTGCTCGCGTCCATGTGGTTGGCGATCAGCGACTTCCCCAACGCTGCCCGCTTGTTTGGCTTCCTTGGTACCGACACCAGCCCGCTGCCTCGCGTCGGCTTAGCCGCGCTGGCGGCCCTCATCGGGATCATCGTGTGCGGCACCACCTCCGTGGTCGGCTATTACAGCTGGCGTGGCTACGCCTGGACTCGCGTCGGGGGCATCGTTGCCGCCGCTGTGTCGCTCTTGACGCTGTTCCTGCAAACCTGGACTGCCTTGGCGATTGTGCCGGCGCTCGTGGGTGCCGCCCTGCTGTGGTTGCCGTCCGTGCCCCCGTTCTTCCAAGCCTGGGCGCGCGTCCGTCGCGGCGAGCCGACCTATGGCGCGCCGATCGACGCGGTCTTCTACGGGCCGCTCCCGCGCTACGCCGACCCGCTCACGTGATGGCGAGCGCCCGGACGGGCGAGCGCGGGTGCCGCTGATGCGTGCGCGGCGCCATCACCTCGTCGACCTCGCCGTGGCCGTGGCCGTGGTGGGGGCGACGGTGTGGATCGTCCGCGGCGGACTGAGCCCGTCCCCGGTGGCTCCCTCGAGCGCCTCGCCAACCACGCCCGCCACCCCGAGCCCCACCGCCTCAGTGCACGTCACAAGCGCCTACATCATCGACGGCGACACCCTTACAGTCTTGTGGGACGGCCACGAGGTGACGCTGCGGCTGGAGAACATCGACGCGCCAGAACTCGCGCACGATGGCGCGCCCGCGCAGTGCCTCGCCGCCGAGGCCAAGACAGCCCTCCAGGTGCTGGCACCCAAGGGGACGCCGCTCTCGATCGTCGACTCTGGGCTGGACCGCTACGGCCGGACGCTTGCTGGCGTGTACCTTCCGGATGGTCGGCTGGCCAACGCTGAGCTCGTTCGCGTGGGGCTGGCCGCCCCGTTCGTGGTGGGGTCGGACGTTCGACTGCTCCCCCCCGTCCGCGCCGCCCAGGACGTCGCGGCCGCGGCCGGGACAGGGCTGTTCGCACCCACCGGCTGCACGATTCCAGGACGCGTGGCGTCGGCAGGCAACGATCTGGACGCGCTTGAGAAGCAAGCAGCGAACAAGGCATCCCTCTCTCTGCTGGCCCCGAAGGTGGCGGCCATGAATGTGACCCTCACCACGCTGGCAAGCGAACTTTCCGGCGGTTCTCGCAACGCTTTGGTAGACGGTTTGCCCAGTGCCACCCGCGACACCCTGACTCGGCAGGTGCGAGAGTTCACGACCCGCCTCGCCATCGTGCGGGAATCGTTGACCGGTCCTCGGTGAATCGGAGCTAGAAGCACGTCGTCCCTCAACGCCAACAGCGTGTGAGGGCGTTGAGGGACGAGGCCGCGAGGATCACCGAGGGGCTTCGTTGGGGCGAAGGGGCTCGGGGTTCCCCGCGATTTGGGTTAGGAGGCGGGCAGCCAATCGGGGTGCTGGCCCGCCTCCGTCGCAAGGCTGACGGGATTAGGTTCAGCCTTGGCGGGAGCGTCTGCGCAGTGAAACTGCGAGCAGGACGCCACCCGAACTGAGGAGCCCGAGGGCGAGGAGCAACACCCCAGGATCGAGGGTGCCACCGGTTCGCGGCAACGCGGTCGGGCTCACAATGAACCCCGCCATGCTGTCGTTATCGGTCGCGGTCGTGGACGTGTCGGTACCCGGACCAGGCACCGGACCCAGCGGGTTGGTTTCCGGCTTATCGATGGGGTTCGGTTCCACGTAGGCCACGTTCGACACCGCGCCCGTGACACCCGCGTTCACGGTGGCCGTCACAGTGATAACCGGCCCATCGGTGGCCGGAGCCAGCGATGCGGTGGCGGTACAGGTCACACCCGTGCAGGTGTACCCGGTACCGGTCATCGACACCAAAGTCAGCTGGCTCGGAAGAACCTCTGTCACCGACCACCCCGTGAGGGCAGCCGAGGGACCATCGTTATGCGGGGTCAGGGTGAACGTCACCGTGGAACCCGGCTTGATGGTGCCCGTGGTGGTCAACACCTTGGTCAGGGTCAGGTTGAACTGAACCAGACCCGCATCCAGGGTCGGATCATCAGCCAACCGCTCCAGGTTGATATCCGTGGGCAGGTTGTGGCCGTCCGCCGGAGCAGTGAACGTGTAACGCCCATCCGCCCCCGGGTTGGAATCAACACCGGTGCTCGTTCCGACCAGCGGCGTCGTCCAGGACGTGCCTGCCGGCTTCACGAACTCCACGGTGTACGACGCCCCCGCCAACAGATCAGTGAACGAGTAGTAACCCGTCGCATCCGTCATGGTGGTGCCGACCTTGGTGCCGTTGGCGTCGTACAAGTTCACCGTCAAACCCGCCACAGCAGGCTCGGCGATATCTTGCAGACCGTCACGGTTGTTGTCCCACCACACGTAGTCACCCACGCTGACCAGCTTGACCAGCCCAGCATCGATCGAGGGATCATCCGGGATCGTCAGGCTGTTCGTACCCGTCGCCGGCGCCACCACAACAGCCTTACCGGTGATGACGTCCGCATTCGAATCAACCGTCTTGTCCGTGCCCACCGTGGGGAGCGTGAACACCGTGTTGGCCGGTTTCACGAACTCGACGGTGTACGACGCCCCACCCAACAGGTTGTTGAACGAGTAGAACCCCAGCGCATCCGTGGTGGTCGTGGCCTTCACAGCACCCGTCGAATCCAACAGGTTCACCGTCACATTCGCCACCGGTAGTTCGGCCTTGTCCTGGATGCCATCACGGTTCGTGTCGTACCAGACGAAATCACCGATACTCACCAACGGAATGATGCCCGCATCAATCGTCGGATCATCCGGGGTCGTGGCCGAGTTCGTTCCGGTAGCCGGAGCCTGGAACGTGGTCTTCCCCGTCGTGACGTCCGCATTGGAATCCAGCGCCTTATCCGTGCCGGACGTCTGCGTGGTGAACACCGTGTTGGTCGGCTTCACGAACTCGATCGTGTACGTCGCGCCCGCCAACAGATCAGTAAACGAGTAGAACCCATTCGCATCCGTCGTGGCCGTGGTCACGAACGTCCCGTTCGCGTCATACAGGTTCACGATGACACCAGGCAGCGGCGGTTCACCGGCACCCTGAACACCATCACGGTTGCTATCGATCCACACATGGTCACCCACGCTGACCAACTGGATCAGACCAGCATCCAGCGACGGATTATCCGTCACGTCCGCAGCGCCCTTGTTAGAGCCAGAGGTCGGGGCCGTGAAAGCCACCACACCGGTGGTGACATTCACATCCGAATCGGTGCCATCCGTGGCCGGATCATTGGTGGTGACCCCGGTCACGTCCTGGGTCGTCCACACAAAGCCAGTCGGCTTAGCGAACGTCAGGGTGTACGAAGCACCGGGCACCAGATCGGTGAACCAGTAGTAACCGGTCGCATCCGTCGTAGCGGTGCGAGTCGTGCCCGTGCGGACATCGGTCAACGTGACGATGACGTCCTTGACGGGCGGCTCGCCTGCGGTCTGCAGGCCATCACGGTTCGTATCCAGCCAGACATAGTCACCGATCGACACCTTGGGGACGGTCAGCGACGCCTGGGCGTCGTTGTCGGTCGCCGTGGACGTGGTATCCGTGGTCGTCGTCGGGATCACGAGCGGGTTCGTCTCGGTGACGTCCGTCGTGGCCGGGGCCACGTAGGCCACGTTCTTGAGCTCGCCGGTGATGCCCGCATCAATCGAGGCCACCACGGTAATCGTGGGAGCGTCGCTCTTCGCGGCCAGAGGCTTGCTCGAGGTGCAGGTGGCACCCACACAGGTGTACTGGGCATCTACCGAGGTCATGCTGACCAAGGTGAGACCCGCCGGCAGAATGTCGGTCACCGACCAACCCATGAGGGCATCGGAGGGTCCGTCGTTGTGCGGCGTCAGCGTGAAGGTGACCTTGGTCGTCCCCGGAATGAACGGGCCCGCCGTGTCCATCGTCTTGGTGAGGCTCAAATTGAACTTCACCAAGCCGGCGTCGATCGTCGGATCATCGGCCTTGCCAGGATCGGTCAAGTTCGTACCCGTCGCGGTCGTGGTCACCGAGGCGGTGCCATCAGCCGGATTCGCGTTGCTGTCCGTCGCCGTCACGCCCACGAACTGGGACGTGAACGACGCCTGCGTATCCGGGTTGATGAACTTCACCACATACCCGGTCGAAGGCAACAGATCCTTGAACGCGTAGTAACCGGCCGTGTCCGTGGTCGTGGAACCGACCTTCGTGCCGTTGAGGTAGAGCTCAACCGTGGCACCCGTCACCGGCAACTCGCCAGCATCCTGCTGACCATTCCGGTTGGTATCCCACCAGAAGAAATCACCAATCGACACCTTGTCGACCTTCAAATCAGCCTGCGCATCATTATCAGTCGGCGTGGTCGAGGTATCGGTCGTCGCGGTCGACGTGGCCGTGGTCGTGATCGGAACCACCAACGGGATGGTTTCAACACCATCCGTGCCCGAAGGAGCCACGTAGGCGACGTTGTGCGCCGTGTCCGTGAACGTCGCATCAATCGTGGCCGTCACCGTGATCGCCGGAGCATCCGACGCCGCAGCCAACTGCTTGCTCGACGTGCAGGTCGCACCCACACAGGTGTACTGCGCATCCGCCGACGACATCGACACCAAAGTCAGCCCCAGCGGCAACACGTCAGTCACCGACCAACCAGCCAACGCCGCCACCGGACCATCGTTGTGCGGGGTCAAGGTGTAAGACACCGTCATCCCCGGAACAAACGGACCAGCCGTATCAAGCTTCTTCGCCAACGTCAGGTTGTACTTCACAACACCCGCATCAATACCGGGGTTATCCGCCAGCGCCGACGTCGCCGACGTCGACGGCTTATTCAAACCATTCGCTGTCGTGGTGAACGTCACCGTGCCATCCACCGGATTCGCATCCGAATCCGTCAAATCAGCAGTCGCAGAGTTCGACGTCACCCCACCCGCATTCAGCGTCGTGAACGACTCACCAGCCGCGGTCACGAACTTAATCGTGTACTGCGTCGACGGATCCAAGCCCAGGAACGAGTAATACCCCGCCGCGTTCGTGATCGCGGTCTGCAACGGCGCCACCGACGTGTCCGTCCCCGCGAACAACTGAACCGTCATACCCGCGTACACCGGCTCACCAGCGGTCTGCAGACCATCCCGGTTCGCGTCGTACCACACGAAGTCACCCACCGACACGTACGGCGTCACCGCAACCGGCACCGACGAATCATTATCGGTCGGCGTCGTCGAAGCATCCGTCGGCGTGGTCGGCGGCGTCCCCAACGGGTTCGTCTCCTTCACATCCGTCGACACCGGAGCCACATAAGCCAAGTTCGTCAACGGACCCACCACACCGGCATCCACCGTCGCCGTCACCGTCACAAACCCCATGTCCGCCAACGCGACGAACGGCTGGGCGTTCGTGCAAGTCAAGGTCGCCAAGGTGCAGGAATAATCAGCCGTCGACCCGCTGATCGAGGTGGCAGTCAACCCAGCAGGCAACACATCGGTGACAGACCAACCAGCAAGCGCCGTCGCGGGACCCTCGTTGTGGGGGGTCAACGTGAACGTCACCGTGTTACCCGTGCGGATCATCCCGGTGGTGGTCAACGCCTTGTCCAAGGTGAGGTTGTACGAAACCAGGCCACCATCAAGGGTGGGGTTATCCGTCAGATCCGGGCCACCCGTACCATTCGTCCCCGTCAACGGAGCCGTGACACTGACCGTCCCATCAGCCGGATTCACATCCGAATCCTTGCTATCGGTCGTCAGGTTGTTATCCGTCACACCCGACACGTTCTGAGTCGTCCAGCTATAGCCGCTGGGCGCCGTGAACGTGAGCGTGTAGGAGGCCCCGGGCACCAGATCAGCGAACCAGTAGTAACCGGTCGCATCCGTGGTCGTGGTCCGGGTGGCACCCGCCGCATCAGTCAACGTCACGGTGACGTTCGTCACCGGCGGCTCGCCTGCGGTCTGCAGGCCATCGCGGTTGGTATCCAGCCACACATAGTCACCGATCGACACCTTCGCCACCGACAACGGCGCCTGAGCATCATTATCGGTCGACGTGGTCGAGGTGTCAGTCGTGGTCGTGGGGATCACCAACGGGTTCGTTTCCGGAACATCCGTCGACGACGGAGCCACAAAGGCCACGTTCTTCAACTCACCCGTCACACCCGCATCGAGGGAAGCCACCACGGTAATCGTGGGAGCATCGCTCTTCGCGGCCAGTGGCTTGCTCGAGGTGCAGGTGGCACCGGTGCAGGTGTACTGGGCATCCGCCGAGGTCATGCTGACCAAGGTCAGACCCGCCGGCAAGATGTCGGTCACCGACCAACCCATGAGGGCATCCGACGGACCATCGTTATGCGGCGTCAACGTGAACGTGACCTTAGTCGTACCCGGAATGAACGGGCCCGCGGTGTCCATCGTCTTCGTGAGGCTCAAGTTAAACTTCACCAAACCAGCATCAATCGTCGGATCATCAGCCTTACCCGGATCCGAAAGGTTCGTACCCGTCGCGGTCGTGGTCACCGAGGCGGTGCCATCAGCCGGATTCGCATTGCTGTCAGTCGCCGTCACACCCACAAACTGAGACGTAAACGAGGCCTGCGTATCCGGGTTGATGAACTTCACCACATACCCGGTCGAAGGCAACAGATCCTTAAACGCGTAGTAACCGGCCGTGTCCGTGGTCGTGGAACCGACCTTCGTGCCGTTGAGGTAGAGCTCAACCGTCGCACCCGTCACCGGCAACTCGCCAGCATCCTGCTGACCGTTGCGGTTGGTGTCCCACCAGAAGAAGTCACCGATCGACACCTTGTCGACCTTCAAATCAGCCTGAGCGTCGTTGTCGGTGCCCGTGGTCGAGGTGTCGGTCGTCGTGGTCGGAACCACCAACGGGGTCGTTTCCGGACCATCCGTGCCCGCCGGGGACACATACGCAACGTTATGCGCAGACCCCGTGAACGTCGCGTCAATCGTGGCCGTCACCGTGATCGTCGGGGCATCGCTCGCCGGGGCCAGCTGCTTGTTCGACGTGCACGTCGCACCCGTGCAGGTGTACTGCGCATCGGTCGACGACATGCTCACCAAGGTGAGACCGGCCGGAAGAATGTCGGTCACAGACCAACCAGCCAACGCCGCCACCGGACCATCGTTATGCGGGGTCAAGGTGTAAGACACCGTCATCCCCGGAACAAACGGACCAGCCGTATCGAGCTTCTTCGCCAACGTGAGGTTGTACTTCACGATGCCCGCATCGATACCGGGGTTATCGGCCAGCGCCGACGTCGCCGACGTCGACTCCTTGTTCAGACCCGTCGCCGTCGTGGTGAACGTCACCGTGCCATCCGCCGGGTTCGCATCCGAATCCGTCAAATCCGCGGTGGCGGAGTTGGACGTCACGCCACCCGCATTCAGCGTCGTGAACGACTCCCCCGCCGCCGTCACGAACTTGACCGTGTACTGCGTCGACGGATCCAAGCCCAGGAACGAGTAATACCCCGCCGCGTTCGTCGTGGCCGTCTGCAACGGGGCCACCGACGTGTCCGTCCCAGCGAACAACTGCACCGTCATGCCCGCGTACACCGGCTCACCAGCGGTCTGCAAACCATCCCGGTTCGTGTCGAACCACACGAAGTCACCCACCGACACATACGGCGTCATCGCGACCGGCACCGACGAATCATTATCGGTCGGCGTCGTCGAAGCGTCCGTCGGCGTGGTCGGCGGCGTCCCCAACGGGTTCGTCTCCTTCACATCCGTCGGCGCCGGCGCCACATAAGCCAAGTTCGTCAACGGGCTGGTCGCCGTAGCATCCACCGTGGCCGTCACCGTCACAAACCCCATGTCCGCCGCAGCGGCGAACTCCTTCGCGTTCGTGCAGGTCAAGGTCGCCAAGGTGCAGGAGTAATCAGCCGTCGACCCCGTGATCGACGCAGCGGTCAACCCAGCAGGCAACACATCGGTGATCGACCAACCAGCAAGCGCCGTCGAAGGACCCTCATTATGCGGAGTCAACGTGAACGTCACCGTGTTACCCGTGCGGATCATCCCCGTCGTGGTCAAAGCCTTGTCCAACGTGAGGTTGTACTTCACCAGGCCACCATCAAGGGTGGGGTTGTCCGTCTTGTCCGGAGCGCCAGTTCCATTCGTCCCCGTCAACGGAGCCGTGAAGCTGATCGTCCCATCAGCCGGATTCACATCCGAATCCTTGTTATCGGTCGTCAGGTTGTTATCCGTCACACCCGACACGTTCTGAGTCGTCCAGCTATAGCCGCTGGGCGCCGTGAACGTGAGCGTGTACGCGGCACCCGGCACCAAATCAGCGAACCAGTAGTAGCCGGTCGCATCCGTGGTCGTGGTCCGGATGACACCCGCCGCATCAGTCAACGTCACCGTGACGTCCTTCACCGGCGGCTCGCCTGCGGTCTGCAGGCCATCGCGGTTCGTATCGAGCCACACATAGTCACCGATCGACACCTTGGCCACCGACAGCGGCGCCTGCGCATCATTATCGGTCGACGTGGTCGAGGTGTCAGTCGTCGTCGTCGGGATCACCAACGGGTTCGTCTCGGTGACGTCCGTCGTGGCCGGGGCCACGTAGGCCACGTTGTTCAGCGTGCCTGTCACACCGGCATCGAGGGAGGCCAGGACCGTGATGGTCGGGGCGTCCGAGTTCGGCGCGAGAGGCTTGTCCGAGGTGCAGGTGGCACCGGTGCAGGTGTACTGGGCATCCGCCGAGGTCATGCTGACCAAGGTCAGGCCCGCCGGCAAGATGTCGGTCACAGACCAACCCGGCAGCGAAGCCGAAGGACCATCGTTGTGCGGGGTCAGCGTGTAGGTGACCTTGGTTGTGCCCGGAATGAAGGGGCCTGCCGTGTCGAGGCTCTTCTTCAGAGACAGGTTGTACTTCACCAGGCCGGCGTCGATCGTCGGATCATCAGCCTTACCGGGATCGGTCAGGTTGGTGCCGGTGGCCGGGGTGGTCACCGTGGCGGTGCCATCAGCCGGATTCGCGTTGCTGTCAGTCGCCGTCACACCCACAAACTGGGACGTGAACGACGCCTGCGTATCCGGGTTGATGAACTTCACCACATACCCGGTCGAAGGCAACAAATCCTTAAACGCGTAGTAACCGGCCGTGTCCGTGGTCGTGGAACCCTTGAGCACACCGTTCAGGTACAGCTCAACCGTCGCACCCGTCACCGGCAACTCACCAACATCCTGCTGACCATTGCGGTTCGTGTCCCACCAGAAGAAATCACCGATCGACACCTTCGCGACCGCAAGATCAGCCTGAGCGTCGTTGTCGGTACCCGTGGTCGACGTATCCGTCGTCGTGGTCGGAACCACCAACGGGGTCGTTTCCGGACCATCCGTGCCCGCCGGAGCCACGTAGGCGACGTTGTGCGCCGAGCCCGTGAAGGTCGCGTCGAGCGTGGCCGTCACCGTGATCGTCGGGGCATCGCTCGCCGGGGCCAGTTGCTTGTTCGACGTGCAGGTCGCACCCGTGCAGGTGTACTGCGCGTCGGTGGAGGACATGCTCACCAAGGTGAGACCGGTCGGCAGAATGTCGGTCACAGACCAACCGGCCAGGGCCGCCACCGGACCATCGTTGTGCGGGGTCAGGGTGTAGGTCACCGTCATCCCCGGAACAAACGGACCAGCCGTATCGAGCTTCTTCGCCAACGTGAGGTTGTACTTCACAACACCCGCATCGATACCGGGGTTATCCGCCAGCGCCGACGTCGCCGACGTCGACTCCTTGTTGGCACCCGTGGCCGTCGTCGTGAACGTCACCGTGCCAGTCGCCGGATTCGCATCGGAGTCCGTCAGATCCGCGGTGGCGGAGTTGGACGTCACCCCACCCGCATTCTGCGTGGTGAACGACTCCCCCGCCGCGGTCACGAACTTAATCGTGTACTGCGTCGACGGCAGCAGGTTCAGGAACGAGTAATACCCGGCCGCGTTCGTCGTCGCCGTCTGCAACGGGGCCACCGACGTGTCCGTCCCAGCGAACAACTGAACCGTCATACCCGCGTACACCGGCTCACCAGCGGTCTGCAGACCATCACGGTTCGTGTCGAACCAAGCAAAATCACCCACCGAGACCTTCGGGACACTCAAATCGGCCTGGGCGTCGTTGTCGGTGCCCGTGGTCGTGGTGTCCGTGGTCGTGGTCGGGACCACAAGCGGATTCGTTTCCACAGCGTCGGTCGTGGCAGGTGCCACGTAGGCGACGTTGTGAGCCGACCCGGTGAAGGTCGCGTCAATCGTGGCCGTCACCGTGATCGCCGGAGCATCCGACGCCGCGGCCAGCGGCTTGTTCGAGGTGCAGGTCGCACCCGAGCAGGTGTACTGCGCATCCGTCGAGGACATGCTCACCAAGGTGAGCCCCGCGGGAAGGATGTCGGTCACAGACCAGCCAGCCAGAGCCGCCACCGGACCATCGTTGTGCGGGGTCAAGGTGTAGGACACCGTCATTCCCGGAGCGAACGGGCCAGCCGTCGTCAGGGTCTTGGTCAGCGTGAGGTTGTACTTCACGATGCCGGCATCGATCCCCGGGTTGTCCGCGAAAATCAACGTCGATGACGTCGAAGCGCCGTTCATCCCGGTCGCGGGTGACGTGAAGGTCACCGTGCCGTCGGCCGGATTGGCGTCCGAATCGGTCAGATCGGTCGTTGCACTGTTCGACGTGTCGCCACTGGCGTTCTGCGTGGTGAACGTCTCCCCGGCCGCCGTCACGAACTTGATCGTGTACTGCGTCGACGGGTCCAACCCACCGAAGGTGTAGTAGCCGTTCGAATTCGTCGTGGTTGTCTGCAGCGGGGCCACCGAAGTGTCCGTCCCAGCGAACAGTTGAACCGTCATATTGGGGTAGAACGGCTCGCCCGCAGTCTGCAGGCCATCCCGATTTGCGTCGTACCACACGTAGTCACCCACCGACACGTACGGGACCACATGGACGGGCACCGACGAATCGTTATCGGTCGGCGTCGTCGAGGCATCGGTCGGCGAGGTCGGCGGCGTCCCCAACGGGTTGGTCTCTGTCACGTCGGTCGGGGCGGGCGCCACGTAGGCCAAGTTGAGCAGCGAACCCACCGTTCCCGGCATGACGATTGCACTGACCATCACGTAGCCCATGTCGGCACCGGCCGGGAACGGCAAGGCGTTGGTGCACGTCAGGGTCCCGCTCGGGCAGACGTAGTCCGGGGTGGAACCCGTCATGCTGGACAGCTGGAGGCCGTACGGCAGGACGTCCGTCACCGACCAGCCGCCCAGCGCGTCGGACGGACCGACGTTGTGGGGGGTCAGCTTGTAGGCCACGGTGCTAAAGGGGAACGTGGGGTCACCGCTGATGAGCTGCTTGTCCAGCGTGAGGTTGAACTGCACAACGCCTGCGTCGAGGCCCGGGTTGTCAGCGAAGGTGCCCGCGCTGACGCTGGTGATCTTGTTGTTGCCGGTCGCGGGTGCGGTGAAGGAGATTACGCCTGCGGAGGTGACATCAGAATCCTTGAGATCTGTCGTCGCGCTGTTGGAGGTATCGGCGGAGGCGTTCTGCGTCGTCCAGGAGTACCCGGACGGCAGCGTGAACGTCACCGAGTAGGCGGCCCCGGCAACCAAGTTCTGGAACGAGTAGTAGCCACCGTTGGCGGTGGTGGTCGTACCGACCACGGCACCGGAAGCGTCCTTCAACGTCACCGTCACGTTGTCCAGACCCGGCTCGCCGGAATCCTGCAGACCGTTGCGGTTGTTGTCGATCCACACGTAGTCGCCCACGGAAACGGGGTTCGGGACGTTCAAGACGTCCTTGACCCAAGGGGCCTCGGTGGCGAGAAGCGGCGTCGTGGTTCCGCTGACGTAGGAGGAGCCCTGCGCCGCGATCTTGTTCCACGTGTATGGCGCCGAGCCCGGGGTGAAGGCGTTGCCGCTCGCATCCGTGGTCGGGACGTTCATCGTCCACGAGTAGGTGAAGCAGCCCGCAGCGGCCGTGCCACAGGTGGGCGTCAACGAGCTCACCGGGGAGATCTGGGTGCTGCCGTAAGAGAAGCGAATGGCCTTGATCTGGGTCCAGTCAGTCACCTGGGAGGCGGTCACCCAGTCGCTGTTGGCCTGGTAGTGCCACCGCAGTAGACAGCGGCGACCGAGTTGCTCGGATCCGACATTTCCGGACGGCAAGGGTTCGGGTTCGTCGAGTAGAGGATCGTCACGGGATCCCCGGCAGCCACCGTCAAGGGGCCGGTCATGGTCGGGATCCACTGGTTCTGGTAGGACGCCGACGAGCTGGTGTCGGTGTACCGAACGGCGGTCACGCCACTGTTGTAGCCGGTGGCTCCAGGCGCGATGTTGTCGGCCGGCAGCAGGTCGTAGGCCACGTAGTTCGTGATCGGGACGTTGCCGTTGTTGCCCAGGGTCACCTGCCAGTTGACCGTGCCACCAGGCGTCGAGGTGCCGTACTGCGTGGGATCGACCTCGGCCGAGCCCAGGTAGGAGGTGTTCTGGTCGCCTTTGACCAACTTGGCGACGTTGAGGGCCGCGGACTGCGAAACCTGGAAATCAGACACAGCGGCGGCCATGCCCTCGGCGGTGTTGCCGTTCTTGTTGACGTCGCCGGCATCCGCAGGCTGCCACGTGCTGCCGCTCGCCAGCGGGATGAAGGTGTCACCTGCCGGCGCGAACATGTACGCATCGTTGCCCGCGTAGTTCGGGTCGATGGGGTAGGTGTTCGCGCTCTCGCTCGACGCCAGCTGGGTGCCACCGTAAGTGCCCTTGGGAACGCCAGGGTTGACCGTCGACTGCAAGGTGTACGAGCAGGTGCCGCTGTCGTTGGGGATCGACGCCCCGCTGCCGCCGGTAATGGTGGTGCCGTCACTCAAAGCCGACGGGTTCTGCTGCGTGGTCGCGATGACCGCGGTGCGCCCGTTGAGGTAGTTCGGGACCACGGTGACGCCGAAGTCTGTCGTGACCGGGCAGCTGGAGGTGTTCCCTGTCGCTGCCGCGAAGGAGCCCGCCACATAGGTCGTGTTGATCGGCAGAAGATCGATGTAGTACGGCTTGAGCGCACCCGAGTGGAGGTAATACGGGTCGTTGACCGTCTTCAGCGTCCAGGTGAGCGCAGCACCGTCGGCCACGGGGCTGGTCGGCGAAACACTCTTGTACAGGGTCCCGTAGACGACCGTCGGCCGAATCTCCGTGGTGGTGCAGTACTGGGTTCCGGTCGCGGTGCCCGAGGAGTTGGTGCCGGTCGAGTCCATGCAGTTCTGGAAGGTGGTACCCGCGGCGCCAACGATGGTGGCGTTGTAGCTGATGAAGAAATACGTGCCCGGTGAGACCACGGCGGTATAGACAATCTTGGTCACCTTCACTCCGGGCTTGGACACCGAGAAGTAGGTGCCGCCGCCCGGCGTGTTCGTCCACGTGCCGGTGGATCCGTCGCTGTAGGTGACGACCGCTGTCTCGTTACCGGCCTCCGAGCTGAACCAGATCTGGAAGACATCGAGAGAACTGGGAATGACGTCGGTGAAGACGAACGTGGCGTCCGTGGTGCCAGAGTTGGTTGCTTGCAGGCGGTAAGTCGCCAACTCGCCGGGCATGACCCACATCGGCCCCGACTTGCTCGGGTCAAACACCGGCAACTGGCCTGAGGCCCCCACGCCCGTGCTCGCGGAAGCGGACGCCGACACAGGGGTTGTGCCACCAAGAGGGGTACCGGACACGGTAGCGGTGTTGTTGATCGTGCTGCCCACGGCGGCGGTTGAACTGACCTTCACCGTGACATATGCCTCATAAGACGAGGGGCCGAAGTTACCCGGCAAGGTGAACGTCACCGTGGGGGTACCGGACACGGTGGCTTCCGCGCACGTGGCGGAACCGTTGATGGTGCAGCTGACATAGGTCACGCCCGAAGGCAGGGCGTCCTTGATCGTTGCGTTGGTCAGGGTCAGATTGCCCTGCGCGGCACCCGAGTCGTTCTGCACAAGGATCTTGTAGGTCATGGTCGACCCAGCGGAGATGGAGGTCGGCGCAGTCTTGACGATCGACAAGTTCGGCTTGGCGATGAGCTCGTCGGTAGCCGTCGGCTTTTGCGTCGTGGAGCCGTCCGTGACGGTCGCGGTGATCGGCTGGAGGCCCGGCAGGGTCGTCCATTGCACCGTCGGCCAGTTCAACTGAACCTGGTTGGACTGCCCCGGCGCCGGGTTCACCCAGGTGACGGTCAAGGTGCCGTCGGCGGCTGCCGAGTAGGAGACTCCCGTGACAGTCGACGGGATGGTCACCGTGGGAAGCCCCGCTGCAGCGGTCCAACCGGGAGGCGGCGGAATGGTCGCAGTGAGCGTTCCGCAACCCGTGGGGGTCGAGCACTGAACGTTGTAGGTGTATTCCAACGAGTCACCGGTCGGCACAGGTTGGGGTGCGACGGGCGACAGCGTCGCCGTCCAGCCTCCGAGCGCGTGCGCGCTGCTCACACCCCCGAACATGAGCATGAGGATGGTCGCCAAAAGCAGCGCCACCCCGCGCCTCATCGGTAAACCAGCCCCCGGTTGGCTCTGACGAGTTTCGTGACGTGTCATGTTGATTTCCCCTTGATGCAGTCGCTTGAAGTAATGCCATCCAGCAGCCGTTGCCCCGCGGCGGATTGGACGAAGTTTGGTTGTGTCGTTAGTGCCTGTGAGCCCGCGCGCCGGAAGGCCACAAAGCGCCCTCGACGATCGCATGGGACGTTGAGGCGACTAAAGGTCGCCAAGGAGATTGAGTGTGTGCCGAATGGCCCATGGTTTGATTCCCTCCCTTATCGATCGTCTGCGACGACGTCTCCCCCGAGACACCGACCACCTGTGGTGGCCGCCCGCGAACAAGTCACTGGACTCCTACGCTGCTTAGCGGAAGCTACGCGTCGCGCCGAAAGGCGGTCAAAAACGTGAATCTTCGATAGCGTCGCGAGGTGCCGCCTACCCAGGATTTACATAGTCATAATTTGTGGAGGCACATCTCGCTGCGATCTTGACCCGATCCGGAGGCGTGCGATCGCCCACACCACGAGTGGCGTTTGGAGTGCTGCGATTATTCGTGCGAACCTAACCTCGACACCTCGCGTTTACACCAAAGGCACCTAAGTGCCCGGGTTGTCCGATGCGGCACCCGCACGTGTCAATCCAGTTCGGGATGGCATCGTCCTGGATGAATCAACGTGTCATGATCCAAGCTCGCTTGCGCCCATGGCCCGGGTTGACGCCAAGCGATCACAGCCGAAAGGAGAAACCAAGGCCAATGCCGACGAACAAGGCCCCAGATCTGAGCCAGCGACTCCCAGGTGTGGGGACAGCTCGAGTCGTCACCGTCCTGGGGCCCCCCGGATCTGGGAAATCCACCCTGCTTGAGGCCTGGGCGCACTCGTGGCGCGGGCGCCTCGCGATCCTCGACTGCACCCCGGAATCGACCGGGCTCACCCTCACCCGTGAACTGGATCTACAACTGGACCACAGCGCCAAGCAGGCGCCACACCGCGCGCGATCCACCCACGCCGTGCTTGAGACGCTCGGCAAGCGACCAACGCTGATCTTGTTCGATCGGGCGGAGCTTGGGACTCACCATTCGTTGCCCGGCGTGATCAACGCCCTGCTACGGAGCCAGCCCGCGTCCACGACGGTGGTCATCGCAGGGCGACGCCTCCCAGAACTGCGCTGGAGCAAGCTTCGCTTGACCGGACGGCTCACCGAAGTCCGCGCCGTGGACCTTGAACGCTACACACACCAACTCATAGCCTCCAGCCTCGACTCCCGCCGCCAAGCGCTCGCGGGCGATTGGGCTGCCGGAGCTCGAGAACTCGCCCAGGCACCCGATCCCGTCGACGCCACCACCTTGGAACCGCTGCTGCGGAGCGCACTAGCCCGGATCTCCGACGTCGAGCGCCGCCAGTTGGAGGCGGCCGCGATCGTCGGCCCCTTGAGCGCCGCGTCGCTGGAGGCGGCGACCGGTCGAGGCAGCGGTGAGGCGCTCTTTGAGCGGCTTCGCCACGAACCGCTACCGATGGTCCAGCTCACCGCCGATCCGTCCCCTCACCTGGTGGTGCGCGGCGCCCTCCGGGAGATCCTCGCGGCTGATGCGCAGTCTCGCGACCCGGCTGCCCTGGTGTCCATCGTGCAGAACGCGCCGCAGCAACTCGTCCGGGAAGGTGCAGATGACATCGCCTTCCAGTTGCTCCTACGGCACGCCGACCGCGGCCAACTCGTCGAGTTTGCCTACCAGCGCAGCGCCCACGTGGCGCTGGCCGGACGCCCCGAGTTGGCGGCGACCTGGCTCGCGGAGTTCACGCCGGACGAGATCAGCGACGATGCCCGGCTGCGGGTTCTGAAGACGATCGCCGACGCCTCGACCGGCAACTTCAGCGGCATCGACGCGCTGGTTCAGCGGGTAGTCGACGCACCCGACGACGCTGCGTTTCCTTGGAATCGGCCCCGGAGCTCGGCAAGCAGCAGCGTAGTCGTGGCTGCCTCCCGGCAAATCGCGGCCGATTCGGGCCAGGCTGCATGGATCGTCTTCGGTCAGATGAATGCGGCAGCCGAGGCATTGGAGAAGGGTGAGTTCGCCCAAGCGGAAGGAGTCTTGAACCACCTCAGCTCGATGTCGGGTGGCTACCCCTTTGGCGTGGCGTGGCGCTGCGCACTCCAAGGCCAGCTCTATTCGATGACCGGGCGAGAGTCGCTCGGAGCCGCCCAGCTGGAGCAGGGAGAGGCGGTCCTGCGGGCCCACGGGTTGTCCGATCATCCATGGATGATCGGCCTTGACGCTGCCGCGCTCCCCTACTTGATGAAGCGCGGCGACGCCCGGTCCGTTGGTCAGCGTTCGGCGCTGATTCAGGCAAAGTTGCCCTTCTTCGTCGCGGGTTATGCCCACGTGCGGCTCTACTCGCTGCTCATGTTGGCCCGCGCTCAGGTGTGGCAAAGCAAGCTCAGACAAGCATCGGCCTCCCTCACCCTGGCGCAACCGCTGGCTAGTTCACTGGTCGAAGGGTCCATACTCCGGACGCAATACGATGCCCTACGAGCGTCGGTGCCGGTCGTCCGCCGCTCCTCCGATCCGGGAGTGACCCACACCGAACTAAGGGTGTTGCGGGCATTGCCCAGCCATTCAACGATCCCGCGGATTGCGGAGAGTTTGGGGGTTGAGGTAGCCACCATCAGAAGTCATGTTCGATCACTGCACCGAAAGCTTCAGGCGCACGATCGCGAAGAAACGATTGCTCGTGCTCGAGAGTTAGGCCTGCTTCCATGAGAGAAGCTCTTAGTCGCCCAAATCGTGCCCACTTCATTGAGCGGGAAAGCCTTACGAATTATCTGCCCAGGGTCCCCACGGGAAGTCTCGTTACCATCATCGGGGGTGCGGGCTTTGGCAAGACAAGCCTTCTCGAAAGTTGGCTGGATGTCGGCCGCGTCCCCTCGGTCATCATTCCTCTCGATGAGCGCCACAATGATGCTGCGGAACTCGCCCGTCACATTGTGGGTCGGCTCGCTCTCGCAATCCCTACCCTCAGCGAGTTTTCGTCATTCACGACTGCGCCTGGCAGCGACTGGGTCCGGAACGTGTTGACACGTCTGGCCAGTGAACTTTCCCATTCGCCAACGATTCCCATGTTCGACGATGCGCACCTCATCAGCGACCCTCGAGCACTTCGGCTTCTAGAGACCTTCGTCACTCAGCACCTCCAAGGGGGGATCGTCGTTCTCGCCGGGCGCCACTTGCCCCTCCTTCGCCTTGACCATGAGAAAGCGAAGGCGTACCACCTCACCAGTGCCGATTTGCGAATCACAGCCCAGGACTTGACCGCGGGATCCCACGGAACCATGACCCACACGTTGGCTGAGGAGATCGTCCGCACCACGCATGGCTGGCCCTCTGCAGTCCGCGTCATTCTGCGCGAGCACCGCTCAGGACGGCTTCTCATGGAATCCGTGGGCACCACTGACCCGGGGGGCCTGCTCGCGCTCTACCTGCGCGACGAAGTGGTGAGCGATCTTGACGACGACCTTCGTCGACTACTCACGGTCGTTGCGACAGCCGGACCGCTGGACAAGAAGGCGATCGACTCGCTCATTCCAGACGTCAACCTTGCGAGCGCCTTGAAGCGCGCGTCCGCACTGGACCTACCCCTCGTTACCGTGTCCCCCGAAGACAAGCACCCGCTCGTGATTGAAGATCTCTTGGCGAATGTGCTGGCCCACGACCTTCGCCGGACCGATCCCGCTAAGGCGGACGATATTCTCGTGCGGGCCGCGAAATACTTCTCTGCACGCGGAAAGGACCAACAGGCCTTCGACAACTACCTCAAGAGTGAAGATCGTCGACTCCTCCTTGAGTTCGTCGCAGACCGGGGCATCAGAAGGGCCTTACGGGGTGATTCTGCGCTGGTCCGCCAATGGCTCGAGGCATTTTCCCCCGCGGAGATGGTTGCCGCCCCTATCTTGCTGCTGACGGGGGCAATTCTGGCGGCTAGCGAATGCGATCTCAATGGGATGGAACAATGGCTCACCCTTCTCGCACAGGCCACGTCCCAGGGAAACCCACTCCCCACGAAGAATACGCAATTGATGGCTGCTGCTTTGCGGGAGATCACGGGCATCGATCCGATGGGGGAAGCGTTCGACGCAGCCTCCAGCATCCTCGAGGGGCCCTTTGCGGCACTGGCCCAGATCATCACTGCCGTCACTTACAACGCCGCCGGACAACTGGACCTTGCGCAGAACTGCTTGGACGAGTGCGCCGTGGTCGCGAAGCAATACCCCCTGGTATACGTCCAACACCTGGCAGCGTCCGCTGCCAATCTTGGGCGTCGCAATGATCTCGAAGGCGGCCTCGCCTTGATCCAAACGGCACGGCGGATTGTGGATGAGCAGGGGCTCTCCCACAACGTGCTCTCGGTGTCAGTGGAGGCTGGGGAAGCCTGGTATGCAGCTCGAATGGGGGCGACGAGCCAGGCTGCCGCCGCACTCTCGGCAGGCCGGCGCAAGCTTTCTGGCCTCACCCGGGGACTCAAACTCCCGAGGCTTTGCTGGGTCATGCTCCTCTCTGAGGCCGCCCTCGCGTTGGGGGACTTCGATGCGGCCGAAAGCCTCGTGTCGGACGGCATGGAACTTCTGACTGAATTTCCCGAAGCGATGGCCGTCAAGACGATTTTGGCATCGGTCAAGGCCGCCTGCCCCCGACATCGTGCGGCGCCGTCAACAAACCCCTTGACTGCGACAGAGATGCGGGTGTTGAAGCTCCTGCCAGGATTCTGGACCGTCCCTCGCATGGCGAGCGAGTTGAACATGGCGACACCGACGATTCGTCACCACATCCAGGCCATCTACCGAACACTGGGTGTGCACGATCGCGCGGAAGCTGTGTCCGCAGCGCGAGCCCGAGGGCTTCTGCCAAGTTAGCTCTACCCAGCGAACCGGACGATCGTCCTCGATGCTCAGCGACGAATCTCGTCCAGCATCGATTGGTGAGCGTCCGCCCTGGTCCCGAATGGACGGGCGATATCAACCACGCACCCGTCACGCCCTAGGTCAGGTCGTTGCCGGATCGGCTGCACCAACAGAAGAGCCCCGGATTCCGGGGCAACCTGAGAGCGGGCGACGGGAATCGAACCCGCACTGTCAGCTTGGGAAGCTGATGTTCTGCCATTGAACTACGCCCGCGAGGGCCTTGTCAGCATAGCGACCGTCCCAGGGGTTCGCACCTCGCGGGGTGACCCTGGACGCGCCCCCACTCGACCCCTAGTCCAGGGACGCCCGTCCGACCCTGCCGGTAGCGTCGAGGCATGACGAGCCAATCCGAACCCCTGGATGTCGGTCCGATCGCGGGCGGGCACCTCCCGGCCCAGGAGGCAGACAAGTCCCAGGTCGCCGCGCTACTGCGCTCGGCGGCCGCCGAAGGACGTCTGACGCAGACCGAATTGGACGAACGGCTCACGGTCGTGCGCACCGCCACCACCTTCGACGACCTGATCCCCCTCACGCGAGATTTGGTGCCGTTAGCGGGTCCTGAGACACCGTCGGCCGACGCCGCGGAGCCCAACTTCGGGGCTGCGGTGTTGGGGAGCACCGACCTCACGCCCTCGTCCGCGGTCGCCGCGGACTACTCGATGGTCAGCGTGATGGGCAGCGCCAAGCTCGACCTCACCCGGGCCCGGTTCGATCGTAAGGTGGTCGAAGTGAACGCCTTCTCCATCATGGGCGATGTGGTTGTCCTCGTGCCACGGGGCGTCCGCGTGCAGAAGGAGGCCATCGCCGTCCTCGGCGACGTCCAGGAGAAGAAGTTGGCACCGGCCCTCGACGGGGCCCCCACGGTCATCATTCGCGGGCTGGTCATCATGGGCAGCGTGACGGTGAAGCACCCCAAGTAGGTCGTTGTCGGACGGTCGGACGGACGGTGCCACCCCCCAGGCCGGGTGGCACCCTGGACGCTCCCCTGCCCAACCCCGAACCCTCGGACGCCCGCGCCCAACCGGCGTAGCGTCGAAGCATGACGAGCCAACCTGAGCCTCTGGATGTGGGACCGATCGCCGGAGGGAACCAGCCCGCGCAGGAGGCCGACAAGTCTCAGGTCGCTTCCCTGCTGCGGGCGGCGGCAGCCGAAGGCCGCCTCACACAGACCGAACTGGACGAACGCCTCACAGTCGTCCGGGACGCCACCACCTTCGACGACCTCATCCCGCTCACCCGCGATCTGGTACCACTGACCCCGTCGGCCGCCACGGCCGCAGTGGGCGCAGTGGGCGCCGAACCGACCTTGGGGTTGTGGGTGTTCGGCGGAACCACCCTCGCCCCCACCACCACCGTCGCCGCGGCCTACTCGCTGGTCGCCATTTGCGGCGGCGGCAGCCTCGACCTCACCCGGGCACAGTTCGTCGAGGGCGTGTGCGAGGTCAGCGTCTTCTGCCTGTACGGGGGAATGACCATCGTCGTGCCGCCGGGCGTCCACGTTCAGAACCGGGCCATCGCCGTCTTCGGCGGGGTCGGCCTCCACGACCTCGCTCCCGCTCTGCAAGGGGCACCCACGGTGATCGTCCGCGGGTTGGTGGTGTTCGCCGGCGTGGGCGTCCAGCACCCCAAGTGATCAGCCGGTGCATCATCGGGCAGCAACATCCTGTGGCCCTCTCAAGCCTCGGAGCCCCCGAGATCTTCAACCGTCGCCGGGGGTCACCCTGGCGGCACCCCGATTCATCTCCTTACTCACGAACGGCTGCTACCAAGCAGGGATAGCGTCGAGCTATGACGAACCCACCCGAACCCCTGGACGTCGGTCCGATCGCTGGCGGGCACCTGCCCGTGCAGGAGCGAGACAAGGCGCAGGTCGCCTCCCTGCTACGGACGGCAGCGGCCGAAGGACGCCTGACGCAGCCCGAATTGGACGATCGCCTCCATGGCGTCCACGTCGCCACCAGCTTCGATGACCTGATCCCTCTGACGCGCGACCTGGTGCCCCTGGCCCCGAGGACCAACGTGCTACCGAGCACCGCTCTGGCTCCCACGTCGACCGAACCGACCTTCGGGTTTTCGATGTTCGGCGGCAGCCGCCTGACTCCCGCGATCTCCATCGCTCCGACGTACTCCTTGTTCACCATGTGGGGCGGCGGCAGCCTGGATCTGACCCGAGCACCCTTCGTCAACGGCGTCTGCGAAGTGACGGTGTTTTGCATGTTCGGGGGGATCACGGTCTACGTCCCGCCGGGCGTCAACGTGCAGAACCAGACCGTCGCCATCTTCGGCGGCGCCGGGAACCACAAGCTCGCTCCCGCGCTCCAAGGGGCGCCAACGGTGATTGTCCGCGGATTCGTCGCGTTCGGGGGCGTGGGCGTCCAACACCCGAAGTGAGCGCGACCGGCTGCTACCGTCGCCGCGGCGCGATCTCTCCGGACGCACGCCGCCCGCTACCCTGAGGGCGTGCCGCCCTTGCTCCCCCGTGTCGCTGTCGACGCGTCGAACCTCGTCGGTGGCGGCGGCGTCCAGGTGGCCTCGGCGCTGCTCACCACCGCGGACGGCCTGCTCACCTCCGGCGCCGACGGCTTACCCGCTTGGCTGCCCACCGCGACCTGGCTGGTCTCCTCCCAGGTGGCCGAGGCCCTGCCCCCGCTGACGACCATCCACCCGACAGTGACCGCTCGCCGCTGGCGGCTGAACGCGCTCGGACGTCCGCCCTACGATGCCGTTGCCACGATCTTCGGCCCGGTGTATCGGCTGCGCCGGGCGTCCGTGGAGGTCATGGGCTACGCGGACGTCACCTCGGTCTACCCACCGCTCGCGGGCATCGAGCGTCCGACGCTGCGCCGGCGGCTGCGGACGTGGTTGTCGCGGACGAGCGTCCGTGATGCCGATGCCGTGGTGGTCGAAACCGCCGCGCTCAAGGAGCGCATCGTCGCGTTCGGGGTGTTGGCCGATCGCGTCAGCGTGGTTCCGAACACGGTGCACCCGGCGATGACGTCCGACCCCGACCCGGCGCAGGTGGCGCAGTTCCGGGCCTTGCGAGTGCCGGGCGCCACGACGTTCGCCTACGTCACGCGCCTCTACCCGCACAAGAATCTGCCGTTTGTGGCTCCGGTCTTGGACGAACTCGCCCGCCTCGGCACCGAGGCGCGCTGCTTCGTGACCCTCACCGACGCCGAATGGGCGGCGCTCGGCCAGGCCGGACAATCGCGCCTGGTGAACGTCGGATCGCTGACGCCCCCGCAGGTGCGCGCCCTCCTCGAGGCCAGCGATGCCGTACTCTTCCCGAGCCTGCTCGAGGCCTTCTCCGCCACGCCGATCGAGGCGCTGCAGGTTGAGCGTCCCCTGTTCGCCTCGGATCGGGACTTCGTCCGCACGGTCGTCGGGGACGCCGCGTGGTATTTCGATCCGACGGACGTCCGGGCAGCGGCGGCCGCGATTCAAGCGGGGCTTGCGGACACCGATGCCCTCGCTGCTCGGGTCGCCTGCGGACGCGCGCTCATGCGGGCCTGGCCCGACGCCACCTCGCGCACCCGCGCCTTCCTGGCCACCATCGACGGCGCCCTGACCCGAAGGGGGGCCTGATGGCTCGCCTCCTCGTCGTGACCGTGGCCTTCCGGTCGCTGGCCGCCCTGGAGCGTTGGTATGTCACGGAAACCAACGACGACGTCCGGGTGGTGCTGGTCGACAACGCCGGCGGCGAGGACCTCGGCAGCGTTGCGACTCGGCTCGGCGCCACCCTCGTAACGTCGCCCACCAATGTGGGTTTCGGGCGCGGCTGCGACCTTGGGGCGGCGCTGGCCGCCGGCGAGGAATGGGTCGCTTTCGTCAACCCCGACCTGGCCATCACCTCGGAGCAGCTCCTTGAGGTGATCGACGCGGCGCCGTCCGACGCCGTGGCCCTGTGCCCGTTGCTCACCGACCCCGACGGCACCCCCTTGCCCGACGTGGCCCGCACCAGTCCGACCGCCCTGCAGTTGGCGCTCCCATGGATCATCGGAGCCCGTGGCGATCGAGGCACGGGGTTGGCCACCCCCGAATCCGGCCGCCACCAAGAGGTCGAGGTGACGTCGGGCGCCTGCCTGATCGTCCGACGGGCGGCCTTCGAAGCGGTCGGCGGCTTCCCAGACTGGCTGTTCTTCAACGCTGAAGACATCTACTTGTGCGACCAACTTCGCGCGCAAGGTCGGCTGTATGTCGATCACGGGGTGACGGGCGTCCACGAGAAGCTCTCCAGCGCGAATACCGTGCCGATGGCGGCGATTATGGCCGAGACCGCGCGAGCCACGTCGGCCTATGCGGCCGTCCGGTTCGGGCGGCTCTCGTGGCTCGGCGTCTACCTTGCCGTGGTGGCCGGCATGATTTTGCGGGCGGTATTCCGTCCGGGCTTGCGTCCGCTGCTGGGACGCACGGCCAGCCTGCTCTGGCGTGAAGCCGGACTTGCTCGGCAAGGTCGCTTGGGGCCGGTGGAACCCGTCTTCGTCTGAGCTGCACCCCGGCGTGCGTCCGAACGGATTGAGACGATAGCGAACGACCCGAACGGTCGGTAATGTTCCAGGCATGGCAGCTTCGAAGGTCTTGGGCATCGACATCGGCGGATCCGGAATCAAGGGTGCGTTGGTGGATATCGAGAAGGGGGCCTTCGCCTCACATCGCTTGCGAATCCCCACCCCGACCCCGTCCACAGTCGATAACGTCGCTCAGGTGGTCGCCGAGATCGTGGCCGAGTTCCAGGACGACAACGACGCCAAGGTGCTCGGCGTGACCTACCCCGGCGTCGTCCAGCGCGGTGTGACCAAGTCGGCGGCCAACTTCGACTCGTCGTTCGTTGGCGCGCATGCGCAGGATGTCTTCGCCCAACAATGTGGCATACCCGTGACCCTGGTGAACGATGCGGACGCGGCCGGCCTGGCCGAGGTCCGCTACGGCGCCGCCAAAGACCACGCGGGCCTGGTCATCATGACCACCCTCGGCACCGGCATCGGCACGGCGTTGATCTACGACGGTGTGCTGATCCCTAACGCGGAACTCGGACACCTCGAAATCGACGGCGTCGACTACGAGACCAAGGCCGCCTCCCGCTGGCGTGACGAAGAACACCTCACCTGGGATGAGTACATCCCCCGCCTGCAGCGCTACTACGAGACGCTCGAACGCCTGCTCACCCCCGACCTCATCGTGGTGGGCGGCGGCATCAGCAAGCTGGCCGACCAGTTCCTGCCTCACCTCAAGCTGAGCACGCCGATCGTCCCGGCGAAGCTCCGCAACAAGGCGGGCATCATCGGCGCGGCGGTGTACGCGGTCCCGGCCAACTAGGGGGCGGTCCTTGACGGCCGAAACATCCCCGACAGCCCCTCCCATGAACAACCCATCCATGGCCCAGCCATAGGGGGATGCGACGGGCATGCTCCCCTCCGGACCACCTGACCCTCGCCTACCCCGTACGGGGATCCGCCGCTCACACCACTTGTCCGAAACATCCCCGACAGCCTCTGCCAAGGACCATCCGTCCATTGCCCAGCCCCACGGGGATGTGGCGGGCTAAGGGCGTGCCGCTGCACCCACGGAGTTATCCACAGATTCTCGCCTGAGTCTCGCCAAAGGGGCTCGCATGGGGCAAGGTCCCGCTATGGAAAGCCATATTCCCAGTGCCCGAACGTGGGACCCCCGCGTGTATCCCACGTGGCTGTTGGCCCGCAGCGGCCTCACTCGACCCCAACTCCGAGGGCTTGTCGAAGCCGGGCGTCTGAACCGCCTTCGCCGTGGTTGGTATGCGCTATCGGATGCTGACTCGCAGGTGACCCTTGCGGTGGCGTCTGGCGGATGCCTGTCGTGCGTCTCAGCTCTGCGCTGGTACGGGGTCTGGGTGCCGACAACCAAGCAGGTCCACATCCGCGCCTACCGACACCATTCCCCACCCGACCCAAGCGTCGCGCTTCAATGCGGCAACAGCCATGCGATGCCTGCTCCCGCCGCCGCCGTGGATCCCATTCTGGTGGCGCTGTCCGTCGCCTGGCAGTGCCTCGACAACGAGGAACGAGTGATCGTTTTGGACTCCATGCTCAACCTTGGGCTAGCCACCCGTCGGGAACTGGCCGACACACTCAGCGGGCGCGACCTGGCCGTGGAACTGCTCGCGAAATGCGACCGCAGCGAGTCGGGGACAGAGACCGTCACCCGACTTCGGCTCCGCGCTCGCCAGATTCGAGTGCGTCCTCAGACGTGGATCGCCGGAGTCGGCCGCGTCGATCTGTTAATCGGCCAGCGCCTCGTGATTGAGTGCGATAGCCGCATGCACCACACCGATCAGGGCGCCTACCAGCGAGACCGCGACAGGGATCGGACACTCCACTCCCGCGGCTACCTGGTCATCCGCCTGACCTACCACGACGTTATGAACCGCTGGAACGAGGTCGAGACGGACATTCTGGCCATCATCCGGCGCCGGGAGCATCGCCAGTTTCCGGGCGGCGAAGCACCCCGGCAGGCATCCTGAGCAACCCATCACATCCCTCTCAGCACCCGCCATGGACGGACCTTCCACGGCCCGCGCTTACGGGGCTGTTTCGGTCAGCTCCTCGGCAGTGACCTGGATGCGGGACTCAAGGCTCACATCCGGTCGGGGGCCTCGATGCCGAGGAGGTCGAGGCCGGTCGCCAGCACCTTCTTGGTTGCGGCGCACAGCGCCAGTCGGGACGATCGCACCTCGCCTTCGGCCTTCAACACCGGGCACTGCTCATAGAACACGCTCATGGCGGTCGCGGTCTCATAGAGGTAGGTACACAGCTTGTGTGGCTGCAGGTTTTGGGCCACCTCGGCCACCACCTCGCCCAGCTTGGTCAACTGCAGGGCGAGCGTCTGTTCGGCGGGCTCGGCCAAGACGGTGACGGCGCTGAACTCGATGCCAGCCTCGGCCGCGTTGCGCAGAATCCGGGCAGCCCGGGCGTGGGCGTACTGCAAATAGGGACCCGTGTCGCCGGTGGTTTTGGTCATCCGCGCGGCGTCGAAGACGTAGTCCTTCTGCAGCTGGTTCGACAGGTCGGCGTACTTGATGGCCGCCAGGGCGATCTCCGGAGCGGCCTCTTGTTCGGCCACGTCCAGCAGGTCCTCCAGCGGGTAGGCCGTGCCTTCGCGGGTGGCGAAAGGACGTCCGTCCGTGCCCAGCACCATCCCGTAACCGACGTGCTCGGCGCTCACCGAGTCAGGCAGATAGCCGGCCTTGCGGGCGACCGCGAACGCCAGTTGGAAGTGGTGGCTTTGGCGGGCGTCGGTGACGTAAATGAGTCGATCGGCGGCCAGGGCGCTGACCCGGTACTTGATGGACGCCACGTCGGTCACGTCGTAGCCGTAGCCGCCGTGCCGGTTGCGGAGAATGGCCGGAGCCTCGAAACCATCGACGAACACGACGAGGGCGCCGTCGTCCACCGTGGCGATGCCGCGCGACTCAAGGTCGTCGCAGACATCGCCCAGCATGGCGTTGTACATGCTCTCCCCGGCGATGTGCTCGTCGCGAAGCAGGACGTTCAAACGCGCATAGCTGGCGTTGAACCCGGCCTTGGAGATGTCGATGAGGCGCGTCCAGATGGCGCGCGTCTCGGCGTCGCCGGCCTGCAGCGCGACGACGCGGGCGCGGGCGCGATCGGCGAAGGCTTCGTCGGCCTTGAGACGATCGTTGGCCCGGCGGTAGAGCAACTCGGCGCCCGCCAGATCGAGGCCGCCGAGGTCGAGGTTCTCGTCCAGCACTTGCTCGATGAGCATGCCGAACTGGCGCCCCCAGTCGCCCACGTGGTTCTGCGGCAGGACGTCCTCGCCCCGTGCGGTCAGGACGCGGTTGAAGCAGTCGCCGATGATGGTCGTCCGCAGGTGGCCGACGTGCATCTGCTTGGCAACGTTGGGCGAGCTGTAGTCGAGCACCACCCGGGCCGCGGTCGGATCCGCTTCGATGCCAGCGGCGGGATCGTCCAACACCTCGGTGGCGACCTGCGCCAGGACGCTCGCCTTGATCCGAATGTTGATGAAGCCCGGCCCGGCGATCTCGAGGGGCTCGCACAGATCGTCCAGTTGGACGCTCGCCACAATCTCTTGCGCGACCTCGCGGGGCGGACGTCCGGCGTCCTTGGCCAGGCGCAGCGCCACGTTGGACTGGAAGTGTCCGAATTGGGGCTTAGTGGCGGGCCGCAGCTCGGGGTCTACCCCGGCGACGGCCTCCAAACGTGCGGCGAGAAGGGAAGGCAGCGACAGCATGTCTCCGATTGTCCCACGCTCGACCACCGCGCTCGATCCGGACTTCGGTTGGTGATTCGGCGCGCTACCGTGGGGGTGCGATCCCGGACGAGAGGGCCTCCTTGATGGCAATCCCCACCATTCCACTCAATGACGGTCGGAGCATCCCGCAAGTGGGGCTCGGAACGTACCTCCTCAAGCCCGAGGACACGGTGGCCGCCGTGTCGACGGCCATCGAGCTGGGGTACCGCCACGTCGACACGGCCGCCATTTACGGCAACGAGCGCCAAGTCGGACAGGCGATCCGCGAGTCGGGGCTGCCCCGCGAGGAGTTCTTCGTCACCACGAAGCTGTGGAACGACCGCCATGACGATGCGGCCGGAGCGCTCGGCCTCTCGCTCTCCAAACTGGGGCTGGATTACGTCGACCTCTACCTCATCCACTGGCCCGTGCCGCGGCTGAACCTGCACGTGACGGCGTGGCAGTCGCTCATCGAACTGCGTAGTCAGGGCCTCACCCGCTCCATCGGCGTCTCGAACTTCCTGCCCCATCACCTGGCCGACGTGGTCGCGACGGGCGTCACCCCGGCGGTCAACCAGGTCGAAGTGCATCCGACGCTGACGAACCTCGCCGTGCTGGCCGCGAACGACGCCGCGGGCGTGAAGACCGAGGCGTGGGCCCCGCTCGGGCAGGCCGACGACCTCACGATCCCGACCGTCCTGGCCATCGCCGATCAAGTCGGACGCACGCCCGCCCAGACCGTCCTTCGCTGGCACGTCCAAGCCGGACGGATTGTCTTCCCCAAATCCCAAAACCCGGCCCGGCTCGCCGAAAACCTCGACCTGTTCGACTTCGAGCTCACCCCGGCGCAGATGGCGAGCCTGGACGCCTTGGATCGCGGGCACCGCACCGGACCGGACCCCGCAGCATTCTGGGCGAAAGAGGACTGAGATGAGTGGGCTCAACAACGACGTGTTCGACGACCTCAAGGATCTGCTCACCGGCGAGGGCGCTGCACCCAACGACGACGCCAAGAGCCTCCTCCCTGAGGCCGAGCAACGGCTCCACGATGACTTCTGGGACGACGGTGGTCCGGTAGGGCAGTTCATCCGCGACATCCCGATCTGGGACGTGGACGGCGACGGCAACCCCGACGACGACGGGCTCTGAGGACTCGAATCTCCTCAGCCCGCGAGGGCCTTCGTGACGCCGTCCTCTGGCGGGCCGAGGGTGGGCGTCCGCTGGGTTAAAAGGTCCCAGGCCATTTTGACGTTCGCGCCGTATTCGCGGGTCACCCCGGCGTTCCAGGTGTCGGGGTTGAGCTTCTTAACTGTGTCGTCTCCCACACCCCAGGCGTCGATGCCGATGGTCCGGCAGATCGCGAGGGCGCGTGAGAGGTGGTAGCTCTGCGTGACGATGGTCATGGCGTTGACGCCGAAGATCCGCTTGGCGCGCACGCAACTGTCGTAGGTGTCGAAGCCGGCGTAGTCGCCCACGATCACCTTGGCCGGGACGCCCACCTTGATCAGGTAGTTCCGCATGGCGTCGGTCTCGTTGTAGTGGACGGTGCCGTTGTCGCCGGAAACCAGCAACACCTTCACCTTGCCGGCCTTGTAGAGCTTGGCTCCGAGATCCAATCGGGCGCGGAGGTAGGGCGAGGGGTTGCCGTTGCTATAAACCTCGGCCCCGAGGATCATCGCCACCGGTGCCTCCGGGACGGTCGCCACCGTCGCCACGCGATCGTGGGACATCGCCCACCGATAAACCACCGGCAAGCCGACGACGGCGAGACCGGCGGCAACGGTTGTTGCCGCCAGCTTGATGATCCAACCGGCCATGGGCACATGCTAGTAGTCACCGCACAAGTGATTTCAGCAAGATGCGACTTGCGTAATTCCCGTCCGTGAACTTAGGTTAGGCATACCTAATTTGTTTGAAGGACATCATGCTCCCCACGTATCTGATTGGCCTCCGCGAGGGGCTCGAGGCCGCCCTCATCGTCACGATCCTCTTGGCCTACCTGACCAAGTCGGGACGAGCCACGCAGCTGCCCCGGGTATGGCTCGGAGTCGGCGCGGCCATCACGTTGTCGCTCGGCTTTAGCGCGCTCCTCTCGTTTGGCCCCGCCAGCCTCCCCGAGGGCGCCGAAGAGACCATCACCGGACTGCTGTCGCTCGCGGCGGTGGGACTTGTCACCTGGATGATCTTCTGGATGGCCAAAACGGGGCACCACATGGCCTCGGATCTCCGCCAGCAGGTGGACGACGCTGGCCCCCAGGGCTGGGCGCTGCCCCTGGTCGGCTTCCTCGCCGTCGGTCGCGAGGGCTTCGAGACCGCCTTGTTCTTGTGGGCGACCACTGGCTCCACCGGCGAGACCGGGTTCGAGCCGATCCTGGGCGCACTGCTTGGCATCGCCACGGCCATCGCGCTGGGATGGCTGATCTACCGCGGGTCCATCCGGATCAACCTCAGCAAGTTCTTCGCCTGGACCGCAGGCTTGCTCATCGTCGTCGCTGCCGGGGTCCTGGCCTACAGCGTCCACGAGTTCCAAGAGGCAAGCGTCCTCCCAGGCGAGGACGATCTGGCGTTCGACATCACCGGCGTTATGCCCAAGACATCGCTGCCCGCTGTGCTGTTGCGCGGCACGCTCAACATCCGCCCGGCCATGTCGGTGCTCGAAGTCGCCGCCTGGCTTAGCTACGTGGTCGTCGTCGGCCTGGCCTACTGGTGGGTGGTTCGATCCAATCCCCGCCGCACCAACAGTGCGCCCCCTGCCCCGCCGGGTGCGGTCGCGGGAAGCGCTGCGTCCGACGTCGCACCCGAGACACCACCCAAGTCACATGCCGGAGCCACCTCGAAAACCAGCGTCCACCGGCCCGGCCGCTAACAGCGCTCCTCCCCCACGCCAATCCGATCCCCCGCACCACTCCCGATGCGGGTGGGGCACCCTCTGCCCTCCCCACGTTGCTGGCGTTAAGCGTCATTGCTGGCGATATTTCGCCAGCAATGACCGCTATCGCCAGCAAAGTCGCAGATAACGGCACCACAGCACCCCAACGCCTACTCCGCGGACGTGCGTCCGTCCCCTACTCCGCGGACGTGCATCCGTCCCCCACTCCGCGGACGGGCGTCCGCCCCCTACTCCGCGGACGTGTACCCCGCCTCGGCATCCAACGCCAGCGCCGCATCAGCCGCCAGTTGGAGGAGGCGATCGCGCACCTCATGGCGATCGTTCCAACCGCGCCTGTCCCAGATCTCGCCCGACAGGTCATCACCCGCATAGAGCACCTGGGCGAGCGACCGCCCTCGAAATTGGGCGACGGCTGCGATGGCTGCGGCTTCCATCTCGACCATGAGGCACCCCTCGTCCGTCCGTGCCGCAATGCGGCTAGCGGTCTCGCGGTAGGGAGCGTCGGTGGTCCACGTGCGTCCTTCAACGAACGGCGCCCCGCTCGCCTCAAGCACAGTGCGCCAGGCGCGCAATGCCGCGGCATCGGCGTCGAGCGTCCTAGCGGGGGTGAGGTAGTGGTGGGATGTCCCTTCGTCCCGCACCGCCGAGGTGACCAGCATCAAATGCCCGAGCGTAAGTTCCCGCCGTAGCGCGCCCGCACCCCCGCAGGCGACAAACGATCGGCAGCCAAAGGCAATCACTTCCTCCAGCAGCGCCGCGGCCATGGGGGCGCCCACGGCCATCGGCATCACCGCCAACCGCTGTCCTCGATGCGTAACCTCGTAGAGCGGATGCTGGCCGTCCTCCCACGGATTCTCAACAACCACTGACCCGCCGACGCGCCCAATCCAGCGCAGCGCTGCATCTCCGAACCAGGTCAGGACGCACGCAGTCGGCACATCGCGGGGCTCGATGATCCGACTCGGCTCGATGAACGCCTCCGCATCGGGGTGCAACTCCAACAAGGGGCTGATGGTCTGGCTGTGCATGGCAGAGATCTTCGCACCCCCCGGATCCAACGAGGCCGCCGGACGCAGCCACTCGCCCCCAAATCATGCAGATTTCGCCGCCTCATTGGTCCAGACGACAACCCCCGAAATCAGCATGATCTGGGTGGGAGCGGGCCCCCCGGAACCCATCTCGGGCGGGAATCGAAACCATGAGTTTCGATTCCCGCCCGAGGGACGAGAGCGCCGCAGAACTCAGATGCGGTGGGCCCGGTAGTAGCGGATCAAACCCTGCGTGGAGGAATCCTGCGCGGCCAGGGCTGCGTCGTCGGCGCTGATCGCCGGGGCGATCTGGTTGGCCAACTGCTTGCCCAGCTCCACACCCCACTGGTCGAACGAATCGATGCCCCACACGACCCCCTGGACGAACGTGATGTGCTCGTACAAGGCGATCAACTGACCCACCACGGACGGGGTCAAGGCCGGGGCCATGATCGACGTGGTTGGACGATTGCCGGGGAACACCCGCGCCGGGACGATCGCCTCGGCCGTGCCCTCGGCGCGCACTTCGTCGGCCGTCTTGCCGAAGGCCAACGCCTTCGTCTGCGCGAAGAAGTTCGCTAGGAACAACTCGTGGACGTCCTGAGACCCGTCCTTGATCGGATGCGCGGGCGTCGCAACGGCGAGGAAGTCGGCCGGGATCAGCTGGGTTCCCTGGTGGATCAGCTGGTAGAAGGCGTGCTGGCCATTCGTGCCGGGCTCGCCCCAGAAGATTTCGCCGGTCTCGGTGGTGACGGGCAGACCGTCCGCGCGGACGCCCTTGCCGTTGGATTCCATCGTGAGCTGCTGCAGGTAGGCCGCGAAGCGGTGCAGGTACTGCGCATACGGCAGGATCGCGTGGCTCTTTGCCTTCCAGAAGTTGACGTACCAGACGTTCAGCAGGCCCATCAGCGCGGGCACGTTCTGGGCCCACGGGGTGGTGTAGAAGTGCTCGTCGATGGCGTTGAAGCCGCCGAGGAAGTCGGCGAAGTTGTCCGGCCCGAGCGCCACGGCGAGCGAGGTACCGACCGCGGAGTCGACCGAGTAGCGGCCGCCCACCCAGTCCCAGAACCCGAAGGCGTTGGCCGGATCGATGCCGAACGCCGCGACCTTGTCGAGGGCCGTCGACACCGCGACGAAGTGCTTCGCGACGGCGCCGTTGGCGGCAGCCTCCGAGTCGTCGATCACGCCGGACGCCCGCAGCTTGCCGAGCAACCAGTCCCGCGCCATGCGCGCGTTGGTGAGGGTTTCCAGCGTGGTGAAGGTCTTGGACGCCACGATGAACAACGTGGTCTCCGGATCAACGTCCGCGGTCTTCTCGTAGATGTCCGTCGGATCGATGTTGGAGACGAAACGGCACTGCAGCCCCGGCTTCACGTACGGCTTCAGCGCCTCGTACACCATGACTGGGCCCAGGTCCGAGCCGCCGATGCCGATGTTGATGACGGTCGTGATCGGCTTACCCGTGACGCCCTTCCACTCGCCGCTGCGGACGGCATCCGCGAACGCGTAGATCTTGGCCAGCACCTCGTGGACCTCATCGACGACGTTGACGCCATCAAAGGTCACCACATCGCCCTTGGGGCGGCGCAGGGCCGTGTGAAGCACCGCGCGGTTCTCGGTGACGTTGATCCGCTGACCGGAGTACATCGCCTCGCGACGCTCGGCCAGCCCCACCTCATCAGCGAGGGCACACAGGGCCGCGATCACCTCGCCGTTCACGAGGTTCTTCGACAGGTCCACGTACAGGTCTCCAGCGCTGCGCGAGAGGGCAGCGGCTCGCTCCGGATCGTCCGCGAACCAAGCGCGCAGGTCAGGGACCATCGCGTCTTTCAGTGCGGCAAGCTGCGCCCAAGCAGGCGTGGTGGTCGGGTCAACAATCGTCATGGCGTCAGCCTAGTTCGACCACAGGTGCCGAAGGGAACCATCCGAGAGGCAAACGCTCCGACGCGAAGAATGCCTTCAAACAAGACAACGCCCCCGCCGTGTCGGCGAGGGGCTGTCTACAAGGCTCAGTTGGGGACGACGCTCACGTGGACGTGGTCCATGTGGTTCGCGGTGTCGCTGCCACGGTTGGCCATCCCGCGCCAGCTCGGGGAACTGGTCGTCCAGATCTGCTGACGGTAGATGATGTACTTCACGTGGAAGGCGCCGGCGTTGGCCGCGAAGAAGTCGCGAATCGCGGTACCCAAGGCCACATTCGAGTTGTAGTTCGGGATCATGATGTCGATCGCGAGGCCGTTGGGGTGATCCGACGAGATGCTGTCGGACGGACGCCATCCGCCCATCGAACCGATCTGCGGGAAGTACTTGCGAACCGCCAGGACGACCGACTTGGCGTAGCTCGTGGTGCGATCCAGGTTGGACGACCCGAGCGAGCCACCGGTCCAGACCGGGACGAGCCCGCCGGAGGTATCAGCCGCGAGGGCGACCGTACCGGTGGCGGCCTTCGTCGCCGCCGTGGGCGCCTTGTCGGAAAGGTGCGAAGCCAGCACCCAGCCGAGTCCGTCGTTGAACTGGATCTGCTGGTAGGAACCCGCCGTGGCGTCCGTAACCAGAACCTTGTCGCCGGCCTTGAGCTGCCCCAGCCCGGCGGACGTTGCGCTGGCCTCACCGCGGACATTCAACGTGGCGGTGGCGTAACGGGCGGTGGCAGCGGCGGCCGGAGCAGCGGCGGCCGGCGCAACCTTCGCGAGTGCGACGGTCTCGGTGAGAGCCGTGCGGAGCTCGGAGCGAGTAGCGGCGTCGATGTTGCGGGCGCCAAGGGTGGTGGTCGCGGGGTTGGTAGCCGCGGAGGATGTCGCCGGCTGAAGCAGCAGGGCCCCAGCGGTGGCGCCGCTGGCGAGCACCAGCATGGCCGGCGCGGTGTGGCGGCCAACGGCGTCACGCCACGTCGGGATGGAACGCCGGGCGCGCACAAACTGTGCCGCGCGCTCAGCCGCGTCGCTCGCTTCGTCGGCTGCCGTGTTGGCAGCCCTGCGCGCTTCGTACATTGCTTGGTTCCGTCCATTGGTATTGGGCTCGTTGATAGCCTAACCTGAACAGAACCTGAGAACAAAGTCTGGTTTCCTTAAGTTTGGGGGAGACGTGCCGAGCGATCTTCACATCGTGCGAGGGTCGGCGGCCGTAACCGAGGGAAACACCGTCCAGAATCGGTGTACATGAGTATGTGGCGTCGTGGCCTGGTTGCCGCCCTCGTCGCGTTGCTGACCGCGGTCGGCGTCGCGACACCCGCTGCGGCCGCTCCAGCGGCCGCCACTGCCCTCACGCTCTCAGCATCGGTGCCGGGCCCGGTGGTCGCCACGGGACGGCTCACCGCCTCCGGCAGGCCCTTGGCTGGCGCCTCTGTCGCTGTTCGACTCGGCAACGCCGCCAGTGCCACCGCCATGACCGGGGCGGACGGCACCTTCAGCGCAACGATCCCGGTCCCGAACGGCATGTACGGTCGCAGTTCGCTGACAGCCTCCTTCAACGGGGCCGCCAAGTTGATCTCCAGCAGCATCACCATCGCGGTCACGCTGCCGGCTGCGCCGGCGCCCGCCCCTGAACCGCCCCCCGCCCAGACGGCACCGGCCCCGGTGCCGGCCCAGGCCGGGATGCTCGGTTCCGCCATCCGAGGCCTCAGCACCGATGCCACCGCCGCAAGTGGCGGGCTCTTCGGAATGTCTGGCCAGTTGATGGACGCCAACGGCTCGCCCATCGGGGGCGCTGACATCGAGGCCAGCCTCGCCGGGACGTCCGTCGCGGGCGCCATCACGGATGGCTCGGGAAACTGGCAGCTCTATGTTCCGGTGCCCACCACGGGCGCCACCCTCAGCGTCACCCTCACCTACCTTGGAGACTCGTCTCACAGCGGCACCAGGGTCACCAACAGCTATGCGATCACCGCCGTGTCCACAGCGACTCCGACGATGAGCCTCCCGACCCAGACCCCCACGATGTCGGTGAGCGCATCCCCCCTCACCTCATCGGTGACCCCCACCGCCACCGGCTTGGTCGACCCGGCCACGGTCACCCAGACCAACTCGTTGATCATCGGGGCGGTTGCCGTCGTGGTGTTGATTCTCGCCACGATCAGCATCCTGGTCTTCGGTGGACGCATGCGCCAAGGCCGCGGGCGCCGCGGCGTCAGCTGACGGTCAGAGCACCGACTCGCTGGTCTGACGCCAGCCGCGCGCTGTCGTCCGAAGCTCACCCAGGTTCGCCCGCGTGAGATCAGTGAGAACACGGGTCAGATGCACCGCGGGCGCACCTTGGCGCCACCATTCCGTCACCTGGAAGCTCTCGAGGTTGCCGGACGGGATCAGCGGCGCGCCCGGGAACAAGGCAACCAGCGACGTCGCCAAGAAGGAACCTTGGATTTCGGCCGGGACGATCGCCACCGCAGCGGCACCCGCCTCCAGCGCCGCGTCGATTTCGGTCGGGGTGAGCGCCCCCAGGATCACCGGGACGCTCGTCGCCGCCACGAGGCTGGCCCGCGCCACTGGCGACAGGATGAACGCGGCCCCGGCAGCCTCGGCCGCGCGCGCCTGATCGTCCGTCCGGACGCCATGGACGCCCAGCACCGCACGATGGGGGAACCGTTCACGCAAATCGGGCAGTTCGTCGACGCGGGCGACCGGGAGGGACCAGCACCGCAGGCGTTCTTGCGCCAGCACCTCACACGCTGAGGCCAGCACCGGGACGGGCGCCTCTGGAAGCGCCACGATGATCCGATGGCCACTCAGGAACTCCGCCGACATGGCCCCATCATGCCGCACCCCGGTTGTTACAGTGACCCTCATGCCCGCCCTGCTGCCGACGTTTGAGCCGCTCACCGGCCCCTACCTCCACCTCACCCCCATGACCGAGGCCGATCTGCCCGAACTAGCGACCCTGCTGTCGGATCCTCGCCAGCACGAGGCGGGCATGATCATGTACACCTGCCCGACAACGCCCGAGGAGGCCCTGGCCTTGGCTCGGCGCCGCTACTTCGCCCCGGCCGGTCCGCTGAGCGGGCTGGGGTACGGCAAGCTCGGCTACGCGATCCGCCTCCGCGAGGATTCCGACCTCGGGAAAGCGGGCACGTTGGTCGGCACCTCCACCCTCTCCGAGTTTCACCTGACCAACGAAAGCACCCACGTCGGCACCACCATGTACGGACGTTCGTGGTGGGGCACGGTGGTCAACCCGGCCGCGAAGCTGATCTTGCTGGGGCATGCCTTCGACGACTTGGGGTATGGCCGCGTCCGGATTCAAACCGACGTGGTGAACCTGCGATCCCGGGCGGCCATCGAAAAGCTGGGCGCCCGGTTCGAAGGCGTCCGGCGCCGGGACATGCTCCGCGAAGACGGCACCTTCCGCGACACCGCGGCCTATGCCATCACGCTGGACGACTGGCCCGAGGTCCGGCGCGGGCTCATTGAGAGGGTCAACGCATGGCCATCCTGATCGATCCGCCCACCTGGCCCGCGCACGGCACGGTGTTCGGGCACCTGGTGTCCGACACCTCCCTGGACGAACTCCACACCTTCGCACGCGCGGCGGGGATCCCTCCGCAGGCGTTCGACCACGACCACTACGACGTGCCCGAGCGTCGGTACGCCGACCTGGTGGCCCTCGGTGCCGATGAGGTCAGCGCGAACGAGCTCGTTCGGCGCCTGATCGCCTCCGGCCTGCGGACCCGCCCCCCCGAACGCACCCCCAAGCGAGCGACCGCCCACACCGCGTTGGTCCAGCGCTGGGACGCGCTGATGCCTGCTGAGCCGGGGTTTGGTCTCGAGCTCATTGAGCGGTGGTCCAGCGAGGGACGCCACTATCACGACGTCCGACACCTCCTGGCGACACTGGAGGCGCTCGACGCGCTGGGGTCCACCGATCCACTGGTTGCCCTGGCGGCCTGGTTCCACGACGTCGTCTACGAAGGCAACCCCGGCACGGACGAGGAGGAATCGGCCGAGCTCGCCGAAGCGGCCCTGCCCGTACTGGACCTCACCCCGACCGAGGTCGAGGAAGTGGCGCGGTTGGTGCGCCTCACCACCGACCACAATCCGGCCCCCAACGACGCCCCGGGACGCGAGTTGTGCGACGCCGACCTGGCCATCCTGGGGGCCGCTCCCGGCCGCTATCACGTGTACGCCCGCGACGTCCGTCTGGAGTGGGGCCACATCGGCGAGGCCGACTTCGCCGCGGGGCGGGCCTCCTTCCTGCGCGGCATGCTCGCCCGCGACACCATCTTCCACACCGACGCCGGCCGCGCCCTCTGGGAACAAGCCGCCCGCCGGAACCTGGCTGAGGAACTCGCCGCCTGGGAGCGCATCGCGTCGGCGTGATGTCGTCGGCGGGGCACACCACCCCCACCCAAGTCGAACGAAATCCAGGCCCTCATCGCTGTGGGCGCAAGCACCTTCGTATTCAGCATGATTTGGGTGCGCCAGTCGGACGATACTGGCGGCGTGTGGTTCGAGTGTCTCCCGACAACTGCCCCGCCCGACACGCTGCTGGGCATGGTGCAGCGGGGCCGCGGCGCGGGGTGGCTGGCCGCCGTGGCCGACCCCGTCGAGGGGCGCGCAGCGCTGCTGGCGTGTCTGACGGACGATCCGCGGTGGGATCATCAGGTCGAATCCCGCGCGGAGTTCTACGCCTCCCTTGCCGTTGCCCTCGAGGTCTCCGCGGCCGACATAGCCGCCTGTGGTGACATCAATGACGAAGACCATTGGTTGGTTGCGGAGACGCTCACCGCACTCTCCGTCCGGGGTGACTCGAACGCCCGGGAACTCCTTGCTCAGCGGATACCCGACACCTGGTTCGAGGATCTCATGGCCGAACCAACGTTGCCCTTTCCCCCGTTGAATGCACCGCTTTCGGCACTGCTGGGCAACGAACACCTGGTGTCACACCACGACCTGATGCACCGACTCCGAACCACGACGGATCCCGACGACCTGGCCGCCCTCCACGAGGCCACGCGAGATCCGAACCGCCGGGGGTTCAGGTCCGCGATGCTCGCACTGGCGGAACGTGGCGACACGTCGTTCGTGACGCAAGTCGGCGACATCCTCGCGGGCAACCCGGTGGGCCAGCCGCGGGCCGGCTTCCTGGGCTACCTCCCCAGGCTTCCCGCGCGCGATTCGCTCCCGATCGCGCGACTTTGGTTCGGCCTCCCGGACTCACGAGACGATGCCGCCTTGCAGGTTCTCGCTCTCCACGCCACCGCCCAGGACGTCTCGGCTATCCGGGCACGCCTCGCGGTCTCCGAGTCCACGTACGACCAGTGCGATCTCGTCGAAGCGCTCGGTCGCGTACCCGAGTGCGGCCCCTATCCCGAGCTGAGGACGGTGTTCACGGACGCCTGCTACTCCTACCTCCGCCGCGAGAGCGCCCAGGCCCTGGCGACCACGGATCCCGACTTCGCCAACACCTTCGCGACCGAGTGCCTGTGGGACTGCGAGGCCGGGACCCGCGAGGTGGGGGCGAAATACGCCCCGGCCACGGAGCAGGTGCAGCGTCGCCTCGCAGAGCTCGCAGCCGACGAGGACGAGGCCGTGCGAGACGCGGCACGCAGACGGCTGGTTGGGCCACCTGCGAGATAGGTCCGCGACGGAAGCTGGCTCGCCCGAATCGGACTGGCTCCCCCCAATCGAACGAAATCCAGGCCCTCATCGCTGTGGGCGCAAGCAACCTTCGTATTCAGCATGATTTGGGTGCGCCGGTCGGACGATACTGGCGGCGTGAGGTTCGCGTGTCTCCCGACAACTGCCCCGCCCGACACCCTGCTGGGCATGGTGCAGCGGGGCCGCGGCGCCGGGTGGCTGGCCGCAGCCCCTAGTCCGGCCGAGGGGCCGCAGCGCTCCTGGCGTGTTCTCACAGACGATCCGCGCTGGGATCAGCAGGTCGAATCCCGCGCGGAGTTCTACGCCTCCCTCGCCGTTGCCCTCGAGGTCTCCGCGGCCGACATAGCTGCGTACGGGGACATCAATGATGAAGAGCACTGGCTGGTTGCGGACACGCTCACCGCACTCTCCGACCGGGGCGACTCCAACGCCCGGGAACTCCTTGCTCACCGGATACCCGACACCTGGTTCGCTCACCGGATACCCGACCCCTGGTTCGAGGATCTCACTTCTTGTCGACATTCCCTCGAGGCCCACCCCCCAGCCCCACTACCCTGCCGTCCGAGCGCCTACCCTGCCGCTGCAGCGGCAGGGTAGGCGGCTTAGCGGCAGGGTAGCGGCGCGAACGGCAGGGTAGCGGCGCAAACAGGGCAGATCGTGGAGCACCCAGACTGGCCCAAAGGCCCTGCACCGGGCACTCTCGCCGCCGCCCGGCAAAGAAGATCTTTGGGCAATTTTGGGGTACTCGGGGCGCTGTTGGAGGGCCGCGCAAACCCCCTAGTGAGCGCCAGAGGAAACGATTAAACCAGCCCACCACTACGCCAATGACCTCGGGGCTGTGAGGCCGGAAAAACCCTAGGGTCGTTAGGAACACAAGTTGCAAGGGTCTAGTTAGTAAGCTTTACTAACCAACATGAGGAACCCGATTCGCCGGACGATGCGCCCCGAGTATGCGCGTCGCGTCAACCTTGCGTTGGTGCTGCAGGCGATCTACAACGACTCGACGCTCTCGCGTGCCGACATCGCTCGGACGACGGGTCTCACCAAGGTCACCGTCTCCGATCTGGTGGCGGAGCTCATGCTCGCCGGGCTGGTGCGGGAAACGGGAACCAGCGGCGCAACCCGTCCTGGCAAGCCCTCGATGCTGCTGGCCTTCAACCCGGACGCCCGAGACATCCTCACTCTCGATCTCTCCGGCCCTGACCGCCTGGATGGCGCGATCTTCTCGCTGAAGGGGCAACGGCTCCACACGGCCGTCCGCGATCTCAACGGTGCCGTCGGGATGGCGGCCCTCACGGCGGCCCGCGAACTGGCCCGCGAACTTGTGGAAGCCTCCACCCGCCCCATCCTGGGCCTGGGCGTCGGCACCCCCGGTGCGGTGAGCGCGAACGGCGTCGTGCTAGCCGCCCCCAACCTGCACTGGCGCGACATCCCCCTCCAGCAGCTCCTCGCCGATGACTTGGGCATCCCCGTGCGGGTCGAGAACGATGCCAACGCAGCCGTTCTGGCGGAACGACGTTTCGCGGGCGGTCCGGACGATCTGTTGTCGATCCAGCTCACTCGCGGCGTGGGCGCCGGTCTGCTGGTCGCCGGCCACCTCGTGCGCGGGGCCGCCAGCGACGCCGGCGAGATCGGCCACGTCGTCATCGACCCCAACGGCGAGCGCTGCGGCTGCGGCAAGATCGGCTGTTTGGAGACCTCGACCTCGGTGCCAGCCATCCTGGCCCGGATCGAAGCGGATCCTTCGCGCCGCGATGAACTGCTGGCCGAAGCCGGCGAACGTCTGGGCCTGGCCCTCTCTCCTGTGGTCGGCATGCTCGGCCTGTCCCATGTTGTCATCGGGGGCCCCGATGACATCGTCACGGCGCCGTTGCTCGACGCGGCCCGTTCCTGTATCTCCGACCGAACTCGATCGGAATTCCGTCCGGAGCTGGAACTGACCGCCAGCTCCTTCAGAGAGAGCGCCGTCCTGCTCGGCGCAGCGGCACTGGTGCTGCTAGATCAACTCGGCGTCGCCTGACGGAGCCCCGCCGAAACCTGCGAATCCTCGCAAGAACACCCCGAAAGGAACCCCTCCCCCTCATGAAGAAGTTACTGTCTGGCGTTGCCCTCGCGGCCGCCACGGCCCTGGCGCTGACTGGTTGCGGGTCAACCACCAGCGCCACGAGCCAGCCCCCGACCTCGGCGACCCCCCAGAACATCACCCTCTGGGTGGCTGGCGGGGACACCCCCAAGGAACTGCGTGACTACCTGAAGACCACGTACAACACCAAGACCGGCGGCACCCTCACCATCGAGGAGCAGTCCTGGGGCGATCTCGCCACCAAGCTGACCACGGCTCTTCCGGACGCCAACAACACCCCCGACGTCGTCGAGGTGGGCAACACCCAGTCCCCCACGTTCACCAACGTGGGCGCCTTCGCCGACATCACCGACATGTACAAAGACCTGGGTGGCGACAAGCTGCTGCCCTCGTTCGTTGAGGTCGGCAAGGTCGACGGCAAGAACTACACGCTGCCCTACTACTTCGGCTCGCGCTACATGTTCTACCGCAAGGACGTCTATGCCGCGGCTGGCGTCACCGTCCCGAAGACCCTGGACGAGTTCAACGCGACGATGAAGACCATCACGTCCACGAACCCGAACAAGATCACGGACTTCTCCGGCTTCTTCATCGGTGGCCAGGACTGGCGCAACGGCATCTCCTGGATCTTCGCCAACGGCGGGGACCTCGCCAAGAAGAACGGCAACCAGTGGGTCTCAACCCTCTCGGACGCCAACACCATCAAGGGCCTGACCCAGCTGCAGGAGCTCGAGATGGCTGCCTCCAAGGCGCCGAAGACCGCCAAGGACGAGTCCCCGTGGCTCTACATCAACGATTCTGACCAGATTGTTGACGCCAACAAGGCCGTGACCGGCACGACGAGCCTCGCCGCCGCCACCATCATGGCTCCGGGTTGGGCCCACTGGTCCATCGGTGATCTGAAGGACACCAAGCGCGTCTGGAACGACGGCAAGTTCGGCATCTACCCGCTCCCCGGCAACGACGGTAAGCCTGCCCCGGTGTTCGCGGGCGGCTCCAACATCGGCATCTCGGCAGCGTCCAAGAAGCAGGCCGGTGCGCGTGAGCTCATGAAGATCATCTTCTCCGCCGATTACCAGCAGATGCTGGGCAAGAACGGTCTCGGCCCGGCCAACTCCTCCTACGTCTCCAGCCTTGGTGATGACGAGTTTGCCAAGACCCTGATCGCCTCCGCGTCCAACTCCAAGCTCACCCCGGCCGCTCCGGGCTGGGCCGGCGTCGAAAACTCCAAGAAGCTTGAGGAGTTCTTCTCGAAGGTCGCCTCCGGCAGCGACGTCAAGGCTCTCGCGGCCGAGTACGACGCCATCCTGACTCCGCTGCTCAACGCTAAGTGAGCCGCGGGCCGGACGGGGCCGAAGGCCCATCCCCCTCCGGGCCGGAGGCCTCGTCCGACAAAACCCCACCCCCAACGGCTCAGCAGTTAGCGCTGAGTGAGCCACGGGCCGGCGAGCCATCCGAGACCTAGTTCCCTTCTGTCTCGGCCGATCGCCTCGCCACACCCACCCCCTGGTTCGCGCATTCGCCCGACTGTGCGAACCAAAAGCCGCCGAGTCCCTCGAGACACTCCCCCTTCTGGCTCGAGGGATTCGGCTGGCCACGCCACACCCCAAGCAGGACCCACGGGCCACCCCCCACTCTTCGGAAAGCGAGGCTCCACGCGATGGCCGCCGTTTCCATTCCAGCCCCCCAGAGGGCGCTGCCCCCCACGTCACCTCGCCGCCGCCGACAGGTCGCCCCCTACCTGTTGTTGCTGCCCGCGATCGCCATCCTGCTGCTCGCCCTCGGATACCCGATGCTCTGGCAGATCATCACCTCCACCCAGTCGTTCGGACTCATGCAGCAGTTCGGCAAGCCCCCCACCTTCGTGGGGATCGACAACTACCTCAAGGTGTTCACCGACCCGGAGACCTGGGCTGTCGTCGGACGCTCGGTCGCCTTCTGCCTCGTCAACGCGGCCGTCACCCTCATCGTCGGCGTCGGCGTGGCCCTCCTCATGAACGCGGTCAGCAAGGTCACCCGTTTGATCCTTCAGGTCGCGATGCTGCTGGCCTGGGCGATGCCGGTGATCGCGTCCATGACCGTGTGGATCTGGCTCTTCGACTGGCGTCGCGGCCTGGTCAACTACGGCCTCAACCAACTGGGGTTCAACTTCACCAACCACAACTGGTTGGAGAACCCGCTGAGCTTCTACTTCGTCGCCACCGTGATCGTCGTCTGGATGTCGGTGCCCTTCGTGGCCTTCTCGGTTTACGCCGGGCTCACCCAGGTCTCCACCGAAGTGCTGGAAGCCGCCGAGATGGACGGTGCCAACTCGCGGCAACGCTTCCTCAGCATCATCATTCCGATGATCAGCCCCGTGCTGATGATCGTGGGCCTGCTCCAGGTGATCTGGGATCTGCGGGTCTTCGCGCAAATCAAGATGCTGCAGGACGCCGGGGCCCCCACGAGCTCGACCGACCTGCTCGGCACCTACATCTACCGCATCGGTGTCGGGGCGTCCGACTTCGGCACTGCGTCGGCGTTGTCGATCTTCGTCCTGTTGCTCACCATCGCCCTCAGCTTCTTCTACGTCATGCACCTCGTGAAGGAGGCCTCATGAACACCGCGCTCACCCCTCACGATGCGGCGTCCCAGAACCGCCCGTCCCCGCCCGCCACTCAGGACGCCGAGCGTCCCAAGCGTCGTCCCGTGATCCGCCCCGGACGGATCGCCGCCACCGCGGTGGCGCTGCTCCTGGCGATGGCGTGGGCGTTCCCCGTCTATTGGATGATGAACTCCTCGCTCCTGCCGAACGCGGTGCTGACCTCGACCACCCCGGTCCTGCTGCCGTTCGGCGGCTCACTGGACAACTTCAAAGCGGTGTTCGAGCAGGGCACCTTCTGGCCGGCGCTCGGAATGAGCCTCTCGATCACGCTGATCACCGTCTTCGTGTGCCTGCTGTTCGCCTTCTTGGCGGCGCTGGCCATCAGCCGGTTCAAGTTCCGCGGACGCAAGGCGTTCGTGCTGGCCGTGCTGTTCATTCAGATGCTGCCCGCCGAGGGCATGTTCATCGCGCAGTACAAGATGATGAGCTCTCTCAACCTGCTGAATAACGTGATCGGCATCTCGATCATCTACATCGCCGCGGTCGTCCCCTTCACCATCTGGATGCTGCGCGGCTTCGTGGCGGGCGTCCCGGCCGAGCTCGAGGAAGCCGCCATGGTGGACGGTCTCAGCCGCACCCAAGCCTTCTTCCGGATCACCTTCCCGCTGCTGGCCCCGGGGCTCGTCGCGTCCGGGGTGTACGCCTTCTTGCAGGCCTGGAACGAGTTCACGGTGGCTCTGGTCATCCTCCAGAAGGAGGAGTACCGCACTTTGCCGCTATGGCTGCGCGGCTTCGTGCAGGCAAGCGCCACGCGTGCCACCGACTGGGGCCAGGTGATGGCCGCCTCCACGCTCGTCGCGGTGCCGGTGATCATCTTCTTCCTGATCGTCCAAGGACGCCTGACCTCGGGTCTGGTGGCCGGAGCGGTCAAGGGCTGACATGACTGAGGCGGAACTGCGCAGGTCCATCCGGGCCACTCTTATGCCGGGCTTCGAGGGACCCGACCTGCCCGAATGGCTCTCCACCGAACTACGCGAGGGGCTGGGGGCGGTGTGCCTCTTCGGCACCAACGTCGACACACCCGACCAGGTGTTGCGGCTCACCGACGCCATCCACGCGGCCCGACCGGAGGCGCTCGTCGCCATCGACGAAGAGGGCGGGACGGTCACCCGGCTGCACCACCGGGAGGGCTCCCCACACCCGTCCGCGGCCTACTTGGGCTCACTGGACGTGGAGGCCTACACCGAAGCGGTCGGTGCCAGCATCGGTGCCCAACTGGTCGCCGTCGGGGTCGACCTCAACTTCGCGCCCGACGCGGACGTCAACTCCAACCCCAACAATCCGGTCATCGGGGTGCGGAGCTTCGGCGCCGACCCCCACCTCGCCGCCCGTCACGTGGCCGCCTACACCCGCGGGTTGCAGGGCGCCGGCGTGGCCGCCGTCGCCAAGCACTTCCCCGGCCACGGCGACACGGCGACGGACTCCCACCAGGCCTTGCCCACCATCACCGTTGATCTCGCGGTGTTGACCGCCCGAGAACTGGTTCCGTTCGGCGCGGCTGTCGCTGCCGGAACCCTGGGGGTGATGACCTCGCACATCGTGGTCACCGCCCTCGATCCGAGTTCCCCCGCGACGATGTCGCCTGGGGTGCTGCGACTCTTGCGGGAGGAACTCGGATTCCGGGGGGCGATCATCAGTGACGCCCTCGACATGGCCGGCGCCAGCGCTGGTCGCGGCATCGGCGAGGCGGCCGTGCTCGCCCTCGCCGCCGGGGTGGATCTGCTGTGCCTGGGCACCAAGAACACCGGCGACCAGGTGGCGGGCATCGTGGAGCACATCGCGACCGCCGTCCTGACCGGACGCCTCAGCCCGGTGCGCGTGACGCAAGCTGCCGAACGGGTGCGGGCGATGTCTGCAGGCGTCCGCGCGCTGCGCGCCGATCGCCACCCGACGTCACCAGTCGCTCCGGCCCACTCCCCCGAGGGTTTCTGGACGGCCCATCCGCTCGCGCCCCTCGTGGCCCCGGTGCTGCTGCAACTGGACTCCCCGTCCAACATCGCCTCCGGGGACACCGTGTGGGGCATCGGTGACCACCTGTCGGGTGAGCTCGCCGAACGCCTCCCCGGCGCGACCTGCCGCTCGGCCGCCACGCTCGCCGAGGTGCAGGACGTCCTCGACACCGCACGGGATCGCGCCCTGGTCGTCCAAGGACGGGACCTCAGCAGGGTGCCGTTCCTCACGGAGGCCGCCTCCTTGATCCGACGCGAACGTCCGGACGCCGTCCTGATCGAACTCGGCTGGCCGCAACTTCCGGGCGTCCCACCGGTGGATATCGCCACCTTCGGCAGCGGCACGGGAGCGGCGATCTGCCTCATCGGCCTGCTCGCCGAAGGCACCCGATGAACACCCTGCCCGCTACCGGCTGCCTCGGCATCGACGTCGGCGGCACCAAGACACACGGCGTCCTGTTGGACGGCCAGGGGCGCCGCCTTCGGGAGAGCGTCCGTCCGACGCGGCCCGGACCCGAGGGCGTGATCGCGACGATCGTCGAGGTCGTCAGCGATTGCGTCGGCCGCGAGGCCGAAGACCTTGATCCGCTCATGGTGGGCGTGGGCATCCCGGGGCAGGTGGATCACCGGCGCGGGATCGTCCGGACGGCGGTGAACCTCGGCATCAGCGAACTTGACCTGGGGGCGCAGCTGTCGTCCGCCTTCGGGACCCGCGTCAGGGTCGACAACGACGTGAAGGCTGCCGCCCTCGGCGCCGCGCACTTTCTCGGCGAGGGCGACGGCGATCTGGCGTACATCAACTTCGGCACAGGGGTGTCGGCAGCGGCGATCGTCCGCGGTCGGCTCTGCCGCGGCGAGGGCAACATCGCGGGCGAAATCGGACACTTCCCCGTGGATCCGCACGCTGAACGCTGCCAGTGCGGGCAACGGGGCTGCATCGAGGTGCTCGCCGGCGGGGGCCGCATCGCCGCCCGCCTGGCAGACCTCGGCCCCGACCTCACCCTGCTCAACCTGGCCCGCTCGGCCGACGCCGGGAACCTTCGGGCCATCGCCGAAGCCGACCGGGTCAGCACCGGCATCGCGCTGGCCGTCCAGCTGATGGTGATCGCGCACGGGTCGGCGCTCGTGGCACTGGGAGGCGGCGTCGTGCACGTCGCCCCGGGCTTGGTGGCCCGCGCTAAGCGCCTCTTGGACGCCCGCGCTGCCCACTCGCCGTTCTTGGCCTCCCTGCACCTGTCGGAGCGGGTGACGATCGTCCCCGTCGAGTATCCGGTGGCCGTCTACGGCGCCGCGCTAGCGGGTCTCGACGACAGCCACGCCCCCGAGAGTGTGCTCGTCGGCTGACCCACCGCAGTTCGTCCGTCGGTTCGCCCACCCCCTTTCGCACCTTGCTGGCGTTGCACGTGTTTGCTGGCGATATATCGCCAGCAAACACAGCAAACGCCAGCAAGGTGGACCAAAAGGACGGGTGGGACGAAACCGGCGGATGAAGCGGATGATGGAGCGTCCTGACACACGTGGGGACGTGCCATTCACGGCACGTCCCCACGTCAATGTTGCGGTCAGCTGACGTTGTCAGCCCTTGGTGCCGCCGGCGGTGAGCCCGGCCACGAGGTGCTTCTGCGCGAAGAAGAAGACCAAGGCGGCCGGAATCGTGATGAGCACCGCAGCCGGGGTCAGCAGCTCCCACAACGGCAGCGTGGGCGGCGCCGGGATGAAGGTCTGCAGACCGTAGGCGAGAGTGAACTTGTCGGTGGTGTTCAAGAACGCCGACGCGTAGGCGACCTCGCCCCACGCCGTGAGGAAGGTGTAGAACGCCGTCACCGCGAGGCCCGGACGAGCCAGCGGCAAGATCACCCGCCAGAACGTCCCGAACGGTCCGAGCCCGTCGAGGCTGGCGGCCTCGTCCAGATCCTTCGGGATGGTGTCGAAGTAGCCCTTCAGCATCCACGTGCAGAACGGGACGGCCGTGGCGCAGTACGCGATGATCAGCGACACCGGGGTGTTGATCAGCCCGAGCGCCGACATGATCGCGTAGATGGGCACGATCAGGATCGCGACCGGGAACATCTGGGTGATCAGGAACACCCACATGAGCGGACGCTTCCCAGGGAAGTTGTACCGCGCGATCGCGAAGCCCGCCGTTGCCGACATCGCGATACCGAACAGCATCGTGAAGGCGGCAATAACGACCGAGTTACCGAACCACGTGAGGAACTGCGTGGTGGTGAGGAGCGCGACGTAGTTGTCGAGCGTCGGGTGATCGATGGGGTTCAGGCTCGCGATGTGCTCTTTCGGCTTGAAGGAAGCCAACGCGACCCACACCACGGGGAAGACCGCGATGAAGGCGCACAACGCCAAGAAGGCGTGGAGCCCAAAGCTGGCCAGCGGCTTGCGCTTGCGTCCGCTGGGCGCCCGGTCAACCGGAACGAAGGGAGCATCGTCCTCGATAAGGGCGACCGCGGCAGCGGCCCCATGCGGACGGTCGGCGATGTCAGCAGTCGTCATCACCACACCTCCCCTTGCTTGCGAAGGAAGAAGCGATAGCCGATCGAGTAGACCACGAGGATCGACAAGATGACCACGCCATAGGTGGAGGCGAGTGAGTAGTTCCGCAGGCCCTCGAACGCCGCCTTGTAGGCGCCGGTCACGAGGATGTCGGTGCTGCCAGCGGGGCCGCCGCGGGTGATGAGGAAGATGATCGGGAACATGTTGAACGTCCAGATCGTGCCCAGCAGAATCACGGACGCACTGACCGGGGCGAGGCCCGGCATGGTGACGTTCCAGAACCGCTGCCAGGGGTTGGCGCCATCCATTTCAGCAGCCTCGTAGAGGTCGGCCGAGATCGACTGCATGCCGCCCAGCAGCGCCACCATCATGAAGGGCACGCCCAGCCACACGTTCACCACGATCACGCAGGCCAACGCCGACCAGGTATTGGCGAAGAAGTCCTGCGGCTGCCCACCCAGCGCGACGATAATCCCGTTCACGACACCGGCGTCACGAGCGAAGATGAACCGCCAGGCGAAGGCCGTCACGAACGCCGGGACCGCCCACGGCAGGATGAGCATGATGCGGTAGATGCCGCGGCCCTTGAGCGTGCGGTTCAAGGTGACCGCCAGGAGCAGCCCCAACGAGTAGTGGAAGAACACACACGTCACCGTCCAGATCAGGGTGATCATGAACTGATGCCAGAACTCGCCCACCTGACCGGTGAGGAGCTCGACGTAGTTGCCAAGGCCGACGTACTGCCACTGGCTGGGGTTCGGCGCGCAGGTGGTGTCACCGCCCAGCGTCTTGGTGCAGATCTCCGCGACCTGATTGGCCTCGTTGATATTGGTGAAGGACATCCAGATGCCCTGGACGAGCGGCCAGAAGACCAGTAGCGCGAGGACGACCACCACGGGGATGACCATGACCCATGCGTACCAGTAACGGTCCCACGTCTTTTTGAGTTTCGTCATTGACCAAAACCTTTCGGCGAACACCGGACCAGACAACGAGTGGCCGGGCGTACTGCCCGGCCACTCGTGTGAGGTCACGCGAGCGCGTAGTCCTTGACGACCTCGGTCTTGTAGGTGTTCGCCACCTTGGTGAGAGCTGCCTTGGGATCGCCGCCCTGGACGTAGATCGACGTCGCCGCGTCGTCCAGCGGGGAGAACAACTTGCCGCCCTCGGGGATCCACGGACGCGGAACCGCGGACGCCATGACGGGCTGGAAGGCCGCGATCACCGGGTTGGTGACCTTGGTGTAGGCGGCCGTCCGGGTCGGGAGCAGGCCGAGGCTGTCGGCGAGCTTGACCTGGCTGTCGACCGAGGACATGAACTTCACGAACGCAATCGCGGCCTGGGCCTTGTTGGCGTCCATGCCGGAGTAGATCACGTAGTCGTGACCGCCCACGGGGGCGCCGGCCTTGACCGAGCCGGCGGGAACCGGCGCGATGCCCAGGTTGTCGAGGCCACCGAAGTCGGTTGCCTTCTTCATGTTGGCAAGCTCCCAGGGGCCCTGGACCACCATGGCCACGTTGCCAGCCTTGAAGGCGGTCATGATCGAGCTGTAGGCGTCGGTCGCCGCGGGCTTGGTGAAGCCCGGGGAGGCGAGCAGAGTCTGAATCGTGGTCGCACCCTTGACGGCGGCGGCGTTGCCGACGGTGATCGTCTTGGCCTTGGCGTCGACCATGTCGCCGCCCTCACCGTAGATGAACGGCAGCATGAAGTAGCCGGCCGGGTTCAAGGCGACGCCGTCCTTGCCGGTCTTCTCCTTGATGGTTGCGGCGGCGGACTTGAGTTCGTCCCACGTCTTCGGGGCTGCGGTGATGCCTGCCGCGGCGAACATCTTCTTGTTGTAGAACAAGCCGAGGGAATCGGTGACCTGCGGGACGCCGTAGGACTTGCCGTTGTAGGTGGTCGACGCCAGCGGGGTGGCCAGGTAGTCGGTCTTGTCGGCGGTGAGGTCGGTGCCGTCGAGCGCGTAGAGGTACCCGAGGGACGCGAACTCAGCAACCCAGCCAACGTCGGCGCGCAGGATGTCAGGCGCACCGGACTTCGCGGCAGCCGCGGTCTTGAACTTGTTCTGGGCATCGCTGAACGGCACGGTCTGGTAGTCGATCGTGACGTTCGGGTAGACCTTGTTGAAGTCGGCGATGAGGCTCTTGAAGGCTGGGGCCTCGTTCGTGGCGTCGGAGGTGTCCCACCACGTCAGCGATGCTTTGAGGGAGGCGGGATCGACCGACGCCTTTGTCGAGGTCGTCGTCGCCGCCGGGGTGCTGCATGCACCCAGGGTGAAAGCGAGGGCAACGGCCGTGGCGATCGCGGCCACGCGCGATGTCTTCATGTGTGCTCCTTGGGGTTGATCCGCACTGTGCGGACGTCTCAAGGACTGAACGTATCAACAGCACGTTCCCTGAAAGTCACACGAGTAACAAACTGTTATCAACCTGTGAGCTTCCGCCCGAACGGCGGGTTTGATGCGCTCGATGATTGAAAGTTGAGCTAGTTCTACGCCCGACCGGCCGCCCGGAACGTGGCCTGGGTGACGCCACCGTGCATGCGTGAGGCGGCGACCACTCCCGCCGTCCCAGACCATCATCCCGGCCACGAGAAGGAACGTCACCGGCCCCAGGCATCCCGAGGTGGGCCGGGGCTGCGGCGGGGCGGGGCGGCCTGGATCCCTGCGGGTCCCGACAGTTGAAAGGGCTACGACCCGGACGACAGGTGAAACTCCCGGGCCAAGGCGTCCAAATCGGCCCCGAAGGCGCTGATCCGGCACCCTCGTCCGTTGGGCTTCACGGCGATGCCCTCCTCCGCCCAATGGGCGAACGCCGCCGGGCGCAAGTGCTCGGGCAGGTCGCCCTGGGCGTTGGTCACTCGCCACCAGGGCACGGCTCCGCCCCAGATCGCCATCACGCGTCCGACGAAGCGAGGCCCGCGTCCGACGATCGTCCCGAGCTCGCCGTAGGACGCTACGCGTCCGGGCGGGATCAGTTCTGCCACGGCCAGGACGCGCGCCACAGCGTCGGATAGTACGGACTGCGAGGGACCCGTCACCAGCCCCCGCCGCCACCACCGCCGAAGCCGCCGCCGCCCGAGAAGCCGGAGCCCCCCGAGGAGCCCGACGTCGCCGAGGTCATGGCGCTCGACATGGAGGAAGAGAACTGCGACATCGAGTCCGCGAACTGATGCGGATTGAGAGACGCGCCGACGTACCAGCCCATCGAGTCGAATGAATAGCGACCCTCGGCGGCCAGCTGCTGGAAAACCTTCACCCAGTGGTCCGTCACGCCGAAGACGATGGCCCAAGGAAGGTAGCGGCTGAAGACGTCGATCCCCTCTTCGAAGCGGATCTGGCCCGCCTCGGCGGTTTCGAGGTACCGCCTGAAGCCCAACGCTTGGGCCAGCACGACCGAGCCCTCGGCCGTACGGGCGCTGAAGAGGCGCATCGAGGCGATCACCCCGAGGCCCGTGATCACCAGCGCGGCCCCGACCAGCCCGTAGCCCGCCGCGTAGGCCAGCCCGAAGCCGACGCCCACGCCCGCGACGATGAGCGCCACCCCGACCGCAATCGCGACCACCTGAGCCGCGAGGGGGTTGCCCCGGAACCAATGGAGGTCGTTCGTGACGCGCTCACGCAGGTCGTTTTGCGTGTCCGTCATGAGGCTCGTGTCGTGGCGCGCCTTGATCCCGGCGGTGTCGATGGCGTGCTCCCCATCGAAGAGTCGATCCAGGACGTCCCGCTCGAACTTATCGAGTCGCTGCGGGTTGCCGGTGCGTACGAAGGAGTAGGACTTCTTGTCGAGCGGGGTGATGGTGAGGTAGCCCCGCACGGACAGGTCGATGATGGTGGCGGTGACGTCAATGCCGTCGGCGGTGGCGTCCAACAGAACACCCACCTCGCCCGGACGCGTCCCTGCTGGCGGCGTGAACGCGACGGCGACGGGCACAGCAGTCGCCCGTCCCTCTGGCACCTCGGCCCCGGGGGCCGGCCGCACGCCGGGCGTGAGGCCCGCGTAGGCCCGGTCGCCGTTGCGGCGCAGGTACCACCACAGCCCCGAGAGCCCCAGAAGGGTCGCGGCGCCGGTGGCCGCCCCCGTCGCGGGGGTGAGCGGGAACATATTGCCCACCCAGTAGCGCTTTTCGATTCGGGCGTCGGCGCCGGTGAACGTGCCGGCTGGGAAGCCGGCCACCACCTGCATGGGTTCGCCCTTGTCGAGGGCCGTGGTGGCGAAGGTGGCGGACGACCCGGCGGAAGTCGCCTGGCAGGGGGTGTCGTAGCTCTCGCCGCTGAAGCAGGCCGTCTTGGTCACCGGGACGGGCCCGGTGATGCTCGCCGTGATGCCCCGAAGGGGCACCTGCCAGCCCGGACCCACGGCGTTCCAGTTGACCTCATCCAGGCCGCTTTGGGCCTGCTTCGGGGCGATCAGCCCGCGGATTGTGTAGGCGATGTCGTAGCTCTGGACGCCCGTCCACGTGCGCCGTTCATCACCGATGCGGACGAGGAGGGCGTCGTCGTTGCTGGTCAGCTGCAGATCGGCCGCAGCGCCGCTGGGGCTGGTGGCCGTCACGTTGGAGACGTCGAGCATCCGCCAATGATCCGGATCGCCGCCGATCTGTTGGCGCAGCGGCAGGGTCACGAACGGCCCATGGCCGGCGTCGCGGGCGAAGTCGAAATCGATCGACAGCGCCACCTTCGCGGTTCCGGAGGAATCCACGGTGGCGACAACGTCGTACCTGGTGATCTTCCAGGAGGAGGGCGTGGAGTCCTTGGCGACTGCAGGCCCGGCGCCCAATGCCAGGACACCCAGGGCCAGCGCAAGGCCGAGCATCAAACGGAACAGTCGACTCATGCCTTCAGGGTACGGGGGACCCGGCTCGCCGGCGCGGGTCCGCAGACCACGTTGAACCCTGAGCTGCACCTGACTCCGCCGCGAACCGACGTGAGCGCGCTCACCAGCCCCCCGGGATGACCATCTCTCGCGACCCAGGCTTGCTCCCGTGGGCAGAGCAGCGAGGGACCAGCAACTGTCAATCAACTGGTAACGAGTGGCAAATTGACAGTTGTGAGCGTCTCAGCGAAGTCTCTGACCGGACGCCAAACCTCGGCACGGCCCACGTACGAGGAGGCCAGCAGCCCCAGTCCCTGCAACCCCCGCAGATCACTGCGGGCCGTCGCGAAGGTCACGTCGTGACTTGTCGCGTGCGACTGTACGGTGAGCCGAAGACCGCCATCTCGAAGCGCACCCTCAACGATCGCGGTCTGCCTGTGGTTGAGGTCAAGCGCCGAGACCCTATCTCGTGCCGATCGGACCTCCACCGCCTTTCGCGCGAGATACCCGTATAACTCGTCAATCGCCCGCCGAATGACCTTCAACTGGTAGAGGACGAAGTAGGTGACGTCCCCGCTGTCCTGCTCGGTGTGGAGGTACGACTCTGCATACTGCGCCGGCGCGTCCTTGAGGATCAGCGAGATCGCGACAAACTCCATCAGCCAAAACCCGTCCTTGAGCGCCACCCAGTAGAACAGGGCTCGTGCCAGGCGTCCGTTGCCGTCCTCGAAGTAGTGATCGTAACCAACCATGAAATGGGTGATGATCGCGCGGAGCAACGGCGGCATCCACCCCGGCGCAACCACCCCGTTGGCAAAATCGCACAGCCTTACCATCCGGGCGGGCAGGTCGACGGCCGGGGGAGGCTCGTGCAGTTGGACGTCATCGACGGCAGCCCAGACGCCCACGCGGGGCTCATGGGGCAATTGCAAACGCCCAGCAGCGTCCGGGTGATCCAATGTTCCCTTCGTGACGATGCGATGAAGCTCGCAAACCAAGGCGGGCGTGAGGTCTTCGGTCACGTGATCGCGCACGAACTGCATGGCGTGAAAGTTGTTGACGATCATCCGCTCGGAGCGGTCGCGCGGCGCTCGGTTCGTACGCAGCAAGTCCTTGGCCACGCGACGCGTGGTCACCGCGCCCTCCAGCTGGGAGGAGGTGATGGCCTCCTCCATCAGCGAGTTCATCAGGTAGCGATCTCGCAGCACCGGGCTCGCCACCAACTCTGGTGCCGAGACGGTCCCGCGCCCTCGGGCGCTGATGTCATCGAGCGATTCGAGGACTAGATCCGGCAGCGCATAGGTGAACGCCCGCCCCAGGGTGTCCGCCAGCGGCAACTGCCTCGACTGCTGCATGCGCGCCAGTTTGATGCCGGCCCACCATTGCCGGCGATCGAGTCCCTCCGGCGGCGGCTTGAACCGCAATTTGTCCCACGGCAAGTAATCACGTTCGGCCTTGCCGGCGCGCAACGCGCGCATCGCGATGGTCGGATCGCTGAACACGCCTTCGAGAAGCGGATCCAGGTCCGGCGGCGGCTTGGGAAGACTGACCACGCATCCAGTTTAGTGATGGAACGCAACATTTTGACAGATAACGATCAGATAGTTGCTGATAATTTGTCACTCAGCAGAGTGGCACCCAGACCCGACGGACCGCCATGATGCCACCCATGACCACTTCCTCCGCGACGTTCACCCGCTCGGACCTGGTGGTCCTTCTCGGCTCCCTCGCCGCCGCCATAGCCGCAGGCATCACCCGTTACGTGCCCTCCGGGAACATCCTCCCCTTCGTCTTCTCGGCGTTGGCCGTCGCACTCTTGGCCTCCGTGGTCGGACGTTCGGTCGAGCAGTTGGGTGATCGCTTCGGCCCCGGCGCCACGGGCGTTCTGCAGTCGGCGCTCGGCAACCTTCCGGAACTGTTCATCGCCCTTTTCGCGCTGCAGGCGGGGCTTGTGGGAGTCGTCCAGGCCGCCCTCATCGGATCGATCTTGGCCAACCTGTTGCTGGTGATGGGCCTGTCGTTCCTCGTCGGGGGCCTCAAGCACGGCACGCAGAAGCTCGACAGCCAACGCGCCAAAGAATCCTCGATCCTGATGCTGTTGAGCGTGGCCGCCATGCTCGTCCCGTCCCTGGCAGCGCTCCTCCACACCCCCGTCGAACCGCACGAGCAGACGTTCTCGGTGATCGTCTCGGTGGTGCTGCTGCTGTTGTTCGCCGTGACCCTGCCCGCCTCGCTCAAGCGGGGCGCCACGACCCCCACACCCGCGGCCATCGAAGCCGAGCCGCCGCGCTGGCCGCTGTGGTTGGCGATCGGTCTGCTGGTCGCCTCGGCCGCGGCGGCCGCCTTCGTGTCGGACTGGTTCGTCACCGCCCTCGAGCCCGCCATGAAGACGATGAACATCTCCGAGGCCTTCGCCGGTCTGGTGATCGTCGCCATCGCCGGCAACGCCGTCGAAAACGTTGTCGGCATTCAGTTGGCCGCGGCGAACCGAGCCGAGTACGCCTTCAGCGTCATCATCAACAGCCCGCTGCAGATCGCGTTGGTTTTGGCTCCGCTGCTGGTGATCCTCTCCAGCACGTTGGGCCTCGCACCCCTGACCCTGGTCTTCCCGCCGATGCTCGTCGCCTCGGTGGCGATCGCCGTGCTGCTGGCGACGTTCATCACCTTCGACGGCGAATCCAACTGGATGGAAGGGGCCACGCTGATCGGCCTCTACGGCGTGATCGCCACGTCCTTCTGGTGGGGGTGAGCGGGCCGTCCCCGCCCTGCCCGTTCCTTCACCGGGAGAACTGTGTTTCACCATCCGGACTGTTATCAAGCCTTGTGGCGCCACTGAGTCTCGCCTTACCAAGGGGGTCGCGGGTTATTCTCCTCGAATCCCGAAAGATGGAGACACCCGTTGACGAACCACGGCAGCAGCGCCACGCCCACGGCACCCCCGCACCCCCTCCCGGAGGCGCAAGGTAGTGGCGGACATGGAGGGCGGCTGAACGCACTTCGCGCCGCCGTGTTGGGTGCCAACGACGGCATTGTGTCAACGGCGGGCCTGGTCATCGGGGTCGCCGGGTCAACCAACGAGTTCTTCCCGATCCTGGCCGCGGGCATCGCCGGTCTGACCGCCGGGGCCTTGTCGATGGCGGTCGGCGAGTACGTCTCCGTGAGTGCCCAGCGCGACACCGAGCGCGCGCTGCTCGAGAAGGAACGCCTCGAACTGGAGACCCAGCCCGAGGCCGAACTTCTCGAACTTGCAGGGCTGTATGAGGCAAAGGGTCTGACGCCCGAGCTCGCCCTCGAAGTGGCCACGCAACTGCACGAACACGACGCCCTGGCGGCCCACGCCGAGACGGAACTGGGCATCGACCCCAACGACCTCACGAGCCCGTGGGTGGCAGCGGTCTCGTCCGCGCTGGCGTTCACCGTGGGGTCGTTGATTCCGGTCGCCGGCATCTTGTTCTCCCCCGCCGACCTGCGGATCCCCACCACGGTCATAGCGGTCGTGGTGGCCTTGATCCTCACCGGCTTCCTCAGCGCCCGCGCTGGCGGCACGGGCATCACCCGCGCGATCGTCCGCAATGTCGCGGGTGGCCTTTTGGCCATGGGCGTCACGTACTGGATCGGACGCCTGGTCGGCCACTCCCTCGGCTAGTCCTGATCGACGTTGATTTTCATGTTGATTTACCCGGCAGGGTGACGTGCAAATCAACACCAAGATCGGCGGAGACTGCCGGCTGATTGCTCCCTCGCCTCGGAGAGGCCAAGGTTGACCGCATGACACCACCTTCCCCTGCTGATCCCGATGAGAAGGCGGCCGGCAACGCCCGCCTCGACGCCCTGAGTGAGCCCTTTGTGGCCGCGGGCCTGGTCGTCCGGTCGCAGATGTTCGGAATGCGCTCCCTGACGCGTCCCACCGGCAAGTCGCTGGCAGGGGCCTACGGTCCCGACCTGGTGTTCCGGTTGGCAGAGCCCGCACGTGCCGAAGCGCTCGCCTTGGAGGGGGCGCACATGTTCGAGCCGATGGCCGGACGTCGGATGAACGGCTGGGTCCAAGTGCCGCCGAGCCACGCGGCCTTGGACGATCACTTCCTGCGGGCTGCCCTTGAGGCGCCCGCGTGAGCTTCGGTTTCAAGGCGTTCAACTGGGAGTTGCGCTCGTGTGGCCTGCACGGTCACGCCACCTATCGTCCGACTGAAACCGACCTGGCCGACCGCATGTCGTCCGGCACCCCCTGGGGGGAGGCCTGGCGGTGCCTACGCTGCGGCGATTACGTCCTGGGCGAACCGAGCGCCACGGGACCCGCGGACGAGGCGCCGATCGTTCTGCGCGGTGAAGCGTTGCGGGACGCCTTCATCATGCGGATTCTCTCGATCGACAAGGGCGTCCGCGGGCTGTTTCTTCTCGCCGTCGGCGTCGGCATCCTGCGGCTGAACGGCCAGCGGGCGAGCATCCAACATGTGCTGGACTCGTATCTGCCCTTGCTGTCGCCCGTGGCCGATCGGATGGGCATCGCGCTCACCGATCTGGCAGCCGTCCGGTGGATCGAGCAGGCGCTGTCGGCGAGTGCGACCACGGTCACCTACGTTGGCCTGGGCGTGGTCGCCTACGCCGGTCTGAACCTGCTCGAATCAGTCGGCCTGTGGTTGATGAAGCGGTGGGGCGAATACGTCGCCGTCATCGGGACGTCGGCGTTCCTGCCCCTGGAGATCTACGAGCTCGTCGAGAAGATCACCGTGTTTCGGGTCGTCGCCTTCGTCATCAACGCGTTCCTGGTGGCCTACCTGGTCTACAGCAAGCGCCTCTTCGGCGCGCGAGGCGGCCACGCTGCCGCCGAGGCCGCCCGCCACGAGGCGTCGCTGCTGGAGGTGGAACTGACGGCCGCCCGCCCCAAGCCCGCGGCTGCCACCCAGACCAAGCAAGATTCGCCGCCTGCTTCCGAATAGGCGAAACAACCCCCGGATTCAGCATGATTCGGGGTCAGGAAGAGCGAGCTAGCACGGGGGCCACGTCCGGACGTTCGCCCTAGTGACGGTAGGATTCGCGGGTGGCCGAGCGGCAATCCCATCTCATTGACCTGGCACCGCTGCGCGCTTCGCCGGCGTACGCCCGGCTGTGGGCGGCCAGCACCCTGACCGGTGTCGGGGCGTGGGTCACCATCACCGCGGTGGCACTGCACATCTATGCCCTCACACAATCGACCTTCGCCGTGTCGCTCGTCGCCTGGTACTCGCTCGTCCCGATGATCCTCGCGGGGCTGTACGGGGGCGCGATCGCCGACCGCTTCGACCGTCGGACGGTCACCATTGCCGGGGCTAGTGTCGCCTGGCTCTCCACGGTCGTGTTGCTCGTGTCGACGGCCACCGGCTGGGTATCGGCGCCGGTGCTGTATTCGATGGCGACCCTGAACGCCGTGGCCGCGACCATCGCCTCGGCCGCGCGGGGGGCGATCGTCCCGAGGCTGCTGCCGCTCGAGATGTTGGCCAAAGCGTCCGCGTTGAACGGCATCGCGTTCGGGCTCGCCATGACCGTCGGGCCCGGCCTGGCGGGCATCCTGGTCGCCCGCGTCGGCTACGCCTGGACCTACTCGGTCGACGTCGTCCTGTTCTTCGCCGGCTTCTTTGGGCTCATCACCTTGCCCTCCATCAAGCCGGACGGCACCGCCGCCGAGGTGCATCCGATCCGGTCCATCCTGGACGGTCTGGCGTTCCTGCGGCAGTCACCGAACGTCCGAACGAGCTTCGTCGTGGACATCATCGCCATGACCTTCGGGATGCCGTTGGTGATCCTGCCCGCGGTCGGCGCCACCCTGCTCGGCGGCGGACCGATGACCGTCGGCGTGCTGCAGATGTCGTGGGCGATCGGCGGCATCGTGTCGTCGCTGGTCTCGGGACGCCTGACCTCGATTCGGCATCAGGGGCTGGCGATCCGCAACGCCATCGCGGCTTACGGGGTCGCGATTGCGAGCCTGGGCGTCGTGTTGGCGAGCGTCCAACTGAGCGGCCTGGCGGTGACCTCGTCCGACTTCTCTCACGTTTACGTGCCGGGCCTGGTGGGTGCGTGCCTGGCCCTGGCCTGCGCGGGCGGCGCCGACAACGTGTCGTCGATCTTCCGCAACGCGGTACTCCAGGCCGCCGTTCCGGACGCTCTTCGCGGACGCTTGCAAGGAATCTTCATCTCCGTCGTTGCTGGCGGACCTCGCGTCGGACAGATGTTCGCCGGCACCCTGGCGGCCCTCACCACCCTGTGGATGCCGCCCCTCGCCGGCGGCATCGCCGTCGTGGTGCTGGTGTTCCTCGCCGTCGCCCGCGCCCAGTCCTTCCGTGCCTACGACGCGCTGAATCCGACCCCCTGAATCTGACGACGTCCGTTGTCGGGGTGCCGGCGCAACTTCATGGGACGGGGCCCTCTCTCGGGGTGCCCCGCTGCTCACTGTTCGGCGCCGCCCCCACCCGTCAAGGGCGCCTTCGGCGTCCCTGCGGGATGGGCTCCGCCCACCCTTGACCGCCGGGTCCCCCGCGCCATTTCTGGCAGCTAAGGGTTCACCCCTCCCTGTGGGCAGCCCTGTTGGTGACCGAAACATGCCCCACAGCAGCCGCCGAGGAGCTGACATCCATGAGAGCCCCTCACAGGCATGTCTTGGTCATGGTTGGGCCGTTGGGTCGGTTCACCCCTCCCAGCCGGCAGCCCTGTTGGTGACCGAAACATCCCCCACAGCAGGCCGCCGAGGAGCTGACATCCATGAGAGCTCCTCACGGGCATGTCTTGGTCATGATCGGGGCCGTTGAGTGGGTTCCCTTGGTCCCAGGCGCAAGGGAGCACGCACTCGAGGGCGAAAACCACCCCTTTCCCGACCTTGCTGGCGTAAGTGATCTTTGCTGGCGATATATCGGCAGCAAAGACGCCTAGCGCCAGCAAGGTGGACACAAGAGAAGGGTGGGACCGGCGCCTCCGAGCCGAATGGTGTCCCCCGACACCACCTCCACGGCTGCCCAGGTGGAGGGGGAGCTCTTAGCTGCAAATCCCGACGCCGGGGACCGGACAGTCAAGGGTGGCCGCAGGCCATCGCGAAGCGACGCCGAAGGCGCCCTTGACGGCCGGGAGCGGCGTCACACAATCAGCAGCGGGGCACCCCCGAGACCACTACACGCCACCTGGGAAAGTTGGCGAGCCCCCAAGGACACCCGGGGCCACCCACCCGCCCCCGCGCTTCGGCCGAACGGCGCCGGGTTGGCCGTCAGTCCGGGACGTGCTGCCCGACGAAGGCCTCGGCCCGGCGAGGGGCGGCCATCATGGGGGCGACAGTGTCCCGCCAGGTGGCGTAGTGGGCAGTCTCTTTGTGGGCGGCGGGGGCGTCGGGCGTCCGGTAGGCCTCGATGAGGAGGAACCGGGTCGGATCATCCTCGGCTTGGATCACGTCGAAGCGCGCGATGCCCTCCTCGCGGACGCTCGCCCGCGCATTCGCGAGCGTCGCCGCCCGAAAATCGTCCACGCTCTCGGGGAGCACCGACACGGTCACCATCACCACGCGCATGCGCTGAGCCTAAGCCGAGCCACCGGCGAACTGGAACAGCTGGCGGCCGTTCTCCGTGATGACCACGGACGGTACTGGCGCCAGGGCCAGATCGACGCGCAGCCGCCCGCCGTCGCCGACCACCTCATAAGTGAAGCGCTCGTTGGCGAGCTCGCCCTGCTCGATGCGCCCGCGGATCAACCACGGACGCTCGCGCCGCAGTTCGATCAGCTCGTGGTACAGCGCCGCCATCCAGGCACCCGCGCCGTCGAGCCCCGCGGGGGTGTCCGGGAAGGCCGGCCGCAGCGGATCGTCGGACGCCCAACCCTCGCCCTTGACCGCCTCGAACGCGTATTCGTCACCCGCGTACACCGAGGGCGTGCCCGGGACGGTGAACAGCACCGCGGCGGCCAGCACCGCCCGCCCGGATCCGACCTGGGACGCGATGCGTTCGACGTCGTGATTGCCCACGAACGTCTGGGGGACGAACGTCTGCGCAAACTCCTGGTGCCGCTTCAGCGTCCAGGCGAGTTCGAAGAAGTTGGCGTCCTTGAGGGCCGACCAGGTGGCCTTCCACAGCTCGTATTGGGTGACCGTATCGACGCTGGATCCGGCCACGAAGGCGGCGTAGTCGCCGTGAATGACCTCGCCCAGGAACCAGGCGTCGGGGAACTCCTCGCGGACGCCCGGGATCACGCGCCGCCAGAACGCCGGGGCCACGGCGTAGGAGGCATCCAGCCGCCACCCATCGGCCCCGCGCGCCAGCCAGTAGCGCATGACGTGATCGACCCAGGCCACCACGTCGGGCTCGTCGTGGTTCAAGGTGGCCAGGCCGCCGTGGCCCTCGAAGGTGACAAGTTGCCCGTCCGTCCAGCGGAAGAGGCGCCCCTCGGGGCCGCCCGCGAGCGCCGCCTGGAAGGCCGGATGCTGGGTGCCGACGTGGTTGAAGACCCCGTCCAGAACGACCTTGAGGCCGCGGGCGTGCGCCTCGCGGACGAGAATGTCGAAGTCGGCGTCGTCACCCAGCCGCGGATCAATGCGCAGATGGTCGATCGTGTCGTAGCCGTGGCTGGTCGAGGCGAAGATGGGCCCCAGCAGCAACCCCGTGAAGCCCATGCCGACGGCGTGATCGAGCCAGCCCGTCAGGCGTCCGAGGCGGTGTTCGACAACGCCCGACGGACGCTCAGGTCGGATCTCCGCCCCCGTGAACCCGAGCGGATAGACGTGCCAGAAGATCGCGTTCTCGCAGCTGGACACGCGCTCACCCCTTAGTAATCGTTCATCACTGTCGTTAGTGATGATACGTCACTACGTGCTAGCCTTGTCAACGTGCACCGTCGAACCGACCGCCAACCCCGCACCCGGATGGCCCCGGACGCCCGCCGCCGCGCGATCCTAGACGCCGCCCAGGCCCGATTCGCGGCCGACCCCTACCCCGAGGTCTCGCTGGCCGCCATCGCCGCCGACGCCGGTGCCTCTGAGGCCCTCATCCACAAGTACTTCGACGGCAAGGCCGGCCTCTACGTCGAGGTCGTCCAAGGCGAACTCGACCGCCTAGCCCAGCGCCAACACGCCGCCCTCGATGCCCTCCCCCCGAACACGAACGCCCAGGATCACGTCCGGGCCTCCCTCGAGGTCTATCTCGATGAGATCGCGGCCTCCCCCCGGGCCTGGCTCACCACCTTCCGCGACGACCCGTCCGACCCCGCAGCAGAGACCCTGCGCGCTGCCCGGGCCGCGTGGGTCGACCAGTTGCAGACGCACCTGCTCCCCGACGAGAGTCCCCGCCGCCACTACGCCCTGTGGGGCTACTTCGGCTTCCTGGACGCCGCCTGCCGCGAGTGGATTCACCGCGGCTGCCCCCCGCAGGAACGCTGGCCGCTCATCGAAGCCGCCCTCGGCTCGCTCCAAGGCGCGCTGGGCGACTGGGGGCGCTGATCCGCTGCCTGGGACGCTCGGCCTGACCTCCCCAAACCGGGAGAGTTACCCCGCTAACCTGGCTTCCACACACGCCTGAAAAGGAACCATGGCTACCACCACTCCCGTCGCCCCGGTTCTTCACCGCGCGCGCAACGGCAATCTGATGGCTTTCGCCGTCAACGGTTTCGCCCTGGCGTCCTGGTTAGCACGCGTTCCGGACGTGAAAGAAGCCCTCGATCTCACCCCGGGGCTGCTAGCGATCTTGCTGCTCGGCATCTCCTCCGGCGCCCTCATCGGCCTGCCCCTGGCCGGACGCCTGACCCATCGCCTGGGGGCCGCCCGCACCGTCCGTCTCGGGATGATGGTGGAGGTGCCCGGCCTGATCGTGGCCGCCGCGGCGATTCAGCTGAAAGCCCCGCTGTGGATGGCCGCCGTGCCGTTGGTGCTGGTCGGCCTCGGTAGCGGGGTCTGGGACGTGGCCATGAACCTCGAAGGCACCGTCATCGAGCAGGGCCTGGGCCGCGCGATCATGCCGTGGTTTCACGCGGCGTTCAGCGGCGGCACCGTGCTGGGGGCCTTGATCGGCGCCGTCATCGTGTTTCTCAAGGTGCCGCTCCTGCTGCACCTCGGCGTGGTGGCCGTGCTCGTCGCGGTCGCGGCCTGGTGGGGGACGTCCGACTTCCTGCCGGCCTTCGATGAGCAGTCGGACGACAGCAGCCCCGCCCCGGTGGTCAACCACCGCTCCGCCTGGACCGAACCGCGGACGCTGCTCATCGGCATCATGGTGCTCGCTGCGGCGTTCACCGAGGGCACCGCGAACGATTGGATGGCCGTCGCCTTCGTGGACGGCCACCACCTCGATCCTGCCCTTGGGGTCGTCGGATTGGCGGTCTTCTTGACGTTCATGACGGCCGGTCGGATCCTCGGCACGCGCCTGTTGGACTCCTTTGGACGCATCCCGGTGCTGCGCGCCATGTTCGCCTCGGCGATCGTCGGCTGCCTCCTCGTCGTCTTCGGCCCCCCATGGCTGGCCTTCATCGGCGCGGCCATCTGGGGCGTTGGGGCAAGCCTCGGCTTCCCGGTCGGCATGTCGGCCGCCGCCGATGAGCCCCACCGAGCCCACTCACGGCTCAGCGTCGTCTCTACGATCGGCTACCTGGCCTTCCTCGCCGGACCGCCGCTCCTCGGTTTCCTGGGCGACAGGGTCGGGGTACTGCGGTCGTTGCTCGTGGTCGCGGTGATCAGTGCCGCCGCCCTGCTGGTGGTGCCGGTCACCAAGCCCCTGCCCGGGGCCGTCGGCGAGGGCTCGCGCTAGACCAAGGCGTGCGCGCTAGCCTGAGGGCACGCTTGGCGGCGCCGACACTCGCCGCCCATTCGCCTCATCTACGCGCGCCAGGGAGCCTCCATGATCCGTCTCGCCACCATCGGCACCAGCATGATCACCGGCGAGTTCGCCGCCGCCGTGAAGCAGGTGGACGGCATTGAGGTGACGGTCGTCCATTCGCGCGATGCCGCCAAGGGGGAGGCCTTCGCCGCCAAAATCGGCGCGCCGGCAGTGTCGACCGACATGGCGGCGATGCTGGGATCGTCCGAGGTCGACGCCGTGTACGTGGCGTCGCCGAACAGCGTCCACGCGTCGCAGGCACGTGACGCCCTGCGGGCCGGCAAGCACGTCATCGTGGAGAAGCCGGCCGTCCAGTCCGCCGCCGAGTGGATCGAACTCACCGCGCTGGCGAAGGCGCAGGGAGTCGTCCTGATGGAGGCCATGCGCAGTTCCTACGATCCGTCCTTCGAGACCATCCGCGAGCTCATGGGCACACTCGGGCCGATCCGCGGCGCCACGCTTCGCCTGCAGCAACGTTCGTCCCGCTACGACGACCTGCTGGAGGGCCGGGTCACCCCCGTATTCGACCCCGCCTTCGGCGGCGGCGCCTTGTCGGATCTGGGCATCTACTGCGTCCACGCGATGATCCAGCTGTTCGGCGAGCCCACCCGGGTGCTGGCCGCGAGCGTCCCGGTGAGCACCGGGGCCGACGGCTCGGGGGACGCCTTGTGCGTCTTCGATGGCATGGTGGTCGAACTTTCCTACTCCAAGATCACCGGTTCACCGTTGCCCAACGAGATCCGGGGCGAGCAGGGACGCCTGACCTTCGACAGCATCAACAACCCGGCGATCGTCCAGGTGGAGCGCCGCGACGGCACGTCCGATGAGCGCCGCTGGGACAAGACAGAGTTCAACCTCGAGCACGAGGTGGCGCGCTTCCGCGACCTGGTGAACGGCCTCGACTCGGATGCGTCCGACCAGGCGGCCAGCCTGTCGGCCCTCCGCGTGATGGATGCGATTCGGGCGGCCGCCACGGCCTAGGTCAGACTAGTCACCATGACTCGACGCCTGCTCGCCGCCCTTCTGTTCCTGCCCATGCTCCTGGTGGGCTGCAGCAGCACCCCCACCACGACGACCAGTACGTCCGGGGCGACCACAACAACGGCCGCAGCCGCCACGCCCACCTGCCCTCCGGTGGCAGGCGCCACGACCCGGACGACCACCTTCGCCGCGCCGCCCCCCATGTGCCTGGAAACCGGCAAGACCTACGCGGCGGTCGTGAAGACCGACATCGGCACAATCGAGATCACCTTCGATGCCAACGCCGCGCCCAAGACCGTGAACAACTTCGTGTTCCTGGCGCGCAACCACTACTACGACGGCATCGTCTTCCACCGCGTAATTTCGGGATTCATGGCCCAAACAGGCGACCCGACCGGCACCGGGCGGGGTGGTCCCGGCTACAAGTTCACCGATGAACTACCTAAGGCCGGCAGCTATAAAGTCGGCTCGGTCGCCATGGCGAATGCCGGCGCCAACACCAATGGCAGTCAGTTCTTCCTCATCACCGGCGACGCCGGCGTGGCCCTCGCCCCCAGCTACTCCCTCTTTGGGCAGGTCACTTCCGGCATGGACGTCCTGATGAAGATCGATGCCGATGGCGGTGACCCGCAGGCCAACGGCATGCCGCCGAAGGTCACGCACACTATGCAAACGGTGACCATCGTCCAGCGCTGAGCTCAAAAAGAAGCCAAACGCACCCACAAACTGAAACGTTAAGGACACCTTGGTTCATAACCGTCACCTTGCCACCCCAACGTTCTTGTATGTGACTAACATCGGGTTGGAAGAAAAGGGTGAGGATGTCCAAAGTATCTCCAGAGCAAGCGTCGGCCCAGCTAGATGCTGGGCCACCGGCTGAGTCGACGACACCAGCGTCGCGATCATTTAGGCAAATTTTGCTTCGGCAGCTCACGGAACGCCTGCAGCAGTTAAGTTGGATTTCGGGCCGCGTCGGCCACGTTTTCGCAAGCCGGCAGCAATTGCATCCCACTGACTTCCGGGCCTTGACGGCGATCTATCAGAACGAGCGAGCCGGGCATCCGATGACGGGCCGCGACTTGACCGTCGAGCTTGATCTCACCCCTGCCGCCATCACGTACGTGGTGGATCGGTTGGTGGCATCCGGTCACGTCGCACGCGAGCGCGATCCCGGGGACGGACGCCGCCTCCTGCTGCGCTACTCCGAGCCCGGACGGGAGGTCGCGATGCGCTTCTTCGGCCCTCTCGGACGCCACCACAAGGACGCCCTCGCCGGATTTAGCGAGGCCGAGTTGGAGTGCGCCTCCCGTGTTCTGGGCGCGGTGGTGACCTCGCTCACCGAGTACGAGGGCGTGTTGCGGCAATCCGACTAGGCGTCGGAGACCATCGGGCGACCTGACCGGCGACCCGCGAAGCACATAGCAGCCTGTGCGTGGGAGCGCATGGCCGCCTGTGCGTGGGAGCGCATGGCCGCCTGTGCGCGGACGTGCATAGCCGCCTGTGCGCGGACGTGCATTGACGTCCCTGCATGACGGCCGTCCGTGGCAGCACGGGGTCGTCGTCCTCTCACAACGGTGCCTAGCACCCCGACAGATCGGCGCCCACAACTGTCCGTCCGCTGAAGGTCTAGCCAGCGGGTCGGCGGCCTCTGCCACGATAAGGTCGTGAACGAGCAGTTGTTCCCCGGTAAGCACTTCATCTCGACCGTGCTTGATGCCCTGGAAACCAAGCATCAGATGTCAGGTCTCATGACCCGGCGCTACCTCCAACGCGCCGGCATGGCCGGGCTCATCATCGGCTTGATGTACCTGACCAACTTCGCGGTGGTCGCTGTCTTCGTCGATCTCAAGCTCGAGGGCACAGCCCTCACGGGCGTGGGCAAGCTGCTGGGTGCGCTGGTCTTCGGCTTCGCGTTGGTGTTTATCTACTACACGAAGTCCGAGTTGCTCACCTCGAACATGATGATCGTCTCCATCGGGGCCTATCACCACGGCACCTCGTGGCGCCGCGCGCTGCGCCTGCTGGGCTTGTGTTACCTGGGCAACTTCCTCGGCGGACTCGTCATCGCCGTCCTGGTCTACTTCAGCTCGCTGCTGGACGGGAACGCGCTGAAGCTCGTCAACGCCGCCGTGGCGCACAAGCTGGAGTACGTCGCGTCCGGCCCCACCGGATGGGGGGACCTGTTCGTCCGTGCCATCTTGTGCAACTTCCTGATCAACCTGGCCATGCTGCTCGTCTACAACGGCCTGATCCACGACGACCTCACGAAGTGCCTGGCCATGATCATGAGCGTGTTCATCTTCGCCTTCGTGGGGCTGGAGCACTCAGTGGCCAACACCGTTCTGTTCACCATCGTCGGCCTCAAAGAGGGCCTGGACGTGGGAGCGGCTGCGGCGAACGTACTCATTGCCCTCATCGGTAACTACATCGGCGGCGGCGTCCTCATCGGCTTCTACTACGCGTACGTCAACGACGATCGCGCCCTCAAATCAACCTCGAACCTGTAACCGGGTGCGGGTGTCTGTCCTCGTCCAAGACCAGTTCGCTGGTCCCTTACCTCCCCCCACAAACCCACTCTCGATAGGGTCCACAACGTGAAGTACGCAGGAAACAAGGTCGTCCTCATCGGCACCGGAGCAGTTGGCGTCGCCTACGCCTACGCCCTGGTCAATCAAGGCATCTGTGAGGAACTGGTCCTCATCGACATCAACGAAAAGAAGGCCCGGGCTGACGTCCGCGACCTCAACCACTGCGAGGCCTGGGCGCCCTCGGCGGTCACGGTTACGTTCGGTGACTACTCCGATTGCTCAACGGCAGCCATGGTGGTCATCTGTGCGGGCATCGCCCAGAAGCCCGGCCAAAGCCGACTGGACCTCATCCAGACCAATATGGGCATCTTCAAGGACATCGTCGGCAAGGTGATGAACTCCGGCTTCGATGGCATCTTCTTGGTGGCCACGAACCCCGTGGACATCCTGACCTACGCCACCTGGCGCTACTCGGGCCTGCCCGCCGCCCAGGTGATGGGCTCCGGCACCACCCTCGACACCGCCCGCTTCCGGTTCAACCTGGCTCAGTACTTCGGGGTCGCGACCACGAACGTCCACGCCAACATCATCGGCGAGCATGGCGACTCCGAGCTTCCGGTGTGGTCGGGGGCGGTTGTGGCCGGCCGTTCCATGCACCGGCTGCTGGAGGTCAACCCCGAGATCAAGGTGGCCCTGGACGAAATCTTCATCCAGACCCGCGACGAGGCTTACGGCATCATCGAAGCCAAGGGATCGACGTCCTACGGCATCGGCATGGCCCTCGCCCGGATCACCCGCGCAGTCTTGCGCAACCAGAAGATCACGCTCCCGATTTCAGCCCTCCTGCAGGGTCAATACGGCCACCGTGGTCTCTATATCGGCGTCCCCGCCTCCGTCGGACGCCAAGGCGTCGGCGACATCATCGAGCTGGACCTCGAGACCGAAGAGCAGGAAATGTTCGACCAGTCCGTGGCCACCCTCAAAGAGGCCCAGGCCCCCTTCTGGCCGGACATCGCGCCCGCCTGAGCGTTCTGCGTGCGGCTTAGACGAGGGCCCGGATCCGATTGGATCCGGGCCCTCGGCCGTTTCAACCAAGGCCGGACCGCAACACAGGGGGCGCTTCTTCCGGACCTCGGGCGTGCCGGCCTCGGGGGAGCCGGGCGGGCTCGTTACACCTCCGCCTGGGCAGTGGTTGGTGACCGAAACATGCCCCTCAGTGGCCGCCATGGAGCCGACATCCACGCATGCGCCTCACGGGCATGTCTTGGTCACGGCCGCAGGGCGGGAGGGTGGGAATCGGGGTGCCGCCGCCTAGACAGGTGTCTAGTTTCGGGGTGCCCCGCTGCTCATTGTTTGACCCCGCACCCGCCCGTCAAGGGCGCCTCCGGCGTCCCTGCGGGATGGCCCCCGGCCACCCTTGACCGGCAGGTCCCCGGCGTCATTTCTGGCAGCTACAGGTTCACCCCTCCTTGTGGCAGCCCGGGTTGGTGACCGAACCAGGGGCTTAACCCCTTCTGGTGGACACGCGGTGTGTTTCACGCTGCGGTTGCCAGCGTAGTTGTGTGGTGGTTGTTCTCGTAGGTGATAGGGCTTTGGTAGCCGCAGGTGGAGTGTCGTCGGCGGGTGTTGTAGCGGGTGATCCAGGCGAACACGGCCCGGCGGGCGCTGGCCTGGTCGGGCCAGCTCGCGGCGCCGGCGAGGGTTTCACGTTTCAGGGTGGCGTTGAACGACTCGGCCAGCGCGTTATCGGCGCTGGTCCCCACGGCCCCCATGGAACGCGTCACCCCGAACTCAAGGCACAGGGCCGCGTATTCCTTCGAGGCGTACTGGGCTCCGTGATCGGAGTGAAACACCGCCCCCGCCAATGATCCCCGCAGGCTCGCGGCGGCCCGGAGCGCTCCGGTGACCAGCGAGGTCCGCATGTGATCAGTGATGGACCAGCCCACGATCCGCCGCGAAAAGCAGTCGATCACGGTCGCCAAATACAAGAACCCGTCGGTGTCACAGGGGAGGTAGGTGATATCCCCGACGTAACGCACGTTCGGCGCTACGGCGGTGAAATCCCGGTCCAGGAGGTCGGGGACCAGCTGGGTATCCGCGGCCGGGATCGTGGTCCGAACCCGCCGCCGTAACCGGATCCCGACGATTTGTTCCTCGCGCATCACCCGAGCCACCCGTTTGTGGTTGACCCGTTCCTCGGCGGGGACCCCGTCGTTCAACTCGGCGGTGACCCGCGGCGCCCCGTAAGCCCGATCCTGAGCGTGGACCTCCCGGATCTGTTGCGCGAGCGCCGCATCGGCAGCCTGCCGGGCCGCCCGGGCTGGAGCGGCAGCCAACCACTTATAGAACGATGACCGTGCGATATGCACGACCTCACACAACCGCTTCACCCCGAAGGTGGCCTGGTGATCGACGACGAACTGGAAGCGGTTCACCAGTTCGTCTCCCCGGCGAAATACTTAGCCGCCGCCCTCAGAATGTCCCGCTCGGTGTTCAACCGACGCTCCGATTCTTCCAACGTCTTCACCCGGGCCCGGAGCCGGACCACCTCCTGTTCAGGTGATTCCTCCGCTGGTGGAGGCGTCGATGGCGGCCGTGACACTCCCCGAATCGGTACCCCCGCGGCCTTCACCCACCCAGACAAGGTCGCGTCCAAAATCCCCAGATCCGCCGCGATCCCGGCGATCGAGGACGACTCCATCGACCGATACAACTCCACCGCGTCCCGGCGGAACTCCTCCGAATACGTCTTCCTAGGCATAACTGAATCTTCTCGCTTCCTCCAGACCGAAGCCCGGCTTTCAGCGTGTCCACTCAGAGGGGTCAAGGCCCCCATGCCCCTCAGTAGCCGCCATGGAACTGACATCCACGCCGTCGCCTCACGGGCATGTCTTGGTCACGGCCGCAGGGCGGGAGGGTGGGAATCGGGGTGCCGTCGCCACGATCGGCGTCCGGTTTCGGGGTGCCGTCGCCACGATCGGCGTCCGGTTTCGGGGTGCCGTCGCCACGATCAGTGTCCGGTTTCGGGGTGCCCCGCTGCCCATTGTTCGACGCCCACCCCGCCCGTCAAGGGCGCCTGACGGCGTCCCTCCGGGATGGGCTTCGCCCACCCTTGACTGTCGGGTCCCCGGCGTCATTTCCGTCTATAGGTTCACCCCTCCGACTGGGCGACCGTGCTTTGCGCTCAAAGCGGCCCAGCCTGGAGCCCTCATGGCGCTGACGTCCACGAGAGGCACTCAAAGGGCCGGTTCAGCCGGGACTTCCAGCCCCTACGCCGAGGCAGCCTTTCCCTCACCGCCGCCGACTCCGCCTCGCCAAACCTCATCCAAATCATGCTGAATACGGCGGCTGATGCCGCCCACGAGAAGCAAGGGCCGAATTCAGCATGAGTTGGGTGGGTAAACCACAGATCGGGACCACACGGACGACGCCGGAAACAGTGCCACCGCCAAAACGCCACCAACCCCATCCCTCGCGTCCACCGCGCGGCTTTCGTCCCACTCGAGGCCCTCACCCCCGCCGTTCTTGCGCCTACCCTGCCGCTGACCCATCTACCCTGCCGTTGCAGCGGCAGGGTAGATGCATTTGCGGCAGGGTAGGCGCGATTTCGGCGCCCAGAGTTGGCAAACGGGATCGACAGCCGCGACCCCCAACCTTCGGCGTTTCGTGATCACGTGGGCTCGCCTGACGCCGATGGAGCGCCGGGGCGCCGACAACGAATCTGCCTCAATCGACCGTCGGGTGACGACAGGAACATACCCCTGACAAGGCACGATGGAAATGGGACATTCGATAACGCACGCAGATTCGTTGTTGGAGACCAAGGAGTCCTTCACGTTGGGCCCTCCGATGACCGCTGCGAACGGCGTCGCAAAACGAGCAGCGGGACACCCCTCAACAAACGCGGCACCCCGAAGAGACCCCCGCCAACGCCAACCCCGACTCGTCGTGCACACCCCTGGGGGTGAACCCATCGCTGCCCACCATGACGCCAGGGACCAGGCAGTCAAAGGTGGCCGCAGGCCATCCCGAAGGGACGCCGAAGGCGCCCTTGACGGGCGGGATCGGCGTCACACAATGAGCAGCGGGACACCCCCTCAACAATCGCGGGCCCCCATCGGCCCCGATAGCAGTGGCCCACCTCACCAGAAAACCCCGCGAACCATCCCGATGTCGCAGCAGAACCCCGCATCACCACCCTGCGCCCCAAAACCAACGAGGGCCCGGATCCGATTGGATCCGGGCCCTCGCGGCAGAGTGCTGGGCTCAGCTGATGGGCTCCGTGTCGAGGGCGGGAAGCGCCTCGCGGGGGTAGCTGACCGGGCGGGCGGGGATGCCAGCGACGGTGGTGAAGGGGGCCACGTCCTCAAGGACGACCGACCCGGCTCCAATTTTGGCGCCTTCGCCGACCGTGATGTTGCCAAGGACCTTCGCGCCGGCGCCGATCATGACGCCCTTGCGGATCTTCGGATGCCGGTCGCCGCCCACCTTGCCGGTGCCGCCGAGGGTGACCTCGTGGAGCATCGAGAAGTCGTCCTCGATGACGGCGGTTTCGCCGATCACCACCGAGGTGGCGTGGTCGAACATGATGCCCTTGCCGATGACGGCGCCCGGATGAATGTCGACCGCGAAGACTTCGGAGATGCGGCTTTGCAGGTACAGCGCCATCGCCGGACGCCCGACCTGCCAGTAGTAATGCGCCACCCGGTAAGCCTGCAGGGCGTGGAAGCCCTTGAAGAACAGCAGCGGCACCGAATAGTTGCGGCAGGCGGGGTCGCGGCTGAGAACAGCGCGCAAGTCCTCGCGGATAGCGAGCCCGATCCACGGATCGGAGTCGAACGCCTCAAGAATCAGGCTGCGCAGGCTCATGGACGGCAAGGTTTCGCTGCCCAGCTTGGCGGCGAGGATGTACGACAACGACCCTTCGAGGCGGTCGTGGGCCAGCACGGAAGTGTGCAGGAAGCTGGCGAGCGCCGGTTCGGCGAGCGCGTCCCGTTCGGCTTCTGCACGCATCAGCGTCCAGATTTCGTCGCGGTTGGTAGGCATGGTCATCGAGTCCTCAACGTCCGAGCGCGGGGTGATGTTCCCGTCCCCGGGCCGCAACGGGCCCGGGGCAGGGTGGGGCGTGCTCTGGGGAGCCTGCTGGACAATCCTGTCCCGGCTGTGGCGCACCCGGACGGGCACGCCCTCGCTCGGAACAGCAACGTCCCGCACACTCCTAGTCGAGCAGGTCTTGGTACAGAACCGAGGAGAGGTAACGCTCCCCGAAGGACGGGATGATCACGACGATCAGCTTGCCGGCGTTCTCCGGACGGACGGCGAGCTCACCCGCCGCGGCCAGGGCGGCTCCGGAGGAGATGCCGACGAGCAGCCCCTCCTCCTGGGCGGCGCGACGGGCGAACGTCACGGCCGTCTCCGAGTTCTGCGGCAGCACTTCGTCGATGACGGAGCGGTCGAGGATCTCGGGGATGAAGTTAGCCCCGATGCCCTGGATCTTGTGCGGGCCGGGCGTTCCGCCGGAGAGCAGCGGCGACTCGGCCGGCTCGACAGCCACGATCTTCACCGACGGCTTGCGCTCCTTGAGCACCTGGCCGACGCCGGTGATGGTGCCGCCGGTGCCGACGCCCGCCACCACGATGTCGACCGCGCCGTCGGTGTCGGCCCAGATCTCCTCGGCGGTGGTCTTGCGGTGGATGGCCGGGTTGGCCTCGTTCTCGAACTGGCGGGCCAGGATCGAGCCCGGGGTGTTGGCGGCGATCTCGTTGGCCTTGTTGACCGCGCCCTTCATGCCCTCGGAGCCGGGGGTCAAGATGAGCTCGGCGCCGAAGGCCCGCAGCAGGGCGCGACGCTCCTTGGACATGGTCTCGGGCATCGCCAGGATGACCTTGTACCCGCGGGCGGCGCCCACCATGGCCAGCGCGATGCCGGTATTACCGGAGGTGGCCTCGACGATGGTCCCGCCGGGCTTGAGGTCTCCGGAAGCCTCAGCGGCGTCCACGATGGCCACGCCGATGCGGTCCTTGACCGAGTTGGCGGGGTTGTAGAACTCCAGCTTGGCGACGACGGTGGCGACCGACCCCGGGAAGAGGCGGTTGACGCGCACGAGCGGCGTGCGTCCGATCAACTCGGTGGCGTCTGCGTAGATGGTCATGGGCGGTCCTTCACGGGTGGTTGGGTCTGGTTTCAGGTCTTGGGTGTCTGGTCAGGGTCTGACAGCACGTCCTGTGGCGGACCGCCACGCGGCTCAACTCGCGTGTGACCGCCGCACGTCGGGCGATCAGGGTGGCGCTGTCAGTGACGACAGCACATGCACAGGCAGAGCCGCGGCATGGCGCCGGGCATCGAAACGCAGGTGTGCATGGCCATGACGGTAGCCGCCCGCCCGACGATTTCACAAGTGCGGGGTTGCGAAAATATCCACAAAGTGAGACGGAGGGGAGCCCTCCGATGAGAGGCGGGGCTTCGCACGTGTCGTCACCATGCATCGCGAACGTGTCACTACCAGGTGCCAGAATCGATTCATCATGGACGACCTGCTCGACCTCGTGCTCTCGGGAGCCCCCCTGGACACCGCCATGGCGAAGGTCCGGGCGACGCTGCACCGTGGCGATCGGAGTCTCGTGGCCCGTGCAGAAACGCTGGTCCGCCAGGACCCCGGCATGCTCGACGCGGGGCTGCTCAGCGTCGACGGCGTGACCTATCGGACGGGTTCCTTCGCGGCGCCCTCCATCGCCGACCTCACCCAGGCATGTCAGGCACTGCGCGGCGTCGGATCCTCGCGCCTGTCCTACCTCACCGGTGCTGGCCTGCTCAGCGACATCGGTGCACTGCAAGCGTTCGCGTCACACGGCACCACGTTCCAGGTGGCCTCGCAGTTCAACTGCCTTGAGTCCCCAACGTCCGCCTGGTTGGTGCCGGTGGCCGACTACCTGCACGACCCCACCCAGGGCCCCCGCGCCGCAGTGTCGGCGTTCCCTGCCGCGCTGCTGCGCCACTACGCCGCCCCGGGGCCGGACGGACGCTTCACACAGGCCACCAACGCCCCCCAACTCGACCTGCTGGCCGACGTGTGCCCCGGACGCGTGCGCAACGGCTACCTCACCTTCCGAGACGCCGCGGCGGCGCGCGACCTGGCCGCCGCCTTGGACGCTCGTCCGGACGCCCTCCAAGTCGGGGTGGCCACGGACGCCGAGGTCGTGTTAGGCGCCGACTGGGACGGCGCTGTGGCAGGGACGCCCCTCATCACTCAGGTCTTCACCTCGACGGTGGCGGGCGGAATGTACAGCGACACGCCCCTCACCGGCGCCGCCCTGGACGCCTGCCGCGCCCTGCTCCGGGGCGCCTACCTGGGCACGCTGCTGGCGGCCGCGAGCGCCGGGCGTCCACGGGTGGTGCTGACGCTGATCGGCGGCGGGGTCTTCGGCAACCCTGTCGCCGCGATCGTGGACGCCATCGCTTGGGCCTTCGATCAGACCGCCGACCTGGGGCTGGACGTCATCCTCAACGCCCGGCAGGTGATCCCGGAGCAACTGGGCCCACTGGCCGACCGCGTCCACGACAGCGGGGGTGTGGTTCGCCACCTGGCCGGGTAGGCAGGGGCGTAGCTGGTGGTCCTCAGAATGGTCCCCGCCGCGGCTATCCCGGCAGCCCGGATTGGGGCCATGATGGGCCTCTGACAAGCCAAGGGAAAATGTGATGAGCCGCAAGGAAGCCCCCCGACTGAGATGAACTTCGCAGTCCTGGTGCTGATCTGCGCCACCGCGCTGGCCGGTCCGCTGCTGAGCTTGCAGCGGTTCGCCAAGATCCCGGTCGTCATCGGGGAGTTGCTGGTGGGTTTGCTGCTGGGCGCCTCCGGATTCAACTTGGTCAGCGCCAAAGACCCCACCTTTTCATTCCTTGCCGACATGGGCTTCGCCCTGGTGATGTTCGTGGCCGGCAGCCACGTCCCGTTGCGCGACCCGGCGCTGCGTTCGGGGGCCGCCCGCGGCATCGGACGCGCGCTGCTGATCGGCGTCTTGTCCGCCGCCGCCGGGCTTGGCCTGGACGCGGCCTTCCACACCGGCCACGGCATGATCTACGCCGTTCTCATCGCCTCAAGTTCGGCGTCGGTGATCCTGCCGTCGTTGTCCGGGGAGCCCATGACCGGGCGCCCGATGGTTGAGATGCTGCCCCAGATCGCCCTTGCGGACGCCGCCTGCATCGTGGTCGTGCCGTTCGTCATCGACCCGGCCAACGTCGGACGCGCGGCCCTTGGTGCGCTGCTCATCGTCGTCCTCGGGGCCGCCGCCTTCGCACTGTTCAACTGGGCCGAAAAGACGGGGCGGCGGCACAAGCTCCATGAGGTCTCGGAAGAGCGCGGATTGGCCCTGGAACTGCGTCTGACTCTGATCCTGCTGTTCGGCCTGTCGGCAGTGGCCCAATCGATGCACGTCTCGTTCATGTTGGCCGGGTTCGTGAGCGGTCTCGTCGTAGCCGGGATCGGCAAGCCGAGGCGCCTGTCGAATCAGACCTTCGCGCTCACCGAGGGGTTGTTCGGCCCGATCTTCTTCGTGTGGCTTGGCTCCTCGCTCGACCTGCGCGCCCTGGCCTCCAATCCGCAGTCCATCCTGCTCGGGGTGGCACTGGGGGTCGTGGCGATCCTCGTCCACGGGCTGATGGTGCTCACCAAACAGCCGCTGCCGGTGGCCGTCATCACCGCGGCGCAACTCGGGGTGCCGGTCGCCGCCGCCACCCTGGGCAACCAGTTGGGGATCCTCCATGCCGGCGAGGACACTGCCATGCTGCTAGGGGCCGTGGTCACCCTCGCCGCCTCCACTGCGGTCAGCGGCGCGGTGTCGAAGATTGCCGAGGTATCCGCGAAGCCTGGGGCCGCCATGGCGTCCGGCTTGCCCCCACGGCCCGTCGGTTCAGGGACATGACCATCCCGGCGACCCCCTAGGCGTGGGACCAACCGGCGGGGTCCGTCCACCGCGGCCCGCCGGTCACCAGCTGAGCGTGACGAACCCGTCCGCGCCTTTGACGCTGCCTACCCCGCCATAGCCCGAGGTGCCCACGCTCACCGGGGTGGTCGGCGTGCCGCGCGTGTAGCTCGATCCACCGCCCCCCGCCGTCGCCATGGCGATCCAGCGCGCACAGGTGGTGTCGTTCATGACCCCCGAGCTGCCACCCCCACCACCGGCGAAACCGCCGCCACCACCGGCGCCGCTGAGCCCCCCGTTGGCCGTCATCCACGCGTCCAACCGCATGGTGCCCCACGGCAGCGCCCCCGCCCCGCCGTCCCCGCCGCCGTTCGAGCCGGTGCCGTGGTCCCCGCCGTTTCCTCCTGGGGACGTCTCGCCCTGGACAGCCCCGCCGTAGAGCTCGGCAACCGGCTTGGTGAACGAGTTGAGGTAACTGGGATCTTGTCCGCCGCCGTACCCCCCGAACTCCCGCAGGGCCCCTTCTCCGCCCTGGATGAACAGCCGCCCGTAAACCATCGAGGTGTTCGCGTGATCACTGATCCACGCCCGAAGCGGACGCTGTCCGTTGCCCCCCGTCGGCAGCCCGCCGTTACCCCGGGAGACCGCGATCGGGTCCCACAGATGGACGGTGTGGTGGACGCAGTCGTTCGTCCCGCTCGCCCAGTTCCAGTCGGCCCCGGCGCCACCGCCGGCCACCACGATCGGATCATTGGCCGCCACCTCACCGAGCAGGATGGCCGAGCCGCCGCCACCCGCTCCCGAGTTGCCCACCACGCGCGCATTTGTTTGTGTATCGCCGCCCTTGCCGTAGCCGCCGCCGCCGCGGTGGGCCACGTCGTTGCCGCCGCCTTCGCCGCCGCCGCCGACCACGATCGTCAGCGAGAAGGGCTTCCGAGTCGGGCGGGTGAACGACCCGGAGTACTTGGCCCCCAAACCTGCGGGGTTGGCGGGGTTGAAGCTAAAACCGCCACCACCACCGGCGACGGTGAACGCAATCTCGGAACACCCCGCGGGGATCGTAAGCGTGTACACCCCGGGCGACGACCAGGTGTGAGTCTGGCTCGTCAGGCAACTCGAGGCCGTGGCCTTGGGAGAGGAAGCCCCGAACAGCGCGGGCGTCGACCACGCCACTCCCTGCGCCAGCGCGCGCCTCGACAGACCGCCAGGCCGCAGACCTGCGGAGGCGTGATGGTTGATACCCGGGTTCCCGCCCATGAGACGTCGCTCTCACGAAGTGCAGCGAGGTGACCGACACCACCCCGCCCCCTCGGCGATTCGACCACCCGGATGGGCCGAATCCTTTTGCGTATGGACGGACGGTAACTCGCGCATCCCCCCAATGGAAGGGCTGAAACCAATACGTAACAATACGCAGCTCCGGCGTACCCGGGGGACGCGTCCCCTCCCTCGCTGGAAACCGTCCGCGACAAGGACTTTCGTCCAGGACGTTGGCCGCTCACCACTGAGGACTTCGTCCAAGACGTTGGCCGCGCACCATGCCGATCGCGCCCCAGAGATGCACCCCGCTTGATGCTCACCGGTGCAGGAGCCGCTGGTTGGCGGGCGCCGGCCCCCGCGTTGGCTCCCGCGCCGCCGCCCGCCACCAGGATCGGATCGGTACCCCCAAGGCGCCGAGCAGGATGGCCGATCCTCCCAAACCGGCCACGGCGCCTCCCGCGCCGCGCTCGCTGCCTTGGGTGTCACCACCCAAGCCGCCGCCCATGCCTCCCGCACGGACCTCGGCCGTTCCACTGCCTTCGCCGCCACCCCCGACGACGATCCTCAGTACGAACGCTGACCTCAGGCCGCAACGTGCGAACGTCCCGGCGCCTGAACCCAGAAACCCGGGCGTCAACCACGCCGCTCCCTGCGTGATCGTTCGCCTCGAGTGCCCTCGGGGAAGGTGTCGCCGCCGTCCGCGCGCCTGAGCGCCCGCCGCTCCCGTGCATTGACGACGTCCCCGATCGGTGAGGCGGCAGCCCCCGCCCCGCCTCACCGAGCCTCCAAAGCTCGCTGCCATCACGGCAGCGCTTCGTAGTTGAAAGATACATTACTTTCCCACTTCGGCAGGATCAAACTGTTCTTGATAACAATTAGGTTAACCACAACAATTCGTCTAAACCCGTGTCCCTCGCGTAGGGCTGGACCACCATTACCCCTTGCCAGATGCCCATGATTGGCGTTCGATCATCAGGCATACGACGTGCGCCACCCATCAGACCTCTCCTCAATGTTGTGTAGTTGATTGCGCTACTACTTCCCCTAGTAGATATCCACGAGCACCATTCGGGCTTTTGCGCCGTTGTTTCATCTCAGTGAATGGAGCCCAGACGGGGGAAGATTGAGCAGGGCGTCGGGCGACGTCGCGCGGTGGCTTTCGAGCGGACGCACACCGAGATCTGTCAAGACGGCACAGCCAGGCAGGCGACAATCAGACCCGGACACCCCCCGGCGAAAGGTGAAGCCATGGCTCAGTGGGCGACCATCGAGGGCAACGAGGCTGCCGCGCGAGTGGCGCACGCCCTCAGCGAGGTCATCGCGATCTACCCGATCACGCCCTCCTCACCGATGGGTGAGTTGTCGGACACCTGGACCAGCCAGGGCCGCCCCAACATCTGGGGTTGCGTGCCCGAGGTCGTCGAGATGCAGTCCGAAGGCGGCGCGGCCGGGGCGCTGCACGGGATCGTCAGCAAGGGCGTGCTCGGGACGACCTTCACCGCCTCCCAGGGCCTGCTGCTGATGATGCCGAACATGTACAAGATCGCGGGCGAGCTCACGCCCACCGTGATTCACGTCGCCGCGCGGACCATCGCCACCCATTCCCTCTCGATCTTCGGCGACCACTCCGATGTGATGGGCGCCCGCATGACGGGCTTCGCCATGTTGTGCTCGGCGAGCGTCCAAGAGGCGCAAGATTTCGCACTCGTGGCACACGCCGCCACGCTGCGCACCCGGGTGCCGTTCCTGCACTTCTTCGACGGCTTCCGCACCTCACATGAGGTCAACACCATCGAGTTGCTCTCGGCGGACGATCTGCGCGCGCTGATCCGCGAGGAGGACGTCCTGGCCTTCCGGGCCCGCGGCATGACTCCGGACGCCCCGGACCTTCGCGGCACCGCCGAGAACCCGGACACCTTCTTCCAGGCCCGCGAGGCCTCTAACCCGTTCCACGCCGCCGTCCCCGCCGTGGTCGCGGAGTGTTTCGCCGAGCTGGCCGAACGGACGGGCCGCGACTATCACCTCGTCGATTACGTGGGGGCCCCGGACGCTGAACGCGTCATCGTCATCATGGGCTCGGGCGCCGGCGCGGTCGAGGAGACCGTGGCAGAGCTGAACGCCCGCGGCGAGAAGGTCGGGGCGGTCTTCGTGCGGTTGTACCGGCCGTTCCCTGCCGACGAGTTCCGGGCCGCGCTGCCGGCGAGCGTCCGCTCGATCGCCGTCCTGGATCGGACGAAGGAGCCGGGCGCGCTAGCCGAGCCGCTGCACCTGGACGTCGTCATGGCCCTGGCCGGATCATCGACGCGGATCATCGGCGGACGCTACGGCCTCTCCTCCAAGGAGTTCACCCCCGGCATGGTGGCGGCGGCGTTCACCGAACTGGCCAAGCCGGAGCCCAAGCCCCGCTTCACCGTCGGCATCACCGACGACGTCACGCACCTGAGCCTGTCGGTCGACCCCGACTTCCGGGTTCCCAGCCCGTTCCTGTCGGCAGTGTTCTTCGGTCTCGGCTCCGACGGCACGGTCGGCGCGGCCAAGAACTCCGTCAAGATCATCGGCGAGCAGCCCGACGCGGACGCCCAAGGCTACTTCGTCTACGACAGCCGCAAGGCCGGCGCCTCGACGGTCTCCCACCTGCGCTTCGGCCAAGGCACCATCAAGTCCACGTACTTGATCACCGAGGCCGACTTCGTGGCCGTCCACTTCTTCGACCTGTTGCGGACGATGCCGACCCTCGACCTGGCCAAGCCGGGAGCGACCGTCCTGCTGAACGCACCCTGCCCACCCGAGCAGGTGTGGGATCGGCTGCCGGTCGAGGTGCAGGCCATCGTGTTGGAGAAGCAGCTGAAGCTGTACTCGATCCAGGCCGACTTGGTGGCGCGCGAGGCGGGCCTCGGCAAGCGGATCAACACCGTGATGCAGCCGTGCTTCTTCTACCTGTCGGGCGTGGTGCCCCAAGACCAGGCGATCACGAAGATCAAAGAGGCCGTCGAGAAGACCTACGGCAAGCGCGGACGCTTGATCGTCGAGCGCAACTTCGCCGCCATCGATGCCGCTATCGGCGCGCTGCACGAGGTGCCGATTCCCGGACGCGGAGAGGCCAACCACAGCCACCCGCACTCGGGTCCCGGCGCCGCGCACGGCATCCATCGCATGCCGCCCTTGCCCACGGCGGCCCCGGACTTCGTCCAGCGGGTGACCGCGAAAATGCTGCACGGCCACGGCGACCTGCTGCCGGTCAGCGCTTTGCCGGTGGACGGCGTGTGGCCCTCCGGCACCTCGAAATGGGAGAAGCGGGGCCTGGCCACCGAGATCCCCATCTGGGACGCCTCGCTGTGCATCGACTGCGGCAAGTGCGCGGTGGTGTGCCCGCACGCCGCGATCCGCATCAAGGTCACCCCAAACGCGACGCTGGAGGCCGCCCCGGAGGGGTTCAAGTCCAAGAAGTACGCCGACCGGTCGCTGAAGGACCATCAACTCATCGTCCAGGTGGCGCCCGACGACTGCACGGGCTGTGGCATCTGCGTCGATATCTGCCCCGCCCGGTCGCGCACCGAAGCCAAGCACAAGTCGATCGACATGCTGCCCGCCGCCGAGCACCGCGACGCGGAGCGGAAGAACTTCGACTTCTTCATGGAGATCCCCGAGATCGATCGGACGCTCGTCCGCCACGATCAGGTCAAGGGCGTCGCCCAGCTCGAGCCGCTGTTCGAGTTCTCGTTGGCCTGCTCGGGCTGCGGCGAGACCCCTTACATCAAGACCCTCACGCAGTTGTTCGGCGATCGGATGCTCGTGGCCAACGCCACCGGCTGCTCCTCGATCTTCGGCGGAAACCTGCCGACCGCGCCCTACACGACCAACGCGGACGGACGGGGTCCGGCCTGGTCCAACTCGCTGTTCGAGGACAATGCCGAGTTCGGCCTCGGCATCCGCATGGCCTGGGAGAACCAGAACGCCGAGGCGAAGCGGTACCTCACCACCCTGCGGCCGTGGCTCGACGCCGACCTGGTCGAGGGCCTACTGACCGCCGACCAGACGGACGAAGCGGGCATCATCGCCCAACGCGCCCGGGTCACTGCCCTGAAGGCGGTCCTCGCCCAGGCCACTGCGGACCACCCTGATCTCGCGTCCGTTCGGTCGCTGGAATCCTTGGCCGACGAGCTCGTCGAGAAGTCCGTGTGGATCATCGGCGGCGACGGCTGGGCGTATGACATCGGCTACGGCGGGCTGGATCACGTCCTGGCGTCGGGGCGCAACGTCAACATCCTCGTCCTCGACACCGAGGTCTACAGCAACACCGGCGGGCAGGCGTCCAAGGCGACCCCGCGCGGCGCCTCCGCGAAGTTCGCGGTCGCCGGCAAGGGCACGCAGAAGAAGGACCTGGGCATGATCGCCCAGGCCTACGGCAACGTGTACGTCGCGCAGTTGGCGATCGGGGCGAACCAGCAGCAGACCGTCCGGGCGATGCTCGAGGCGCAGGCGTGGGACGGGCCGTCAATCCTCATCGCTTACTCGACGTGTATCGCGCACGGCATCGAGATGAGCACCTCGATGACCCACCAAATCGATGCGGTGTCGTCGGGGTATTGGCCGCTGTTCCGGGTGCGTCCGAACGAGCACGTGCCGTTCGCTCTGGACAGCAAAGCGCCCAATAAGCCGGTGAAAGAGTTCATGGCCGCGGAGACCCGATTCAGCATGCTGACAAGGTCGAATCCCGAACGCGCCGAACTGCTGGGCGAGCTGGCGCAGGCCGATGCGGACGAGCGTTGGCGGTACTACTCTCAGGTTGCCGGTATCGAGCGCGACCTGCCAGATCTCGTCGTCGAGGACGAAAACAACACCAAGGAGAACTCGTGAGCATCGACCTGTCGACGACATACCTGGGCTTGGAGCTCAGCGGTCCGATCATCGCCTCAGCCTCGCCGCTGACCGGCAAGCTGCCATCGCTCAAGGCGTTGGAGGACGCCGGCGCGGCCGCGGTGGTGCTGCCGTCGCTGTTCGAGGAGGAGGTCGCGGCCGAGGAGTTCGCGGTCGCCGACCTGATGGACGTCGGCGAGGGGTTCGCGGAGTTTTCCGGGGGCGTCCTGCCCGAGATGGATCTCTCCGGCATCGGCACCGCCCAACGCCTGCGGCACGTGGAGCAGGCCAAGGCGGCGCTGTCGATTCCGGTCATCGCCTCGCTCAACGCCACCGCGCCCGGTGCATGGAGCCGCTTCGCCCGCCAGATGCAGGATGCCGGGGCCGACGCGCTTGAGCTGAACCTGTACACCGTCGCCGCGAACCCGCACGAGACCGCCTCCGAGGTTGAGGCGCGGCACCTCGACGCCATCGCTGCGGTGGCGTCGGCCGTCACGATCCCCCTCGCGGTGAAGCTGTCGCCGTTCTACACCGCCGTGGCGAACTTCGCCGGACGGGCGCTGGGCGCCGGCGCCTCGGGCCTGGTGATGTTCAACCGCTTCTACGCCCCCGACCTCGACCTCGACACCTTCGCGGTGGAACCGAAGTTGGAGCTTTCTCATTCGTCCGACCTGCGGTTGCCGTTGCGCTGGATCGGCATCATCCGTAGCCAGCAGCCCACTGCCTCGCTGGCGCTGACGTCGGGCGTCCACACGGTCGCCGATGTCGTGAAGGGCCTCGCCGTCGGCTCCACGGTGGTCTGCACCACCTCCGGCGTTCTGCACGACGGACCCGGGCTGATCACAACCCTCCGCACCGAGCTGGAAGAGTGGCTAGCAGCCCGCGAGTACACGTCCGTGAGCGAACTTCGCGGCAGCGCCTCGGCTAGCAACGCCGGGGACGCGGGCGCCTTCGAGCGCAGCCAGTACATGAAGATCATCCAGTCCGCGCGCGACCGGTACTAACCGCCCTGGCGAGCAGCCCGGCCAGGGCCACAGCGCGCCTGTCATAGCCTCGCCAGGCGGCGACGGACCCATGAACCTCTCAGCCCGCGCTCACAGTGGTTTCCGCGGGCGCGGCGAAGGCGAGCCCGGTGACACCGTCCGAGTCTGCCCGGCAGACTCGGACCGGCCCAGGCACCTTCGTTCGCCTCGTTTGCGGTTCGTGCTGAAAGCACGGGTCCTACCGAATGAAGTAGCCCGCTACATCAACGATGGCGTGCGTGGCTCCATCCGACTGATTGTCGAGGATGAAGAACGGGTCCACCACGGCGACCACCGCCTGGTTGGGGTAGGTCTGGCCCGGCAAGAAGTTCAGATTCGACACTGAGGAGTAGAGAACGAAGGGCGACACCGCGAAGCTCCCGGGAGCAGTGGGGGCCGTTTCCGTCACGTTCATCATCACGGCAGAAACCCCCTCCTCGGGAATTCCGCCATATCCGAGCGTGTCAACCATCACTCCCCCATTGGGGTCGAGGGGGCCTGCCACTCCATGCCAACCGAGCGCGTCACTCCGCGTGTCGAGGATTCGAGCCGGGGAGAGCCCCACGAAGGTGGTCCCCGCCTTGGGGGTGCCTCCCAGGTAGTAGCCCGCCACATCTGCGATCAGGTGCGTGGTTCCGGCCGAAGAATTGGAGAGGTTGACCCGGCCGTCGGCACCGACCTTGACTGTGACCTGGTTGGGGCGGGTGTCTCCTGCGACGAAGTTGAGGTTCGACGCCACCGGCATGGAGGTACCTCCCGGGAAGACGGTGATGTTGCCCGGTGCCGAGGGTGCCGTCTCCGTGACGTTGAGGACGATGGCCGAGGCCCCTGCGGGGATCCCGCCGACTCCGGCCACCAACAGCGACACCTTCCCCTGTGGCGCCACGGGCGTGGTCGTGGCCACGCCGATCGCCGAACGCGTGTCCAGCAGGCGCGTGGGAACCAGCGGCACGAACGCTCCCGGGTCCGAGGCTGCTCCCGCGACGTAGTAGCCCATCACGTCCGCGATGAGATGAGTGGTCCCGGCAGAGGAGTTGGCCAGCTTCACAGAACCGTCCGCTCCTGCCTTCACCGTGACCAGGTTCGGCACGGTCTGGCCCGGCACGAAGTTCAAGCTGGAAGCGTTGGGCTTGGCGGCGTCCGAGGGATAGACCCTGATGTTGCCGGGCTTGGTGGGTGCCACGACGGTGACATTCAGTACGACGGCCCCAATCGACCCGCCAGGCAAACCGCCTACTCCCTTGAGAGGCAACGTGACGACCCCCTCGGCACTGACCGGCCCGGTGAACCCCCCGGTTCCATCACGAGTGTCTAAGACTCGCGTCGGAGTCATTGGCACGAACGAGCCAGGCCTCGGCACATTCGTGGGAACCTTCGCCCAGGTGCGGATGCCACTCGCGATGGGGACCCCCACGAACTTGGGGTACCCCCCGCTCATCCAAAACATCGTCCCCAGTCCGCCGGCAGCGATGGCCGTCACACCCGAGGTCAGACCAACGACCTGGACGGGTGTTTTGCTATCTGTCGTCCCGCCGTTGCCCAGTTGCTCCGAGAGATTGCGCCCCCAGCATTTGGCTCCACCCGAGGTGAGCAAGGCGCAAGCGTGCGACACTCCCACGGCCACCGAGGAGACGCCCGTGGTGAGTCCGCTCACCTGCACGGCGGTGGCGCTACTGGTCGTGGTGCCATTGCCTAGCTGCCCATACACGTTGGAACCCCAGCACCGCAGCCCTCCAGCCTTCACCGCGCACGTCTGGTCTCCTCCGGCGCTGAGGGCCGTGACACTGCTTCCCGGCTGGGTAGCGGTCGTCGGCACCAGACGCTTCGTCTTCGTCCCATCGCCCAGCTGACCGGCCGCGTTGTTGCCCCAGCACTTGACCGCCCCAGTCCCGCTCAGCAGGACGCAGGTATGCGTCTCCGCCACGGAAACGTTGGCCACACCCGAGGTCAGGCCCGACACTTGGACGGGCGTCGTCCGATTGGTGCTAGAACCGTCCCCCAGCTGCCCGTAGTCATTTCGACCCCAACACACCACCGCGCCTGTGGTCTTGAGTGCACAGGTGTGCCAGCCGAAAGCGGACACAGACGCGACCCCCGAGGTGAGTCCCGAAACTTGGACGGGCGACGCCCGATGGGTGGTGGTGCCGTCGCCGACTTCGCCGTACTGGTTGAAACCCCAGCAGACGACCCCGCCTGCGCTGTTGACGGCGCAGCCGTGTCCCTCGCCCAAGGCGATCGACTTCACTCCCGAGCTCAGGCCGGGCACTTGGACAGGAGCGTTGGCCCTGATCTTGGTTCCATCACCAATATCTCCTGAGTCGTTGGAACCCCAACACCACAGGCCACCCCCCGCATCGAGGTAACAGCTGGAGTACCAGGCCCCCACTGCCAAGCGAGACGACTGGGTGGTGTTCGCGTGAGCGTCCGCGGGAAACCCTGCCAGGGCAGCCACGACGAGGAGGCACGACAGAACGATCCGTGAGGTGATGCGCATGTTTGAGGGTGGCACACGTGAGGGCCACTGCTCGGGCGCGTTCCAAGACGTGAGGTGCTCGACGGTCCAGGGACGGCTCAGGGCGCGGCTAGGCCGACTCGGCCAGCCGCTCGCCTAGACTCTGGATTGGCCCCGAACCGAGGAGAAACCCATGGCGAAGCCCCGACGACAGCGGGTCGTGGCCGCCTTGGCGACGATGGGTCTCGCGGCGACGCTGGCCGCTTGCGCCGCGGACAACGTCCAGGTGGGCTCTCGTCCGAACAAGCCGTCCAGCACCGCGGTCGCGCCCGAAAACCCGGAGACCGACCCCAGCAAGCTGGCGATCGCGCTGAATACGCTGCCGGGCTACGTGCCGCCGACGACCGCCCGTGATGGGGTTTTCACCAAGCCGTGGCTCAACACCAACCAGCAGTACACGTGGTCGATCTTCGACCAGTCGAACAAGCTGCTCACCGACTACAAGCCTTCCCAGACCATCGCCTGGGGCTCCCCCGACACCTACACGACCGTCCCGGGCGTACTGGTGTTCCGCGGCAATCAGGCCCGCACGGCCCCCAGTTACGGCACCGCCGACATCACCGAGAAGAAGCTATCGATCGTCTGGACCCAAGACATCGGCGAAGTCAGTGGCGACGGCTCGGTATGGCCAGGCGCCGGCTGGACCGGGCAGCCGCTGCTCGTGAACTGGCCTGAGGCCACCCGCAAGGCGATGGGCTTCACCCCCGAGTTCGCCAACAAGAACCTCACGGAGGTCATTTATCCGACTTTCGACGGGCACATCTACCGGATGGATCTCGAGACCGGCAAGGCCACGAAGCCGCCTATCGATTCGACGTGGGGCTTCAAGGGAACCGGCTCGATTGATCCCCGCGGATACCCGCTGCTCTACACCGGGCAGGGCCTGAACGACCGCAACGGCGAAATCGGGCCGTGGCGGTACCGCATCTACGACCTCATCCAAAACAAGGAAGTCTCGGGCTGGTCGGGCACCGATCCCGTCTCCAGCCGGCAGGAGTGGGGCGCCTTCGATTCGTCCGGCCTGGTCAATCGGCAGACCGACACCCTCATCGAACCGGGCGAAAACGGCCTCATTTACAAGGTGAAGTTGAATACCCAGTTCAACCCCACCACCCGCAAGGTGAGCGTCAATCCGCAGATCGTGAAGATGAACTTCTCGACCCCGGTGAGCGCCAAGCACGGCGTCGAGAACTCGGCCGTCGCGTACCGCAACCTGATGTACGCCACCGACAACGACGGCAACCTGATCTGCTGGGACGCCAACACCCTCGAGGTGGTGTGGGCGGCGAACGTCCAGGACGACTCCGACGCCACCATGTCGTTGGACGAGACCGAAGACGGCGTCTTCCTCTACACGGGCAACGAGGTAGACAAGCGCGGCACGACCACCGACAAGGTCACCCAACTGCGCAAGTTCGACGCCCTCACGGGCAAGCAGGTGTGGCAGTACGACATTCCGACGCAGTACAACCCGAACGTCAACGGCGGCACGATGGCCTCGCCGCTGAACGGCAAGGGCGAGATCTCCGACCTGATCATCTACAGCGTCGCGAAGACCACCTCCGACAAAGAGGGCACCTTGGTGGCGCTGGACAAGAAGACCGGCAAGGTCGTCTGGGAGCGTCACATGGCGGTCTATGGCTGGAGCTCCCCTGTGTCGATCACGGGCACGGACGGGCACCAATACGGCATCATCTGCGACTACGCGGGACTCATGCACCTCTTCGATCCGAACACCGGCCAGGATTACGCAACCGTCAGCCTCGGAAAGAACGTCGAGGCCTCCCCATCGGTCTACAACAACATGATCGTGGTCGCGTCCTACGCCAAGAAGATCTTCGCGATCAAGGTCTCGTAGCGATTCGTCCGCCGCGAATGGGCACCCTTCGCACGCGAGGAGTTGACACAACGTTCGTTCAAGGGCGTCAAATGGGTAAAAGTGCGTCCAACAAATTGGACTTTCCGTCACTGTTGCACCTCGCCACCTTCCCCCGCTCCCGAGGCAGGCTTACCATCCGCACATGAAGTGGAAAACCACCCTCGTGGCCGGGATCGCCACCTTTTCCTTTATCGCCGTCGCGCCTCCAGCCCACGCTGACTACTACTTCCCCAACATGACCATGCTGGCCTACTCCCCCACTGGCCCGGTGCATTACGCCTGCTGGACCCCGGCTGTGGGTGGCATTACCGTCCGCAGCCACCTCGTCGGGTATGGCGGGGCAGCGAGGGCAGGATTCATCGTGTATAAGCACGACACCCGAATAGTTTCCTCAACCACGCAGACCGTGACCACAGAACTTGCCTTCTCCGACGGCGAGATCCTCCTCCCCGTTGGAACGCGCTTCTCACTGGTGGAGTGGTTGGGTGGGGCCGATCCGACCCAGCCCGTCAGCACGCGGACGGTGACTCCCTCCGATTTTTGGCCCTGCTAAGCATCGGCTTCAACCGCCGCCGTCACCCTCGGCGAAAACAACTGCCTCCCTGGCGATATGTGTTGCGGCTGCCCGGGGGAGGGGCAAAAGTGCGCCCCCGGAATTGAAAGCCGGGGCCCTCGGGACGCATTGGCGTCTTCCCCTGCCCCAGGGCCCGGCCTAGCATCCCGACCATGAAGTGGAAAATAGCTCTGTTGGCAGGACTTGCCACCCTTTCCCTCGCCGCCTCTGGCATGACCCCCGCCCACGCCGTCGTCACAGGTAACTGGACGTTGCTCGACGATTCGTCGCAGGCGCAAACATACGCCTGCCGGGTCCCTGGAGTCGGCGGCACTACTGTCCGATTTCTTCTCGACGGTTTGGGAAGCGAGGCAAAGGCCGGCATGGGCGTTTATAAGGTCAACAAGACCAGCAACAAGCTCATGTCCTGGTTGCATTTCTCTTTGCTCCTGGAACAGTCCACCGCACAGGGTGAGCTGTTCGTCCCCGATGATCGCAGGTACATGGTGAACGCGAGCCTGGGTTCGGACGACCCCTTTGGGTATTGGAATTCCCAATGGGTGAACGTCCCCGACCTGGTGCTCTGCTGAGCCCAGCTTCGACGGCCGCCATGACCCTCAGCGACGTTGCCAGGCTCCACGGGGTTCAGTGCTGCCGGCACCAGGCGCGGCGAGGCGCCCGGGAACCTGGCCTTTCGGCTAGTAATACGCAATCTTCGCCGCCGTCGCTGCGGGGCAGGCTTAGCATCCGACCATGAAGTGGAAAATCACTCTCCTGGCAGGACTTGCCACCCTTTCCTTCGCCGCCTCTGGCGTGCCCGCCCATGCCATCACCGGCAACTGGACGATGATCGACTCCTTCACGCAGGCGCAGACATACGCCTGCCGGGTCCCGGGAGTCGGCGGCAGCACTGTCCGCATACTCCTCGACGGTGGGGGAAGCGAGGCAGTTGCCACCATGATCGTCTTTAAGGTCAATGGGGCCACCAAGAAGTTCGTTTCCGAGGTGGCTTTTCATCTGCTCTTGGACCAGGTCACCGCAGAGGGCGAGCTGTTCGTCCCCGACGATCGTCGGTACATAGTGGAGGCGACGCTAGGTTCGGACGACCCGAGTGCCTACCTGAATACCCAGGTGCTGAACGTCCCAGACTTGGCGGTCTGTTGACGGCCAGCTCCGACGCCTAGCTGACACCGCGCAGGAGTCAGGTCACCACGGCCCGAACGGCGTCCGTGACCGTGGCAATCACGAGGTCGGCGTCGTCGCCGGCGTCGAGGCGGCGGAAGCCCGCGTCCACCATCGCGTAAATGACGTCCCCGAGCACCCGGGCACCGGCCGGGTGGATCTCCGCCACGGCGGTGTAGATGGCCATGCCCATGCGGGAGTGCGCATCATCCACGGCCTGGCGGGTGGCATCGGCGGGGCGTCCGCGGGTGATGCGCATGAGGTACCCGTGACCGGAGTTCGCCGCCTGCTCAAGATTGGCCCGCGCCCACGCGACCACCCGCTCGCGCGGATCCTTGGCAGCGTCGACAGAGACCTGCACGGCCGCCATCCACGCCGGGAGGTGGCGTGCCATGACGAGGCCCCGCAGATCGTCGACGCTGTCCACATAGCGATAGATGCTGTTGCGGGCGATACCGGCAGCGCTCGACACCGCGCCAGCCGTGAGCCCATCGGCCCCCCGATCGCGCAACAGATTCTCGGCCGCGTCGATGAGACGCGTGCGGACCTGGTCGCGATGTTCCTTGACGGTGGGGGCGCTGATCTTCGGCACGAGGGGGCTCCTTGGGTTGGCGCTGATCTTAGGCTATCGCTAGCATGGTTGGCGACACAATGTCGCTAAGTACCGAGGATCTGATGACATCCGACCAGCCCACCCCCGCGGAAACCACCCGCCACAAGTGGTTGGCCCTTGGCGTGTTGGCTGCCGCCTTGTCGATGATTGTCCTCGACGGCACCATCGTCGGCGTCGCCATGCCGCGCATCATCCGCGATCTCGGCCTCAGCCTGTCCGACGCGCAATGGGTGACCAGCCTGTACTCGATGATCTTCGCGGCCCTCTTGCTCACGATGGGCGCTCTCGGGGATCGGCTCGGACGTCGTCGCGTGTTTCTCGCCGGGGTGGTGGTGTTCGTCCTCGGGAGCCTCGCTGCGGCCGTCTCCTTCGACGCGTCCAGCCTGATTGGATCGCGGGCGCTCCAAGGGCTGGGCGGGTCGATGCTGATGCCGGCCACCCTTTCGAGCGTGAACGCGACCTTCCGCGGCCGCGACCGCAACATCGCCTTCGGGGTCTGGGGCGCGGTCATGGCCGGCATGGCGGCCATCGGACCCCTGCTCGGCGGCTGGCTGACCACCTACATCGACTGGCGCTGGATCTTCTGGGTCAACCTGCCGATCGGAGGTCTCGTCATCGTGGGCGCGTTGATGTGGGTCCCCGAAACCCGCGGCGATGCCTCCGGGCGCTTCGACGTGGTGGGCCAACTCTTGAGCGCCTCGGCACTGGCCGTGCTGGTCTTCGGCCTCATTGAGGGCACGACCCTGGGCTGGACGACCCCCGCCGCCGATTTCAGTGTCGGAGCCCTCACGTGGCCCGCCACGATGCCCGTGTCCCTCGCTTTGGTGGCCCTGCTGGTTGGCGCCTTCCTGCTCGTCGGCTTCGTCGCCTGGGAGCAGCAGCGTCTCAACGTCGACCAGGCTCCTCTGCTCGATCTCCGCCTGTTCGCCATTCCCACGTTCACGTGGGGAAACATCACCGCCATGACCGTGAACGCCGGCGAGTTCGCGTTGGTGTTCGTGCTGCCGCTGTTCCTGGTGAACGTCCTCGGCCTCGACATCATGGGGGCTGGGCTGGTGTTGGCCGCCATGGCGGTCGGCGCGTTCTTCTCGGGAGCCGCGGCCCGCCGACTGTCCGAGCGGCTCGGCCCACCCCGGGTCGTCCTCGTCGGGCTGGCCCTCGAACTGATCGGCGTTGTCGCGACGGCAGCGACGCTCACCCCCGCAGCCTCCCCCTACCTCGTGGCCGCCACCATGGCGGTCTACGGACTCGGGCTCGGGCTCGCCGCAGCCCAGCTGACCTCCACGGTGTTAGCCGGCGTCCCGGTGGCTAGGTCGGGGGTCGCCGCGGCGACCCAAAGCACGCTGCGGCAACTGGGCTCCGCACTCGGCGCCGCCCTTGCGGGGACGGTCTTAGCCATCGCCCTCACGATCCGCATACCGTTCCGCTTCGAGGGCACCAACACCCCGGACGGCATCGTGGACCTCATCATCGAGAAGACGATCCAGTCCGCGGGCGGCACGATCCCCCGCTACCGCGCGATGGGCGATGAGGCGGGCGCGGCCGTCCCCTACCTGGAGAAGGCCTTCACCGACGCCACCGCCGCGGTCATCTGGCTGGCCGCCGGCTTCCTGGTCCTGGGCTTGCTCGGCGCTGTCATGGTGGCGCGCAAGGCGTCCGTCCAGGAGAGTGAAACCGAGCCAGACGAGGCGCGACAAGACGCAGCAGGCGTGCCCACGGCGTAGCTCAGCGGCGCCGCGCGGTGCCGAAGATCGAGCGGACGATCTCGTTGCCCGCCGTCCGCATCATCGAGCGGACCACCGAGTTGCTCAGCGCACCGGCGATGATCCCCCCGACGCCCACCGCAGCGGCGGTGGTGGCCCCGCCCGAGCGTGGGTGCGCGGCCTCCTTCTGGGCGGCGGCCTCCTGCGCCTCCTGGGCGGCCACCTGCTGGTTCTCGGCCTCCACGCGCTGCAGTTGCTCGGCGGCGGAGTCGCGGTTGATCGCGGTGCCGTACTTGCCCATCATGGTCGACTGCGCGACCCCGCCCTGCATCATCTGCGGGTCCATAGGGGCCATCAGCGCCTGGGGGGCAAGCATCCGCGTCCAAGCGACGGGAGTTGGTGCACCGTTCGGGTTCAGGACAGTGACGATCGCCTCGCCGATGCCCAGGTTCTGCAACACGTGCACCAGGTCGTACTGGCTCGTCGGGTACGTGTTGACCGCCTGCTTGAGGGCCTTGGCGTCGTTCGGCGTGTGTGCGCGGAGCTGGTGTTGGACACGCGACCCCAGCTGGGCCAGCACGTTGTCGGGCACATCGGAGGGCACCTGGGTGACGAAGAAGACACCTACCCCCTTCGAGCGGATCAGTCGGACGGTCTGCGCGATCGAGTCGAGGAAGGCCTTCGATGCCCCGTTGAACAGCAGGTGTGCCTCGTCGAAGAAGAACACCAGCTTGGGCTTGTCAATGTCGCCCACCTCGGGGAGGTCGTGGAACAGGTCCGCCAACAGCCACATGAGGAAGGTCGAAAAGATCTGCGGACGATCCTGCAAGTTCGGCAGTTCAAGCAGCGAGATCACGCCTTGGTCGCCGACCGTCCGCAGCAGGTCGGACGTTTGGAACTCCGGCTCGCCGAAGAACGACTCGGCACCTTGGGCTTCCAGTGTCACCAACTCCCGCAGGATGACCCCGACAGTCGCCGACGAGAGGCCACCGATCTCTTTGAGCTCAACTTTGCCCTCGTCCGAGGTGAGGTACATCATCACCGACTTGAGGTCGGCCAGATCGATGAGGTCCAACTGCTTGGTGTCGGCGTAATGGAATACCAATCCCAGCGACGACTCCTGAACGTCGTTGAGGCCCAGCACCTTCGAGAGCAGGATCGGCCCGAACGAGGTCACTGTGGCGCGGATCGGCACGCCCGTCCCTTGCCCGCCCAAGGTGTAGAACTCGGTGGGGCAACCCGCGGGCTGCCAGTTCTGGCCCATCGCCTGGACGCGCGCCATGAGCTTTTCGCTCGGCGTCCCTGGCAGCGCGATGCCGGAGAGGTCGCCCTTGATGTCGGCGGCGAACACCGCGACGCCTGCCCGGGAAAGCTGCTCAGCCATGAGCTGCAAGGTGCGGGTCTTTCCGGTGCCGGTCGCCCCGGCGACCAGTCCGTGTCGGTTGAACATCGATAGCGACAGGTTGATGGGAACGCTGGGCAGGGGCGTGCCGTTCTCCACGAGCACCCCCAACTGCACCGAGGGGGTCTTGAAGGTGTATCCCTGCTGGATCGTCTGGGCAGCGGAGGACAAGTCAGTCATGCCCAAAGACTTCCATATCACCCAAGCCCTCGCCGTGCGCCCAGGGGGGTGTTTTGGGCTGCTGCTCAGGAGGCTCTCAGGGGGGCCTCCTAGAATGGTTCGGTGATCTTCAAGCGTGTCGGCGACTCTCGCCCGTATCCGGACCACGGGTACGTCCAAAAGCAGTGGGCCGCCATCGCCCCGCAACAGGTACGGCTCAGCCAGTTGGTCACCACGAAGCGGACGCTCGACCTCGACGCCCTGCTGGAAGAGGATTCCACCTTCTACGGAGATCTGTTTGCGCACGTCATCTCGTGGCGGGGCGACCTTTACCTCGAGGATGGATTGCATCGCGCCCTGCGCGCCGCCCTTCAGCAGCGTCAGACCATGCACGCACGCGTTCTGGAGCTCAGGTAGGCTGGTTAAGTTGACGCCCGTCCCGTCGAGAGCAGGTTCATGAGCGCGAGAGAGATCTGGCGGCGTATTAAGACGCCGTTGACCCTCCTTCTGCTGCTCGGATTCGTGTGGTGGGCTGGCAGTTGGGCAATCAAGGCTGCCTCAGCCCCGAGCGGGCATAGCGCCATCCCCTGCGTCATGACCAATGTGGGTCCGGCGCTCACACCCGATCGTGTGCTGGTCCGGGTTTACAACGGGGGCACCACCGCTGGGCTTGCGAAGCTCACCTCGACGCAACTTCGCGCCTACAACTTCAAGGTGCAGAAGACGACAAACACGAACGATCGCATCACAGCGACGGTCATCGTCGGGAACGCTGCCGAGAACCCCGAGGTCAAGCTGGTGATGGGCTTCTTCAAGGGGGCGACCTTCAAGGCGGACGGACGCCCCGACCACAGCGTTGACGTCTACGTCGGCACCCCCTTCGGCGGCTGGACCGATAATCCGGTGAAGTCGATCCCCGTGACGGGTCCGGTGTGTTTGTCCGCCGACCTAACGCCGAACGCCACCGCGTCCGCAAGCGCCCCCGCCGCCACGCCCGCCGCGTCCTAGTAGGGCCCGCCCGGCTCCTTCGCTCCCGCCCTTCTTTGACGACGACACCCTGCCCTTTGCGACGACGCTGCGCCCTTTGACGACCTTGCCCTGCCCCCTTTGACGACGTTGCCCTGCGCCCTTTGACGACCTTGCTGGCGGTTAGCGTCTTTGCTGCCGATATATCGCCAGCAAAGATCACTACCGCCAGCAAGGTGGGGTTGAAGGCCGGACGAGGGTGGGAACTTCGGGCTTCCCGAGCACTCGATTCGCGCCCACACCACCGCACTCGGTAATCTTTCCGGCGGTGACGTGTCCGAGCGGCCGAAGGAGCGCGCCTCGAAAGCGCGTGAGGGGCAACCCTCCGTGGGTTCAAATCCCACCGTCACCGCCAGGCGATGTCAGCAGACATCACAGCACCCGGGTCCACGTCATGTGGGGCCGGGTGTTTTTGTGTGAGGGGCGGAGACGTCCGGCCGCAGACCTCTCGTCCGCGATAATCGGCAGTGATCGCTCCGTCGAAGGAAGGGACGAGGGATGCCCAGCGACCCCCAGCCACCCTCGCAGGGCGAGCCGGGCCGTGCGCTCGACCAGGTCATGGAATCCCTCGGGAAGCGCTTGGATCCGGACGCCCGGGCAGCGGCGAAAGAACACCTCGACGCCTCCCAGTACCGGGAATCACTCGAACTGATAGTCGACAGCCTGTGCTGCGACGACATCGAGATCAGCATGGACGAGAAGGCTCAGCTCCTTCGCCTAGCCGCGGACCTGGGCAGCGGGGACGCAATAGCGGACCTCAAGGCCTACGGCGCGAAGCCGTCCGGGCTGCTCGATCGCCTCGGGGCATTCATCAGCCTGTGCGTGCGATGGGGCTACGGGTTCTTCTTCGTGTTGATGGCCGCAACCTGCCTCGGCTCTGTGGTGCTGGCAGTCGGCGCCGTGGCGGACGCTGCCACCAACCAGCCTGTGTATTGGGGGACGTTCGTCCAGGAGGATTGCCTGCCGGCCTATCGAGAGTGTCGAAGCATCGGCAGATGGGCGAGCGATGACGGCAGCCTCGCCAAAGAGCACATTTACCTCGATGGGCATCCCGGCTCGGATGGGAGGGCGAGGGCCAGCTTCCAGCCCGAGGGCTTCACCAACGACACCAACAACAACATCGTCCACGTCGAGTCCTCGACCGGAGTCAAGCTCTGGCCCCCCTTCGCGCTGATCGCGATGACTGGCGGCATGGCCTTCTACTCACTGCTGGGTTGGCGCCGCTGGCGGGTCCGAAGGGGTCGCTTCTCCGCGCGGGCCCCACGACGCAGAACCTAACCCTGCGGGGCCGGCCGCCACCGTGGACCTCATCAGTTCCGAATCTCCCCTGCTGGCGCTTGGGGTCGAACAAGCGTCGAACGACGAAACTAGGTCAGTCGATGACGAACAACTTCGCGCACTCGTCACTGACAAGGGGAGATAGAGGTGGCCGATCTCACGAGTGCGCCAATTTCGTCGTTGGACCGGTCCGTCCGGCCTCCTGCTGAGCAACCAGACCCCGCACCAGCTCCACGAATTTCTCGGGGGTGTCGAAGACCATGGTGGCCGGAACCCGGATCACCCGCCAACCACGGAGTGCCAGCTGGGCGTCGCGCTCCCGATCCAGGGTGAAGCGCTGCCGGCTGCCATGGAACTCGAAACCGTCGATCTCGAAGGCGAGCAGCAGCCGCTCAAAAGCGATGTCGAGGTAGGCCGACCCTGCGGGGAGCCCCACCAAGACATTCGCTCGCCAGCCGTGGATCAGCGCAGCCCGCAACAGCTCATGGGCTAGACGCTCCGCCTCGGACCAGGGCTGATCGCGGGAATCCCGCAGAAGCCGTCGACGCATCGCGTTGCCCCGACGCCCTGGGGCGAGTTCGAGAGCCTGCCAGAGCGCCTCCAGCGGGATGCCGGCCCGGAGAGCTTCGTCGATGATCCGCCCACCGAGGTCGGTCACCAACTCGACGGCGCTCGCGGCAGGACACAACACGTTCGACCCCTCGCATCGGATGACAAGTTCCGGATGGATCGTCCGCCGAACAAAGCGGTATCCGGGCTTTGGCCGCAGCTGGGAGACGGCCTCAATATCACCGCCGCTGAGGGCGGGTGCCCAGGTGAGTGCCGCTGCCGTACGACCGGTGATGACGGCCGCGGGATCGGCCGCGCAGAGAGCAGCAGCGCGCACGCGCGTATCGGCTATCAGTTCGGTGGGAACGTAGACCCGCGGAAAGATCCGCACGAGGCGCCTTTGCCTCATGGCCCACCGAGCCGCCGCCTCAAGTTCCGGATGGCGACGTGTGGACAGCACGCCCGCGCCCATCGCGAGGGCGGCCCCGAGGGGGCTCTCAGTCCGACCGTTGAGGGTGTCCTTCGAAGCAGTCATGCCTCTACAGCTAGGCGGGGCGGGGCTCAATCCGTCAGGGCCGGCCGATTCTGTGGAGAACTCCGAACCGTGCAACGACGAATCTGCCACGCTCGCCGAAAACCCCATTCCCAACACCCCTTGTCAGGGGCATGTCCCTCCTGACGGACACTCATCGACCGACGCCGTTTCGTCGTTGTGTTCTCGCCAGGGCACCAGGTCAGCGTTGGGCCGCGAAGAAATCCCGCAGCAGTTCGGCGGATTCCGCCTCGCGGACGCCCGCCACCACCTCGACCCGGTGGTTCAGCCGCGGATCTCGGACGACATCCCACAAGCTCGATACCGCGCCCGCTTTCGGATCCCAGGCGCCAAGGACCAGCCGGGCGATGCGGGCAGCCACGAGGGCTCCAGCGCACATCGTGCAGGGTTCGAGGGTGACGACGAGGGTGCAGCCCTCAAGTCGCCATTCGCCGACAATCTCGGCGGCCCGCCGCAACGCGACAACTTCGGCGTGGGCGGTCGGATCCCCGGTCAGTTCCCGTTCATTGCCCGCCGTGGCCAGAACGTCCCCGGACTGCGACACCACCACCGCCCCGATGGGGACGTCCCCATGGTCGGACGCACGTCGGCCCGCCTCCAGGGCGAGCCCCATCTCGGCGGACCAGCGGCTCACAGCCCGAACGAGGCGCTCACGACCCGCCCGTATTGGGGGCCGAACTTGAGCCGGTCCGCGATTTCGGCGGCGAGAACGGTGGAGTCGTCGTCGTAGTTGGTGGCGATGGCCTCGAGGTCGAAGTCGCCGACGCCGAGGTCGCTGAGCAGATCGAGATCACCGACCGGGTAGGAATCGTCGTCGGCCTCGGGGATCTCAAGCCCCAAGTAGTCGACCACGTCGTGGGCGATCGGCCAGTCGTTGGCCGACAGTGCGTCGCTGAGAAGCACCTGGACGTGCTTGCCGCGGACCCGGCAGATGACGAAGAACTCGTCGGCGATCGAGACCAGCGCCACGCAACCGCCATCGGCGGGGTAGCGCCGAAGGTGATCGGCGAGCTCGTCGAGGTCGTTGGCGAGCGCCTTGGGCAGGGCTGTCGCGACCGGCAGGCCGTCCTCGCGGTAGAGGCCCACGACGAGGTCGATTTCCTCGTCCGTGGCGTCCTCCGGGTAGTCGTCGTCGAAGTCGTCCTCGTCGTCGGACACCGCGTCGGCGTCGATCACGTCATCGATCTCATCGATGCCGGGACGATCGTCGTCAGCTGTGTCAGCAAACCCTTTCAAGGTTGCCCCTTCCGTTCGTCCCCATCGTCGCAGATGATCCCGCGGATGGCACCCTGGTGGACCGCCGCGAAACCACTGTTGGGGGGCTCGCTTGAGGTGTGAGAAGGTGGCGGCTGTGGAACTTATCGCGCCGAAGCATCCGCTGATTCAGCACAAGATCACCCACCTCCGGAACAAGGACACAGACGCCCCCACGTTCCGGCACCTCGTGGATGAACTCACCATGCTGCTCTCCTACGAGGCCACCCGCGAGGTGCGCGTCGATCCGTGCGAGGTGGAGACGCCGCTGGTCCGGACGACGGGGTGGAACCTTTCGCATCCGCGGCCGTTGGTCGTCCCGATCCTGCGCGCAGGCCTCGCCATGTTGGACGGTTGGCTGCGCATTATGCCGAAGGCCGAGGTCGGTTTCCTGGGCATGATCCGCGACGAGACCACGCTGCTGCCCGTCACGTACGCCGAGCGCCTGCCGAAGGATCTTTCCGGACGTCAGTGCTACGTGCTCGATCCGATGCTGGCCACCGGCGGCTCGCTGGGTGACGCTGTGAAGTTCCTCGTCGACCGCGGCGCGGACCACATCACCTGCATCACGCTCATGAGCGCCCCCGAAGGCATCGAGCACCTGCGGACGCTCAGCGATCAGCTCGGAGTTCCCGTGACCCTGGTCACCTCCTCGATCGAGGAGCGCCTCAACGAGCACGGGTACATCCTGCCCGGCCTCGGCGACGCGGGTGACCGTAACTACGGGCTGGCTGAGTAGCTCCACCCCGGCGGCCCAGGCGATCAGACGATGACCGCGGCCCGGGTCAGACGTCCCGCGCGAGGTCTTCCACGAGTTCGGCGTTGGGAAGGTCGAGCAGCGTCCGCCCGGGCAGGATCAATTTCGAGGTGCGGAGGCCTGAGCCCACGCAGATCCAAGGCGTGGTGGCCACGACGCCGTCCACCCAGACCCGCCACGGCAGCCCGACGGGGGTGATCGCGCCGTACTCCATGCCCGACTCCGCGACGGCTTCCGCCATCGGGGTGAAGGAGGCTTTGCGGACGTCCAAGCGGCGCTTGACCGTGTTGTTCATGTCGACCCGGCGATGCGCCAGGGTCATGCAGCCGACATCGCGGCGCTCGCCATCGCGGAAACCCGTCGCGAGCACAATGTTCGCGCTGCGCTCGATCGGCAACCCGTAGTTCTCGCACATAGCCTCGGTGTCGGCGAAGTCGGGGTCTATTTCGAAGACCATCGCTTCGGGAATGAGGTGGATGGCAGCGGCGACGGGGGCGGCCAGCAGATCAGGACGCTCGACCGCTGTGAAGTAGGTCAGGTGTTCAAACCACACCTCCCATGGATACCACGCTCACCGTTCGCAAGCATGGTGAGGCGCCTCACTATCCCCCCTTTCTGACGAGAGGGACGGGTGGGACGACGCCTGCCGAACGACGCGGCTCTCCACCACGGGTCTTCTCCACGCGAAGCGACGCCCTCAGCGCAGGGCCTGCTCCACAGCGTCCTTGGCGGTGCGGAGGTCCGCTCCGGTTTCGTCCCGATATTGCTTGATGGCCGCGATCTTCTGGCCGGCCCGCAGGTGCACCAGGACGGCATCCGACAAGGCGATACCCCTCACGGGCAGGTTCTCGTACTCGGCAGCCTCGACGCCCAGGCCACGAGCGAGGCTTTCCAGCCGATTCTCCAATTGGGTCACCCGGAGGCTCAACACCTCAATTTGGCGACGCTCTGCAAAGCCCATGGACTCTCCTTTGACGGGTCCGCCCCATCATGCCCGAAGCCGGTGCCAGCCCCTGGCGCGAGGCCGTCCAAGCCAAGCGCGAGGGCGAGTGCGCATCGGCGTTGATCGCGGCATCCTCCTGCGCGTCGACACGAGAGGGAGGGCGGGACGACAGCGGCGACGGTCAGAAGTAGCCCGTCACAGCCGGCCGGAAGCCGTGGACAGCCACAAGGAGTCCGTCACGATCAGTAGTAGTAGGGGAACTGCTCCCAATTCGGCGGACGCTTTTCGAGGAAGGAGTCACGGCCCTCGACGGCTTCGTCCGTCATGTAGGCCAGGCGGGTCGTTTCGCCGGCGAACACCTGCTGGCCGATGAGGCCGTCGTCGATGGCGTTGAACGCGAACTTGAGCATCCGCTGGGCCGTCGGCGACTTGCCGCAGATGAGGCGCGCCCATTCCAGGCCTTCGGCCTCCAGGTCGGCGTGCGGGACGACCTTGTTGATCGCGCCCATCTCATAGGCGCGCTGGGCGTCGTAGGTCTGGCCTAGGAAGAAGATTTCGCGGGCCACCTTCTGACCGACCTGACGGGCCAGGTAGGCCGATCCGAAACCGGCGTCAAAGCTGCCGACATCGGCGTCGGTTTGCTTGAAGCGGGCGTGCTCGGCCGAGGCCAGGGTGAGGTCGCAGACCACGTGGAGTGAATGTCCGCCGCCTGCGGCCCAGCCGTTGACCAGCGCGATCACGACCTTCGGCATGAACCGGATCAGGCGCTGCACCTCGAGAATGTGCAGGCGTCCGCCCTCGGCCTTGGCCCGCCGGGCATCGACCGTCTCGGCGGTCTCGCCTTCGGCGTACTGGTAGCCCGAGCGTCCGCGGATGCGCTGGTCGCCGCCGGAGCAGAAGGCCCAGCCGCCGTCCTTCGCCGACGGTCCGTTGCCGGTGATGAGCACGCACCCCACGTCGGACGATTGCCGCGCATGATCCAGGGCCTGGTAGAGCTCGTCGACCGTATGCGGACGAAACGCGTTGCGCACCTCCGGGCGATCGAACGCCACCCGCACCGCCGGGACGTCATTCGCACGGTGATAGGTGATGTCCGTGAACTCGAAGCCGGGGACTGGCGTCCACTGCGAGGGGTCGAACGGGTTGCCTTCGCTCATGCCCGAAAACCTACCGCCCCACGACGGGCCAACACTGCACCCTCGACGGCTTCGCCGATCCCGAGGCTCTCGTTGCTCCCTACCTTTCCCCTTCACAACCTCACCGCTACCCCGCGGCCACCCTGCCGCAGTGTCCGCGGCTTCCGATGAACCGCCTACCCTGCCGTTCCCGCCGCAACCCTGCCATTGCAGCGGCAGGGTAGGTGGTTTTGCGGCAGGGTAGGCGGAGAAGGCGAGCCTTACTGACAGGTGGCGAGCCCGGCCCAGCTCCGGGGCTCCTCGTGGTGATCCAACGGCCACCCAGCCGCTCCCACCGCCTCCCACCGCCCCATCACCTCCCACCGCCCCATCACCTCCCACCGCCCATCACCTCCCAAGGCCCATCACCTCCCAAGGCCCCGTCTCTGCCCGCGGCTCCATCGCCTGCAACGACCCCGCCGCTACCCAGCCATTCCCCCCGGCCACCCCGACCGTTCCCGCCCCTACCCTGCCGTTCCCGCCCCTACCCTGCCGTTGCAACGGCAGGGTAGGGGGTCTTGCGGCAGAGTAGGCGGAGAAGGGCGGGCCCGACTGACCAAGGGGGAGTCCCGCCCGATAAGTTGCGAGCCCGCCTGACAGGTGGCGGGCTCTGGCTGAGGCGGTAGCGGTCTGGCGCGTGCCTCGGATGCGAGATCGCCCACCTGAGCTCGGACCGCTGCGGCCTCACGCTGCGCCTATAGCTCACGGATGCGGGTCGCCCACGTGAGCGCGAACCGCTGTGCGACATGTTTCTGGGCCGGGATGCTCGCGTTGGACCGTCGCAACCGCCAGACTGTGCCCCACTGTTGAAGGAGAAGCCATGGAACACCGCGGACCAATGCCCGACATCGAACTCCCGGACGTCAGCCTCTACGACCTCATCTTCGCGAGCCTGACCGCCGAGGACGCGGCCCTCACAGCCGCCATCGAGACCGAGACCGGACTCGTGACGACCTTCGGCGAGGTGAAGGCCCAGGCAGACTCCGTCGCGACCTGGCTCGCCGCGCACGACATCGGCCCCGGGGACGCGGTCGCGATCGATCTCACCAACTGCCCGACATACCTCGGCGCGTTCCACGGCATCGCGCGTAGCGGCGCCGCGTGCACGCCGGTGAACCCGGCCGCCATCGCCCCAGAAATCGCGCGCCAGCTGAAGCTGACGAAGGCACGCTACGTCCTCACCAACAACGCGCTGCTCCCCAAGGTCGCCGAGGCCGCTGCCACAGCCGGGCTCCCGCAGGAGAATGTGATCGTGCTGGGTGGGGCGTCCGGGCACACCGACTATGCCGAGCTTCTGGCGACCCCGGTAAGCCTGCCCAACGTCGACATCGACCCGGCCACGCACATCGCCTGCCTGCCCGTGTCGTCCGGCACGACGGGCCTGCCCAAGGCGGTCATGCTCAGCCACCGGAACCTGGTGTCGAACATGCTGTGCTTCAACGAGGTGCTCAACCCCCTCGGGGACGGCCAGTCACTCATCGCGTTCCTGCCATACAGCCACATTTACGGACTCACGACGAACCTCAACTACGGCCTTCACCGGCGCTTCCCGCAGTACACGATGGCGTCCTTCGCGCCGCAGCTGTTCTTGGAGACCGTCGCGAAGCATCGTCCGTCCCTGCTGTTCGTGGTGCCCCCGGTGGCAGCGTTCCTGGCCAAGCATCCGGCGGTGGCGAGCGTCCCGTGGGACAGCGTGAAGCTCGTGATTTCGGGCGCCGCCCCCATGGACGGCGCGATCGGCGACGCCATCGAGGCCCGCCTCAACACCCGGGTGATCCAGGGCTATGGCATGACCGAGCTGTCGCCGGTGACGCACGTGATCCCGATCGATCGTCCCGACATCGACCTCGGCACCATCGGCCTCGCCATCCCCCACACGCGGTTCCGCGTCGTCGATCCGGAGACAGGTCAGGACGTCGCGGTGCCGGACGAGGGTGCTAGCGCGCCCGGCGAGTTGTGGTGCGCCGGACCCAACACAATGCTCGGCTACCTCGATCAGCGGACCGATACCGACGCGGTGCTGGATGCCGAGGGCTGGGTCCACACCGGCGACCTCGTCACCGTGGACCATCGTGGCGCGGTGCGCGTCGTCGATCGGATCAAGGAGCTCATCAAACGCCGCGGCTATCAGGTCGCCCCCGCCGAGCTCGAAGCGCTGCTGGCCGCACATCCGCAGGTCGCCGACGCGGGCGTGACCGGCATCGCCTCCTCCACCGCCGGCGAGCAGGTGCCCTATGGCTTGGTGCAGCTTCGCGAAGGGGCGACCGTGACCCCGGCGGAACTCGTGCACTGGTTGTCCGAGCAGGTGGCCTCCTACAAGCGCCTCGGCGGCATCACTATCGTCGAGAAGGTGCCGCGCTCGGCCGCCGGCAAGATCCTGCGCCGCGAATTGGGGGCGTTGGTCCCCGCTCGCAGCTGAGTTCGCAAAGACAGTGTGAGTTAAGTGGCCACCGTGGGCACTTAACTCACACTGTCTTTCTGCTCAGTCTGTCTTCCTGCGACGGTCCAACACTGCACCCTCTCCGGCGAGAGGCCGATCGCTAGCCCGGCCTCGATTTGGCCCTTGGACAGGGAGTCAACGCCCGCCCGGATCAGCTCTGCGATGACGCTTTCGGCGGCTCCCTGGGCTCTGGCCGTTCCAGGGCCTTCCCCTTCGCATCGCGACCGCTAGCCCGCGGCTACCCTGCCGTTTCCGCCGCTTCCCTGCCGATGAAACACCTACCCTGCCGCTCCAACGGCAGGGTAGGCGGGTTTGCGGCAGGGTAGGCGGAGAGTGGCAGGCCCACGCGAGCTCGGACAACGGCTGCGCGACACGCTTCCTGGCCGGCATGCTCGCATCGTTCGGGCAGCAGCCAGACTGTGGCCCACTCTTGAAGAAGAAAGCCAAAGCACGCGGATCGCGGGCGTGGCAACGACGTCGAGCGGGACAAGACGAGCAGCCCCGGCGCGCAAGAGCCCGATCGGGCGACGTCGTCGAAGTGATCCCGTGGGCTCACAAGAGAGTGTGTCCGTGTCGCCTCACGCTCGCGAAGTAGGCCAAGAACAAGACAACGAACACGGCGTCGCCCGCGATGACGACCAGCGCGAAGTCTGACGTCCAGTCGTTCAGGTACATGTAGAGGAGGTGGAATGCGAAGAACGCCTTGCCGAGGCCGCCCATGAGCACGACGCCGGTGTGTCGTTCCGGATTGCGGGCGACTATCAGGAAGCCGAGGCCGTAGAGGAGCGCGGTACCCCATGCTCCCCGGTAAATGATCACCATCACCGGGTCGGTGAGGTCTCGTCCGAACTCACGGGCGAACATGGCGGAAGTGTCGAGGAATCCCGGCACGGCTCCGGCGAAGTTCCAAACCGCGGCAATGACGAACAAGCCCGCCCACCACTTCCGTTCGCGGTCGCTGAAGTGCCCGTCGGCTGTGGCTCGCGTCGTCAACATGCGTTAAACTATAACGCGTTCTACTAAACTAGCGTCGAGAGGGGCCGGCGATGGGACGAACCGCGGATGCGAACGCAGACGGACCTCGGGTGGCTCGTGGTCGTCCCGCACGCACACCGGCACACGTCGCGGAGATGCGAGCGCACATCTCCTCGTGCGCACTCAACCTGTTTCGCGACGAGGGGTTCGCGAGCATCTCGATGCGTCGCCTGGCTCATGAGTCGGGGATCACGCCGATGACGCTGTACAAGTACTTCGAGAACAAGTTCGAGATCCTCGGCACGCTCTGGGCGGACGTGCTCAGCGAGGTGTTCGACCGACTCGATGCTCTCGCGGCGAACGAATCCGATCCGGCGGCGAGACTCAATGCGGTGGCTGAGGGATACGTCGAGTTCTGGCTCGCGCACCGCGATCGCTACTACCTCGTGTTCATGTCGGGCGGCATCACCCAAGCCGACGTGAGCAGCTTCATGAGCGACGCGGCGCTGATTGGTCGCTTCGATGTGTTTCGCTCTTGCGTCGCCGCGGCACTCGGTGAGCGCGCCGAGCAGGAAGACATCCGCGTGAGGTCCGAGGCCCTCGTCTGCGGGCTCAACGGCATCACCCTAGGGCTGATCACCATGAGTGGGTACTCGTGGGCAGCCCCGAAGGCGCTGGTGCAGGCCACGACCACCGGCGCCCTGTCTCCGCAGTTGCGCCGCGAATTGGGGGCATTGGTCCCGGCTCAAGGCTGAACGGCCCACAAAGTGTGAGTAACGCGCTCACGGTGAGCACTTAACTCACAGTTAGTCGAAGGCTGCCCCGAAGTTCACCCGGTCTTGGCGGCTGCGTCGCGAGCGGCCAACGCCAACGCCGGATCGTCGGTGATAATCCCGTCGACGTGGGCCCGCAGGCAGCGCCGGAAACCCTTCGGACGGTTGACCGTCCACACCCGCAGCGGGACGCCCGCCTCACGGGCCCCGGCGACGAACCCCGGGATCCGCAGCATCTGGCGCGGGCAGTGCAGGGCGTCGGCGCCGAGCCGTTGGACGATCTCCCACGGCCTGAGCCATTCGTCCGCGTCGACCAGTACGCCGACCTCGGAGCCGGTCTTCATGGCCACCAACACTGCCAGCGAGTCGTGGTTGAACGACGAGTAGACCACCCGATCGACCAACCCTCGCTCGACCACAAGGCGGACGACCGCCTCCTCCAACCCCGGGTACGGCTCCACGGAGTTCTTCAGTTCGATGTTGATCCGCAGCCGCGACGGCGCCAGCAGGTCGAGCACCTCGGCCAGCGTCGGCACCCCTGCGTGCACCCCGTCCAATCCCGCATCGAGCGCGCCCAGCGCGGCGCTGGTCAAGTCCATCACCCGCCCCGTGCCGTTGGTCGTCCGATCCACGGTCTCGTCGTGAATCACGACGGGCACACCGTCGGACGCCAGCTGGACGTCGAACTCGACGCCGTCCGCGCCGACCTCCATCGCGCGGGCGAAGGCCGGAAGCGTGTTTTCGGGCAGGGAAACGCGGTCGCCGCGATGGGCCCAGATCAGAGTCATGGTCTCAATGACACCGCATCGCCTAGGGTCGGTCTATGCCGAAACGCACACCCACCCCAATCGATGCCCTCGCCGAATCGTTCCTCGAGGCTTACGCCCAACTGGATCCCATTGAAGCGACCATGGCGGGGGTCAGCGGGCACGACGACGCGATGCCAGATTTTTCCCCCGCAGGGCGCGCCGAGCTCGCCGCCCTCAACACCCGGACGCTCGCCACCCTGGCCACCTTGACTCCCGTGGACGCGACCGATCGCGACACCGCCGCCGCGCTGCGCGACCGGCTCGGACTCGAAATCGAGCTGCATGAGGCGGGCGTCGACGTCGGCATGTTGAACGTGTTGTCCTCGCCGTTGCAGTGGCAGCGGGACGTCTTCGACCTCATGCCCTCCACCACCCTCGACGATTGGGCGACCATCGCCACCCGCCTCAAGGCCCTGCCGGACGCCATGGAGTCCTATCTCATGGGGCTTCGCGCGAGCGTCAAGGCCGGGACGGTCGTCCCCATTCGCCAGGTCGAGCAGGGCATCGAGCAGGCGGCCGAGCTGGCGGGGCCGGAGTCGTTCTTCCCGGAGTTCGTGGCGGGGGCAAAGGACCTGCCCGAGTCGCTCCAGCGCGATCTCGCGCTCGCGGCCCGAAACGCCGTGGCCGCGTACGGCGAGCTGGAGCGCGTCCTCACCGATGAGGTGGCCCCCTGCGCGCCCGATCTGGATGCGGTCGGCCGGGAGCGTTACAGCTTGTGGTCGCGCTATTTCGTGGGCGCCGAGGTCGACCTGGACGAGACCTACGAATGGGGCTTGGAAGAGCTGGCCCGGATCAACGCCGAGATGCTTGCAGTCGCCGGGCAAATCGCCGGCCCCGGGGCCATGCTGGAGGAAGCGACGGCCGTGTTGGACGCCGACCCAGCCCGCAAGCTGCACGGCACCGAGGCGCTTCAAGCGTGGATGCAGACGACGTCCGACGCCTCGATCGCGGCTTTGGACGGCGTTCATTTCGACATTCCCGCCGAGATTCGGACGCTCGAATGCCTCATCGCCCCGACCCAGAACGGGGGCGTCTACTACACCGGCCCATCGGACGATCTCACCCGCCCCGGCCGCATGTGGTGGTCGGTACCGAAAGGCGAAACGGAGTTCACGACCTGGGCCGAGCGGACGACCGTGAATCACGAAGGGGTCCCCGGCCACCACCTGCAAATCGGCTCGGCGGTCCTGGCCCGCGACACCCTCAACTCGTGGCGCCGCATGTTCTGCTGGAGTTCCGGCTACGGCGAGGGGTGGGCCCTCTACGCCGAGCGCCTGATGGCTGAGTTCGGCTTTATGGACGATCCGGGCGACCGTCTCGGCCTGTTGGACGGCGAGCGCCTGCGCGCCACCCGGGTGGTCTTCGACATTGGCGTGCACCTGCGCAAGCCCGTGCCCAGGGGGTACGGCGAGGGCCATTGGGACGCCGATTCGGGCTGGGAACTTCTGCGAGCCAACACCCGGATGCCCGAGCCCAACCTCCGCTTCGAGTGGAACCGCTATCTCGGCTGGCCGGGGCAGGCGCCTTCGTACAAGATCGGGCAACGCCTGTGGCTGCAGCTGCGCGACGAGGCGCTCGCCCGCGGCGAGAACCTGCGCGACTTCCATCGCCGCGCGCTGACGACGGGCTCCCTACCGCTGTCCGTGCTCGCCGAATCGCTGCGGGGCTAGGACGTCTCGGTCGCTCGCACACGATGGTGTTGATTTGCTCGGCAGGGTGCCGAGTTAATCAACCTGAAGATCTCGATTCTCGGCCTCAGCTACCTGGCGGGACGCCTCGGCGAACCGACAGCACCAGCGCCACGATCAGCCCCAAGAACGCGAGCGCGCCTATTGCCAACGCAAGCAGGATGAACTGCGTCCAGGCGGGAACCGGCAGCCCCGCGTCCGCCGCGTCGAAGCCAACGCCGAACGCGACCCAGAAGTAGACCATCGACGCCACGACGGTCAGGGCCAACGCCACACAGGTCACCGCGGAAGCGGTCCCCCCGACCGCGCCGAGCCGCAGCGCCACCAGCACCCCGCCGACGGCCATGAATAGTGCCAACGTCATGGGGCTGCCCAAGAGGAACGCCCCCACCAGCAGCACCACCAGGCCCAGCCAGAGCCCGACCGCTTTCAGCACACCATGCTTGCCGGCCAGGGTTTGCCCCAGGTAGATCACCCGCAGGCGTCGAGCGAGGCGGTAGCACGCCGCATCGTGGGCCTGCCGCTCGGCCGGCGACCCGGCCAGCGCTTCGGAAGAGGGGACCCACTCCTCGCTGTACCTCGCTCGCCATTCTTTCGGGAGCCAGGCCTCCGCCTTACCGAGGGTGGTCGCTCGCTGATCGGGCTTCATGCCGTCCCCTTGGTCCACGGGCGCGCGCCCTCATTGATTCCGCGCTCGATCACGAGTTCGGCTCCGTGGCGCGTTGGCCAGCGGTCACCGACGCGAGCCGAGTCCCTTGCAGGGCCGGTCGGGTTAACCATCGGCGTTCGGCGACCGTCCGGGCCGCACCCAGCGCGTCTCGGCGACGCCGGTGCCTCCGTCGATCTGGCGTTCGTCGGTCGGCCGGAAGCCGTGTTTGAGGTAGAAGCTCTGGGCTCGGGCGTTGCTGTCGAAGACCAGCAGGTGCGCTGGCGCGGTCCCGATCGCCGCAGCCAAGAGCTGCTGCGCGACCCCCTGGCCGTGGGCAGATCGATCCACGTAGAGCGAGGCCAACTCGATCGCGGGTAGGTCCGGTCGCGACGGCCGCGTGACCTCCGTGCTGGCGACCCCGATCAGTTCGTTTCCCCGGTGCGCGAGGTAGACCGCACGCTCCCCGCTCGCGATCCGGTCGCGCCATCGGCGCTCCCGCGTTTCGGCGTCGACGCTGTCGAGGAACTCGTCGGGGACGACGCCGCGGTAGGTCTCGTCCCAGCAGCGGGTCTGGAACCGGCCGATGCTCCCGGCGTCCTCGACCGTGGCTACTCGAATCATGGCCTCGTTCATGGGACCAGTATCGGACGGATGTCCGTCAACACGATCGGACGCGGACAGGATGCGCCGACTAACACCACGTCTGCCCAGGGCTGAATTTCCGGCGGCACCCTCACAGCAGCACAACACTGGGTTCATGAGAATGCTGATCTTGGGCGGCACGGCCTTTCTGGGCCGGGCCATCGCCATCGAGGCGCTCGCCCGCGGGATTGAGGTGACCTGCGTCGCGCGCGGCGCCACCCCTGCCCCGGATGGTGCGGCCCTCATCCGGGCGGATCGGGACGCCGACAACGCCCTCGCCGAGGTGGCGCACGGCGACTGGGACGCCGTCGTGGACGTCACCCGACAACCGGGTCACGCCCGCCGAGCGGTGCGGGATGTGCAGGCTCACCACTGGATCCTGGTGTCCTCCGGCAACGTTTACGCACGCTTCGATCAGCCGGAGCAAAGCGAGGAGGCGGCCATCCTGCCTCCGCTCACCGCTGACGTGATGCCCGACATGAGCCGGTACGGGGAGGCCAAGGTTGCCTGCGAGGAGGCCGTCCGTCGCGGGTGCGACAGCTGGACCATCGTCCGTTCCGGACTGATCGGCGGCGCCGGCGACTGGTCAGGTCGCAGCGGATATTACCCCTGGCGGTTCGCGCACCCCACCGGTCCTGACGTGTTGGTCCCCCCGGACCTGAACTTCCCGGTGGCACTCATCGACGTGCGCGACCTCTCCGCCTGGATCGTGGACTGCGCGACACGGCGCATCCAAGGAGCCTTCAACGCGGCCGGCCCCACCATCACGTTGGGGGAACTGCTGGCGACGGCCCAAGAAGTGGCCGGGAGCCAGGCCGTGGCACGCCCCGTCCCGGCGCCGACCCTTGACGAAGCGGGGGTGGGGTCGTGGATGGGGCCATCGACGCTGCCGCTGTGGATCGACGATCCGGAATGGCGCTGGTTTGCCAGCCTCAACACTGACCGAGCGCGTCAGCACGGGCTCACGACCCGGCCCCTTCGCGACACGCTTACCGCCGCCCTGGAATACGAGAATCAGCGCACCGAGCCGCGCCAGACCGGCTTGACCGACGCCGAGGAGCGCGATTTGCGAAAGCGGCTGCCCGAGGCGGGGTAAGGCCGGCGCCAGAACGGGAGCCCGATCAGGTGCTGGAGAGGCGATCGGCCGTCTCGTCACATGATGGTGTTGATTTACAGGGGGCAGTGGCGTGTAAATCAACACCATCATTTCGGACGCGTGCCAACGATGCGTTAACCCCGCCCACGGGGCCTCAGCGGCGGGCCCGCCGAGGATCCAGGTCACCCGTGATGATGTGCTGCAGGATCGGCGCCAGATCGCGGATCAGCAACTCCCGCGGCAGCGAGGCCAACGGGTCGACGCACATGATGTAGCGCGAGAACACCAAGCCCGTCATCACGGCCTGCATCAGCGACGCGCGCTCCTGGGCTTCGTCCCGCGTGATCTGCAGGGCCGCCATCGCCGCCTTCACGATCTGCTCGACCATGTACGGGCCAAACACTCCGAACAGCGCCGAATCGCTGCGCATGGCGCCGAGCATCGTGACCCCCATCGGCGACTCCCACATGGTGAGCGCCGTGGTGATGATCCGGTGGCCGACGTTGTCCGGCCCCTCGGAGGCCACCCGTCGGACGAGCTCCACCGGATCGAAGCTGATGCTGAGCGCGGCCAGGAACAATGCGTGCTTGTCGGCGAAGTAGTGATGGACGAGCGCCGGGTCGACCCCGGCATCCCGCGCGATGCCCCGCAGCGAGGTCTTGGCGAACCCGAACTCGACGAAGTGCTCGCGGGCGACGTCAAGAATGGCCCCACGGGTGTCCGGCTTTCCCGGACGCCGACCGGCACCCATCACGCGCCCCTTTGTTGGCTCACCAGGTTGACGAAGACGTCCTCGAGGGTGGGATCGACGGGAACCACGCGCGCGTCGGCGAACCCCGCCGCCACCAGGCGGGCGGTCAATGTCTCGGGGCTCAGCCCCGCCTCCACCACGGCATGGACGGACGCCCCCGACAGGTACGCCTCATGGACGCCGTCCGCCGACTCCAGCCAGGTCAACGACCGATCGGCATCCCCCGTGGACACGTCCAAGATCCGCTCGGTGAGGAGCGATTCCCGGATCTCCCGCGGCGGACCATCGGCGATGATCCGACCCCGATACATGAACGCCAGCCGCGAGCAGTTGGCGGCCTCGTCCATGTAGTGGGTCGTCACGAAAAGGGTGACGCCGTTGCTGGCGAGGTCGTAGAGCAGATCCCAGAACCGGCGCCGCGCGGTCGGATCAACGCCCGACGTGGGCTCGTCCAAGAACACGATCTCCGGCGAATGCAGGGTCGCGGTGCCGAGCGCCAGCCGTTGCCGCCACCCCACGGATAGGTTGCGCGTGAGCTCGGATTCGCGTCCCTCAAGACCGGCCATCCGCAGCACGTACGCCCGCCGTTCGGCGAACTGCTCGGCCGTCAGGTCATACACCCCGCCGTAGAACCGCAGATTCTCATCGACGGTCAGGTCCTCGAACAGCGAAAACTTCTGGCTCATGTAGCCCAGGCGCAGCTTCGCCCGATCCGGGTGCTTGACCGCATCTTCGCCGAGGACGGAGATCGTTCCCGAGGTCGGCGTGATCGAGGAGGTGAGCATGCGGATGGTCGTCGTCTTGCCCGAGCCATTGGGGCCCAGGAAGCCGAAGACCTCCCCGCGGCGGACGTCGAAGTCGATGCCGTCGACGGCCGCGAACTTTCCGAAGACCTTGCGAAGCCCGCGGACGCTGACCGCGGCGTCCGGGTTGACCGGGGAACCGGTGAGAGCTTCTGACATGACCCCTCCTACTCCGCCAGCCGTCGTTGCATCTGCACGACGGCGGCTCCGAAGATGACGACGGCGAACGCGGCGAGGATCCATAGCGGGGTGGCGAGGGCCGCGAACCCGGAGCCCTTCACGAACGCCCCGCGCAACACCACCAAGGCGTGGGTGAGCGGAATGACGTTCGCGATGGGCGCGATCCAGGCGGGCATCGACTCCACGGGGAAGATGAAGCCCGACAGCACCATCTGGGGGATCATCAGAAACATCACGGTCTGCTGCGCTTGCTGGCGGGTGTGCGAAACCAGCGAGATCAACAGCCCCAAACCCACGCTGGTCAACAGGAACAGGCCGAGCCCCACGGCGACCACCCACCACGACCCGTAGAACGGCACCTTGAACCAGAGCATGCCGATGATCGCGACGACCGCCACCTGCGCGATGGCCAACACCACGTAGGGCGTGAGCTTCCCGATCAGGTATTCGTTGCGCTTGATGGGCGTGACGAACATCTGCTCGAGCGTGCCGCTCTCCCGTTCTTTGACGACGGCCTGGCTCATCAGCGCTCCGAAACTGATCATGAGCAGGGCCGCGATGAGGCCCGGGATCATCGAGTTGATCGATTCCAGGGTCGGGTTGAAGACCACCCGAATGCGGGCGTCGATGCCTGGCGCGGCGATCGTCATGCCGCTGGCGGCGATCTGGCGCTGGTTGAACTCCCCGACGATCTGGGCGGCGTACCCGGAGGCGATCGAGGCGCTGGACGACTCAGAACCGTCCACCACGACGCCGATGGGCGCGGCCTCCCCGCGGGTCAGGGCGGCGGATGTGCCGTCGGGGATGACGAGGGCGGCCTTCACGGCACCCTTGTCCATGAGGGGTTGCAGCTCGGCCTCGGTGGCCGGGTGTTGCGTGATGACGAAGTAGTCGGACGAGGCGAACTCAGCCTCCAACTGCCGCGAGGCGACGCTGTGGTCGAGGTCGATGACGGCGATGGAGATGTTCTTGACGTCGGCGGCGACGACGTAGCCGAAGAACACCAACTGGAGGATGGGCATCAAGAACATGGCGCGCAGGAGGAGGGGGTCCCGCCGCAGCTGCAGGAACTCCTTCCACATCACCAGCCGGATGCGCTTGAGGCTCATCGCGCCCTCTTCCCGTAAAGGACGGTCGCCAACGCCAACACGACCACGGCGTAGACGGCCAGCATGCCGAGCGGCCCACTCACCTCGGCGAACCCCGCGCCCTTCAAGAACACCGCGCGCGAAATGTCGACCATATGCCGGGCGGGGAAGAGGTAGCTCAGCCACTGCAGCGGCAGCGGGATCGAGTCCAGCGGGAAGGCGAACCCCGACAGCAAGAAGGCCGGCAGGAAGGCCAGCATCATGGCGATGAGGTTCGCGGTCTCCAGGGTCGGCGAGATCGCCGACACGATCAACCCGAGGCCCAGCGACGCGAAAATGAACAGGGCCGCGCTTACCGCCAACACCAGCACGCTGCCGCGGAGCGGAACCTCGAACATGGTGAGGCCCATGAGGGTGATGAGCACGACGTCAACGAAGGCGAGGATCGTCCAGGGCAGCAGCTTGCCGACCATCAGTTCGACTTTGCGCAGCGGCGAGATCGTCATCTGTTCTTGGGTGCCGAGGGCCCGCTCGCGGACGAGCGTCACCGCGGTCTGTTGGACGGTCACGATCATGATGATCACCACCACCAGCCCCGGGATGAGGAAGATGGACGAACTTCGATCCGGGTTGTACCAGGTACGCACCCGCACATCGAGGCGTCCGGCTTGGCTCAGATCGAGCCCCTGGCGCGCCGCCCAGGTTGCGGTGATCTTCTGGCCTGCCACCTGGTTGAGCGCCACGGCGTAGCCCTGTCCGATGCGGGCCGAGTTCGGATCACCGCCGTCAACGTAGACGGCCACCTGCGCCTTGTCGCCGCGGTCGACGGCCTCCTGGAAGCCGGCCGGCACGACCACCGCCACCCGGGCCCGGCTGCTTTGGAAGACCGCGTCGATGGCGTCCACCGAGTCGACCGACCCGACGACCTTGAAGAAGCCGGAGGAGGTGTAGGACTGCAGGTAGGTGCGGCTGGCGGGCGTCTGGTCCTGGTCGACCACGACGGTCGACAGGTCGCGGACGTCGAAGCTGATGGCGTAGGCGAACAACAGCAACTGCATGATGGGCGTGACCAAGACCGCCAGCAGGATCCGTGGGTCTCGGATCAGGTGCTTGAACTCTTTGACGACGATGGCGCCGATGCGGGTCAGGCTGGCGTTCATGCCGCCTCCCCCTCCTCGGCCAGGAAGGCGAAGGCGGCTTCCATGTCAATCGCTACCGGGCGTAGCGAATCGACGGCCACCCCGGCATTCGCGCAGGCGTGGGCCACTCCAGCAGCGTCCGTCCCACTCAGCAGCACCCGGACCACGTCGCCGTAGAGGTGCGCCGACGCCACCCCCGGCACCGCGCCCGCCGCCGCCAAGGCCGCGCGGGGCTCGGGTGAGACCAGTTCGAATAGCGTCCCGGGCACCAGCGCCTTGATCTGATCCGGCGTGCCGCGCTGCGTGATGACGCCCTCGTCCATGAATGCGATGGACGTGCAGCGCTCGGCCTCGTCCATGTACGGGGTGGCCACCAAGACGGTCTTGCCCTCGCGCTGCAGGCCAGCGAGGATCCTCCAGAACTCCCGCCGCGAGACCGGATCGACGCCCGTGGTGGGCTCGTCCAAGAGCAACAGATCGGGCTCGTGCATCAGCGTGGAGGCCAGCATCAGCTTCTGCTTCATGCCCCCGGAGAGGCGTCCGGCCTGGCGTCCGGCGAACTCCGCCAGCCCCATGCCTTCCAGCAACCGAGCAGATCGTTCGCGGCGATCCGCCTTGCCGACCCCGCGCAAGGTGGCGAAAAAGTTGATGTTCTCGGCGATGGTGAGGTCGGGGTACATCGCGAACTTCTGGGACATGTACCCGATGCGGGGGGTGACGCGTCCGGGCCGATGGGTCACCGATTCCCCGAACACCTCTGCGTCCCCCGAGGTCGGCACCAGCACGGTGGCGAGCATCCGGATCAGCGTCGACTTGCCCGCACCATCGGGTCCGAGCAGCCCGAAGACGCCCCCCTCCGGGATCTCGAGGGACACGTCCGCGACGGCCGTGAGCGGCCCGAAGGCGCGCGTCAGGCCGCGGGCGACCACGGCGGGCTGGGAATCGGTCACGCGAAGGTCACCGCGACCGGCATGCCAGCCTTGAGGGTGCCCGACGTATCAGCAACCCGCACCCGAACCTCGTAGACCAGCTTCACGCGCTGATCCTTGGTCTCGATGTTGTTGGGCGTGAACTCCGACGTCGAGGCGATGAAGCTGACGGTCCCGTCGAACGTCGAGGTGCTGGAATCGGTGGTGACGGACGCCTTCTGCCCGGCGGTGATGCGTCCGATCTGCGTCTCGGGGACGTAGACACGGACGAACGAGTCGGCGGGATCCATGAGGGTGACGAGCGTCCGACCGGGAGCGGCATTTTGGCCGACGTTGGTCGTGACCGTGACGACGAGCCCGTCATGGGGGGCGACGATCGTGGCGTAACCCAGCTGGACCTTCACCAGCTCCACGCCGGCTTGCGCTTGCTTCAAGCGGGCCTCTGCGGCCGCGATGTCGGCGTCGACATCGTCACTTTTGGCCTTGGTGAGCGCCGCGTCCGCCGCCGCGACCCCCTGCTCGGCCTGCTCGAGCTGCAGGTTGAGGGCGCTTGCGTCCAGCGTGACCAGGGTTTGGCCCGCCTTCACCTGATCGCCCTCGGCGACCGCCACGGTCGTCACGCGTCCGGCTAGGGCACCGGCGACCTGGTACTGCTTGGACTCCACCGACCCGGACGCGGTGATTGCCGTCGAGACGGGCTTGAGCGTGCCTTGGTAGTACGTCCAGGCCCAGTACCCGCCGCCGGCGAGCAGCAAGACGAGCAGGACGATCACAGGGACCGGCGGGCGGCGGTGGGTGGATTTCTCAGCCATGGTCTTTCACCTTGTCGGGTGGCAGGGGGACAGTCGGATTTCGAGGGGAACGCCCGCCGGAAGGGCGGCGTCGGCGGCGAACTGCAGCATCACCGCTCGGGTCAGGTGCACCTCGTCGGTGGCCTGTTCGTTGGGGGGATAGTCGGCTTGGGCGCCGATGAGGGCGAGTTTGGCGCCGATGCCCACGGCGGGGGCCCAGTCCCCCACGAGGGTGGCGGCATCCCCGACGCAAAGGGTCGCCGCCTGCGCCGGGGCCACCCAGACTGTGAGCGTCCGCACCGGGGGCCGCACGGTGACCGCGGGCGCTCCGGCGGCCAGCACGTCGCCCACCGACGCGATGTCGGTCACGATCCCATCGGTCGGTGCCACGACCACGGCAAGCGATTGCTGCTGCTCAGTGACCTTGACGGCTACCGCGGCGGTGTCGGCAGCGACCACCAGCAGCGGACGCAGGGTGCGTAGTTGCCAGCGCCCCTCGTTGATCGAGGCATCGGCACTGTTCAGTTTGGCGAGCCCGGCGTTCGCCTGGGCGAGGCCGGCGTCCACCGTCGCGATGCCGGCCGTCATTTGGGCGATGCCCGACGCGACCTGTTCCCGCTTCGACTTCAACACCGACTGCTGCGCCACCAACTGCGTCTTTTGGGCTTGCGTCTGGGGCGTCGACGGCAATCCGGACAACTGCTTGAGGGCGGCCGCCAGTTGCGCCAGGCCCGCATCGATCTGAGGCAGCGCCGCCTTGGCCTGGGCCAGGTTCGCTACCAGGCTCGCCCTGGTCGAGGTGAGGGTGGCGATGGCGTCAGTGGCCTTCTTGCGGTTCGCGGCCACTGTCTGCTGCGAGTTCGCCGCGTCGGTGTTCTTTTGATCGAGGACGGGTACCTGCGCCTGCGCGACCGCCAGCGTCGCGCGAGCAGCCGAGACGTTCGCGACCAGCACCGCGTCATCGAAGCGGACGAGGACCTGGCCTGCGGTGACGCGATCGCCCTCGGCCGCCAACACCTCCGTCACGCGCGAGACCGCGGCCACAGTGGGTGCTGTCGGAGCATTCGAACTGGTCGTGCTGGTGGTGAAGCCGGCATCGAGATTGACCGAGGGGGCGACAAGCGCCGGCACCTGAGCGGACTGCGGGTTATCGTCCGCGCGCCCGATCAGAATCATCGGCCCGGAGGAGGTGCAGCCGACGGCACCGAGCGCGAGCGCGGCCAGCGCCGCAAAACTCATCAATCGTCGCTGCACGGTCTCGATCGTGCGCCATGCCGGGTGTGCTGTCAACGACTGATGAAATCAGTGAAGGCGTCGTCGTGGCTGGCAAAGCGAGAGCAACTCCGAGTATCTGCTGGAACTGATGAATATCTGCAAGCCAAATTCGCCAGGTCCGCCCCCTGACGTCACTATGCGAGGAACGGCAGATTGGTCGGTCGACGACTTTGCCGACCATCTGGCTGAGGAGCCTAATGGGCGCTGGCCTTGGCCCGCGTCGCCCAAACCGCCAGCCGCCGACGCGGAGAGCACTTCACGTGACGACCCTCAGGCGAAGTTGGCGGCGGGGACTTGCCCCAGTCGTCCACCTTGCTGGCGTTTGGCGTCTTTGCTGACGATATTTCGTCAGCAAAGACGCCAAAGGTCAGCAAGGTCGGACGATAGTAGGCGTCGTGCTCGACATTGGGTGAGCCGACGCGAAGCGAGATGGCCAGGCGAAACGTAGCCAGATGGGGTCAGGTGAGGCGAAGCCAGATGAGGTCAGGCGAGGCGAAGCCGCAGGGTCAACACCTGGAAGGGACGCAAATCCACCGCGATGCCGTTGGCCGTCAGCGGATCAGGAAGGCCCGGCAACGGATCCTCGAGAAGGTCGCAGATCGTCGCGGTGACAACCGGCTTCGAGCAGTGCAGCAGCCGGGAGGCGCGTCCGCCGCGGGACTCATAGAGCCGCACGATGAGGTCACCCGAGCCGTCGTCCGCAGGTTTCACGGCCTCGATGAGGGCGCCATTGTCGGGGCCGGCGAGGCTCACCAGCGGCGGGACCACCGACCCGGTCGACACGTGCAGCGGCAGGTTCAGCGCGTAGGCCTGCTCGATCGCGAGCTCCGGCGTGCCGACACACAAGCTGTAGGTGAACGTGTGGGCCCCGAGGTCGGCCTTGGGGTCGGGGGCCAGCGGTCCGCGGAGCAGCGATAGCCGAACCGTCGTCACCGGGGTACCCGCGTCAGACACCGTGCGGGCCGTGTCGTGGCCGTACACGGAGTCGGTGAGCAGGGCCGCACCCTGGTCGTTCTCCCCCACCCAGAGGTAGCGGTGGTGGCAGCGCTCGAAGCGGGCGACGTCCCACGAGGTGTTCTCCGTGATCGGACGCGTGACGTACCCATATTGGGTCTCCGCCCGTTCAGTCTCGGCCAACAGGTCGAGGGGGAAGGCCGCCTTCAGTAGGGTGCGGCGCTCATGCCAGTCGATCTCGGTGACCACGTCGACGCGCGGGATGCCCGCGGTGACCCGATACGTCTGGACGAACGACGACTCCTTGTAGCGGCGCACCACCCGCACAGCCGCCCGCAGCGGACCACGCTCTACGATTTCGATACTCTCAGTGTCGATGAGATCGCGATGCTCGGCGAGGTACTCGCGGTCAATGTCCCAGGCCTCCCAGTTGCGCGGCACATCGCGGTGCAGTTGCAGTAGGTTCGCGGGTCCGGCGAGTAGCTCGCGGCCCCCTTGGGCCCGGACGGAGGCCAGCAGACCGCGTCCGTCGATCACAACGCGAAGCGCCTCGGACGTGATGACGATCCCGGCCTCAGTCTCGGCGATGTGGACCGGCGGAAGGGTCGTCGCTTGCGACACCTGCGCGGCACCCAGCGCGGGCACTTCGACAGGCACCAATCGGCCACCCTCGACGTCCTGACTGGCGAACCCAACAGCGTCCGCCACCAGAACCGGCTCGCGCCGAGCGAAGGGCGACGCGTTGCGGACGATCATGTCGTCGCCCTGACCCGCCTCAGCAATCAGCACACCGAGCTCGGCAGCAATGTCCGCCCATTCGATCTCGGCCTCGCGATGCACCCATCCGATCGAGCTGCCGGGCAGGATGTCGTGGAACTGCAAGGTCAGGTGGCGCTTCCAGAGGGCGTCCAGGCGGGGCAACCAGTCCGAGCGACCGAAACCCTCGGCGGACGCCGTGGCGGCCCACAGCTCGGCCTCGCGGAACAGATGCTCGACGCGGCGGTTCCACATCTTGCCGCGGGCCTGCGAGGTGAAGGTGCCGCGGTGCAGCTCCAAATACAGCTCGCCGCGCCAGACCGGCGCGTCCGGAAACTCCGCGCGGGCCTTGGCAAAGAACGCGTCCGGGCTCTCGATGGTGACCGGCGGCAGCCCGTCCAGCGCCGCGGATCGTCGCGCCCGCTCCACCATCTCCGGCGTCGGACCACCGCCCCCGTCGCCGTACCCGAACGGGTAGAGCGAGCGGGTGGCTTTGCCGGCCTCCTTGAACTGCCGGGCGCCCTTCAGCAGCTCGGGGGGTTCCATCGAGCCGTTGTAGGTGTCCGCGGGCGGGAAGTGGGTGAAGATCCGGGTGCCGTCCAGCCCCTCCCACCACATGGTGTGGTGCGGGAAGGTGTTGGTGTCGTTCCACGACAGCTTCTGGGTGACGAACCATTCGTTGCCCGCCAGCACGGCCAGTTGCGGGTAGGCGGCCGTGTAGCCGAACGAGTCGGGCAGCCAGACCCCACGGGTGTCGACGCCGAACTCCTCGCGGAAGAACCTCTTCCCGTGGACGAGCTGCCGCGCCAGCGATTCGGAGCCGGGCAGGTTGCCGTCCGCCTCGACCCAGGCGCCGCCGACCGGGACAAACGTCCCCGCACGCACCGCCGCCTGAATGCGCGCGAACAGGTCGGGGTGCCGCTCTTTCACCCAGGCGAATTGCTGTGCTTGCGGGGCAGCGAATACCAGCTCGGGGTACTCCTCGGCCAAGCTCACGGCGTTGGCGAACGTCCGCGACGCCTTGCGCTTGGTCTCGCGGATCGGCCATAACCAGGCCGTGTCGATGTGCGCGTGGCCGATGGCACTGACGTGGTGACGAGCGTCCGGACGGTGTCGCCACGCTTCTTTCAACGCCGACCGGGCCGCGCCCGCGGTGCTGGCCACCGCGCCCGCCGCAAGGGCGTCGAGCGCCCGCGTGAGGACGGACGCCATCGCCCCGCGCTCCCCGTCGGGCAGTGCGTCGTGGAAGCGCAGCAGGAGGTCGAGATCCTGCGCAAGGGCAAACACGTCGTCGTCGCGGACGGCCAACTCCGCCCTGCGCAGCCGGTATTGCTTCAGCTTCCGGGCGGTGAGGATGTCGGAGTTCGGGCTGTTGCCCATGCTCTCGCCCATCACGTCGGGGTTGGCGGCGGCCTCGCAAAACCAGTCCACCTGCTCAGTGCCGAGAGCGGACGGGGTCAGGCGCACCACGTGATTGCGCGGATGGAGGCCTCGAATCACGTGCCCGTCCGCGTCGAGCAGCAGCCCCTCGGCCTGAAAACCGGGTCCAGCGCCGGTGAAGCCGAGGTCGACGATGACGTCCACCCGCGATCCGGCCCAGTCGGACGGCACCCGTCCGGACAAGCGGAACCACGTCGTACCCCACGCCGGACCCCAGGCGTACCCAAGCTTGACCGGACGATACGTGGCGGCAAGCGCCTCACCGATGGGGACGGGTTCGCCAGGCACCTCCCAGGCCGCGATCTCTAGCGGAGTGCGCCGCGGATGGACGGCCGGCCGCACGACCTCATCGAGCACCCGCCAACCGCGCGCGGAGACGTCACGGCGGCCCCGACCCCAGGGCATGGAGAAGCGCATCGCCTACTTCTTGCCGGTGCCGAGCACCTGGCCGACCGTCGGGATCTGACCCCACCCGAAATAGGCGGGGTGGAGCACGGTCAGCACCAGCATGAAGGGGACAATCAGCAGGCAGCCCGCGAGCAACATCGCGTGCAGGCGGCGGGCGGAGCGGCGGGTGCGTCCGAGGACGCCCGCCTCGACCAGCGCGACGGCTAGGAGGAACGCTATGAGCACGGAGTAGAGGGCCATCGACAAGACGTCCCCTGGACCGCGCCAACCCGGTTTCAGCGTGATGGGTATCCCAATGCGAACGAAGAGGTGGACAAAAACGCCCAGCATGATCGGTCCACCCAACAGCCCCGTCCATTCGGACAGTTGGCGCACTTTGTCGCTGGGCTTGGAGCGCAGCAGGATCCAAAATTCGGTTGTCACAAGAACGCCCACGATGAGCAGCGGCAAGCCCAGCAGCAGGATGGCCCCGAGCGGGCCGGACGTCACGGCGTCCATGAGGTGCGTGGTGGAAATCGACGAAGTGGGGACGCCGACCATCGACGGCAGCACCGCGAAGACGCCAGCGGCAGCGAATGCGGCGCCGATCACGACCTGCCGAAGCCACTTCGGCTTGACGCGGTCGGAAGCCTCAACACCGAAGTCTTGCTTCAGCGCTGCACCGTGGCTGCGCTCCATGGAACTCTTCTTGGCGCGACTGGCCACGGAACTGGGTGGGACCGACTCATCGTTCACTGCACCAAGGTAGCCCGATTGCGGTTCTAACTCGCCTATCGTGGTGCGGTGAAACGCGTTCTCGTGGTCGGTGGGGCCAATATTGACCTCCACGCGCGGGTTGCGGCCGCCCATGTGCCTGGCACCTCGAACCCGGGGACGCTCACCAGTTCCGCGGGTGGCGTGGCACGCAACATCGCCGAAAACCTCGCCCGGCTCGGGACGTCGGTCACCCTCGTGGCCCCCGTGGGGACGGATCCCTTCGGCGATCGGCTGCGCCACGAGCTGACGGCGGTCGGGATCGATGCCGACCATCTGATCCCCAGCCCGCACGCCACGGGCACGTACCTCGCCGTGCTTGATGAGGGTGGCGATCTGGTGACGGGCGTGTCCGACATGGCGGCATGCGAATTGTTGCGTCCCGAAGACATGGTCGAGGTGCCCCTGCTGTTGCCACAGGTGGCGATGCTGGTCTTGGACGGCAATCTCCCCGCCCCCGTCATCGGCTGGTTGCTGGCCGCGGCGGAGGCCGCCCAGGTGCGGGTCGTCATCGATCCGGTGAGCGTGGCGAAGGCCACCCGGTTGGCCCCGGAGCTCCACCATCCCGTCTTCCTGCTGACTCCCAACGCGGACGAGCTGCGCGCGTTGGCGTCCGACACGCACCTCGACCCGGCCGCCGATCCCCTGGCCGCTCAGGTCGAGGCCCTGCGGCAGCGCGGCGTCGAATGGGTGTGGGTGCGCCAAGGCGGCGCCGGCTCGCTGCTGTGGGGGCCGGGCGTCGAGGCCTTGGCGATCCCCATCGTGCCCAGCCGGGTCGTGGACGTCACCGGCGCCGGCGACTCGATGACAGCGGGTTTCGTCCACGCCTGGCTCGCGGGGGCTACACCCCCCGAGGCCGCGCAGTTTGGGGCCCTCGTGGCCTCAGCCACCGTGGCCTCGCCGCACACCGTCCGCCCCGACCTCATCGCGAGCTTGGCTCGCCCGTATCCGGAAGGAACCACGCCATGACCACGCCCCTGCTCAGCATTCACCCCGAGGTCGCGGACGCTCTCGCGGCGGGGCGCGCCGTTGTGGCGCTGGAATCGACGATCATCAGCCACGGCATGCCCTACCCGCAGAACGTCGCCATGGCCACCCAGGTCGAGGGCCTCGTCCGCGAAGGCGGCGCCGTCCCGGCCACGATCGCCGTCCTGGACGGTGTGCCGACCGTCGGCTTGGACGCCGAACAGCTGCACCTGTTGGCCACCCACCCCGAGGTGGACAAGGTCTCCGTCCGCGACCTGGGGCACGTCATAGCCACCAAGCGCCACGGCGCCACCACCGTCGCCGCCACCATGCGGATCGCGTCCCTCGCGGGCATCCGGGTCTTCGTGACGGGCGGTATCGGGGGCGTCCACCGGGGGGCCGAGGATTCCATGGACGTCAGCGCCGACCTCGTTGAGCTCTCCCAGACCCCCATGGCGGTGGTGTCGGCGGGGGTGAAGTCGATCCTCGACATCGGACGCACGCTGGAATACCTCGAGACCCTCGGCGTCCCGGTCGTGAGTTTCGGCACCGACGAGTTCCCGTCCTTCTACAGCCGGACCTCCGGCTACGCCGCGCCCTTGCGGATTGATGACGTGGCCACGTTGGCGGGCCTGTGCGATGCCACCTGGCGGCTGGGCCTCACCACGGGCGTGTCGATCGCTAACCCCGTCCCCGCGGACGAGGAAATGCCGCGCGCCGACATCGATGGGCTGATCGCCCAGGCGCTGGCCGAGTGCGACGCAAAGGGAATCCACGGCAAGGGCATCACGCCGTTCCTGCTCGGGCGCATCGTGGAGCTCTCCGGGGGCCGTTCCTTGGCCACCAACATCGCGCTCGTGAAGAACAACGCCCGACTCGGCGCTGCCCTGGCGGTGGCCTACGCGGCTCTGCCGCAGGCCTGATCCGAGGAACCGTTCACTGGCCACCAACATCACGCCCGTGAAGAACAACGCCCGGCTCGGCGCGGCGCTGGCGGTGGCCTACGCTGCGCGGTCGCGCGCCTGATCCAAGGGGCCGTCACTGGCCACCAACATCGCGCTTGTGAAGAACAACGCCCCGGCTCGGCGCAGCGCTAGCGGTGGCCTACGCTGCGCGGTCGCGCCTGATCCAAGGGGCCCTTCCCCTTCGTCTTTGACCGAGCATCCGTTAGTCGGATGTGATCGCTGCGCGGTCGCCCCTCTATTCGGATGTGTCAGCACTTCATAGAGGCTTGCCGAGTCGGATGCGTCAGGGCTTGACGGCGTCTGCCGAGTCGGACCTGTCGGCGCTTCAGCAGGCCCGTCCCTCGCGTCCCACGCGCCCCTCTCGACCACCTTGCTGCCGTTTGTCGTCTTCGCTGGCGATATATCGCGAGCAAAGACGACAAACGGCAGCAAGGTCAGTGAGGTGGGTGGGCGGGCGGGGCGACAAGGCGCTCGGAGGATCAGCCTTCGCGATCCCGGTTATCGGACCGGGCGGGCGGGGGTTATCGGACCGGGCGGACACTCGGCTACCAGGAACCGGAGGCGGATACCGGGGTTCGTCGGAGCATCTGGGTTCCGAACAGCGAATCTGCGTCAGTCCACGAGATGTCAACCGACCACACCTGCCTCTGACAAGGGCTGATAAGAAGCAGCTTTTTGTCGAGCGTCGCAGATTCGCTGTTGAAGCCCGGCAACTGGCGATGCCGGGGAACTCAAAGGCCGCCACCGCGATTGCGGACCCTCCCCCAGGGGGCTCGACCGCGGACACGGTCGCCTCTCAGGGGGGCTCCTCCGTGAGTCCAGACACGGCCCCTCCCAGGCGGACCCGACTTCCACCAGGAGCCATGCCCATGGTGCGCCGCTGGTCTCACGGATCCCATCCATCGCACCTGTTACCTGGCCGCCACCCCCGACTGGTGGTGGTGACGTTCGCCACGGGTTCGGCGCAGACGGCGGAGATGACCCCCTTTATGCTGACGGAGGGAGGCGTCGCACAGTGAGCAGCCGGGCACTCCGAAACCCGCTCGCCCCGGGCTGCGCTCAAGGTGAACCCGTGAGGCCCGTTCATGGACACCAGCCCCACGAGGGCCGCTGGCGGGGCCGTCTTCGGCGCCGACGCCGGGCCCCCGAACCCACGACGCCTTGCCGGTCACACTCAAACCAACCCCGTAAGCCGGGTTCATGGACGCCCGCTCCTGCAGCGCCGCTCGCGGGGCCGTCTCGAGCGCAGAGGTCGCCCCCAGCAGGGACGCTCACAGAAGTTAGGTGGAAAAGTGAAGCGGTGGATCAGCGCCCAACTGCGGCGCCTTACACTGGCGGAAACGCAAGGAGGCTTGGTGGAGACCACGTTTGTGCTGACGGCCGTGCTGTTCGCCACGTTCATGCTGAGCACCAGTTACGTGGTGCTGCGCGACCCAACCTCACGCTTCGCTCGGGCGCTGCGCATGGATCCGGGCGTCCGCCAGATGCCGCCGGCCATCGTGGCTCGGGTTCGGCGCCGCGAGCAGTGGTCAATGATCGTGACGCTCGTGCTCCTCTTGGCGACGACCCTCACGACGATGCTCACCCAGACTCCCGTGACCGCGATGGCCTATCCGGTGATCGCCAGCGTCGCGGTCGGACGGTCCGCGGTGTTGATCTACCTCGATGGCACGGAGGCCACCCGGGCCGCCGGAGCTTCGGACGCCCTCACCCATCGGATCACCCCGCCACGCTTGTTCGACCGCGTGCCGATCGTGCCGTGGGCACTCTTCGTGGTCATGACCGTGGTCACGGTGGTTTCCTATGTCGTTGCGGCCGCCATGAAGTATCCCGAACGCGTCGCCTACGCCGCCCCGCTGGGTGCCACGGCGATCTTGGCGATGATCGGTGCGTGGCGGTTCGCCCGCTGGCTGGTGCGTCAGCCGTCGCAGACGTCCGACCCCACCGAAGGCAAGTGGGTGGACGCCCTGCGCACGGAGACCCTGGTCTGGGCGACGTCGGCGTCCTTCCCGATCGCCATGTGCATCGGGACGCTCGTCCCCGACACCGACTACGGCAGCTTCGACATCACGCTGAACTTGGCCACCTGGTACTTCATCTTCTTCTGGGCGCTGCGCACCGCCGCGCGGATGGTCCGTCCGGTGGCCGGCCCCGAAGCGCCGCAGAAGCGGTCGAAGAAGAAGGTCTAGTCGAGCAGCCCGATGCGGCGCAGCCAGGCTTCGACCGCAGGCCGCGAATTCGCGACCTCCTCCCCGCGCACCGCCAGGCCCTCGCCGACGGTCGACCGGGGAAGTTGCCGGGCGTAGTTCGCCGGGACGTTCCCGAGCCCGCTCATAGCGTGGGTCACGAACGGGTGGACCTTCAGGCCCCCGAGATCGACGCCCTCCATGAAGGTGCGCATGATCATCGGCTCTTGGACGTTCCAGATAGGGCTTCCCAGCAAGACCGTGTCGTAGCCGACGAGCGACGGCAGTGGTGTGGCAATCCCAGGACGGGCGTTGGTGGCCTCCTCCGTGACGTTGCGGGCCACGGTGGCCAGGTAGTCGTTCGAGTAGGGATCGGACGCTTCGATCCGGTAGGTGTCCACGGCCACGAGGGAGGCGATGAGCTGGGACAGCACCTCGGTGTTGCCGATCGTCAGGTTGATCCGGCCGCCGTTGAAGTAGTTCTCGCCGGGACGTGAGAAGTAGGCCAGCAGCACTCGGCCCTTCCCGGCGGCGGGGGATGTGGTCGGGTTCACGTCAGACCTCGTTCCGGGGGCAGTCGTGTTCGGTGTGGTGACCGGAGCGCCCGACGGTGCGCACGCCGCGAGGGCGCCGACCGCCGTGGCGGCTCCGATCCCGCCGATCGTCCGCAGCAGGCTGCGACGATCCAGCGAGGAAGGGTTCATCACGAACGTTCGTCCGACTTACGCCTCGGGAATCGGACGGCCGTAGGTCTCCAACGTGATCGCGTCCGGCACCGGCCCGTGGCGCACTCCGGTGTCGAGGGCGTCGATGGCCGCGAGCTCGGCGGGGCTCAGCTCGAAGTCGAAGACGTTGAAGTTCTCCGCGATGCGCGCCGCCTTGACGGACTTCGGGATGGCCGAGCGTCCCTCTTGGACGTGCCAGCGCAGCATCACCTGAGCGGCGGACTTGCCGTGGGCGGTCGCGATGGCGAGCAGCGTCGGATCCTCCAAGGCGCTCTTGGTGTCACCGCGGTAGGACGTGATGCCGCCGATGGGCGACCAGGCCTGGGTGAGGATGCCGTGGGCGGCATTGAGCGCCTGCACCTCGCGCTGCTGGAAGTAGGGGTGGAGCTCGATCTGGTTGACGGCCGGAATCACGGTGGCGACCTCCAGCAGCTTGGTCAGGTGCTCGGGCATGAAGTTGCTGATGCCAATCGCCCGCACCTTCCCGTCCGCGAGCAGCTTCTCCATGGCGCGGTAGGCGTCCAGGGTGAGATCGAACCGGGTGGGCAGCGGCTGGTGCAGCAGCAGCAGGTCGATCTGGTCGACGCCCAACTTCGCGGCGCTCTTCTCAAAGCCGTGCAGGGCGGTGTCGTAGCCGTAGTCGCTGATCCACAGCTTGGTCTCGATGAAGACGTCCTCGCGGGCGACGCCGGAGTTGCGGATGCCGTCCCCGACCTCGCGCTCGTTGGCGTAAGCGGCGGCGGTGTCGATGTGGCGGTAGCCAATGCTCAGCGCGCTCTCCACGGCGGCCGTGGTTTCCGCCGGGGGGGTCTGGAAGACGCCGAGCCCGATCGAGGGCAGCGTGACGCCGTTGTTGAGGGTGAGGGTGGTGGTTGTGTTTGCCATGCCTCCACGTTAGGAGGCATGCATCCCGGGGTGAGAGCCACCGGTTTTATCCCCCAGCCCTCAGCCACGGCCTCCTCCTGCCTGCACCAAGCTGGCGATGGGTCCCACTTTGCTGGCGATGCGTCCCACTTTGCTGGCGTTCGCCGCACTCCACTGGCGTTCGTCGTGATTGCTGGCGATATTGCGCCAGTCAAGATGTCCAACGCCAGCAGAGTGACCCGGAGGAGGCTGACGAGTGAATCAGGTGCCCTGCCACCGTTGACCGGGCTCGCCGAGGTGGTCGGTCAGCCTGTCAGCGCGGAGCCGGACGAGGCTGGCACCCCGGCCCAACTGCGCAGCAGATCCAAGGCCTGAGCGGACGGCGATCCGGGCTCGGCGAGGTACGTCACGAGGGCCAGCCCGGGGATTGAGGACACCTCCAAGGACTCATAAGCCACGGTGAGGTCCCCCACGATCGGATGGTGGATGTCCTTCGTGCCGCTGCGGTGGAGCCGGACGTTGTGCTCGCCCCACCAGGCGTGGAATTCCGGGCTGCGGGTGGTGAGCTCGCCGATGAGGGCGGCGACCGTCCGATCGGTGGGGTCCTGTCCCGCGATCAGCCGTAGCGACGCGACGGCGCTACGGGCGCTGGTCTCCCAATGGGGGTAGAACGTCCGGGAACGTTCATCCAAGAACAGGTAGCGGGTGTGATTGAGAGGCTCCTCGCCCGCCAGAAAGAGGTCAGGAAACAGGGCCCGTCCCAGCTGATTCGAGGCCACGGGGTCACCGGTCCGCGAGAGGGCGATGACCGGGACGTCCCGCATCGCCTCGACCAGCTGACCGACCCGCGCCGAGACCGTGGGACGCGGGCGAGCACGGGGCGTCCGCCGCGGACCCGAGGTCGCCTTGGCCAGATCAAACAGGTGCTGGCGCTCGGCCTCGTTGAGCTGCAGCGCCCGCGCGACCGCGAAGAGCACGCCCTCGGAAACGCCACTCAGATCCCCCCGCTCCATGCGCGTGTAGTAGGCGGTGCTGACCCCGGCTAGCTGGGCGACCTCCTCGCGGCGCAGCCCCGGCACCCGTCGCTCCCCGCTGAACCAGGTGAGCCCGGCTGCCTCAGGGGTGACCCGTCCGCGGGCCTGAGTGAGGAACTGCTGCACGTCGTCCGAAGTCTTGGCCATGGCACGACGGTAGACGATGCCCCGCGTTCACCGGGGGACACAGCTTGTATCCCTCAGCTGGCTAGGCGATGGGGTCCGCGCGACTGCGACGAGTGCGGAATCGAACAACGAAGCCTCCGGAAACACCGGGCGATTCAGCCGGCACCAACCACCCACCCTCGACGTACTCCGTGTGCAAGTGGATGGCGTTGAGGCCGGCTTGAGCGTCGTCGGGGAGCGGGTAGGCGGCTGTCATGCCATGGTCACCGTCTGTGATCTGGCGGTGTGGTGCGGCGGAGGGTGAAGACCTGCTTCTTGAGGCTAGGTCACGTCCCGGCCGCCTCAGCAGCATCAACGTAACGATCGAAGATCGTGAGCGCGGCAGGTTCGAACTCCAACAGAGCCTGAAGATGAAAGGCGTCGTCGATCAATTCGCGATATCCCCACGTGGCAACGGTGGGTGCCGACCACAGAGCCCGCCCCGAAGCATGCACCCCGGCCCCCAACGCAAAGCGCCACCCCTGTGGCACCCCAGCATCGAAGATCTCGAAGAACCCTGCCGGAGCGAAACATGGCCCACCGGCGTCATCTCGAACCAACAAGAAGAACGCGCGCTCCACGATCGACATTCCAACCACCGCGTATCTCTTGCCGACAGTAAGTGGATACCTACTCTCGATCGCGACCGCCCTCCCCTGCTGATGGTCTGCAAGCCCCGCAGGATCGTTAGCAATACACAAGGCCTTCATCGCGCGAACTTAAAATCATCAACCGCACCAGTAACGGTGTTATACACATAGTGCACGTTCACGTCCGCCTCAATCTGCTGCATCTTGACCCACCCGTCCCCCGCGGGCCAACGCGAATCATTCAGCACGATGTTCGATAGCTGGCGACCAGCCGGGTTGTTCCTCACCGCAGTCATCGCAATCTGTTCCTGAAGGTTCGCTGGAACGGTACGCCCCGTAGAACCGAGCCCAAGCGGCTTCGGCGCACTTGAAAGCAGCCCCGGCAACTCACCCACCACTTCGGACCGCGAAGCAACTCCGGCGACGGCTTCGGTTTTTGCGGCAACACCGGTAGCCACCACCAAACCAGCCAGCAGAGGGCCATCAACCCGATGATGACTACCCCAAACACCGGCATCAGAGCCGACAACAGCCGGCGTGGGGACGCTGGTGGCCCCGACGCGTGTTTCGGCTGTGGTGGGGGTGGCCGCGGACGCGGTTGTAGCACCCAGCAGGACACCCAGGACAGCGGCTAGGGCGGCTAGGAGGAGCCGCCACCAGCGCAGTCTCCAGGAGCCCGGACGGCGTGTCATGCGGCCCATCATCGCATCCCTATTCGATGTCTCGGTCAGGGGTTGGTGGGGTATTCAGATCGGCCACCCGCAGTGCTTCCGTGACGAGCCGTCATGCGTCCAAGGATCGTTCGCCCTACTAACGCCATGGAGAGCCTTCCGAGGCCGGAGGAGTGTAGCCCTGCGCAACATGAGCGTCGGCAGTGATAACAAGTGAGTCAGGAAGGTAGGTCGGCACAGCGTCCACTAACTCACCCAGCGCAATCAGGAGACGCGCCCCCCCCTCAAAGACGAGCAGTGCCGCCCATGGTTCGCGCCCGCTCTCCACATGCTGGTACCCGAATTCGCAACCCACCATTCGGGTTCCCAGTAAATCGGGCCAGCGCTCGCCAACCTCAAGAGTGACTGTAAGGGGCGCTTGAGCCAGCGCGTCGGGGGGCTCCACGATCAATCGTTCGACGGGTGGTTTAAGCACCCACCTGAATTGTAGGTCGACCGACTCAAACCGGAGAATGATCGCGCGAGAAACGGCGTCGATGACCCGCCCCGGTTGAAGGGAAGCCTCCCAAGGCAGAAGCACGTATTCGACCTGAAGGAGCCGTTGCCCAATGGCCCGGCCCAAAATGAATTCGCTCATGGTGTGAAGACCCCGAAGTATTGGAAAGCTCCGGACGAGTCGAAGGCCGCGCCTCGTCCATCCGGCGCGACATAGTATCTTCCCCCAGCGAAGTTACCCTGGGTGATGTCCTTGATGGAGGTTCCTGGAGCAGTCAAGATGTCGTCCAGTTGATTCTGGGCTGTGCGACTGATCACGCTCGGAGAACCCTGCGCTATGGGGAACGCCCCTTCGCCCGAGTGCTTGGCAAGCTCCTGGCCGGCACGAGTAAGGTCCTTTGCCACAATCCGAGCGCCTGACTGCGACAGTGCATCGACAGCCCAGGTACAGTCGTTGTGAACGAGGACCCAAGTGTCACCGGCTTGGACGTAATAGTTGTGCAGGCCCTCGACTTCGAAGTTGTAGACGGTCGCGGTCTTGCCGGTCGCTTGCACCGAGCCGACGCGGACCGGACGTCCATCAGACTGTCGAAGGTTGTCTCCCGTCTTGAGCCTGTTGGCGGGCGTCCAGCCTTGCCCATCCACCCAGAACGGATGTTCCTCGGTGGTGGTCACCTTCGCGCCGCTACCCAGTGTCACTTCGAAGGTTGCAACGTCGTAGTGGACAAAGGTGCGCACAACATCGCGCGACTCGGGCTGACCCGTTTCGGGGTCGTAGGCGGTGACCTTGTCTCCAACTGCTACCTGTTCGATGGGTTTGCTGGTGCCGTTAGCGAGTAGAACCGGGGTACCGGCCGTGAAGCATGCTGCTTTTGCGGCAACACCGGTAGCCACCACCAAACCAGCCAGCGGAGGGCCATCAACCTGATGTTGACTAGCCCAAACAGCCTGATCGACCCCGACGACAGCCGGTGTGGGGACCGTTGAGGCCCCGACGCGTGTTTCAGCTGCGGAAAGGGTGGTCGCCGACGCGGTCATGGCGCCCAGCAGGACACCCAGGACAGCGGCTAGGGCGGCTAGGAGGAGCCGCCACCAGCGCAGTCTCGTGGGTGGCTGCCGGAGGGTCATGGGGCCCATCATCGCATCCCTATTCGATGGCCGGGTCAGCGATCTGTGGGGTGTTCAGATCGGCCATGATCGCACCGAACCGGCGGTCCTCGGTTTGGATTCTGTTCACGGCTTCATGGGCCCAGTAGTGGGCTTCCAGAGCGGGCAGCATGTCCGCGATGGCGGTCCTCAGGTAGAACCCCGCGACCGGCCAGTACGGGCCACCAGGGCGTCGAGGCGGCGGACCAGGTCGCGGTTGAGCCGGACCGATACCACCGGGGTACCGATCATGTTCTTGATCTTGTTGTTGTCCATGTAAACAACGTTGACGTGCAGGTCTGACACACCACACCGCAACCCGGCCAATCGCTGCTTTCCTGGGTGAGGCCCTGACTGTTTCCCCGACCTCTGATACCTGACACACGTCTTGCATTCGGGTCCCGGGCACCGTCCTGGTGGGGGTGTGGTTCCGAAGTGCAAGAGGTGTGTAAATATCGTCGTGACAAGTTTCGGTCGAAGGGTACGCAAAGGAGGGTGGCGGCGATGGTGGTGCGGCGATTGGCGGGTCAGCAGGTTGCGTGTGGCTGGTGCGGCAAGCAGGTCATGGTGAAGGCGCGGGGGCCGGTGCCGAAGTGGTGTTCGGCAGCATGTCGGCAACGAGCCTGGGAAGCGTCACGGGCGGCGGCCGCCGGGACGCTGGCGGTGCGGGTGGTCGACCGTCAGGTGTTGGTCGTGCCGGGTGATGGTGCCGGCTGGGTCGAGCAGCTGGGCCTTCTCGCCCGGCAACTCGGGCAGGGGCCTGGTGTGGTCGCCGACTACGACCTTGATGCTGTCACGGATGCGGTGGAACTGGTCGCGGACGCTTTGACGCAACGCCAGTTGTGGCGGGGCCGGTTCGAACCCTGGGAATAGCCCACAGTTCACGCCGTGTCGGGGTGGGCGCGGTTCTCTTCTAGTTGCTCTTGTTCTAAAGCAGCTAGAAGAACAGCGGGGCAACCCGAACCCCACCAGCTGCACCACCACTTGGATCATCGTGAGTGGCCCGTCGGTGTCTGGGATCGGTGGCTGCTGGGTGGGTCGCAGCGTGCACCGCTTGCAAGGCCCTGATACTGACTTGGGCATAAATTTGGGTGGTCGACAGTTCGGCGTGACCCAGCATCGCTTGGACGTAACGAATATCGGCCCCGCCCTCGAGCATGACGGTGGCCAGGGTGTGTCGGAACAGATGACAGGCCCCGTCTTTCGCCACCCCGGAGGTTTTCACCAGGTCGCGTACCAGTTGGGTGAGCCGGTCCAACGAAAACCGGGTGCCGTCGACGGTGAGGAACAAGGTGCCGTCATCGGGCTCGGCCACGAGTTTCGGGCGAGCCTCGGCGAGGTAGCGACCCAGCCAGGCCTGGCAGCGTTGATGGATGGGCACATACCGGTCTTTCCGGCCTTTGCCTTGCCGCACCAGCAAGGTGCCCCGGCTGAGGTCGAGGTCGCGGACGTTCAGGTTAGCGAGCTCAGCCCGGCGGATCCCGGTGCAATACAACACTTCCACCATCACCCGATCCCGCAGACCGGCCACCGTCGAGGTGTCCGGGACCGCCAACACCTGTTCGGCCTCAGCGGCGGACAGGGCTGCTTTGGGTAGCCGTTGCTCCACCTTCGGCAACTCCAGATCAGAGGCCGGGTTCGCGGCCAAATAGCCGTTCTTCACCGCCCAGGCGAACAACGCCCTAATCGGCAGGAGGCGGGCGTTCTGGGACCGGAACGACAACGGTTCCCCATCGGTTTTGCGGTAATGGAACAACCACCGCTGATACCGCACCAACACCGGCCTGCTGACCGTCGCGGGCCCGTCCAGGCCACGATCTAACGCCCACCCAGCGAAGGTCGCCAACGCCTGCCTTCTCGCGCGGAGGGTCGCCGGGGAATAGCCGCGGGCAGCCAGATCGGTCAGGAAGTCCTCAATGACACTCGGCCACCCGGCCGGATCGGCCCGGTTCCCTGGGATGGGTTGCGGAACATGCACCCCACGCCGCGCCACCTCAGGCACCCCGCCGAACATCAACAAACCCGGCCACACCAACCAGCACATCAGGCACCATGCCGTTGTCCGGCACGCCCCCACCGACCGGATCGGTGAGGTCCTCGACAACCTCACGGTGGTTGCGACCAGCCCCCGACCGGTCCCCGACCACGACCCGACCAGACCCCGACCAGGACGGGTTCCGCCCCGACCAGGACGGTTGCAGGTCCGACCGGTTCGTGTCGTAGCCGGTGGACGCACCCCCGGTGAGGGTGGCCGGGTCAGTCAACCCGACCAGGAACCGGCCCCGCCCACCAACATCGTCACCGGCACCGACCTCGCTGGTGCCGGTGGGTCGCCACGCTAACTCGTAGCAGAACGTCCCCGACTCGCTGCGATGCACCAGCAACAGTTCCAGATCGACCAGCCGCGCCAAATGGACCTTCAACTGGGTATCACCCCAACCGATCGTTTCCCGTAACTGCCGGCGGGTGAACCGCACCAACGACCCATCCACGGCCAGTTCGGCGGCCTGGGCACTCACATGGGCATGGATAGCGACCAAGAGGCGTCGGGTTTGCGGGGCCAACTCATCCAAGCTCTGGCCGAGCACCGCATGCGCCAGGCGGTTCGCGACCTCAATATCGCCGATCGTGGACTCCACAAAGGTCAGCGCCTGACCGTTGATGGTGACGCTCTTCCGGGACCGTTGATGCTGATGCAACAAGGTCACCGCCGCGATCAGATTCAAATACTTACCGTGATCGCGCCTGGTGCGGGTCCGCGCATCAGCGAACGTCAACCGGTCCGCGAACGGATTCACCACCGCCAAAGGCTCCAACAACCGCTGCGCATCCCGATGCAGACTCACCACCCGGTCTCGTTCCGCCCGGCGAGCCAACCCATCCAACGTCTGCGCTTGGCGTTGCGCCACATGAATGGCCTGGGTTTGGGTCCGGTCCTCATCGACGGTCAACACCAAACAACGATTCAACAGCTCCTCATCCACATCGATCGCGGTCGTGGTCAACACGATCGCCGTCGGCCCCTGCACGCTATAGGTGTGCGTCACCAGGCGACCCGACGCCGTGTCCTTGCCCGTCGACGCAATGCTCAACTCGCCTTCGGACTGCAACAACTTCAACGCATACGCCGCCCGGCTTGCCCCCTCTTCCTCGGCGATCGACAACACTTTGTGCGCTAAATCCGACTCCCCCAAATAGAACAACGACTGCCCCGTCATCGCACTGAAACTCACCCGATCCTCCGGTGGCACGAACCCCAACACCGCCTCCATCACCGCGCTCTTGCCCGCCGCTGAGGTCGACTGCACCATCACCGCCAACGGTGACGGCAACTTCCGGCTGACCGCCGCCAAATACCCCACCAGACAGTTCATCGCCTCACCCACCATCCCCACCGCGGCGAACGCTTCGGTGATCCGCTCAACCAGCCGCGGGTCGCGCAGCAGGGCCAGAGCATCCTCACGGGCCTGCCCAGCCACCACCACCTCGGCCTTGCGTTCGGGCTCGGCCGCAGCAGCGATCACCTCCTCCACCTTCGCTTCACACGCCAGAAGCACCCTGCCCAAATCCGACTTGACGACCTCCGGCGCCACCCTCAACTCGGCCGCCGCCTGGGTGACGAACACCCCACGGGCACGCGCCGAATACAAATCCAACGTGTCCACATGAAACCCCGCCGCCACACCCGACGTGCGATCCGATGGACTGTCGGTGCGCGCGACCAAAACGTTCACCTTCAACGCCTCAAAACTCGTGACCCGGTCCAAACCCCGCACCCGCCACGACCTGTTCCCCAAGGTGATCCGCAACTCCACCGCCGGACCCTGCCCGGCGATCGTCACCTCACCCAGCGCGGCCACCACCGGCACCACCCCGGCGAAAACACCTCCGGGGACACCGGCCCCGACCACACCACCGCATCGGCAACCGGCGCCGCCCCACCACCAGCCGCCTCGATGATCCGATCTGGAGGCGTTGCATCAGGCAGCGTTTCAGGGCTGTCGTCCGCCCGATCAGAACTGGAGCGAAAAACACCAGGGGTGCTCATTTCGCTCCATGCCACATCCCGTCGACCAGGACCTTTCCCCCGAACCCAACCAGACGGCCTTCCGCAACAACCGACCAAGGACGGCCCGCGCATCCTTCGCACCGACCGACACCTCGTTGATGTCCGCGCCGCGCGGCAACTCGACCCGAAAACACTCCACCCCACGCGCCATCAACGACCCGGCGAGGTCGGCCACGCCCCGATCACCCGCCTCATCCGCATCAAACGCCACCAGAACCCGACGGATGCGAAGCCGGTCAACAAGGGCGTCATGATCCGGCGTCCAACCGCCCACCCCATACGCCGCAGTCACATGACGAAACCCGGCACACCACAACGTGAGCGCATCAATCACCGACTCGGCCACGATCAACTCATCCACCCCCGACGCCACCAGACCCGCCAGGTTGAACACACCACGATGAGGGCCCGGCAGATACAAATGCGACGGCGTCCCCGGACGCAAATCATCACGAACCTTCCGGCCATACACCTCACCCACGCCGCCGTCAGCGGTGAACATCGGGACCACCACCGAACCCGTGAAATGCTCATGCCCCGACCCACGGATGAACCCCAACGACTGCAAACGGGAACGCAAGATCCCGCCAGCCTTCGACTGCGACGACCCCAACCGGTAGCCGAGCGTCCGGTTAGCAAACCCCAACCAGAACGTCGCGATCGCCTCCGGATGGCCGAGCCCCCGGCTCTCCAGATAGCCCAACGCTTCCGGCGAAGCGGCCAGCGTCTGCGCGTAATGCTCCACCACCGCAGCAGCCAACACAGCATCAGACACATCCGGCTCAGCCAACACCGGCAACTTCCGCGTCACCGACTTCACCACCGGCCCCGGCCCCTGCGACAACGGCGAAGACTGCGCCAGGACCGACAGCGCCGGCGACTCCTGCTGCAGCAACTCCACCGCAAGACGGAACGAGACGCCCTGCGCGGCCATCACCCAGTCGATCGGGCCCCCACCCCGCTTGCAGGCCCCCAGACAGTTCCACAAATTCTTCGCGGGCGTCACCACCAAGCTCGGGGTGGAGTCGTCATGGAACGGACAACACCCCACCAAGTCTTTGCCCTGACGCTTCAGCTCAACACCACAGCCCTCCACCAGCCGCTGCACCGACACCTCGGCCTTCAACCGGGCCAACACCTCATCCGGGATACGCGACACGCCGACACCTCCACCAAGACCGAAACTGTCACTTGATGGCAACACCGTATGCCATGTGATGCACTAGTACGCAACACGACAGGCCACAGGAGGCAACCATGAACGTCATCAACCCCGGACAATGGGCACCACAACCCCCACCGGGAGGCCACGACATGCCCAGCCCCTTCCACGGCGACCGCCTCAAGACACTGCGCACCGAACGCGGCTGGTCCCAAGCCGACCTCGCCGACAAAATCGGCTCCGACGCCCGCCAAGTCTCCCGCTACGAAAACAACCGCGTCGCCCCCAGCCTCGACGTCCTCGCCCGCATCGGCGAAATCCTCAACATCACCGTCGACCACCTGCTCTACGACAACGCCGAACGCCGACCCCTCACCGGCCCCTCAACCCACCTCGACGCCCAACTCGCCGACCTCAACCACCTCACCGACGACGAACGCACCACCATCACCAACGTCATCGACGCCCTCACCACAAAAGCAAAACTCCGCCTCATCACCGGCTAGCGATCAGGTGGTCTTACCCGTCTCGTACATCAGTCGCCCAGCACTCTCCTGCTCCTGCAGGTAGTCAGCTACAAGCTGAGCGTGAGCGTGATCACACGCATCAATCGCCAACAGGCTCGGTGACGACCACTCCACCAGAGCGTCTAACCTGCCCAACTCCTCGACCGAGGCATCTCGGAAGCGGTACTGCGGTCTTTCAAAATAAGCACGGAAGACATACCGGCCCGACTTCATAAGAACTCGACTGAAGACATACCGCCGTTCCCCTTGAGCCGCAGTCTCAACAACATCCCCCAGGGCCAGGTCGTACAGGAAGAACGGGATGCAGCAAACTCGGAACTGATTCTCACCGACCTTCTCCACCCACAACTGCTCAAAGCGGCCCGCCTCCGCTAAAGGCGCGTTGATGATGAAGTCCGACCGCTCCCGCCAGACCGGCTCAGCATGCGTCGAGAACTTCTCCGAACCAGCCCCACTCACGACGGCCCCCACCACACGGGCGGCCAAGCCCCTTCGAAGCCTGGAGGCGGATTGACCGGGAAGTCACGCGCACCCTTCGACGCGTTACACCACGAGCACGTGGTCTGACCATTCTCGAACGTCGCGTCACCACCGCGAGCCCGAGGAATCGCATGATCGACTTGCGGCGACTCGGTCTCCATTCGACAGTAGACACAAATATTTGGGTTCTCCTCAAGAACCTGCTGCTTGACAGCATTCGGGAACACCTTGCCAGCTGTCTCGCCGCCCGAAGAACCTGCCTTGATCAGAGGGACTTCTGCTTTTGCGGCAACACCGGTAGCCACCACCAAACCAGCCAGCGGAGGGCCATCAACCTGATGTTGACTAGCCCAAACAGCCTGATCGACCCCGACGACAGCCGGTGTGGGGACCGTTGAGGCCCCGACGCGTGTTTCAGCTGCGGAAAGGGTGGTCGCCGACGCGGTCATGGCGCCCAGCAGGACACCCAGGACAGCGGCTAGGGCGGCTAGGAGGAGCCGCCACCAGCGCAGTCTCGTGGGTGGCTGCCGGAGGGTCATGGGGCCCATCATCGCATCCCTATTCGATGGCCGGGTCAGCGATCTGTGGGGTGTTCAGATCGGCCATGATCGCACCGAACCGGCGGTCCTCGGTTTGGATTCTGTTCACGGCTTCATGGGCCCAGTAGTGGGCTTCCAGAGCGGGCAGCATGTCCGCGATGGCGGTCCTCAGGTAGAACCCCCGCGACCGGCCAGTACGGGCCACCAGGGCGTCGAGGCGGCGGACCAGGTCGCGGTTGAGCCGGACCGATACCACCGGGGTACCGATCATGTTCTTGATCTTGTTGTTGTCCATGTAAACAACGTTGACGTGCAGGTCTGACACACCACACCGCAACCCGGCCAATCGCTGCTTTCCTGGGTGAGGCCCTGACTGTTTCCCCGACCTCTGATACCTGACACACGTCTTGCATTCGGGTCCCGGGCACCGTCCTGGTGGGGGTGTGGTTCCGAAGTGCAAGAGGTGTGTAAATATCGTCGTGACAAGTTTCGGTCGAAGGGTACGCAAAGGAGGGTGGCGGCGATGGTGGTGCGGCGATTGGCGGGTCAGCAGGTTGCGTGTGGCTGGTGCGGCAAGCAGGTCATGGTGAAGGCGCGGGGGCCGGTGCCGAAGTGGTGTTCGGCAGCATGTCGGCAACGAGCCTGGGAAGCGTCACGGGCGGCGGCCGCCGGGACGCTGGCGGTGCGGGTGGTCGACCGTCAGGTGTTGGTCGTGCCGGGTGATGGTGCCGGCTGGGTCGAGCAGCTGGGCCTTCTCGCCCGGCAACTCGGGCAGGGGCCTGGTGTGGTCGCCGACTACGACCTTGATGCTGTCACGGATGCGGTGGAACTGGTCGCGGACGCTTTGACGCAACGCCAGTTGTGGCGGGGCCGGTTCGAACCCTGGGAATAGCCCACAGTTCACGCCGTGTCGGGGTGGGCGCGGTTCTCTTCTAGTTGCTCTTGTTCTAAAGCAGCTAGAAGAACAGCGGGGGCAACCCGAACCCCACCAGCTGCACCACCACTTGGATCATCGTGAGTGGCCCGTCGGTGTCTGGGATCGGTGGCTGCTGGGTGGGTCGCAGCGTGCACCGCTTGCAAGGCCCTGATACTGACTTGGGCATAAATTTGGGTGGTCGACAGTTCGGCGTGACCCAGCATCGCTTGGACGTAACGAATATCGGCCCCGCCCTCGAGCATGACGGTGGCCAGGGTGTGTCGGAACAGATGACAGGCCCCGTCTTTCGCCACCCCGGAGGTTTTCACCAGGTCGCGTACCAGTTGGGTGAGCCGGTCCAACGAAAACCGGGTGCCGTCGACGGTGAGGAACAAGGTGCCGTCATCGGGCTCGGCCACGAGTTTCGGGCGAGCCTCGGCGAGGTAGCGACCCAGCCAGGCCTGGCAGCGTTGATGGATGGGCACATACCGGTCTTTCCGGCCTTTGCCTTGCCGCACCAGCAAGGTGCCCCGGCTGAGGTCGAGGTCGCGGACGTTCAGGTTAGCGAGCTCAGCCCGGCGGATCCCGGTGCAATACAACACTTCCACCATCACCCGATCCCGCAGACCGGCCACCGTCGAGGTGTCCGGGACCGCCAACACCTGTTCGGCCTCAGCGGCGGACAGGGCTGCTTTGGGTAGCCGTTGCTCCACCTTCGGCAACTCCAGATCAGAGGCCGGGTTCGCGGCCAAATAGCCGTTCTTCACCGCCCAGGCGAACAACGCCCTAATCGGCAGGAGGCGGGCGTTCTGGGACCGGAACGACAACGGTTCCCCATCGGTTTTGCGGTAATGGAACAACCACCGCTGATACCGCACCAACACCGGCCTGCTGACCGTCGCGGGCCCGTCCAGGCCACGATCTAACGCCCACCCAGCGAAGGTCGCCAACGCCTGCCTTCTCGCGCGGAGGGTCGCCGGGGAATAGCCGCGGGCAGCCAGATCGGTCAGGAAGTCCTCAATGACACTCGGCCACCCGGCCGGATCGGCCCGGTTCCCTGGGATGGGTTGCGGAACATGCACCCCACGCCGCGCCACCTCAGGCACCCCGCCGAACATCAACAAACCCGGCCACACCAACCAGCACATCAGGCACCATGCCGTTGTCCGGCACGCCCCCACCGACCGGATCGGTGAGGTCCTCGACAACCTCACGGTGGTTGCGACCAGCCCCCGACCGGTCCCCGACCACGACCCGACCAGACCCCGACCAGGACGGGTTCCGCCCCGACCAGGACGGTTGCAGGTCCGACCGGTTCGTGTCGTAGCCGGTGGACGCACCCCCGGTGAGGGTGGCCGGGTCAGTCAACCCGACCAGGAACCGGCCCCGCCCACCAACATCGTCACCGGCACCGACCTCGCTGGTGCCGGTGGGTCGCCACGCTAACTCGTAGCAGAACGTCCCCGACTCGCTGCGATGCACCAGCAACAGTTCCAGATCGACCAGCCGCGCCAAATGGACCTTCAACTGGGTATCACCCCAACCGATCGTTTCCCGTAACTGCCGGCGGGTGAACCGCACCAACGACCCATCCACGGCCAGTTCGGCGGCCTGGGCACTCACATGGGCATGGATAGCGACCAAGAGGCGTCGGGTTTGCGGGGCCAACTCATCCAAGCTCTGGCCGAGCACCGCATGCGCCAGGCGGTTCGCGACCTCAATATCGCCGATCGTGGACTCCACAAAGGTCAGCGCCTGACCGTTGATGGTGACGCTCTTCCGGGACCGTTGATGCTGATGCAACAAGGTCACCGCCGCGATCAGATTCAAATACTTACCGTGATCGCGCCTGGTGCGGGTCCGCGCATCAGCGAACGTCAACCGGTCCGCGAACGGATTCACCACCGCCAAAGGCTCCAACAACCGCTGCGCATCCCGATGCAGACTCACCACCCGGTCTCGTTCCGCCCGGCGAGCCAACCCATCCAACGTCTGCGCTTGGCGTTGCGCCACATGAATGGCCTGGGTTTGGGTCCGGTCCTCATCGACGGTCAACACCAAACAACGATTCAACAGCTCCTCATCCACATCGATCGCGGTCGTGGTCAACACGATCGCCGTCGGCCCCTGCACGCTATAGGTGTGCGTCACCAGGCGACCCGACGCCGTGTCCTTGCCCGTCGACGCAATGCTCAACTCGCCTTCGGACTGCAACAACTTCAACGCATACGCCGCCCGGCTTGCCCCCTCTTCCTCGGCGATCGACAACACTTTGTGCGCTAAATCCGACTCCCCCAAATAGAACAACGACTGCCCCGTCATCGCACTGAAACTCACCCGATCCTCCGGTGGCACGAACCCCAACACCGCCTCCATCACCGCGCTCTTGCCCGCCGCTGAGGTCGACTGCACCATCACCGCCAACGGTGACGGCAACTTCCGGCTGACCGCCGCCAAATACCCCACCAGACAGTTCATCGCCTCACCCACCATCCCCACCGCGGCGAACGCTTCGGTGATCCGCTCAACCAGCCGCGGGTCGCGCAGCAGGGCCAGAGCATCCTCACGGGCCTGCCCAGCCACCACCACCTCGGCCTTGCGTTCGGGCTCGGCCGCAGCAGCGATCACCTCCTCCACCTTCGCTTCACACGCCAGAAGCACCCTGCCCAAATCCGACTTGACGACCTCCGGCGCCACCCTCAACTCGGCCGCCGCCTGGGTGACGAACACCCCACGGGCACGCGCCGAATACAAATCCAACGTGTCCACATGAAACCCCGCCGCCACACCCGACGTGCGATCCGATGGACTGTCGGTGCGCGCGACCAAAACGTTCACCTTCAACGCCTCAAAACTCGTGACCCGGTCCAAACCCCGCACCCGCCACGACCTGTTCCCCAAGGTGATCCGCAACTCCACCGCCGGACCCTGCCCGGCGATCGTCACCTCACCCAGCGCGGCCACCACCGGCACCACCCCCGGCGAAAACACCTCCGGGGACACCGGCCCCGACCACACCACCGCATCGGCAACCGGCGCCGCCCCACCACCAGCCGCCTCGATGATCCGATCTGGAGGCGTTGCATCAGGCAGCGTTTCAGGGCTGTCGTCCGCCCGATCAGAACTGGAGCGAAAAACACCAGGGGTGCTCATTTCGCTCCATGCCACATCCCGTCGACCAGGACCTTTCCCCGAACCCAACCAGACGGCCTTCCGCAACAACCGACCAAGGACGGCCCGCGCATCCTTCGCACCGACCGACACCTCGTTGATGTCCGCGCCGCGCGGCAACTCGACCCGAAAACACTCCACCCCACGCGCCATCAACGACCCGGCGAGGTCGGCCACGCCCCGATCACCCGCCTCATCCGCATCAAACGCCACCAGAACCCGACGGATGCGAAGCCGGTCAACAAGGGCGTCATGATCCGGCGTCCAACCGCCCACCCCATACGCCGCAGTCACATGACGAAACCCGGCACACCACAACGTGAGCGCATCAATCACCGACTCGGCCACGATCAACTCATCCACCCCCGACGCCACCAGACCCGCCAGGTTGAACACACCACGATGAGGGCCCGGCAGATACAAATGCGACGGCGTCCCCGGACGCAAATCATCACGAACCTTCCGGCCATACACCTCACCCACGCCGCCGTCAGCGGTGAACATCGGGACCACCACCGAACCCGTGAAATGCTCATGCCCCGACCCACGGATGAACCCCAACGACTGCAAACGGGAACGCAAGATCCCGCCAGCCTTCGACTGCGACGACCCCAACCGGTAGCCGAGCGTCCGGTTAGCAAACCCCAACCAGAACGTCGCGATCGCCTCCGGATGGCCGAGCCCCCGGCTCTCCAGATAGCCCAACGCTTCCGGCGAAGCGGCCAGCGTCTGCGCGTAATGCTCCACCACCGCAGCAGCCAACACAGCATCAGACACATCCGGCTCAGCCAACACCGGCAACTTCCGCGTCACCGACTTCACCACCGGCCCCGGCCCCTGCGACAACGGCGAAGACTGCGCCAGGACCGACAGCGCCGGCGACTCCTGCTGCAGCAACTCCACCGCAAGACGGAACGAGACGCCCTGCGCGGCCATCACCCAGTCGATCGGGCCCCCACCCCGCTTGCAGGCCCCCAGACAGTTCCACAATTCTTCGCGGGCGTCACCACCAAGCTCGGGGTGGAGTCGTCATGGAACGGACAACACCCCACCAAGTCTTTGCCCTGACGCTTCAGCTCAACACCACAGCCCTCCACCAGCCGCTGCACCGACACCTCGGCCTTCAACCGGGCCAACACCTCATCCGGGATACGCGACACGCCGACACCTCCACCAAGACCGAAACTGTCACTTGATGGCAACACCGTATGCCATGTGATGCACTAGTACGCAACACGACAGGCCACAGGAGGCAACCATGAACGTCATCAACCCCGGACAATGGGCACCACAACCCCCACCGGGAGGCCACGACATGCCCAGCCCCTTCCACGGCGACCGCCTCAAGACACTGCGCACCGAACGCGGCTGGTCCCAAGCCGACCTCGCCGACAAAATCGGCTCCGACGCCCGCCAAGTCTCCCGCTACGAAAACAACCGCGTCGCCCCCAGCCTCGACGTCCTCGCCCGCATCGGCGAAATCCTCAACATCACCGTCGACCACCTGCTCTACGACAACGCCGAACGCCGACCCCTCACCGGCCCCTCAACCCACCTCGACGCCCAACTCGCCGACCTCAACCACCTCACCGACGACGAACGCACCACCATCACCAACGTCATCGACGCCCTCACCACAAAAGCAAAACTCCGCCTCATCACCGGCTAGCGATCAGGTGGTCTTACCCGTCTCGTACATCAGTCGCCCAGCACTCTCCTGCTCCTGCAGGTAGTCAGCTACAAGCTGAGCGTGAGCGTGATCACACGCATCAATCGCCAACAGGCTCGGTGACGACCACTCCACCAGAGCGTCTAACCTGCCCAACTCCTCGACCGAGGCATCTTGAACCGCCCCGGTGTTTCCGGAGACTTCGTTGTTTGACTAAGCAGCCTCTGTTTGTGGCTGCTTGTGAGCGTAGTACGCGTTCTCGAGCTCGAGGGGCGGGATGTCGCCGCAGTACTCGAACAAGCGAACGTTGTTGAACCAGTCGACCCATGTCGCGGTGGCGTGTTCAACCTGATCGACCCCATGCCAGGGCCCTTCGTGGCGGATCACTTCAGCCTTGTAGAGGCCATTGATGGTCTCGGCGAGGGCGTTGTCGTAGGAGGAGCCGACGCTGCCCACTGAGGGAGTGATGCCCGCTTCGGCGATCCGTTCGGTGTACCGAATCGACGTGTATTGGGAGCCTCTATCGGTGTGTGCGACCAGGGCAGTGAAGTCATCGCGGCCTTCCCGTTCCCGGGTCCAGATCGCCTGCTCCAAAGCATCGAGCACCATGGCGGTGGTCATCGTCGCAGCGACCCGCCACCCCAGGATCCGACGGGCGTAGGCGTCGATCACGAACGCGACATACACCCATCCGGCCCAGGTCGACACGTAGGTGATGTCAGCCACCCACAGCCGGTTCGGGGCCACCGGCTCGAAGTCACGACCCACCAAATCCTCGGGGCGTTTCGCTGCCGGATCGGCGATGGTGGTGCGTTTCTTGGACCCGCGACGAGCCCCCACCAGCCCATCGCCGCGCATCAACCGCTCCACGGTGCAGCGGGCTACCGGGATCTGTTCCCGGTTCAGCTGCAACCACACCTTCCGCGGCCCATACACACCTCGGTTGGCGTGGAAGACGCGGCGGACCTCGACAAGTAACACCTCATCGCGAAGCTGTCGGTCAGTGGGCAGCTTGTCTACCCATTCGTAATAGGTCGACGGGGCGATCGGAACACCATGCTCAGTCAGCACAGCGCAGATCGGCTCAACACCCCATCGCAAACCACCAGACTCCTGGTGGTCGGCATGCTCGCGGATGAAATCCACGATCACAGACCTGGCCGGTCGAGCTCGGCCGCGAAGAAAGCCGACGCCGCCTTCAAAATCGCGTTCGCCCGCTTCAGTTCAGCATTCTCCCGCTTCAACCGCTTCAGCTCAACCGACTCCTCACTCGACACCCCCGGCCGTGTCCCCTGATCAATCTGATCCTGACGCACCCACTTCCGCAGCGTCTCTGCCGTGGAAATCCCCAACAGCCCCGCCACATGCCGCATCGCGGCCCAGTCCGTGCCCTGATCAGGCCGACACTCGTGATACATCCTCACCGCCCGAGCCCTCAGCTCATCCGGATACCTCTTCGACGTGTTCCCTGGCATGACTCCAACCTTCCCAAGGTTTCAAGTCTCCGGAAACACCGGGGCGGTTCATCACCCAATAGGGCGATCAGTTTGGGAGGTCACAGGTGGGGACCCGCCGGGGATTTCCGGCGGTCCAAAACCTTGTCCGCCGGTCCACACGCGGCCAGCTTGTGACACTCGCCCTCCCGGCGACTCTGGGAATGATCAGGGCATTGCGGAGAGGAACACATACGAGGCCAGGATCACCAGGTGCAGCGCGCCCTGCAGGCGTAGGGCGCTCCCTTGGACGACCGTCAGCACTCCCACGATCGCCGTCAGCGTCAGTAGGACGATGTGCACCGGGTCGAGACCCAGCACCAGCACGATGTTGAGCACGTAGCTGAGGCCGGCGATGACTGGGATCGTCAGTCCGATGGACGCGATCGCCGACCCGTACGCCAAGTTGAGGCTGGTCTGGACGAACCCGCGCCGTGCGGTGCGATAGGCCGCCAGGCTCTCCGGGAGCAGGACGAGCATCGCGATGACCACGCCCACGAAGGCGTGCGGCAACCCCACGGACGTGAAGCTCGCCTCGAGCGCAGGGGTCGCCACCTTGGCCAGACCGACGACCGCCACGAGACCCGCGAGCAACAGTCCGACACTCATCCACGCGGTCGCGTTGGACGGCACCAGCGCCGCCTCGGCCTCCACGTTGTTGACGTCGGCCAAGTCCAAGCTCGGCTCGGCGAGGAAGAGGTCGCGGTTGCGTCCGGTCTGGGTGAAAACGAACGCCCCCCACACCGCCAGGGAGGCCACGGCAACGAACCCCAACTGGGCGGGGGCGAAGGTCGGCCCCGGCGTGGTCATGGTGAAGGTGGGCAGCACCATCGTCACGGTGGCCAGCGTCAGGACGGTCGCCAACGCCGCGCCCGAACTTTCCGCGCGGAAGGTGGGCATGCGCGAGGGCTGCCGGGCGAACAGCAGCGACATGCCGACGATCCCGTTGCAGGCGATCATGACGGCCGCGAAAACCGTGTCGCGGGCCAACGAGGCCGTGCCCGACTTGCCGCCCAGCATGAGCATCAAGATCAACCCGACTTCGATGACGGTGACCGCGATGGCCAGGATCAGAGCGCCGTACGGCTCCCCCACGCGGCGGGCGACGACCTCCGCGTGATGGACGGCCGCCAGCACGCTAGCGGCGAGCACGACCCCGACAAGGGAGAGGACGACAGCGCCCTCAGCTCCGCTGACCAGCGTGACGGCAAGGGTGAGAAGGCCGACGATCGGAATCACGTTCGACCAGGTCACGTATTTGCGCCACAACGCCATGGGCAGCAGCTCCACATCTCGTGCAGGGAATGGAGGATCCGGACATCCCTACCGTAACCGGACGTTGCCAACACCGTCCCGTCAAGGCTCGGAGAACGGCCTGAACGGCCGCGCGGGGAGCCGTCCCCGGGTGGCGCCCCTTCTCGGGTTGGCGATCCTCACCGTGCGAGGATGTGCCCCATGTTCCCGACTTTGGCGGATCTGCTGCCCGGAGCGCCGCCGCTCGACACCCACGTGTTCTTCGTGGGCCTGGCGGCGATCGTGGCCGGGCTGATCTATTGGTCGGAGGCCCGCCGCCGAGGTCGCATCGAGGACGCCACCATCTACGTGGCGGTCGGGGGGCTCGCGGGGGCCGCCATCTTCATGCGCCTCGGCACCTGGGCGCAGCACCTGAATCCCGCCGAGAACGCCTCCCTGGCCGAGCAATGGGCCTACGGGAACCGCTCCATCTTGGGCGCCATGGTGGGCGCCTGGGTCGGCATCCTGGCGACCAAGGCCGTGCTGCGCTACAAGGTGTCGACGGGGGATCTGTTCGCCCCCGCGATCGCCGCAGGCCTCGCCATCGGACGCGTCGGCTGCCTCCTGACCGAACGGCCCGGAACGCCCACCGGGAGCAGCTTCGGGATCGTCCTCAACCCCACCCAAGCCGCCCACCTCAACCTGCCCGCGGGCGTTCCCCTGCACCCGTCGTTCGTCTACGAGATCGCCTTCCACACGGTGGCGTTCCTGCTGCTGTGGTTCTGGCTGCGGCACCTGCCGCTGGCTCCCGGCGAAACGTTCGTCCTCTACGTGGGCGCCTACGCCATCTTCCGGTTCTGCGTCGAGTTCGTCCGCGGCAACGAGGTGGTGTGGGCCGGGCTGACCCGTCCGCAGCTGTTCTTGGCCGTCTCGATCCCGTTGTTGATCCTGCGCATCGTCCTGCAAGCCCGTCGGGGGCACTACCGTCCGCTGTTCGTCCGTCCGGTCGGAGTGGCCGCATGACAGGGACGAAGCGTCCGGGCGCCGGGATGTCGAAGAAGCCCGGGACCGGAATGCCGCTGCGCGGGGATCGGATCCACCGTTACGTCAACGCCTTTTGCCCCGAGTGCCACGACGATGTGCAGCCGCTGGCGGACGTCGAGCGGCTCTCGGGGTGGCTCTCGATTCGGGACGGACGAGTGTGGCTCGAGCGCGGATGCCGGGTGCACGGCTGGATCCGGACGCTCTACGACGAAAACCCCGAGATCTTGACCTACCTCGAGCAGTGGACCGCCCCCACCAAGGCGCATCTGCCCGACACCCCCGGCAACTTTCTGCCGACGCCCGAGGCCTTCGCCTACGGGTTGCCCGAGGTGCACAGCCAGCACACCTGCACGCTGCTCGAAGACATCACCGACCACTGCAACCTCGCCTGTCCGACGTGTTTCGCCTCCTCCGCGCCCGCGCTGTCGGCCGTGGCGCCCGTCGAAGCCGTGCTCGCCAACGTGGACGCTCGCCTCGCCCGTGAGAACAACCACCTGGACGTCTTGATGCTGTCCGGCGGCGAGCCCACTTTGCACCCGGAGTTCGCCCGGCTGATCGAGGCGCTGGTCGAGCGTCCGATCACGCGGATCATGGTCAACACCAACGGCCACACCGTGGCCCGCGACGACGCCCTGTTGAAGCTGCTCGCCAAGCACCGCCAGCGCGTCGAGGTGTACCTGCAATACGACGGCGGGACGCGGGAGGCGAGCGTCCACCATCGGGGCGGCGATCTGCGCGCCCAGAAGGACCGGGCCATCGAGCGCCTGACCGGCGCCGGCATCTTCACCACCCTCACCATGACGGCGGCGCTCGGGGTCAACGACGATCAGATCGGGCACGTGATCCAACGGGCGCTCGCGACCCCCTACATCGGTGGGGTGTCGATCCAACCGGTGTTCGCCTCCGGGCGCAGCGCCGGCCTCGACCCCATGGATCGGCTCACGCACACGGGCGTCCTGGCTCGACTCGACCCCCAGACCGACGGTCAGGTGACGTGGCGCGACCTCACCGCGCTGCCGTGCTCGCACCCGCACTGCATGTCGGTGGGGTACTTGTTGAAGGACGATCAGGGCGCGTGGCGCTCTCTCACGGCGATCATGGGACACGATCGGCTGCGGGAATGGCTCGACCTTGATCCGGAGTTGCTGGCCAACCGCATCGCCGACGCGGAGCTGCCCAAGCGCCTGCGCGAGACCGTCAAAACCTCGCTGCTGGACCTGCTCAGCGAGCAGAACTCCCTCACCCACCCCGACCTGATGGGGGCGTGGCGCGACGTCTGCACGGCCTGCGACCTCGGCATTTCCACGATGGCGAAGCTGGCGGCAGGGTCGCTGCCGGGCGGACAAGAGCGGATGCGGGCCCTGCTCGCCGATCGGGTCGTCCGCATCACGGTGAAGCCCTTCATGGACATCCACACGATGATCGAAGAGCGGCTCATGCAGTGCTGCGTCCACGTGGGCACCACCGGCGAGGCAGGCAACCCCCAGTGCGCGCCCTTCTGCGCCGTGCAGGCGTGGCGTCCCCTGTCAGACGCTCGCTTGTCGACCTCGACGAGACGATTCTTGGAGGTGATCCAGTGACCGACGCGACGACCCCGACCTCGAACCAGAACGGCGAGGCCCCGTGGGCGGCGGAGCTTCGCAAGGCCCAGGAGGAGATCAACGCCCCGGCGCCCCCCTTCGATCCGTTGCGGCTGTGCATCTTCTCCACGGTGGCGCTGCTGGGTTGGCTGTTCGGACCCGTGACGCTGCTCGTCTTCGCCAGCATCGGCTTCGCGGGCTACCTCAAGGCCCGACGCGCCGGCCTCACCCGCTCCAAGTGTTACCTGCGCGACACCCGCCTGGTGCTCGCCTACCTGGCGTTGCTCGTCATCGCCGCGGGCGTCGGCATCTGGTGGCGCTTCGGCCACGGAGGCTGGTTCGCATGAGCGACCCGCCAACCCCCACGCCCCTCGTCAGTACACCGCGGCCTGCAGCCCGCCCTGAGGCCGGACGTGGGTGGAAGATCCTGCTCGGTGTGCTGCTCGGATCGGTGAGCCCGGCGTTCCAGTACTGGCTGCTCATCACCACGAACGGCGGCTGGCTCGGCGTCAACGGAGCGCTCTATCTGTGGATTCTGGCCCTGGCGATCGCCGCGGGCCTCACCTTCTGGAAGCGCGCCCACTGGGTTGGCGTCGGTGCGTTGATCGCGATCGCGTCGGGCCCGCTCATCGGCGCCGGCATGTGCGTCCTTGCCTTCGCGCGTTACCGGTGACTCGATGACGCACAACCCCATGTTTGACCCGGTTCCTGACCCGGCGCTGTCGCCCAGGCCGCCCAGGGAGCGCGGACGTTGGTGGAAGCTGCCCGTCGGCATGGTGCTGGGGTTCGTGATGCCTTTCGCCCTCATCTGGTCGGGCAGCTACATCTCGATCCTTTCGTCGACCTTGGATCTTGTGCCGGCTTCGGCAGTTGCGCTGGGCCTGTGGATCCTCGGCTACGCGGTTCTCATCGGGTTGCTCTTCTGGAGGCGAACGCACTGGCTCGCGATAGGCGGACTCATGGGCACCGCTCTCACCCCCATCATCATCTTCGCCAGGTTTCTCTTCGGTTCCTGAAAGGAGGCGGCCGTGAGTGACCTCATCCCTCCCGGCGGCGTCCCAAATCCCCTGGACGCCCCGCCACCCGACGACGTGAGTCCAACCGCACCTGATGAAACATCCCGTGGCCCCAAACCCGTCCGAGGCTGCGGTCCCGCGCTCAGGCGTCCGGGTGATCGCCGAGGACGGCTTCGGCGAGGGAAGCGAATTCCTCCCGTCGGACGATCGCGATGCCGCGGTGAACGTCGGCCAAGAGCAGCAGGGTGTCGCCGGGGTTGATGCCGAACAGGTCGCGCATGTCCTTGGGGATGACGATCTGCCCCTTCTCCCCCACCTTCGCGGTGCCCGCCAGCCTGCCGGGCGGCGGCGGTGGTGGTCCAGCCATGACGACTCCTTCCTGGGGCGTCACCCTACCGCCGCGCCCGCGCCGCTAGCTCGGTGACGGCCTTCACGAAACCGGCCGGGTCCTCGCCGTGGATGTTGTGGCCGGTCGTGGTCTGAATCATCACCGAGGTCGGCAACAGGGCGTGGATACGAGCCGCCTCCTCGTTCGTCGTGGCGCCTTGCAGGATGCCGTCCGCACCCACGCTCACCTGGGAGTGCAGGTACGTGACGGGCACGGTGATCCGTGCCATGGTGTCGGCCTGGTCCCAGCCGGCGTCCCAGGAGTCGGTGTAGAAGGCCTCCCCGAACCGGGGGTCGTACGTCGGGGTGGCGCGGAACACCTCGTTGACGGACGGGGGCATCCAGGCCAGCACGATCGGCTTGCCGGGGTTGGCGGCGTGGTAGGCCAGCCCCTCGTCGATCATGCCCTTCTCGCCGCCGTTGAAGAACTGCCAAAACCGCGCGTGGACGAAGGAGTAGGCCACGAAGTCGGTCTCCCCGGAGGCCAGGAAGCTGTGGCAGGTCGAGGCGAGGTCGACCCAGTTCCACGTGGTCTTCGCTCGAGGCAGGGCGGTGGCCAGCAGGGGCGGGTCCTCCAGCACGGCGCCGGTGACCCACTCCGGCGCGTTGGCGGCCATCCAGGTGGCGATCAAGCCGCCGGACGAGTGTCCCGACACGATCGTCGGACGCCCCACGACCTGCTTCACGAACGACACGAGGTCCGCGCCGAGGCGGACGTTGGTGTAGAGCGCCGGGTCGTGCGAGGAACCGCCGTGGCCGTAGACGTCGACCGCGTAGACGTGGAAGGACTTCGCCAGGTCGGGCAGCACCGGGTAGAAGGACGCCCAGTCCATGAGCTGGCCGTGGATGAGCAGCAGCGCAGGCCCATTGTCGGGCCCCTCGGCGTAGTGGATGGTCTGCCCCGCGACCCTGGCGTCCTTCTCGGCGAACCCTGCGTCCCAGACCGGTTTCATCCCTCGGTCGAAGGCGGTGACGTTGTTCCAGCGGTAGACGCCCGCTGCGGACGCCCCCGCCACGAGCACGACCGCCAGCACGATCACTGCCCACTTCAAGACTCTCCGCACGACCCCTCCTGGTATGACTAGTCATACTAGTTATACCAACGTCGCACGGCGTCGCGATCCACGTCCGCCTGCTGCTCGGGAAAGGACACATTCCCTTGGGCGGCGGGAGAACCCCCGGATTCTGCCAGCGCCTGCAGCAGCACCGCTCCCACTCCCGTAGCCTTCTTGGCACTACGTTCACCGGATACGAAGGAGTGGGTCGTGAGTACCCCTGTCCCCCCGCCTGACGTTCCCGATTCCGGTCAACCGTGGATTCCGACGCCTCCCGGCGGGGCCTATCTGGGCGGCCCCTACCCAAATCCCGCGAATCAGGGCGGACCGTACCCAGCTCCCGCGAATCAGGGCGGATACTACCCAGGCCCGCAGTACCCCGGTCCCCCGCACCCTGGATCCCCGGGTGGCTATCCCGGCGGGCCGTATCCCCAGGGTTCCGTCACACCGCCCGCAGACCGTGCCATGGGCTGGAAGATCGCGGCGGGGTTCGCCCTGGGCATTGTGTTCATGGTGTTGCCCTTGTACGCCTCGGTCCTCGAGATCTTCTACGGCTACAACATGTACGCATTCGCCGGGATTTCTCTGGTGGAAGTAGCCGTCACTATCGCGCTGGCCATCTACCGGCCCACGCGGATGGTGGCGGTGGGGGTTGCCATCTCGCTGCTGCTGTCACCGATCGTGTTGGTGGGCGCCTGCTTCGCAGCCTTCGCCAACTACTAGCGAGAACCCGCGCCCGGCGGTCGGTTCGCCGGACGAGGTGAAACAAAAGAACGAGTGATCATCTGTGGAGAGACAATCACTCGTTCTAGCGCGCTCGGAGGGACTCGAACCCCCAACCTGCTGATCCGTAGTCAGCTGCTCTATCCATTGAGCCACGAGCGCCTGGTTGGTAACCGGAGACCAACTCTACGTCAACCCCCGACAAACCGTCCAACCGCGCGCCGTCGGCGGCACCCTCTGATCCCCGTCCAGGTGGCAGGTCCACGGGCCCCGGACCCTGCCCGCTGCTATCGTCGAATCACCCTCGGTCGCCGTTGACTGACGGCAGACAGGCACCTCTTCATGACGGACTTCCTCAACCTCCTGGTTGGCGTTTGCCAGGCATTGTGGGGCATTTGGACGCTCGACAGCGGGCTCCCACCGTGGTTGGACGCACGTCCGGACGCCACCGCGATCAGCATCACCATTGCCATCTTGGCCGGCGCCTCGACGCTTCTGGGGAACTCTGTGGTGTTGTTCCTCAATCGCGTCCACGGCATGCAATTCGCGCTCGCGCTCTTCGTGAACGGGCTCGTGCTGGTCGCGCTGTACGCGGTGGAGGCCGCCGCCGTCATCGCGCTCGGCAGCATCTTCCTCGGCGGCACGCCCCCCGCCTGGCTGGTGTTTCGCGGAGTGATGCTCTCCTCAGCGCCCCTGGTCTTCGGGGTGCTGGCGTTGGCCCCGTACGTGGGCCCGGCCATCGCCCGCCTGCTTCAGGCCTGGAGCGCCGTGATCTTGTGGATCATCGTTCACGCCCTCTTCGGCGGCAACCAGTGGGCCTCGTTGGCCGTCACCCTCGGCGCCTGGGGCATCATGCAGGTCGCCTCACGCGTGATTGCCGGTCCGATCAGCATCGTGGCCAACAAAGCCTGGGAGAAGGTCACCGGACGCCAACTGATGCTGACCGGTCGAGACCTGCTCTCGGGTCAACCCTTCATGCCCGTCGGGCCCCAGTTCGCAGGACCCGAGGAACGCTGATGTTGGTCTCACTTCTCATCATCCTGCTGCTGGTCATCCTGCTCGCCCTCACCGTGGCTCCCCTGGAGTCCCTGGGCTGGTGGTCCCATACCGGCGCCGACCAGGCGGCCAACTTTGCCGAAAGTGTGATCGACGCCGAGGCGACGGCGAAGACCGAAGCGTCCGAAACGCCGACGTACAGCCGCTACCTCATCTACCTTTCCGGGATCGGCGCCATCGACGGCACGTCGATTCCCGAGGAGGAACGCCCGTTCCTCAAAGGGATCCAGGACGGGCTCCCCACCACGCTGGTCATCGATGACGTGTTCCCCTATTCGGTCGACAACAACGGACTCACGGCCCAACGCTCGATGGCGCGGCTGTGGCGCGGGATCGAGAAGCTGCGCCTGAAGAACCCCAACTCGCAGGCCGCGATGCTGGTCAATGCCCGCAACGCGATCCAGATGTTTGTCTGCTCGGATCGACGCTACGGCCCCACCTACAACATCGGCACCGCCCAAGTGATCACGGAATCCCTCAAACGTCACGGCTACCCGTTCGGATCCGGCATCCCCGTCACGATCCTCGGTTGGAGCGGCGGCGCCCAGATCGCCCTTGGCGCGTGTTGGTACCTGGGCATGGAGGGCATGCCCCTGAGCGTCGTCTCGATCGGCGGCATGATGTCCGACGATTACGGCCTCGACAAGATCGACAAGGTCTGGCACCTCGCCGGCAGCAAGGATCCGATGCAGAAGTTGGGCGGCATCCTCTACGCCGGACGCTGGCCCCACGCCCTCTTCTCGCCATGGACGAAGGCCATGAAGGAGGGCCGCATCGACATCATCCCGATCGGACCCATGACTCACTTCATGTCGAAGCACTACTTCGATACCGAAACGTTCGGCCCTGACGGCCGCAGCTACCTTCAGGTCAGCATCGACGCCGTGGTGGCCGTGCTCGAGGGCAAGCCTGTGAAGACGGTCCCGCTCACGTCCTAGAAACCCCGCCCCGACGAGCCAAGACAGTCAATCCAAGCGTCCGATTCTTGGGTAACGAAGTGGCGAGCGAGGTCGCCCACCGAGCCGTTGGGAACTTTGGCCAAGATTGGGGCAGGATTGCCCCAATGCGACATGGAAGTCTCTCCTCGTCGCTGCGACAGCCCTCAGGGAGAACACATGCCCATTACCGCTGAGCAGATCCTCGCCGGCGCCCCCGCCATCGCCACACCGGAGCTCGTGCGGTGGGTCACCGATGTGGCCAGCCTCACCCAGCCAGACGCCGTGTATTGGTGCGATGGATCCGTCGCCGAGCGGGACCGCCTCTATGACGAGATGGTCGCCTCCGGCACCTTCACCAAGCTCAATCCGGCCCTCCGTCCCAACAGCTACCTCGCGCGTTCGCTGCCGTCCGACGTGGCGCGCGTGGAGTCCCGCACGTTCATTTGTTCGGAGAACGAAGCCGACGCTGGGCCCACGAACAACTGGGCCGCCCCCGCCGAGATGCGTAAGACCTTGGCGAAGGTGTTCCACGGTTCCATGCGGGGCCGGACGATGTACGTCATCCCCTTCTCGATGGGCCCGCTGGGCGGACCGATTTCCAAGCTCGGCATCGAGATCTCCGATTCGCCCTACGTGGTGGTCAACATGCGGATCATGACCCGCATGGGCGCCGCGGCCCTTCAAGGCATCGCCGATGGCCAGTACTGGGTGCCGGCTGTCCACAGCGTGGGTTACCCGCTGGTCGACGCCGACGGCAACGCGCGTCCGGACGTGGCCTGGCCGTGCAACGACGACAAATACATCACGCACTTCCCGGAGACCCGCGAAATCTGGTCCTACGGTTCGGGCTACGGCGGCAACGCGCTGCTCGGCAAGAAGTGCTACGCGCTGCGCATCGCCTCGGTGCTGGCCCGCGATGAAGGCTGGCTCGCCGAGCACATGCTGATCCTCAAGATCACCGGTCCGGACGGCCGCGTCTACCACCTCACGGCGGCTTTCCCGTCCGCGTGTGGCAAGACGAACCTGGCCATGCTGCGTCCCACCATTCCGGGCTGGAAGGTCGAGACCATCGGCGACGACATCGCCTGGATGCGGCCCGGCGCTGACGGTCGCCTCTACGCGATCAACCCCGAGGCGGGCTTCTTCGGCGTGGCACCGTACACGTCCCTGAAGACCAACCCGACCGCGCTCGAAGCCCTCGATCACGACACGATCTTCACCAACGTGGCGCTCACCGATGACGGCGATGTCTGGTGGGAGGGCATGACCGAGGACGTCCCGGCGCACCTCATCGACTGGCAGGGCAACGATTGGACGCCCGAGTCGACGACCCCGGCCGCGCACCCGAACAGCCGATTCACCGTCCGCGCCGACCAGGCCTCCTCGATCTCCCCCGAGTGGGAGTCGCCCCAGGGAGTCCCGATCGATGTCATCTTGTTCGGTGGTCGCCGCGCGTCCAACGTTCCGCTGATCTCCCAGGCGTACAACTGGAGTCACGGCGTGTTCGTGGGGGCCACGGTCTCCTCCGAGCAGACCGCTGCGGCTGAGGGCGCCGTCGGCGACCTGCGCCGCGATCCGTTCGCGATGCTGCCGTTCTGTGGCTACAACATGGCCGATTACTGGGGCCACTGGCTCGAGTTGGGCCAGACGTTGGGCGACAAGGCCCCGCACATCTTCCAGGTCAACTGGTTCCGCAAGGGCTCGGACGGCAAGTTCCTGTGGCCGGGCTTCGGCGAGAACAGCCGCGCCATTGAGTGGGCGCTGCGCCGGGTGAACGGCGAGGTCTACGGCCACGACGCAATCTCCGGACGCATCCCCAACGAGGGCGAGCTCAACGTGGAGGGTCTCGACATCACGTCCGAGCAGCTCAACGAGCTGTTCGCGCTCGATCCGGCCGCCTGGCAGCACGAAGCCGACCTCACCGAGGAGTACTTCAAGAAGTTCGGCGACAAGGTCCCCCAGGAGTTGTGGCACGAGCTCACGTGGCTGCGGAACCGCACCAACGGCGTCTACTGAGAAGCCACCTAGCCGAGAGCCCCGGACGATTCGTCCGGGGCTCTCGGCTTGTCTGTCGCCGCCGACTCCACCGAATCATGCTGAATCCCTGCCCCGCCCATCGACGGGCCAGATTCTGCATGATTGGGGGGAGTCGCATCGTGGCGGACAGCCTCCGGTGACAGGAAAGCCCCTCCCAGGGAGACCCCGGGAGGGGCTTTTGCCTTTGGCGGAGGTGCGGGGATTTGAACCCCGGAGAGGGTTGAAGCCCTCAACCCGCTTAGCAGGCGGGCGCCATAGACCGGACTAGGCGACACCTCCTCTGGCGTTTTGAGAGCCTACCGGCCCGCCTAGAGTCCCGGCAAAGTGGGATGCGACCGTGGTCGTGGGCGGGACTGCCTACGGTTCGCTTCCCGGACGCTTTCCCTGTCCCTCGTATGTTCCCCGGCTATGCTCGGCGGAGCCCCCTTAAGAAGGACACGAACCTATGAGTGGCAATCGGCCCTTGGGTGGAATCCCCTCCGCCCGCCGCGCGCTACCGGCCGACAGCGGCAGCCCACAAGGCCATCACCGCGCCACGCGCAGCGCGGGGCCGACGTTTCGCAACGCGATCGGTTTCACGATTCTTGGCACGCTCATTCCCGGTGTGGGGCTTATCCGTGCTGGTCGAAAAGTGCCCGGCTGGATCATCCTCGGTTTCACGATCGCGTTCGCGGGCACGATTGCCGCCCTGGCGGTCTTCCGCCGCCAATGGCTGATCGCCCTCGCGGTGAACCCCACGTTCTTGTACGGGTTGGCCGTCGCGCTTCTCGTGGCTGGTGTCGTGTGGGTCGCCACCATCGTCGCGACGCATGTGTCGCTGCGTCCCCGGCCCGCCACGATGACGCAACGCTCGCTCGGTGCCGTCCTGGTGGGTGTGCTCGCGTTCGCCGTTGCGGCCCCCCTCGCGTTCGGCGCCCAGTTGAGCTACACCCAAGGCAGCTTGGTTCAAACGTTGTTCGGCGGCGACAACACCACTGCCACCACCACCAAGATCGACGCCGCGGATCCCTGGAAGGACAAAGACAGGCTCAACATCTTGATCCTGGGCGGCGACTCGGGTGGCGGACGGGCGAGCAGCCTCGGCGCCCGCACCGACTCCGTCATGGTGGCGTCAATCGACACCCATAGCGGCGCAACCACGCTCTTCCAGTTGCCTCGCCAGACAGCCCGGATGCCCTTCCCCAAGGATTCGCCTCTCTACGCGTTCTACCCGAAGGGTTTCTACAACGGGAACCCCAGCGACGGCGAGTACATGTTGAACGCCATGTACGACAACGTGGGGCAACGCACCGGCACCGCGATTCTCGGCCCCACGAGCAACTTCGGGGCCGACGTCGTGAAGCTCTCGGTGGGCGAGGCGCTCGGCCTCAAGCTCGACTACTACGTGTTCGTCAATCTGGACGGCTTCGTCGACATCATCGATGCCCTGGGAGGCATCAGCCTGAACGTGAACTGGACCGTCGCCATCGGCGGCAACGAGGACGCGGTCACCGGCAAGATCACGGTGAAGCCGGTCGCCATCCTGCAGCCCGAGCCCGATGTGCACCTCGATGGCACGTGGGCGCTGGCCTACGCGCGCTCCCGCCTGCTGCACGACGATTACCACCGCCAGGTGCAGCAGCGCTGCGTGATCAATGCTGTGCTCAAGAAGGCGGACCCAGCCAGCATCTTGGCTAACTACGAATCCATCGCCCGGGCTGGCAAGAAGACCATTCTCACGGACGTGCCCAGCACCATGCTGCCGTCGATGGCGGATCTCGCGCTCAAGGTCAAGAACGGCAACCTGCAGAGCGTCGGTTTCATGGACGGCGTGGGTGGCTACGACTCCGCGAATCCGAACTTCACCGAGATGCGGGCCTACGTGCAGCAGGTCCTCACGGCCCAAACAGCAGCGGTGAGTTCCGGAACGTCGGCGAGCCCCACCGCGTCGGCGAGTGCCTCCAGCGCCAGCGTCTCCGCGACCCCTACCGCCCAGCCGACGTCCACCAAGTCGACGCCCACCAAGTCGACACCCACCCCGACGACCACCAAGACTCCGCTCGGTGCGGCGCAGGATCTGACCGATCAATGCGCCTACCACCCCACCACGGAGAAGTAACCTCCACCTAGCCCCGGCGCGCTGAGGTACCGGTCGTGCCCACAAGGCCGTCCCACGCTCATCTCACGCCGCGAGGGTCACGACCCCCACTCCGGTTACCATGGCTTCTTCTCACCCCGAAGGAAGCCCCATGCCCCGCAATCGAGCGCCCGGCCACGCCGGGGTCGCTCGACGCGTGGCGCCGCCAGATTCGCAGCCGTTCGGCGGGAGCTCGCGTGCACCCGTCCGCGCCAATCGCTCCTTCAGCGTGGCCGTGCTCTTCACCATCGTGGGAACGGCACTGCCCGGCCTGGGCCTCCTGCGTGCCGGCCATCGCAGGGCGGGCACCATTGTGCTGACCTGCGCTTTGATTCTCGTGGGGGGAATCGCCGCCATCGCAGCGTTCCGTCGCCAGTGGCTCCTCGATGCTGCCGTGAATCCCACCGTCCTCGTGGGAATCGCTGCCTTCCTCCTCATCGCCGGCCTGACCTGGGGCGTCGTCGTCGTCGCCACGCACCTCTCCCTTCGCCCCCGCCCGGCCACGACGTCGCAGCGAGCCATCGGAGCGGCTCTGGTCGGTGTTCTCGTGTTCGCGATCGCCGCCCCCGTGGGCTTCGCGGCGCAGTTGAGTCTGAGCCAGGCGAGCCTCGTGCAGACCGTGTTCGGCGGCGACAACACCACTGCCACCACCACCAAGATCGACGCCGCGGATCCGTGGAAAGACAAGAGTCGGCTCAATATCTTGCTTCTCGGTGGCGACTCGGGCGACGGTCGCAAGGTCAGTCTTGGCGCGCGCACCGACACCGTGATCGTGGCCTCCATCGACACCCACACCGGGGCTACCGCCCTGTTCCAGTTGCCCCGGCAAACGGCCCGGATGCCGTTCCCGAAGGATTCGCCTCTCTACCCCTTCTACCCGAAGGGTTTCTACGACGGCAGCAACCCCGACAATGAAGAGTTCACGCTGAACGCCGAGTATGACAACGTGGCGCAGAAGACCGGCAGGACCATCCTTGGCCCCACCAGCAACTTCGGCGCCGACGTCCTGAAGCTCTCAGTCGGAGAAGCCCTAGGCCTCAAACTCGACTACTACGTCTTCGTCAACCTCGATGGTTTCGTGACGATCATCGACGCCCTCGGCGGCATCGAGGTGAACGTCAACTGGACCGTCGCCATCGGCGGCAACAAGGACGCCCAGGGCCGCATCACCGTCAAGCCAGTGGCGATCCTCCAGCCCGAGGCGAACGTCCACCTCGACGGTACTTGGGCTCTGGCCTACGCCCGCTCGCGGTTGCTGCACGACGACTACTACCGCAATGTGCAGCAACGATGCGTCATCAACGCGGTGCTCCAGAGTGCCGAACCAGCCAAGGTGCTGGCCAACTATGAGTCAATCGCCCGGGCGGGCAAGACCAGCATCATGACGGACGTGCCGAGCGCGTTGCTGCCAACGCTGGCCGAGTTGGCGGCCAAGATCAAGGGCGGCAACCTGCAAAGCGTGGGCTTCATGGACGGGGTCGGGGGCTACCACTACGCCAACCCGAACTTCGATGAGATGCGGGAATACGTCCAGAAGGTGATCGCCGATCAAGCGGCCACGGTCAGCGCCAGCACCGCGGCGAGCGCCAGCGCTACGCCGAGCGCTAGCACGAGCGCGACCAGCGCCGCGGCTACCACCCCCAGCGCGACGGCCACGACAGCGCCCACAACGCAGTCTGCGACGACACCCGCCGCCACCAAGACGGCCATGGGCGCTGCGCAAGACCTCACCGATCAGTGCGCGTTCCACCCGATGGCGGCCAAGTAGCTCACATCGACCGATAGCCCCGGTCGGCATCCAAGCGCTTGGCAACATCGGCCTCCACTGTGGCACGCGCCTTCTTGGACGTCCGCTGCCGTAGCGTCAAGGCTTTGCCGGACGCCAAGGCGAAGGTGAGCGAGGTGGCGTCACCACTCACCCGCTCGACCTGCGACCAGGGCACGGTGAGCGGCTCGGACGAGCGGCGCGTCACGGTCAAGCCTGCGGCATCGAGCGCGAGCGTGGCGGTGCCCGTCCAGAACTGCCACGCCAGCCACGCCCCGAGGAAGATTCCCACCATCAAAAGCGCGACGGCCAGCCACACCAACGACGGAGCCGCGAAGGCGTAAGCGCCGATGGCAAGACCGAAGACCAGGAAGGCCGCCGCCAACCCGAACGACGACAGTGGCACGGGCGGACGCAGCGTGTACGTGGTGGCTTCCAAGGCTTCCTCCCTGACTGGCGGCGAGGGTGGGATTCGAACCCACGGTCGGTCTCCCGACGGCCGCTTTCAAGGCGGCTGCACTAGTCCACTATGCGACCTCGCCAGCGTCCCACCATCGTAGTGGCGCGGCCGACTATCCGCTGCCGCGTGACCGGTGGCAGGCTGAGGGCCATGCGTGCAGTAGTGGTGACGACCCCCGGCGAGCCCGACGTGATGCGGATCGACGAGGTCCCGACTCCGGTCGCCCGACCCGGGCAGGTGCTCATCCGGACGGTCGCCAGCGGCGTGAACCGCGCCGACCTGCTGCAGCGCCGCGGCTTCTATCCCCCGCCGCCCGGCGAGAGCGACATCATCGGACTGGAGGCCTCGGGGACGATCGCCGCCATCGGCGAGGGCGTCCACGGGTGGACCATCGGAGATCCGTGCGTGGCGCTACTGGCCGGGGGCGGCTACGCCGAGTACGTGGTGGTGCCAGCCGGGCAGGCCATTCGTCCGCCGGCAGGGGTCGACCTGGTCACGGCCGGCGGGCTGCTCGAGGTAGCGGCCACGGTGTTGTCCAACTTCGATCACGTGCGGCTGCAACCCGGCGAACGGGTGCTCGTGCACGGCGGCGCCGGGGGCATCGGGACGTTCGCCCTGCCGTACGCCGTCGCCTTGGGCTGCCCGGTGGCGACGACCGCGGGTAGCCCCGAGAAGCTAGCCCTCTGTCGGACGCTCGGCGCCGCTGTCGCCGTCGACTACCACGGCGACTGGGCCGCCGAGATCAGGACGCAGTTCGGAAGCCCGGACGTCATCCTCGACATCATGGGCGCCAAATACCTGGAGCCCAACGTGGCCCTGCTCGCCCCGGACGGACGCCTCGTCATCATCGGCCTCCAAGGCGGACGCAAAGGGACCCTCGACATCGGCGGCCTGCTTTCCAAGCGGGGCACGGTGACGGCCACGTCACTGCGCTACCGTCCGACAGCGCACAAGGTGGCCATCACCCAGGCGGTCGCCGACCGGGTTTGGCCGCTCATCGAGGCCGGACGCATCCCCTTGCCACCCGAGCGCCGCTTCGCGTTCGCCGACGTCGCCGCGGCGCACATCTTCTTGGACTCAGGCGAAGCCACCGGCAAGGTGCTGCTGGTCCACGAGGGCCCCTAAGCGCACGCGCGGCCTCGGGTCAGCGCAGGTCGTCCGTGCGGGCCGTGGGCGCGGCTCCGGGCAGAGCCGTGGTGCTGCGCATGAGGGCGGCGGCGCGATCCTCATGAGCTTGGGCCCGCATCAGCTCCCGTCCGGCCCTGTCGGGGCGCCTGACGGCCTTCTGGCGGTGCTTTTCCGCTTTCCGGAGCTGCTTCGCTGCTGAGCGCTGCAGATCGGCCTCGGACTCGGAGGACCGGGCCACGTGCCCGGTCCTCACATAGTTGATGAACAGGGGAATCCCCATGCCGAGCATCGGCCACATCGGCCAGTAGTAGGGACTGCGACCGAGCGACCAAGCCGTCATCATCCAAACCAGGTTGAAGAACACCGCGAAGCCGACCCACGTCCGCCACATCATGGTGCCGCGCTGGCCGCTCCGAGCTGCCACCGGTGCCTGACCGCCAGGGGCGGCACCGGGCTGGACCATCACGTCCCCGACCAGGGGGGCCAGCTCCCCCAAGGTCGCCGCGCGTGGAACCAAGTCGCTGCGGGCGTCGAACTCGTCGACTTTGAGACGACCCTGCTGGAAGGCTTGCTCGAGGAGCGCCGAGGCGTAGGCGCGATCGGCGTCAGAGGCGCGCAACGGCGCGTGCTCCGCAGCCCGCGGGTCGAGGCTGAAGCCCGACCAGCCGACCCACACCGGGCGCGGCGGGGACGGCGCAGACGGCACCACCGGTTTCGGGATGTTTTCCCACTGCGACATCGGTCGACCCCTCTGGCGGACGTCCGTCCACCCACAGCTCGACCCTAAGGCTCGGGGACACGAATGGACCCTCCGGGATCGCCCCCGCTCTGCCCCGAGCCTCCCCTGGGATCAGTGCCGCGGACGGTTGTACTTCAGCGAGTTCGGCCGACAGGCGCACTCGGAGGCGATGTCCATCTGCGCGATCTTGTGCTGATCGCGCAGGGCGTACAGCTTCGGCACCACCCGATCGCGAATGGCGTAGGGCCCGATGGTGTTGAGGTAGATCTTGGTGGCGCCCTCGAAACCGGCCAGGGTCGAGATCCGCCACTTGAGCATCACGCGCCACGGCATCGCCAGGTCGACGTCCGCGGGGCGGTAGTGCCATTCCTCGTTGCAGGGGACGTCCACGCCAGTGGCGGCGTGCATCGCGTGGATCATGTCGGACATGGCACGCAGTTCGTCCGGGGTGTGATCCCACGGGTTCGAATGCTCGCTCTTGGAGTAGATCTCGATGGTCGGGTAGCGGTGCCCGAAGCCCGCGAACGCGACCGCGTGCTCGTTCTCCGCGATGATCAGGTTGCTGTACGCGGCGTAGTTGACGGCATCCTCGTTGAACACGTTCGGATTGGCGCGCAGCCTGGTCATAGCCAGCTCGTGTTGGACGCCCCGCTCATCAATGGCCACCAACTGCTTGTGCAGGTGGTCGAAGGACGCGCCGGCGGGCTTCAGCCAGTTCTGGAACACCGCCACGTAACGGGCGTACCGGTTGAGGCTCAGCAGGGTCGCCGCGCCTTCGACGGTGAAGTTCAGGAACTGGGCGTGCTCGTCAGGGGTCAGGGTGCCGGACGAGGCCAACTGGGTGTTGTCCGTGGCGCCGTCGACGAAGTGTCGGCGCGCCAGGACGACATCGTGTCCGCCTCCGAAGAACCCCGACGCGGCCTCGATGCGTGCGTCCTCGGACATCGCGGCAACCTCGGCAGGGGACTTCCCCGAGGCCCGCAGCTTGGTGTCGATGACGCCGAGGACGTGTTGGCGTCCGGCGGGTGACGCCAGATAGCGGGCCTTGCGTTCGGCGATCCGCTCGGGCAACCGGTAGCCGTAGTTGGCGTGCCAGTAGTCGAAGCTCAGGATCTCGAAGAGGTTCGGCACGCGGCGAAACTCGGCCACGGTGTCGAACAGGTGCTCGGCGGGCGTCCGATAGCGGGTCTCCCAGGTGCCGTCCGCGTGCCGCACCACGCGCGACTTCTCGGGCGGGGTCTCCAGGTAGCGCTCGGAGCAGAACGAGCACGCCTTCGTCTGCTCTCCCGGCGCGAGGGGCGCCGGGTCGGGCAACTTGATGCCCAACGGCCGATTGCCCCGGCCGGGCACGGTCCAGACCTCCGTGCCCGAGAAGGGATTCAGCTGCTTAAGGGTGCCGTCCGCCATCTCGGTCAACCAAGAAGGCTCCCGTAGGAACAGGTGCATCGATGAACTCCTCCGCGCGCGTAGAACCCTGAATCTATTCCGTGTTTTCCCCGATATCTAACTGCTCAACTTGACCAGTTGTGACAAAGCCCGCAACTCTGGTGAAACGGAACGTCGTCCTGCTGCGTCAATCAGGGTGACGGACTCAAAGAGGGAACACACACAATGCGACTTCAGGCACCCCCAAAACCGCCTTGCATCGACAACCCAGCGCTCTTCCAGAGCGCCCTGCTGGAGGCACCGCCCACGACGGCGGCGGAGCGGACTCACGCAGCCGCACTCGCCGCCCGCGCTGCGAGCCTCTGCCGAGATTGCCCGATGCTGGAGAACTGCCTGTACACGGCGGTCGTCAAGCACGAGGTGGCCGGCTTCGTCGCAGGTACGACCCCGTCACAGCGTCGGCGCATCCGCCAGCAGCTCGGCGTCACTGTCGTCCAAGACGACCTCGACGTCGTCTGCGGCTTGCCCCGCAGGCGGGGCCAGGTGTCGCACGAGGCGGTGCTCCGCATGCGGCGCGCTGATCCGAACTTGCCCCTTGGGGTCATCGCCATGCGCCTTGGGTGCTCGCTGTCCACGGTGAAGCGCCACCTGCGCCGCGAGCGCGTCGAGACTCCCGAGCCCGCCTCGCCGAGCGTCCCGTCGTTGGACGAGGTGCGCAACGCGGTACAGCAGGTTGTCGGCGGACGCTGGCAGGCGGCCTAGCCCCTACGGTCGTGCTGAATCCGAAGCTCTCCGTGCGCCGCGGCGCCGAGGGCCCGGATTCAGCATGATTCGGGCGGGCCATGATCAAGGTGAGCCCCGATCCGGGTCGGTGACGGCGCGGCTTAGACGGCCGGGAACCAACGTTCGAGCTCCTCGACGGTGCCGCCGTCGGCGAACGTCCCGGTGACGGCGTCGGCGGCCTCGCGGACGATCGCCGGCGCATCTCCCAGCGCCACCCCGCGTCCGGCCCAGGCCAGCAGTTCGATGTCGTTGCGCCCGTCGCCGATGGCGAGCACGTCCGCGGCGTCAATGCCCAGGTCAGCGCACACCTCCGACAGGCCCAAGGCCTTATCGACGTTCGTCGGGGCGATATCCAGCCACGACGTCCAGCCGACGAAATAGCTCACGTCGTGCAAGCCGAGCGAGGCGACCATGGCCTCGAATTCGCCGTCGTTGGCGTCGGGATCACGGACGATCACCCGGGTGACGGGTCCGTCCAACAGGGCGCCCGGCTCGACAATCTCGATGTCGCCATGCAACTCACCGATGGGGAACGGCCGGGTAACCCGGTAACCCGTGCCCAGCACCTCGACCGCCATGGCGGCGCGGGGATGCGTCCGGTGCACCCGCTCGACGACATCGGTGGCGTCGAACGTCCGCACGCCGAGGATCGAAAACGGCGGGTACGCAACCCGGACGGCACCGTTGGAGCACACGTGTTGCCCAGCCACGAGTCCGAGCGCGTCGACCACGGGACGGGTCGCGTGCCAGCTTCGTCCGGTCACCATCGTCACGGGAACCCCGGCCGCCTGGACGCGCACCAGCACGTCACGCAGCCCGGACGTCATCACGCCGTCGAACCCGACGCAGGTGCCGTCGATATCGAGAGCAACCAGGCGGGGCCGCCAGGTCATCGCGCCGCGGGCGTCAGGAACTCGCGTCCGCCGAGGTAGGGCCGCAGCGCCTCCGGCACCTTCACCGAACCGTCAGACTGCTGGAAGTTCTCCAGGATCATGATGATCATCCGCGGCATGGCGCACAGGGTGCCGTTCAGCGTGGCCACCGGGCCGACGCCGTCGGCGTAGCGGGCGCGGGTGTTGAGGCGGCGGCTCTGGAACTCGGTGCAGTTCGAGGTCGAGGTGATCTCGCGGTACTTGTTCTGGCTGGGGATCCAGCCGTAGCAGTCGTACTTGCGGGCGGCGCTGAGGCCGAGGTCGCCGGACGCCACATCGAGCACCTGGTAGGGCAGGCCGAGGGACTCGATGAAGTCCTTCTCGAACGACAGCAGGCGCTGGTGCTCGGCCACGGCGTCCTCGGGGGCGCAGTAAACGAACATCTCGACCTTGTCGAACCAGTGGACGCGGAAGATGCCCCGGGTGTCTTTGCCGTAGCTGCCAGCCTCGCGACGGAAGCACGGCGAGTATCCGACGTAGTGGCGCGGCAAGGTTTCGGCGTCCAGGATCTCCTGGCTGTGCATGGCGGCCAGGGCCACCTCGGAGGTGCCGACGAGGTACAGATCATCGGCGGGCAGGTAGTAGACGTCCTGGGCGGCCTGGCCGAGGAAGCCCGTGCCCTCCATCGCGGACGGCTTCACCAGCGCCGGCGCGATCACCGGCGTGAAGCCCCACTCGCCCGCCTTAGCCAGGGCGTGGTTCATGAGCGCGAACTCGAGCATGGCACCCGGACCGGTGAGGAAGTAGAACCGGGAGCCGGACACCTTGGCGCCGCGCTCCATGTCGACCGCCCCGAGGATCTCGGCGAGTTCCAGGTGGTCGCGAGGCTCGAAGCCCTCGGCCGCGAAGTCGCGCGGGGTGCCGACCGTTTCGAGCACGACGAAGTCGTCCTCACCGCCCCGGGGGACGTCGTCGAAGACCAGGTTCGGCAGCGTCAGCATGAGGGCGTCGAAGGTGGCGTCCGCCTCGGACGCCGTGGCCTCGGTGGCCTTGACCTGGGTCGAGAGCTCCTTGGTGCGGGTCAGCAGGGCGGTCTTTTCGTCGCCCTTGGCTTGCGCCACCTGCTTGCCGAGATCCTTCTGCTCGGCGCGCAGCACCTCGAAGGCATTGATGGCGGCCCGGCGGGCCGCGTCGGCCGCGAGCAGCTCGTCGACGATGCCGTCCGATTCCCCGCGCGCCAGCTGGCTGCGGCGGATTCGGTCAGGGTCGGAGCGCAAAATCTTCGGGTCGATCACGGCCCGAAGTCTACCGGCCGGGTAGCCGGCTCACCGGCGGCCCGTTCACCCGCGCCCCCGACGCGCCTCGCCGGTCGGATGCTCGCCGCCTGTCAGACTCGTCCCCATGCGCACCCGGACGGTTTGGACCAGCATCGTCCTTCTCGCAGCCACGTTCGCCGGCTGGACGTATCTCGCCCTGCACACGGCGTGGCTGTCGTGGCTGGACTACCCGTCGACCACCGTCGGACCCGCGCCCACCAGCCTGCTCGGGCAGGTCGGCGCGGCGATCGCGCTGATCTTCGACCCGTGGGTGGTCTACCCGGTCGTCCTCATCGTGGGGATCCTCGCCTGGCGCGCGGGCCACGAGCGCTTCACCTGGGCGGCGGTACTCGCGGTGATCCTCGGCGTCACCGCAGACCGCTATTTGAAGCCCTACTTCGGACGCGAGCGTCCGCCGTTCAAGCTCCCGCTGATCACCTCCGAAGGCCTCGCCTACCCCTCCGTGCACATGGTCGCGATCACCATCGCGGCCGTCCTCATGACCGTGGCCTGGCGGGTCTTCGGCCGGGCGCAGCTCGGCCTGTTCACGATCGGGACGTTCGCCGTGGTCGTCCTCATCGGCTGGGATCGCTACATCGTCCGGGCCCACTACACGACCGACATCGTCGCGGGCGTGCTCGTCGGCGCTGTTGTGGCGCTGGTGTGCGTGGGCCTCACGCGTCCCGAGGTGCGCCCAAGAAGGCGTCCGCGCCGACGCTGAGGCCACACCGAGGCGCCCTGAGGCGGCACTGAGGCGGCACTGAGGCGGCACTGAGGCGACGCTCCCACCGCAACGAGGCGTCCGTCACCCTCTCCCTGCACTCTGCTGGCGTTGCGCGTCTTGACTGGCGCAATAGCGCCAGCAGAGACGCCTAGTGCCAGCAGAGTGCGCAAAACGCCAGCAGAGTGCGCAAAATCGCCAGTGGAGTGGGCCGAGGCCGGAAAGAGCGGGCGTACGAAGCTGGGGCCCGTCCAACCGGCCCCTGTGGTCCACTTTGCTGGCGATTGGCGTGTTTGCTGGCGATATTTCGCCAGCAAACACGCTCAACGCCAGCAAAGTCGACATGGGGCCATGCCAGCCCGGGGTTCAGGCGTCCGGGTTCTTCAACGCTTTGAACCAGGTGGCGGCGTCCTTGAAGTCGGCGTCGGTGAACCCGCGGGCCACGGTCGGACGGACGAAGTCAGCACGTGCGTAGGAACCCAAGAACACCACCTCGCGGCAGATGCGATGCAGCCCCTGGACGGCCTCGGCCATCCGCGGATCCAGCACGTGGCCTTCGGCGTCGATCGAGAAGCAGTAGTCGCCCAGGCCGGTCTTGGTCGGACGCGATTCGATGCGGCAGAGGTTCACACCCCGTCCGGCGAACTGCTCCAGGATCTCCAGGAGCGCGCCCGGATGATTGGCAAACATGTACGCCACCAGGGTGGTCTTGTCGAAGCCGGTTTGTTTCGGCGGCGCGGACGGACGGCTGACGAGCACGAAGCGGGTCACGGCCGAGGAGTTGTCGGCGATGTCGGCGGCGAGCACGTCAAGGCCGTAGAGGTCACCCGCGACTTTCGCGCAGACGGCCGCGTCGTACTGCGACCCCGGGTTCGAGACCTCCTCCGCCGCGGCGGCGGTGGAACCACCCTCGGTGAGATGGGCGTCCGGCAGGTTCGTCACCAGCCACTCGCGCACCTGCGCGGCCGCGTGCGGGTGGGTCAGCACGCGCTTCACGTCCGAGAGACGCGTGCCTGGACGGACGCAGAGCTGGAACTGGACGGGCAGCAGCACCTCGCGCTGGATCATCAGCGTCGGCGGCATGCTCAGGTTGTCGAGCGTGGCCGATACGCCACCCTCGACCGAGTTCTCGATCGGGACGAGCGCCGCCTCCACCTCGCCCGAGCGCACGGCGTCCAGGGCCTGGATCACCGTGGCGAAGGGGGTGGCGTCGGCGTCGCTGAACGTCCGCAACGCCTGATGGGTGAAGGTTCCCGCGGGTCCGAAATAGCCGAGCACGGCGCTCAGCCTAGTCGTCGGACGCTTGCGCCCCCGGCGTGGCACGGTCAGCGCGTTCGCGCGGGCGTGCGGGTGAAGCGCGGGAAGGCGGCTTTCGCGGACGCAATGCTGGGCAGTTCGGCGCCTGCATCCCGCCACCACCAGACGACGAAGATCAGGGCCCCCCAAGCGACCCCGGAGCTGATGACGCTCTGGATCACAAACGAGATGTTCTGCATGGTGGGGCTGAACTCCACCGAGCGCGCGGTCACGTAGGCCAGCGACAACCACAACCCGCGGATCAGGAACACCCCGTCGAGGCGGTTGGTGGCCAGCAATCCAAGGGGCACCCACACGATGAGGTCGTACCAGCTGAGAGTGTAGGGGCTGGTGAGCAGCCAGGCGGCGCTGAGCAGCAACGCCGTCCGCACCGTCACCGTCAGCGGATCATTGACCGCCTTGACGCCCTTCTTCAGCCCCGGCAGCGGGCTCCAGGGCAGGACGCGGGACAGCATCCAGCCGATGACGATCATGCCCGCGAGGCCCAGGAACGAGATGAGGCTGTGGGCGAGGCCCGATCCGAAGGCCAGCTCAAAGGGCGTGTAGAGCCACGGCGACCAACTGCCCGCGGAGATGTAGCCGGTGTTGCGGCCGGCGGCGAGCATGGCCTTGGGGGCGACGACGACGTAAGCAACCACCAAGGGGACGAGCGCCCCGAGGCCGAGTTGGATCAGCGCCTTCAGCCGCCGACGGTACGCCCACACCATGGCCAGGCCGTAGAAGACCAGTGACACCTTCACGGCGCCGGCCATGCCGATGAAGAACCCGGCGAGCCAGGGGCGCTTGCGGACGTACAGCAGCGCCACGATCGCGAACACGGTGCACAACGCCTCGTTGTGCGCGCCCGCCACCACCGACCAGATCATGATCGGGTTCAGGACGGTGAACAGCACGGCCCGCGCCTGCAACGCCGGATTGCCTTTGGCGAGGTGCAGGGCGACGAGGGCGATGGCGATGAACGGGACGACCGCGAAGACCTGCAGCCAGAACACCACGTCGTGCATGTTGGGTCCGCCGAGGACGTTCGCCAGCCATTGCGAGAACGACGCGATCGGACCATAGACGCTCGGGGTGTCTTGCCACGGGCGTTCGGTCCAGCGCAGCACCGGGTCGTAGGCCTCACGGAAAATCGAGGCGGGAGTGATGTCGTAGGGGTCGCGACCGAGGGTCTGCAAGCGTCCGTAGGCGGCGTACATGAGGACGTCCGCCGAGGTCAGCGGCGGCACGCAGGCCGTCGCGATGCTGAGCCCGAGGCCGGTGGCGAACAGTTTGCGGACGTTCGGACGCCACCCGGTGCGTAGCGCCTGGTTGCAGATCCACAGGCCGATGGCGCCAGCGGTGATCCCGATCCAGAGCGCCGGGACAACCAGCCACTCCGACGGGTGTGGGAACGAGTCGGGCAGGTACCAGGGCGGCAACCAGCCGGTGCGAGGGCCAAGGTCGAGGGCCACCGGCGATGGTCCGAGGACGCCGACGAAGACGGTAAGCGCTGATCCGAGGAGGATGAGGCCCATCCCGAGGCGGTGATCGCGGGCCCAAGGGGCCCCCGCGAACCGACGCCAAGCTAGGATCATCCGCTGAATCACGCTGGTTTCCTCCGCTCGCCGTCGAGCCCTCGGGGGTTGCGGACTCCGGGTCAGGCTATCGAACCGATCGCGCACCCCTGGATTTCTCGTCCAGACCGATTCAAAAGTGAGACCTGAGACCCCTTCCCTCGTGACCGGAGGAGGAGTCACCGCCCCGACGTAGCCGAGTGCACAAAGACAGTGTGAGCAAAGTGCTCACGGTGAGCACTTTGCTCACATCTTGTTGAGCGGGTCAGCCCTGGTTGCCGTACATCTCGTCGGGGGTGCGGAGTCGCTCGGCGTCGACGGCGAGGCTGCCGTCGGCGGCCAGCGTGCGGTGGAAGCAGGAGCGGTAGCCCTCGTGGCACGCGGGCCCCTGCTGGTGCACCCGGACGACGATCGCGTCCCCGTCGCAGTCGAAGCGCAGTTCGACGAGGGTCTGCTCATTGCCGGACGATTCGCCCTTGCGCCAGAGCTTGCCCCGGGAGCGCGACCAGTAGTGAACGATCCCGGTTTCAAGCGTGGCATCGTAGGCAGCCTCGTTCATGCCCGCGACCATCAGCACCTCGCCGTTGTCCGCGTCGACGGCGACGGCCGTGATCAGTCCGCCACCCTTGGCGAAGTCGGGCCGGACGGTGGCGTCCATCGCCTCATCCCCTTCGAACCAGACCCGGACAGGCGTGCGGGCCGCTCCGGCATGCTATCCGACGTCGTCGAGCGCCCCCCGACCGTGGCACCCTGGCCTGCTAGCGTCGGCCCTATCGTCGCGAGGGGGGTGGACACGGTGTCTCCGCAGCAGGCCTGGGTCGTCCCCGGCTCGGAACCGCCCCCTGAGCAGCCCGCCTATCCACGTTTCCAAGGCGGCTTCCCCACGCTAGGGCCCGCGTCCGCGACCGACACCACGCGGGCCTCCTGGTTGTCGTTCACCCCGGGCATCGTCGGACTGAAGCCGCTGTCCGTCAGCGAGGTACTCGGCGGTGCTCTGAAGCTGCTGCGCTTCAATCCGCGGAGCACGATTGGGCTGAGCCTCATCGTGCAGATCGTGGTCTTGGTGTTTGCCTTGCCCTTCACGCTGATGCTTATTCCAGGCATGAGCAACGGCTCGAGCACCATCATGGGGACGTTCGCACCGCTGATTCTCAGTGGAACTCCACGCGCCATCGGTGGGGTGATCCTCAGTGCCATGTTGGCCTACGTCACGCTGCAAGCGGTGCTCGGACGAAAGCCGGGGGTCCCGCAGGTCTGGCAGGTGACTAAGTCTCGGATGCTGCCCTACCTCGGCACCACTTTGATGCTGGTGCTCGGGGTGGCGCTCCTCGTCACCGGGTGGGTGTGGCTCGCCATCTCACTCGAGTTTCCGTTCGCGTTCAGTGTTCTCTTGGGGTTGCCGGCGGTTGCGGTCAGCATCTGGCTGACGATCAAGCTGAGCTTCCTCGGACCAGCCATGGTGCTCGAGCGCCTCCCGGCAATCGCGGCCGTTCGGCGCAGTTGGAGCCTGACCCGGGGCCGTGTGGGCCCGATTTTCGGAACTCAAATCCTGGCGAACTTCTCCGCGTCCATGGTGGCTTCCATGCTCGCCACCCCCGTGCAGCTCGCGGTACTCCTGATCGCCACCATGTCGCTGCAGGATCGGCCGGGGCTCCAGCTCACCGTCACCATGCTCGCCAGCGTGTTGACGTCCGCGATCTCAAACTCCTTTCTGGCGCCCTACCTCGCCGGCGTGAACTGCTTGCTCTATGTGGACGCCCGCATGCGCGCCGAGGGGCTCGATCTGGTCTTGATGAACGAGGCCGCCCGAGGGGTCGAACGCTGACATGTTTCCAGCCGACGTCCCCCTCGATCCCACACCCGACCAAGCACGGGAGTGGCTCACCGAGGAACTCCGAAAACCTGAGTATGCCCAGCAGCACTGGCTCCAGGATTTCTTCACCTGGCTACGCCATTTGGGCGAGGATGTGCCCAGCGACACCAGAAGCATGGCCGGCTGGACGTTCGTGACCCTGGCGCTCGTCGCTGCCTTGGCGATTCTCTGCTGGTTCATCATCAGAGCCCGGACGACGGCCACCCAAGAGGCGCGCCAGACCAGTGCCTTGGTGGACCCCACCATCTCTGCGGAGCAGTATCTGGCGGCCGCCCGGCAGGCCTTCGACGCCGAAGATTGGGACGGCGCGGTCATGAACGGGTTCCGCGCCACCGTGGCCAATCTTGACCGGCGCGGCATCCTGGGCGATCGTCCCGGACGCACAGCCCAGGAGGCCGGTGCGGTGGTGGCAGCAGCCTTTCCCCTGGCTGGGGCGGCCGTCGTGGCCGCCGCCGGTTGGTTCGACCAGGCCGCGTACGGCATGCGTCCGGCCCCCCGGACCACCAAAGTGCAGGCTGTCGCCGTGTTGGCGATCGCCGACACACTGAGCGCCGCTAAACCGTCGCCCACGCAAGGGGCGACGGTATGAGTGTGACCACCGCCACGGCGACGCCAGGGGTGGCCCGTTCCTTACGTGGCCTTGTCGTGTGGTTGGGGCTCGCTGCGGTGCTGGTGGGGCTGTCCATTGCTGTCTTGTGGCCGAATGAGGCCGACATCACCTCCGACCCTCAGAACGGGGGAGCCACGGGAGCCCGCGCGGTGGCGCAGGTGCTCCGCCAACAGGGTGTCACCGTGACGGTGGTCCACACTCGCGCGGGGCTGGCGGCCGCCACCGCCAAGGTGGTGGGCGACGCCACCGTGGTGATGACCGGATCAGAGTTCGCCGACTACGAGGCGGGTCAGGCACTCCACGACGTACACCAGCGGTACCGCCACGTCGTGCTGATCGGATTGTCTGCCGATGCCCTCGAGGGGACGCGCTTCGGCGTCTACCCCAGTTCACCTGTCACGCAGAAGCAGGCTTTGGTCGCCGCCTGCCAGACAAAGCTCATCGGACAAACCTTGAGGATCTCCAACGTCTCCCGATTCCTCGTCCCTGGCATCAACGGGAACGCGCAGGGCTGCTTCCCAGGGAACCAGGGATACGGCCTGATCGTGTTGCCGCGCGCCGAGAGCCCCGAAGAGATCGCCCTCCTGGCAGGCGGCGGGATCATCCAAAACGGCTCAATCACCGAGAACGACAACGCCACGCTGGCCTTGCGGCTCCTCGGACGCGACCCGAGCCTGGTCTGGTACAGCCCCGGCGGGTCAGAAGCCGACCCTTCATCCCCGACCCCCTCGGAAGGCCCTGGTTTGGTCCCGGGCTGGGTCTCGCAGGTAGCTCTGATGCTCGGAGTGGTGGTCGTGGGCGCGATGCTCTGGCGCGGACGCCGCCTGGGACGGTTAGTGATCGAGCCGCTGCCCGTGGTCATCAAGGCCATCGAGACCACACAGAGTCGCGCCCGGATGTACCACCGGACGGCCGACCGCGCCCGCACCCTCGCGATCTTGCGGATGGCGACCAGGCGCCGTGTGCTGGATCGCCTGGCGCTTCCGAGCGGTACCGATCAGTTCGAGCTGACCGCCGCCCTCGTGCGCGCCACCGGCCGTCCGCCAGCCCAGATCGACTGGCTGTTGTTCGCCGCCCTCACCCCCGATGATCCGACGCTCGTCACGCTCGCCAACGAGCTTGTCGCCCTTGAACAGGAGGTCCGCCGACCATGACCGATCCCCATCCCTTCGCGGCGCCACCCCAGCCCGCGGGCGCTCAGCCTGGGTTTGCTGGTCCGGACTACACCTCCCAAGGCTTCGGGCCACCGGTCACGAATCTCCCCGCCCCACCATTCGCGGACGCCACTGGCGGTGCCCGGCGGATGCCCGAGGCCGAGGTCGCGCGTCCGGATGCGAACGCGGGGCGTCCGGATGCGAACGCTGAGCGGGCCCGCGCGGCCCTGTGGAACGTCCGGGCCGAGGTGGCCAAGGCGGTCGTCGGCCAAGATGCTGCGGTCACCGGCCTCCTGATCGCCCTGCTGACTCGCGGGCATGTGCTGCTGGAGGGTGTCCCCGGAACGGCAAAGACGCTGCTCGTCCGCACCCTGGCCGCCGCCTTGGACGTGGGGCACAAACGCGTCCAATTCACCCCGGACCTGATGCCGGGCGACCTGACGGGGTCGCTCGTCTACGACGCCTCCAAGTCTGATTTCACGTTCCGCCCCGGCCCGGTGTTCACCAACCTCCTGCTCGCCGACGAGATCAACCGCACCCCACCGAAGACTCAGTCGTCGCTCCTGGAGGCGATGGCGGAGCGGCAGGTCACGGTCGACGGGATCTCGCGGCCGCTGGCGGCCCCCTTCCTCGTGGCCGCTACTCAGAACCCGGTCGAGTTCGAAGGCACCTACCCGCTGCCCGAGGCCCAGCTCGACCGCTTCCTGCTCAAGATCGAGATGCCGATCCCGCCGCGGGAGGCCGAGGTGGAGATCGTCCAACGGCATGCCATGGGCTTCGATCCGGGCAGGTTGGAGGCTGCGGGGGTGCGCCCGGTGGCGTCCGCTGCCGACCTGGAGGCTGGGGCGGCGGCCGTGCGAACCGTGCTCATCCGCCCTGAGGTCGTGGGTTACATCGTCGACATCGCACGCGCCACTCGGGTGTCGCCTTCCCTCGATCTGGGCATGTCGCCGCGCGCCGCTGTCGCTCTGCTCTCCACCGCCCGCGCGTGGGCGTGGCTCAGCGGCCGCGACTTCGTGACCCCGGACGACGTGAAGGCCCTGTCCCGCGCCACCGTCGCGCACCGGCTCAGCCTGCGCCCAGAGGCGGAGCTGGAAGGTGTCAAGGTCGAGGCCGTCTTGGCCAGCGCCATCGACTCGGTGCCGGTGCCGCGCTGACATGAGCATCACGGGCCACACCGTCCTGCTCCTCGCCTTGGGCGTGGGAGCGGTGCTGTGGCGCCCGGACGGCACCACCGTCGGGGCTTGGACGCTCGGCGTCGTCCTGGCGGTCATCCTCGACGCCGTCTTGGCCCCCAGCCCACGGCAGCTGAGCATTCTGCGCAAACCCACGGACCCCGTCCGGATCGACCAGGACACCACCACCGTCCTGCAGGTCACCAACAACGGACGCCGGCGGCTGCGAGGGGTTCTGCGGGACGCCTGGTTGCCCTCGGCCGGGGCCACCCGCAACCGCCACCGCCTGGCGCTTGCCGGCGGGGATTCGGTCAGCCTGGTAACGCCCCTGCGCCCAACTCGTCGCGGTGATCGGACGGCTGATCGGATCACCGTCCGATCGCTTGGTCCGCTGGGTTTGGCCGCGCGCCAGAAGGGCTTCGACTGCCCTGGGACGGTCCGCGCCCTGCCGGCGTTCCCCAGCCGCAAACACCTCCCCGGCATGCTCGCCAAGCTGCAGCAGATCGAGGGGCGGGCGGCGGTGCGCACCCGCGGCCAAGGCACCGAGTTCGATTCGCTGCGCGACTACGTCGAGGGCGACGACGTCCGCTCCATCGACTGGCGGGCCACAGCCCGTCGCCGCACTGTCGTGGTCCGCACCTGGCGCCCCGAGCGGGACCGTCGCATCCTTCTCGTACTCGACACGTCCCGACTGTCGGCGGGCCGGGTCGGTGACGTCCCCCGGTTGGATTCGGCCATGGACGCAGCCCTGCTGCTGACCGCCATCGCCGCCAAGGCCGGGGACCATATCGGGTTCGTGGCGGGTGATCGGACGGTGCGCGCCACCGTCGCCAAGGCGAGTCGGACCGACGTCTTGGCTCGGGTCTCCGCCGCGATGAGCCAGCTGGATCCGACGCTGGTGGAGGCGAACTGGCGGGAGCTCGCCGCGGCGATCACCGCCCAAGGTCGCAAGCAGTCGCTGCTGGTGCTGCTCACGCCGCTTGAGCCGGCCGCCGTGTCGGAGACGCTGCTGCCCGTGTTGGCCAACCTGGCCGCCCGCCATCGGATCGTGATCGCCTCGGTCGCCGACCCCGAGCTCAGCGCCATGGCCGACGCCCGCGACGACATCGTCGCGGTCTACTCGGCGGCGGCCGCCGAAGTGGCCTTGGATGCTCGCCGGCGCACCGCGAATGCCCTGCGGCAGTTGGGGGTGGCGGTGTTGGACGAGCCTGCTGACGCGCTGCCGGTAGCCCTCGCTGACTACTACCTGGCGTTGAAGTCCCGGGGACAGTTGTAACCCGGCTGCCGGGGGTGACGCGAGGGACGCATCAACGTCCAACGCCTCGACCCCGAGAACGCGTCAGCGTCGCATGCGGACGTTCAGTCCACCGCGAGGACGTCCTCTTCGCGCTCGGCGGCAGCGACGTCGCCGTCCTGCCCGCGGGAAGCCGCCGCGCGTCCCATGACGAGGGCGTAACCCAAGAAGGTGAGCCAGGCGAGGACGCCGATGGCGATGCGCGCCCACGTGGGCAGGCCCGACGGGGTCACGAAGGCTTCAATCACACCAGACACCAAGAGGACGACGATCAACCCGAGCGCGATTCCGACCGTGGTGCGCCCCTCGCGGGCCATGGAGGCAGTGCGCGTCCGAGGACCGGGGACGACCCACGACCAGAACAGCCGCAGCCCGGCCCCACCGGCCACGAAGACGGCCGTGAGCTCGAGGAGGCCGTGGGGCAGGATCAGCCCAAAGAAGAGGTCCGCCCGGCCATGGTTGGTCATGAGCCCGCCCAGCAGCCCCAGATTCACCATGTTGGCCCACAGGACCTGGATCACCGGGAAGCCCAGGATCCCGAACGCGATGCATTGAGCGGACACCCAGGCGTTGTTCGTCCAGACGCGGAGGGCGAAGGAGGTGGCCGGGGAAGAGGAGTAGTAGTGCTCGAAGTCGACGTTGACCAGCTCAGCGACCTCGTCGGGGGTGCCGATCTGCGCCTCCAGCCCGGGATTCGCCACGAGGTACCAGCCCAGGCCCAAGGCGGTCAGGAGACAGACGACCCCGGTGATGATCCACCACCAGCGCAGCCGGTAGAGCGCCGCCGGGAACGAGTCGGTGAAGAAGTGGGTGAAGTGGCGAAAGGTGGGCGTCCGGGTACCAGCCATCCGGCGGCGGGCGCGTCCCAGCAGGACGGACAACCCCTCCACCAGCATGGGATCCGGGGCGGACGAACGAAGCACCGACAGGTGCGTGCCGACGCGCTGGTAGAGATCGATCATGCGATCGGCTTGACCTGCGGTGAGCTCCCGCGATGCCACGAGCCACTCCAACTCGCGCCATTCCGCCTGGTGCGCAGCCACGTAGGCGTCTAGGTCCACGCGGTCAGAGTAGCGACCCAGGGGGGCGGTATCGTCGGCCTGTGGCATCCGCAACACCCCCCGGCGTCGGGACCGATGGCGTGGTCATCGGCGAGGCCGTCGCGTTGGACGTCCCCCTGGCTGGCTTCGGAGTTCGGCTGGCCGGAGCGCTCCTCGACGCGGTGGCCCAACTGGTCCTGCTCTTCGTGGGGGTCCTGCTCCTCGTGGCCTCGGTGGGGAGCTTTGACCGCGCCTTGACGCAGGCCGGTGTCGTGGTCTTGATGGCCATGGTGTTCGTGGGGCTCCCGACCATCGTCGAGACCATGAGCGGCGGCCGATCGCTGGGCAAGCTTGCCTGCGGAACGCGGGTGGTTCGGGCCGACAACGGCCCGATCGGTTCCCGCCAGGCGCTCGTCCGTTCGCTGATCGGCTTCGTCGAGATCTGGGGCACGGGCGGAGTGGCGGCCATCTTGAGCATGATCCTGACGGCGCGCGGTCAACGGCTGGGCGACCTCGCGGCGTCCACCGTGGTGGTCCGCGATCGGATCCGCTTGGTGACCCCTCTTCCCGCGCCGATGCCGCCCCACCTGACGCGTTGGGCGGCGAGCGCCGATATCTCGGCGCTGCCCTCCGGGTTGGCGATGACGATACGCCAGTTCCTGTTGCGGCGTATGACCCTCAGCCCCATCGCCCGTGGACAGCTGGGCGCCCAACTGCTCGCCGAGGTGCGTCCGCACGTGAACCCGCAACCGCCCGACTGGGTCAGCCAGGAAGACATCCTGATGGCCGTGGTGGCCGAGCGCGGCCGTCGAGACTTCCTGCGCCTCACCGCAGAAAGCGACCTGCGACAGCGCCTCCTCGGCATCCAGTAACCCGAGAGGGCTCGCGGGACATCGAGCAGCAACCGCCCTGTACGTCGAGCGGACCCGCCCCCCTTACCCCCGCTTCCCTGCCGCAAACACGCCTACCCTGCCGTCCCAACGGTAGGGAAGAGGCACTACCGGTAGGGAAGCGACGAGAACGGCAGGGTAGTAAGACAGCTGGGAGGGGCCTACTTGAGCAAGCGGCTCAGGCGCCGATCGGCGAGCAGCTTGCCGCCGGTCTGGCAGGTGGGGCAGTACTGCAGGGACGAATCGGCGAACGACACCTCGGCGACGGTGGTGCCGCACACCGGGCAGGGCAGGCCGGTGCGGCCATGGACGCGCATGGCCGACCGCTTGGTGTCTTTCAGCTCGGACGCTTGCAGCCCAGTCGCCCGCTCGACAGCCGCCGCCAGTTCGCCCTTGACGGCGGCGTAGAGGGCCGCGCGTTCGTCGGGGGTCAGGCGTCCGGCGGCCTTGAACGGCGACAGCTTCGCCGCGTGCAGGATCTCGTCGGAGTAGGCGTTGCCGATGCCGGCGATGATCCGCTGGTCGCGGAGCACGCCCTTGAGCTGGGCCCCGCCGGCGGCGTCCAGGATCGTGTCCAAGGCGGCGGGGTCAAAACCGTCGGCCAGGGGGTCGGGTCCGAGGGTGGCGATCATCGCGACGTCGTCCAGATTGTTGACGAGGTGGACGGCCAGCCGCCGCTGCGTGCCGTACTCGGTGAGGTCGAAACTCGGACCCTCGGCGAACGCCACCCGCAGCGCCAGCGGACCCTTGCGCGGGACGGTCTTCGGGGTGGTTTCGCGCCAGGTCAGCCAGCCGCCGCGCGAGAGGTGCCACGCCAGCCACATCCCGCCAGCACTCAAGGCCAGGTACTTCCCGCGGCGGGCGACCGCGTCGACCTCGCACCCCGACAGGGCCGAGAGCGGCAGTTCAAACGTCTTGAGGGCATGGAAGGCGGCCAACTGAACGTCGGCGATGGTGAGCCCGACTGCGCGGTCAGCGAGGAACACGCGCAGCGCCTCAACCTCGGGTAACTCCGGCATGCGCCACCCCCTGTGAGTTTGGTGGGCGCCACGCTACCCGAGGCCGGGGCTGGCGTCGCGGAGTGGCGGTGGCGGTTTGCGGGCGGCGGACGTCCAATCGGGGGGCGGCAGGGTCACGAGTTCGTCCACCAGGTCGAGGTAGTCGCGGCGGTCGATGTCGAGCGCGCCCAGCGTGGCCAGGTGGGGGGTCAGCCATTGGGTGTCGATGATCCGCTCGACCCCGTCGGCGCTGAGCAGGTCGACCAGGCGAACGAGGGCGACCTTCGAGGCATCGCGTCCGATGACGGGATCGTGGAACATCGACTCCCCCGCGAACAACCCGCCGAGGCTGATGCCGTAGAGGCCGCCGGCGAGGCGTCCGTCCCGCGTCCAGACCTCGACCGAGTGGGCGAAGCCCCGGCGATGCAGGTCGACGTAGACCGCGGCGATCTCGGGTTCGATCCACCCGTGGGGCCGCGTCGGATCGGCGCACCGGGCGATCACGGCGGCGAAGTCGGCATCGACCGTGGTCACGAAGTGCTTGGTGGCCTGGCGCAGCGACTTGGTGACGCGGAGGGCGTCCAACGGGAGGACGCCCCGCTGCATCGGCGACCACCACCCCATGCGGACGTTGAACTGGGTGTAGGGCAGCGGCATCGGGAACACCCCGCAGGCGTACCCGGCGAGCACCGTGTCGGGATCGAGGTCTTCGGAGAGCGCGATGAGGTCTTGGGCAGGCCAGTCTTCCTCGGGTCCGAAAATGCCTGCCATAGGACGCATTCTGGCACTGGGGTCCGCCAATCCCCGGACGTTGCGGGGGTTCGGCGTCCGGGAACGTCCGGGGTCGCACCTGATCCGAAGTTGGGGCGCGCGTCGTACCCTTAAGACGAACCCGCAAGGAGTCCCATGCAAGTCAGTGACGTCGGTAAGACCATCGCCACCCGCGCCCCCGAAATGGGCGGTGGCGTGATGCGGCAAATCGTGGAGCTCGCCATCTACGGCTGGGGTGCGATCCCCAGCGCGAAGGTGGCCGCGGCCGCCGCGCTGCAGAAGCGTGGCGACGCCGAAGAGGCCATCGATTCCCTCATCACCGCGCACGTGTCGATGGCCGGCGCCCAGGGGCTGGTGACGAACCTCGGCGGCATTTTGACCCTGCCCGTGGCCCTCCCGGTCAACATGGCCGCGGCGGCGACCGTCCAAGTGCGGCTCGTGGCGACCATCGCGCACCTGCGTGGCTACAACATCGAAGACTCACGCGTCCGCTCGGCGCTCACCATGTGCCTTCTCGGCGCGGACGAGGTCGACAAGCGCGTGGCATCAGGGATCCTGCCCGGACGTCCGTTCTTGATCGCCACCGCCCCCGTCTGGGATCCAGGACTCGATCGCGTCATCAGCGAGCACACGTTCGGCGACGTGGCCGGCAAGGTCGGCTCCAAGCACCTGGCCGTGCTCTTCGCCAAGCGCGTGCCCCTTCTCGGCGGCGGCGTCGGGGCGGCCGTTGATGCCTGGAACACCTGGGTCATCGGCGCGTACGCCAGGGAAGAATTCCTGAGCCGCCGACCCGGTTTGATCCAACCTTGACTCAAAGGTCGTAGCGCCGTCCTGAGTCGTTGACTGGTGTCACCGCCGCAACGTAGAGGCGCGTCTACACCTGCCGGTGACCAGCGGTGCGTCGGCGCCCGGAGGGTCCCGTACTGTTGTGGGCGTCAAAGGGGGGCGCACCGACAGGCTTGGGTTCCCCACCGTGGGAAACGTGAAGGGCCTCTCTGTATGTCGACGCAAGGCTGGTTCCCTGATCCACATGGGGACCCCACGATTGTTCGGTACTACGACGGCACGCAATGGACTGGGCACACTCAGCCTGCCGCGGCCCCGCAGCCTGCCCCCGGGTTTGGCCCTCAGGCGCCAGCCCCGCAGGCGCCAACCCCGAAGGGCAAACTGTGGTTGTACATCCTCATCCCCGTGGTGGGGGTCCTCACGTTGATCCTCATAGGGGTCATGGTCGTGGCCAGCCGCCCGGCTGCAACAGTCAGCCTCCCCCCGGTGGCGACCCCGTCCAGCAAGACCACCGCCGCAACCAAACCGGCCACGGCAGGTACGGTGGCTGCAGGTGGCCCGGCTGCCCCGGCAGGCCCGTGTCCTGCTGTACAGCTTCCCGATGGGCGGGTCACCAACGGCACCATCAAGGTGACGCCCCCTGGCGGGTTCCCGATTGTTGGTGCACCTGTGTGGTCACCCACCTGTGGGTTCAACATGGTGGCCCCCGCCCCCGGAGATACGTGGCGGGCGGTGTTCGCTGTCGGTGCCGTGGGAAACCCCACCGGCAACGTCGCTGACGTCAAGGAAGCGGTGTGGAAGTCGGTCATCGGGCGCTACTTCTCGACGGCCAAGAAGGTCGATGTGACTGAGGGAACTCCGCACCTGGTTGATGGGCTTCCATCGGTGAGCCGCAGCGGCAAAGTGACCGGTTCGACAGGCGGATCAGACACCGTGCTGATGTACCTGACGCAGATGGCGAACGGCGACGTGTCGGTGACGGTCGGCACCTGGGCAACCAACGATCCCGAGGCGGGGAAGGCCATCACCGACGCACTGGACGCCGCCACCAGGTAACCCGTTAAACGGTCACACCCGCCACCAGCCTTTTGTGGGGGCTAAGGGGGCACGCGACCTGCCGGGCTGAAGCCCGGCGACGCCCCCTCCTCCCGGTACCGTGATCATGTAATCGCAAGGGGGGGCCGATGCCGGACACATCAACTCCGACGGCTGTCGCCAGGCGCAGCCGCGGGCTGCTGGCGCTACGGTGGTGCGCCCCCGTGCTCGCGGCAACCTTGGCCTTGACCGGGTGCACGGTCGCCTCACCGGTGACGGTCGACCAGTCGACGATCTCCACCGACGTGTTGATCTCGGCAACCATGGCCGTCAGCGAGGCGAGCGTCAAGATCGACTACACGCTCACCAACCAGTCGGGCGTCGATCTGTGGGTCGTACACCACCAAGGGGCGTCGGCCATTCCCGATCAGACCCGGTCCAATGGAGTCGCGCTGTCGTTGGCCTTCTTCCCGGTTCGCGGTGACGTCAATTACGTGCGACCGCCCGCCACGTTCGTGGCTCCGGTGGCGGCGTCCGGCTCCCTCACGGGGAGCTTGACCGCGTCCCGCCCGTTCCAGCCCTACGCGGACCTTCCGGGCGACCGGAAAGTGAGCGTGCCGAGTCACCCCACGAGCGTGCGGTTGTGCATCGGCTACGTGATCGCCGCCGAGGTCTCGCCGGTTTCGGCCCCTAAACCGGTCGGCGAGAGCAAATACCCGGCGCTCAACGACGCCGTCGGATTCCCGCTGCAGCATCTGGCTTGTTCGGCGCCGACGCCCCTCTCCTGATGTCCGACCTCGTCGCGCTGACGGATGGGAACCGCCATCACCCACCCGACGAGCATCACGCGCACCTTGTGGATGTGCGGAGCCATCGGGTCGTACGCCAAGACATCATCGGTTAGTCCGGCCCGGCGCACCTCCCTACGGCTCCGAAGAAGGAGCGCCACGAGCATGCCTATCGAGAAATTTCCTAAGCACTATTAGGGAGTTGAGGGTCGTTCTGTCACGTGGAATTCACCCAGCACCGGCGTTCAAATCACACATTGGGTAGTTGTCTCCCCGCGACCCTCTCAGCGCCTGGATCAACGAGCGGCATGAGCCGATTGCCGGGTGGACCGGCGAGTGTCGTCCGCGACTCGTGCGGTAAAACTGCTTGTCCCTGACCCCTTGCGGCATCCTTGCCCCTCGCCGGAAGCGGGCCAGCCCGCTGGTCCGCGTGCCCGTGCCGGCGAGGACACCAACGGGGACATCCTCCTGGACCGAGCGTTCTAGGCCCCGCGACCCAGGAAAAGTTATCCACAGATTTGCCTGGACACCCTGCGCAATGTCGGACGGTTTGCTTATTCTCAAACTGCCGAGAAGTTCGACGGATACCCACCCCCGGATATCGCAACTCAAGGCAGACGAAGGCGTCTGCTCATGTCCGCATTGCATGCACCCGTCTCGCCATCACCACCGATAGCGAGACGACGACGAAACCCTCGCATGCTCGCTTTGGGAATTCTTGCCATCTGCCTCGGGGGCCTCGGCTCAGCCTTTCTCTACACGTCGCTGGCCGCCACGCAGCAGGTGCTGGGAATGACCCGCACGGTTTATCGCGGCGAGGTGCTGAAGGCCTCCGACTTCACGGCAATCTCGATGACACAAACGCCCGGGGTCGTGATGATCCCCGCGCAGCAGGCCGGTGACCTGGTCGGACGCACGGCTCTCACCGACCTCCCGGCCGGCACTCTCGCGGTCCCCTCAAGCATCGGCATCGCCGAGGTTCCGGCGGGCAGCGTCCGCATGGGGTTGCGGCTAGCCGCCGGACGCCTGCCGGTTTCGGCGCTCCCGGCCGGCACCCCCGTGCTCTTGGTCCCCGTGGCGGGCGCCAACGGGCAAGCGGCGGCCGGCGCCAGCGTTGAAGCGTTCGTCGCCATGGCGCCCATGACTCAAGCCGATGGATCGTCCCTTCTCGACGTCACCGTCCCCGCTACCGAAGCCGAGCGCATCGCGCGCTTGGCGGCCGCTGACCAGGTCGCGATGGTCCGAAAGTCCGGTGGCTGATGTCGATCGTTGCCTTGACCACGGCCAGCGGGGCGCCGGGCTGCACCACGACCGCCGTCGGGTTGGCACTTCGCTGGCCAACGCCGGTGCTGCTCGCGGACGCCAACCGCGACCCCGCCCAGGCCATCTTGTCGGGGTACCTTCGCGGACAAGATGTGGGCAGGCGGGGATTCTCGGGGCTGCTGCAGGCCCATCGCGAGCGTCGCCCGCTGGATTCGGTGCTGGAATCGCAATGCGTCCCGCTCGATGATTCGGGCCAGCGCATGTTCCTCCCAGGCGTGGCGCATCCGGCGGCGGCGGAGCTGTTCGTCCACGCGTGGCCGGATCTGCTCGTAGCCCTTGAAGACCGTCCTACCGACACCCTGCTCGACTGCGGACGGATGGGACGCGAGGGACTGCCGACGCCGATCGTGGAGGCGGCGGACGCCGTGCTGGTCGTGTGTCGTGCGTCCTTGGTGTCGCTTGCGGGGTTGCGGTTGTACCTACCGCTGGTGACCGAGGCCGTGGATCCGGCGCGCGTGGGGTTGCTGGTGGTGGGGCCCGGACGCCCTTACAGCGCCTCCGAGATCGCCAAGCAGTTCGGCGTTTCGGTGTGGGGGTCTATCGCCCACGATCCCGTGGGCGCCCAGGTGTATTCCGAGGGGGACGATCCCCCCAAGCGGTTCGCTGGCTCGGCGTACGTCCGCTCGCTCACCGACGCCGCCGACGGGTTGGTCACGCGGTTCACCCAGGCTCGGCGCCTCATCGGAGTGGCCCGATGAGCACCCTGTCGAGCATTCCGCTGTTCGCGGCGCCGCCGATTTCGGAGCGGCTGACTCGTCCTGTCGCGCCTGCACCTCCCGTTCGTCCCACGGGCGTCGGTGTGGCGGTCGATTGGACGCAGGTGGTCGTCCTCCGTCGCAAGGCGTCGGAAGAGATCACGCGCCGCATCGGTGACTACGCCGATCAGCACGCGACGCCGATGCCAGAGGTCGACCGCCGCCTCATGGGCCGCGCGGTGGTGCGAGCGGTCGTCCGCGACTACGCCGACGCGCTCACCCGCTCCGGCCAAGCGCTGTGGGGCGGCGACGTCGAGCACGCCTACGCAACGGCCGTCGAGGACGCGATCTTCGGCTACGGGCGACTGCAACCCCTCTTCGATATCCCCGACGCCGAGAACATCGAACTGCACGGCTGCGACTCGGTGGTCGTCCAGTTTGGGGACGGACGCCGCGAAATCCGTCCACCGGTGGCCGACAGCGACGAAGAACTCATCGAGGCCATCCGGTTCCTGGGAGAATCCGGACGCCCGCCGCGGCCCTTCGATGACGCGCATCCGACGATGACGCTCGCGCTCGGGGACAGGTTTCGATTGCACGCCATCGGCTTCGGCCTGTCTTATCGTCCGTCCATCACCATCCGTCAGCACACCCTGACGCAGGTCACGCTCGGCGAACTGGCGCGAGGCGGCATGCTGCCCGAGCAGGTGGCGAGGCTGCTGCATGCGGCGGTGCTGGCCCGTATGTCCATCGTGGTGGCCGGCGATCAAGGCGCGGGCAAGACAACGCTGCTGCGGGCGTTGATCGCCGCGATCCCCGAGAACGAACGCTTCGGCACGCTCGAAACCGACTATGAACTGCTCACCCACCTGCAGCAGGGCCGCACGAACATGCTCGCCCTCCAGGCCCGCACGGGCCTCGGTGAAATCTCTGAAGGGAGACGCATCGGCGAATGGACCGTCGCCGACCTCATCCCCGAGGCGCTGCGCCAAAATCTCTCGCGATTGATCGTGGGTGAGGTCCGCGGTGTCGAAGCCGGGGCCATGTTCGAAGCCATGCAGGCCGGCGCCGGCACCATGTCGACGACGCATAGCCACAGCGCGGCATCGACGATGGACCGGCTCGCGTCCCGGGTGGCCCAAGGCGGGGTGCTGACGGTCGAGGAAGCCTTCCGGCAGATCGCGCACCACCTGCACCTGTTGGTCCACGTCCGGTTGATCGATGAGACCTGGCGCGGCGGAGTCCGTACCCGCCATGTCGCCGAGATCCGCCACCTCACTGGAGCGATAGAGAACGGACGGCCGATCACGCACCTGGTGTATCGGGCGCCGGATCTTTCGGGGCGCGGCGAACTCCTGCACATCGACGCTTCCCTGGCCGAACAGCTCGAACCATTCCAGGGCGGGTGGGAGTCATCATGACGGTGCTGTTGGCCATCGTGAGCGGCATGCTGCTTATCGCCGGACCCGTTCTGCTGTGGGTCGGCATTCATCCCGAGCTATCCCCGGCCTCATCCACAGTCTTATCCCCAACCCTGTGGACAAGACTGGGGGAAACGTTCCGCCGCGCCACCACGCGCACCCTGGTGTGGCGCCTGGTCATGGGGCTCGTGGCTGGGGTCGTCGCCTTCTGGTTGACCGGAATCCCGCTCATGCTCATCGTCGGCGTGGCCGGAGGGGTGCTGCTCCCGGTACTCCTGGGACAACCGAGCAATCGCGACGTCGCCCTCCTGCAGGCCCTCGACCGGTGGGTGCGAGGGCTGGTGGCGACCATGTCGTCCGGACGCTCGATCGCGGACGCCATGCGCTTCTCCGCCCGTCAGGCCCCGCCACTCCTCGCGCCGCCGTTGTCGTTGTTGGTGGCGCGCCTCGACGAGCGCTGGACCCTGCCCCAGGCCCTCCACGCCATGGCCGACGAGCTTGACTCCCCCGACGCGGACGCCGTGCTGGCCGCCCTGATGCTCTCCTCGCAGCGCGGCGGCGTCGGCGGCGCGGCGACGCTCGCGGCGCTGGCCGATTCGATCCAAGAGCGGCTGCGGGCGCTCCGCGAGATCGAGAGCGAACGCGCCAAACCGCGGATCGTCGTTCGCCAAGTCACCCTGGTTACCCTGACCGTGCTGGGGTTGGCGATGGTGTTCGGACGCGACTTCTTCGCGCCCTACGCGACCTCGCTGGGCCAGGTGCTGCTCGCGGCGCTGTTGGCTCTCTACGTCGGATCCCTGTGGGCACTTCGGCAGATGACCGGTCATCGGCGGCGGGCCCGCGTCCTGCGGAGGACCGAACCATGATGTGGCTCGCGGTGATCTGCGGCTGCCTCCTCGCCGGCGGCGTGGTGGCCTTGGCGGCGCGACGCCGTCCGGCGCCACCTCGCCTCAGCGATGCGCTGCTGCAGTTGGACGGCGGCGAGCTGATGGCAGACGCCGAGCCTCACGACCCGAAGGAACGCCTAGGATCCTGGGCGCAACGCACGCTCCGGATCGGGGTCTCCCCCGAACTCACCCGCCGCCTCAAGCTCCGGAACCTCACGGTGAGCGACTTCGTCGTCCGCAAACTGAGCTTCGCGCTGGCCGGACTCCTGACCCCGCTGGTCATCGCGCTCGCCGTGTACCTCCTGCGCGGCGAATCGTGGCCGCTGGCAGTCCCCGTCGCGCTGGTCACCGCCTTGCTCGGCTTCATCACGCCCGACCTGCTGCTCCGCGGTGAGGCCGAAGCCGTCACCGCGGACGCCACCGAGGCACTGCTGACGTTCTTCGACCTGGTCACGCTGGAGCGCCTGGCGAACCAGTCGGCTGCGCAATCGCTGTCGAACGCGGCAGCCGTCTCCGACGTCGGGATCTTCCGTTGGATCGGTGCCGCCCTCGAACGCGCCCGCCTTGAGCAGCGCGCGCCCTTCCAGGAACTCCGCGGCCTCGGACGCGAGCTGGGCCTGCCTGCCCTCACCGATCTCGCCGACGTCATGCGCCTCGACGACGCGGGCGCCTCCCTCGCCGGAACCCTCCGCGCCCGGGTGAAGGAGCTCCGCGACGCCCACCTCACCGAAACCAAGGTCGCCGCCGCGTCGGTCTCGGAACGCATGACCTTCTTCATGGTCGCCCCGAGCCTGCTGTTCGGCCTCATCTTCCTCGTCCCACCCCTGCTCCGGCTCATCGCCGGCTGAGAAAGGAAACTACGCATGTCCCAGCACCTGCATCGTCTGGTCGGGCTCATCGTGGCCCCGCCGCGACGAAACGAGCGAGGGCTCTCGCAATCGACCGAGAACGCCATCTTGCTGGCGGGCGCGGTGGCGATCGCCATCCTCGTGATCGGAGCGGTCACGGCGTACGTCACCGCCCGCCTGCCTAAGTGAGAGCACCGTCATGTCTCGTCCCGGCGCCCGCGAGCGCGGACTGTCCGAATCGTTGTCCTGGGCGTTGATCGCCCCGGCCCTCCTGCTTGTCGTCCTTGGAATCATCGAGGTGGCGATCTGGGCCCACGGACGCGACGTGGCAGGCAGCGCGGCGGCAGCCGGTGCGGACGTGGGTAGCGTCCGCGGCGGCACCGTGGAGTCCGCGCGGCGGGCGGCCCTCAACGTGGCCTCGGCCGGTGGGCTGCTGGACGTCACGATCGACGTCAGCCGCGACGTGGACGCCATTCGGATCACCGTCAGCGGACGCGCGCCGCAGCCCCTCGAGCTCGGCCTTGGACGAGTTACCGAAACCGTCCGGATGCCGGTGGAGAGGGTGTCATGACCCGAAGCCAGACGCTCAGCCGCCGCGACAGAGGGGCGGCGGCCTTGGAGTTGGCGCTCGTCGTCCCTGTCCTCGGCCTCCTCCTGGGGCTCGTGGTCGGTGGCGCTCGCATCTGGTTCGCCCGCGCGAGCGTCGAGCAACTGGCCGGCTCAGCGGCTCGGGCCGCCACCGTCGCCCCGAGCGCCGGGCTGGCCGTCAGCAGCGCCCGCGGCCTCATCGCCGACCAGCTCGCGGGCAGCGGCGTCCGCTGCGCCACGGTCACGGTAGAGGTCGACACCAGCGCCTTCAGCATGGCTCCGGGTACCACCGGGCGGGTGACCGTTCAGGTGCGCTGCGCGGTGCCGCTGGCCGACCTGCTGGTGCCCGGGTGGCCCGGAACGCTTGACGTCTCCGCCACCGGCCAATCCGTGCTTGATCCCTACCGGAGGAGGACGCCATGAGGATCGTCCGAGGCCTCGGCGCCCTGCTTCTCCTGCTCGCCGGCCTACTCGCCGCCCCCTACGCCCTGCTGCGGTGGGGGGCCGGGATCGAATCACTCACGCCCACCCAGTGGCTCGTGGACCCCGGCTCCGCACTGCGGTTGCTGCTCACCCTCGGGGGCTGGGTGGCCTGGGTGGCCTTCGTGGCGTGCGTCATCGCCGAGATGCTCGCGCTGCTCACCCATGGCCGGCTGCGGGCCCGGTTCCTCCCCTCCGGTCGGGCGATCGCGGGCGCCCTGCTCCTCAGTGTCGCCGCGTTGGCGAGCCTCCGCGGGGCGAGCGCACCCCCGCCGCCGCAGGGTCCGGCCCTCGTGGTCGTCCAGACCGCGATGGTCGAGGCCCGCGAGGACGCCCCCGAGACACCAGCCGCGGTCGCCGGTTCCACGCACGTGGTGGCGCCGGGGGACGACCTGTGGACGCTCGCCGAGGCGCACCTGGGGGACGGTGCTCGCTGGCGTGAGATCGCCACTCTCAACAAAGCCGTCGCGCAGGACCCGCTCAAAGCTCTGCACGCGGGAACGAAACTGGCCATCCCGGCCGTCAGCGACCGCACCGTCGTCGTCGCCCCGGGCGACAGCCTCAGCAAGCTGGCCCTCCGCCATCTCGGTGCCGCCAACAGGTGGCCCGAGATCCACCGCCTCAACCGAGACCGGATCAAGAATCCGGACTACATCCAGGTGGGATGGGTCCTCCGGCTGCCGACAGAGACGAGTCCCTCCCGTTCGGACAACCCTTCCGCGGAAGCGGAGCCCGACGTCTCGGTCGCCACCCCCGAGACCGCAGCCCGGGTGGCGCCGGCTGCGGCGACGAGCACCGTGCTGATCCCGGCCGGAACGCCGGAGCGGGCGGCGGCGCCTCCCGCCGCGGTAGCCCCGACGAGGAACGCGTCGGCGGTCGCAACCAGCCCCACGACAGGCGCGACCTCGGAACCGACCAGCAGCTCGACGCCTCGCGCCACCCCAACTCCGACCCCCATCCCCAGCGTCGCTTCCGCGAGCATCGGACCCACGGCAGCCGCCCCTGCCCCCGAAGACGGCGACGAATCGAGCGCGGCGAGCGCGAACCTGCCGGCCGTCGACCCCACCCTCGCGCTCATCGGCGGCCTTGGTTCAACCGCCGCGGGGGCGGTGCTGATCGGTCTCGGCCTGCGCCGCGAGGTGCGCCTGAACGCGAGGCCGGTCGGGCGCCGCTTTGTGACCCCCAGCCCCACCAACCAGCGGTTCGAAACGGCGCTCGGCGTCCGGGGGGCGTCCGCCGCCGGCGACGGTTTCGAGAACGCCTGCCGCGCCATCGCCGCGCACTGTCAGCGACGGGGGGTCGCTCCTCCCGTCCTCCGGACCGCCACCATCACTGCTGCTCGCATCGAGTTCCGCTGGGCGGGGGAGTCGTCCGATCCCCCGGCCCCGTTCGAGCGCATCGCGGACGGCTGGCAGGTCGACCCGAGGATGCTCTACCCCCCGGCTCATCCTCATCCCCACCCCTACCCTGCGACCGTGACCCTCGGCAACGACAGCCAGGGGCAGCAAACGTTGGTCGACCTGGAGGCGTTGGGCTCGCTGTCGGTGTCCTCCGACAACCCCGAGTTGGCGTTGGACGTGTTCTCAGCGCTGGCCCTTGAGCTGAGCAACCACCCTTGGGCAGGGGAGTTAGAAGTCGTTCTCGTCGGTGCGGATCCGGCGTTCTTAATGGTCGCCGCCCGGGAGCCCGTCCGCGCGGTGGCTGATCCGGCGACGGGGGTCGATCTGGTGGAGGCCACGATCGCCGAGCGGCTCGCGAGCCTAGAGCCTGGCGACACCGTGACCGCGCTGCGCTGTGACCCGGACCGAGCGGCCGCCTGGCAGCCAGTGGTCTTCTGCTTCCTGGAGGCCCTGGGTTCGACCGAGCGGCAGCGGCTCACGCAGGCCCTGGACGGACCCGCCGCGGGCGTCGTCGTCCTCCAACTGGGAGATGACTCGCCGTCGTGGCGGGTCGATGAACGCGAGACGCCGCGGGGCAAGCTCGACGTGTTGGGGCTACGGCTCTCCGCTCAAGCCATCCCCGCCCACGCGCGGATCGCCATCAGCAGCCTGTTCACCGTCGCGGACGCGGGCGAGCAGACCCCGGCCCCGTGGTGGTTCGAGACCCCCGAGGGCACCACACCGCTGCGCGTCAGCACACCCGCGCTGCCCGACGCCGACGTCCATCCCTTCCTGCGCCTCCTCGGCCCAGTGGAGTTGCGGGGTGCCCGCGGCGAGGAACCCGACCGGTCCCGGCGCCAGTGCGAGGAGGCGCTGGGGTGGTTGCTCGAACATCCGAAGCGGACGGCCACCAGCATGTGCGCGGGCCTCATGCTCGCCGAACCCACCCGCCGCTCGAACATGAGCCGACTACGCACCTGGCTAGGCAAGGATCCGGACGGCGAGCTGTACCTGCCGGACGCCTATTCGGGTCGGATCACCCTGCATCCGGGCGTCAGCTCCGACTGGCAACGCCTCCAAACGCTCGTCAGTCCAGGTGTCAACCGGTTGGACGACCCAGCCCTCATCCAAGCCCTGGAGATGATCGGGGGCGCCCCGCTCGCCGACGCGGCTCCGGGCCAGTGGCATTGGGCCGAAGCGATGCGCACCGACATGGCTGCGACGCTCCGAGACGTCGGCGCCGTCCTCACACGCCACGCGCTGCACAACGGCGACGTGGACCTGGCCCGCTGGGCCGCCTCACGCGCCCTGATCGCCTCCCCCGACGACGAGGAGCTGATCCGGTGGCGTATCCGCACCGAGCAGCGCGCCGGAAACGCCGCCGAAGTCGAGCGGCTGGTCCAGCGGGTCACCCGTCACGCCCGCAATCTCGGCGTCGACCTCGACGACGAGACCGTGGACCTCTGCCAGGCCGCCATGGAAGGGCGGCGCCGCTCCCGAGGCTGACTCGCCGCGAAGACAGTGTGAGCAAAGTGCTCACCGTGAGCACTTTGCTCACACTGTCTTTGAGACTGCCGCGGAATGTCCCCGGGTCACGCACCCTCCGCCCGGCTGGCGGGCGTCACGGGGTGGCTTAGGGGTCCACCAACCGCGCGATCACGCGATCGTCCCCGCCGGCCAGGGCGACTTTCATGGACTGCACGTACATTCCCGCTGGGTCGTAGTTGGCCCGTGTTTCCCCCGTCGCCGGATTGACCACGCGAATGCCCGACCCAGTGATCAAGAACTCTCCGTTTCTGGTGAGCCCGTCACCGAAGGTGGTCAAGCCCTTCACGTACCACCGGACTTCGCCCGTGCGGACGTTCATGGCGTACGTCCCCTTGTCGTCGGCCAGAAGCGTCACCGAGTCGCCCAGGTACAACCCGTAAGGCGAGGTGACAGCGCCGAACGCGCTCCCATTCTTCGTGGGCGCCAAGGCACCTTGTGTCTCGCCGGTCGTCAGATCAACCTTCATGGTGACGCCGTCATCGGATTGGGTGAAGACGGGGTCCGTGACGTTGTCACGCAGTTCGTCCTGATAAGGGAACAGCAGCCGGATGCCGGGTGCCGTTTGATAGAGCGCCTTCAGCTGATACGAGTACGCCACCGCATGATCACCCGCATTGCACCACAGCCGCTCACCGTCATCGACGAGTCGGGAGCAGTAGGGCAACGCCAACAGCGTCCCTGTCCCAGGGTCAATGAAGGCGGTGCCGTCACCCGACCACAAGGCGATCAGCCCGCCGCCAACGATCCGGATGCGCGGACGATCCAAGGCGGGACCCTTCGGAAGTCGAGTAGTACGCATGTAGATCCGGTCGGTGCTGAACAACTTGTCGTGCCCTGCCTCGCCGGAGAGATCCACCTGCCATCGCTCCGTGAGATCCGAACCCAGTTGGCGGACGACCGCGTGAGGGGCAGGCAACCGTTGCTCCACAAGAGTGATCTCACCATGGGCGACGTTGATGAGGGTCAGCCAGCCCTGGATCTCGGTCGCCCGCCGCTCGTCCCCGGTCACCGGATCGAGGACGGCGACCCGCCACGTGATGCCCAGCCCTGTCGCGGGGTCCCGCGCGACCGCCCCCGCGCAGACAACGGCGTCGTCGAGCAGAGCCGTCGCGCACAACCCGTCCTCCATCGGTCGCTGCCACCGCTGCTGGCCGGTCTCAGCGTCCAGTCCTCGCGCCACGATCCCGTGCTCCGACTCATCTCCCGTCAGAACGACCCAGGTCGTCGCGGCGTCAATCGCGAACGAATCATTCATCTGCCCGTCGAGGGCGGCGATGAACTGCGCGGCTCCCAGCGAGGCTGGCTTGACCTCCCAGCGGCTGGCTAAGGGCTTGGTGACCCGCATGTCGGGTGAGTAGCTCGTCGTTGGCGTGCTCCTTGTCGGGTTCAGCCGACTCACCACCGCCGCAGCCACAATCAGCGCCATCACCACGCCGATTACCGACAGGCACCCCACCGCGGTGACCCGTCTAGCGGTGGTCGCCGTGGTTGGGTACGTGGGGTAGCCCGACAAGGCCGGGCCCACACCCGGCGGTGCCACGGGGCTGCCAGGCGGGGCTGGGAACCGTTGCTGCCCGAGGTTGTCCCACGGGGGTGGTGGGACTGCGGCCGGCATCACGGGGACACCACCGTCCGACACCGGTGGCGTTTCTGCGGCGCCCCCAAGACTCCCCCAACCCGACGGCCTCTCAAAGCCAGTGGGTTCGGCGCCTGGATCCTTCGGTTCCTGACTCACTCGGACATGATCGCAGGGGTCCGGGTCGTCACCCCGGGGAGCCACGGACCCCGAGGCGACGCTGAGCGCGTCGGCGGCACGGGCAGCAACCAGTAGGTGTGAGCAAAGTGCTCACCGTGAGCACTTTGCTCACACTGTCTTTGGGGCTGGCGCGGAACGACGCCTACGAGGGCGTACCCCCGCGGCATTGGAGCGTCCTCGCCCCCTCGACGCTACGTCAGGCGACGGTGTCCAGCCGCTGCACTGAGGGGACCCCCGCAGCGCGCTCGGCAGTGAGGTCGTAGGCGCTCTGCATCGCAAGCCAAGCGCGAGCAGTGCTGACGCCAGCCTCTTCGAGGCGCACCGCGAGGTTGGGGCTAATCCGGGCGTGTCCGTGAAGGACGCGGCTGAGAGTCACCCTCGAAATACCGAGGCGGGAGGCCGCCACTCCGACGCTCAGCCCAAGGTCGGCGAGCACGTCCTCACGGAGGATCTCGCCGGGATGCACAGGATTGTTCATCGCCATTTCGCTCACCTTCCTCAGTGGTAGTCCTGGTAGTTGACGAGTTCGACATCGCTATCGACGAACCGAAATGTGACTCGCCAGTTTCCGTTCACCCAGATCGACCAGTGTTCCGCCAGGTCGGCCTTCAGCGGGTGGGTGCGGAACCCAGGGATCGCCAAGTCGGCTGGACTCGTGGCCACATCGAGCATCGATAAGATCCGCAGCAATTTCGGCACGTGCGCCGCCTGCACACCCTGTTTCGACCCTGACCGATACAAGTGCTCCAACCCCTTGTGGCGGAAGCTGATGATCACCCCGCGAATGTATCGCGTATCGTTATGCGATACAAGCAACTACCGCGCATTCGTCCATCCCGCTGCGGCCCTGCGCTACTGCGGTGGAGCGACTGGTCCGGTGGGCCGCCCGTCACGCCCGAAACCCCGACGCCGACCGCGACGACGAAACCGTGGCCCCGTGCCAAGCCGCCACGGAAGGCCGCGTTCGCACCCGCGGCTGACGCATTGCAAAGAGGGTGTGAGTTAAGTGCCCACGCTGGGCACTTAACTCACACTGTCTTTGGGGCTGGCGCGGAATGATGCCCACGAGGGTGGTTTAGACTTGCACCGAGAGCTCGCGACACCCTCAATTGGACACTCGCAAAGCAGCCCCTGGCAGGCGCGGGAACAAACCCGACGCCTCCCCTGTTGAGACAGTTGAAATATCAACTACTTGGAGTGATTCAGATGCAAATCGGCCTTTTCAGTGTTGGCGACGTCTCCGCAGACCCCACCACTGGCCGTACCCCCACCGAGCATGAGCGGATCATGAACACGGTCGCGATCGCGAAGAAGGCTGAGGAGATCGGCCTGGACGTGTTCGCCACCGGTGAGCATCACAACCCGCCGTTCGTTCCCTCCTCGCCCACCACCCTGCTCGGGTTCATCGCCGCGCAGACCAAGACCCTGCTGTTGTCGACCGCGACGACGCTCATCACGACTAACGATCCGGTGAAGATCGCCGAGGACTATTCCGTCCTGCAGCACCTCTCCGGCGGACGCGTCGACCTCATGATGGGCCGCGGAAACACCGGCCCGGTCTACCCCTGGTTCGGGCAAGACATCCGCAACGGCGTCGCGCTCGCCGTCGAAAACTACGCCTTGCTGCGCCGCCTGTGGCGCGAAGAGGACGTCGACTGGAAGGGCAAGTTCCGCACCCCGCTGCAGGGCTTCACCTTGGCGCCGCGTCCCCTGGACGGCATCCCGCCGTTCGTGTGGCACGGCTCGATCCGCACCCCCGAGATCGCCGAGCAGGCCGCCTTCTACGGCGACGGTTACTTCCACAACAACATCTTCTGGAACGCCGAACACACCGCCCAGATGATCCGTCTGTACCGCAGGCGCTTCGAGCACCACGGTCACGGTCCGGCCGACACCGCCATCGTCGGATTGGGTGGGCAGTTCTACATGGGACGCAACAGCCAAGACGCGCTCCGCGAGTTCCGTCCGTATTTCAACGAGGCCCCGGTCTACGGCCACGGACCCTCCCTGGAGACCTACATGGCCGAAACGCCGCTGGCTGTCGGATCACCGCAAGAGGTGCTCGAGAAGACCCTCGCGTTCCGCAACTACGCCGGTCACTACCAGCGTCAGCTGTTCCTCGTGGATCACGCGGGCCTGCCACTGAAGACCGTCCTTAACCAGCTGGACCTGCTCGGTGAGATCCTGCCCGACCTGCGGGCTGGCTTCGCCGAGGGACGCCCGGCTCACATCCCCGAGGCGCCGACCCACGCCTCCATGCTCGCCGCGCAGGGCGCCCACGAGGCTCCCCGGCACGACGCGGTGGACGACGTCACCGGCACCTCGCCCTACGAAATGGCACGCGCATGACCAATCTTGTGGTGGTCTCGGCAGGGACGGGCATCCCCTCCCTGTCGACCAAGCTCGCCGATCGGCTCGCGGACGCCACCGTCCGGGGGCTCGGTGGGGAGGTCCAGGTCAAACACCTGGAACTTCGGACGCTCGCTCGCGATCTCGCCGACGCCCTTGTCGGCGGGGTTCGCAGCGCGGCGCTGCGCGAGGCCTTCGACATGCTGTGCACGGCCGACGGCGTGATCGCGGTCACGCCCGTCTACAACGCCTCCTATTCAGGGTTGTTCAAGCTGTTCTTCGACATGGTGGACCGTGAGACCCTTCGCGGACGCCCGGTGCTCATCGCCGCCAACGGCGGGAGCGCACGCCACTCGTTGATGCTCGACACCGCGATGCTGCCGATGTTCCACTACCTCAAGGCATTCGTGGCGCCCACCGGCGTGTTCGCGGCCACAGAGGATTGGGCGGACGAATACCTCGTCCCCCGCATCGAGCGGGCTGGCACGGAGTTCGCCGCGTTCATGCGGGCCCACCCGGCGCCCACACCCGAGGATCCGTTCGCGGTGGCCGACTTCAGCACCTTGCTGGGCAACTAACTCACCCCGTGCAACGCCCCGGCGGCTTCGGCTGTCCGGGGCGTTGCGGGACGTCCAAACGGGGCCTGCCTGAGGACCGCTCGCCTATTTCTTGGAGTCTTTCAAAGACCCTGTGACGCCACCGGAGTCAGTGCCCACCAGGCACTCGATCGAGCGGTAGGGGGTGCCTTCCCAGGCTTCCACGAGAGGGACGATCGGACGAATCGACATCGTGCCCCTGTCGTACTCGATCCCCATGAAGGTCGCGTATTGGTCCTTGCAGAAGGAGGTCATGGCGGCCTTGACCTCCGCATCAGAGGCGGGCTTCGCGGTGACCACCTGGGCGGCGTAAACCTCGTAGTAGTGCGGCTTCGCGCAGTCGAGGATCTCGATGCCGCCATCGTTCCACTTCGTGTTCGACAGGTCGCCTGTGCATTGACCCACAGCCGGCTCTGCCTCGACATTGGCCAGCGCGGTCATCGTGCCCTTAAGGCCAGCGGTCAGATCGGCATTATCCCGACGGACAATCATGGCCCGAACCGTGTGCGAACCCTTTGCCCAGGCGGTTGTATCGGGGTAGATCCACTGCAACTCGTAATCGGTCGCGGCGAAGTAGCTGCCACCGAAGAACGTTTTGAACACCGGAATGCAGGTGGTGAGCACCGTCAGCTGAACCTGATCCTGGGTCGGGTAACTGCCCGCGGGCAGTTCCGCGGCACAGTACAACTGCGCCTTATGAGGAGTCTTGCACGGGACCACCGGGAGCTTGTCGATGGAGTCTGCGGAGGGGATCGACGCGACGCAATCCCCTTCTTTCACTTCACTCCACTTCAGCGTGGTCGCGGTGGTGATGTTGCCATCGGCATCACGGGCGGACGAGCAACCCGACAACCCCGTCAAGGCCAGGCAGGCAGCGGCCAACAAGGCCAGCGCGCGATTCGTCATGTGGTGGACCCCCTCGGTTCCCGGTTGCGCCGTCGGCCCATCCCGTTGCGCGCAGCCTAGCGGGCGAGGCAGACATCGGCGCCTCCGGGCGCCATCTCTGGACGGGTCTCGGGTGCCTGCCCGTCCCTTCGCCGGCCTCGAGGACGAGACACCAGAAAGTCGCGAGCCGGGCTACTTCATAGATCCTTTCAGCGACCCTACGACCCCTCCCGCGATCTTGCCGACGAGGCAGCTGATCTCGGGGAAGGGCGTGCGCGCCCATTGTTCGACGCTGGGGTGAATGGGGAGGATGACGAGTCCTCCAGCGCCCGTGAACGCGACACCCGTGAAGGTCTTGTATTCGGCCTTACAGAAGGCGTCGCTCTGGGCCTTGAGTTCGGCATGCCCCTTGGAGCCCCCATGTCGCCCGTTCGGGTGATTTCGCCGCCTACGCCCGCCGGACAACACCCCCGACAACACCACCCGGATTGACTCGGGACGCGAAGGAGGTGGTCGCCATGACGACGACACGAGTGAGGTTTGAGAACCAGTGGAGATCGCTTGCCAGCGAGCCCGTGCCTCGCGAGTGGAGTGCGCTCCAGGCGCAGACGCTTACCGAGGTCATGCTGCTGGCGCGGCAGGACGGCCCGGCTCGCGACCTGGTGGTCTGGCACCTCCACGGTGACGCCTTGGCTGGACACGTGCTGCTGCACGCCGCACTCCCTCTGCTCGACCGCATGGCTCGTCGGGACCCGTGCCATGAACTGGGCGACTACGTGAGCGAGTTCTGGCTTCGCCTCAGCAGCTACCCCGTGGACCGGCGTCCCCGTCGGGTACTGGCCAACCTCACGCTCGACGCCTTGAAGGCAGTGACCCGCGACCACCGCCGGCGACACCGAGCACTGCCCGAGGAAGCCTCGTGTCCCGAGCCGGAGCCGAGCCTCGCCGAGGTGCTCCAGGCTGCGGAAGAGCTACGGCTCCTCGGCGCGCGCGATGTCCGCGCCATGAGCGCGGTGTACGTCGAGGGTTGGCGCAGCCATGAGGCTGGTCCCCGGCTCGGCATCACCGCCGAGAACGTCCGTTGGCGCTGCAGTCGTGGCGCCCGGACGCTCGCCGCGCATGTGGCCGAGCTGGCAGCCTGATCCCACCGCCGCACTGTCACTGACTAGCCCCGGCGGCCTGCCCCAGCTCAGTGCCCGGCGATACCCGTCTCGAAAGCAAACAGCACCAAACCGACGCGGTCACGGGCCTGCAGCTTGGCCAGCAGGCGTCCGATGTGGGTCTTGACCGTGCCCTCGGCCATGTAGAGGGTCTTCGCGATTTCGGTGTTCGTAGCCCCCAGCGCGATCTGCTCCAGCACCTCGCGTTCGCGCTCGGTCAGCAATGCCAGCCGCGGATCCTGCGGGCCACCGGTCGACAGCGTCGGACGCACGTGATCGAGCAACCGCCGGGTCGTGGAGGGGGCCATCACGGCATCCCCGTGGGCGACGTTGCGAATCGCGTTCAAAAGTTCGGCCGGACGGGCGTCCTTGAGTAGGAACCCGCTCGCCCCCGCTTTGATGGCGGCGAAGGAGTACTCGTCCAAGTCGAAGGTGGTGAGCACCAACACCTTCGTCCCGATGCCCGATTCGACGATCTTCCGCGTCGCCGCGACACCGTCCATCACCGGCATCCGGATGTCCATGAGCACCACGTCGGCGGGTTTGGCGACGAGGGCCCGGACGGCCGCAGCCCCATCCGAGGCTTCACCGACCACCTGCATGTCGTCGGCGGACTCGATAAGCATGCGGAAGCCACTGCGAACAAGCGCCTGGTCATCGGCGAGGAAGACTGTGATCACGGATGTCCTTTCAGCGTGAGCCTATGCGCGCGAGGCCAACGGAAGCCAGGCGTGGATCCGGAACCCGTCCCCGGGCACGGACGTGATGTCGAGCGTGCCACCCATCGAGCGCACGCGCTCTGCCATGCCGCGCAAACCATTGCCGCCGCTGGCCGTGGTGTCCGGGCTGCCCGGACCATCGTCGCGGATGTCGACCGTGATGGCGTTGGTCGAATAGTCGAGGCGGACGCTCGCCTGGGCGGTCGGCCCGGCATGACGGAGGAAGTTCGTGATGGCCTCCTGCACGATGCGGTAGACGGTCACGCCCAGCGCCTGACTCACGTGCGGCGGTTCAGCGACCACCTCAAGACTCACCCGATCGCTGGATCTGCGCACCAACTCGGGGATGTCGTCCAGCGACGGCGCGGGCGCGTAGTCGGCCCCCGTGTCGACGTTGCCCCGCAACACGCCCACGATCCGCCGCATCTCGCCGAGGGCCTCGCGGCCCTGGTCGGCAATGGTGTCGAGAGCCTCGATCGCCGCCTCGGGACGCTTGGATGCCAACGCCCGCCCACCCTCGGCTTGGACGACCATGACCGACACCGAATGGGCCACGATGTCGTGCAGTTCGCGCGCGATCTCGGTCCGGGCGCGGGCCTCGCTCAGGCGGGCGTTCTGCTCCGCCTCGGCCGCCAGTCGGTGGTAACGCTCCTCGGCTGCTTCGATTCGGGTCTTCGCGGCTTCCGAAGACTCGCGCACCCGGCGTCCGACGGCGTACGGCGTGATGACCAGGCCGAAGCAGATCATGGCGGCCACGAGGAACGTCACTGCCATCCGAAAACTGATGCCCGCGCCCGCGCCCGCGATGACCCAGCGCCACGGGCCGAGGATCGCGCCGATGCCCCCCAGCACCAGGACCGATCGCGAGGCCCGTCCGGGGACCCATCGAGCGACGGAGTAGGCGACTAAGGGGATGGCAGCCAGCGACGCCATCGGCACGGGAAAGAACAAGACCTGGAACAGCCCCGCCAGCATCGACAACACCATGGTGATGAGGGGCGAGTGGCGACGCAGCGCCAGGGGCAGCACCATCATCAAACCGAGGGCCACCGTGCTGGTCATACGCATGCTCGACGTGCCGGTCGAGAGGGTGTAGGGAGCCACCGTGAGCAGCGCAAGGCCGCCGGCGATCGCACCATCCAACACCCAGTCGTTGCGATCGGCGCCCGGCGGGAACAACAACTCGCGCACATCCATTGGCTGGCAGTCTAGGCGCGGCCTCATACCCACAACCGGGTGCCCCCACGCCGACACCTCGGTCGGACGATCGTCCAAGGAAGAGGGCCGCTGGTCCGAGGTGAGTTTGGGATCCGGCAACTAGCCTAGGGGGCGAACAATCGAAGGCAGGTGGCGGTGACGGCGCACAACCCTGACAGGACGCGAGCACGGAGCGTAGGGCTCGTGGTCGCGGCCGTTATTGGTGTGCTCAGCATCGCCCTGACCGCGGTGGCCGCCCTCTACATGGGGTGGGTAAGCCAGGCGATCCAAGACGCCAAGCGTGTGGACGCGGTGACCGAATACCCCGGCCGCCCCACCGCGATGGCCCAAGGGGTCACGTCGATTGGCTCGACCCCGGTGAACTTCCTCGTGGTGGGGCTGGGCACGGGAGGCGACCTCGAGGTCGCCTACATCGCTCACCTCAATGCGGCACACACGTCGCTGGCCTTGGTCACTCTGCCGCGGACGACCGTCCTTGCCGCCACCGGGGACCTGACCCTCGCCGAGGCCTTCACCGAGGAAGGCTTGGCGGGACTGACCAGGCAGGTGGAGGAGTCACTCGGGCTTCGTCTCGACCATGGTGTTGTCATCGACCTGCCGGCATTCACCGACGTCATTTCGGTCGAAGGTGGCATCACCGTCCGCAACCCGGCCACGATCAGGACGCAGGGGCGCACCTGGTCGGCAGGTGACATCCGGCTCACCGGACACGACGCGGTCTCCTTTATGGACGCTCGCGGCACCGGCCCCGGCGCCGAAGCGTTGCGGGCGCAGCGCCACACGGTGGTGCTCGTCGCGGCGCTCCAGCGGCTCACGGAGCTCAGCATGGTGGCCAACCCCATGGCCTTCCGCCAGGCCATGATCGAACTCACCGAAGCCACGGCGCTGGACGCCGGCACCTCGGCCTCGGACCTGGAATCCCTCGCAGCCGACATTCGCCTGCAGCGGGTCGTGACCGTGCCTGCGCCGCTGACCGAGACCACGGTCGACGTCCCCGGTCTCGAAAGCGTGTATCTCAGCGACGCGGCAGCCATGGCCGCCCTCGGCGAGGAGCTTCGTGGCGACGCCGTGCCCGAACGTTAGCCTGGGTTCCGTGAAGAAGTTCTTTGGCCTCGCCCTGATCGTGGCCGCCGTGACCTACGTCACACGCCGACGCGCCGCCGCGGCAGTGCGAGCCGACGTGTGGGCCCAAGCCACCGATCCGCTCCCATGATCTGCCCTCCCCTGGGTCGTCACGGACGCGGGTCGCGGGTCGCGCCCACCATCGTCCCGACCGCAGCGCAGGCCCACCGGTGACCGTGATCGCCTGGATGGCCCTCGTCGGCACTCCCCTCCTGGCCTTCGGGTTGTGGTGGTTCAAGCAGCGCAGCGTTGGCCCCACCCGGACCCAACGGCAATTCCTCGCCGCGAGCATCCCCCCGGCGGTCATGGCGGTGGAACTTATCGCAGGCGTCTTCTGGTCGGTGGCGCCGGGCGGCAACACCGCCCAGGGCCCCTTCCTGTTGCTGCTGGCCGCCGTCGCCGGGATCTTCGTCTGGGGCGTGCTCATGCTCATCGACATGGTCAGATGGCTATCGGGCTACTCACAGCGGTGGCTGCGCGAAAACTGATTCTCGGACGCGGCCACATGGGAGCCCCCGCACCCCCAAGATAGGGGTGTAACTGCGACCAACGGAGGAGCCATGGTGTCCACCACCGCGCCCGTCAGCGAAAGCCTCGAAGGCCTTGGCCTCGGCAAGAAGATCGGCGTCCTCACCAGTGGTGGCGATGCCCAGGGCATGAACGCTGCCGTCCGCGCGGTCGTCCGCGCCGGGATCAAAGCCGGCGCTGAGGTTTACGCCATCTTCGAGGGCTACCAAGGCATGGTCGATGGCGGGGAAGGCATCCAGCCCTTCACGTCAGCCAGCGTCGGACGGATCCTCAACAAGGGCGGCACCGTCATCGGCACCTTCCGCAGCAAGGACTTCCGGGAGCGCGAAGGTCGCGCCCGCGCGCTGAAGAACCTGATGGACCACGGCATCGACCGGCTCGTCGTCATCGGCGGCGACGGCAGCCTGTCGGGCCTCGACGCGTTCCGGGCCGAATGGTCAGACCTGCTGGCCGAACTCGTCGTCCGCGGCGACGTCACCCAGGAGGTCGCGGACGCCCATCCGGCCTTGATGTTCGCTGGCCTCGTCGGTTCGATCGACAACGACCTTGTCGGGACGGATATGACCATCGGCGCCGATACGGCGCTGCACCGGATCCAAGATGCGATCGATGCCCTCACCTCGACCGCCGCCAGCCACCAGAGGTCGTTCGTGGTGGAGGTCATGGGACGCCACTGCGGGTACCTCGCCCTCACGAGCGCCATCACCGGCGGCTGTGACTACGTGCTGATCCCCGAGAACCCACCGGAAGCCGGCTGGGAAGACCACATGTGCGCCGAACTGCGGCGCGGCCGCCGAGCGGGACGACGCGATTCCATCGTCATCGTCGCCGAGGGTGCCCAGGACCGCGAGGGCAACCCCATCAGCGCCGACTACGTCCGTGAGGTCATCGAAAACAAGCTCGGCGAAGACACCCGCGTCACCATCCTGGGTCACGTCCAGCGCGGTGGAGCCCCCAGCGCCTACGACCGCTGGGCGTCCAGCTGGCTGGGATACGAGGCCGTCCGTGAGGTGCTCACCGCCGAGCCTGGCACGCCGGGGCCGGTGATCGGTTTCCGCGGCAACCGGGTGTCACGCGTCCCGCTGATGGAGGCCGTCCGTCTCACGCGCGAGGTGCCGACGCTCATCAAAACCGGGCAGTACGAGGAGGCCATGAAGCTGCGGGGCGGCTCGTTCATGGACCAGATCAAGGTTCTGCGTGAACTCGTCGAACCCGCCCGGGTCGATGTGGAGGGTCCCTCGAAGCGGATTGCGATCGTCCACGGTGGCGGCCTGGCCCCCGGCATGAACGCGGCCGCTCGCGCGGCCGTCCGGCTCGGCATCAGTCGCGGTCACACCATGCTGGGCGTCCAGGACGGCTTCGTGGGGTTGCGCGAGGGCAGCATCCGCGAGTTCGCGTGGGAAGACGTCGAAGGCTGGACCAACGAGGGCGGCGCGAACCTCGGCCTGCGGCGCAACGTGCCGTCCATTGAGCACCTCTACCCGATCAGCCGCAGCCTGGAGGCGAACGGCATCGACGCCCTCATGGTCGTGGGCGGTTGGAACGCCTACCAGTCGGCGCACCTGATGTACCGCGAGCGCGAGCGCTACCCAGCGTTCCAGATCCCCATCGTGTGCGTCCCCGCCTCGATCGACAACAACCTGCCCGGGTCCGAACTGGCGATCGGCGCCGACACCGCGCTCAACGTGATCGTGGACGCGGTCGACAAGATCACCATGTCCGGCTCGGCCGCGCACCGGTGCTTCGTGGTGGAGACCATGGGCCGCTACTGCGGGTACCTGGCGCTCATGGGAGGGTTGGCGTCCGGCGCTGAACGGGTCTACCTGCACGAAGAGGGCATCACGTTGGCCGCCTTGCAGCAGGACGTCGAATGGCTGCGGACGAGCTTCGCACGTGGCCGCAAGTCCTTCCTCGCCGTCCGCAACGAGAACGCCAACGCGCTGTACACCACCGACTTCATCGCCCGCCTGGTCGAAGAAGAAGGCCACGGCACCTACGACGTGCGGCAATCCATTTTGGGCCACATTCAGCAGGGCGGCTCCCCGTCGCCCTTCGATCGGCTGCTCGCGACCCGACTGGTGTCGCAGGCCCTTGACCTGCTCGGCGAACAACTGAGCGAGGGCACGAATGAGAGCTTCTACGTCGGGCTGGTCGAGGCCAAGGTCAAGAACTCCCCGATGACCCACCTGCTCGATGAGTTGGACGTGAACTTCCGGCGTCCGAAGAAGCAGTGGTGGCTGGCCCTGCGTCCGGTATTGGCGGCCGTCGCCGACGAGTGAGGCCCGCGGCGCGCGTCCAACCCGGATCACCGCAACCGCGGCGGCTCCGGGAGTTCGGCTGCCTGTCGCGGGGTTGTTGCTGCGCATCAGGTGGGGAATTTGGCCTGTTTGTACAAGGCGATCAGCGGTTCCCGCAGGTCAGTGGTCGTTAAGTCGCCCGGATGTCCCCACGACAGTTGGCGGATGACAGTGTCGGAGATGAGAACGGAAACGCTCTTGGAGCTGTAGCCGCCGAGTCCCTCCGGGATGGCAAACTGGCAGTAGACGGCCCTCGTACCCAGTCCCTCGACGGCGTCACATTTGACCGAATCATCCGTTCTGTTCAGGTGGGCTTGCGCCGAAGCCGCATCCGGGTGCGTCCAAACGCTGACGGCTACCCGGTCCTTCGGGTTCTCCGACAACGTGCAGCCGCGAATCTTGATCGCCCCAGAGTCGACGTCCCACACGACACCCGGCTGGACGGCGGGCGTGTTTGCGCCCAGCGCCGCCGTGACTTGGTCCACCGTGAGCCAGTCGCAGGCGGGCTTGCCGTTCGGGCGGGTAGCCAGCTGTCCGGCTGCTGGCTGCGAAGCCGAGGCGGAAGCGGAAGTGGAGGAAGTGGCCGCCGCCGTGGACGTTGATGGCGCCCCGGGGGCCGCGCCGGACGAGCATCCGCTGAGCGCGACGGCGGTGAGAAGGCAACCCAGGGTGGCCTGCCAGTGGGTGGGAAGGTTGTTCATGTTGGATTCCTTCGTGCGGTCATGGTGGGATCCTCATCTCGGATGTTCCAAAGCCTGCGGGACATCGCTGACACTCCGCTGACACGCCCGCTGCTCGCCGATTTGGCGGCTCCTGGAAAGGAGTTCCGAACTCGACTTGGCTACCCAGTCTTGGCCCGCAGGCCCTAAGGTCGTCCCACCGAAAGGGGAGTGATGCCGAGTCCTGCCGAGGTCGGCGCTGCGCATGGCGGCTCGCCCAACACCACGTCCGGGAGCAACCTGCACGCCTTCTACGGCGTGCTGGTCAACACCGTCATCGCCAACGTCACCACCAGCTTCCTGTGGTTTGCGCTGACTTTCTGGATCTACTTGGAAACTAAGTCGGTGCTGGCGACCGCCGTCATCGGGGGTGGCTACATGCTGCTCCTGGCGGTGCTGGGGGTACCTTTCGGGACCCTGGTCGATCGGCATCACAAGAAGGCGATCATGGTCGCCGCCACGGTAATCACGGCGGTCGCCTACGCCGCCGCACTGCTGTGGTTCAGCATCGTGCCGACATCCGACGTGCTGCGGATCGGGAGCTTGCAGTTCATCGTCTTCGTCGGGGTCATCTTGGCCGGTGCGGTGGTGGAAAGCATGCGCGGGCTGGCGCTCAGCACCTGTGTCACCTTGCTGGTTCCGGATGAGCGCCGCGACAAGGCCAACGGGCTGGTGGGCATGGCGATGGGGTTGAGCTTCGCCATCACGTCCGTGTTCTCCGGGCTGGCCATCGGGCAGCTCGGGATGTTCTGGACGCTCGTCATCGCCGTCGTCTTCACCTTTTTGTCCTTACTGCACCTGCTGACCGTCCGGATCCCCGAGCCGACGATCGTCCATGCCGAGGGTGTGCCCCAGCGGGTCGACTTCCGCGGCGCCTGGGAGGGCGTCCGGGCGGTTCCGGGGCTGCTGGGCTTGGTGTTTTTCGCCACCTTCAACAACCTGCTTGGGGGCGTCTTCATGGCGCTGATGGACCCCTATGGCCTCACCCTGGTCTCGGTCGAGGTGTGGGGGATCTTATGGGGGGTACTCAGCTTCGGCTTCATGATCGGCAGCGGCTGGGTCGCTACCAAGGGGCTCGGGGCGCGTCCGCTGCGCGCGTTGCTGTTAGCCAACGTGGCCATGTGGACCATCGGCATCGTGTTCACGATTCGGGAGTCGATTTGGCTCACCGCGGTCGGCATCTTGATCTACATGGCGCTGATCCCCGTGGCCGAGGCCGCCGAGCAGACCGTGCTGCAGCGGGTCGTCCCCTTCGAGAAGCAGGGACGCGTATTCGGCCTCGCCCAGAGCGTCGAGGTAGCCGCCGCCCCGGTCAGCGCGTTTATCGTGGGTCCCGTCGCCCAGTTCTGGGTGATCCCCTCCTTGAACACCCCTGCTGGCAAGGAGGCCTTCGGCTGGCTGCTCGGCGATGGACTGGCGCGCGGCATGGCGTTGATCTTCGTCGTGTCCGGCGTCCTGGGGTTGATCCTGACCGGGCTGGCGTTTGCCTCCAAGAGCTACCGGACTCTCACGGCCACCTACGGGGCGGCCGCTCCCAGCACTGCCGATGATGGGCCGCCAGCCACGGGCTGACTGCCCGGGATTCAACCCTGGGGCACGATGCCAGGCTCGCTGCAGTTGTCGTCAGGCCCGCGACAGGCGATGAGCAGGCGCCCCTTTGCGAGGCTTGGCACCTGCACCTTTCACGGCCGCGGGGCTGGGTAGACCACCTTCTGGTACAGGGCGACCAGCGAATCCTGCATGTCACCTTCGGTGATAGGTGCGTGGGTCACGGTAATCACCTTGACGGTGGTCCTGTCGACAGCGACAACTTTCCACTCCCGCCCCCCGGCGTTGTCCCTCACGCAATACCAAGCCGGCACACCCACCGTGGTTGCGGTCGCGCATGTTGGATCACCGTTCAGCATGAAGCTGTTTCCCGAGCCCTCTGGGTCGTGAGCTAACGAGGCGGCGTCCTCGGCCCTTTCAAACGAGTACATGTCGAGCACGACGCTGTCGGGTGAACCCGGGGTGACAGCTCGCAACCAGCAGCTTTGTGGCTCGTCTCCCTGACGCTTCGTCCCGAGGTTCACCACCGGCGCGTTCCTGGTTAACGTGTCGGTCACCTGCTGCGGGGTGAGCCAGTCGCACGCCCTAGCACCGCGAGGATCCACTGTTGGCGCAGCGGACGGGGTCGAGGGACCGGGCGACGCGACGGAAGAGGCCACCGACGCCGAGGCTGAGGCTGTGGCCGAGGAATCCCCACTGGCCGCCGACGGAGCAGGGGGCGTGGCCCCAGAGGAGCAGCCTGCAAAGGCGACGCAGGCGACAAGGCACCCAAGGGTCAACTGCCAGGAGGTAGGACGGTTGTTCATGGTTGGAATCCTTCTTCTTGATGAGGCCGTCTTCTCGGGATGGCTGGTGCGGAGTGGACGCGGGTCCTCCGTGAAGGAGGCGCGGGTGCCGCTGCGGGCCGAGAGGCCGCCGCTACGGATCACGCGGGAAACTGGGCCTGCTTGTACAAGGCGATCAGCTGAGCCTGGATGTCGACCGTCGTGTGGTCCCCGGCGCGCGACCAATAGAGCTGATGGATGACCGTGCCCGACACGAGAACGTTGAGGTTCTTCATGGTGTACTGCTCGGGCTTTGCCTGCAGGGACTGGCAGTACTCGGCCCTCCCACCAAGGCCTTCCACGGCCACGCACCCGTAGTGCTCCATGTCGTCCAGGTATGACTGGGCCGCTGCCGCTGACGGGAACGTCCAGATGGTGGGGGCTACCCGGTTGAAGGGCTTTTCGAAGAGGTTGCAAAGGTGGATCTTCATTCCCTCGTTCAGTTCGTCGTCGACTATGTACCCGGGGGTGACCGCCGGTGCGTTGGCGCCCAGGGCTGCGGTGACCTGCTCGACCGTCAGCCAATCGCATGCTGGCTTGCCGTTGGCACGCAACGCCGGCGCTGTCGGGGTAGGCGCGGACGACGATGTTGCCGCTGCGGGGGACAGCGTCCCAGAGGCTTGCCCTCCCGACGTAGCCGGGGCCGCCGCCGTACACCCGGCGAGCAACGCCAATCCGGCAACCACGGATGCGGCGAGAGTCCCGAGGGTGATTCGAGGTGTCATGTGGGTGTCCTTTCTCAGATGCGGATCAGCCTGCGCGGTATCGCTGACACTTGGCTGACATCGCTTGGTCTGCTCTACTGACGCTGTGACCGAGGGGGCGAAGGTCGGGCTGCAGCAGCCTGGCGCGGAGGGTCTTGTCGTGCGTGTCCTGGGGGGACTCACGGTCGCCGTGGACGGGGTCGAGGTGGACGTCCGAGGGGGGCTACGGCGCCGACTGCTGCTGGCCTTGTTGGCCGCGGAGGAACGTTCGGTCAGCGTGGACGCTCTTTCTGAAGCGCTGTGGGGTAACGACGCCCTCGCCGATGGCGGAGCAAACGCTGTCCAGGCCCACGTCTCCCGTCTCCGCAAGCTTCTGGACCCCTCCGGCCAGCGCGGCCCGCAATGGCTGGCGTCGCGCGCCGACGGGTACTTGCTGCATCCCGACTGGCTGGACCTCGCGGCCTTTGAGGCCGCCGTCACCAGCGCCGCGGCCACCGCCGTGGCGAATCCGGCCGCGGCGATGGCGGCCTTGGCCGACGCCTTGGCGTCCCCGTCCGACCCCGTCCACGACGACTTCCCCGCCTGGGCCGGGCTCGTTCGGCGATTTGAGCAACGGCGTCGGGGCGCCGAGGACGCCTGGGCCGAGTTGGCCGCCCGATTCGGGACCCCCGCGGACGCTGATCGCATCGTCGAACTCGCCCGGGCCGACCCGCTTCGCGAGGTGCGATGGGCGCTGGCGATGCGGACGCTCGCCCGCTTTGGACGCCAAGTTCAGGCACTGGACGTCTACGAAGAGGCCCGGCGCCTGTTGGACGACGAGTTCGGTGTAGAACCGAGCCCCGAATTGCGGCTGATGCAGGCGGCCGTGCTCCGCCAAGATCCGGCCCTCACCGATACTCCCCTGCCTCCGCCGCGCTCGTCCGGTTTTGGCGTGCCGCACGCGGGGACGTCCTTCGTCGGGCGCGAAGCCGAACTCGACCGGCTCGACCACCTCGCCGCCTCGGGCCGGCTGGTCACCCTCGCCGGGCTAGGCGGCGTCGGCAAATCGCGGCTCGCCAGTGAATGGGTGCAACGTTCCGGACGGGCGGCGCTTTGCCAATGGGTGGATCTTCGGGGGACGCCCGCAGGCGAGGTCTCGCTGCGGCTGGCGACCGAACTGGGGCTGGCCCCGCACGAACTCGGCCCCGCCGCGGCCCTCGACACGGTATTGGCGGCCTCCACCGGCCTGCCCGGACTGGTGATCCTCGACAACGCCGACGATCGGCTCAATGAGGTGGCGGCGATCGCTGCGGCGCTGTTGTCGTCCGCCCCCGAGTTGGCGTTGGTGATCACCGCCCCGGAGCCGATCGGCGTCAGCGGCGAACGTGTCTTGGCACTGGCCCCCCTCACCATGGGGGCAGATGAGCACGGCAGCCCCGCGGAGTTGCTGGCCGCCGCGCGATTGGAGCCGGGAGCAACGCGGGCGGAGATCCGCCAGGTGGCCCGTCAATCGGCAGGTGTGCCCTTGGCGATCGAACTGCTGGCTGCCAATCCGTCCGCCACGGCGGGTGGCGCGGCACCGCCGGGGCTGGACGAGATCGTCCGCGCGGCCGTCGACGCCCTGCCCGACGACACAGCGGCCTTGTTCGAGTCGTTGTCGTATTTGCCGGTGGGGGCGCCGCCCAGTCTGAGCGAGCAGTTGGCGGCGGGCTTGGCGCGCACCTCCGCACGCCAACCACGGCTACTGCGCGAACTCGTGGCGGCGTCACTCGTCGTCACGGTGGCGGCCCGGAGCGGCACCGGCGCGCCGACGGTCCGCCATCGCATGCTCCCCCCGATCACCCACGGCGGGCACCGCCCCAACGCCGACGATGAGACCCGCACGTTTACCGTCGTGGACCAGTGGGCACACAGCCTCACGCGTGCGTCGCATTTCGATCCGCCGCTGCGGGAAACGGTCGAGCTTGCGCCGGAACTCGTGACGCTCGAAACCGTGCTCCAGTGGTGGTCGGAGCGGGATCCTGGACGAATGGTGGAGCTGACGTGCCGCCTTCACGACGTCTGGTATTCGACCGGACGAACAACGCTGGCGCGAGGTTGGCTCCGACGCGGCCTGGAGGACCCCGGGCTTGAGCCGCAGCAACGGGCGCTCGGACTGGTCCATCTGAGTCTCGGCGGCGGGCTGGCCGGCGTCGCCCAAGCGCTCCCGCACCTGAACGAGAGCATTGCCATCCTGCAATCCATTGGGGTGGGCGAGGGCGTTCTCTACGCCTTGGCTCACGGGCAGCGGGCGGTGGCGCGCGGGTGGCGCCGCGACATGGCCGGGTTCCGCGCAGACGTCGCGGTCGCACGACGGTGCTGTGCCGACGCTGACTCGCCCTGGTTCGGCCTTTACCTCGACCAGGCCGAGGCGCTGGCCTGCGCTGCTCGGCTGCGCCCCAAGCAAGGGATCGAAGCCTCATTGGCGAGTGCGCGCGGGCTGCGGCTCCTGGGCGACATCGACGGCGGCGCCACGGGGCTCTATTGGGCCTCCCTGCTGGCCGGGTTCGCCCACGATGACCGGATCGACGCGATTTTGGCCGAGGCGGCGGATCTTGCCTCCGACGCGTCGCCGCCCGTCCAGGCCCTGATCGCCGGTGAACTCGCGAAACGCGCCGTGGCGACCGGACGCCCCGACGCGGTGGCCGCTCTGGTGACGGCCATCCGCGCCACTGAACGCAACGGCAATCTGCGCACTGCGGCCGTGGGGCGCCGCGACCTTGCCTTCATGCTCGTGAAGGAAGGACGGCTTTCTGCGGCCCATCACCAACTCCGGATCGCCGCGCGTCGTCTGATCCTGCTCGATCCCTCCGGTGCCGCACTGGCGGTGGCGGGGTTGGCGAGCCTCTCCGACGGCCCGGTGCGCGACCGGCTGGCAGCGTCGGCCTGGACGCTCGCCCACGCCACGACCGGCACCCCCACTACAGGGGGCGATCGTTCGCGGATGCGTCGCCTCATCGGACGCGCGCCACGCCCGTTGCCCACCTTTGAGGAGGCGGTCGTGATCGTCCGGCAGTCGCTCGACATGCCGGCGGCGACCCAGGCGGCCTAGACATCCCACGCCAGGTTTAGGCGCCGCAGATCGCCCGTCCGGATGCGCCACAGCCGGGACCTGACAGTCCCGCACACTCCTAGCCCCACAAGCAGCGATAGAGCCGCAACAAAGCTGCGGCCACCTCGTCCGGCGTGGGGAGGGGCTCGGGGGTGAGGTTGCCCCCCGGCAGGAGGCGGCGCCTCGGACCTGGGAAGGCGCCACTCGACCACCCGCACGTCGCCTGCGGCCCACAACTCAAGCCGGTAGCTGAGTAGACCGGGTTCCCCCTCGATGAGGAGGAGGGAACCCCTCACACCCTCCGGGCTGGGGAGGGCCCGCGCACCGAGAAGCGCGTGCGGCGCCCCCGCCCGATCGCGTCGGACGCTTCCGATCAGCTCCCCGCCCCGGCCAACGCTGTAATGCGCCTGCCACAGGGTGCCATCGGGCTGGGGGGTGGTGTCGACCGCGTCCAACGTGGCACGGCGGCCGAGCGCAGCGCGCACCTCGGCATCGGTCCACCACCTTGGAGGCGGGTCATGGCAGGCATCGGCCCCTCGCTGGCGCGTCATCTCGGACGACCTTCAGCGAGGCCCAACGCGGGGTAGACGTGGGCCATGACGCCTCCTTTTCGCGTCGTTTGTCCCACTATCGACCGCCGCCCTGACATCCGCCTGACGTGCGCCTTCGATCGGAAGGGGCCCGCATGGCCCTCAACTCATGCTGAAATCCCGCCTTCGGGCCCTGACGAGGAACGACGGCGGGATTTCAGCATGATCTGGTGCCCCAGGCGGACGCCCGCCCTACTCGCTGCCGCCCTTGCGGACCTCGGCGAGCTTGGCGTACATGTCATCGATGACCTGCGCGAACCGCTTCTCCACCTCGCGGCGCTTCACCTTCAGCGTCGGGGTGAGCAAGCCGTTCTCTTGGGTGAACTCCTCGATCATGACGCGAAGGTCCTTGATCTGTTCGTGGTGCGGCAGCTTGGCGGTCATGGTCTGCACCCGACGGGTGATCTCCGCAAGGATTGCGGGGTTCTTGAAGAGGTCCTCGCGGTTGTCCCAGGTCAGGGAAAGTTGCCGTCCGAGGGACTCCAAGTTCGGCAGCGACGGCGAGACGAGCAGGGTCACGAACGGACGGTTGTCGCCCAGCACCACGGCCTGCTCGAAGAGCGGATCGGCCAAGATCATGCCCTCGATCGGGGCCGGCGCGATGTTCTTGCCGTTGGAGGTGACGATGAGGTCTTTGATCCGATCGGTGATGACGACGTAGCCGTCGGTGTCGACGTAGCCGACATCTCCGGTGTGCAGCCACCCCTCGCGGATCGTCGCCGCCGTGGCCTCGGGGTTGTTCCAGTAGCCGACCATCACGTTGGGGCCGCGGTAACAGATCTCGCCCTCGTCGGCGATCTTGATCTCGCCGCCCGGCAGCACCCGTCCGGCCGTCCCGAACTTGAACCCCTCGGGGGCGTTGAACGAGATCAGCGGCGACGCCTCGGTCATGCCATAGCCCTGCTCGAGCAGCATGCCGCACGCGGAGAAGAACTCCTCGATCTCCTTGCGCAGGGGCGCGCCGCCGCACGCCATCACCTTCTTGGGGCCGCCCATCGCGTCCCGCACGGAATGCAGCACCAGCTTGTCGGCGAGGGCCAGTTGGGCGCGCCAGTAGGCGGAGGGCGCCCCACCCTTGCGGTAGGCGTGCTGGTTGCGGGCGCCGACCCGCAGGGCCCACTCGAGGACCTTCTTCTTAGGTGGCGAGTCGGCCACGCGCTGATGGACGGTCGTGAACACCTTCTCGAAGAGCCGCGGCACCGACGTCATCATCGTGGTCTGGGCCCTCACCATGCCGGCCGCCACCGTCTTCGCGTCCGGCCAGTAGGTGTTCATGCAGCCCTTGGTGAGGACGAAGAACGTCCAGGCCCGCTCGAACGCGTGGCTGAGCGGCAGGAAGCACAGCGAGTGATCGTCGGTGGTGACGTCGAAGTAGTCGGCGAGGACGTCGATCTGGGGAGACGAACCCCGGTTGGTGAGCATGACGCCCTTTGGGGACGCCCGTGGTGCCAGAGGTGTAAATGATGGACGCGAGATCGTCGCCGGACGCTTGCGCGAGGCGTTCGTCCACGGGGCCATGGGGCGCCGGCGGCGAGGGCGTCCGACAATTGGGTGACGCGGGGATCGTCCGAGGTGACCGGATCGATGGCGATGATCCGGGTGAGCGCGGGAACGTCCGGCAGGGCGGTCACGATGTCGACCTCCCGCCGCCCCTCGCAGAACGCCAGAATCACGCCCGCATCGGCGGCCACGGAACTGCACCTGATCGGGGGTGCTGGAGGTGTAGATCGGCACCGACACCGCACGGACGGTGAGGCAGGCGAAGTCGATGAGCGACCATTCGGGCCGGTTCAGGGCGAACAACAGCACCCGATCGCCGGGCTGCACACCCACGACGTGAGCCGGGCGGCAAGGCGACGAACGTCCGCGCCGAGCCTCGGCGTAGGTACGCGTCACCCATCCGTTCGGGGAGTCGATGCGGGTGGCGGTGAGGCGGCCATGGCGCGCCACGGTATCCGCGAAACGCACCGCGAGATTCAGCTGGTCCATGTGTCGTCCTTCCCCGGCCCATCCGAGAAACTTACCGTGCCGTAGCCACCTTGAGAAAGGGCTTGAGGCACCTCGCCGCCCGGGGTCTGCCGCAGCCGGGGCGGCAATCATGCCCCGCTGCTGGGTGTCCCCCCGTCCTCGACGAGGTCACCTTCAAGACGTGCCACAGTTGACGACCAGGAGGACTCATGATTCAGCCCGATCCCGCGTTACGAACGATGCTCGCGGAGGCCGAATGGGCCGTGCGGCCCGGACGCTTCGCCTATCTGACCCTGCCTGAAGACGACGGACGTCCCGCCGAGGCTCGGATCCTCGAGGACGAAGGCGTGACGCTGGTGGTCCGCGTCCCCCGAGGAGCAGGCGCGCCCGGCACCGAGGACACGTTCGGATGGATCACGTTGAGCGTCCAGACGTCGCTGAGCGCCTTGGGGATCACCGCCGCGATGTCATCCGTCCTCGCCGAAGCGGGTATCCCCTGCAACATGCTCGCCGGCTATCACCACGATCATCTCGCTGGTGCCGTCCGCCGACGTCGAGCGGGCCGTCGTCGTGCTGACTACGGCCTGGACTGTGGAGCGCTGACGTTTCTCGGTTGAGGTGCTCCCCGAGGCCAGGAGGAAGATCACCACTCTTCGTCGACCCGGAGGCGGCCCACAGTGAGTGAATGGAGTGAGAGTGCCGACTATCGCCGGGCGAGCATCGACTACCCCGACAACCGGCCTCTCCGGCTGGCATACGCGAGCCCTCATCGGCGGTGAGTACGGAAAGTTCATCACCCTGTAACTCCCGCGGACGATGACTCGCCGCCGGCAAGTCGACCCCCGACATCATCCGCGCCACGCAGATACTCGAGACCGGCGACAACCGGGACCGCTGGTCGGCGTTCGCCCGCGGACGTCTCTGTCGTGGATTTCTATCGCGGGTTCCCCGAACACGTCCTCGTGGACGCCGGGTGGTTTGTCGACCACCACGAGGAGCTGTTCGCGAGCACACCCGTGCGCCACCTCGACGTCAGGGCTGGCCGACGCGGCCACCTAGAGGCGTCTTCGCCGTCCCGTGAATCGGCCGGATTGTGGGCTTGAGCCTGGCGCTCGGCTTCCATCACGCCGCCCTCACCGGCCCCGCCACCACCAATCGCCCCGTCGCGCTGCAGTGCCCTCTCGGTTGCCCGCCGATAGCTTTTCGGACGGGGGAACTGAACGCGATCCTCGCGGACGCCCGTCGCTTGAGATGTTCTCCTCCCCGACTTCGACGAAAAGGTCGAGGCCGATGGGGACGGCACGCTGCTCGACGTCGTTGCCCCAACGCGGACCATCCGCTTCGAGACAGAGCCTTCGGCACCTGACCCGGCCCGCACGCGAAATCTCCCGGAACCGCTGGGCCACCCGCAGGATGTACTGACATCCCCCTCGCTGTGCGGCTCAACGGACGTTGAAGTCTTCCGAGGTGATGTGGCCACGCGGCACCCCCTAGTTCATCAACCCACTCTCAGAACGCCTTCATCATCGGACGCGGCCCGCACATGCAGATCGACGCCCTCCCCGGCGGCGCCTCCCCGAGCCGACGGGACACCAACTCGGCGGTAAACGCCTCGCCGTCATCGCTTGTAGGTGATCAGGGTCACACTGGGATGTTGAGCGACCAGAGCTCCGAAGGTCCGCCGCGTAGGGGCTTTCGGCTTCATTCCTGGCCGCGACGGTAGGTCCACCACGCGGTCGTGATCGATCGTCCAACGACCTGCGCCAGCTCACGAAGGGCGTGATTCCGATTCCCCCGAGACCCACGCCTGTCGCGGCGCGCCCGCCGCGTAGTTGAAACTGCCGTGAGGTCTGCTCACGATGGCCCGCGCGCCAGGCTGCGAAAGGATCGTCGTAAAGCCGTTGCGTGTCGTCCCCGGAGACCCGGATGCCGAACTCAAGCAACGGCGGTGTCCGGAGCGCTGGCGATCGTGGCGGGTGGAGCCCCAGCGCCGTCGGTGCCGAAGTGGATGAACGTTGAACTGCCTGGCGATGGCGCGGATCTCGCCTTCACCGGCTTTCGGAGGGACATCACCAACGTGCGGGTGAATCGGGACGTCGGACGTCCACCACGTTTCGTACGCACTGCGGGGACGACCCTCAGCATCACGAACTCGCGATACAGGTACAGCAGTGACCCTTGAGGTGCTGATTCCCGGCGTGTTGCGCCACCACAGCAGGGTGCTACCAGCGACGTCCTCCAGGAAGCGTGGCACTACCCGACGATCAGGAAGATTCTGATGAAGCGGCAGTGGACGAGCTGCCACTTGCCGGAACGGCTGCCGCGCCAGCCTGCCGAGGGGCCGCGCTACTTTCGCTGCGCGCGAGGACGGAGGCAGCTGGCGTTTCAGAATCGCAGAGATGACGAGCCCGGATACCGGCGAGTCCTCCGAGGTTTTGGCTGAGCTGTGAGGCGGCGGCGTTTCACCGAAGTGACACCCGATGCACGACGATGGGCCACGAAGCCCGCGATCGCCGGCATAGCGGTGCCGATTTCATTCGCCGGTCGAGGCCGCCTGAGAGCCACCAGAGCCCCGGCAGGACGGGTGTCTGGCGAGCAACGACCTATCGAAGAAGACGATCGCCTGGACGCCCACGATCTGACTGATGTACGACGGGGCAGGCCCTCGTGGCCGGACGCGCGATCAATCCAGGCGACAAGGCAGAGGATTGCCAACGGTGACCCCTTACCTCGGCCCGAGCGGGACTTCCGGCGGGCGATGATCGAGAGCGGTG
>JADJVZ010000013.1 GCA_016716635.1 Micropruina sp.
CTCGCCGATGGCGGAGCTAACGCTGTCAGGCTCACGTCTCCCGTCTCCTGACGCTCCTGGACCCCTCCCGGGTAGCACGGCCCGCAGTGGCCTGGCGTCGCGCGCAGACGGCTATCTGCTGCATCCCGATTGGCTGGACCTCACGCGGCCTTTGAGGCCGCCGTCACCAACGCCGCGGCAGCCGCCGTAGCAAATCCCGCCGCGGCGATGGCGGCCCCAGCCCGACAACCTGAGCGTCCCCGTCCGACCCGTTCACGACGACTTCCCCGCCTGGGCCGGGCTCGTCAAACGATTTGAGCAACGGCGTCAGGGCGCCGAGGACGCCTGGGCCGAGTTGGCCGCCCGGTTCAGGACCCCACGGACGCAGATCGCATCGTCGAACTGGCCCGCGCCGACCCGCTGCGCACCGTGCGGTGGGCGCTGGCGTCACAGACGCTCGCCCGCTTTGAGCGCCAAGTTCAGGCGCTGGACGTCTACGAAGAGGCCCGGCTACCTGTTGGACGACTGAGTTCGGTGTGGAACCAAGCCCCGAACTGCGGCTGATGCACAGGCGGCGGTGCTCCGACAAGATCCGGCTCTCACGGTTGCTCCCTGCCTCCGCCGCGCTCGTCCGGTTTTGGCGTGCCGCACGCGGAACGTCCTTCGTCGGGCGCGAAGCCGAACTCGACCGGCTCGACCACCTGGCCGCCTCGGGCCGTCTGGTCACCCTCGCCGGGCTGGGGGCGTCGGCAAGTCGCGGCTCGCCAGCGAATGGGTGCAGCGTTCCGGGCGCGCGGAGCTTTGCCAGTGGGTGGATCTTCCAGGGGACGCCCGTGGGCGAGATCGCGCTGCGCCGCAACGACCAGGTGGGGCTGGCCCGCACGACTCGGCGCCGCCGCTGGCCCTCGGCTGCGGTGGTGGCAGCCTCCACCGGCCTGCCCGGGCGGGCTGGTGATCCTCGACAACGCCGACGATCGGCTCAATGAGGTGGCGGCGATCGCTGCAGCGCTGTTGTCGTCCGCCCCGAGAGTTAGCGTTGGTGATCACCGCCCCTGAGGCGATCGGCGTCAGCGGCGAACGAGTCTTGGCCGTAGCTCCCCTCGCCACGGGGAGCGATGGGGCGGCAGCCCGCGGAGTTGTTGGCCGCCGCGCGGTGGAGCCGGGAGCTTCTCGGGCCGAGATCCGCCAGGTGGCCCGTCAATCCGCGGGCGTGCCATTGGCCATTGAACTGCTGGCAGCCAATCCGTCCGCCACGGCGGGGACGCGGCAGCGCCGAGGCTGGACCGAGATCGTCCGCGCGGCCGTCGACGCCTGCCCGACGACGCGGCGGCCTTGTTCAGAGTCGTTGTCGTACCTGCCGATGGGGGCGCCGCCCAGTCTGAGCGAGCAGTTGGCGGCTGGCTTGGCGCGCACTTCCGCCCGCCAGCCACGGCTGCTGCGCGAACTCGTGGCGTCCCTCGTCGTCTGATGGCGGCCGGAGCGGCAGCGGCGCCGACGGTCCGCCATCGCATGCTCCCCGATCACCCACGGCGGGCATCGCCCCAACGCCGACGATGAGACCCGCACGTTTGCCGTCGTGGACCGGTGGGCACGCAGCCTCACACGTGCGTCGCATTTCGATCCCGCCGCTTCGGGAAACGGTCGAGCTCGCGCCGGGCTAGTGACGCTCGAAACCCTGCTCCAGTGGTGGTCGGAGCGCGATCCGGGACGGATGGTGGAGCTGACGTGCCGCCTTCACGACGTCTGGTATTCGACCGGACGAACGACGCTCGCGCGAGGTTGGCTCCGACGCGGCCTGGAGGCCCCGGGACTTGAGCCGCAGCAGCGGGCGCTCGGATTGGTCCATCTGAGTCTCGGCGGCGGGCTGGCCCGGCGTCGCCCAAGCGCTGCCGCATCTCAACGAGCATTGCCATCCTGCAATCCCTTGGGGTCGACGAGGGCGTCCTCTACGCCTTCGCCCCACGGGCAGCGGGCCGTGGCGCGGTTCAGCGCCGCGACTTGGCCGGGTTCCGCGCCGACGTGGCGGTCGCACGACGGTACTGTGCCGCCGCCGATTCGCCCTGGTTCGGCCTCTACCTCGACCAGGCCGAGGCGCTGGCCTGGAGCCGCTCGGCTGCGCCCCGGCGCGGGATCGAAACCTCGTTGGCGAGTGCGCGCGGGCTGCGGCTCTTGGGCGACATCGACGGCGGTGCCACGGGGCTCTAATGGGCCTCCCTGCTGGCCAGGTTCGCCCACGATGACCGGATCGACGCGATTTTGGCCGAGGCGTCCGACTTAGCGGTCGACGCGTCGCCGCCCGTCAGGCCCTGATCGCCGGTGAACTCGCGAAACGCGCCGTGGCGACCGGACGCCCCGACGCGGTGGCCGCTCTGGTGACGGCCATCCGCGCCACTGAACGCAACGGCAATCTGCGCACTGCGGCCGTGGGGCGCCGCGACCTTGCCTTCATGCTCGTGAAGGAAGGACGGCTTTCTGCGGCCCATCCCCAACTCCGGATCGCCGCGCGTCTCTGATCCTGCTCGATCCCTCCGGTGCCGCACTGGCGGTGGCGGGGTTGGCGAGCCTCTCCGACGGCAGTGCGCGACCGGCTGGCAGCGTCGGCCTGGACGCTCGCCCACGCCACGACCGGCACCCCCACTACAGGGGGCGATCGTTCGCGGATGCGTCGCCTCATCGGACGCGCGCCACGCCCGTTGCCCACCTTTGAGGAGGCGGTCGTGATCGTCCGGCAGTCGCTCGACATGCCGGCGGCGACGAGCGGCCTAGACATCCCACGCCAGGTTTTGAGCGCCGCAGATCGCCCGTCCGGATGCGCCACAGCCGGGACCTGACAGTCCCGCACACTCCTGGCCCACAAGCAGCGATAGAGCCGCAACAAAGCTGCGGCCACCTCGTCCGGCGTGGGGAGGGGCTCCGGAGTGAGGTTGCCCCCGGCAGAGGCAGCGCCTCGGACCTGGGAAGGCGCCACTCGACCACCCGCACGTCGCCTGCGGCCCACAACTCAAGCCGGTAGCTGAGTAGACCGGGTTCCCCTCGATGAGGGAGGAGGGAACCCCTCACCCCTCCGGGCTGGGAGGCCCGCGCACCGAGAAGCGCGTGCGGCGCCCCGCCCGATCGCGTCAGACGCTTCCGATCAGCTCCCCGCCCCGGCCAACGCTGTAATGCGCCTGCCACAGGGTGCCATCGGGCTGGGGGGTGGTGTCGACCGCGTCCAACGTGGCACGGCGGCCGAGCGCAGCGCGCACCTCGGCATCGGTCCACCACCTTGGAGGCGGGTCATGGCAGGCATCGGCCCCTCGCTGGCGCGTCATCTCGGACGACCTTCAGCGAGGCCCAACGCGGGGTAGACGTGGGCCATGACGCCTCCTTTTTCGCGTCGTTTGTCCCACTATCGACCGCCGCCCTGACATCCGCCTGACGTGCGCCTTCGATCGGAAGGGGCCCGCATAGCCCTCAACTCATGCTGAAATCCCGCCTTCGGGCCCTGACGAGGAACGACGGCGGGATTTCAACATGATCTGTACCCCAGGCGGACGCCCGCCCCTACTCGCTGCCGCCCTTGCGGACCTCGGCGAGCTTGGCGTACATGTCATCGATGACCTGCGCGAACCGCTTCTCCACCTCGCGGCGCTTCACCTTCAGCGTCGGGGTGAGCAAGCCGTTCTCTTGGGTGAACTCCTCGATCATGACGCGAAGGTCCTTGATCTGTTCGTGGTGCGGCAGCTTGGCGGTCATGGTCTGCACCCGACGGGTGATCTCCGCAAGGATTGCGGGGTTCTTGAAGAGGTCCTCGCGGTTGTCCCAGGTCAGGGAAAGTTGCCGTCCGAGGGACTCCAAGTTCGGCAGCGACGGCGAGACGAGCAGGGTCACGAACGGACGGTTGTCGCCCAGCACCACGGCCTGCTCGAAGAGCGGATCGGCCAAGATCATGCCCTCGATCGGGGCCGGCGCGATGTTCTTGCCGTTGGAGGTGACGATGAGGTCTTTGATCCGATCGGTGATGACGACGTAGCCGTCGGTGTCGACGTAGCCGACATCTCCGGTGTGCAGCCACCCCTCGCGGATCGTCGCCGCCGTGGCCTCGGGGTTGTTCCAGTAGCCGACCATCACGTTGGGGCCGCGGTAACAGATCTCGCCCTCGTCGGCGATCCAGTCTCGCCGCCCGGCAGCACCCGTCAGCCGTCCCGAACTTGAACCCCTCGGGGGCGTTGAACGAGATCAGCGGCGACGCCTCGGTCATGCCATAGCCCTGCTCGAGCAGCATGCCGCACGCCGAGAAGAACTCCTCGATCTCCTTGCGCAGGGGCGCGCCGCCGCACGCCATCACCTTCTTGGGGCCGCCCATCGCGTCCCGCACGGAATGCAACACCAGCTTGTCGGCGAGGGCCAGTTGGGCGCGCCAGTAGGCGGAGGGCGCCCCACCCTTACCCGGTAAGGCGTGCTGGTTGCGGGCGCCGACCCGCAGGGCCCACTCGGGGACCTTCTTCTTGGGTGGCGGAGTCGGCCACGCGCTGATGGACGGTCGTGAACACCTTCTCGAAGAGCCGCGGCACCGACGTCATCATCGTGGTCTGGGCCCTCACCATGCCGGCCGCCACCGTCTTCGCGTCCGGCCAGTAGGTGTTCATGCAGCCCTTGGTGAGGACGAAGAACGTCCAGGCCCGCTCGAAGGCGTGACTGAGCGGCAGGAAGCACAGCGAGTGATCGTCGGTGGTGACGTCGAAGTAGTCGGCGAGGACGTCGATCTGGGAGACGAACCCCCCCCGGTTGGTGGCATGACGCCCTTAAGGGACGCCCGTGGTGCCAGAGGTGTAAATGATGGACGCGAGATCGTCGCCGGACGCTTGCGCGAGGCGTTCGTCCACGGGGGCCATGGGGGCGCCGGCGGCGAGGGCGTCCGACAATTGGGTGACGCGGGGATCGTCCGAGGTGACCGGATCGATGGCGATGATCCGGGTGAGCGCGGGAACGTCCGGCAGGGCGGTCACGATGTCGACCTCCCGCTGCCCCTCGCAGAACGCCAGAATCACGCCCGCATCGGCGGCCATGAACTGCACCTGATCGGGGTGCTGGAGGTGTAGATCGGCACCGACACCGCACGGACGGTGAGGCAGGCGAAGTCGATGAGCGACCATTCGGGCCGGTTCAGGGCGAACAACAGCACCCGATCGCCGGGCTGCACACCCCACGACGTGAGCCGGGCGGCAAGGCGACGAACGTCCGCGCCGAGCTCGGCGTAGGTACGCGTCACCCATCCGTTCGGGGAGTCGATGCGGGTGGCGGTGAGGCGGCCATGGCGCGCCACGGTATCCGCGAAACGCACCGCGAGATTCAGCTGGTCCATGTGTCGTCCTTCCCCCGCCCATCCGAGAAACTTACTGTGCCGTAGCCACCTTGAGAAAGGGCCTGAGGCACCCTCGCCGCCGGGGTCTGCCGCAGCCGGGGCCGCAATCATGCGCCGTTGCTGGGTGTCCACTCGTCCTCGACGAGGCCACCTTCAAGACGTGCCACAGTTGACGACCAGGAGGACTCATGATTCAGCCCGATCCCGCGTTACGAACGATGCTCGCGGAGGCCGAATGGGCCGTGCGGCCCGGACGCTTCGCCTATCTGACCCTGCCTGAAGACGACGGACGTCCCGCCGAGGCTCGGATCCTCGAGGACGAAGGCGTGACGCTGGTGGTCCGCGTCCCCGAGGAGCGGGCGCGCCCGGCACCGAGGACACGTTCGGATGGATCACGTTGAGCGTCAGACGTCGCTGAGCGCCTTGGGGATCACCGCCGCGATGTCATCCGTCCTCGCCGAAGCGGGTATCCCCTGCAACATGCTCGCCGGCTATCACCACGATCATCTGCTGGTGCCGTCCGCCGACGTCGAGCGGGCCGTCGTCGTGCTGACTACGGCCTGGACTGTGGAGCGCTGACGTTTCTCGGTTGAGGTGCTCCCCGAGGCCAGGAGGAAGATCACCACTCTTCGTCGACCCGAGGCGGCCCTACAGTGAGTGAATGGTGAGAGTGCCGACTATCGCCGGGCGAGCATCGACTACCCCGACAACTGGCCTCTCCGGCTGGCATACGCGAGCCTCATCGGCGGTGAAGTACGGAAAGTTCATCACCCTGCAACTCCACGCGGACGATGACCTCGCCGCCGGCAAGTCGACCCCCGACATCATCCGCGCCACGCAGATACCGAGACCGGCGACAACCGGGACCGCTGGTCGGCGTCTTTGCCCGCGGACGTCTCTGTCGTGGATTTCTATCGCGGGTTCCCCGAACACGTCCTCGTGGACGCCGGGTGGTTTGTCGACCACCACGAGGGAGCTGTTCGCGAGCACACCCGTGCGCCACCTCAACATCACTGGGCTGGCCTACGCGGGCACCTGTGAGGCTTTCTTCGCCGTCCCGTGGCTCGTCCGTATTGTGGGCTTGAACCTCTGCGCCGGCTTCCATCACGCCGCCCTCACCGGCCTCGCCACCACCAATCGCCTCGTCGCGCTGCAGTACCTCTGGTTGCCCGCCGATAGCTTTTCGGACGGGGAACTGAACGCGATCCTCCGCGGACGCCCGTCGCTTGAGATGTTCTCCTCCCCCGACTTCGACGAAAAGGTCGAGGCCGATGGGGACGGCACGCTGCTCGACGTCGTTGCCCCACCGCGGACCATCCGCTTCGAGACAGCCTTCGGCACCTACCCGGCCCTGCACGCGAAATCTCGGAACCGCTGGGCCACCCGCAGGATGTACTGACATCCCCCTCGCTGTGCGGCTCAACGGACGTTGAAGTCTTCCCAGGTGATGTGGCCACGCGGCACCCTAGGTCGCTCAACCCACTCTCGAACGCCTTCATCATCGGACGCGGCCCGCACATGTAGATCGACGCCTCCCGGCGGGCCTCCCCGAGCCGGCGGGCCACCAACTCGGCGGTCAACGCCTCGCCGTCATCGCTGTAGTAGGTGATCAGGGTCACACTGGGATGTTGAGCGACCAGAGCTCGAAGGTCCGCCGCGTAGGGGCTTTCGGCTTCATTCCTGGCCGCGACGTGCAGGTCCACCACGCGGTCAGATTGATCGTCCAACGACCTGAGCCAGCTCACGAAGGGCGTGATTCCGATTCCCCGAGACCCACGCCTGTCGCGGCGCGCCCGCCGCGTAGTTGAAACTGCCGTGAGGTCTGCTCACGATGGCCCGCGCGCCAGGCGCGAGATCGTCGTAAAGCCGTTGCGTGTCGTCCCCGGAGACCCGGATGCCGAACTCAAGCAACGGCGCGTCCGAGCGCTGGCGATCGTGAAGGGTGGAGCCCCAGCCGTCGGTGTCGAAGTGGATGAACGCGAACTGCCCGGCGATGGCGTTGACTCGCCCCTTCACCGGCTTGAGGGACATCACCAACGTGCGCTTGTCTGGACGTCGGACGTCCACCACGTCGTACTCACTGCGGGGACGACCTTAAGCATCACGAACTCGCGATACAGGTACAGCAGGACCCCGAGGGTGCTGATTCCCATGTACAGCCACCACAGCAGGGGTGCCACCAGCGACGTCCCCTCCAGGAAGCCGTGCACCATCGCGACGATCAGGAAGACCCCGATGAAGCGGTGGACGAGCTGCCACTTGTTGAACGGCTGCCGCGCCAGCCAGCCGAGGGGGCCGCGCCACTTCGCCGCGCGCGAGGACGGAGGCATGAGAGCCCACAGAATCAAGATGACGAGCCCGATACCGGCAAGCCCTCCGAGGTTTTGGCTGAGCTGCGAGGCGGGCGCCTCCACCGGGGCGACGACCCGATGCACGACGATGGCCACGAAGCCCGCGATCGCCGCATAGCGGTGCCACTTCACTTGCTGGTCGAGGCCGCCGTAGAGCCACTCGAGCCCCGGCAGGACGGTGTTCACGAGCAACGACCACACGAAGAAGACGATCGCCTGGACGCCCACGATCTGACTGATGTACGACGGGGTGAAGCCCGTGGCCGGACGCGCGACGATCCAGGCGACAAGGTAGAGGACGTTAACGGCGACCCCACCAGGGGCCCGAGCGGGATTCCCGGCGGGCGATGATCGAGAGCGGTGGCGGACATTCGCCCCCCCTCAAAATGTGGCGGTGCCGACATAGTCGAGAATAGGCCACCCTGAGGCGGCTTTGTAGACCATCGCTATACAGAACTGGCGCCAGCGAACCTTGTCCCAGAGTCGCGCGGGACGCTCCATGGGCTTGGCCCAGTCGCTTCCATCGCGAGGCTTCGACCCAAGGGCAGCTAGACATACGGGAAATCTGACGTGCATTTATACGTGAATCTTCACGTAGGAGTTGGTCATGCAGCATTGCGCCAACAAGCCGCTGCTGGTGTGCATGGACGAGGTGCCCCTGGCGATTCGCAACATCGCAGACAACGAGTCCCCCGAAGCGGCGCGGCTGATGCTTCAGACCCTGCGAAACCTCCGGCAGGAAACGAAGAACATCCGCTGGATCGTGTGTGGATCGGTGGGCTTCCACCATGTACTTCGGTACTGCGACGCGACGGAAGGCACGGCGAGTCACCCGCCTCGGAACCGCCTAGTCTGTGCTCCATGTTCAGCATCGGGGCGCACGTCGATTCCATTGATCCGATCGCGGAGGCGAAGGCGCGGGGGGCCAGCCTCAGCCAGTTCTTCCTCGGCGATCCGCAGAGTTGGAAGACCCCAAGCTCGACTACTCGGGCGGCGCGGCGAAGCTCAAGGCGGACGCGGCCGAGGCGGGTATCGCCTTGTCCGTCCACGCGCCGTACGTGATGAACGTGGCGTCGTCCAACAACCGCATCCGGATCCCGAGCCGCCAGCTGCTGCAAAAGACGCTCACGGCCGCAGCCGAGTTCGGCGCGGCGGGCGTGATCGTCCACGGCGGGCACGTCCTGGCGACCGAAGATCCGATGATCGGTTTCGAGAACTGGCGCAAGTGCATCGAAGGGCTCGACATCGCCGTCCCGCTGCTCATCGAAAACACCGCGGGCGGCGGCAATGCCATGGCCCGCCATCTCGAACGCCTCGACATCCTCTGGACGACCATCTCGGCCGCACCCAACGCCGACCAGGTCGGGTTCTGCCTCGACACCTGCCACGCGCACGCGGGCGGCGAACGCCTGGACGGTCTCACCGATCGCGTCCGGGCCATCACCGGACGCATCGACCTCGTCCACGGCAACGACTCCCGCGACGCCTTCGATTCGGGAGCCGACCGGCACGCCAACCTGGGGGCCGGCAAGGTCGATCCCCAGGGCTTTGTGGAGGTCATCACCACTGCCAACGCCCCGGTCGTTCTGGAAACGCCGGGCGGCCTGGAGGGGCATCTCGCCGACATGGCGTGGATAGCGGGGCGTCTCACCCCGTAACCGGCGCACCATTCCCGCTAGCCTGTCCCCGTGACCAAGAGCATCTACGTAGCTGCCCCCGAAGGTAATACCGGTAAGTCCGTCATCGCGCTCGGAATCCTGGACGCGCTGTTGCGCAGGTGGGTTCTGTTGGCGTCTTTCGTCCGCTGGTGAAATCCGGCCAACGGGACCAAATCCTCGAAACGTTGCTCAGCGTGCCCGGCATCGTTCAGGAGTACGACCAAGCGGTCGGGGTCACCTACGACGACGTCCGCCGCGACGCCGACGAAGCGCTCGCCAACCTGGTGGCCCGGCATGGCTCCCTGCAGGGGCAAGTTCAAGACCATCTTGATCCTCGGGTCGGATTACACCGATGTTTCCTCACCCACCGAGTTGGCCTTCAACGCCCGGGTCGCCACCAACCTGAACGCCCCCATCGTGTTGGTGGTGAGCGGCAAAGACCGGAGCCCCGAGCAGGTCAAGAACGCGGCCGAGTCGGCGCTCGCCGAAGTCCGGGCGCAGCACAACGAAGCGTTCGCCGTCATCGCCAACCGGGTGGCCCCCGAGTTGATGGACGAAACCCTCACTCGCCTTCGCGAGATCCCCAACGAGTTCACCGCCGCGCTGCCCGCGCAGATGTACTTGTCGGCCGTGCCGCTGCGTCGCCAATTCGGGGCCGTGGGGGCCGAGTTGGTGTTCGGACGCGAAGAACTGCTCGACCACGAAACCCAAGACACCCTGGTCGCCGGCATGACTTTGCCGAACGTGTTGGCGCGCCTGGTCAGCGAGTCGACCATCGTGGTGCCCGCCGACCGGACGGACATCATCGTGGGCGTCCTTCAGGCCCACCGCTCCGGCAGCTTCCCGCAACTCACGGGCATGATCCTGGTCGGCGGCTACGAGCTTCCCGAGGTGATCGTCCGACTCATCGAAGGCCTGGACGTCGATCTGCCCATCGGCGCCACCACGCAGGGCACCTACCACACCGCGCTGCAGCTGTTCGCGTTGGAGGGGGGCTTCACCTCCTCGCCGCGCAAGGTCGAAATCGCGCGCCGCATCTTCTCGGAGAACGTTGACGGTCACGCGCTGCTCGAAGCGCTGGACGTGAAGCGCTCCGAAATCCGGACGCCGCTCATGTTTGAGTACCAACTCATGGAACTCGCCCGGAAGAACCGGCAGCGCATCGTGATGCCGGAATCCGCGGACGATCGCATCTTGGAGTCGGCCTCGATCTTGGTCCGCCGCGGCGTGGCGGACCTCATCCTGCTCGGCAACCCGCTCACCATCAAGCGCCGCGCCAACCAGAATGGCTGGGGCCTGGACGACGTCACGATCGTCGATCCCACTGATCCGGAGCTCGTGGAGAAGTTCGCCGAGGAGTACGCCCGGCTGCGTGCCCACAAGGGCGTCACCGTCGAGCAAGCTCGCGAAAAGCTCAAGGATCTGTCGTACTTCGGCACGATGATGGTCCACTTCGGGATGGCCGACGGCATGGTCTCCGGTGCCATCAACACCACCGCGAATACGATCCGTCCGAGTCTGGAGTTCATCAAGACCCGTCCCGGCGTGAAGGTCGTGTCGGGCGCCTTCTTGATGTGCCTGGCCGACCGGGTGGTCGTCTACGCCGATTGCGCCGTGAACCCCGATCCCAGCGCCGAAGAGCTGGCCGACATCGCCATCTCGTCCGCCGAAACCGCGGAAGCTTTCGGCATCGAGCCGCGCGTGGCGATGCTCTCCTACTCCACCGGGACGTCAGGCTTCGGTGCGGACGTCGACAAAGTGCGCACTGCTACCGAGATCGTCCGGGGCCGGCGTCCGGACTTGGCGCTCGAGGGTCCGATCCAGTTCGACGCCGCCGTGGATCCGGACGTGGCACGCACCAAGCTGCCGAACTCGCCGGTGGCGGGCAAGGCGACGGTGTTCATCTTCCCCGACCTCAACACCGGCAATAACACCTACAAGGCCGTCCAGCGTTCGTCCGGCGCGGTCGCCGTCGGACCCGTCCTGCAGGGTCTCAACAAGGCCGTGAATGACCTTTCCCGCGGCGCCACCGTCGACGACATCGTCAACACCGTCGCCATCACCGCCATTCAGGCCGCCCAAGGAGCATCCGCATGAGCACCGAAATCCTGCTGATCAACGCCGGTTCGTCGTCGGTCAAGTACCAAGTCATCGACGCCGATGACGAGAAGGTGCTGGCGACGGGGCTGATCCAGCGCATCGGAGACGAAGTCGGGACGATCGACCACACGGTCGACGGCGTCACCCATCACCAGGACCGCGGCTTCCCCAACCACGGACGCGCGCTGACCGTCATGACCCAGATGTTCGACGAGTTCGGGCCGAGCCTGAGCGACGTCAAGGCCGTGGCGCACCGCACGGTGCACGGCGGCGACCGGTTCAACGAGACGACGCTCATCAACGACTCGGTCATCGAGACCCTCAAAGAACTCTCGCCACTGGCGCCCCTGCACAACCCGCCCGGGATCGCCGGCATCGAGGCCGCGATGAAGGCCCTGCCGGACGTCCCGCACGTGGCCGTGTTCGACACCGCGTTCTTCACCACCCTTCCTGCCGAGGCGTACACCTACGCCATCTCCACGGAGATCTCGCAGAAGTACGGCGTCCGTCGGTACGGCTTCCACGGCACCAGCCACGATTTCGTGTCGCATCGGGTCGCGGAGTTCTTGGGACGGCCCTACGAGGAGCTCAACCAGATCGTGTGCCATCTGGGCAACGGCGCTTCGATTTCCGCCATTCAGAAGGGTGTGGCGATCGAGACCTCGATGGGCCTCACCCCACTGCAGGGGCTTGTGATGGGCACCCGCTCGGGCGACATCGATCCGGGCATCCACGCCTACCTCGGACGCGTCCTTGACACCGACCTTGCTGGCGTCGACACCCTGCTCAACAAGCAATCCGGAATGCTCGGCCTGACCAGCGTCACCGACTTCCGGGACTTGATGGAGCTCATCGACGCCGGTGACGCCCGCGCCAAGCTCGGCTTCGACGTCTACGTGCACCGCCTCGTGTTCTACATCGGCGCCTACATCGCGCTGCTGGGCGGCATCGATGCGGTGACCTTCACCGCGGGCGTGGGTGAGAACAACCCGCGCCTCCGCGAGGCGATCGTCCAGCGCCTTGAGCACCTCGGCCTCACGGTGGATCCCGCGGTCAACGATCCGCGCAGCAAGGAGCCCCGCCGCATCTCGGCGGCGGACGGCAAGGTCGCTGTGCTCGTCATCCCCACCAACGAGGAGCTTCAGATGGCCCGCTACGCCAAGGCGGCCATCGGCGCCTGATCGCCCAGGACGCCGCTGATCGACCGGGAACGTTCCCGAACCCCGCCGGAGCGATCTTGGGCGTCCCGCCGCTCATCCTTGTGCGTCTCGGCCGCTCAATTCTGGCCCGTTGGAGTTCCTCATGGAACTGAGGTCCATGAAGGGGCCTCCCCGTGGCGCTGGAGCGGTCGGCGGGGCGGGTGGGTTCCGGGTGTCTTCGCCACCACCAGGGCCCGATCAGGGGTGCCCTCGCCGCGACCAATGGCCGCCTCGAACACCTCCCCGGCTCCACCCTTGGATTCCGAACCTCACCAACTACATCGCCACAGCCTGCACGAAACCGGCGGATTCAGACCCCACCCAACAATGACCGTCCGATCACGACGGAGCGGACATACAGCGCCAACGTCCTGACCAACTCGGAGTTTCGTAGCTGTGATGCTCCGGTTCTGTCAGATGCACCAGTCGAGGCCGCCGGCATGGACGGTCACCTCTGCACCCGGCTTCTCGGCGGGAATTAGGAGAACGCCCTCGGCGGACACGGCTCCCACGTTCTCCAGTCCGCTGCTTCCGGGGTACTTTGCCTGTATCTGTGCCAGGGTTAGGCCGAACGGGATCTTTGGGTCGAGCTTGACTGAGCCGGTAGGCGCCTTTGACGCGCGCACCTCCCAGGATTGCATGGTGCGCGGAGACGCAGCCGAGTTGTCTTGTGCGGCGAACCGCACCGTTAACGAGCCAAAGTCCACGTAGTTCTGGTACCCGAAGCTGGCCTCCTCGCAGCCGCCCACCTGCCCTTGAATCTTGGGCTCACCCAACGCCCCCGTCAGCAGCTTGAGGACATCCGCCTCTCTTGCCCCGAACTGGTATTTGCCGATGCCTCGACCGGACAAGATGATTCCTGGGGGTTGAGGCGCCAGGTCACGGACTGCGGTGGCGACGACAGCGGCTGCCTTTGTGTCAGCCCAGGTGGTTTCGACGTTCTCGGCTATGGCCTCCATCTGGGTGGCGCTGCACTTCTGGATCGGTTGGACGGCCTTGAGCGCGTCGGGCTTCCAAGACGGAAGGTCGGCTAGTTCCTGGCTCTGGTGGGTGAAGTACGACTCTTGCTGTGCGAGGTTCTTGTACAGAGCGGTTGAATCAGCGTCTGCGTCGGTGCAGGTCGGAGTCCAGGAGCCGAGCGAGGGAGGAGTCCCTGTGCCGTATACGGTGAGCTTGGTGTCGCCAAGGGCGGCACTCGAGGCAAGTTCGGCGGTGTAGCTGGCGATGTCGGCCGTCGTGAGGTAGAGGCTGAGGATCCTGGTGGTCTCCTTCAGGAGGCGGTTGGTCTTGACGGCCGCGGCCGCGGTGTCGCCGCCTTGGGATTTCGCGGCTTTGAGGGCCGCGTCGAGCGCCGGGTTGATCTGGTCGGGCCCTGCGCACGTCTTGATCGTCTCGATGACCTTGACTACGAGGTCGGCACTGATGATGTCTCTCGATTTCAGGACTTCCTTGCCCCCGCAGCTGTAGACCGTCTGGACGAAGGCGTTTAGCGCCTTGGAGTCGAAACCTTGGACGTTGTCGAGGCCGAGACCATCCTCCAGGATCATGACGATGAGGTCTTCGGTCACGGTCGCGATAGTGGGGTGGGCACCTAGCGTCAGCCGGACGCTTCCGGCGGACGCTGGCTGGCTAAGCCCCACGGCGGTCGACCGGGTAGGTGCCATCACGAGGCTGGTGCTGGTCGAGAGGACGCCGTTGACGCCGTCGCGGATAATGCCGGCCACCGTGTAGTCCGGTTCCCCGGCCCAGGTCCAGGCGTACTTGGCTCCGTCGTGCAGGTCGAGGGTTTGGGTGTACGGACGGTTGTTCGCGACGCGGACAGTCAGCACCTCGTTCTTGTCCGGCTCCACGCAAGTGCGGATCGGCATCGCGGGTTGGTCGGCATCGGGGCGCACCACGTCACCGACCCACGTGGGCAGCGTGGCGTTCGAGCAGATGGGTGCGTCGGCCCGTTTGCCCGCCGCTTGGCCGACCGCCTGTGTGATCACGGCCGCGCCGCTGGAGATCCAGTCGACAATCGAGAACTGCCGGACCTGGGTCGACGCGGTATTCCCGGTGAGGGTGATGGGCTCGTCCGAAGGGGTCCAGACGCCCAGTGGCTCGTCCCAGCGGACGAGCATCATGCTGGCCCGTTGAACACTGGACAGCGCCGTCACGTCCCACGAGATCAGGACGGGAGCCAGCAGATCGATGTCGTGCTCGATCGAGACCGGGGCACCGAACGCCTCCCGGGTCACCACGCCAGCAAACTCACCGATGGGGGCACCGATGGACACGTGAAACTGCCGTCCGTCGGGCACGGCGCCCTTCGGGACATCGACCGTTACAGCTTGTGTGGTGTAGCGGCCTCCCTCCGGCCCCGCGGGCTGCGCTGGCCCGGTCGTTGGCTCTGGGTCGCCAGCGACCGAGAGGGGCGCGCCAGCCTTTGACGGCTGGGGCGTTGAGGGCGGGGGCGAGAAGGTGCAGCCGACCAATAGTCCAGACACCAGCAGAACGGCCAAGACCCGCTTGCTCTCCCGCCACAGACCCATGGGGAAACTTTGCCACCCGGGGTGTGCGCGCAATCGGGTCTTTGTGTTCTCCATCGGAATCATTGAGTCCCTCCTCATTGGTCACGATACAAGCGGCCATCGGGGCCCGGCCCCTCGAGCCAAGGCGGGACGCCGAGTCGCATCTGGGACGCGGCTCAGGTGAGGGCCGCGAAGACTGGGACAGTGCTGTCACCGAGCCGAACGCAACCGCATGCCTCAATGGTGGCGACATGCCACGTCCGACCAGTGACGGCACCCTGTGCTGGTCGGAGGTCGCCCCGAAAGCCGGGCACCTCAAGGAGCACCTGTGGATCGGCGTCCGCGACGCTCCTCACTGTCCCAGCGAAGAGCCGGACCTCCACACGAATGGGGGAGGTGCAGGGCCTGAGGATCACCCGCTCCGGCCCGCCGTCGAAGGCATCTGCCTGCAACGCGGCATACGCCGACGATGTGTTGCCCCAGCAGACCTCGCCCCCGCTCGTCTCGTGAATCACGTGCAGGTCAAGGTCTTGAACCAGGGGTGACCATGTGAGGATCGCCTCGCCGCTTCCCTGGCGGCCGCATGACTGCGCGATGTGGGCGGGTAAAGGAAATAAGGACCTTAAGGCGGAAGCGAACTTGGTCCGGGCGGCTCCCTGCCCGGGTCGAACCTGCTCGTGTAGCTGAACGCGGGGGCGATCTGCCTCCGCGACGTAGTGCATGGCTGACGCCCCTAGCGGGCCATGCGCCACCATGAATATCTGGGCGTGCCGGAGATTGCGGGCGTAGTCCCTGGCCGTTTCGCCGTGCTTTCGGGCACTCGGGTGGGCGTAGTGCTTGGCTTCGACAGCTGCGAGGACCGACTCTCCCTCGAGAAATGCGTAATCAGGTTGGATGCCCGCTTTCCTCCCATGAGCCAGAGGAGGTTTCGCCGCAAAGCGCCTCTCGGCCCACAGTTCCACTTCCCCTGACGCCGTGGCGAGTGTGGCGAGGAGTGTTGGCCGGAAGGGGAACGACAGCACGCCGTCAGTCACCTCAAACTGCAAGCGTGACTCCAACGCCTTGTCCATGGCGGCGGCCAGCCAGGCGGAATACAACTCGTGTCGTCGGCCCCACTGCGGGAGGGACAAGATGTCGGTCACCTCCTCGACACACTGTTCGATGGACACGTCCTCCTCATCCCAGAACTTCGCCAGCCATTGCGACTGCACTCCAATGAGATCCTCCGACTCAGCCGATGAGAGACCCTCCAACAGCTGCGGCGCGAGGTTCATAAGGGAGATCTGCTGTGGAGCCCAGAAATCTGTGGACGCGAAGTAGATGGTTCGAATCTGGGATTCAGCAGGAAGAATCGGCATCTCATCGAGGTTCTCGCCGAACTGCTCCAGCTCGTGCAGCGCTGCGACGATGACCTGTCGATGTTCTGAGATGACCCGGGCCAGCCGGGGTGCGTCGACCACAGGGGTGCGAAACTTCCCAGCGAACGGCCAACTGCGAAGGCCCTCGGACGGGACGCTGAGAAGCGACCCGACATGCTCGCGCCAATCAGCGCCCAGAGCATCAGCTCTGTGAGCAAAGGGGCTATTCCAGGCGAAATCCATCGAAAAGGTGAACACCTGCATGCTCCGGATCGAACGTTCGATCCGATTCACGCGCTCGCGGAACGCCTCGAGTTGGTCGTCGAGCTGGTCACCGTCCTCGAACTCGTAATGAATCCGCAGGTTCTCTTGGCCAGTGCGCGTGGCATCGATGCGGGAATACAACTGCAGCAACTCCCGAAGCATCCCGCTGAAGGAGAGCAACGCTGGATGCAGGGTGCGCAGCAGGTCTCGCGCGCCCCACCCTGCGTGCTCCATCGCGGTGGGGACTGTCCGGATGTCGGAGCCTGGCACCTCCCCGACCGCCCGCTGGACTAAGTCGGCAAGGTCCCTGTCGTAACCGGCTGGGCGCAGGACTCCCAAGTCGAGCCAGTGAGTCCACAGTTCGGCGCCGGTGGTGAGCATGCGGTCAGATTCTCACAGCGGTTTCTCGTAGAAGGCGACGTCCCAGAAGCGGTCGAATTTGCGTCCGATTTCGCGCATGGTGCCCGCCAGGGAGAAGCCGAAACGCTCATGCAAGGCGACGGACGCGTCATTAGGCAACGAGATCAGGGCGTAGGCGCGGTGCAGGTCCTCGCCCGCCAGGGAGTCGAACAAAGCAGCGTAGAGAGCCCGTCCCACACCCTTGCCCGTCGCCGCCGGTACCAAGTAGATCGAGGTCTCCACCGAGGTGTCGTAGGCGGCCTTGGCGCGGAACGGGCTGCTCGTGGCGTAACCCAGGATCACGCCGTCCTCCTCCGCCACCAGCAGGCGGTAACGACCGGTCGGGGCGTAATGGCGAAACCACAGCTCCTCGCGCTGGTCGAGCGTGAAGGGCTCCAGATCGAACGTCGCCACCGTGGTCGCGATGTAGTGGTTGTACAGCGCGGTGAGGGGTGCCAGATCCTCAGATCGGCCGACGCGAATGTGCATGCGCCAAGATTGTCACAAGGGTCCGCCCATGCGCGGCAGTCCTCTTACGCTCAACACCGCGCCAGCAGCCGTCAGCCGTTGTCAGGTCTTCACAAGGCTGCCGACAGATGGGTCCAGAACCGTCGACATGCACCCGCCGGGGGGTTAGGTTAATCGTTATGCCTACCGCCCTCGTCACCGGCGCTACCGCCGGTATCGGAAATGCCTTCGCGCGCGCGTTGGCTGTGCGCGGAGACGACGTCGTCCTTGTGGCCCGCGACGCGATCCGGCTCGCGCGGACCGCCGACGAGCTGCGCGCGAATGGTGTGACGATCGAGGAGTTCCCGGCCGACCTGTCGGACGCACGCGATCTCGCCCGCGTCGCGGCGCGGGTCGAATCCAGCGATGCGCCCATCGACCTGCTGATCAACAACGCCGGCTTCGCCGTGGGTGGCGACCTCTTGGACGCCGACCCCGCGCCCCTAGAAGAGGCCATGGCGGTGATGGTCGAGGCGGTCATGGTGCTCAGCGCCGCCGCCGGACGCGCGATGCGGACGCGTGGGCACGGCGCCATTCTCAACCTGGGCAGCCTCGCGGGGTTCACCACCACGGGGCTCTACTCGCCGATCAAGGCCTGGGTGATCATCTACTCCGAGTCGCTCGCCAACGAGCTCCATGGCACGGGCGTCACCGTGACCGTGCTGTGTCCCGGTTGGGTTCGGACGGAGTTCCACGAACGAGCCCACATGTCCACGACCGCGATCCCCGATTGGGTGTGGGTGGACGCCGACCGGGTCGTCCGTGAGACCCTGTCCGACGTGGCCGCTGGCCGCGTCATCTCGATTCCGACTAAGCGCTGGAAGGTCGCGCACGCGTTGTTAGCGCACGCGCCGCGGTCGTCCGTCCGAGCCGCCTCGCGGATGCTGACCAAGTCCCGACACTAGGGGCGCGGGGACGACCCAACCGCCACAATGTGTCCACCAACGAATCAGGAGTGATGGTGCCCGACGAACTGACCCGCTACAGCTCGCCCGTCCAGGGCAGCGCGCGGTTCGCTGCGCAGCACCTCCTGATGAAGCCGTTCATCTGGTCGTTGCTCACCGTCCACGTCCACGGATTACGCAACCTGGCTTCGCTCAATGCCCCTTTCGTGGCGATTGCGAACCATTCTTCGCACCTGGACGCCCCGCTGATCATGGGCGCGTTGCCCCGCCGCCTTTCGAAGAACCTTTCGGCGGGTGCGGCGGCCGATTATTTCTTCGACCGGTGGTACAAGGCCATGGGGCCGCGGTTGTTCTTCAACGCGTTCCCGGTGGAGCGCAAGGGCCTCCGGAACCGGAAAGGGCTCGCGGGCACCCTGCTGAACGAGGGCGTCCCGCTGCTGATCTTTCCCGAGGGCACTCGTTCCCGAACCGGGGCCATGAAGAACTTCACGCCCGGGTCGGCCGCCTTGTCGATCTCGCGCAACGTGCCGGTGCTGCCGATCGCCCTGGTCGGTGCCTTCGCGGCTATGCCGTACGGGGCGTCGTTCCCGGTCAACGGTCGCCCGGACGTACACGTCGTGTTCGGACGCCCCTCCAAAGCGGCCCCAGGGGAGATAGCACACCAGTTCTCCGAGCGCCTTTATCGCTACGTGGTGGAGATGCACGACTCCACGGCACGGGCCTACGGCATGCCCACGCAGGCGGAGTTCCATCGGGCGGTGGCCTTGCGCCAGGCGGCGACCGTCGTCGAGAACGAACCGGAAGACGACGAGGGCGCTTTCGACGGCCCGAACGAGCCGCAGGCGACCGACACACCTCAAGCAGCCGACACCAAAGAGTGACGTGCCCGCCCCAACCCGGCACAACAGCCCCGGCATAAGGGCGGGGGTTCGAGGGGATGTCATCACGCCTGAAAATTCAGGGTGGGAGCTGTTCCGGACGTCAGGCTGAAAAACCGACTTCATCGGACAAAATAAGGGGCGCCGGACGAAGAGGGGGAACGTCCGGCGCCATGAATAATGTTACCGGATGGCGCCCTCAGATTCCAACCAAACGGGCCATTTTCCTCCCATTCACGCTTGTCAAGTTTTTTAACCGCCTGATGAGACGTCTTTTTGGGACAACCATGGGGCAATTTGGTCCCCCCACCCAGACTGTTCCCGTGCTCAAACCAACGCCGGTACCCCTGTTGCTCGCCGCGACGCTCCTCCTGAGTGGTTGTGCGGCAGGGGCGGGCGCCTCCCTGTCGACAGCCCCGCCGACACCTTTCACCGCGTCTGCCCCGGATACTCCAAGCGAGTCCGCGTCCGGAACTCCGACCGATTCCGCCCCGGCGACGCCCAGCGCGGCGACGACCCCGGCGGCGAGCGAGCCCGGCACCGCCGGCAGCCTCACCGGTCGGACCATCGTCGTCGATCCCGGGCACAACGGGGCAAACGGTGCGAACCCCAAAATCATCAACGCGCCCGTGCCGGCGGGGCATGGCACCACGAAGCCCTGCAACACCACCGGCACCGCGACCAACTCGAATTACTCCGAGCACGCCCACAACTGGGATGTCGCCCAGCGACTGGTGGCCCTCCTTGAGGCCCAGGGGGCGACCGTCGTTCTCACGCGGCCGAACGACACCGGCGTAGGACCCTGCGTGAACGTCCGGGCCGACATCGGCAACAAGGCCAAGGCCGATCTGGTGGTGTCGATCCACGCCGACGGCGCCGCCCCCAGCGCCCGCGGGTTCCACGTGATTGTCTCCACCACCATGGACGGTGGGGCGGCCGTGGAAGCGGCTTCCCAGGCCTTCGCGGTCACCGTCCGCGATGCCTTCGCCAGTGGGACGGGCATGCCGCGCTCGACGTATATCGGCGGCGGGACCGCACTCTCGCCACGCGATGACATCGCAGGACTGAACCTGTCGAACCGCGTCGGCGTCATGCTTGAGGCCGGCAACATGGCCAACGCCGCGGACGCCGCGATGCTCACCGATCCGGCGTTCCGTCAAAAGGAGGCGGCGGCGCTCGACGCCGCCATCCTCACGACGCTCAAACGCTGAGGCTCAGCCGGCCCACAGGCCGAGGTAGTACGCCCAGGCCCACAGGCTCATCACGACGACAGCCAGGGCCCACAGCGCGCCGAGCCACAGGCGACGGTCGCGCGGGGCCTCGGGAGCCAGCCACAACGCTGCCCGCTCGCCGATCAACAAGAAGAGCGGGAACCACAGCAGAACCGCCCGATTGACGCTCAGGAACCAGTACGAGAACGAGAACGCGAGCACTTGACTGCCCACGAACGTGGCCTCACCCCACTGCTTGCTTCGCAGCATGAGGACGGTCACGACGATGCCCACGAACATCGAGACGAGCTCGAAGCGGAACATCCAAGGCCACTCCGGACGATCGGGATACATCCACGGCATGGCCGAGGAGATGGTGTGCACCAGCGCTTCCCAGGGCCAATGAAAGCCGCGATACCACCCCTTCGCCTGCGCGTCGGACCAGGCCGTCCAACTCCCCGTCAGGACGTACAGGTAGGCGGCGAAGGCGCCGATCACCAACGCGGGGACGATCATCGTGGACGCTCGTCGCAAGCGTGTCCACCATGGGGCGGGGGTCGTGAGGGCTAGGACGACCAGCGCGGCCGCGAGGAAGACTCCGGAGACCCGGAAGCTGCTCGCCACCCCCGCGAGGGCCGCTGCGCTCCACCAACGGCCGGCCTTGGCCCGCTCCCAGGCCCAGAAAGCTGCCGCGCAGAACGGCGACTCGGTGTAGGGGATCACCGTGAAGACAGCGGTCGGCGCGAACAGCCAGGCGGCGGCCGCCAACGGGCCACCTAGTCGGCGCAGCGCGAAGGCCGCCACCAGGGAGCCAGCCATCGCCACGACGAGACCCGTGGCCTGGGGGGGTACGCCCACCATGAGTCCCGCGCGCATCAGCAGCGGCAGCCCTGGGAAGAACGCGACATCGTTGGATGCGCTGTAGCCCCGCGTGGCGATGTCGATGTAGTGCTGGGCGTCCCAATTGCGGGTCATGATCCACGGGTCGCGTGCCAAGGCAAGCGCCTGCACGACAAGGACGAGGATCAGCACCAACCGACTGCCGAGCCACGCTTGCAAGGTGAAGCGTCCGGAGGCGGAAGGACTGAGTGCGGTCACGCCGGGCGGCCCACGAGGCTGCGGAGCCAGGCCGCGTCCGGGGCGTGATCGAGCAAACCACCGTCGGGGTCATCGAGGCCGCCCAGGCGGACGACGTCCCCCGCTGGCCGCAGCATGTCGACGACGATGCGTCCGCAAAGCCATAGTTGGACGCCGATGCGCAGGAAGACGAAGGCCGCATAGATCCGGGCCCCACCCTCGGCCTCGCCGCCGAATGAGCCGGCCAGGTGGGCCCAGATGGCGATGAAGTAGGCGATCTCGCCGATAGTGAAGAGCGTCCAATCGGGCCAGCGCGGGTTCGCCAACACGAGCAGCGGCAGCAGCCAGAGCGCGTATTGCGGCGAGTAAACCTTGTTCACGATGAGGAACAACGTGACCAGCAGGAAGACGCCCTGGGAAAGACGGGGTCGACGCGGAGCCAGAAGCAGCAGGGCCCCGATGGCGGAGCCACCGACCACCAAGGCGAGAATCTCGAGGCGGGAGGGGTCGCCGAGGTCGATACCGACCAACCGGAGCGCGTACCACAGCGATCCCAGATCGGCACCGCGGTCGACGTTGAACGTCCAGAAGTTCATCCAGCCCTTGGGGGTGGCTAGGTACACGGGGAGGTTGACCGCGATCCAGGAGAGCGCCGCGCCGGCGACCGTCTGCCCATAAGCGCGCCAGCGACTCGTCCGCAGGCACAGGGCCGCCAACGGCAGCAGCAGGAGCACGGGATAGAGCTTGGCGGCCACACCGAGCCCGATGAAGATGCCAGCCAGCCACGGCCGCCGCCGACCCCAGAACAGCAAGCCGAGCGATGTAAACGCCAGGACCATGGCGTCCCAGTTGATGAGGGCCTCGGTCATGACGACGGGCGAGATCGCGATCATGAGGGCGTCCCAAGGACGTGACATCTTGAGGTGCGCCCAGATCGTGAGCAGGAAGAATCCGAACAGCATCAGCGCGGTGACGCCGAAGAACATCCGCGACGCTGTCGCCGCCTGGGCTTCGGTGACCCCGGGCGCGCTCACGCCGCCCAGGAAGGCGACCAACCGGCGTCCGAGTTCCATGAGCCCACCGGTGAGGACGGGATATTCGACGTCGGAGTTGAGGTAAGGGATTTGTCCCGTTGACAGGCCACGGGCGAAATACAGGGGCGTGATGTCGTTATAGCACCCGGCTGTATAGGCCTTGCCCCAGTCGATAAGGCACGGCACCTGGCGGATCATGCAGATGATCCAGCTGGCAGTGGCCGCCAACAACACCCACGGCGTGGGCCCAAACCAGAACCCACCCCTCGTGGCGCGCCTGCCCAAAGCCCCGCCAAGAACGTTGGTGAAGTCGACTCGTGCCACCCCGCAAGCCTACGGGGTACGACTGGGCGCCATGGTGGCAGCCGACGGTGTGGGCGCGGCGGCGCCACGGTAGCGCGTGCGGCCGTCCGCGTGGCCAAGCATGTCGTCCGTCCTTACGGGCTCGTCGACGGGCGTGCTTGCTGGCCCTTCGACGAGGTTGCGCTCGAGCTGGGTTCCGGCGCAGCGGTGGTCGTTGCGGGGGCTGGCGTCGTGGACGCCGGGGCCGCCGACGAGGTGGCGGCCGATGGCGTCGGCGCCGCAGACGTGGCCGGCGCCTTGGTGGCCGCCGCCGTCGTGGCGTCCTCCGTCGGCGTGGGCGTCGACTGCCGCGATGTCGGCGGGTCGAAGCTCAGGCTGGGTTGGCCTTGCATGGCGACCTTCATGTAGGCCAGCCACAACTGACTCGGGTACCCCGAACCGTAGAACCCGCCCGGGGCGTACTGGTCGAGGTTGCCTTCACCGTCGTCGCCTGCGACGAACATCGCGGCCGTGGAGATCTGCTTGGTGTAACCGACAAACCACGCCGCCAGGGTCGTGTTGGCGGTGTAGAAGGTGCCCGTCTTGCCGGCGACCGGTTGGGTGAGCTGCGCGGCGGCCCGTCCGGTGCCGTCCTCGGCCACCTTGGTGAGCGCATAGGTGACGTCCTGAGCCACGCTCGGCTCGATCTTCTGAGTCGCGGCGAACGCGGCCTGGTAGACCACGGTGCCTTGAAGGTCGACAACCTTGCTCACCACGTGCGGCGGGATCTGCTTTCCACCGTTATCGAACGTGGCATAGGCCGACGCCATGTCGAGCGGGCTCGCCTGGGCGGTGCCCAGCGGGAGGCGGTTGTTGTTTTCCCAGTCGGTGCTCTTCGTGAGGCCCGCGTCCATAGCCGCCTGCATGACCTTGGTCGGACCGTTGGACATTTGGCTCACCAGGTCCACGTAGGCGGTGTTGATCGACGACGTGGTGGCCTTGAGCAGCGTCACGGGTCCGAAGTTGGCACCGCCTGCGTTGGTGACGGGTTTGCCGTCGCCCTTCGGGGTGAAGGTGTTGCCGTTCAGCATGTCGTTGAGCGTGCGGCCGGCGCGGAGGGCGGCGGCCAAGGCGTAGGGCTTGAACGTCGAACCGGTGTGGCGGTCGGTGGTCGCCCAGTTGCGGGAGTTCGCGACATAGTCGGGTCCGCCGTACATCGCCAGCACCTCGCCGTTGGTCGCATCGACGCTCGCCAACCCGGCGTGCAAGTTCGCGGCCTTGGTGGCGTCGTTCTTGGCGGCCTGCAGCGTGACCTTCTGCGCGGCGGCGACGGCGGCCTCCTGCATCGTCGAATCGAAGGTGGTGGTGACCTTGAGTCCGCCACCGTTGATCTGCGCGTCGGTGAAGCCGTCCGCCTTCAGCTCATCGGCCACCGCCTGGATCAAGAACCCCTTGGGGCCACCCAGCCGTGAGTTGGAGGAGGCGATCTTGGGGAAGTCCGGAAGCGCCGCGTAGATCGCGTCGTGCTCAGCCTGGCTGACCTTTCCCATTTCGAGCATGCCGTTGAGGCCGAACTGGTAGCGCTCCAGCAGCGCGGCGGCATTCTTGGCACCACGGTTCGGATCGAGGCGTCCCGGATCGTTGATCATCGCGGTGAGGGCCACCGACTGCGCCAGATTCATGTCCTTGGCGTCGATCCCGAAGAAGGTCTTCGCAGCAGCCTGAATGCCGTAGGCACCCCGTCCGTAATAGACCGTGTTCAGGTAGCCCTCGAGGATTTGCTCCTTGGGGACGTCCGCACCCACCTTCGCGGCGAGCACGATTTCCTTGAACTTACGCATCAAGGTCTTCTCTTGGGTGAGGTACAGCACCTTGATGTATTGCTGGGTGATGGTCGACCCGCCGCCGGTGTCGGACGAACGGGTGACGATGCCCAGCACGGCCCGCGCGATGCCCGGGATCGACACGCCCGGATCGGTCCAGAAGGTGCGGTTCTCTAGGGCGACAGCCGCGTCCGTGGCCGTCTTGGGCATCTCCGCGTAGGGGATCGACACCCGGTTTTGGACGGTCAGCGAGCCAAGCTCGGTCGTCCCATCCCGGAAGTAGAGCGTGGTGTTGTTGGTGGTGAAGTCCTTGTTGGGGTCCGGCACCGGCATCGTCATGTAAGCGACCGCAAACGTCCCGACGCCGAGCAGGACGAGCGACAACACCCCAATCGAGGCCCATCTGAGGGCCCTGAGCCATTTCTGCTTGGTGGTGAGTCGCTTTTTAGCAGCACGCGTTGGCTTAGCCATAGATGTCCTCAACGGTCTTTTGGCGTCGCGGCGGACGGCGGTACACGCCATCACCCAACACGAAGGATCGGATCATGAAGTTCCAGCGGCAGGAGGTGCAAACCTCCACGACGCGGACCAAGTACTCCCCGAAGTTCGACTGCATCTCGTCCAACTCGGCGGTGGATTTGATCCGACCGGAGTACTGGCCAAGCTGCTCGCCGAAGGCGTACGACAAGGTGAGTAAAGGTTTCCCGCACACGGGGCAGGGGGTGTCAGATGCTTCACCGTGATGAAGCGCCGACCGAACCAGCAACGGGTCAGCGTCGCAGGCGTCCGGCGCGGTCAGGGTGCGTTCAGGACGCCGCAGGGATGCCAGCACACGCCGACGCTGCAGGGCGAAATCCACCTCGTTACGCTTAGACCACACCCCGGTAAGCGTACCCGGCCCTCCGAAAGGTCCCCAGTTGGGCCTGAACCCCGGGAGCCGCGCCTACCGTGCGAGGGTCGCCGCGTCCGTGGTGGGTGCGTTCCGAAGCGCCTCAAGCAGCTGCTCGGGTGTGAGCCCCGGAGAGTGGGCGGACGCAGCCAGCACCGTGTCGCCGCGGCGAAGCATCGCCGCCGCGTAGGAGCCATCCGTCGAGGTGAACTCGTCCCCCGTGCAGCGCTTTTCGTCCAATCCGTAGACGTTGAACTGTCGGATGGTTTGGCAGGGCGTCGATCCGGCCAGCGGGATGAGGTACACCGTGGCGTAGGACGTCCCCTGATAGTAGAGAGAGACCGCGGTGGAATTCTGGTTCGCGGCTGCCTGGTGAAGCGTCGTGTTCGGCAAGGTCGGGCGGTACAACGTCACCGGAACTGCAGCGATTTGGCGGACGAGCTTGGCGTGCTCTGCTTCCCGGCTGCCCCACACGATTCCGAGCGCCAGGGCGAGGACGGTCACCGGCGCGATGATCCGCCACCACCTTGGCGTCGGAGTCAGGCGTACGGCGATCCAGGAGGCGACGATGGGCGCGGTGGTGGCGAGCACCCACACCAGCGCGGGGGCAGCCGGCGGGTGCCCATCGACGGTGAAGTCGAGCACCCACCTTCTGCCTGTCAGCACCGCCGCCAGCGAGCACCCCGTGAGCACCGGCGCTACGAGGAGCAGCCAGTAATCCCGCCGCGGGAACCCCGCGATCAGCATGCCGATCAGCAGCAGCGGCCCAATGGACAAGAAGGCCAACCCGCTGGTGATTCCCTGCCCCATGCAGGTGCTCAGCTCCCAGCACGGACGAGTGTTGCCTCGGTCGGCCAGCATCAGCGGCACCGAGGCGAGGACCCCCACCAGCACGATCGCGGGCCAGAGTGGAAGCCGAGGCTTCGCAGCAGTCACGGGGGCGTTCGACGCCGCCACGGCTTGTTCAGTGTCCATTGCTCCGAACCTCCTTGTGTCCGCGTGTCATCGCGTCGGTTTTGTCTCTCGGCTCGGGTCAGGAATACCAGCCCGCCAGGTCGGCGATCACGTGCACGGCCCCCGCGGAGCCGTTGTGCAGGACCACGCGTCCGTCCCGTCCGACCGCGACCATCACCAGGTTCGGGACCGTCGTCCCGGCCGCGAAGTTCACGTTGGACGAGTTGGGGGTGAGGCTGCCCGAGGGGAAGGCGGTGAGGAAGCCGTCACGTTGGGCGTTGGTGGCCGTCAGGTTCAGGACGACCGCGGACGAACCCGCCGGTAGCCCCGGGATCGTGAGGACGACGTCGGCGCCGCTGGCGACCCGGCCGGCTGCCGACACGCCGGTGCCATCACGCGTGTCGAGAATGCGCGTGGGCGCCAGCGGGGTCAGCCCTCCGAGAGCGACGGGCGTCCCGGCGAGGATGTAGCCGGCGACGTCGACGACGAGCTGCGCTGATCCGACGGAGCCGTTGTGCAGCGTGACGGAACCGTCCGCACCGAGTTTCGCGACCACCAGGTTCGGGACGGTTTGGCCCGCGACGAAGTTGAGGTTCGAGGCCAGCGGCGCCGAGCCGCCGCTGGGGAAGACGGTGATGTGCCCCGGGGCCGCGGGCTGGGTCACGGTGACATTGAGGATGACCGCACCCACGCCGGTGTTGGGGACACCGGACGCGCCCACAATGGGCAGCACGACGTCGGCACCGCCGCTGATGGCTCCGGCGGCGGCCACCCCGGTTCCGGTGCGCGTGTCGAGCAGGCGCGCCGGATTGACGGCGACCGCGGCCCCCGGTGCCGTCGCGGTGCCCTCGACAAAGAAGCCGGTGACGTCCGCAACCAGGTCGATCGTGCCGGACGAACTGTTGCGCAGCACCACGGAACCATCGGCGCCCAAGCGGACGACCGCCATGTTCGCCACCGTCTGCCCCGCGACATAGTTCACGTTCGAGGCCAGTGGGACCGTCATCCCCGAGGGGAAGGCCGTCACGACGCCGGCGGACGCGGGGTTGGTGACCGTGATGTTAAGCGCGACGGCTCCGGCGCCCCTCGCAGGCACGGGTCCGCGGCCGGCGATCCTGAGCACGACGTCGCCCCCAGCGGGCACGCGTCCGGAATAGCCGTTGTTGGTTCGGGTATCGAGCAGGCGGACGGGATCGGTGGCGACGAACGTCCCGGGCGCGGGAAGCGTCCCACCTGACACCCAGCCGGACACGTCGACGGTGAGGTCGATCGCCGTGGACGAGCCGTTGTGGAGGACGATCGCCCCGGTGCTGCTCAGCTTGGCGATCGCCAGGTTCGACACGGTCGTGGCGGCCGCGAAGTTCACGTTTGACACCCCAGGCAGGGTGCCACCTTGCGGATACACGGTGACGAAGCCGGCCACGGGCGCGTTGGGGACGGTGAGCGTGAGCGACGCAGCCGCAGCTCCGGCGGGGACGCCCGCCTTGCCACAGACCTGGAGGACGAGGTCGCCGCCGGCCGGAATCGTCGCGGCCGGGGCCCCCGTACCGTTCCGGGTGTCGAGAATCCGGGTTTGGGTGACCGGCGTGAACCCACCCGGAGCCACCGGCGCCCCGCCGAGGACGTAGCCCGCGACGTCCGCGATGAGCTGCACTGTTCCGGAGGGTCCGTTGGTGAGACGGACCGTGCCATCGGCGCCCACCTGGGCGATCACGAGGTTGGCGACGGTCTGACCCGCCGCGAAATTGAGATTCGCTACCGATGGTTGCGATACGCCTCCTGGGTAGACCGAGACGGCCCCCGCGGCAGAGGGTTGAGTCGCCGTCACGTTGAGGACCACGGCCGCGACCCCCGAGGCGGGCACGCCCCCACGGCCCTTGACCGCGAGATCGACGGACGCGCCGGCGCCCAGCGCCCCGGCGGCCGGAGCGCCCGTGCCGTCTCGGGTATCGAGCAGGCGGGACGGGGTCAGCGCCAGCACGGCACCGGGTACTGGATCGGTGTCGAGCACGTAGCCGGCCACGTCCGCGAGAAGGTGGATCGACCCCGACGACCCGTTACGGAAGACCAGGGCGCCGTCGGCTCCAGGCTTGGCGAGCACCAGGTTGGCGACCGTCTGCCCCTGCACGAAGTTGAGGTTGGAGGCCAGAGGTGCGGGGCTGCCCGAGCCGTTCACCGTGACATCGCCCGGCGTGGCCGTTCCGGTCACGGTGACGTTGAGCACCACCGCCGATACCCGCGAGGCGGGTATCGGGCCGCGACCCACCACCGGCAAGGTCACCTTCGCGCCGCCAGCTATCGGACCCGCGGACCCGTTCCCCGTCCGGGTGTCGAGGATCCGCACCGGATCCACCGGGTGGTAGAGCGCGCGCGGATCCGTCAGGCTCCGGGAGTTGAGGACGCTCACGTGGGTGAACCCGGTGGTCGCCGAGGCGAGCGTGTAGCCACCGAAGGACGCCTTGATGTCGAACTCCCCCGCCCACGGCAGGGTCACGGTCACGCGCGCGCTGCCCGACGCGTCCGTGGTCGCTGAGCCCAGGTTCACCCCGTCCGTGGTGGCGAAGCTGATGCTGGCCGCCGCATACGCAGGCGACAGCGTGGCCGAGAGAGTGACCTGGTCGCCGAACGCCATCTGCCGCGGGGACGCGGTCACGGTGAGCGTGGAGGAAGCAACGCTCGAACCGACGTAATTCGCGATCGTTTGTCGCAAGGTCCCAAAGGTCGAGTAGAACAACGCGCCCGGACAGTCGGTGTTGCGATACGCCAGGTGTCCGTCGATATCCCAGGTGTCGAGGGACGTCCCCAGCGAGACGCTGGTCATGGTGGAAAACCCGGTCGGATTGATCCGATAGCGATTCACCAGCCAGCCGGTGAGCTGCGTCAAGGAATCCCGGGGGGCAGCGGGCACGTCTTCGGTATTGAACGTCCCGACGACGGCGACGCCCACCGACCCGGTGTTCCAGTCGCGGGTGTGGCCGCCGGCGACACCTTGCCCGTCGATGTTGTCGCCGGAGGGCGTCACGTTGGCCGGATAGCTGTCGCGCGAGTAGCGGCCCTCGTAGATCGTGCCGAAGCGGTCGATGAGGAAGTTGTAAGCGATGTCGCCCCAGCCGCGGGTGACCGTGTGGAGGTAGTAGATCGCCCGGATCAGCCCCGGTGCCTGCGCCTGCGTGTAGGTGTTGCTGTCATCCGTGTGGTGGATGATCACTTTCTTCACCGTGGCGAACAGAGGGCCCCACGTCCGAATCGATTCGTCACACCCCCACTGAGCACGGGAGACAACGTTCGGTTGGTTGGCCCGTGGGTTCGTGGCGCTCGAGGCCGCAATGGTCGAGGAGTTGGTGGCCGTGGAGTTGGTGGCCGTCCCGGCCACCTTCGCCGTCGGATTGGTCGCCGCCTGCTCCGACAGGGCCTGCAGGGTGAGCTTGTCGAGTGGGACGTCCGTGGTGACCCGGACGGCGATCGCGTCGTTGGCCACCTGCATGGCGCCGTAGGTTATCGTCCCCTCGTTGTCCGTGGGGTCGCTGCCGGAGGGGTAGGCCTCCCCGAAGGTCGTCCCATCCGACGAAAAGGCCACGGTCACGTGCGCCGTCGGGTGACCCTCCCAGAAGACGACTGCGTACTGCGCCTTCGTCGCCAGGGTGAACGTGTGCGTGCCGTCAACGGCCGCCACCTGGTTCTCGGCGTGCGTCGTGATGGGACCCGTCGGGGCCGCCACGGCGGGCGTGGTGGCCGTCGGCTGCGCCCACGGCACGACGGAACCCACGATGACGGCAAGGATCAGGGCGATGATCCGACGCATGAGTTCCCCCAAATCCGCGCTGGTGTGGGAAGCGTAACTTGCCAGGGGGTAAAGACGCGCCTGTCCCCCTCCCCTCCTGGTCGGCCACCTCACAGCTTGGGAGCGCCCGGACCGAGACGGTATGATCTCGGAGTCCTAGGGGCTATGGCGCAATTGGTAGCGCACCTGCTTTGCAAGCAGGGGGTTAGGGGTTCGAGTCCCCTTAGCTCCACTCTGGGAAACTGTCCCATGAACAACTCGCCGGGCAAGGCAGCAAACACCACCGCACGCATCCTGGCCCGCGCCCGCGACGCTGGGTTCGAGCAGTCATCGGCGCCCGAAGTCGGTGACCTGTTGAGCGTCCTCGCTGCTTCCAAGCCGGCCGGACGAATACTGGAACTCGGCACGGGAGCAGGGCTGGGGACCGTCCGGATCCTTGAGGGCATGTCGGCGACGGCACATCTGACCACGGTCGAACTCGATCCTCGCCTTTCCGCCATCGCCCGCGAAGAGATCCGTGATCCCCGGGTGGAGTTCGTCGTCGCCGACGGAGGCACCTGGCTGGCGGCTCAGGTCCGGACAAAGGGCTCCTACGACCTGGTCTTCGCCGACACCTGGCCGGGAAAGTACGACCATCTCGACGAGGCGCTGGCGCTCGTCGCTGTCGGCGGGCTTTACATCGTGGACGATCTGTTGCCGCAGCCGACGTGGCCGGACGACCACCAACCCAATGTGGACACGCTGGTTGCGCGACTGAAGGCACTCGACGGATGGAAGACCGTCCAGATCAACGACGCCACCGGAGTCATGATGTGCGTCCGGCAGGCCTAAGCCTGGGGCTAGCTCAAAGTCCTGCCCGCGACCGGGCGACGACCACTGCCTGGCCGTCGGATTCGCGGTTGATGGCCGCCCGCTCGAACGCGGCGAGGATGTCGAAGTCGGCTGCGTCCAGCAGGTCGCACATCTGAGCAACCCCGCGGTGCCAGCGGTCGAGCTCTACGTTGTGGCCGCGCTGCCGGAAGCCGGCCCCGATCTCTCGGACTCCGTCCCCGGTCTGGAACGCGACCAGCACCACGCCTCCGGGGCGCAGCACCCGGCGCGCTTCGCCGAAGATCGCGGGCAGGTCCTCGTCGGGGCTGTGGATCGTGGAGTACCAGGCGAAAACGCCAGCGAAAGTGGCATCCGGGAAGGGCAGCGCGCGGAGGGACGCCACCTGTGAGGGGAACTCGGGGTGATCGGCACGGGCGCGGCGGATCATGCCCTCCGAGAGGTCGACCCCCTCGACAGTGCACCCCATCTCGGCAAGTACAGGCATCATGCGGCGTGAGCCGTCGGTGCCGGAGGTCGGACGATCGTCACCACCACGTCGCGGATCATCGCCCCAAACGTCAGGACCCACGCCGTCACGGCGACCCAGAGCCACCATGCTCCGATCAGCTCGACGATGGGCAGGTGGTCCGCGCGGCCGAGGTAGATGCTCGCCACCGAGTACATACCCAGCGGGAAGACGATGCTCCAGAGGGTCGCCTCGTAGGTCAGCGGGATCTTGTGGACGCGATGCCGCCACCACCCCATCGCCACCAGCACCGGGATCAGCCACGTCGCGAAGCACCAAAACACCACCGACGCCCCGGCCACGAGACCGCGCACGGCGTCGGCCATCGGGGCCGTCTCCATTTCGACGATCCGGGCCCCGGCGACGACCGTGATGGCGACAGCGCCCATGGCCACCCAGTACGGCGGATTGATGTCCCGGGGCACCAACGGATACAGCATCAGGCGTAGTGAGACGAAGATCGCTGTCGCGGCGTAGAGGAAGATCCCCACCGACCACGACAGCACGGCCACGATCGCGAGCCCCTGCCGGGCGTTTGGAAAGACCGGCTCGATCGACGCCGCCGCCACCGCGACCGACTGGCTGGCGACCACCCAGATGAACCAGGTGCCGTTAGCGCCGGCGATGACCGGACGCTCCTCGTGTCCGAGCACGGCGCTCCACGGGATGACGTACCCCATGACCACCCAGGCCAACCCCGCAACTGTCAGCAGCACCGCGGTCAGTCCGTACCAACCTTCGGCGGCCGCCCGCGCACCGAGGACGTCCGTCCCGGCCACGAACGTGAAGAAGCCGAACGCCCGCCGCGGATCGCGGAAGTCGTCGATCATGGCGCCGCGATGGGCGAAGAACCGCCAGACATTGAGCACGATGAGCTTCACGTAGGCGATACCAGCGAGCCCGAACAGCACCACGGACGCCACCCGATAACCCTCGAGATTCAGCCCAATAGAAACGATCCCCGTCGCCATCACGAGCGCGAAGTAGCCCGGAGTCAGGGTTCGGACAGCTTCGTCCACGCGATTCCGCATGGTCGAGGCTATCGCGGCGCCTCCCCCGCGGCCCCTGCCCCACGCTAGGCATTCACTAGTAGTTCCCAAACAATCGGGACAACGTCGTTGCTGCCCTCCGAGGTCGAACGCGCTGCACTAACTGTGAGTAACGCGCTCACCGTGAGCACTTTGCTCACACCTTGTTGGCAATCGGACGAAACCTACGCCGAGACGGCCGACAGATTCACTGTCCGAGAGCGGATCGTCGCCGCCCAAACCGCGCCGAGGCCCAATAACCCCCAGGCGGCCACGCCGAGGAGAGACAAGGTAGGTGATTGTCCGGTCATGATCGCGCGGGTGGCGCTCAGGGCCGGGGTGAGGGGCGAGAGCATCTTGAGAGCGTCGAACGCGGGCGGAGCCGAGTAGGCCAGGGCCGAGATGACGGTGACCAAGAACAGCGCCAATGACACGACGCGGCCGCGGGTGCCCAACCAAGCCGCAAGAGCCTGGTTGCAGGCCACGAACGTGCCTGCGATCAGCAGCGCGCCGAGGGCGAGCCCGAGGCCGGTCCCCCAGCCGAGTCCCGCCACCGCGGCGCTCAAACCAGCGAGGAGCACGGCCTGGACGCCAACAATCAGCAAGCCCGGACGCATGCCCCGCCACAACAGCTGCACGTTGGACGCCGACGAGGTGAGGTTGGCCGGATCCACCGGACGATAGGCCGCGAACACGGCCAACGCCCCTAGCCAGAGGGCCATGACGAGCAGGAGCGAGGCCCAGGAGATGGTGGGCAGCGGCAGGTCCTGCAGGTCGGTGGTGTCGACCGGCGAGGCCACCACCTTGGAAAGCTGGGTGCGTTGCGCCTCGTTGTAGGTCGGCACTTTGCCGGCACCCGAGGCCACCCCGTCCGCGAGTTGGGTGGTGCCGTCCGCAAGCTCCTTGGCTCCCGTGGCTGCCTGGGTGACGCCGCCGGCGTACTGGTCGACGCCCGAGACGAACGTCCCAAGCCCGGTGGTGAAGGTGTGCGATCCGGACGCCAACTGAGAGGCCCCCGAGGTGAGCTGCGCCGACCCGGCGACGAGCTGATCGCCCCCCGCGATGAGCTGATCGCCACCGGAGATCACCTGGTTCAACAGGGCCAGCACCTCGGCCCGGGTGAGTGTGCCGTTGGGTAGCTGAGCCTTGAGCGTGGCCCACTGCGCTGCCGCCGCCGGGGCGATCTGGACAAGCTGCTCCGCCGCGGCCGCCAGCGCGTCGGCGGTGGCGAGCAGTGTGGTGATCTGGGCGTGCAGGGTGTCCGCATCCGAGCCCAAGACCTGCAGCTGCTGCGCGATGGCGGTGAACCCGCCGATCGCGGACGCTTGTCCGGCCATCACGCCCGCGTTGAACGCATCGCATGCCCCCGGTGCCGCCTGCAGTTGCGCCGGGCACGGCACCGTTTGCGAAGCCAGTTGGGAGGCATAGGCCGCCAGCGCCGTCTGGACGTCCCCGGTCTGCGTCACGAAACCGTCCAAGGTGGTGAGCGTCGACTTCAGCCCGGGCAGCAGCGTCTGGATCTGGGTATTCAGCTGGGTCGCCGTCGCCGGGAGGTTGGTCATGATCGGGTCGAGGGTGGTCACCAGATCGCCCCAATCGGGCACCTGCGTGACCAAGCCGCGCACCTGCGTCATCATCGGCGTGATCCCGCCGATGTACTGCTTCACGCCCCCCACGTATTGCCCGACGCCGGTGTCGAAGGTAGCGACCCCGGAGGTGAACGTGTCGGTTCCGGACGTCAATTGATTGGAACCCGACAGCAACTGGTGCGCGCCGGACGACAGCTGGACGCCCCCGTCCGAGGCCAGCTTCAGCCCGTCCGAAAGCTGGGCCGCCCCGTCGGAAAGCTTGGCCGTGCCGTCCTTCAACTCAAGGAACTGATCCGACATCGTGTTGAAGCCGACGTAGATGTTCTTGAGGTACTCCCCCGTCAGGAACCGGTTGAGGGAGTTCGCGGCCCCGTCGGCGATGTGCTGCCCGAGCGCCGTCTCCGCGACGCCGGTGGCGGGCGAGGTCTGCACCTGGATCGTGGCCTGGACGGCCTTGTCCGCCGAGCCGCTGAACGAGGTGGCGGCCGCCGAGAAGTTCTTCGGGATCGTCACCACCGCGGCGTAACTGCCGTCCGCGAGCCCCGCGGCGGCGTGGTTGGAGTCCGCGAGCACCCACGTGAGGTTCTGGTCGCGGTCGGTGTCGACGAGGTAGGAGGCCAACTGTCGGCCGAGGGGCATCGCCTGACCGTTGATGGTCACCATTTCGTCGTTGTTGACGATCGCGGCCTGCACGTTACGCAGCCGCGGATTGGCCCCCCACGTGCCCCACAAGAAGCCGCCCGCGACGAGCAGCGGGACGAGCAGCAAGGCGAGGACGGTGGTCCAACGTGGACGCTTGATCATCGCGCACCTCCGGCGACGAATGCCGGCGCGGGGGATCCGAGCCGGACGTGGGAATCAGGGGTAAGCCCGGGCACACCGGCCGGGTCGAGGGTACCCAGGACGATCGTGGGCACGGGTGTCTCGGAGGGTTCGGCGTCCGCGGGGCGCAGGCGTTGCTGAGCGAGAATCGCGTCGAGGGCTTCGCGTCCGGCGGCATCCAGCCTGTCGGCGTCGTTCACCACGATCAGCTCGGACGGACGGCCGAGGGCGCGCGCCGCGTCGGGCGAGGTGCCCTCGATGAAGGTGGCGCGACGGCGCAGTTGGCCGCCTTGTTCGGGCATGGCGAGACCGAGCAGGCGCAGGTCGCCGGAGGTGAGTTGGGTGCGTCCGCTGAGGGCCAGCAGCAGCGCCACTCTGGGACGCGTGGCTCCGCTCACGACCAGCGTCTGACCCGGCGACACGTCCAGATCGACGCCCTCGAAGAGGGTGCCTTCGGGGGTGACCGCGGCGAGTCCCTGGCCGTAGATCGTCTGGGGTGCGTCCGGGGCAGGAAGCGCCTGGACGCGTAGCTGATGGGCGAGGACTTCGCCCTCGACGTCCATCACGGGCATCTTTTCTCGGAGGATCCGCGGGAGCCACCACGCCCGTCCGTGGAGCAGCTTCATGACCGCGGGGCCGAGCGTCATCCGGACCACAAACGCATCAATGGCCACACCAATAGCGAGCCCGAAAGCGATCGGTTTGATGGCTCCGTCGCTGGCGGGCACGAAGAAGCCGAAGACGCTCACCATGATGAGCGCGGCCGCGATGACCACTTTCGCCGAGTGGACGAACCCCTCTTCCGTCGGGTTCGTGTGGTTGCCGTGGACGTACTCCTCGCGCATGCGGGAGGTGAGGAAGACCTCGTAATCCATGGCCAACCCGAACAGGATGCCCATCAAGATGATCGGCATGAAGGAGATCACCGGCGCCGCTTCGGGCAGGTTGATGATCTGCCTCCCGACGCCCTTGTTGAACACCAGGGTGACGATCCCGAAGGCGGCGCCGACGCTGAGCAGGTACCCGAGCGCGGCCTTGATCGGCACCCAAATCGAGCGGAACACCATCGTCAGCAGCACCAAGGACAACCCCACCACGAAGATCGCGAAGGGCAGCAGGGCGTCCGTGAGGCGTTGGGTGACGTCGAGCGCAACGGCCGTGTAACCCGTCACGAAGGCGCTGACGTTGTATTTGGATTTCCAGTCGACGGCCTTGTTCTGCAGGGCCCGGACGAGGTCGATGGTGGCGTGATCGTCCGGACCCGTGGTCGGAATGACCTGAATCAGCATGGTGTCGGCGTTGAGGTTCGGGACGGCCATCGCGACGAGCTTCACGCCGGGCATGGCCTGGATGTCGGCCTTGATGCCGTCGATGATCCCCAGGGGATCGGTCGATTCGACGATCGTCCCGGTGACGATCAGCGGTCCGTTGTAGCCGACCCCGAAGCGTTGGGCGACCAGGTCGTAGGTCACTCGATCGGCGGAGCCGGGGGCGTTCGTCCCGGAGTTGGGGAGGGCCAGGGTGAGGTCCTTCGCTGGGATCGCGAGCGCCCCGAGCACCAACACCACGGCCGCGATCGTGACGGCAGGCCACTTGGTGACGACGCCGACCCACCAGTGGGACGCCCGTCCGCTGGCGACCTTGCTCCCCTTCTTCGAGCGCAGCCGATCGCCGGCCAGGCCCAACATCGCGGGTAGCAGCGTCAGGGCGAGCGCGACCTCGACCGCAACCGATGCGGCGGCGAAGGCGCCCATGACACCCAAGAAGGGGATCCCGGAGATGGCCAGCCCAGCCAGGGCGACGATCACGGTGAGGCCCGCGAAGACCACCGCGGCCCCGGAGGTGGCGGTGGCGCGGCAGGCGGATTCCTCGACCTCCATGCCAGCGGCTAGCTGGTCCCGGTGCCGCGAGACGATGAAAAGGGCGTAGTCGATGCCCACGGCGAGGGCCAGCATCAGCGCCAGGATCATGGTGGTGGAGTTGATCGGCGTGATGCCCGCGGCCGTCTTGATCAGCATGAGCGAGGCGGCGGCGCCGACCACGGCGAGCAGGATCGGCATGAGGGAGGCCCACAGCGATCCGAGCACGATGATCAAGACGATGATGGCTACCCCGACACCCAACAGGTCCACGATGGTGACCTTCGGCAGCGAGACCGCGAACAGCTCGCCGCCCACGTGCACCTCTGATCCCGGGATGGCCGCCTGCAACGCGGCGGCCTGCTCGAAGAGCATCTCGCGCTGGGCGTCGGTCATCGTCGAGGTGCTGATGCCGTCCTTGGCCCGGACGCTGAGCAGCCCCGCCGTGCCGTCGTCCGAAATCATCCCGAGGACGTGAGAGTCGTACGGCAGCATGACGTAGCTGACCCAGGGCAGGTCGGTCATCTTGGCGGCGTGGGCCTCGATGGCAGCGCGGACGCTGGGGGTGTTGACGGTTTCGCCCTTCGGGGCGAGCACCAACACGGACGCCGAGCTTTCCGCGGCCTGGGGGAACGTCATGCGCATCTGGTCCAACGCGGTCTGCGACGTGGCGCCCGGGATGCGGAACTGGTCGTCGAAGTTGCCTCCCACGGTGGCCGTGAGGCCGGCGAGAACCGCGAGGACGAGCACCCAGAGCGCAATAACGCGCCCGGCGTGGCGGTAGCACGCCCGGGCGAGGCGGTAGATCATCGACGACACAATCGGACCCTTGCTCAATACGATGTTGTATCGGATACAGTAACGCATCGGATACAGCTTCGTATCGGCCGATCTTGGGGAATGGAAGGAGCGTGCGTGACCGAACTCAGTGCCCGCCGCAGCGCCACCCGCGACCGTCTGATCGAGGCCGCCATGACCGTGTTCGCCGAGCGCGGCGTCGGCGGCGCCACCGTCGAGGTCATCTGCGAGGCAGCCGGCTTCACCCGCGGCGCCTTCTACTCCAACTTCGATTCCAAAGACGCCTTGTGCCTGGCCGTCCTCTCCGCCCAAGCCCAGCAGAACCTCGCCGCCACCGAAGGGGCAATCGCCGGGCTCAGCGACGAAATGACCACCGCGTCAGTCGACGACCTCGTCGGACGTGCGGTGCAGTTGTTCCTGAGCTCGCAGCGGCACGATCTGACGTGGGTGATGGCGGCCTCGGAGCTACGCCTCTATGCCGCGCGCGAGGCGTCCCTTCGGCCCGAGTACGTGGCCGACGTCGCGCACATGAGCGAGCTGTTCGCCACCATGATCAGCGAGGCCGCCGCCCAATGCGGACTCACCTTCATCCTGCCGCCCCTCGAAGCTGTGTCGGTGCTCCAAGCGGTCTACGAGCACACCACCATCATGGGCCTGATCGAAGGTGCCGCCCCCGACTCCCCCGCCCCCGGCGACCGCCTGGCCGCGGTCTTCCGGTCGATGCTGCGTCCGCTCGACTGACGCTCGGCCCGAACGAGCGAGAGCGCCCGGAGCCGCGCTAGCTGCACCCAACTCATGCAGAATCTGCGGCCTGAGGTTCGTGGGCGCCAGCAGGTCCAAGATTCAGCATGATTTGGATGGGGCTGGGCTGGATATGGGGCGGCAGAGACAAGAGGGGCCTTCGGTGGTGTACCCCCGCTGCTCATTGTTCGACGCCGTCCCCGGCCGTCAAGAGCGCCTGTCGGCGTCCCTGCGGGATGGCCTGCGGCCACCCTTGACCGCCAGGACCCCGACGTCATTTGTGGCAGCTACGGGATCACCCCCAGGAGTGGGGAGTCAAAGGTCCATCTGGGTCGGCGGCAGGCGGGTTAGTCGAAGTCTTGGTTCCCGGTTTGCACCGAAAGCGGGCGCTAACAGCAGATTCGTGTCAGTCGACGAGCTAGCGATGAGCATCACATGCCCCTGACAAGGGGCGATGAAGATGGGCCTTTCGTCAAGAGACGCAGAATCGTTGTTGGAGGCACGCTTCCCGCTCAGGGAGAGCTCGAACGGCCGAAACGCGCGTGGGTTGCCCCATGTGGCGCCCAACCCTGACCGAAACGTGCCCGCCAGCGCCAGCCATGGAGCTGACATCCATGGGTGCCTCCTAGGGGGACGCGAAGGTCACCAAGCCAACGGCTTCGACGGGTCACCCAGTCTTGGGGGTGATCCGTTAGCTGCCTTCCATGACGTCGGGGTCCTGGCAGTCAAGGGTGGCCGGAGGCCATCCCGGAGGGACGCCGCAGGCGCCCTTGACGGCCGGGAACGGCGTCAAACAATGAGGCAGCGGGACACCCCGCCGCCACCCTCACCCAACAAATGCAGAATCCCCGCCGTGATGCGCGTGGGCGCAGGCAGATCAAAGATTCAGCCTGATTTGGGTGGAGTTCTGACGGAATCGGGTCCGGATTAGGGCTTCAGCATCACCTTGATGGCGGTGCGGTCGTCCATGGCCTTGTAGGCGTCGGAAACTTCCGACAAGGGCAGGGTCAGGTCGAAGACCAAACCCGGATTGATCTTGCGTGCCAGCACGAGATCGAGCAGGTGCGGCAGGTACTGGCGGACGTGCGCCGGGCCGCCCTTGATGCCCTTGTTCTCCCAGAAGAGGCGATCGACCGGGAGCGAACCGTGCGGAACGCCCAGCAGGCCGATCATGCCGCCGGGACGGCAGGCGTCCACGGCCTGAAGGCGCGCCTCTTCGGTGCCGACGCACTCCACGACGCAGTCCGCGCCGATGCCGTCGGTCAACGCCTTGATGGCGGCGACGCCGTCTGCGCCGCGCTCGGAGACGATGTGCGTCGCGCCGAACTCGCGGGCAATGGCCTGGCGATCGGCGTGGCGGCTCATGGCGATGACCTCGCTGGCCCCCAGTTGGACGCACGCCAACACCGCGCACAGCCCCACCGCGCCGTCACCGACGACCACGACACTGCTGCCGGGTCCGACGCCAGCGCTGACGGCGCCGTGCCAGCCGGTGCACATGACGTCCGACAAGGTGAGAATGCTGGGGATGAGGTCCGCGTCGGGCTGGCCGGGGGTGGCGACGAGCGTCCCGTCCGCCTGGGGAATGCGGATGCGGTCGGCCTGGCAGCCGTCGTAGCCGCCGCCGTGCAGACAGTTACATTGCGCGCCCTTGCGGCAGACCGCGCAGGTGTTGTCCGAGAAGGTGAAGCCGCCGACGACGAAGTCGCCGACCTTGATCGTGGTGACGGCGTCGCCGACCGCCTCGACGATGCCCACGTATTCGTGGCCGATCGGCGTGGGCTGGTTGACCGGGGAGATGCCGCGGTAGCGCCACAGGTCCGACCCGCACACGCAGGCGGCGACGGTCTTGATGATCGCGTCCGTGGGCTCAAGGATCACCGGCTCGGCACGCTCCTCATGACGGACGTCGCCGGGGGCGTGAATGACTGCTCCAAACATGGGGTTCCTCTCAGAATGGGGGCTGGAAGACGAAGGACTAGGCGTCCGTCGGGTTGGTATCGAGGGTCGCGAGGACGCGCAGCGCGGCGGAGGCGCGAGGGAAGCCGACGTAGGGCCAACAGTGCAGCACGGCGGCCAGCAGGGTCGAGAGCGACGTCCCGAGCTTGAGATTCGCGAGGGCGTGGGGACCCAACTGGAACTCCGTGCCCCCCAGCGCCGTGAGGCAGATCAGGACGACGAACTCGCGCTCCGCCGCGTCGAGTCCGCCACGGGTGTAGAAGTCGCCGAAGCCGAATTCGGTCAAGAAGGTGGGAATGGCGTCGGCAAAGGGGGCCGGCAGACCCGCGTAGAGCGCGCGGATCTCGTCGCCGTACAGGGGACCTTGAATGGCCCAACCTGCCTTCCGGCGCTCGTCATCGGTCACAGTGCCCTGTGGCGGGAGCGGCAGGTCGATGCCGCGGTCGGTGAGCACCTCGTTGAGCACCCCGATGGCCTGCAACGTGCGGGGGAATCCGATGAACCCGGCGCAGGTGTAGATCGCCTCGCGTAGCGCCACGGGGCTGTTGCCGACGTTCAGGGCACCCCCGAGGTGGGCCTTCAATTGCGGCAGGGTGCCCAGCGTGGTGAGGCAGACGACCGCGACGAGCTCCCGATGGGCATCATCGAGGTCGCCCGTGGTGAAGACGTCGGCGAAGATGAACGTCCGCAGGATGCGTCCGAACTCGGGGTCGAGATCGGGGGCATTGGTGTCACGCGGCCCGAAGAGCCGAGCGTAGGTTTCCTCGCTGACCTGTTCCCTGTCCATGCGGCGCCCTTCTGTCGTGGTCTAGGACGACCCTAACCACCCCCGGGCCGGATACCGAGGGGTGAGAGGGGTACCCCTGGTGCCCCTCTGCTCTGAGGTGGGCGGACGGTTGCCGCGTTTGGTCCCGGCCTCCCGGAGCTGAAGGGCGTACCGCGTGACGCCCGTGATGGTCAGGATGTCGTGGATTTCGCCGCTGGCAATCCTGGCAAGCACGTCGTCGAGCGACGCCCACCGGAGGGCCAATTCCTCGCTCGGTTCCGGCGCGGCCATGCCGGCCCGCAGTCCCGTAGCCAGGAACAGCACGCCACGCTCGTCGGTGACCGAGTTCGAGAGCGAGAACCTGGCGAGCACCTGCCATGCCGAAGACTCGTAGCCGGTCTCCTCGGCGAGCTCGCGGCGCGCCCCGACCAGCGGGTCCTCATCCAGCGGCGCGCCACCCGCGGGGATCTCCCAGCTGTAGGCGTCCAGCGCGTAGCGGTGCTGGCCGACCAGCAGCAGCCGTCCCTCGTCGTCGACCGCGACCACACCCACGGCCACGTTGCGGAAGTGGACGACCCCGTAGATGCCCGGGCTGCCGTCGGGCTGGTCGACCTCGTCGTGGACCACTTCGATCCAGGGGTTGGCATAGGCGACAACCCGGCTCCGCCGGCGCCACGGACCCACGGCGAGGGGGGACGGCTCGGAATCGCTCACGCCACAGACGGTACCGCCCCCACCACAACGGCCCATATATACCCCCTGGGGTATAAGTTGGACCCATGAAGACAGTCATTGTGGGCGGGGTCGCGGGTGGGATGTCCGCGGCCACCAGGTTGCGTCGGTTGGACGAGAGCGCCGAGATCATCGTCTTCGAGCGCTCCGGCAACGTGTCCTTCGCCAACTGCGGCCTGCCCTACTTCGTCGGCGGGGTCATCGAGGAGCGTGGGGCGTTGCTGCTGCAGACGCCGGCCAGCCTGAAGGCCCGCTTCGAGTTGGACGTCCGCACCGGCCACGAGGTGCTGAGCATCGATCGTCCGGGCAAGTCCGTCCGGGTGCGAAACCTCGCCACGGGGGCCGAGTTCGACGAAACCTACGACGCGCTCGTGCTCTCCCCCGGCGCGGCCCCGTTCGTCCCCGACTTCCCCGGCGCGGATCAGGCCCTTCGCCTGCGCAACATCGAGGACGTGGACGCCATGGCGGCGGCCGTCGCGGCGCAACCGCCGTCCGGACCCGTCGTCGTGCTCGGCGCGGGATTCATCGGCCTCGAAATGGCCGAGAACCTCACCCACCGAGGCCTCAAGGTCAGCGTCGTGGAACTCGCGGATCAGGTACTGGCTCCCCTCGACCCCGAGATGGCGACGTTGGTCCAGCACCGGCTGGAGGCCAACGGCGTGAGCGTGCGGACGGGCGTCCAGGTGACGTCCTTCGTCGAGGGCGTGGCCACCCTCTCCGACGGTTCCGCCCTTCCCGCTGGGTTGTTGGTGGCGGCGATCGGCGTGCGTCCGGAATCGTCCCTCGCTCGGGACGCTGGCCTGGACGTGAACAGCCGCGGCGCCATTCTCGTGGACGCCCACCAGCGCACCTCCGACCCCGCCATTTACGCCGTCGGCGACGCCGTCGCCAAGGTGGACGCCATCGGCGGCGGCGAGGCGATGACGCCGCTCGCCTCGCCCGCGAACCGCCACGGCCGCCTGGTCGCAGACGTGATCGCCGGGCGCGACGTCTCGGCGGCGCCGGTGTTGGGCACCGCCATCGTGGGGGTCTTCGGCCTCCAGGCAGCCGTCACGGGCTGGAACGAAAAGCGCGCGAAGGCCGAGGGTCGTCCGGTGCGGATCATCCACACCCACCCCGCCAACCACGCCGGGTACTACCCGGGCTCGCAGGGCATGAGCCTCAAGCTCGTCATCGACGCCGCCACGGACGCCATCCTGGGCGCCCAGGGCGTCGGCGAAAACGGCGTCGACAAGCGCATCGACGTCATCGCCACCGCCATGCGAGGCGGGCTGCGGGCGTCCGATCTGGCGGATCTCGAACTGGCCTACGCGCCGCAGTTCGGGTCAGCCAAAGACCCGGTGAACATGCTCGGCTACATCGCCGAGAACCTCGCGACCGGCACCACCGAGACCATCCAATGGCATGAATTGCCGGACGAACTCGCGAAGGGCACCCAGCTCATCGACGTCCGCACGCCCGCCGAGTTCGAGCGCGGCGGCATCCCCGGCGCGGTCAATATCCCCCTGGACGACCTGCGCTTGCGCCTCGCCGAGGTGGAAGATGGCGCGATCGTCCACTGCCAGGTGGGTTTGCGCGGACACATTGCCGCTCGAATTCTGAACCAACATGGCCTCCGGGCCCGTAACCTCGATGGGGGTTACCGCACATGGGCGCACAGCTGAATGGAGCCGCGATGAAGATCGATGTCGAGCAGTCGAAGCTGGTCCTGAACCGCCTGCGCCGCGCGCAAGGTCAACTCGGTGCCGTGATCGGCATGATCGAAGAGGGCCGCGACTGCCGCGAGGTCGTCACCCAACTGGCGGCGGTCTCCAAGGCCATCGACCGGGCGGGTTTCAAGGTGCTCGCCAATTCGCTGCGCTCCTGCCTCGCCGACCCCGAGTCAAACACCGAGACCACAGAAGCCGACCTCGAGCGCCTGTTCATGTCTCTGGCCTAGTTTTCGATCGGACGGACGGGCTGCCGCAGCCCCGCCTTAGGCCGTTGGTGGCGGCCAGACGCCCAGCCTGCGGATGTGAGGGGTTTCGGGGTGCCCCGCTGCTCATTATTTGACGCCGTTCCCGCCCGTCAAGGGCGCCTCCGGCGTCCCTTCGGGATGGCTCCGCCACCCTTGACTGCCAGGACCCCGGCGTCAGAGTTTTGCAGCCAAGGGTTCCCCCTCCACTTGGGCATACCAACTGGCGGCTATCGCGTCACGGCAAGGTGGCACCCCACCGTCCCAACCGTCCCCCTTGTCCACCTTGCTGGCGGTAGTCGTCTTTGCTTGCGATATATCGGCAGCAAAGACGACTACCGCCAGCAAAGACGGGGGGACGGTTGGGACGGTCAGATGTGACGAGGGTGACGAGGTCGCTCCGAAGGGCAGGGGGCGTTGGCCCCACCCAAATCGGGCTGAATTCGGCCCCTGAATTCTGTGGGGCGCATCAGCCCCGGAAATCAGCATGAATTGGGTGAGATTTGGCGACGGAAGCGGGTGGCCGTGGCCGAAACAGGCCGTTCTCGGCGAGGCCGGCGACGACCCATCCGTTCACATCCCCGACAGGGTCGCTCGCGGACGTCAGCTCCACAACGGACCCTCACGGGGATGTAACCGTCAAACCCTGTGTTGCCCACCCCGAAACCACCCCCTCCCCAACTAACCGCCCGCACCACCCCGACGGAGGCGGCCAGCTGGCAGGCGCGCGAAGGCGTGCTAGCCCTCGAGCGGGCGGACGGGCTGCCGCAGAACTGTCTTTAACCGCTCCGCCGGGGTTCGGCGGGGATCACCGAGGTAGATCTCGTGATGAGGGCCATTCCAGGTGACGCCGAGGGCGGGCATGACCTCGTGATGCAGGCGCGAGAGCGTCGGGGCCTCTTCGTCATAACTGCCAATGTGCATGATCTGCAGGCATCGTCCCTCGTCGAGGTCCAGAACCCGAACATCGGCCACGCGGACGCCCGGCTTCTTCGCTGCGGCGCTCGCCCGCCCGGCGTCGATGTCCTCATCGCTGACCACATCGGGCAGGGGGATCAGCATCGTCCAGTCCCACTGGGTCTTCCGACGGTCCGCGAAGGCGGTGGGGTCGGGGCTCGACCACAGCCCCTCCAGCGGACCCGCGACGATGTCGTCACCCGTCCGACCACGCAAGGCGAACTTGACGCTGTACCCGACGGCGAACAGCGCCTCGACCGCACTCGCGTACTCCGGCGCGGTGTTGGGATCACCGTGGCCGTCCACGGCGAGGTAGCGGATCGGCGGCACGAGCACCTCGGTGAAGTCTTTCGCCCCCGGACGATAGAGGTCTGGCCGGGCAGCTTTCAGGTCGATCTTCACCACCGGTTACGCATCCGCGGACGGGGTGGAGTTCCGGGGCTTTTTGGCCTTGGCGCGCTGCTGCGCCTCCCGGAACTGGACGATCCGCGTGATCAGTTCGATCGGCAGCTCGTCCTCGAGCCGGAACTGGATCGTGCCCTTGGAGTGGACGTAGCCACCCAGTTCATCCTCGAAGGCGGCAACCCCATCAGCGCCCGGGAAGATGCTGACGTGCTCCTTGAAGCCGGCGATGTGGACCATGTTGCCGTTGAGCGTCCAGGTGGGGATTCCGTAGCCGATCTTTTCGCTGGCGTCCGGCACCAACGTCCGGATCAGGTCACACATCTGGATCAACAGCTCGCGCCGACGTCCGTCCGTTTGGTCGATGTAGTCGTCGATCACCGTCATGGACCCATTTTCGGGGCGCACCCCGAGTGAAGCTAGCCTGAACCGGTGCGTCTTGTTGTCCGAGCCAGTTCTTGGCTGCGCTCTCGCGGTGCGCGGCAGGTCATCGCACTGACCGTTCTGGGCTTCGCCACTTTCCGCGCCACGGCCTCCTACGTCGTGCAGCTGAAGCTGGGCGGCGAACCGTTCCAAACCGGCGACTGGTTCATCAACTACTCGGGTGGGTTCGTCCGACGGGGGCTCTTCGGATACCTGCTTTTCAAGCCGGGGCTCTCCCCCACCTGGACACTCCTCACGCTGGCGCTCGTCCAGTTCGGTTGCTACGCCCTCACCTACGCGGCCTTCCTGCAATTCCTGCGTCGCTCCGATTGGTCATGGGTCGCGATTGCGATGGTGTGTGGCCCAGCCGGATTGTCGTTCATTGGGTACGACGTGCTCGGTGGGTTTCGGAAGGAAATTCTGGCTTTTGCCGTGATGGCGATCCTGCTCCAGGCCGGGCGATCGGCCCGACGCTCCACCTGGCTGGCGTGGACCGCGGTGGCGGGGGTGGGCTGGGTCTTAGCGGTGTTCTCGTGGGAGGGCGTGGTGTTCATGCTGCCCGCCTTGGCCTTCCTCATCCTCCTGCCGTTGAGGGGCGAGGCCCGCCGGGCCACCGGCATCCCCACGGCCTGGAAATGGTCCGCGCTGGCGGTGTTCACCCTCATCGCGGCCATCGGTGCCCTCGCGGCGGCCAAGTACAGCGGCTCGCACGACGTGATGCTCACCATCTGCGAAAGCGTCCGTGCGCGCCACCTGGGAGGCGAGAACATCTGCGCTGGAGGCATCTCGGCGCTGGACTGGACCATGAGTCAATCCATCGACTACGTGGCTCGATCCTTCCCGATGTACTACAACTACCTCCCGTTGTTCCTGCTGGCGGTGCTGCCGTTTCTCACGACCGAATGGTTCAGGCGTCAGTGGCCCTGGTTCCTGCTGCTCTTCCTGGGCACGCTGCCGCTGTATGTCATCGCGATCGACTACGGACGGTGGATCCACATCCTCGTCATCGAAGCCGTGTTCTGCTTCATCGCCAGCCCCGGGACGGAGCGCGAGCGTCCTTCCGCGTGGAACTGGCTGGCAACCTGTCTCTACGTGGGCGCGTGGGGCTTGCCCCGGTATGTGCAGTTGGGGTCCCCGCAATGGACGCCGTTCTCATTCGCCTCAGCCGTCGCCGACCTGAACAACTACTGGACGGCGCTCCAGGCGGATTGGCAGCGCCGCTGACGCACCCCACGTCGATTACCGTCCGCGCGGACGAGCCAGGTAACGTTAGCTGGGCTGCCCTTTGTGGCAGCGGCATTACGCCCTCCTGCCATGGGAGAGACCCATGGCCGCTCTAGTCCAGAGGAGGTGAGTTCGCGTATGCGTCCGTACGAAATCATGGTCATCATCGACCCTGAGGTTGATGATCGTCAGGTTGCGGCTGTCTACACCAAGGCCCTTGAAGGCCTTGAGAAGGCTGGCGGCACCATCGATAACGTCGAGCTCTGGGGTCGGCGAAAGCTGGCCTACGAGATCAAGAAGAAGGCCGAAGCTACGTACGTGGTCATCAACGTGACCGCGGAACCGGCCCAGGTGAAGGAAATGGATCGTCAGTACACCCTGAACGAGAAGATCCTTCGCACCAAGGTGATCCGACCGGATCTCCACAAGTAACGCACTACTACCTCTAGGAACTGTCAGGGTGACCTGACAGGCTGACTAGTGGTTGTACACGTCCGATCTGAAAGAACTCCCATGGCAGGCGAAACCATCGTCACGATCGTCGGCAATCTGACCGCCGACCCTGAGCTGCGCTTCACCCCGTCGGGGGCGCCGGTGGCCAACTTCACTGTTGCCTCCACGCCCCGCACATTCGACCGCGCAAGCAGCGAATGGAAGGACGGCGATGCCATGTTCCTCAATTGCTCGGTGTGGCGTCAGGCCGCCGAGAACGTCGCCGAATCCCTCACCAAGGGCATGCGGGTCGTCGTTCAAGGCCGACTGAAGTCCCGCTCTTACGAAACCCGTGAGGGCGAGAAGCGCACCGTGTTTGAGATCGAGGTCGAAGAAGTCGGTCCCTCCCTGCGGTACGCGTCCGCCAAGGTCAACCGGAACTCCGGTGGTGGCTCTGGCGGCGGCGGTTACGACCGCGGTGGCTCCTCAACCGGCGGCTCCTCGTGGGGTTCGTCTGACGGGGGCCAGGGTGCACGTCCGGCGGCAGCCGATCCCTGGGCTTCGGCCCAGTCGGACGAACCGCCGTTCTGATCCACCGGGAGCCTCGTCCAGCCGTGCGGACTCACGTCCGTCGGTAAGGCACATTCCGGCGCAAGCCGGGCTTTCATCGTGACGCCTGCGGGCGTCCACCTATCCAGGAGAGCACCACAATGGCCTCATTCCAACGCAAGCCGATTAACAAGAAGAAGCTTGCACCCGCCAAGGCGATCCGAGTCGGCCACGTCGACTACAAGGACGTCGTCACCTTGCGCAAGTTCATCTCCGAGCGCGGCAAGATCCGCGCCCGCCGCGTCACGGGCCTGTCGGTCCAGGAGCAGCGGATGATCGCCATCGCGATCAAGAACGCCCGCGAGGTCGCCCTGCTTCCCTACGCCTCCGGCGCCCGCTGAGAAAGAGACGGTTCACCATGAAACTCATTCTCACGGGGGCGGTCGATCACCTGGGTATCCCCGGTGACGTCGTCGAGGTCAAGGACGGCTACGGCCGCAACTACCTGCTGCCCCGCGGGTTCGCCATTCGGTGGACGCGTGGAGCCGAGAAGCAGATCGAAGGCATCAAGCGGGCACGTGACGCTCGCGAGATTCGCGGCGCGGATCACGCCAAGGAGGTGCGCACGCAACTCGAAGAGCTGGCGGTCGTCCTCACGGCGCGCGCTTCGGCGACCGGCGCCCTTTACGGCTCGGTGACCACCTCTGAGGTTGTCGCCGCGGTCAAGAAGGCCGGCGGCCCCGCCCTCGACAAGCGTGCGGTCGTGATCACCAAGCCGATCAAGGCTGTCGGTAAGCACACCGTCGGCATCAAGCTGCACGACGCAGTGGCCGCCCACATCTCTGTGGACGTTGTCGCTGCGTAAGCAGTCCAATGACAAAAGGGTCGGACGCTTGTCGTCCGGCCCTTTTGTCGTTTCTTCCCCGCGGCGCACACCGCCTGCACCTATCCTGTGGCCATGACAGAGCCCAGCGCGCCGCAGCCAGCCCCAGGCGAGGACACCGCCGAGCCGGGACAGGCCGGGGTCTACGTCGCCCTCGGTGTGGCGCTCTTGATCTTCCTGTTGGGCGGGGTGATGCACCTGTTAGAAAGCAAACCGAACCCCGCAGTCACCACCACACCCACCCCGTCGGCGTCCGCCTCGGCCACGGCAGGAACGAATCAACCTGTCGGCCCGTCCGACACCCTGGAGTCGGGCGACCTTTCGGCCATGCCCCACGGAAACTCCGTCTCCAATGGGAAGTTCGCCTACTCGACCAACGCCTTGGCATCGCCGGCCAAGACCGGCGACGTGAAGAACTTCATCGTTCGGGTCGAAACCGGCCTCAAACTCAGCGCCAATGACATCGCCAAACAGGTCGGGGCCACGCTCTCTGACGACCGCAGCTGGGGAGCGGGCGGCGCCTTCCGCTTCAACGCCGTGACCAACCCCGCGAAGGCTGACTTCGCGGTCTACGTGGTCACTCCGGGGCAGGCGGACGGTTTCTGCGCCCCCATCGCCACTCAGATGACGTGGAACTGCCTTGCGGGCAACCGGATCGTGCTCAACTCGGACCGCTGGACGCTCGGCGCGCCCGGTTTCGTGCCCGACGCCGCCGACACCGCAGCCCTGACCAACTACCGGACGTACCTGATCAACCACATGGTGGGGCACTGGTTAGGGCACAAACACGAGACCTGCACCTCGGCAGGCTCCCGAGCACCGATCATGCTTCAGCAGGATCAGAACCTGAACGGCTGCACACCCTCACAGTGGGTGCGCTGAAGAATCGGGTGCGCGAAAGAATCACGCGCACCCGCTGGCACCTCAGTGCCTGAAAGCGCTCCTACTTGCAGCCCGGGATGACGCACGTGGGCGGAGTCGAGAGCACCGTGTACGTGTGCGAGAAGTCCGGGTGCGGATTCGGGTCGCCTCCAGCGGCCAACGTGTGCCCCCACGACAACGTGAGGGTGAAGTCGAAGGTTTGGTTCGCGCTGGCCGAGGCGTCCGCCTGAAAGGTCATCGTCCGACAACCCGGGAGGATCTCGAAGGTCGGGACGGGGCTGACGTTGGTGAGCGTCAAGTTGGTGCCTGCCGTCGTGTACGTCACCGAATAGACGTAGATCGGCTCAGCACCGTTGTTGCACACCGTGAAGGTGAACAGGTAGCCCTTGGGGAAAATGGCGCACGAATTGCCTGGGCTCTTGCACTGGCCGAGGAGGGTCAGCGTTGGCGGCGGCGTCGACGCAGCCATCGATGGCGCGGCGCTCACCAGAGCAATTGCGGGCACACTCCATGCTGCTCCGGCAGCAAGAGTGCGTCGTTTGATGACACGTTCCATTGGTGGGGGCCCCTCGTTAGACGTTCTCGATTGAACCTAACAGCGAGGAGGGTCTTGGTATAGCCCACATACCTAGGTAACCCTACGTAGTTATATATCTGACTAAACGGGCTAGATCCGGTTCAGAAGGTCCAACATCACGGGTCCCGCCGTAGTGGCACCTGATTTGGCGTTCGCCGCGAAGACGGCCACCGCCAGGTCTCCCCGGATCGCGATCATCCAACCGTGGTACTGCACCGGGTTGCCGTAACTCGCGGTTCCGGTCTTGGCGTACACGGGCTGACCAGGTGCTCGGGCGAGGATCCCGGCGCCACCCTCGGTCACCGCCGCCCGCATCAAAGTGCGAATCGCGTCCGCTTCGTCCCCATTCAGCGGCACTGCCGGATCAGGAACAGCCGGCGCGGCCCCGTCCATAATCAACCGCGGACGAACCACGGACCCTTTGGCGATCGACGCAGCAACGGTGGCCATGCCCAACGGCGATGCCAGGTCAGCGCCCTGGCCGATCATCGCGGCGGCGTGGTCGGTGCCCGTGGCCTTCGTGGCCATCGACCCGAGGAAGGCGGGGATGCCGAGGGGCACGTCCGCGGTCAGACCCAACGCCTCGGCCGCCTGGACCAACTGGGCCTGGCTGAGTCGATCCCGTTGATTGATCATCGCCGTGTTGCAGGAGTTGGCGAAGGCTGTGCGCAGCGACACGTTACCCAAGGCCGACGTGGGATACCCCTGGAAGTTGTCGAACCGGTATCCATCGACGACGGCGTTGGGGGTGCACGACACGGGAGTGTCGGGGGTGGCACCCGTGCGGATCAAGGCCAGCGAGGTCACCGTCTTGAACGTCGACCCCGGCGGGGCCTGCCCGAGGCTCGCGGTCGACAGTCCCCCGCTGCCCGGGCCGGACGCGATGGCCAACAGGGCCCCGTCCGACGGCCGGATGGCGACCAGTCCGGCGGCCCCGGGAACCTCGGCCAACACCGCTTCCGCGGCTTGTTGGACGTCCCGGTTGAGCGAGATGTGAACGGTGGTGCCGGTGACGGGCTCGATGCGGAAGAGGTCGCGAACGAGACCTGCGTTGGTGCGTCCGACGGCCTGCACCGCCAGGCCAGGTTTGCCCGTGAGAACAGAATTGCGACTGAGCTGGAGACCGCTCAGCCCGGTTTGATCGCCGGCCTTGATGGCGCCGTTGGAGCCGTCAACGAGTTCCTGCGTAGCCTCGCCGACGGTGCCAAGAATCGGACGGGCGAAGGATGAGGTCAGCCCCAGGGAGCGCTGTACCAGGATCAGCCGCACCCCCTTGATGGTGGCGGCCTGATCGCTCAGGGCGTGTTGGACGTCGTCCTCGACGCGCAACGTGATGGCTTCGACGAAGGCCTTGGACCCGGCCGCCTTGACCCGGGCCACGAAGGCTCCCGCGTCTTGCCCCAACAGGGTGGCCAGCTGCTGCGCGGCCGCCTCAGCGGTGGCGGCATCCACCAATGATTTGTCGATGCCGACCCGGTTCGCCGGTTGCGTGTAGGCAAGCCGAACGTCGTTGGCGCCGACGATCTCCCCACGAGCCGCGGCCAGAGCCGTCACCGACAGGCGTTCGACCGACTTCAGGCTTCCTTGGACCACAGTCGGGGACCACACCAATCGCCAGCCGTTCTCGGTCAGTTGCAGAGGAAGGCTGGTGGTGTAGCTCCAATCGGGATCACCGTCGCGCAGGTGCCACGCCCAGGCGAGGGTGGCCGAGCCGGTCTTCTGCTCCTCGCTGACATCGGTGACCGTGACGTTCAGGACGGGCTTGCGGCCACCCATTCCCTTGACGATCGCCGTGAGATCGGCCTGTGGATCCACGCCTTTGGCAGCCGTCCACGAGTCGGGGGCGATGGTCAAAACCCCAAGATTGGCGACCGCGTTGCGCACCATGGCCTCGACCACATTCTGCGGGCGCGTGGCCTGGTCGTAGTACCACCAGCCCCCGCCGATGAGCGCGACAAGCAGCGTCCCCACGAGGATCAACAAGGGTTGGCGGCGCACCCGTCCATTGAAACAGACCCCCCTGTCACCGGAGGGTTGCATCCCGCCGTGGCGCGACAATCAAAGGCCAAGCCACAGCTGGGTCGCAGGGCTTAGTGTGTCCCCCATGACCGAACGCATGGACGCTGTCGACGTCATCCGCACCAAGCGCGATCGCGGCACCCTCTCACATGACCAAATCGATTGGGTGATTGACGCCTACACCCGCGGCGTCGTGGCAGACGAGCAAATGTCCGCCCTCGCCATGGCGATTTTCCTCAACGGCATGACCCGCGAAGAGATCGCTCAATGGACAGCCGCCATGATCGCCTCCGGCGAGCGCATGGACTTCCGGTTCCTCGGGCCTACCTCCGACAAGCACTCCACCGGTGGCGTCGGCGACAAGATCACGTTGCCGCTCGTCCCGCTGGTCGCGGCGTGCGGGGTGACCGTCCCGCAGCTCTCGGGACGCGGCCTCGGCCACACCGGCGGCACCCTCGACAAGATGGAGTCGATCGCGGGCTGGCGAGCGTCCCTCACCAACGACGAGATGCTGACCGTGCTGCGCGACGTGGGTGGCGTGATCTGCGCTGCGGGCGCGGGCTTGGCCCCCGCCGACAAGAAGCTGTACGCGTTACGCGACATCACCTCGACCGTCGAGTGCATCCCGCTGATCGCCTCCTCGATCATGAGCAAGAAGATCGCCGAGGGCACCGGTTCGCTCGTCCTGGATGTGAAGACCGGCACCGGCGCCTTCATGCAAGCCGAGTCGGACGCTCGCGCCCTGGCCCGCACCATGGTCGACCTCGGCACCGACGCCGGCGTGAAGACGGTGGCGCTCATCACCGACATGAACACCCCGCTGGGGCTCACCGTCGGCAACGCCAATGAGGTGCGCGAGTCGGTCGAGGTGTTGGCGGGCGGCGGTCCGTCCGACGTCGTCGAGCTCACCTTGGCACTCGCCCGCGAGATGCTCGCCGCGGCAGGACGTCCGGACGTTGATCCGGCACCGCTGCTGCAGAACGGACGGGCTATGGATTCCTGGCGACGCATGGTCGCCGCCCAGGGCGGGGACCCGGACGCGGCACTGCCGGTGGCGCCTCTGTCGGAGGTCGTGACGGCCCCCGCGGACGGCGTGCTCACCGTGATGGAGGCCCGCGCGATCGCCGTGGCCGCCTGGCGACTCGGCGCCGGTCGCGCCCGCAAGGAGGATCCGGTGGACTTCGGCGCGGGCATCGATCTGCACGTGAAGCCTGGTGAACGCGTCCGCGCGGGTCAGCCGGTGATGACCTTGCGCACGTCCGACGAGGCGAAGTTCGCCCGTGCCCACGAGGCGCTCGAAGGGGCGCTCAGCTATGGGTCGGAGGCGCTTCCCCCGCGTCCGCTGGTGATCGATCGGATCACGTAACCTGGGCCGATGGCCACCCGTCCGATCACCGTCGATGACGCCGAGGAACTGCACGCGCTGATCCTCGCCAGCCGCGAGCATCTGGCCCCGTATGAACCGGAGCGCACCACCGAGTTCTTCACCGTCGCGGGGCAGCGGCGGATCATCGAGGGGCACCTCGCGATGTTCGACGCCGGGCGCATGGTGCCACTGGTCATCACCGACGACGCGGGTCGCCTGGCGGGCCGCATCAACCTCGACAACATCGTCCGGGGCGCCTTCCAGTCGGTCTACCTCGGCTATTGGGTGGGGGCGGGTTTTCTGCGGCAGGGACTCGCGTCCGCGGCCGTGGGCGACGCCCTGCACTGGGCCTTCGTGAGCCTGGGCCTGCACCGCGTCCAAGCCGACGTCCGGGTCGGCAATACCGCCTCGTTGGCCGTCCTGGCCAAGCACGGGTTCATCGAGTACGGACGTCCGGAGCGCTACCTCTTCTTGGACGGTGACTGGCGGGACTGCCTGTGTCACCAGCTCTTGTCGGACGACTGGCACCCCTGAGGAACCCCGAGGTCCCCCCCGTCCGCCTCGACGCACTTTGCTGGCGTTAGCCGTCATGACTGGCGCAATATCGCCAGCAAACACGCTCACCGCCAGCAGAGTGCACGGAACGCCAGCAAAGAAGCCCGTGGCCACACGCACGAGTCCCGCCCGTCCTGGTGGACGAGCGGGACTCGGAGGTACGGGGTGTTGAGCCCCGGTGAGGGATCAGGCTGCGAGAGCCGCCGGGTCCTTCTTGCCCGTGAACTGCTTGAGCGCCACGACCGCCGCTGCCGCAACGACCGAGCCGGCGATGATCGAGATCAAGAAGCCGAGGAAGTTGACGATCGCGAAGAAGACGAAGATACCTCCGTGCGGTGCGTAGCTTCCCACCCCGAGCGCCATGCACATGCCGCCGGTGACAGCGCCACCGAGCATCATCGAAGGAATCACGCGGATCGGGTCGGCCGCCGCGAACGGAATGGCACCTTCAGAGATGAACGACAGTCCGAGCAGCCACGCGGACTGACCGTTCTCGCGCTCGGTCTCGGTGAAGACGTTCTTGCGGACGAAGGTGGCCAGCGACATCGCGATCGGGGGCACCATGCCCGCAGCCATGACCGCGCCCATGATGGCGAGCGTGGCGGGCTTGTCGGGAGCGAGGCCCGCGGTGGCGAACAGGTAGGCCGCCTTGTTGACCGGGCCACCGAGGTCGAAGCACATCATCAGACCCAACACGACGCCAAGCATGATGGCCGAACCCCCGGACATGCCGTTCAGGGCGTTGGTCATGGCCTTGGTGACGGCGGCGATCGGTGCCCCGAGGATGAGGTACATGACGCCACCGACGACCATGGTGGTGACCAACGGAATGATGACCACCGGCATGAGGCCGGCAAGCCACTTCGCGACCTTCACGCGACCGAGGTAGAGCGCGATCACACCGGCGAGAAGACCGGTCAGGATGCCGCCGAGGAAGCCTGCGCCGAGGGTGCTCGAGATGGCGCCGCCCACGAATCCGGGGGCGATGCCGGGACGACCGGCGATGGCGTAGGCGATGTAACCCGAGAGTGCCGGGACGAGGAAGCCGAACGCGGCAGCACCGATCTTGAACAAGATGGCACCGAGGTAGTTCAGGCCAGCACCCCAGCCGGTGGCAATGGCGAGGTCACCGATGCTGGCGGCCTTGGCACATGCGGCCGGATCGGCCCACGCCAGCTGTGCGCAGGTACGCGTGGCGGAGTTGGCGGCGGGCGCAAGAGCAATGTCGAAGCCACCGAACAGGAAGCCGAGAGCGATCAGCAGACCACCGGCGGCCACGAACGGGAGCATGTACGAGACGCCGGTCATGAGGGCCTGCATGACTCGCTTGCCGATGCTGAGCTGCTCGCCACCGCCGGAGGCGGCGGCCGAAGCGTCACCCGACACCTTGCGGGCGTTGGGGTTCTTTGACGCGGCGACGGCCTCTTCGATCATCTTGGCCGGCTCGTTGATGGCCCGCTTAACGCCAGACTCGATGACGGGCAGGCCCGCGAAGCGGCCCATGTCCTTGACGCCGACGTCGGTGGAGAAGATCGCCGCGATGGCGTTCTTGATCACCTGGGTGGGCAGCGGGGTGACCGCGCCGGAGCCCTGGGTCTCGATCTGGACGTCGTAACCGGCGGCCTTGCCGGCGGCCACGAGGGAGTCGGCGGCCATGAAGGTGTGCGCGATGCCGGTGGGGCAGGCGGTGACACCGACGATGATCGGACGGTTCCCGACCGGGGTAGCGGCGAGGGCCGTCGAGGCGCCGGGGTTCACCACGGCGCCGACGATGGCGACGATCTCGTCGTTGGTCTTGGCGGAGCGCAGCGAGGCCAGGAAGTCGGGCTTGATGAGCGCGCGCGCCAGCTGGGTCAGCAGCTTCAGGTGGTCGGCATCCCCGTCCGCGGCGGCGGCGATGAGGAAGACGATGTCGGCCGGTCCGTCCGGTCCGCCGAAGTCGACCGGACGCGAGAGCCGGGCGAAGGCGAGGGAGCCGGTCTTGACCGCGGCAGAGCGGCAATGGGGGATCGCGAAGCGGCCCTTCATGCCGGTGACGGCCTGGGATTCACGCTTCATGGCGTCGGCCTTGAGGCCGGCCGCATCAGCGCGTCCGGCGTTCGCCACGAGCTGGGCGAGGGCACCGATCACGTCCTCTTTCGAGGCTCCAAGATCGGCGTCAAGAGTGACGAGGTCACTCGTGAGTAGCTGAGTAGACATGCTCTTTGGGTTCTCCTACTACGTAGTGGGGGGATATTCGGTTGTTATTCAGTTGACCTGGGTGACGGACGTCTGTTCCACATGAACGTCCGACGGCTGGGGGAGCTGGGTGCCGGGCAGGCCGGCGGCGGCGGAGCCGTGCGCGGCAGCGGTGGCGAGGCAGCGATCGGAGCTCAAACCGATCACGCTGGCGAGCACGAAGCCGGCCACGGAGCTGTCGCCCGCGCCCACCGTGCTCTTGACGTCGACCTTGGGGGCCGTGGTGAACCAGGCGCCCTGGCCATTGACGAGGACGGCGCCGGAGCCACCGAGGGTGACCAGGACGTTCTCGATGCCGCGGGCGTGCAGCCCGTTGGCGGCGGCGACGATCGCCGAGACATCCCCGGCCTTCGCGGACGCCTCGAACGCTGCAGCGTCACCACCGGTGAGTTGGGCCAGTTCGTCGCTGTTGGGCTTGATGAGGTCGAAGGCGGCGCCGGGCAGGGCGTCGATGAGCGCGGCGAGCGCGGCGTCCGAGGTGTCGACCGCGACCTTGCAGCCCAGCGGCTTGAGCCGTCGGACGAGTCGGGCGTACCAGTCGTCGGGGGCGCCGGGCGGCAGCGCGCCGGAGAGGATGACCCACTCGGCGCCCTTCGCGTGGTTGAACAGTTCAGCTTCGGCTGCGGCGATCTGCTCGGGGGCCAACCGGGGGCCGGGCTCGTTGACCTTGGTGGTGGTGCCGTCGGGTTCGGTGATCGTGGTGTTGGTCCGCACGCGGACGCCCGCCTGCGCCATCGAGCACGCGGCTGTCATGCCGCTGTCGGTCAGCTCTCGGTTGAAGGCGGCGTCGGTGATGGCCAAGACCGGCACCACGTCCTGCCCCGCCCAGGAGAGCACGCGGGCCACGTTGATGCCCTTGCCTCCCGCTGCGGAGGTGGCACCCGTCGCGCGCTGCACTTCGCCCCGCTCAAGGGGGGCCGCCAGGGTGACGGTTTTGTCGATACTGGGGTTGGGGGTAAATGTGACGATCATGCGATTACGACCTCGATTCCGGCGGTTTGGAGCGCGTCGCGGGCTTCGACGCTTAGTTGGTTGTCAGTGATGAGCATGTGGACTTCGTTGAGGTTGGCGAACCGGACGAGAAGCTCAGAGCCGAACTTCTCCGAGTCGGCCAAGACCACCACCTTGGCGGCGGCCTTCACCATGGCCCTCTTCACCCCGGCTTCGGCGTGATCAGGGGTGCTGAAGCCGTGTCCGAGGGTGAAGCCGTTGGTGCCGAGAAAGACGATGTCGGCGCGGATGGTGGCCAGGGTGTCGACCGTCGTCGATCCGACCGTGGCCTCGGTGAGACCGCGGACGCGTCCGCCGAGCAGCTGCACTTCGGCGACCCCGCGGGGGGCCAGCGTGGCGGCGATCGTGACCGAGTTGGTGACGACGGTCTTGACCAGGTCGGCGCTCAGCACGTCGGCGAGACGTCCGGTGGTGGTGCCCGCGTCCAGGATCACCGAGTGATAGTGCCTGGTTGCGAGGAGCGCGAGCGCGGCGTGGGCGATGCGCGTCTTCTCGACGATCCGAGTCGTCTCGCGGGCGGGAACGGCGGCTTCGACCAAGCGCAGGGATTTGGCCGCGACGGCCCCGCCATGGACCCGCTCGATCGCGCCGGCCAGTTCGAGCACATCAAGGTCGCGGCGGATGGTCTCGGGAGTCACATCGAAGCGGCGGGCGAGATCGGCGACGGACACTCGGCCACGCTCACCGGCCTGGACGGCGATCGCCTGTTGACGCTCCTCGGCGTACATCTTCGCTCCCTTGCGAATCTGTTCCAAATGGAAACAAAAGTTTGTATGTCTTTGTTTACACCCGTTTACGTTTGGTTCGCAAGGGGTTCACAGAGAATTTCTTGGAGCCTCCCACCAAACTCCTCGCCACCTGCGCGTGCTCTCCCCTTGGACGCCAGAACGCCGCCCGGAGGGCAGGGCCATGATGCGTGGCCGTGCCCGCCGAGCGGCGTGCTGCGTGCTGCGTGCTGGACGGTGATCCGCCAGGGTCACCGGCTACTGGCGACCGATGCCTTTCCGGCGTGCTTCGCCACACCCGGGACCGTCGGCTGCGTCTGATCCGTGATGGACGCGGGAGCGACCGCCGTGGCGCTCCCGGTGGTATCCGCGGCCTTCGCAGCCGGCAACGGCGGCGTCACCGTCGTTGACCCGTTCCACGTCGACCCCGTCCACACGGTGCCCTGGCGGGTCACCACGGTGCAGTAGCTCGTCGTCGGGCACGAGATCTCCCACGCCACCCCGGGGATCGTCGCGGACACCGTCCACTTCGTCCCGTCCCATTGGATCAGGTCGCCGTTGGTGGCCGCCGCGAAACAGACCGACGCGGTCGGGCAGGACACGCTGGTGATGTCCGCAGCCTCGTAGGTCAACCACGTCACGGACGTGCCGTTGAACGTGCCGAACTTGCCGCTCGTCGACACCGCCACACAGGACGTCGCCGAGCTACACGAGATCCCGTTGACCGTCTCGGCGGCGGACGCCGACACCGACGTCCAGGACGTGCCGTTCCACTTCGAGAACGCCGTCCCCGACGCCGCGAGGCAGAAGCTGTTCGCCGAACACGACACCGCAACCCCTGCCGAGCCCAATGTGATCGGAGCACCGTTGGCGCTTCCGGTGGTCTGGATCACCCGCCCGTCGGCCATCCCCACCATGCAGTAACCGGCCGTCGGGCAACTCACGTTGCTGGCGGCGACGCCTAAGCCGAGGGACGTCCCGGCCGACCAGGTCGTCATGTCGGCCGACACGTAGATCTTCCCCTCCGCTGAGACGGCCGCACAGAACGTCTTGGCTGGGCAGGACACATCGACAAGCTGGTTGGGCTTACCCGACGTCACCGTGGCCTTGGACGCGATCGCTCCGGTCACGATCTTGGCTGCAAAACCCTGCACGGTGCCAATGCAACTAGCTGTACCCGGGACACAGCTCACGTCGCTGAACGACAGGTAAGGATCGGGGTAGGCCTTCGAGGCACCGGAACTGTTGTAAACCACGTCCCCCATTCCGTAGAAGAAGGCGTTGTTGTCGGGCCGGGCAGTGACGAAGTACGGCGTGGGGTCCGTGCCGCTCCACTGAATGGGTCCGGACGACCACAGGTAGCTGGCAGGCGAGTAGTCCATCCGCGAGGCGCCGCCGTTGGTCAGCGCCGTGCAGAGGCTGCCCGTGCCACACGACAGGGCAGTCACCGTCGCCCCCACGGAGTTGGTGTCGTACCAGGTGCCCGTGTCGAACTCGACGGCGGCACCCGCGCGGTTGACGGCCAGGCAGTAGTTCTGCGTCGGGCACGAAATCAGGAAGGGGGTTGGCGTGCTGTTAAACAGAGTCCAACCACCCCAGCCGCCGGATATGTACTGGATGGCGTAGGACTCGTAGTCCGTCGCCATGCAGGAGTTACCCGCGCACGACACGTCGTACGCCCACAGATCCGGGCGCGAGATGTCCGTCCAGGTGCCGCCTTGGTAGTACCAGGTCTTCTCGTCCGCGGTGACCATGCAGATGCCGTTGGCGGAGCAGGACGCGTTGGCCGAGTAGCTGACCCCGCCCGCCTTGAGCGTCTTGGTGGACTCGGTGCCGTTGTTGTTGATGTAAGCGATGCCGTCGGTCCCCACGCGGACGCAGAACGTCGGCGACACACACCCGACCTCCCAGAGAGCGACGGTTTCGGGAGCGATACGCGTGGGCGCGCTCCACGTCGTTCCGTTCCAGGTCACATAGTTGCCGTAGTTGTCGACGGCCTCACACCACGCTGAGGTGGGGCAAGCCATGTCATTGAGATACCCCTGCGCCGGGACGTGGTCGGTGTACTTCCAGACCATCGGGTTCGCCGCCGGCTCTCCGGACACGTACCCCAAAATGTCCACGATCAGGTCGGTCTTCGCGTGCGAATACAGGTTGATCTTGCCGTCCGACCCGACCTTCACCAGAACGCTGTTCGCCACCGGGGCACCCGGGGTGTAGTTCACCACGGAGGTGGTCGGCATGGTGGATCCGCTCGGCCACACGGCAATATGACCTGCGCCTGCCTGGTTCACGACAGTCACATTCACCATGACCGCGGTCACCTGCGAGGTGGGGACGCCGTTCGCGGCGCCCAGGACGCCGAGGCTGATCGTGCCCCCAGCCGGGACAGATGTGCTGCTGCGGGTATCCAGCTGCCGCACCGGCGCCAGGCCGTGATAGTCGCTCCCAATCGGGGCGATCGCTGACAAGTCCGCGATGATGTGCGTCGCCGCTGGCGTGAAAATACACACATTGCCCGACGCCGACACCTTCGACACCGCCAAGCCCGCGACGGTTTGACCGGCGACATAGTTCAGGTTGGACGCGTTCGGACGATCCGTGTCACACGGGAACGCCGTCAAGAAGCCCGCAGCCGCCGGCGCCACCGACGTCAAGTTCAACGCCACCGCCGCCGGATACAAACCCTGCGCATTCGCTGGCACATGCACCCGCACCACGCCATTCGCCGGGACAGCCCCCGTGCCCGACGTGCCCACTCCGAACCGGGTATCCAACAACCGCGATGGCACCTGCGGGGTCAGATTCGCCGACGCTCCCGCCGGGAAGTAGCCGGTGACATCCAGCAGCAAGTGCCCCTGCGCATGAATGAACAAATCACCGAACCATCGGCACCCACACCCACCACGATCTGGTTAGGGACCGTCTGCCCGGCCACATAGTTCAGGTTCGAGGCGGTCGGCATCGCCGACCCACCCGGCCACGCCGTCACGTGCCCAGCACCCTGCGGGGCCACCACTGTTACATTCGCCACAATCGCCGAGATGCCCGACGGCAACCCGTTCGCCCCCGCGATCTTCACGTTCACCGTGCCACCCGCCGGGATTGCCGACGTCGTGGCGACGCCAAGCGCGTTACGCGTGTCCAGCACCCGCACCGGCTGAATCGGCACAAACGTGCCCACCGGATGCGCCTCCGCCGTCAATGCAGTCATCCCCGCCAAACCGGCGACCACCACCAGCCACGACACGACCAAACCCAGAACACGCTTAACACGAGTCATCGCCCCAAAAACCCCTCTTCGGCAACCGGGCATCATCGCCACGGCGTGCTCAGAGTAAACGTGTGCGGGACCTCTGAAGAGCCCGTCCGCCCTGTGCGCATGGGGACCGGCGCTGGCCACGACCCACAGTGCCCCCGCCACTGGCTGTGGCGGGGGCACCGGGCGGGGCAGGGTCTCAGCTCGCGGTCACGTCCGGCTGCGGCACCGGGACGGTGGCGAACAGGTCTGGCCATGGGCTGGTCGGCATGCGCGAGCGCGTGTCGTCCGTAGGCGGCACTTTAGAAACGGGCACGGCGTCGGGGCAGTTCCGCGTTCTTGCCTCCCTGCCAACGGACGGACGGATTGCATGATCAACGTGGCCATCGTGAACGACCAGGACATGATCCGGGTCGGACTACGGACGATTTTGGACGCTCAAGCCGACATCACGGTGGTGGCCGAGGTCAGGGACGGGCTGGCGGGGGTGCGGCTGGCCGACGAGGTTAAGGCCGATGTGATCCTCATGGACATTCGCATGCCGGGCATCGATGGGGTCGAAGCGATCCGGCGGATTCGCGCCAAGCACGGCGCCGCAGCGCCCAAAATCATCATCCTGACCACCTACGACCAGGACGATTTCGTGCTCGGCGGCCTGCGAGCCGGCGCCAACGGGTTTCTGAGCAAAGGGGTCTCCCCGACCGAACTCGCGGACGCGATCCGCGATGTCGCGTCCGGCGGCGGAGTGTTATCGGCGGCGGCCGCCGCCGTCCTGATCGGCAACCTCACCGAGCAGCCGATCGTCCGCACTGACCCCGCGATGACCGCACGCTTCGAGGAGTTGACCGCCCGGGAGCGCGAGATCGTCGCCGCCATCGTGGCGGGCGCGGGCTACGCGGATATCGCCAAGGCCATGTACCTGTCGCCACACACCGTGAAGACCCACGCAAACCGAGCCATGACCAAGGTGGGAGCCCACGATCGGGCGCAGCTCGTCAGTTACGCCTTCCAGGCGGGGTTCGGTACCTCACCCGCGGGCTAGCGCGCCACCGCTCAGGTGGTGAGTAGCACGAAAGACAGGCTGCCGACAGCGACGAGCACGCAGGCCGGCGCGGGCAGGCCGACAGCGATCAGGGCGCCGACGAGGGCAGCGACATCGAACCCCCTCACGGCCGTGGCCAACGCCCCCAGCGGGACGGGGCCAGCATCCGTCATGACGTAGCCGGTTTCAAAGTTCGGCGATCCCGCGCCCACCCAGCGGATGGCCCCGGCCAGGCTCGCCACGCCGCACGCCGCGGCGAAGGGCAGCGCTTGCACAACCGGCACCCCCGCGGCCCACGTGGCCAGCGTCAGGGAACTGATCCAGAGGAGTGTCACCGCGAACGCCCCTGAGGTGAGAGCAAGCCTCAGGGCGCGCCTCGACAGGGGGAGCGTCCGGGCCAAACCGGGCGCTCGTCCGACAACACGGAGGCTCGACAGGACCAACCCCAGGGCTGGCACCCCGGCGATAGTGGCTATCGCGAGGGTGGACGGGTGGATCAGCATGCCGACGAACGCCAGCGTCCACACCAGCGGCATGGCGATCAACAAGGCTGGAGACCGACGTGCGATCCGAGCGCACTCGTAGCGGACGACGGCCCACCCGCCCGTCCCGCGTTCACCCCGGATACTCCTTCGTCGTCGTCCCGCCAGCCGAGGCGCAACGATGTCGAGGACAAGACCTCCGTCCGCTCCCTGACTCGCGCCGGTGATGCCCTCGGACCACCGTCCACGCTCAGCCAACGCATAGCGATTCAGGCGCCCCAAGCCCCGATGGGCCAACCAGCCGGTGTAGGCCGAGAAGGCAAGGAGCAGGAGCGCCGTCACACATCCCGCGATCTCGCTGGGGAGAGTTCCCAACAGCGCAACCGAGCTCAGTGCGAGGTAGAGCAGGCAGGTGGCGACCAGCAGCACCGTCCAGCTCAGCGGAGGTACGCCCTGCTGGCTCAGCACCGTTGCCGTGATCGCGGAGGTGGCTGCCACCACACTGGCGGCGACCCACCACCAGCTCACGCCCGCCAGCGCCCACAGGAGGACCCCAGCCACGAGACCGAAGCAGGCCCCCGCGACGGTGAGTCGACGGAAGGGCGCCGCGAGGAGTTGCCCGCGGTCAACGGGCAAAGACAGCAGCCACGTTGAGGCGGCCGGACCAACGGCAAGGGGCCCGGCCAGCACGGCAAGCAATGCGACCACAACGCCGCTGGCCGCCGTCCAGAAGATCGGTAACCCGAGGCGAGCTGGAACGCAGGTGGCCGACCATGCTTCGCCGCAGTCGATGAGGGGGATATGGAAGGAACCGATCACGGACGCCGCCATGGAGCCAAGCATCAGCAGGGCGAAGGCCAGGACGAACCAGTCCGTCCACTCCCACGGAGCGCGGGCACGGGCACGACCGGCCTGCCACGCGGCCAGGTCGTGCGCGTTCCATTCGCGTCCGGACACGTCCACCACGGTATCGGTGGGTCAACGCCAGCCGAGCCCCGGGGCCACGTACTTGAGGATCGACTCAATGAGGTGGGCGTTGTAGTCGACGCCCAGCTGGTTCGGGACCGTGAGCAGCAGCGTGTCGGCCGCCGCGATCGCGGAGTCCTCAGCCAGTTCCTTGATCAGCACGTCCGGCTCGGCCGCGTAGGACCGTCCGAAGATCGCCCGGAAGTTGTCGATCTCACCCACGGTGTCGTCGCCGTCGCGGTCGTGGCCGAAGTAGGCCCGATCCTGGTCGGTCACGAGCGGCACAATCGACCGGCTGACCGACACGCGCGGCTCGCGCTCGTGCCCGGCCGCCTTCCACGCCGCGCGGAACTTCTCGATCTGCTCGGCCTGCTGGATGTGGAACGGCTTGCCGCTCTCGTCCACCTTGAGGGTGGAACTCATAAGGTTCATGCCCTTTTCGGCGGCCCAGACGGCGGTGGCGTCCGACGCGGCACCCCACCAGATCCGGTCGCGGAGCCCTGGGGACTGCGGCTGGATGGCCAGCGGTCCGGGGGTGGCGTTGGGGAACATCGGACGCGGATTCGGGTCCGCGAACCGGGCGCCTTCGATGACCTTGAGGTAGACCTCGGTGTTCGCGCGGGCCACGTCAGCCATGTCTTGGCCCTCAGTGGGTGCGTACCCGAAGTAGCGCCAGCCATCGAGCACCTGCTCGGGCGATCCCCGGCTCACGCCGAGCTGCAGTCGTCCACTTGAGATCAAATCGGCCGCGCCGGAATCCTCCGCCATGTACAGCGGGTTCTCGTAGCGCATATCGATAACGCCAGTACCGATTTCGATACGGCTGGTGCGCGCACCGACCGCCGCAAGCAGCGGGAACGGTGAGCCAAGCTGGTTGGCGAAGTGATGGACGCGGTAATACGCGCCGTCAGCGCCTAACTCTTCCGTCGCGACCGCGAGGTCGATCGACTGGTGCAGGACATCCGAGGCCGAGCGTGTCTGAGAGAACTTCGCCTCGGACCAATGTCCGAAGGACAGGAACCCAATCTTCTTCATGGTCGTTCAACTTTCAACTACCGGCGGATATTCCGCACTCATTGTGAGCCGCCTCAGGGTCAGCGCCTCAGTGCTCGCGGTGATCACCGCGCCACGGCTGTCTAGACTGCCCCGGTGAATCCCTCCTCGTCCGGTCCGGTGGCGCTGGCCAGCCCCGTTGGTCGCGCCGTCCTGGTCGCCGCCACCCTCGGTTCGGGCATGACCGTGCTCGACGGGACGGTCGTCAATGTCGCGTTGAAGACCATCGGTGAGGACCTGCATGCGGACCTTGCTGCGCTGCAATGGATTACCAACGGCTACCTCCTGACGCTGGCGAGTTTCATCTTGCTCGGTGGTTCGCTCGGTGATCGCCTCGGCCGGCGCCGCGTGTTCACGTGGGGGGTCATCGCGTTCGCGGCGGCGTCGATCATGTGCGGGCTCGCGTGGAGCCCGCTCGTGCTCGTCATTGCGCGCCTCGCTCAAGGCCTCGGCGCGGCACTGCTGACCCCCGGCAGCCTGTCGATGATCCAGGGCGCCCTCATTCCCGCTGACCGCGCGCGTGCCATCGGCGCTTGGTCCGGCCTCGGTGGCATCGCGACCGCCGCCGGACCGTTCATTGGGGGTTTGCTGGTCGAACATGCGAGCTGGCGCTGGATCTTCCTTGTCAACGCCCCTCTCGCGCTGCTCACGCTCGCCTTCGCTCGCCGCGTATCGGAGTCTCGTGACCCGGAAGCGAGTGGCGACTTCGACGTGCTTGGGGCTGTCCTGACCGCCGTCGCCCTGGGCGGCATCACCTACGCACTCATCGACTGGGGGAGTTGGCCCGCGGTCAGCGCGGGCGTCCTGGGGATCATCGCCGGCGCCGCCTTCCTCGTCGTGGAGGCGCGTCGCACCCACCCGATGCTGCCCCTCGATTTGTTCCGTAGCCGCCAGTTCGATGCCGCAAACCTGATGACCTTCGTCGTGTACGCCGCCCTCAGCGCGATCATGTTCTTCCTGATCTTCCAGTTGCAGACCGTTGCTGGGTGGACTCCCCTCGCCGCCGGCATCGCGAGTCTGCCGATCACGATCTGCATGCTCTTGCTTGCGGCTCGGGGCGGCGCACTCGGTCAGCGGATAGGCCCGCGACTGCCCATGACGGTCGGGCCGATCCTGATGGCGGTGGGGACGCTCCTGCTGCTCCAGGTGAATGCCTCGACGACGGGTCTTGCGCGCTACGCCGTCGACGTTCTGCCTGGGCTGACCACCTTCGGACTGGGGATGGCGCTGATGGTCGCCCCCCTGACCGCAACCGTGCTCGCCGCCGCCCCGGACCGCCATGCTGGGGTGGCGAGTGGTGTGAACAACGCCGTCGCCCGCGCCGGATCGTTGTTGGCCGTAGCCGCGCTGCCCGTCGCGGTCGGTCTCTCCGGGTCGGATTACGCCAATCCGACGGCATTCAATGCGGGCTACCGGCAAGTCCTCGTGATCTGCGCAGGCTTGCTCGCCGTGGGAGGAGCCATCTCGTGGCTGTTCATCCGCAACCCGGTTGCCAACAAGAGCGCCTAGAACCAGGGGTGTGGCAACGTTCCTGTATGCAGGTTTCCCTACCCATGCACGTCGCGCGGATCGGCCTGGCGGCACTGAAGGGCGCCCGGCACCGAACACTGCCGCACGTCGACCTGACCGCTGACGGCCCCGTTGGCGATCGCGACTTCTGCCTGATCGACCTGGCGAGCGGGAAGGTGCTGAAGACAGTCCAGAACATCGCCCTCCTGCGGACCATCGCAGCCTGGGACGGCGACACCCTCGCGGTGACGTTCCCGTCGGACGCTGGGCAAGTCAGCGGACGCATGGTGAGCGGACGTCCGATCCCGGCCAGCGACCCGCTCACGTTCGACTATTGGGGACGTCCAGCGGCGCTCGAACTCGTCGACGGACCCTGGTCGGACGCCTTCTCGGCGTACCTCCAACGCGACGTTCGTCTTGCCCGGGCGCGGACCCCTGGAGCCCTCGTCTACGGCGCCTCAGTGAGCCTGATCACCACCTCGGCGCTGTCCCACCTGGGCGAACGACTGGGCAAACGACTGGGCGCCGCGGTCGACGAGGCCCGCTTTCGCGCCACGTTCACGATCGACACCGACGGGTTGCAGGCCGACGTGGAGGACGCTTGGCTCGGCCGCCGCCTCCGCCTCGGCGAGGCAGAAGTGCAGATCAACGCCCCCATCGCTCGCTGCGCCGTGATCGACGCCGATCCCGTCACCGGCGAGCCTGGGCCCCCGATCTTGAAGGCCCTCGCGGCCTATCGAAACCGTCCGGGCGGCATCGATTTCGGGCTGGACGCCACAGTCGTCCGTCCCGGGCGGATCACCACCGGTGACCTCGTGACCGTCCTGGACGAACCGTCGCGCTAAGCCACCGCGAACCAGCCCGCGGAATACCCCGCCAGCGGACCATCGCCGCCATCCGTGCGGATCAACGTTTCGGCTCCCGCGGGGATCGCCACGGGCGACGGCCCGAGATTGACCAGCAGCAGCGTCCGGACGTTGGCGCTCTCGTTGAGGTAGGCCACCACATCTCCCTCCATAGAGGCGTGCCGCACCAGCCGACCGTGCCCCAAGGCGCGGGCCCGCCTCAGGCGGAGCAACTGCCGGTACACCTCGAGCGTCGACCCCGGCACCCCCTGCTGGGCCGCCACCGACCTGGCCCCATACTCCGCGGGCATCGGCAGCCAGGCGTCGCCCGTCGTGTTGAACCCGAGCGTGGGCCCGTCGGGGGTCCAGGGCATCGGGACGCGGCAGCCGTCGCGTCCGATCACCCTCCCGCCGGAGTTCAGGAACACGGGATCCTGCCGCGCCTGGTCGGGAATCTCGTCATTGTCGGGAAGCCCCAACTCCTGGCCCTGGTAGAGGTAGGCGCTGCCGGGCAGGGCGAGCATCAGGGCGTCCATGGCGAGGGCGACCCGAGAGCCGAGTGCTCGATCGGTCGGCGTCACCCGGTCGGCGTGGACCCATGGATCCTCGCTGCCGAACCTCGTCACCGGACGCCGGACGTCGTGGTTGGACAACACCCACGTACTCGGGGCGGACCCGGCCGTGGCGAGCGTCCGGTCGATGACCGCCGCCACCTCGGACGCCACCGGCCGCAGCCACAAGAACGGAAAGTTCATGGCCTGGTGCATCTCGTCCGGACGCGTGTAGAGCGCCAGCCGCTCGGGGTGCGGGACGGCCGATTCGCCGGCCATGACCCGCGGCGGGTAATAGGAGTCGAGAATCCGTCGCCACCGCCGGTAGATGTCGTGGACGCGGTCGCGATCCCACATCGGATGCGGACCCTCAACGTCGGACGAATACCAATGCGAACCGTCCCAATCAGGTAGCCCGTCTTCCTTAAACATGCCGATGGCGACATCGACGCGGAAGCCGTCCACGCCTCGGTCGAGCCAGAACCGCAGAATCGCGTCGAATTCCTCGACGACCTCGGGGTTCTCCCAGTCAAGATCCGGCTGGGAAGAGTCGAACAGGTGCAGGTACCACTGTCCGGGACGTCCGTCTTGCTCGGTGACGCGCGTCCACGAGGGTCCAGTGAAGGCCGCCAACCAGTTGTTGGGCGGCTCGTCGCCGTTCGGGCCCCGCCCGTCGCGGAAGAGGTAGCGCCCGCGGGCTCGGCTGCCCGGCTCGGACGCTAGCGCGGCCTGGAACCAGGGGTGCGCGGAAGAGGTGTGGTTGGGGACGATGTCGACCATCACCTTGAGGCTCAGCTCGTGGGCACGGGCAATGAGCGCATCGAAGTCGGCGAGCGTCCCAAACATCGGATCAACGTCGCGATAGTCGGCAACGTCGTAGCCCCCATCGCGCTGTGGCGAGGGGTAGAACGGCGAGATCCACACGGCGTCCACGCCCAGCGTGGCGAGGTGGTCGAGGTGCGCAGTGATGCCCGGCAGATCACCCACCCCATCGCCATCGGCGTCCGCGAAGCTCTTGGGATACACCTGGTAGATGACGGCGTCGCGCCACCATTGCACGCTCATGGGCAGACCTTAGTTTCAAAATTGGGTCGTTTGGATGCCGTCCGGCCACCCGAATCACGGTCCGGACGGATTCTGGGCAGGGGCCAGGAGGCTGCGCGCGATGCGCGCATTGAAGAACGTGGCTGGCTTGGGGTGCCCACACGTTACCCATCCCGACCCTGCGCCAGCGGACGAAGTCTCGTCCCCGACTGGTTGTGGCTAGGTCTTCCCCATCAACCAATGCAGTTTTTGGATGCCGTCCGGCCACCCGAATCACGGTCCGGACGGATTCTGGGCAAGGGCCAGGAGACTGCGCGCGATGCGCGCATTGAAAAACGTGGCTGGCTTGGGGTGCCCACACGTTACCCATCCCGACCCTGCGCCAGCGGACGAAGTCTCGTCCCCGACTGGCTGTGGCTAGGTCTTCCCCATTCAACCAATGCAGTTTCTCCGTCGGCACCCCCGCCAGTCGGGGACGGAACAAAAGTTCGCGGCGCAGGGACGGAAATGGGTCGCGAGTGGGGGCAAAAGGGAACCACGTCATCGATTCGGCGCGAAGCGCCGAGCCTGTGGAATCACGCACAAGAATGGACGTCCGATTTGGCACGTTATTCCTTGTCAGGATTAATTTGATCTCGTATAATAGAACACATGAGCGAATGGACTCTGATCATCGACAACACCGACGACGTGTTCGATGCGCTGCGCCATAACCATCAGCTCAAAATGGGCGCCGAGATCCGCGAACTCGCGTTGATCGCCCAAGCCAGCGACGAATACCAGGTCGACGAAACCCGCGCCGATGCAGCCGCCGAGAAACTGATCCAAGCAGGCGCCGACGGCACCGCGACGATCGGCGATTTCCTCGCCATCGAGATCGCCGGACTCCTGCAAATCAGCCCCACGACAGCAGCGCTGCGCATCAGCGAAACCCTGAACCTGCGCGACCGGCATCCGGAACTGTGGGCGTTCGTCCACGCAGGCACCGTCCGCCCGTGGCAAGCGCTCAAGATCGCCGCCCGCTGCGTCACAGCAGGCCTCTCCGGCGACGCCGCCAAGTGGGTCGACCACCAACTGGCCATCTCGGTCGCGACGCTCGGCTGGACACGAGCTCTCCGCACCCTCGAAGGGCTCATCGTCTCCGCCGACACCGAACTCGCCGCCGAACGCGCCCGCATCCGCCGCGAACAACGCCAGGTATACGTCGGCGACCACACCTACGGCGGCTCAATCCTGTTCGCACGCCTCGACACCGAAGACGCGCTCGCCCTCGACCAAACGATCTCCGACCTCTCCAACGCCCTCGCCGCCGCAGGCAGCACCGAACCCGTCGACCAACGCCGGGCCACCGCGCTCGGCATCCTCGCCGACCCACGAGCAGCGCTCGACCTGCTCACCGGCGCCGGCAACGGCACCCCCACCAACCGCACCGCCACCCTCATCGTCCACATCGCCGCAGATTCCCTCTCCCCCGAGACTCAAGCCGCGGGCACCGCGCGGATCGAGGGCGTCGGCCCGCTCGACCGCGAGACACTCCGCCGGTTCCTGGCGAACCCTCGGGTGACGGTCCGTCCGGTGGTCGACCTGAACACCGCCCCGGCGGTAGACGCTTACGAAATCCCGGCCAGGCTCCGGCACCACGTGCAGGCACGCAACCCGGTCGAGGCGTTCCCCTACTCAGCCCGGCGATCGGTCGGGCTCGACCTCGATCACACCGATCCTTACCAAACCTCAGCTCCCCCCGGTTCGCACCAAACCCGAGCAGAGAACCTCGGCCCCTTAAGTCGAAGAGTCCACCGCGCCAAGACCGCACGGGCATGGAACGTCGTCCAAACTGAGCCGGGAACCTTCGTCTGGACCTCCCGCCACGGCTTCCGCTACGAAGTCAGCCCGCATGGCACCCTCGCGCTCGGACGAGAGACCCTTCACCAAGCCGCCTGAGCCTCGTTACCCCTCGCCTTCCAACTCCTCCGGCGGCGTCGTGCTGCCCGGGAATCGGATGGTGAACTCGGCGCCACCCTCGGACGATCGTCCCGCCTTCACCCAGCCGCCGTGCGACTTCACGGTGTGGGCCACGATCGACAGCCCGAGCCCAGACCCCGGCTTATTGCGGGCCTTCTCGGAGCGGTAGAAGCGCTCGAACACGTGTGGCAGGTCCTCTTCGGCGATGCCCGGACCCTGATCGTCGATCACCAGGCGGTCGCCTTGGAGATGGACGCGGATCGTCCCATTCGCGGGCGAGAACTTGACCGCGTTGTCGAGCAGGTTGGTGATCGCCCGCTCCAACGATTCGGGCTCGCCGACAAGGTAGAAGGGGTGGAGTTCGACGTCCCACACCAGTCCCGGGCCACGGCGCTTCACACGCTCGATGGCTGACGAGACGACCGTCCGCAAGTCGATCGGCTCCGGCACGGACGCCACGCGATCGTCCCGCGACAGGTGGACGAGGTCGCCCACCAGCGTCGTGAACTCGCCCAGTTGAGCGGCGACATCGCGCAGGATTTCGGCGCGGGCACCCTCGGGGAGCATGCCTTGCTTGTCGTCGGCGACGAGCAGTTCCACGTTGGTGCGCATCGAGGTGAGGGGCGTGCGGAGCTCGTGGCCGGCGTCCGCGATGAGGCGACGTTGCCGTTCCCGCGAACTGGCGAGGGAACGCAGCATGGTGTTGAACGCCCGAACGAGGCCCACCAGCTCGTCGGTGCTGTCGGCTTCAAGGGGGGTGAGGTCGTCGGTTTCGGCGATGTGGGTGAGGGCCCCGGTGAGTCGTCGCAGCGGCTCGGTGGCCGATCGGGCGATGATCCAGCCGATGACCGCCGCGACGACGACGCCGGCGCCGCCGAAGCCCAGCAGCGCCCACAGCAGGGCCTGCAGCACCGCTTCGGTGTTGGCGAGCGGACGCTCGAGAACGATCGCGTAGCGTCCGTCCGCGACGATGATCGGGACGGCGACGACCCGATAACGCTGGCCGCTGTCGTCGGTGGCGGTCCGCGCCGAGGAACCCATCTGCAGCCGCGCGATGGCCAGCTCTTCGGCCGACGGCGGGACGGGCGTCTTATCGTTCTTGAGGGTGATCGTCCGATTGTCCGAACGGATCAACGACATGTCGACGTCCGAGGCGGCCAGCGCCGACGGATCCAAGCCGCCGAGGGTCTCGACGTCCTCCCCGATCCAGTTCGCGGTGAAGCTCGCCAACGTGGTGAGGTCGGCGTCCAAACGGTCGTAGATGGCCCGATGCGTGATGCCGTACGCGGCCACGCCCATGACCGCCACGCATGTGGCGACCGCCAGCGCGATCAGTGCCGCGAGGCGGTCCTGAAGCGGCCGATCCGCAATCGAGAGAAACCGACGGATCAGCCGGATCACGGGGGCGTCTCGCGCAGCACGTAACCAATGCCTCGCACGGTGTGGATCAGCCGCGAGGCGTTATCGGCCTCGGTCTTACGCCGCAGGTAGCCGATGTACACCTCGAGGGAATTGGCCGTGGTGGGGAAGTCGAAACCCCACACCTCGTTGAGGAGCCAACCGCGTTCCAGCACCCGGCGCGGGTTCTCCATGAAGGTCTGCAGGAGCGCGAACTCGGTGCGAGTGAGGCTGATCCGATGGCCCGCCCGCTGCACCTCACGGGTCTGCAGATCAAGGCTCAGGTCTTCGAAGTGCAGCGTCTCGTCGTGCCCGTCGCCACCCTCGTCGCCGCCGGGACGCTGCCGCCGGGTCAACGCCCGCAGGCGCGCCAGCAACTCATCGAGGGCGAACGGCTTCGCCATGTAGTCGTCGGCGCCCGCGTCCAACCCGTCCACGCGGTCGCCGACCGCGTCGCGTGCCGTCAGGACGAGAATCGGGACGTCGTTGCCGGTCGAGCGCAGCATGCGCGTGGTCTCCAGACCGTCCAGGCGCGGCATCATCACGTCCATCACGACGGCGTCGACACGGTGACCGGCGAGTTTGGCCAACGCCTCAACACCGTCGGACGCCTCGATCACCTCATAGCCGGAGTACTTCAGTGACCGGGCCAGGGAATCGCGAACGGCTTGGTCGTCATCGACAACAAGGATCTGCATGTTGTCAGCCTGCCACGCCGGAGCGTCGTACCCCGCGACGCAACTCTCGGATGCGGTCGAACACGCCCGGCAGAGCCGCCTCGATGGCCTCAGCTGTCTCCTGGAAACCGGACGGGGGGCCATACCAAGGGTCCGGCACACCGGATCCGGGGGCGGCCGCGGGATCGAAGTCCGTGAGCAACGCCAGGTTGGTGGCATCGGGCGCTAGGCGCCGCATCATGTCGACGTGCCGCGGCTCTAATCCGATGACGAGGTCGGCGCCCCGGATCTCGCTCGCGGTGATCTTGTGGGCGCGATGCCCGGAGGCCCGGTAGCCCTGGGCGGTCAGAACGCGAGCCGCCCGGGAGTCGATGGGGCTGCCCCGCTCTTCGTCCGACACCCCTGCGGAGGTGAAATGGACGCCCGTCAGCCCGTCCCGCTCGGCCATACCGTCGGCCATGCGCTCAGCCATGGGGGAACGGCAGATGTTCCCCCAGCAGACGAAAACGACCTCGACGGTCACCGGTGCACTTGGCCCTTCTTGGCGAAGAACGCGTTCATGATGAAACTCACGACGCTCACTAGGAGCGCACCCCAAAACGCCGCGGCCACGTCGGTGACGCGCCAGCCGAGGCCCAACTGGGTGGCGGCCCACGAGGTGAGCAGCAGCAGGCCCGCGTTCACGACCAGCAAGAACAGCGCCAGGGCGATCAGGATTAGAGGTGAGTTGCTCACCTTGAACAGGGGTTTCACGATGCTGTTCACCACGCCGAAGATCACGGTCACGATCACCATCGAGAGCACTCGGCGCTCGATCGGGCCCGAGTCAAGGACGATGCCGGGCACCAGCCAGGTGGCCACGGCCAGGGCGGCGGCGTTAACCAGGAAGCGAACGAGCATGCTGTGAATCCTAGTTGCTGCCAGACTGGTCCTTTCCCGCCGCACTATGTGAGAAAGGACGGCCCCCGTGACCGGCCTTCTTGGACGCCACTTCCTCAAGGAACTCGACTACACCCCCCAGGAGTGGACGTCGCTGCTCGACCTGGCCGCCGAGCTCAAGGCTGAGCGCGCCCGCGGCCGTCAGGTGCGGCGCTTGGAGGGCATGAACATCGCCCTCATTTTCGAGAAGACCTCCACGCGCACCCGTTCGGGCTTCGAGGTGGCCGCCTTCGAGCAGGGCGCGCACGTCACCTGTTTCGATCCTTCCGGTAGCCAATTTGGCCACAAGGAGTCTGTCGCCGACAGCGCCCGCGTGTTGTCGCGGCTGTACCAAGGCATCGAGCACCGCGGCGCCGACCAGCACGTCGTGGAGACGCTCGCCGCCAACTCAACAGTCCCGGTGTGGAACGGCCTTTCTGACTCGTGGCACCCCACGCAGAGCCTGTGCGACATGTTCACCATGCGCGAGGCGTCCGCGAAGGACGACCACGACATCGCCTTCGCCTATCTCGGCGACGCCCGCTTCAACTCGGGGAACTCGCTGCTCATCGCGGGCGCGATGATGGGCATGGACGTCCGGATCGTCGCCCCGGCGGCGTTCCAGCCCGCCGCGGATGTGGTGGCGAAAGCCCGGACCATCGCCGAGGCCACCGGCGCCCGCATCACCATCACCGACGACGTCCAGAAGGGCGTCAAGGGTGCCGGGTTCATCCACACCGACATCTGGGTGTCGATGGGCGAGCCCAAGTCAGCCTGGGGCGAACGCATTCCGCTGCTGGCCCCCTACCGCGTCACCGCCGACATCATGGACGCCACCCGCGACCCCGACGTGAAGTTCATGCACTGCCTGCCGAGCTACCACAACATGGACACCTCGGTGGCCCGCGAGGTGGTCGAGCTGACCGGCCTGGAGCCCTTCGAGGTGACGGACGAAGTGTTCGAGTCGCCCGCCTCGATCGTGTTCGATCAGGCCGAAAACCGCATGCACACCATCAAGGCGATCCTGGTGGCGACGCTCTCGCGCTGACGCTTAGCCGCCGGAGGCCGCGGCGGCGCGCAAGACCTGGAGGGCGGTCAGGGTGGCTGTGGCCGGCCAACTTTGCTCGCAGTACGCCTTGGCGGCAAGCTTCAGGGGCTTGGCCTCCACGAGTCGACCCCGCTTCATCACGGGGACGGTGATCCCGGTCGCGTAGAGCAACCCGGCCAGCGTGGCCGTCTCTGGGTCGGCCGTGGCACCGTTGAACAACACGGCGTCGAGTCGATCGAGCAGTTCCGTGCGCGGACGCGTGTCGATCACCCGCCAGTGGTGTGTCGGGATGCCCAGGATGGAGCCTCGTTGATCCGACAGGATCTCGGCGGCCACGAGGCGACTCCGCACGGCCTGGCGCCAGTCCGACTGGGCCACTTGCAGGACCGACGAGGGCGTCTTCCAGTGGGAGGTGGCGATGAACTCCAAGCCTCGGACCAAGAGCGGATCGGTCGGCGGCGCCAGGTCGGTGTTGACGGTGATCTTGCCCTTCTTCACCGAGGTCTCACCCTTTTCGCCCAGCCGCACGTGACCGCTGAGCGCGAGCTCGGCCATCACCGCCCCCGCCACGGCGACGTCGACGGCTGTCGCCACCAGCAGGGGTCGGCCCTCGTCCGGGTAGATACACAGCAGCAACGACTCCGCGAGCAGCATGGCCCCTCCAGTTATCCGATGAGCGGGTTCCCCAGCGAGTTCAGCCAGGCCAGGCTGTCGGCGTCCGACTGCCATAGGTGAGCCTGCCAGCCGAACGCGAAGGCGCCCTCAACGTTGGGAAGTCTGTCATCAATGAAGGCCACTTCGTCGGGCGAACAGGTGAGTCTCGCAACGCGCTAGGTCGCCTGCAGCGCGGAGTATGTGGCTTGGGCTGGCCAACTCTGCTGCCAATAGGCCTTCGCCGCCGTTCTCAGCGGCGTGGCTTCCACATGTCGTCCCCGCTGCATCACTGGCACTGTGATTCCACAGGCGTAGATCATGCCCGCCATAGTGGCGGCCTCCGGATCAGCGGGCGCCCCGTTGAAAAGCACCTGATCGAGGCGATCCAGCAGCTCGGTGCGCGGGCGTGGATCAATGACCGTCCATCGATGAGTCGAGACGCCAAGCACACCACGGCGGACGTCCGAGAGGATCTCAGCCCGGACCAGTCGTTCCCGCACAGCTTTGCGCCACTCGGATTGGGCTGTCTGAAGGACACTGGCGGGGGACTTCCAGAAGGATTTGGCCACGAACTCCATGCCCCGAGCCAGCAAAGGATCCGTCAGTGGTGATGCCTCCGCGTTGACGGTGATCTTGCCCTCCTTGACGGTGGTCTCGCCTTCCTCGCCGAGCCGGACATGCCCACTAAGCGCCAGATCCGCCACCACCGCACCAGCAAGGGCAATATCGAGGGAGGCGCCTCGCAACAGCGGCGAACCCTTGTCGGGCAAAACCAGCAACATCAGGTTCTCGGCGAGCAGCATGGGACCCTCCAGTTATCCGACGAGTGGGATCCCCAGCGAGTTCAGCCAGGCCCGGCTGTCGGCGTCCGAGATCCAGAGGTGGGCCTGCCAGCCGAACGCGAGGGCGCCCTCAACGTTGGGAAGTCTGTCATCAATGAAGGCCACCTGAGCGGGCGGACAGAGCAGATTCTCCTGGACGGTCGCGTAGATCCGCGGGTCGGGCTTGGAGAAGCCGAGTTCGGCCGACACGTAGACGTCATCGACCAAGCCCCGCCATTCGGCGTGGGCGATCGTGTCCACCATCGCCATGGGGGCATTCGACAGCACCACGATGTGGCGTCCCTGTTCTTGGCAGTCCGCGACGAGTTCGTGCGCCTCGGGACGCAACGGCATCCAGGCCTCGGCGTCCTGGCGCTCCAACCGGGCGGCGATTCCCGGCGTGACCTCGGCGCCCACGCGCTCCAGGAGTGCATGCCAGTAAGTCTCGGCCGAGCCACCGTCGTCGTAGGCGCGACGGCCCTCCCAGTAGTGGGCTTCGATGGCCTCGGGGGTGACACCCAGCAGGGCCGCGGGGGCGGTGTAGATGTCGGTCCCGGGGGCCAAAACAGTGCCCAGGTCAAACACGACAGTGCGGATCATGCTTCCTCCTGGCGGTCATTCGACCACGCGGACGCCGGCCGTGGATCTGCGTCCCAGCCCGCGTCCGCGCGCGGCTCGGGGTCGCGCTGGCCGGGGTGACCTTGGACGACATCGCCGGCGCGAGAGCCACGAACAGCAGGACGAAGCCCACGGTCAAGGTGATGTGACCGAGCCCAGCGATCCCCGCGAGGGCGGCGTTGTTGGCGGCGACGGTGTTCTTCATGACCTGGAAGATGCCCTTGATGACCAGGGTGGAAACGGTCACGAGCAGGCCCGCATTCCACACCCAGAAGAAGGCGGTGAGGGGGCGTCCAGAGAGGTGGAACACCTTGACGAGCGCCATGACGATGAGCAGCATCGCGGTGCCGAGCATCAAGGAGTGCGTGTGGACGAGCGCCAGTTGCGTGCCGCCGTTGACGTTCATCGCCTTGGTGAACTCGCGGTAGAAGAGGCCACTCAGGAGACCGGTGACGGTCCAGGCAGCGGCGGCCAGATACAGCTTGCGGAGCATGGGGAGTCCTTCAGATCGGGAACGGCCACCCTACCCTTAGCGACAGGCTGTCGCAATCACGCCTCGGGTCCCTCGCGCCCCACGACCGGCTCGTCGTCAACGCAGAACCCCTCCCAAACCGCAGCCCGGCGATCAAATCGCCGGGCCGCAGAAGGGGGCCCGGTCCTGCACCCCCCGGTTCAAACCGGGCCAGAAACCCCAAGAGCCGTCGTCAGGCTCCGGGGAGGTTGAGAGTCACCTGGTGAGGTGTGGCGGGACGGCCGTGGATCAACGGCACCCGCCCTGTGATGGTCGGCAGCACGGGCCCTTGGCCCTCCAGCGGGATCCGGACCGCGTTGACCCGCTCCGACAACCGGACGTCATGGCCGCGCACGCAGATGCTGCCACCCGCGCCCTCGACCAACCGCAGGGAGACTTCGTCGGCCGTCAGCTCAATCCGGACGACCGACCCCTGGAGGCGGCAGCTGAAAGCGAGCTTCTCCCACGAGGCGGGCAGCCGCGGATCGAGCGACAGGTTGCCGGCGAAGTCGCGCAGCCCACCAAAGCCGTGGACGAGCGCGTTCCACACCCCGCCCGCCGACGCCACGTGGACGCCGTCTCGGGTGTTGTGGTGAGAATCCGCCAGGTCGACGAAGACCGCGTCCTCGAACGCCGACAGGGCCCGGTCTTGGTAGCCGACCTCGGCCGCCACAATGGCGCTCACCGCTGCCGATAGCGTCGAATCGCCGGTGGTGATCGGGTCGTAGTACTCGAAGTTCGCGCGCTTCTCGGCGTCGGAGAAAGCGTCCCCGACCAGGAACAGGGCCAGCACGGTGTCGGCCTGCTTCAACACCTGATGCCGGTAGATCACCAGCGGGTGGTAGTGCAGCAGCAGCGGCTGTTTGGACGCCGGGGTGTTCTCGAGGTCCCAGACCTCTCGCGAGAGGAAATCCTCGTCTTGCCCGTGGACGCCAAAGATCTTGTCGTAGGGCACCGCCATGGCCTCGGCCGCGTCTTCCCAGGTCTCCGCCGCGTCCGCGGCGAGATCGAACTCGGTGAGCAGCCGTGCGTACCTCTCGGGCTCGGACTCCCGGACGCTCCGCAACGCCGCGGCGGAACGCCGAAGGTTCGCCCGGGCCATGAGGTTGGTGTACAGGTTGTTGTTGACCAGGGCCGTGTATTCGTCCGGCCCCGTCACCTCGTGCAGGTTGAACCGGTTGCCCGGCCCGCCGAAGAAGCCGAGGTCGGCGTACAACTTTGCGGTCTCGATGAGGACGGGCAGCGCCTCGCCCGTGAGGTAATCAGGGTCGCCGCTGACGTCGGCGTACTTCGCCAGGGCGAAGGTCACGTCCGCGTCGATGTGGTACTGCGCGGTGCCGGCCGGGAAGTAGGCGGAGGCCTCGTGGCCGTTGATCGTCCGCCACGGGAACAGCGCGCCCCGCTGCGACAGCTCGGACGCGCGGTCGCGGGCCTGGTCGAGCGTGTTGAGCCGGAAGCCGAGCACCCCCTTGGCGAGCGCGGGATGGGTGTGGATCAGGAACGGCACCAGGTACACCTCGGTGTCCCAGAAGTAGTGGCCCTCGTACCCGGCGCCGGACACGCCCTTGGCGCCGATGCCGCGCCTCTCGACGCGCGCGGACGCTTGCGCCAACTGGAACAGGCACCAGCGGACGGCCTGCTGAACCTCGGGCTGGCCACCCACCTCGATGTCGGCCGTGCGCCAATAGCGGGTGAGCCAGTCGCGCTGCTCGTCCGCGATGGTGTCGCGACCGGCCTCCTGCGCCAGGGTGAGCGTCTGGCGCGCTTCGTCGAGCAGGACGTCGCTCGACACCGCCTCGGGTCCGTCGTGATAGGCGGCCCATTTGGTCAGCTGGAGCGACTCTCCGGCGACCAACTTCCCGGTGAAGGTCACGGTAGCGAGATCGTCCGATTGGACGAGCGTCCGCGCGACCTGGCGCGGGGCCTGTACGTCGTGGTCAACCGCGACGGCCAGACCGAGCCGGGAGCGGGTCGTCCGGTAGGCGTGCAGCACCCGGTCGCCCTCGTGGACGATCGTTTCGGGCGTCAGCACCCGATCACCGAAGGCCGTCGCCCGACGCGGATCGAAGCCCCCGGCACCCACCACCCGCGGTTCGTCTTGGCGGTTGCGCAACTCGGAGGCGATCTGCACCTCGACATTGCCGGAGAGGGCGGTGACCTCGAGGGTCATGACGGCGAGATTGCGGCGGGTGAACGACACCAGGCGGGTCGTGGTCACCTGCAGGGTGGCGCCGCCGCGAGTCGTCCAGACGAGCGTCCGACGCAGTACGCCGTCGCGGAAGTCGAGGCTGCGCTGATACCCCGACACGTGACTGGCATCCAGATCCAGGCGCTCACCGTCGACCGACAACGCCATCGTCGTGGCATCGGGCAGGTTGACGATGGTCTGGCCCTCCCGCGCGAAGCCGTAGGCGTTCTCGGGGTACTTGATCTCCCACGTCTCGTGGAAGCCGTTGAGGAAGCAACCGTGAGCGTGGGCGGGCGTCCCCTCCTCAGGGGTCGCCCGGATGCCTAGATGGCCGTTGGCGACGGCGAAGACGGTCTCGCGGGCACCCATGAGCGCATGCTCGTGGCGGGTCTCGGTGAGGCCCCACGGCTCGACCGGCAGGGCAGCGCGATCGATCGGATCAGCGACCTTTCGAGCCGGACGCACGGTCGCGGGCTCGCTCTGCGTGGTCGGAGCGTCGAGGCGGTCGGCGAAATCGAGGGTCACGGCACAAGCTCCCCCAGGTCAGAGACGACAAGATCGGCGCCCGCGGCGCGAAGGGCGTCCGCGCCCACGCCCCGATCGACGCCCACAACCTCGGCGAAGTGCCCGGCGTGACCGGCGGCGACCCCCGAGATGGCGTCTTCGAAGACGGACGCGCGATCGGCGGGCACACCCAGCAGGGCCGCGGCGCGCAGGAAGGTGTCCGGGGCGGGCTTGCCCGGCAACGACTCGCGGCGGGCGACGACGCCGTCCACCACGACCTCGAAGCGGTCCCGCAGGCCAGCGGCGGTCAAGACCGCCTCCGCGTTGGCCGAGGACGACACCACGGCGACCCGGACGCCGTCGCGGGCCAGGCGGTCGAGCAGGCGGACCGATCCCGGGTACGGGGTGACGCCGTCGGCGGCCAAGACGGCGGAGAACACGGCGTTCTTCCGGTTACCGAGCCCGCACACCGATTCGATGCTCCCCCGGTCCTGGGGGGTGCCGTCCGGCAGGACGATGCCCCGCGAGGCGAGAAACGAGCGGACGCCGTCGTAGCGGGGCTTGCCGTCCACATAGGCGAAGTAGTCGGCATCCGTGTACGGCTCCGCGACGCCTCGGGTCGGCAAGTACTCGTTGAAGAGTTGGCTCCACGCGCGCATGTGCACGTCCGCGGTGGGCGTCAGGACGCCGTCCAGGTCGAACAGGGCCGCATCGCAGGCCTTCAGGGTTGGAGTCACACTCACGGGTGCCGTCCTTCGGTTCTCACGGGTTCGCCTTGTAGAAAAGAGCTACATGCGAAGCACTTTTAGTGTGCGGAAACACGGGCCTCCTGTCAACCACTTTGCGGGTGTGTTTTTAAGGCGACTAGGGGCCGCGCTACAGGGTGTCTCGCAGCACCAGTTGCACCGGCAACACCGTGCGGCGTCCGCGGATCTCGGTCTCGTCCATCAGCCCGCGCAACGCCGTCATGGCCGCGCTGCCGGTCTCTTGGAGAGGCTGCCGGACGGTCGTGAGACCGGTCGCCGCCGCCCAGTCCAGATCGTCGAAACCGACGATGGCGATATCGTCCGGCACCCGCAGGCCCAGATCGTGTGCCACGCGGAGGCACGACAGAGCCGCGGTGTCGGAGTAAGCGAAGATCGCGGTAGGTCGATCCGGGCGGTCGAGCAGCGCCCAGGCGCCCTTGGCATAGTCGGTGGGGCTGCTGGCCACGAGCTGGATCAGCGCCGGGTCGAGGGGCGTGCCGGCCGCGGCCAGGGTGGCTTCGAATCCCCCCAGGCGGCGGACGACCGCCGAACGCTTCGACCACACCTGCTGCTTCTCGCCCAAGAAGGCGACGCGGCGGTGGCCACGTTCGACGAAGGCGTCCGCGACCATCCGCCCGCCCGCCGTGTCATCGACCATGACGCTGGTGAAACCCTCGTCCGTGGTGTCGACCAGCACCGTGGGCAGCTCGCTGTCGAGCAGCCGGCTGCGGGCCGCGGGCTCGAGGGGCAGGGACATGATGATGAGACCGTCAAGCCGTCGGGCAACCGGGGCGGCCTCGACGAACGTGGAAGCCGTAGAGGCCGACGGGTGATCCATCACCACCACCTCGGTCTGGCCGCTCGTCGCCCGCTCGAGCACGCCCGCCAGCCGCTGCCAGAACGAGGGGTACGACGTGAAGGGCGCCAGCACCCCGACGTAGCCGAGGTCCCGCCGGGCGCGGGCGATCGCTTGATCTTTCGGGACGAAGCCCAAGCTGTTGATCGCATCTAAGACCCGCTGCCGCGTGGCGGCAGAGACCTTGTCGGGGCGGTTGACGGCGTTCGAGACCGTCGAGATGCTGACCTTCGCCAGCCGCGACACGTCGTAGATCGTGACCTGCTTCACGCCTCTACCTCTTCCGCCGAAGCACTTTTGGTTGGGTTGATGATCTCCCATGGGGCGGCCTTAGGGGGCTTAGGCTAGTGCTGTGGCGTGGATTATTCGTGGAACCGCGGTGTAACTTACGGTCACGTAACCAGTAAATAGACTCGTTCGGAGGCCTGATGAAGGACGTGGAGGATGTGGCCACAGCCGATCCGGCGCTCGACTTCGTCCAGCTGCTGACGCCCGACGGGGTCCGTGTGCAGCACGATGACTTCGACTACGCCGGGACGGACGCCGACCTCGCGGCCGCCCTTCGCGACATGGTGCTCTCCCGCCGCATCGATACCGAGGCCACGGCCCTCCAGCGCAAGGGTGAACTCGGCCTGTGGCCGCCCCTGCTCGGCCAAGAGGCCGCGCAAGTGGGCTCGGCGCGGGCGCTGAAACCGTCCGATGAGGCCGTGCCTAGCTACCGGGAGCACGCCGTGGCGTGGTGCCGGGGCATTGATCCACTGGAACTGCTGGCCCCCTTCCGCGGCACCGACATGATCGGGTGGGACAGCGTGGCCACCCGCTTCCACTTGTACTCGTTCGTGATCGGCTCCCAGACCCTGCACGCCACCGGCATCGCCATGGCGCAACAGCTTGACGGCCGCGTGGGCAACGAGGACCCCGAGCAGAACGCGGCCACGATCGTCTACTTCGGCGACGGCGCCACCAGTCAAGGCGACGTCAACGAAGCTTTCGTCTTCGCAGCTTCCTTCAACGCACCGATCGTGTTCTTCTGCCAGAACAACCAATGGGCGATCAGCGAACCGATCGCATTGCAGTCCAGGATCCCGCTCTATCGGCGGGCGCGCGGTTACGGCTTCCCGGGCGTCCGCGTGGACGGCAACGACGTCCTCGCCGTCCAGGCCGTGACCACCTGGGCGCTGGAGCGGGCGCGCAACGGCGAAGGTCCGACCCTCATCGAGGCCCACACCTATCGGATGGGGGCGCACACCACCTCGGACGATCCCACCAAATATCGCTCGCGGGCCGAGACGGAGGCCTGGCGGGCCAAAGATCCGATCTCGCGGTTGCGCACGTATCTGATGAACGCCGGCGCCATCGACCAGGTGTGGTTGGGCGCCTTGGAGGTCGAGTCGGTTGCGTTGGCCGTCCGGATTCGCGAAGGGTGCATTTCGCTACCGGAGCCCCGATTGTCCGATTGGTTCGATCGGGCCTACGCCCAGACTCCGGCCGCCATCCGCCGTCAGGGCGATGTGCAGCGGGCGCGCGAGGAGGCCTGATGCCCACGATGACCATGGCCAAGGCCCTCAACGCCGGGCTCCGTCGGACGCTCGCCGCCGATCCCAAAGTGCTGCTGGCGGGCGAAGACATCGGCTCTCTTGGAGGCGTGTTTCGGGTGACCGAGGGCCTGCAGGCCGAGTTCGGACGCAATCGCGTCATCGACTCCCCCCTCGCGGAATCCGGGCTGATCGGCACGGCGATCGGCATGGCGCTGCGCGGCTACCGCCCGGTCTTGGAGATTCAGTTCGACGGCTTCGTGTTCCCGGGGTTCGACCAGATCGTCACACAGGTGGCGCGGTATAGGTTCCGCTCGGGTGGGCGACTCGGGATTCCGATGGTGATTCGCATTCCCTATGGGGGCAACATCGGCGCGATCGAGCATCACAGCGAGTCCCCCGAGGCCTATTTCGCACACACGCCTGGGCTGAAGGTCGTCACGCCGTCCAACCCCAACGACGCCTATTGGATGATCCAGCAGGCGGTGGCGTCCGACGATCCGATCATCTTCTTGGAGCCCAAGCGGCGCTACCACGACAAGGGCGAGGTCGATGTCGACCTGCGCCCCGAACCGCTGCATGCGGCCCGGGTCGTGCGGCCCGGTCGCGACGCCACGGTGCTGTGTTACGGGCCGATGGTCCGGACGTGCCTCGACGCCGCCGGTGCCGCCTCCGAGGAGGGCATCGAGCTTGAGGTCGTCGACCTACGGTCGCTGTCACCCCTCGACGACGCGGCGATGCTGGCCTCGGTGTTGAAGACCGGGCGGGCCATCGTGGTTCACGAGGCCGTCGGCAGCGGGGGCCTCGGGGCTGAGATCGCGGCCCGTTTGTCCGAGGCGCTGTTCCACGCGTTGGCGGCCCCTGTGGTGCGGGTCACCGCCCCCGACATTCCCTACCCGCCCAGCCGAGTCGAGCACGGCTACCTGCCGAACGTGGACCGCGTCCTGGACGCCGTCGATCGCGTTTTGGCCTACTGAGAGAGGACGCTCATGAGGACGTTCAACCTGCCGGATCCGGGCGAGGGACTAGTCGAGGCCGAGATCGTTTCGTGGCGTGTTGCCGTGGGCGACACGGTCGCCGTCAACGACATCCTGCTGGAGATCGAGACCTCGAAGTCGCTGGTGGAACTACCGAGCCCCTGGGCGGGACGAGTTACGCAACTGCTGGTGTCGGAAGGCCAGGTCATTCCGATCGGATCGCCGATCGTGGTGATCGACGACGGCGAACATCCGATCACGGGCAACGTCTTGGACGTCGACGCTCCGGGTCCGAAGAGCCCGGAAACGCCTGCCGAGGACGCCGAACCCCAATTGCTGGTCGGCTACGGCGCCAAGGAGTCGGTGATCACCCCGCGTCCGCGTCGGGGCGCCACGGTCGCCCCCATCATTCCGGCCGCCGAAGTTCACGAAACCTACACCACCGAGCAGCCTGTTTCGCGGCCTGTCGACGAGCCGAAGCCGACAGCTCGCGTTGACGCCGAACCCTCGGGCGATGGCCTGCCCGACCCGGGCGAACCCGATTCCGACTTCACGGTTCCCCGTCCGATCCTCGCCAGCCCCGGCGCTCGCCGTCTGGCCCGCGAGATCGGGGCCAACCTCGAAGGCATCCGCGGCACGGGTCCGAACGGGGTCATCACTGAGGACGACGTCCAACGCGCCGCCGATGAAGGCACGGCCCGGGACCGTCGCGTCCGCCTCAAGGGCGTCCGTCGGCAAATGTTCAACTCGATGACGGCGTCGCGAGCCGTACCGCAAGCGTCCGCGTGGGTCGAGGCGGATCTCAGCGCCACCATGACCCTCGTCGACACCCTGCGCGCCCGGCGCGAGTTCGCGAACCTGCGCGTCTCCCCACTGATGATCGTCGCCAAAGCCGCCTGCTTGGCCTTGCAGAAGCATCCGCAGCTGAACTCGTCCTGGGACGCCACGACCGACGAGGTCGTCCTGCACGGGGACGTGAACCTGGGCATCGCCGCGGCCACCCCGCGGGGCTTAGTGGTGCCGAACATCAAGCGGGCGAACACGTTGACGCTGCACGGCCTCACAACGGCCCTCAACGAGATGGTGGTGACGGCCCGCGAAGGACGCGTGCGTCCGATCGACATGACCGGCGGCACCTTCACCATCACCAACGTGGGGGTGTTCGGCATCGACTCGGGCGTCCCGATCTTGAACCCTGGCGAGTCCGCGATCCTCTGCCTCGGGACGATCACCCGCCGCCCTTGGGTGGTCGGGACGGGCGCCGACGAGCGCATCGTTCCGCGTTGGGTGACGACCCTGTCCGTGACGTTCGACCATCGCCTCGTCGACGGCGAGCAGGGCTCCCGCTTCCTCGGGGACGTTGCTACGATCCTGGCCGATCCAGCCTTGTCACTACTCTTCTAACGCGTCAGCGGGCTAGGGCGACCCCCTCGGCGTCTAGCCTGGCGCAGGTTCAACCCGACGACTCGAAGGAAACCCCATGCGTCTGATCTCCACCATCGCTCTGGCCGCGTGCGCCCTGGTCCTCGCCGGATGTTCGGGGGGCACGTCCTCGTCCACCGCTGCGTCCACCGCTGCGTCCACGGCCGCATCAACAGCCGCCTCAACTGCCGCGTCAGCAACCGCCCCCAAGGCTTCGACGCTGACTGCCGAGCAGGTGGCAAAGGCACTGCCGAAGACGTACCAAGGCATGACCAAGACCGGCGGAGACACCCCCGGAAAGACGACGGCCGGAACAGTGCCGGTCACGACGTGGGTTGCCGCCTACAGCGACGCCGCCAAGCCGGAGGATGTGGTTGTCGTGATGACCATGAAAGCCGACGACCCCGACGCCGTGATGAAGGTGGCCGAAGCCCTCTGGGCGAGCAAGAGCACCGTCAGCGGCGCTCTGTGCGGCACAGCCTCCGGAGCCAGTTCTTGCATGGTCAAGCTCGCCGACGGCCTCGTGTCGGTGTCGGGCGCAAAGCCCGCAGAGACCTTGGCGGCCATAGCCAGCAAAGCGTCCGCGGGCTCACTCTCCTAAGGGGTGCTGGCGGCGATCCGGCCCCGGGCGCCCTGGCGGCGTCCGGTGGCCTCGACGGGGTTGAGGGCCGCCGGGAGCCCCTGGCTCGGCATGTCGATGTAGAGCGATTCGTGGCGCCCGGCAGGGACGACGAGCGTCTCGTGCCAGATGCCGACCGCTCCGGCGGCCTTCCGGGCTCGGCGGTTGAATTCGGTCCAGGCGGGACGATGCGCGGACTCCGGGCCCTTCGCGTAGGCGATCAGGCTGTCGAGGTCTTTCCAGTACTGCACCATGGTGGCGCCGCGCGCATTGAAGTGCTGGGTGAAGCCGAGCAGTCCGAGGGAGGGGTCGGCCGCCAGTTCACTGATCATCGGGCCCATGGCTGCCATCGCCGGTAACCAAGCGCGGACCTTGGTGATCTTGTTCACGCGAATGCCGATCAGGAACACGACGACCTCGCCGTCGTGCTGGTGGGTCCATCGTCCCGGGGTGATGGTGGCCATGAACGGCTCCTCGCATTAGATAGTGTCGCTATCTAAATTAGATAGCGGTACTCTCCATGTCAATGCGTATCTCAGAACTGGCCCAATCCACCGGGGTTTCGCTGCCGACGGTGAAGTACTACCTGCGCGAAGGGCTGCTCCCGGCGGGGCGCGCCACCGCGGCCACCCAGGCCGACTACGACCAGACCCACGTCGAGCGCCTCCGCCTGGTCCGCGCTCTGGCCGACGTCGGCGGACTCTCGCTCACCTCAGTGCGGCGGGTCCTGCAGACACTCGATGCCGGCGATGACCAGGTTCCCTACGCCATCGGGGAAGCCCACACGGCCCTCGGTGACGCCCAGTCCGGCCTCCACGCCGATCCGGCCGCGCCTCCGCTGCGAGCGATTACACTCCTGCAGCGCCTCGGATGGTACACCTACGACTCGGCCCCGGCCCTTGGCCAACTCGAGGCGGCCCTGGATGCTGTCGACCAGGTCGGGATCCCGCCCTCCGATTCCGTGCTCGACAGCTACGCCGCAGCCGCGCTCTCGATCGCCGAGACCGACATCGACGGCATCCCCCTGGACCAAGAAGGCGCTCACGGCGCAGGCATCCCCGGCGGCGCCGTGGGATTCGTCGTCCTGGCGACCGTCCTCTACGAGCCGATCCTCCTCGCCCTCCGGCGCCTGGCCCAGGCGCATGTGTTCGCCCAGAGGTACGAAGAACCTTCTCGACCAGGTCATTGACCCCGTCGCCCTCCCCACCGGGGTCCTGCGAGGCATCCCTCACTCAAGGGCCTGCGGCGCCTGATCCACGATGCGGCGCAGTTCGGCAACATGGGCGAAATAGGCGGCGCGCCCCGTCGGAGTTAACGACACCGAGGTGCGCAGGCGACCCTTGGAGGTCGCCTTGGACAGCTTCACATACCCCGCCGCCTCCAACATTGCGAGGTGCTTGCTGAGCACGGAATCCGAAACGCCCAGCACCCCACGGATCACGGGGAACCCCGCCACGTCAAGGCCGGCGAGCATCGCGCAGATCCGCAGCCGAACCGGGTTGTGGATCGTTTCGTCGAACGCGGGGAGTGTCATCGCACGCCACGCTTCCGGGCGTAGACCCTGTCGGAGTACCTGCTAAGGGCTGCCATCGCCACACCTGTGGCCGCGCCGATCGCCACCACACCCCCCAGCCCAATGGACGGTGCCAGCAGGGCGGCACCGGTGATCCCTCCAAGGATCACGACACCCGCAGCGACGTAAACCGCCACCATTCCGCGCCCAGAAGGCCAGACATTGGTCACGCGGCGGTAGGTCGCGACCAACAGGGCGATCGAGGCCAGGCACAGCAAGAGAGCAACGAAGCCCGCAGACTGTTTCAGGGCAATAAGCCCTGTCGCGACGGGGAGAGCAGCGCAGCTGAGGCCATACCAAGGCGCGTACCACCACACGGACGTCACAATTTCGGCGCTCTTGCGCTCGGCAGCTACGGCGGCATCGAGAGCAGATTGGGCATCAAAGGCGTTAGTTTCCATAGCGGAAAGCGTAGCCATTCACTTTCCGTTACGTCAAGTGACGGCTGTCCGCCATGCCTCGCTTGGGTGGAGTGGCTGGTTGCTTCGCGGCGCTGACGCGGACACGATGAAGGAGCGCACCTCGCGCCCTTGAAGAAGGACAACGATGACCTCGCTCGCACCCGCCACCCGGCCCACGCTGACGTTTCTCGGCGCGGCCGGGACCGTCACCGGCTCGAAGTTCCTGCTCGCCGTGGACGATCGGCGCTTCCTCATCGATTGCGGCATGTTCCAGGGCGACAAGGAATGGCGACTGCGTAACTGGGATCCGTTCCCGACGCCCCCTGCTGGCATCGAGGCGGTGCTGCTCACCCACGCCCATTTGGACCATTGCGGCATGCTCCCCCGCCTTGTGAAGCAGGGGTTCACGGGCCGCATCTACTGCACGTCCGACACCGCCGAACTGGCGACGATCGTGCTGCTCGACAGCGCCCATCTGCAAGAAAAGGACGCCGAGCACGCGAACGAGAAGGGCTACTCCAAGCACGCCCCCGCCGAGCCGCTCTACACACAGGCCGACGCTGAGAAGACCCTCAGGCTCTTCAAGACCGTCGAGTTCGACACCCCCCTCGACCTCGGGGGTGGGGTCAGCGCCACGTTCACCCGGGCGGGCCACATCCTCGGATCAGCGTCCATTCGGGTCGCAGCCGGCGGGACGTCCGTGCTCTTCTCCGGCGACCTCGGACGCCGCGACCACCCCATCCTGCAGTCGCGCGGCACCCCCGCGCCGGCCGATTTCATGGTCATCGAATCGACTTACGGCGACCGCGAGCACCCCGCTCCCGAGGGCCTCCCGCACGAAGCGATGGCCGAGGCGATCCGCAAAACCATCGGACGAGGTGGCTCAGTGCTGATCCCGGCGTTTGCCGTGGATCGGACGGAGATCGTGCTTAAGGTGCTCTCCGAGATGTTCCGGGACGGACGAATCCCGCACGTTCCCGTCCACATCAACTCTCCGATGTCGTTGGCGGCGCTGCACGTGTACCAGGCGGCGGCCGAGCGCGGGGAGCTTCGCGCCGACCTCAAGGACGCCGACTGGATCACCATCCCCGAGCTTCACGAGGCCAAAACCCAAGAGGAATCGGTCGCCCTGAATAACCCCAGCCGCCCCTGCATCATCATCGCGAGCTCCGGGATGGCGACCGGCGGGCGGGTCGTCCATCACCTGCAATACATGCTGCCCAACCCCAAGAACTGCGTGATCCTCACCGGCTACCAGGCGGTCGGCACCCGCGGACGTGACCTGCAGCAAGGCGCCGAGCAGCTCAAGATGTACGGCCGCTACATTCCCGTCCGGGCCCAGATCGTCACGGACGGGCAGTTCTCCGTCCACGGCGACGCGGGCGACCTGATCGGCTGGCTGCGCGACGTGGGCGGCGACCCCGAAGCCGTGTTCATCGTCCACGGCGAGGAGGGCTCGGCCGAGGCGTTCGCGAAGAAGATCAAGGCAGACCTCGGCTGGATGGGCGTCGTCCCGCACTACGAGGAGGTCGTCCGGCTGACGACGTCGCATCCGACGAAGGCGAGCGTCCAACTGGGCGCTACGGGTAGCGTCAACGACTTCGACATCTAGGAGGCAGATCCGATGGCCGAGGTTGTGACCTGCCCGAGCTGCAGCCAGCGCGTCCGCGTGCCTGCGAGCGCAAAGGGCAATCCGCGCTGTCCGCACTGCAAGGCGCCGTTGCCCTGGGTGGTGAACGGCGACGACGAGAACTTCGCCGACGTGTCGGCACGCGGGGCCGTCCTGGTCGACCTGTGGGCCCCGTGGTGCCCCCCTTGCCGCATGGTGGCCCCGCACCTGGTCTCGCTCGCGGGGGAGAAGGCCGGCTCACTCAAGGTGGTCAAGATCAACGTGGACGACGCCCCGCGCACGCAATCTCGGTTCGGTGCGCAGTCGATCCCGACGCTAGTTCTGCTCAAGGACGGACGCGAAGTCGCCCGCCAAGTCGGCGCCGTCGGACTGCCTCAACTGCGTCGGTGGGTGGATTCGTCCCTCGCCAAGTGACCTCTGGTCGGGATTGCTAGGGTCGGGACGTGCTGTATCCGACCGTTGCGACCACTGATTTGGGCAACATCCGCGCGAACCTTGAGGCCATTCGAGCGCGGGTTGGTGAGCGGCTCGTGCTGGCGGCGGTGAAGGCGGACGGCTACGGCCATGGGGCTGTCGCCGTCTCCCAGATGATCGAGGCCACGGGGGCTGCCGATTGGCTTGGGGTGGCGACCGTCCCCGAGGGGCTGGAGCTCCGCGAGGCCGGGGTGACCCTGCCAATCTTGAAGTTCTCCCCCGCGCCCGACGACGCGATCGAGACTGCCCTTCGAGCCGGGATCACCCTCTCCGTCGTGGACGCCGAGACCATCGATGCGGTGGCTGCGGTGGCGTCCGCGTTGGGGTTGAAGGTCGCCGTGCATCTCAAGGTCGACACCGGCATGCGGCGGATCGGCTCGCCGGTGGCCGACGCCGTCGAACTCATTCGGCGGATCGGCGCCGCACCCAGCCTTGTCGCCGAGGGGTTGTTCAGCCACCTACCGATTTCCGATGACCCGTCCGGGGACGCGTTCACGCGGGGGCAGATCGCGCAGCTGCGCGAGGTGGCCGACGCCAGCGCCGCCGATCGCGGAGCGCCGATTCCGCTGGTGCACCTGGCCAATTCCGGCGCCGTCCTTGGACACCCGGACGCCTGGTTCGACCTGGTCCGTCCGGGCATCATGCTCTACGGCAGCTACCCCGATCCGGCGTGCGCGAAGACGGTCGAGTTGCGTCCGGGCCTGCGGTGGACCTCCGAGGTCACCTTCGTGAAGCGCGTTTCCGCCGGGGAGACCGTGGGCTACGGCCGCTCCTGGACGGCCCCCCGCGACACCTGGATCGCCACCGTCTGCGTCGGCTACGGGGACGGTTACAGCCGCCTGCTCTCCAACCGCGGCCGGATGCTGATCGACGGGGTCAGTTATCCGATCGCCGGCCGCGTCTGCATGGACCAAACCATGCTCGATCTGGGAGCCGAGACGAGCGTCCGAGTGGGAGACGAGGTGGTGCTCCTCGGCACGTCCGGCGCCGACGAGATCACCACCGCTGAACTCGCCGCCCTCATGGGCACCATCACCTACGAGGTCACCTGCCTGATCACCGCCCGCGTCGGACGATCCACGATCGGCTGACTACTCCTCAGCGAGGACGGTGGCTGCCGGGAGGCGTTGGAGTTGGGCGGCGGGGAGGAGGGCACCCACCAGTGCCGTCAGAATGCTCACGCTGCCGGCGAGGAGCGCCGTGAAACCCGACTTTTATCAATTAGTGTGCAAGTGGATGGCATTGAGGGCGGCTTGAGCGTCGTCGGGTAGCGGGTGGGCTGCGGTGATGACCTGGTCACCGGCTTTGATCTGAACGGTGTGGTAGCGGCGGAGGGTCTTGACCAGCTTCCGGGTGGACCAGCCGGTGGTGGCCTCCAGCCATCGAGCGACGGCGAGGGCGGCGAACACGATGGTGAGGTGGGCTTCGATCGAGTCCCGTTTTCTGGCGTAGATCGGGCGGGCACGTGGATCGGTTTTGGACATCCGGAACGATTTCTCGACCTGCCACAGCTGGTGGTAGGCGCCGAGCACGAACGCTGAGGTCGGGTTGTCCAGGTTTGTGACGTAGCCCTTCAAACCGGCCAGCGCCCGGGCTTTGGCTTCCAGGTCACGGTTGATTGACTTCTTCGCGCCGGTGAGGAGCACGAACCTGTTCCGTTTCACGTCCGCTTGCCCGGCAACAGCTTTCTCAGCTTTCGCGACCTGGGTATCGATGCCCTTCAACGTGCGGCGGCCCCGGTCGTGGGAGTACTGGTAGAACACCGTCCTGCGCCGCAGGTCGGCCTTGACGCCCTGGACGATCTGCTGGGTGAACAGGTGCCGGTCTGGGATCGGTTCGCCGGGATGGGTACGTTGCCATTCCTTGACCGTGTAGGGCACCTCGGGGATGCGGGCCCCGACGATGAAGTGCAACCCGGCATCTTCGAGCTCTTTGAGGTTCTGCTCCGACAACATGCCGGCGTCCGCGACGACGGTCACGTCGGCAGGCCGTGGGCGGCCTGGAATGCCTGCACCACGGGCAGGATGGTTTTGGTTTCGGCTTTGTTGCCCTCGAACGCGCCGATCTGGAGCGGGAACCCGCGCGCATCGGTCAACAGACCGACGGTGATCTGTGGTTCCAGGCGGCGTTCCTTGCTGAACCCGGGTTCACGGAACCCGTCACCCTCGTGGGTTTCGAAGTAGAGGTGGTCACGTCGTACAACAAGACCGTGGCTGGTCCCAACCCAACATGTGTTGCACAAGCCCCGGACAGCTTCGCTCGCCACTCTGGCTTGGCATAGGTGGCCAGTCGGCGGTTGATCGTCGGATAAGACGGCGCCGGGACACCGACCTCCTCCAACACCCGGACGGTGTCGAGCTTCGATGTGGGCTCGATCAACCGGCCCAGCACCAAAGCCTCAAACACCTGGTCCCGGCCGGTGGCCTTGTCGAAACCGAGCACCCGATACCCGCGTTGCAGCGCGTCCCACAGATGCTTCGACCGGGTCGACATGATCGGCAGTTCCACCGCGTCGATCTGGCCATCACCGAAGTCCAGACTGTCCTGACCGGCATGGAGCCGTTGCCGGGCCGCAACCTTCAACAATGCGACCTCGGCCTCGTTGTGACCCGAACCGATGTGCTCGATGTCACGAGAACCGTGATGGGTCGAGTGCACGATCTGTACCGCGGTCGCGCCACTCGATGTCTTCACGGTGCGGATATACGGCGACACCCTCCACAGGATAGGAGAAGCCTCCCCAACCCGCCCGACTAGTGTGCAAACCCGAAACAGAAACCCGTAGTCAACGCCACATCAACGCCGAAAACCCGCCACCTTGATAAAAGTCAGGTCGGCTACGGCCGCTCCTGGACGGCCCCCCGCGACACCTGGATCGCCACCGTCTGCGTCGGCTATGGCGACGGCTACAACCGCCTGCTCTCCAACCGGGGCCGCATGCTGATCGATGGGGTCAGTTATCCGATCGCCGGCCGCGTCTGCATGGACCAAACCATGCTCGATCTGGGAGCCGAGACGAGCGTCCGAGTGGGAGACGAGGTGGTGCTCCTCGGCACGTCCGGCGCCGACGAGATCACCACCGCTGAACTCGCCGCCCTCATGGGGACCATCACCTACGAAGTCACCTGCCTGATCACCGCCCGCGTCGGACGATCCACGATCGGCTGACAGAGGCCTCCGATCGCGCTGACTACTCCTCGGCGAGGACGGTGGCTGCCGGGAGGCGTTGGAGTTGGGCGGCGGGGAGGAGGGCACCCACCAGTGCCGTCAGAATGCTCACGCTGCCGGCGAGGAGCGCCGTGAAAGCTACCGAGCCGCCGAGAGTGCCGAGGACGGCAGCGTCGAACCAGAGAATCATCGCGATCCCCACGAGCCCGCCGAGGAGGCCAAGGGTCGCGGCTTGGAGGGCGAGCATGCGGGTGAGCGTGGTCGCTGTCCAGCCGACGGCCGTGAGGGTGGCCAATTCGCTACCGCGTTCCCGGATTTCGATCGCCAGCGCATGTGAAACGCCGACACCGGCTAGCAGCAGCATGCCGGCGGTGGCGGCGAGGTCAGGGCCCTGGACCTGAAGGGTGAGCGCGTCACCAAGCAGGGTGCCGGCTGCTCTGCCGGAGAAGTCGTGCTGGATGGTCCACAGCACCCCGAGGGCTGCGGTGGCTGTGCCGAGGGCGAGGATCGCCAGGGTGGAGCGTCCCCAGCCGAGTCGGACGGCGCGCATCGCCATGCCGGCCACTCCGAAGACGCCGCCACGCCGTCCTCGTCGCGTACGGGCGCCGGTGGCGAAGGTGGCCGCCATCGCGGGGACGCTGGAGGCGAAGAGGGCGGGCGTGGTGGCCGCCAGCAGACCGACCGCGAGGGCTGCCGGGATCGCCCACGCCATCTGGGTGGGGTTCAACGCCAACCCGAACAGGCTCGTGACGGTGGCTGCGAGTCCCGCGCCGAGGAGGCCCGCAGCAAGGCTGACGAGGGCGACGCCGCCCATGATCCAGGCGAAGATGTTCCAGCCGGTCCAGCCCACGGTGCGTAGCACCCCGATGTGGCGTCGGCGGGAGCGGACTTGGGCGAAGACTGCGTTGTTGACCACGACTCCGGAGACCACCAGGATGCCGGTGTTGAGGAGCAGGGTTTTGCGGTCGGCTGCGGCGATGAGTTGGACGGCGACGCCTTTTTTGACCCATTGGTCGTTGATGACCAGGGCTGGTCGTCCGTGGGCGCCGGCGGGTACGGCGATGCGGACCGAGGCTGGTGAGGCGCCCACCATGATGTCGACGGTGAGGCCGGTGGCTTTGGCGATGTCTTCGGCCACCACGCGGACTCGTTCGCGTGCCGCCGCGTCGAAGCCGCTGACCCCGGACACGCGTACCCGGATGGCCGACAGGGGCGCCTCACCGACGGGCGCCAAAGCCTCGCCTTGGATGCTGTTCGGGATCCGAGACCCCCACGTTCCGGAAGCGCCCGCGGCGGTGAAGGCCATCAATCCGTCGAGGGTGGTGAGCATCATGGCGGCCGGTTGTACGTAGCCCCCGACGATGGGTGTGGGTTGCCAGGCACGATTGCCCAGGGCGGCTTGGGAGGCAGCATCGGCGCCGGTGGGTAGGTCGAAGCCGGTGATCCCGGTTGGTACTCGGCCCAGCGAGGGGTCGGCCAGTCGGGAGGCGTCGAATGTTCCTTGTTTCACCAGGGTCACTCCGAGCACAGGGTCGCTGGCTTCCGAGGACAGGGCGTAGTCGCGTTGCGTGCGCAGGGGGGTGTCGATCACACCGAGGGTGTCTCCATCGCTGGTGGGCTTTTGAGTCTGTGCTTGCAGGGTGCCGTTCGCGTCGGTCGCGAACGTGAGCCCCGAGACCCGTGTGATGAACGTCATGCCCGCCGCGTACGGGGCGCCGTTGGTGGTGGGCGTCGACATGTCTGCGACAAACGTGGTGAAGGCAGCATCGGAGGCCAGCGAGGCCGTGGCCACTGTGACGGCTTTCGAGTCGTCGACCTTGGGGGTGACTTGCGTGGTGCCGTCCAGTTGTCCGGCGACCTCGGCTGCGGCTGCGTCGCCACCCAGGTTGTCGGTTTGGTAGCTGGCTGTGACCTCAACCCCCGGGGCATTCGAGACCAATACCGGCACCGCGGTGGCGGGCTTGGTTCCCGCAGCAGTGGTGATTGGTCGGGTGGTCAAAGCACCTGAGGTGAGATAGCCACCGGAGGTGACACTCTTGTCGAGACCCGTTAAGGCGGCCTCCGACGCCGGATCAACAGCTGCCAGCACATACTGCAACGGGAACGGCTGCCCCAGTTCCGCGCTCCGCAGACCCACACACGGTTCCGTGGCCTCGCATAACCCGTCCCGCAATGAAATCAGCTGGTAAGGGGCCGGGGCCATAGCAAAGTAGTGGATGCGGGTGCTGCCGTCCGGCATGGCCTCCAGGTAAGCCGCCTTGCGTTCGTTGGGCCCGGAACCGAAAAAGTCACCATTGCGCCAGGTCACCGGATTCGGGGTCACGTAATACAGCTGCGGGACGGCCACCGCACTCGCCCCGTTGTCATAGCGATACGTCGTGGTCACCCGCACCAACGTGGGTGCGCTGATCGACGAGAACAACGAACGCGCATCCACCGTCGTGCCCGCCGACGCGGACGCCCACCCCACCAACCCGATCGGGGCTGCCACCTCCACTCCGGGGATCTCCTTCACCGCAGCCCATTGATCCATGGTGATGCCGGACTCATACGACGACAGAAAGTCCGGCTGAACGAGGTTCAGTTGCTCCTCCACCTGCGAACGGGCGCGCGCCGGACGAATCAAGATGTCATAAACCCCGCGGGAGTTCGCCACCACCGTGTCGGTGGTCTGCAACTGGGTGGTCACCGATTGGGCCGTCAAAATCGAGAACCCCGACGACGCCACCACCAAGGTCACCAGCAACACCCACCACCGCTGACCGACGGTCAGCAGGTCGCGAGCAATCCAGCGCCACATCAGCGCGTCACCCCCGTCATGCCGATACCGCCGCGCTCGCCACGTCCGACACGATGACACCGTCCCGCAGGGACACCACCCGATCACAGCGGGCAGCGATGCCCACATCATGGGTGGCCAAGATCACACCCATCCCCATCGTTTCCCGCAAACTCAAGATCAGGTCCATGACCTCGGTGCCCGTCGCGGAATCCAACGCTCCGGTCGGCTCATCGGCCAGAAGCAAACTCGGATGATTCACCAGCGCCCGGGCGATCGCCACCCGTTGCTGCTGGCCACCGGACAACTGGGCCGGCGGCGATTTCAACCGGTCCCCCAAACCCACCAGCGCGAGCAGTTCCGCGCCCCGCTCGGGTTTGTTGAACGTGGTCCGATAAGGGATCACCGGTGCCACCACATTGTCGAGCGCGTTCAGCATCGGGATCAGATTGAACCGCTGAAACACGAACCCGATGCTCCGGCGATACTCAGCCAAGGGACGACCCTTCAGCGCTGCCACATTCACACCGTTCACGACCACCGAACCCGAGGACGGACGCTCCAACCCGGCCATCACATGCAGCAGCGTGGACTTCCCCGACCCGGAGGGGCCCACCAACGCCACGACCTCACCTTCGGCGATCGTCACGGAGACCCCCCGAAGCGCCCGCACTGGTTCACCCCCGGCCACACCAAATTCCTTGGTGACACCCTCCAGCACGACAGCCATGAGCCCTCCTCTTTCCGTTCCGCGCCACCAGGCGCATGGCAGGGGCCGCCACGACTGAGCACCCCATCGAGCCTTGTCAGGCACGCAATCATCGGTCCTTCACCACACCGACATATCGCACACTAGGTCTGCGGGGGGTCATGAACGCGCTCGCGCCACTCCTCGACTCGTCGAGTCGGCCACCCCGACGCGGACATCACCTACGAGGTCCTCTGCCTCATCCCCGGCCGCCTCGGACAGTCCACCATCGGCTGAGGTAAGCCACTGGTGCAACAAAACCCGCACTCAACGCCGAAATCGGAAAATGCCCATTTTGGCCGTTGAGCGCGTGGATTGTTGCAGTTGAGCCACTTACGCGTTCTGGCTATTCCTCCGCGAGGACGGTCGCTGCCGGGAGACGTTGGAGTTGGGCGGCGGGGAGGAGGGCACCCACCAGTGCCGTCAGAATGCTGACGCTACCGGCGAGGAGCGCCGTGAAAGCTACCGAGCCGCCGAGGGTGCCCAGGACGGCAGCGTCGAACCAGAGAATCATCGCGATCCCCACCAGTCCGCCGAGGAGGCCAAGGGTGGCGGCCTGAAGGGCGAGCATCCGGGTGAGCGTGGTCGCTGTCCAGCCGACGGCGGTGAGGGTAGCCAGTTCGCTGCCCCGCTCCCGAATCTCAATCGCCAGCGCATGGGAAACGCCGACACCGGCTAGCAGCAGCATGCCGGCGGTGGCGGCGAGGTCAGGGCCCTGGACCTGGAGGGTGAGCGCGTCGCCGAGGAGGGTGCCGGCTGCTCTGCCGGAGAAGTCGTGCTGGATGGTCCACAGCACCCCGAGGGCGGCGGTGGCTGTGCCGAGCGCGAGGATCGCCAGGGTGGAGCGTCCCCACCCGAGCCGGACGGCCCGCAGCGCCATGCCGGCGACCCCGAAGACGCCGCCGCGTCGCCCGCGTCTCGTGCGGGCGCCGGTGGCGAAGGTGGCCGCCATCGCGGGGACGCTGGAGGCGAAGATGGCGGGCGTGGTGGCTGCTAGTAGACCGACTGCTAGGGCTGCGGGGATTGCCCAGGCCATCTGGGTGGGGTTCAAGGCCAACCCGAACAGGCTCGTGACGGTGGCTGCGAGTCCCGCGCCGAGGAGGCCCGCAGCAAGGCTGACGAGGGCGACGCCGCCCATGATCCAGGCGAAGATGTTCCAGCCGGTCCAGCCCACGGTGCGTAGCACCCCGATGTGGCGTCGGCGGGAGCGGACTTGGGCGAAGACTGCGTTGTTGACCACGACTCCGGAGACCACCAGGATGCCGGTGTTGAGGAGCAGGGTTTTGCGGTCGGCTGCGGCGATGAGTTGGACGGCGACGCCTTTTTTGACCCATTGATCATTGATGACCAGTGCTGGTCGTCCGTGGGCTCCGGCGGGTACGGCGATGCGGACCGAGGCTGGTGAGGCGCCCATCATGATGTCGACGGTGAGGCCGGTGGCTTTGGCGATGTCTTCGGCCACCACGCGGACTCGTTCCCGTGCCGCCGCGTCGAAGCCGCTGACCCCGGACACGCGTACCCGGATTGCCGACAGGGGCGCCTCTGCCACGGGCGCCAAAGACTCGCCTTGGATGCTGTTGGGGATTTGGGACAGCCACATACCCGAAGCTCCCGCGGCTGTGAAGGCCGTCAATCCGTCGAGGGTGGTGAGCATCATGGCGGCCGGTTGTACGTAGCCCATGACGCTGGGTGTGGGCTGCCAGGCACGATTGCCCAGGGCGGTTTGGGAGGCAGCATCGGCGCCGGTCGGCAGGTCGAAGCCGGTGATCCCGGTTGGTACCCGGCCCAGCGACGGGTCGGCCAGTCGGGAGGCGTCGAACGTCCCCTGCTTCACCAGGGTCACCCCTCCCACAGGGTCGCCGGCTTCCCAGGTGAGGATGTAGTCCCGTTGGGTGCGCAGAGGGGTGTCTATCACGCCGGGGGTGTCCTCGCCGCTGGTGGGCTTTTGGGTCTGTGCTTGCAGGGTGCCGCTCGCGTCGGTGGCGAAGGTGAGCCCCGAGACCCGTGTGATCGAGGTCATGCCCGCCGCGTACGGGGCGCCGTTGGTGGTGGGGGTCGACATGTCAGCGACGAACGTGGCGAAGGCAGCATCGGAGGCGACTGATGCCGTGGCCACTTTGACGGCTTTCGAGTCGTCGACCTTCGGCGTGACTTGCGTGGTGCCGTCCAGTTGTCCGGCGACCTCGGCGGCGGCCGCCTCGCCACCCAGGTCGTCGGTTTGGTAGCTGGCGGTGACCTCGACCCCAGGGGCATTAGAGACCAGCACCGGCACGGCCGTGGCGAGCTTGGTTCCCACGGAGGTGGTGATCGGGTGGGTCGTTAAAGCACCAGAAGTGAGATAGCCACCCGAGGTGACACTCTTGTCGAGACTCGTTAAGGCGGCCTCCGAGGCCGGATCAACGGCGGCCAGCACATACTGCAACGGGAACGGCTGCCCCAGCTTCGTGCTCCGTGTAGCACCACACGGCTCCGTGGCCAGGCACGGCCCGTCCCGCAACGAAATCAGGTGGTACGGCAGGGGGTCCGTGGCTATGTAGTGGATGCGGGTGGTGCCGTCCGGCATGGCCTCCAGGTAGGCCGCTTTGTGGTCATTGGGCCCCGAACCGGACATGTCACCATTGCGCCAGGTCACCGGATTCGGGGTCACGTAATACAGCTGCGGGACGGCCACCGCACTCGCCCCGTTGTCATAGCGATACGTCGTGGTCACCCGGACCAACGTGGGTGCAGTGATCGACGAGAACAGCGAACGCGCATCCACCGTTGTGCCCGCCGACACGGACGCCCACCCCACCAACCCGATCGGGGCCGCCACCTCAACCCCGGGAATCTTCTTCACCGCAGCCCATTGATCCATCGTGATGTCCGACTCATACGACGACAGAAAGTCCGGCTGAACCAGATTCAGCTGCTCCTCCACCTGCGAACGGGCGCGCGCCGGACGAATCAAGATGTCATAAACCCCGCGGGAGTTCGCCACCACCGTGTCGGTGGTCTGCAACTGGGTGGTCACCGACTGAGCCGTCAAAATCGAGAACCCCGACGACGCCACCACCAAGGTCACCAGCAACACCCACCACCGTTGGCCCGCGGTCAGCAGGTCTCGAACTGTCCAGCGCCACATCAGTGGATCAGACCTGCCGCGACAACACCGCCACGTGAGCGTTCACTCTCGATATCGCCGTGGCGGCGGGATGAGTCCGCCCTCCCACCCGTGCACGTCATGCTGCCGTCACCGCGCTCGCCACGTCCGAAACGATGACACCGTCCCGCAGGGAGACCACCCGATCACAGCGAGAGGCAATCCCCACATCATGGGTGGCCAAGATCACACCCATCCCCATCGTTTCCCGCAAACTCAAGATCAGGTCCATGACGTCGGCGCCCGTCGCTGAATCCAAAGCTCCGGTCGGCTCATCGGCAAGCAGCAAACTCGGATGATTCACCAGCGCCCGGGCGATCGCCACCCGCTGCTGCTGGCCACCGGACAACTGGGCCGGCGGCGACTTCAACCGGTCCCCCAAACCCACCAAAGCCAGAAGCTCCGCCCCCCGCTCGGGTTTGTTGAACGTCGCCCGATAGGGGATCACCGGCGCCACCACATTGTCGAGCGCGTTCAGCATCGGGATCAGATTGAACCGCTGAAACACGAACCCGATGCTGCGGCGATACTCAGCCAACGGACGCCCCTTGAGGACGCCCACGTTCACACCATTGACCCCGACAGAACCGTCCGTAGGGCGATCCAACCCAGCCATCAAATGCAACAGGGTGGACTTCCCCGACCCGGAGGGGCCCACCAACGCCACGACCTCACCCTCGGCGATCGTCAATGACACTCCCCGAAGCGCCCGAACTGGTTCACCCCCGGCCACACCAAATTCCTTAGTGACGCCCTCCAGCACGATGGCCATGAGCCCTCCTATTCAACTCCGCGCTACCAGGCGCAAGGCAAAGGTTCGCCGCGACTCAGCACCCCATCGAGCCTTGTCAGGCAGCAATCATGGATCCTTCATCCAGGTGACGTATCGCACACTAGGTCTGTGGGGGGTCATGGACGGCCCTTGCGCGGCTCCGTCGACTCGTCGATCCGGCGTCGAGTTGGTCGGCCCGAGGCAGAGATCACCCAAGGTCCTCTCCCTGATCACCAACCGCGTCCGACGGTCCACGATCGGCTGAGGTGCGCCGCTGGTGCAACAAATCCCGCAGTCAACGCCGAAACGGGGGCTTATTGGGCAGTTTTGACCGTTGAGCGCGTGGATTGTTGCAGTTCGTTCATCCCGAACACTCCCATCGAGAGATGCTGCCAAGGTGAAACTGTGCTCAGCTCACCCCCGCCCGGCCGTTTCGTGAGACCAGCCACTCACCATCTGGACGCGTGCCCTACGCCCTCGAAGATCAGCCCCGGGTAGGCTTGCCCGGACCTCAGAACCCAAAGGTAGGTAGGCGCATGTCTTTGTTCGACGCTGTCGAGTTGGCCCCCCGTGATCCGATTCTCGGACTGAACGAGGCGTTCGCCGCCGACACGAACCCGAACAAGGTGAACCTCGGTGTCGGGGTGTACTTCGATGCGAGTGGCAAGCTACCGCTGCTGGAGTGCGTGAAGACCGCCGAGGACGCGCTCACCGCCAAGCACAACGCCCGCGGCTACCTGCCCATCGACGGCATCGCCGCTTACGACGCCGGGGTGAAGTCCCTGGTGTTTGGGGCCGACAGCGATGTCGTGAAGGACGGACGCGTCGTCACCGTCCAGGCCCTCGGCGGCACCGGGGGACTGAAGATCGGCGCGGACTTCCTCCGCACGCTCGACCCCAACGCCACGATCCTGATCTCCGACCCGTCGTGGGAGAACCACCTCGCGCTGTTCACGCGCGCCGGCTTCACCGTCGGCAGCTATCGCTACTACGACGCGGCCGTGCGCGGCATCGACTTCGAAGGCATGATCGCCGACCTCGAGGCCGCCGCCCCGGGCACGATCGTCGTCCTGCACGCCTGCTGCCACAACCCGACCGGCTACGACCTCACCCCCGCCCAGTGGGATCGCGTGGTCGCCACAGTCACCGCCCGCGGGCTGGTGCCCTTCCTCGACATGGCCTACCAGGGCTTCTCCGAGGGGCTCGCCGAGGACGGCGCCGTGGTCGCCAAGTTCGTCGCGACCGGACGGGATTTCCTCGTCTCGACCTCGTTCTCGAAGTCGTTTAGCCTCTACGGCGAGCGGGTCGGCGCCCTGTCGATCGTGTGCGCGGACGCCGACGAGGCCAAGCGCGTGCTCTCGCAGGTCAAGATCGTCATCCGGACGAACTTCTCCAACCCGCCCACCCATGGCGCGGCGCTGGTGGCGACCGTCCTCGGCGACCCCGAGCTGCGGGCGCTGTGGGAGTCCGAACTGGGCGGCATGCGCACGCGGATCAAGGCCATGCGCAAGGCGCTCGTGGACGGTCTCGAAGCCGCCGGCGTCGAGGGCATGGGCTTCATCACCGACCAGGTCGGCATGTTCAGCTACTCCGGCCTCACGGTGGAGCAGATGCAACGACTGCGCTCTGAGTACGGCGTTTACGGGACGGACGCCGGCCGCATGTGCGTGGCGGCCCTCAACGACAGCAACCTCGATTGGGTGATCAAGGCCATCGCGGCGGTGTCGTGATGGCCACGGGGAAGGTCCGCGCACTGCCTGTCGGCATTGGGCTCGCAGCGGTCGACTTCTACGCCGAGCTGGAAATCTCGAATACCCGCGAGTGGTGGGCGTCCAACAAGGGGCGCTACGCCACGGACGTCAAGGCTCCGATGGAGGCCCTGCTGGCCGCGCTGGAGCCGGAGTTTGGTCCCGGGAAGGTCTACCGTCCGCATCGGGACGTGCGCTTCAGTGAGGACAAACGTCCGCTCAAAGACCACCAAGGTGGCCTTGTCGCGACGGCGATCATGGGCGGGTACTACGTCCAGGTGGGCGCAGACGGCCTGATGGTCGCCGGCGGCTGCTACGCGATGCGGCCCGACCAATTGGCGCGCTACCGGGAGGCCGTAGACGATGATCCGGGCGAGGCATTAGATTCGCTACTGACGGTGTTGGAAAACGGTGGCTGGACCATCGGCGGCGACCAACTGAAGACCCGTCCGAAGGGGTTCGACGCCGATCATCCGCGGCTGGCCCTCCTGCGCCGCAAGAGCCTCACGGCGTCCAAGCACTACGGCATTCCTGCCTGGCTAGCCGACGACACGTCCTCCCACGTGGCACAGGACTGGCGCGACTTGCGGTCACTGATGGTGTGGCTCGAATCCCACGTCGGCGAGACCACCGAATCCCGCGAGCGCCGCTGAACAAAGCCCCACCAGACCTGTCACTAGCTACCATCGGCCATAGGGCGCCGAGGGGAGCCTGATGGGGGTAAATCCATGACGACTCGATCCGGCGAGCGATGGGAGCGTCCGAGGTGGGTCGCCGGTTTGGTAGGCATTCTCATCCTTTCCCTCCTGCTCGGGGCTTGCTCCCCGAACCGCTTGCCGGACCCGACACCGGGAAAGGACGCGGTCATCGGCAGTGAAGGCTTTACTGTTGCTCTTGACGGCGTGACGGTGAAGGGGCCTGCGGGCGTCGGAAGCGCGGGGACTGGGGTCCACATCAAGCCAGCCGACGACGCCATCCCGCCCGGAATCGCGGGTGTGAAATCAGGCAAAGCCTTCGATATTTCCATGGACGGTGGAGCGCAACCCCAAGCCGCGGTCACGGTCTCCTTCGCGCTGCCCCAGGGTCAAGGTGACAACTCAGCCCTCTACTTCGTGACTAAGCGAACCGACAACGGCCAATGGGAGGGGCTTCCCGTGACCATCGCCGACGGCAAGGCGAGCGTCACCTTGACCCATTTCAGCTTCGGATGGTTCGGCTGGGCCGATCAGGTGAGGGACTGGTTCATTGACAAGGTGAAACAGTTCCTGAAGGTCGGATTCACCAAGCCCGCCTGCGAAGGCAAGGCTGCCACGACCCCCGGCCGCAGCTTCTCAGTTTCGACGGACAAGGGTGGGGTGTACGCATGCGTCACCGCTAATGCAAGTACCGTGACGAACACCATCTACAGCGCGACGCCCTTTGTCTGGCGGTTCCGCCCGACACCCGGCGAGGGCGTCGGACAACAGGGCGTCGCTCCACTCGAGTTGTCGGGGATCGTCACCGTTGCCCTGTTTGACGCGATGCACGACCTCTCGTACGAAAAGGAAACGGTCCTCGTCCCTGGCGGGAATGCCTCGATCACGTTGAAGCCTGGAGTCGTGGACACCTGGACTGGGGCCAGGGTCGATGCCGGACTCGGTTTGGTAGCGGTGCTAATAGCAGGCCTCGACATCGCCGCTGCCATGGCTTCGGGCCAAAATCCCGAGAACTGGCTAGAGGTCGCCCTCGGCAAGGTTGAGAAACAGAACGACATCCGACATGCCGTTGAGTGCATGGCAGGCATGATCGAAGGTTCACTGGATGTGGGCAGCCACCTCGGTGAGGTCGCACGGACGATCCTGTCGTGCACGGGCGACCTGTTCTCCCATCTCACGGAGGGATTCATTTCCGGTGTTGTCGGCGTCGTTATCGGAATCGTGACCTCGCTGGCGGGGCTGCTGGTGACCCAGGTCTGGGGGCTGATCGGCGAGTTCACTGGGCAAAACGAGGTAAAGATTCACGTCACGAGTCAGGCGGCGGCGAAGCCCCCCTGCATCAGCGTCCAGCAAGCCATGCGCTTGTTCGCCGACCGGTACACCACCTCCATCATGCAAATCACCTGCAACCCCGAGAACACCTGGGCCCACGTCCAATACGACACCCTTCCGCCGGCGCTAAACGGGGCCGACCGCTACGAGGACGCCATCGTTCGGGCGACTCCCGCGGGCGGTTGGACGATCATCGCCGCAGGGGCCCATGGCGGTGCATTTGTCGCCACAGCCAACAATCCCCCGAGCGATATGCCCGCGACCGTCCTCGGGTGGGTGAAGACCTTGGCAGGTCAGTGACGCCCTGGTTGCCAAGCCGGGAGCGCCTCCCATGGGACCCGCGGCTCTTAGACTCGTCGCGGAGGTAACCACCCATGGCTGAACCGCTTGGACGGCGCTTCTGGTCGGTGTGGGCGGGCAGTTCGGCGTCCTACCTGGCCGAGGGGCTGCTGATCGGCGCGCTGCCGGTGTTGGCGGCGTCCCTCACCCTGGACGCCCGACTCATCTCCCTGACCGACGTCTTTCAGCAGGGCGGATGGTTGCTCCTCGGGCTGGCCTCGGGCGTGGTCGCCGATCGGGTGCCGCGCCTTCGGATCATGTGGATCGCCAACGTCCTGCGGGCGGTCGTGGCGACGGTCTTCACCGCGGTGGTGGCCTCGGGAAACGCCACCATGCCCGCCCTGTTCTTGCTCGGATTCCTGCTGGGTCTCGCCGCGCCGTTCTTCGACAACGCCTCCGGGTCGGTGCTGCCGGAGCTGGTGGGCCAGGAGCAATTCCTGCGGGCGAACAGCCTCACCCAGACGGCCCTCGTGCTCTCCGGAAACATGGTGGGGCCCATGCTGGGCACCGTCATGTACGTGCTGTGGCCGGCTTCCCCCTTCGCCTTCGCCGCCGTGGCCTTCGCCACCGGCGCCATCATCACGTTCGCCGTGGCCCGCCGCGACCCCGGCACGCCCGCGCACACCGGCGACGCGAGCGTCCTCGAACTCCTGAAGGAGGGGCTAGTCGCCCTCGTCCGCGATCGTCCGCTGCTCACCCTCGCGGCGGCGACCGGCGTGATCAACTTCGCGGTCACCGGCGCCGTGGCCGTCATGGTGCTCTACGTGCTGCAGTTGATGGCCCTGCCCGAATCCGTCTACGGCGTCGTCATCGCGGCCTTCGCCGGGGGTGCGTTGCTCGGGGCGGTCCTGTCCGGACGATTGACGAAGGCCCTCGGCGAGCGGACGATCGTCCAACTGTGCTTGGGCGGCTTCGGGTTGAGCCTGGTCGTTCTGGGCGCCTTCCCCCAGGTCGGGATCGCGTTCGCAGCCGTGGCCTTCATGGGGGTGTTCTCCATGGTCTGGAACATCACGGTCAACACCTACCGGCAACGGGTCACGCCGCCAGCCCTGCTCGGACGCGTGACGTCCGTCTACCGCATGGTCTCCTTCATCGCCATGCCCCTCGGCGCCCTGGTCGCTGGCCTGCTCACGCACGCCTCCGGGTTGCAGTGGACGTACGCCGCCGGCGGCCTCCTCTTGCTCATCACCGCGGCGGCGAGCATTCCGGCACTGCGATCGATGCCGAACCTCCGATCCGGCGCCGAGGCGCGCAGCGGGGATGGAGATGACCTCCAGGCCACGTCTCCGACACCCGGCTCCTGACGCTGGTGTGACGCCCGGCGACCGCGGCAATACCCTTGCATTTGTGACCAACCAGGACTCCACCTTGCCCCTGCCGCCCGAGAGCCAGGGCTCCGCCGTCCCTCCACTCCCGACAAGCGGCGACGCCCCCGCCTCTTCGGTGCCGGAGGTATGGGGTACCGCCCCCGACCTCGGACTCACAACGGCCGCGTCAAACGCCTCTAGCCCTGCCTTCGGAGGGATAGCCGTGCCGGACGCCGGACTCGCCGGTTGGCTCCCGAGCACCGCTGCGCCCGCCGTCACCGAGCCCGCCGTCACCGAGCCCGCCGTCGCGGAGCCCGCCGTCGATGCGCCCACGCACGTGCAGCCGAGCGACACACACTCCACCGAGGTCCTGACCACGGACGCCCAGCCGACCGAAGTCCATCCCACAGAGGTTCTGGCCACGGAGGTTCAGCCGACGGCGGTGATCCCGACCGGGGGCGAGGCCCAGGTGCCGCCCACGATGGCGATGCCCGCCGGCGGACAGGTCCCGCCGACGGCGGTTTACCCCTCCTTGGACGCTCACGGCCAGCCACTCGGCGCCGCTCCGGCGTACCCGACCCCTGGGCAGGGCCAGCAGCCGTACCCCGGCCAGCCCCAGCAGTTGGGTCAAGCGCAGTACCCGAGCCCGGCACCGTATCCCGGCCAGGCGCAGCAGTACGCCGGTCAGCCGCAGCCGTATCCCGGCCAGCCCGGCCAGCCCGGCCAGCCCGGCCAGCCCGCTCCGTCCGCCCAGGCCGCCGCCTATGGCCAGCCGGCCCCCGAAGCCCCTCAGTACGGCGCCCCGTACGGCCCGCCGCAACCGGACCAGCAGCAGTCCTACCTCTCCGGCTACGCCGCAGCCCCGCCCGGTTACGGCCCCGGCTACCCCAACCAGCTGCCCCCGCAGCCGGTCAAGAAGAAGCGCGGCAAGGGCCTGCTTATCGGGCTCCTCGCTGGCCTCGTTGTCGTGGCGCTCATCGCCGGCGGATTCGCGTGGTGGGTCTCGACCCGTCCGAAGCCCTCGGATGCGGTGCGCGCCTATCTGACCGCAGTCCAGGGTGGGAACGCCACGGTGGCACTGACCTTCGCCAGCACCCAGCCCACCAACAAGAGCTGGCTCACCGACACCAAACTCAAGGCCGCCCAGGCCGCGGGCGGGCTCAGCGACATCGTCGTGGCGGCCACTGACGAGCCCACCGTGACCGCCACCTACAAAGTGGCCGGTAAGGCCGTGACCACTAGTTTCCGGACCGTGAAAGATTCCCAGGGCCTCTGGAAAATCCAGAACGTGACGAGCGAGATCAGCCTCGCCAACCTGCCAACGGGGCTGGACGTGAAGCTCAACGGCGACGACCTCCCCAAGCAATCCACCATCTTGGTGATGCCCGGGACGTACGAGTTCGCCTCGACCAATAAGTACGTCGGCCTCGGCGATTCGAGCAAAGTCGTGATCACGGATACTCGCGGTGCCTTCGGGAGCGTCAACCTGAAGCCCACCCTGACCACCGAGGGGGCCGCTGCCACGCTGGCCGCAGCGAAGAAGTCCTTCGACGATTGCATCGCGCAGAAGACCGTCCAACCTCCAAACTGCCCAAACTGGCTGAACGTGCGTGCGAACCAGGTCATCGACGACAGCACGGTCGTGTGGACGGTGACGGACGACCCCTGGTCAGGGGTCACGCCAGCACTGGACCCGGCGGACGCCCGCCAGGCCGATGCGGATGTGACGTTCAACACCCACCTCAAGCTGAAGCTCAAACAAGACGGCCGATCCGGGACCGTGGAGCAGGACAACACCTTCCACGCCACGGTCAAGATCAAGCTAAGCGACCTGTCGGTCACCTGGCGCAGTTAGCTGCGGGCCGCCATCGACGCTCAGCCACCGATCTTGGTCGCGCCGGCGATGGCCACGCGGAAACCCTTGCCATTCAAGAGATTCGTGCACGTCATGCCGGTGGTTTCGCTCTCACAGTTGAAGCGGCCCAGCCGCAGCGAGTAGTCGTAAGGCAGGGTCGGGACGGGCTGTCCCATCAAGGTGACGTAGGGATACCCGCTGCCCACCGCCCAGGCGGCGTCCGGCTGCCCCGGGAAGGGCAGCGACGGGGGGTCCTCCTGGCACGCGAAGGTCACCGCGTCGGCGAGATACATCGCGTTCACGTCGAAGTCGGGCCAGGCGCCCGGGCAGGCGGTTCTACCGCTCGGGACGCCCGCCCGGTTCATGCCTTGCGGGAACATGCACGTGACACCCTCCATGGTCATACCGCACCAGATTCGTCCGCTGGGGGAAACGAATCCCGCCGTGTCAGCCGTGATGCGGAACCCTGCGGGCTTGGGCACCGACGCGCTGGCCGTGGCCACCTTCTGCGTAGTGGACGTCACCGGCGCGGGAGAGGCGGCCTTCGTCGCGGGTTCAGCAGGTGCGGGCGCCGACGACTCGGCCGCAGCGGGGGTAGGGGAAACGGCGGTCGGAGCAACCGACGGCGGTGGCGCTGACGGCGTCGGCGAGGGCGAGGACGGCGCTGAGGGCGACCCCGTCCCAACCGGCGCCGTGGGCGACTCCGCCCTCACTGAGGCCGTGGCCGCGCTATCGACGGGACCCGTAGCGAGGCTCGGAGTGCAGCCCGCGAGGACAACGCAACCGGCAAGGCCAGTGACGACGAGGCGGAGAGTGATCATGGGTATCCCTTCAGGGCGAAGCTAGTGCGCGGTCTGTCCCTGCCAGGCCACCCCTCCCCCGGGGATCATGCCCGGGGGAAGCCTCCCCCTGCGATGGAGGCAGGCCTCAGCCCTCGATCAGCCTGTGACCTGCGTGACGCCAGCGAGCGCGAGATGGAAACCCTTGCGCGTGATGAGATTCACACACGTCACGCCGTGTGATGCGCTCTCGCACATCAGCGGACCCACCCTGAGCTTCTGCCCGTAGGGCAGCGTGGCGAACGATTGCCCAGCCACGGTCACCGAGGGAAAGCCGCGACCCACCGACCAGGCCGCATCATCGCTGCCCGGAATCGGCCACCCTGGGGGATCCAACATGCAGGCAAACAGGACGTCCGTGCCGACCGAAATTCCGTTCACGTCAGAGTCCGGGTAGAGGTCGGGGCAGGCTGTGTTGCCGCTGGGGACCCCAGTCATGTTCATGCCTTCAGGGAACGTACACGCAGCCCACGAACTGTTGATGCCACAGTCGATCCGTCCGCTTGGCGTGAAGAACCCGGCCGACTCGGTCACCGCGTAGGCGCCGGTGGTGTCGGGAAAGGTGGCACCTGGGGAGGCGCTGGCCGTCCCCTCAGCGGTCGCTGAGGCCGACCCGGTGGGGCCGGTGCTGGGGCCGGCGGTGGCGCCCTGGGTCACCGTGACAGTGACCGCGGTGGTGGGACGTGAGCCCGCCGCGCAGCTCGCGACGACCACGCAGACCGCGACACCGGCGGCGGCGATGTACAGAGCTCTCATCAGATATCACCTCTCGAACCCAAGGTAGGCCGCGGTACGTCAGGCCGTAAGGATCACCTCCCACCCAAGGAGCCGCGACCGGGTCAGCCTTCCCCCCTCGCGCCCACGAGTGTCCGAAACGGATGGTGCGATTGCTCAAGTGGGTCGCAGGTTGGGAGGCTTAGCCCGACAACAAGGAGGACTTGTGTTCAACAAGGTGCTGGTAGCCAACCGTGGCGAGATTGCGGTACGCGCATTCCGGGCCGCGACCGAGCTTGGAATCAAGACGGTCGCGGTGTTTCCGTTCGAAGATCGGCTGAGCGAATACCGACTCAAAGCTGACGAGTCCTACCAGATCGGCGAGGTCGGACACCCCGTCCGGGCCTACCTCGATGTAGACGGCATCATCCGCGCGGCCAAGGCTGCCGGGGTCGATGCGATCTACCCCGGGTACGGCTTCCTCTCCGAGAACCCCGACCTGGCCCAGGCCTGCGAGGAGAACGGGATCGTCTTCGTCGGCCCCCGTCACCAGGTGCTGGAAATGGCCGGAAACAAGGCCCGCGCCATCGCCGAGGCCCGCGCGGCCGGCCTGCCGACTCTGCGTTCGAGCGAGCCCTCCGATGACCTCGACACCCTGCTGGCTTCGGCTGAGCAGATCGGCTTCCCGCTGTTCGTGAAGGCCGTCAGCGGTGGCGGCGGTCGCGGCATGCGCCGCGTCCAAGACGAGGACGGCCTGCGCGCCGCCGTCGAAGAGGCCCAACGCGAAGCCGAGAGCGCCTTCGGCGACGCCCGGATGTACCTCGAAGAAGCCGTCGTGCGTCCGCGGCATATCGAGGTGCAGATCCTCGGCGACGCGACCGGCGCGATCATCCATTTGTACGAGCGCGACTGCTCCGTCCAGCGCCGCCACCAGAAGGTGGTCGAGCTCGCCCCGGCGCCCAACCTCGACCCCGACCTGCGCGACCGCATGTGCGCCGACGCGGTGAAGTTCGCCCGGCAGATCTCGTATGTCAACGCGGGCACCGTCGAGTTCCTGCTCGGCGAGGACGGACGCTACGTCTTCATCGAGATGAACCCCCGCATCCAGGTGGAGCACACCGTCACCGAGGAGGTCACCGACGTCGACCTCGTCAGCTCGCAGCTGCGCATCGCCGCCGGGGAGTCGCTGGCCGATCTCGGCCTCACCCAGGACGCGATCAAGCTGCGCGGCGCCGCCATGCAGTGCCGGATCACCACCGAGGATCCATCGAACGGGTTCCGTCCCGACACCGGACGCCTGTCGGTCTACCGCTCCCCCGGCGGCGCGGGCATCCGCCTCGACGGCGGCACTGTGTTCACCGGCTCGGAGATCGGCGCGCACTTCGACTCGATGCTCGTGAAGCTCACCGCCCGCGGTCGCGACCTGCCGACGGCCGCCCGCCGCGCCTACCGGGCGCTCACCGAGTTCCGGATTCGTGGCGTGTCCACCAACATTCCCTTCCTGGAAGCCGTCATCACCGATCCCGACTTCCTCGCCGGACGCGTGACGACCTCGTTCATCGAAGAGCGTCCGCAGCTGATGGTCCACCGGATCCCGGCCGACCGCGGCACCAAGCTGCTGCAGTACCTCGCCGAAGTCAGCGTGAACCTGCCCAACGGGCACTCGGACGTGACCCTGCTGCACGCCAAGACGAAGCTGCCGAAGGTACCGGACGCCCTGCTGGCCGCGGCCCCTCCCAAGGGCTCCCGGGACCTGCTGCTGACGGAAGGACCCGAACGTTGGGCGCAGGCGCTGCGCGAGCAGTCTGCATTGGCCGTGACCGACACCACCTTCCGCGACGCTCACCAGTCGCTGCTGGCTACCCGCCTGCGCACCCGCGACATGCTGCACGTCGCGCCCTACCTCGCCCGGATGCTGCCGCAGTTGCTCACCGTCGAGGCGTGGGGTGGGGCGACGTTCGACGTGGCGCTCCGATTCCTCAAGGAAGATCCGTGGGAGCGCCTGGCGCAACTGCATGAGGAGATGCCCAACATCCCGCTCCAGATGCTGCTTCGCGGCCGGAACACCGTGGGGTACACCCCGTATCCGCTGAAGGTGACGAACGCGTTCGTCCACGAGGCGGCCAAGACCGGCGTGGACATCTTCCGGATCTTCGACGCCCTTAACAACGTGGACCAGATTCGTCCGGCCATTGAGGCCGTCCGCGAGACCGATCACGCGGTGGCCGAGGCGGCGCTCTGCTACACCGGGTCGATGCTGTCGCCCGGCGAGAAGCTCTACACACTCGACTACTACCTGAAGTTGGCCGAACAGTTCGTGAAGGCGGGTGCACATGTGCTGGCCATCAAGGACATGGCGGGTCTGCTCCGCGCCCCGGCGGCCGCCCGCCTGGTCACCGAATTGCGCCGCAACTTCGACCTGCCCGTCCATCTGCACACCCACGACACGGCCGGTGGCCAGTTGGCCACCCTGCTCGCTGCGTCGGACGCGGGCGTGGACGCGGTCGACGTGGCCGCCTCGGCGCTGGCCGGGACGACCTCGCAGGTGTCGCTGTCGGCGCTCATCGCCGCCACGGACGACACTCCACGCGCTACCGGGTTGTCGCTCGATGCGGCGACCTCGTTGGAGCCCTACTTCGAGGCCGTCCGAAACCTGTACAAGCCGTTCGAGTCGGGCCTGCCCGGTCCCACCGGACGGGTTTATCACCACGAGATCCCCGGCGGGCAGCTGTCGAATCTCCGGACGCAGGCCATCGCGCTCGGCCTCGGCGACCGCTTCGAGGACATCGAGGACATGTACGCCGCGGCCAACGCGATTCTCGGCAACATCGTCAAGGTGACGCCATCGTCCAAGGTGGTGGGCGACCTGGCGCTGGCGTTGGTGGGCGCGAATGCCGATCCGTTGGCGTTCGAGGCCAACCCCGAGCGGTTCGACATCCCCGATTCGGTGATCGGCTTCCTCAACGGCGACCTCGGGGATCCCCCCGGCGGCTGGCCGGAGCCGTTCCGCACGAAGGCGCTGCAGGGTCGGCGCACTCGTCCGGTCGAGACCGAACTGTCGGACGCCGACACGGCGGCCTTGGACTCGACGCCCCGGGCGACGCTGAACCGGCTGCTCTTCCCCGGTCCGAGCAAGGACTTCGAGGACGCCGTCGACCTCTACTCCGACCTGTCGGTGCTCGGCACTCGGCAGTTCTTCCACGGCCTGGAGGCCGGCGAGGAGTACGAGGTCGACATCCAAAAGGGCAAGACCCTGCTGCTTGGAATCACCGCGATCGGCGAGCCCGATGAGCGGGGCATCCGTCAGGTCATGTGCTCGATGAACGGCCAGATGCGGGCGGTGGCGGTCCGCGATCTCTCCGTAAAGACCACGGTGACCGCGGCCGAGAAGGCTGACACGTCCAACGCGGGTCACGTCCCGGCGCCCTTCGCTGGAGTGGTCACCTTGACCGTGGCGGTCGGCGACGAGGTGGCCGTGGGAGATCAGGTGGCCACCATCGAGGCCATGAAGATGGAGGCGGCGATCACCAGCTCCGTCGCGGGCGTCGTCAAGCGCGCCTGCATCGGACACGCCCAAGCCGTCGAAGGCGGAGACCTGCTGCTGGTCGTCGGCTGAGGTTTCTGCTCGGCTGAGGTTCATGCCCGCCACGGCATCATGCTCGGCACGACTAGCCACAAACAGCGCCTCGGGGTTCTTCCCCGGGGCGCTGTTGATATTCCGCCGCTACCCTGCCGTTCTCGCCGCTACCCTGCCGCTCATGCGCCTTCCCTACCGTTGCAGCGACAGGGTAGGCGCGTTTGCGGCAGGGAAGGCGATCTCAGGGGGAGTCTCAGGCTCGACGGTCTCGGGGTGGTGCCCTGCTGCCGCCTCACCCCACGGAGGCAGCCCGAACCCGCCTACACCCCACGAAACACCCCAAACGTCGACCACCCGAACCTTCGCGGAATCCTTCACGTGCCCGTGAGGTCCGCTCATGGACGTCAGCTCCACGGCGGACGCTGGCGGGCCTGTTTCGGACACGACCCGGAACCCAAGACGACAGCACGGCCTTCCGTAGAGGGACCGCCAGACTTTAAGACCAACCAGGCCCCCCGGTCCCCGAGTCCGGATGGATGCCTGCAAGGGCGCGGCCCCGAGCCCGCTAGACAGCTTCTCGACGTGCGGCTCATTCGGCTGAGAGGGTGGGCAGATGAACCGGGACCAGCGCTCCGCCGCCTTTTGGCAAAAGGAGGCGCGCGGCTACGACGCCATGATGGCTGTGGCCGAGCGGCGGTTCTTCGCGGGCGCCCGGGAGTGGGTGTGCTCCAGAGCCGTGGGCGACGTCCTGGAAGTCGGCGTCGGCACCGGGCTGAATCTCCCCCTCTACCCACCTGAGGTGCAGCTCACCGGAATGGATCGCAGCGGGGCGATGCTCGCGATCGCCAGGCAGCGCGCCGCGAGCCTCGGCCGCGAGGTGGCGCTCATGGAGGGCGACGCCATGACCTTGGACTTTCCCGACAGCACCTTCGACACGGTGGTCAGCACCTACACGCTGTGCTGCGTGCCGGACGAGCGGCGCGGGTTGCAGGAATGCGTTCGGGTGCTCCGCCCCGGCGGACGGCTCCTTCTCGCCGACCACGTGGTCGCGACGAACCCCTTGCTCAAGGTCGGGGAGTACCTACTGCAGGCGGTGACGGTCCCCCTTCAGGGCGAGTGGTTCACGCGGCGACCTCTGCCAATGGTGCGCGACCTCGGCCTCGAAATCGTGGAAACCGAACGGACGCTCCACGGCGCCATCGAACGCGTCCACGCTCGCCGACCCGACTAACACTGCGGGCTTCGAGCGACCGCGCCTGCCCAACTTCAAAGACAGTGTTGATTTGCACGGGACCTCGCCGAGTAAATCAACACGAAGATTCGCCGAGCAGGTGCAGGAGGCCTTCCACTAGCTGGCACGAGCGGGGCGCGGCCCTCGTCGGCGTTCGGCGCGGAGTCGCCGGCCGTCCTGGCGCAGCCACCTCACGGCCTTGCGGTCACCGCCAGCTGCCGCCTTCTTGATCCACGCGCGCGCACCGCGAAGATCGCCGAGCTTCTCGAGGGTGATGCCCGCGTTGAAGGCGCTGAAGGCGTCGCCGCGTGTGTAGCCCTCGGCGTAGGCGGCCATCCCGAGTTCGGTTTCTCCCGCCGCGGTCAAGAGGTTCCCCAACGGCATCAGCGCGTCGATCTCGCCCGCCTCGGACGCCGCCCGCAGGGCCGAGATGGCCTCATCGACCCGTCCCTGGCTGACGAGGCACTCCGCGTATTCGCAAACCACCCAAGTGAGGGTTTCGGTGGCGGCTCTCAGTGCGGGTTCGTCGGCCTCGGCGAGGTACTCCCACCGGATGAACGCCGCCAGGGCTGCTGCCTCAGCTGCGTGCTCGGGATGATTGCGGGCGAGGACCGCAAGAACCGGTAACGCCTCCAGCGCGGCTCCACTTTCTGCCAGGTCGACGCCAAAATCGCGCAACCCCTTCGGATCGTCGTAGCTGGCGGCTAACCGAAGCGCCCAGCGGGCACGTCGCGGTTTCCGGAGCCCCTCCTCGGCAATGGCCAGGTTGTACGCGGCCAACTCATCACCGTCGCGAAGCTCCTTCAGGGCGGCGTTCCGCGCCGCGCGCCAACGTCCAGCGTCGATGAACTCCGCGCTCCACCATGGCATGTGCCGTCACCCTTGGGTACCAGTGTCGGATCAGGCCTGCTGGTTCATCAGCATCGGGTTGGAGAGCTCGTGGGCCACGCGGCGGAGTTCGGGGATCACCGCTTCGAGCCGGCCTTCGAGGTCGTCGGCCATGAACAGGGACGCCCCGAGGGCGAACGGTTCCTCGGCGCTCGAGCGCGGACGGACGAGCATCGCGACCCCCGTCACCGCCGGATTGGTTTCGCCGTCATCGAGTGAATACCCGCGCTCACGTGTGGCCTCGAGCTTCGCGAGGAGCCCCGCCACGGTCGAGACCGAGCGTTCGGTCCATTGGGGCAGGTTGCCGTCGCGGAAGCGGTCCGCAACCACGGCCGGATCAAGCTGCGCCAGCAAGATATTGCCGACGGCCGTGGTGGAGGCCGGGAACCGGTCCCCGATCGTGGCGGACAACCGCAAGGGGGCTCGTCCTTCGTGGCGGGCGACGTAGAGCACCGAGGTGCCGTCCAGCACCGCCAACTGCAGCAGCTCGTGCGAGAGGACGGGCGACTCTGAGCAGTGCCGGTAGAACTCGCGGACGACGTCGAACGAACGCAGATAGGCCCCGCCGAGCTCGACGATCTTGCGCCCCAACACGTAGGAGGTGTCGCGCCGGGAGATCAGCCCGGCCTCTTCGAGCGCGCTGCAGAGGTTGAATGTGGACGACTTCGCCAGCCCGAGCTCCCGCGAAATGTCGGTCAGGTTGAGCGCGATTCCCTCAGATGCGAGCAGATTGAGAATGGCCGCAGCGCGCGTCACCGCGGGCGCGCCACTCGGCTTGGATTTCTCGTTCACGCTGGCTCCCCTTCGTTCCGAGGCTAAGTTTGCCCGGCCCGTCGTTCCTACCCCAACTTCGGATCGACGACGACCAACACCTTGGACGACACCGCCGCGTCCGCCGCGCAGTCGAAGGCGGCCACCACGTCGTCGAGCGGAAACTCGTGGGTCACGACCTTCTCGAGAATCGGCGTGCTGGCCAGCATCGCGATGGCCTCGTCGAGTTCGCCGTTGAACCGGAAAGAACCTCGGACGATCAACTCCCGCGCCACCACCGGTGCCATGTCGAACGGCTGGTTGCCCCCGGGGACTAGCCCCAGTTGGACCATCGTCCCGCCGCGGACGACCGCGTTCACGCACGGGCTCAACGCGGGCGGGGCGCCGGACGCCTCGAACACCACATCAAAAGCCTCGGTCGGCATCGGATCAACGCCCACGTGGACGGTCGCCGACACCCCCAACCCCAAGGCTCGCTCCAACGCCGCGGGCAGCACGTCGGCCACGGTCACGGTCGCGCCGCGGGCCACGCAGGCACCGGCCAGCAGCAAGCCGATGGGCCCGGCGCCGGAAACCAGCACTCGTTTGCCGCTCACATCGCCCGAAATGGTCAAGGCATGAAGTCCGACCGCCAAGGGTTCGGCGAGGGCCGCACGGCGCAGCGGCAGGCCGTCCGGGAGCGTCCGGACCTGATCGAGCCGCGCCAAGAACAACCCGCTCATGGCGCCCTGGGTGTGAGGGGTGGTCGCGGCGCTGCCGAGGTACCGTCCGCCGGGCCAGATGTTCGGACGATCGTCCAGGCCGGGAAGGGGCGTCCCCACGGACGCCGGATGCAGGGTCACCCGCGTGCCGACGGGGTAGGTGCCGGACGGATCGGCATCGATCACGCCCGCCAACTCATGCCCCGGGACCAGCGGCTCGGTGACGACGAACGCGCCGACCGCGCCGTGGCGGTAATAGGAGAGGTCGGAGCCGCAGATGCCGACGTGGCTCACGCGGATCAGCACCTGCCCGGGGCCAGCAACAGGCGAGGGAACCTCCGCGAGGCGAAGGTCGTGGGCACCGGAGATGAGGGCCGCCTTCATGGGACGTCCTTTCAGGGCAGGAGGGAGAAGAGGTTCGGGGACGTGTCAGACGACGGCCGACATGCCGCCATCGACGTAAATGATTTGGCCGTTCACGAAACGGGAGGCATCCGAGGCGAGGAAGACGCAGGTGCCGATGAGGTCTTCGACCTGGCCCCAGCGTCCGGCGGGCGTCCGATTGCAAACCCAATCGCTGAAGGTCTGGTCCTCGACGAGGGCCTTGGTGAGGACGGTCGCGAAATAGCCGGGAGCCAGGGCGTTGGACTGGATGCCGTGCTTGGCGAGGTCGGCGCACAGCCCGCGGGTCAGCATCACGATGCCGCCCTTCGAGGCCGAGTAGGGCGTGATTGACGGACGCGCGAGCTGGCTTTGGATCGACCCGACGTTGATGATCTTGCCGCTGCCGCGGGCCACCATGCCGACCGAAACCGCTTGCGACATCAGGAATGCGCTGGTCAAGTTGGTGTTGATAACGGTGTTCCACTGCTCGATCGTGAAGTCAGCCAGCGGGCCGCGGATCTGGACGCCCGCATTGTTCACCAGGATGTCGGGAACGCCCAAGGCGGCTTCGAGTGCGGCGATGCCAGCCTTCACGGCGGCAGCATCCGTGAGGTCAAAGGCAACCGTGTCGACCGTGTGGCCCGCTGCGCGCAGCGTCGCGGCCGAGGCGGCCAGCGTGTCGGAATCTCGGCCGTGCAACACCACGTGGGCGCCGGCTTCGGCGAGGCCGGTGGCCAGGGTCAGCCCGATCCCGCGGCTGGACCCGGTGACCAGGGCGAGGCGTCCGGTGAGATCGAAAGCGTTGGACATTGTCTGTCTCCTACGAGGTGAAGTTGGGGGCGGCGGCCGTGAGCCGACTCGGGCTGGTTCCCACCTTGCTGGCGTTAAGCGTGTTTGCTGGCGATATTTCGCCAGCAAAGACGACTAACGCCAGCAAAGTGCGAGGGGGGCGCGGGGGTGGGACGTAGAAGGGGTGAGCTCGGCCCCACACGGGGCGGGGCCGAGCAATCAGCCAGCAGGGGTTACTTGCCCCAGTTCTTCTTGTAGACGTCCCGGTAACCGGACGGCGGGTCGAACGTGCCGCCGGAGGGAACGTTGGCGGCCACGATGAGGCCCGGCTTGGCGACGAAGCCCGAGGCGGCCTGTCCGGCGAAGGCGCGGTTGAGCTCGTCAACGAGCTGCCAGCCCTGCAGGAGCACCGGCTCGGCCACCGTGGCGGCCTGGTAGTCGTGGTTGCGGATCCGCTGGAACTCCGCGGCATCGCCGTCACCGGCGGCCACGGTCTTTGGCGGACCATCGCCCGGGATCTTCGCCGCGCGCAGCGCCGACTGAGCCCCACCGAAGTAGTTGCCATTGATGCCCATGAGGTAGGTCAGCTTGCTGCCGAACTGCTGCAGCTCACCGGCCACCAGGGACGGCATCCGCGAGTCGGCCTCGGCGATGGGGCTGTTCTCGTAGGCGAGGACGGAGCAGCCGCCGCACTGCTCGATGTAGGCCTTCATAGCGTCGGACTTGGCGACCGCGATGTCGTACTGACGATCGGTGTACAAGATGACTCCGGCGGTGCCCTTGCTGTCGGCCACGACGAACGCGGCAGCCAGCTTGGAGACCTCGATGGCGTCGGTGGTCACGTTGGCGGCGACTCCGTATTCAGCCATGGGGCCAGCCTTCGGGCCGCCGTGCCAGCTGACCAGCGGGATCTTGGCGTCGGTGGCCTTCTTGATCGTGGAGGCCTGCTCCTTGGCGTCGAAACCACCGAGGACGATCCCGGCCGGGTTCAGCGCGATGGCCTGCGACAGCGCCTCGGTGCGACCCTGGGCGGAGCCCTTGCCGTCGAGAACGGTCACGTTCCAACCGAGCGCAGCCGCGGCTTCCTTGACCCCCGTGGCGACGGCGTTGATGCCACCGTTGGTGAGGTCGGCGCCCACGTAGGCGATGGTCGCCCCGGCCTTCTGCGCGGTCGGACCGCCGGTCGGCGGGGTGAAGCCGTCACCCTTGCCCAACGCCGCATCGACGATGGTCTGGGACTTGGCGACGATGTCGGGGTCGACCGCAACTTTGCTGGCGGACGCGGATGCCGAGGCGCTGGTGGAACCGGAGCCCACCGACCCTGAGGAGCAAGCGGCGAGAGAGAGGGCAACAACCCCAACTCCGGCAGCCACCCAAATACGTGCGAACATCAGTTCTCCTTTCCTTGCGCTCCGGCGGGAGCGTCCACCATGGACGTCTCAGCCGGACTGCTTGAACTTTGTGGGGGGGTCGTGGGAGGCGGCGCGGTGGTGGTGAACTTCGCGTCCGCCCTGGCGAGCCGCTGCCGGGACGCCATGGAGGCGATCGTGATGGCGGCGATGAGGGTGAGGCCGTTGAACAACGGCTCCAGGAAGAACTGGCCCGGCAGGATCTGCTGCAACCCAGAGATGCCGACAGTCGTAATGAACACGCCGAGCACGGTGCCGAGGGCGTTCACCCGGCCGGGCTTGATGGTGGTCGAACCGAGGAAGGCTGCGGCCAGCGCGGGCATCAGGAAGTCCGGCCCGATGTTGGCCTGCGCGATGCCGGCCTGGCGGGCCGCCAACAGCACCCCGGCGAGGGCGGCCAGCATCCCGGAGGCCACCATGGCGCCGGCCACGCAAGCGCGGCGGGGGATGCCGGTGAGGCGCGCGGCGGCCGGGTTGGCGCCGACGGCGTAGAGGTAACGTCCGACGGGAAGGAACTCCAGCACCGCCCACATGATGACGGCGAGCACGATGGCGACCACGAAGGGGCCGGGGATCGGGCCGAGGCTCCAGGTGGCCAGCTCGTCGAAGGCTTTGGCGCGGGCGCCGGTGGCGTCGGTGACCTGTTGGCCGCCGGTGTACCACATGGTGATGGCGTAGATGACCTGCCCGGTGGCCAGGGTCGCGATGAAGGCGTCGACCTGCGCCAGTTCGATGAGCAACGCGTTGACCAGGCCGATCACCGCGCCGCCGATCAAACACAGCAAGATCGCGAGTCGATAGTCCATGCCGTGGACCTGCCACGACAGAGCCATCACCTGCCACAGGCCAGCGGCGTAGCCGGCCGACAGGTCGATCTTGCCGGTCACCATCGGGACGGTGACCGCCAGCGCGATGATGAGCAGCGGTGCCTTCGCCGAGGCCAACAGCTGAAAGTTCAGCAGGGTCGGGAAGGTCTGCGGCTTGGCGATCGCGAAGAGGCCGAACAGCAGGACGGCAAGGAAGACCATGCCGTAAATGGTCAGGATCCGTCGTCCGGCGCCGGAGTTCTTGCCGGGCTCCAAAGCTGTGGACTTGATGGAGGTGTTCATGGACATGTCAGAACCTCACTGGTGGGGGGTGTGGGTGGAAAGCCCGGAGGCGGCTGCCATCAGGTTGGCGATACTCAGGTCGGACGCCCCGACCTCGGTGCGGACGCTGCCGCGCTCGAAAACGAGGGCGCGGTGGCAGATGGCCGTCGCCTCCTCGAGGTCGGTGGTGACCACGACGACGGCCGTCCCGGCGTCCGCGGCCTCCCGCAACAGCGCGTAAATCTCAGACTTGGCGCCGACGTCGACTCCCATGGTCGGTTCTTCGAGGACGACGATGTCGTAGCCCAGAGAGAGCCAGCGAGCCAGCACGACCTTCTGCTGGTTGCCGCCAGACAAGGTGTCGGCGGCCAGCTCCGGGTCGGGCGGACGCACGGAGTAACGCGAGGTGACGGCCGCGGCGCGCTCGCGCTCGGTCTTCACCGGGTTCGGCTGGAACCACTTCACGCCCCACAGGCTGGGGTTGAGGAAAAGGTTCTCGCGGACGGACAACCCGGGCGCCAGCGATTCGGCCTCCCGGTTGGACGTGACGAAGGCAATCTTCTTCTCGATCGCCCCGCGGACGCTCTTGATGTCGACCCTGGCGCCCCTGACCTCCATGGTGCCGCCGGTGATGGTGTCTACCCCGGCGATGGCGCGTCCGGCGGCTCCTTGGCCAGCGCCGCGCAGGCCGCACAGGCCGACGATCTCGCCCGCTTTGACCTCCATGGAAATCGGGCCGACCTCCCCCACGAAGACGTCGGTGAGCTTGAGGCTGGTGAGGTCCTGCGGTGCGTTGAAGTGCACCGCCAGGGTGTCTTTGCCGACGATCAGGCTGACGAGTTCGCGGTGCGGTAGGTCAGCGACCAGCTTGTCGCCCACCTTCACGCCGTTACGCATGACGACGGCCCGATCGGCGATGGCATAGATCTCGTCTAGGCGGTGGGAGACGTAGATCATCCCGGTGCCCTGCTTCTTCAAGCGGCGCAAGACGACGAAGAGCTGCTCGACGTCTTCTTGGGGGAGGGACGCGGTGGGTTCGTCCAGGACGAGGAGCTTCGGGCTACCGACCAGCGCCCGGGCGATGGCCAGCAGCGAGCGTTCGGTGCGCGGCAGGTCGAAGATCCGCGCCTCGGGATCGACGCCGCCGCCGACCAGGTCGAGCACCTCGGTGGCCTGGGTGATCATCGCCTTCTTGTCGATGAGCGGCCCACGCCGCGGGTAGCCCATGCCGAGGGCGATGTTCTCCGCGACGGTCATCCATTCGATGAGGCCGAGGGTCTGGTGGATGAACGAGACCTCCTTGTCGCGCACCTCCTCGATCGGACGCCCGTCCACGGTCATGGTGCCGCCGTCGGGTTTGTAGACCCCCGCCAGCATCTTGATGACGGTGGATTTGCCGGCGCCGTTCTCGCCCATGAGGGCGACAATTTCGCCTTCGTGAACGTCGAACGACACGTCATCCACCGCCTGGGTGGCGAAGAACGCCTTGTTCAGGTTTCGGATCTCTAGAAGGGCGCTCATCGCGTCCACCCCCTGTTCGCCTCGACGGTGTGGGTCTTCAGGCGGTAGAGGCTCGCGGAGGCGGCGATATAGAGGTCGCTGCCGTCCGGACCGCCGAAGCAGAGGTTGCCGACTTTCTCGGGGATGCCGATGGTCTCCAGCCACTCCCCGTCCGGCGCGATGACCGTGACGTTCGAGCCGTGGCTGGTCCACAGGCGTCCCTCGATGTCGACGCGGAAGCCGTCGGCCAGCCCCTGCGTCATCTGGGCGAACAAGCGTCCGTTCTTGCACGCGCGTCCGGGCACCACGTCGTAGGCGCGCAGGTGCGCGTTGCCGAGCCCCGGTGCCTGAAGGGCGACGGACGTGTCGGCCACGTAGAGCGTGCGTCCGTCGGGCGCGAACGCCAGGCCGTTCGGCTCCTCGACATCCAGGACGACCGGACGGAGTTCGCGCGTGCCGAGGTCGAAACGGAACACGTAGTGGTCGCCGTACTCGCGCTCGCCGAGGTGTCCCTCGTGGGCCTGGATGATGCCGTAGGGCGGATCGCTGAACCAGAGGGCGCCGTCCGGACCGACGACGAGGTCGTTGGGGGAGTTCAGGCGGGCCTGGCCCCAGTGATCGACCAGCACCGTAGTAGAGCCGTCGGCGTGCAGTTCCTCGACGGCGCGGCGGCCGTGCGAGCACTGGTAGACGCGACCGTCCGGCCCGACGGTGCGGCCGTTGGCGAACTCGGCGTCAGCAGCGAAGACCTCGAAATCACCGGCGGAGTCGGAGCCGTTCCAGCGCAGGATGCGGTTGCCGGGGATGTCGGAGACCAGCAGGCCCCAAGGCGTCCACGCCGGGCCCTCAAGCCAGGCGGCGCCGGTGGCCAGGCGCGTCACGCCTGCCTCGGAATCCCACAACGTGTTCACCGCCACTCCTCAGTAGAACTCGACGGTGTTGACGGGGTTGATCATCGGCCCGCCGTCCAGGAAGCGGGCCGCGTTGACGGCGAAGAGGTCGGCGATCCGGCGATCCTCGGCGTCGTTCAGGGCGGCGGTGTGCGGGCTGACCAGCACATTGGGCAGCGTCCACAGGGGTGAATCCTGCGCGAGCGGCTCGGTGTAGAAGACGTCGAGGGCGGCGAAACCGATCCGACCGTCTCGGAGCGCCTCGACGAGGGCGTCCTCGTCGATGACCGTCCCGCGTCCGACGCTGACCACGGTGATGCCGGGCTTGACCGCCGCGAGCACGTCCGCGTTCACCATCTTGTGGGTGGATTCGGTGCCGGGCAGCGTGACCACGAGGGCGTCCGCGTCGGCCACGGCCTTGTCGAGATCATCGGGATGGACGGTGCCCGCCAGCCCCGGCACGTCGGCGGGGGTGCGGCTGACGCCGATCACGCGGGCGCCGAGGGCGATGAGGCGGGCTGCCGTATCGCGTCCGATGTTGCCCATGCCGAGAACGGCGACCGTCATCTCGTGCACCTGCTGCATGCACCAGCGGCCGGTCCACTCTTTGCGGGCCTGCTGGGTGAGCAGCCGTGGCAGGTCTTTCGCGCCGGCGAAGACGCCGAAGACCGCGAACTCTGCCAGCGAGGCGCCGTGAACCCCGGCCGACGTGGTGAACACAAGGTTTTGCAGTTCGTCTTGCGCGAGGTTCGCGCCCTTCACCTGGGCGCCACCGCCGGCCGGCATGGTCTGCACCCAGCGCAGGCCGGGGTTCGCGCGGACGGTACGGGCGAGCGCGGCGGGGTTCTCATCGGGGACGCCGTAGAGCGCTTCCGCCGAATCAACGAGCGCGTCAAACGCTGACTGCTGTTCAGTCGTCCGGACGAACGACGGATCGCCACCATGATCCCCCGGCCATCGCATCGGCGGCAGGAGGGACTGGTCCCGGACGAGATCGATGCGAGGTTCGGCGGCTAATATGCGCGCGCAGAGCTCTTCGCTGAGCGGTGTCGCTACCACGACCCGCAATCGCTGAGGGACTGTCATGGCGGAAAACCTAGCAAGGGTGTTCAGTTTTGTGAATAGGGTTCGATATGCTGACCACGTAACAAGGAGGTCACAAATGTCTCACTCGGTTGGTTTCATCGGCCTGGGCGTCATGGGACGCCCCATGGCCAGGTTCATCCTCGCCGCGCAGTTGCCCCTGGGCGGCTCGCTCCACATTCACGATCTTGAGCGCAGCCGGGTCACCGAACTGCTGGACGCGGGCGCCGTGTGGGGCCAGACCCCGGCCGAACTGGCCGCCGCGTGCGACACCATCATCGTGATGGTCCCCGAGATCAAAGACATCCGCTCGCTGCTCGACCGTCCCGAAGGGCTGCTCGCGGGCACAGTCGCACCCTGGACGCTCGTCGTCTCCTCGACCTGCTCACCCCAAGAGGTGCGCGATCTACAAACGGACCTCACCGCCGGCGGCCATCCCGTCACGGTGGTGGACGCCCCCGTCAGTGGCGGCGCCGAGGGTGCCGAGTCCGGCACCCTGGTGATCCTGATGGGAGGTGAGCCCGACGCGGTGACCCCCGTCCAGGAGATCCTCAGCGCTGCCGGTACGGCCACGTTGATGGGCCCGCTGGGTGCGGGCCAGGTCGCCAAGGCCTGCAACCAGCTCATCGTGGCCGCCGAAGTGGTGGCGCTGGCCGAGGCCTCGCTCATCGCCGAACGCGCCGGCCTCGACGTGGCTCAGCTCTTCGACGTCCTGGGACGGGGCTACGCCGCCAGCCGGGTCATGGAGGTCAAGGCGCACCGCTTCGCCACCCACGACCACAGCCCGTCCGGACCCGCGAAGTTCATGATCAAGGACCTGCGCGCCGTCGCCGAGGAAGCTGACGTGACCGGCATCCGCACGGTCAGCGTCGAGCCGCTCCGCGCGGTCTTCGGCGACCTCACCGCCGACGGCTTGGGCGACTACGACACGTCAGTGGTGCAGCAGTTCATCGAGAGCCGCTCCAAGCCCGCCCCTGAGTAACACACGACCAAGGAACTCCGCTCGGACTCACGACGAACTGGGGCTCGGCACGGGAGTCGGCGAGGTCACGGGCTTGCCCCACCGCAGATACAGGCCCTGGATGTTGACCTCGTTGACGAGCAGTACGCCAAAGTCAGGCGTGGGTGTGGGCGACCCGGGCCTTAGCACACCCCTCGCCCAGATCCTGACAGTTCCGGCGTCGAACGGCGACCTCCACAACACTCGCAAGACGCCCTCCTTGAGCTGCTCGAGAGCGGCCGCGGTGGGCCCCGCTGGATCGCGTTCCCGATCAAGGTCGGTCTGCACGTCGATGCTCAAGGTCCAGCTGGGGATGTCCGCCACATTCCAATAAGAGGTCTTAACGCTCGTGACGTGGGGTAGCGCAGCGATTCGTCCTTCGAGGTTCTTAATGTCCGCGGCGGTCGCGAATCGCAGCCCCTCGAACTGGGACCGCTGTGGTGGGCGCGTGACCGGCGCCGTGATGCCGGGCCAGTAGGTCACCAAGAGGACGCCGATCATGGGCGCCGGCGTAAACGCCAGCAGGGCCACCACGGCAAGACCGATGACCACCCACCGCCGGCTCCTCGACGACTTTGGCGGCGAGCCGGACTCGGGTGCCGCGGTGATCGTGGGGTCCGTCATCGCATCGGGATCATCGCCCGCCGGCGATTCCGCCTCGCTCATTCCATCCCCTCTCACAACGCCAAACGCCGCGAATGAGCCCGCATCGGGTCTCGGTGCTGGCCGCAGCCACACGCTACTGCTTCGGGGTGTCGGAGCTGGACGCTCCACGGAGTCGATCAGCAACGGACGGTGATCTCACGGATGCCCGAGATCGCGTGCGCGATGCCAGTCCACCCGCGCGGGCTCGTTGTTTGGCGCTCTTGAGGACTCCGCCCCCATTCTTTAACGGGGCCTTCTCCCCCACCGGGTGGGCCAGCCGACAGCGTCTCAGGACGGGCATCCCTGACCCTCACGGTGTGTAAGCTCCTTAAAGGAATCGCGACCTGGGGGTAGGCGCGATCGTCAAAGGGGGGGCCCAATATGACAATCCGTCCGTCTGCCGCGTCCGAATACTCAGCGCTGCCGCGGCGTCCACTAGTGATAGGCGCCGCCTGGGCTGTACCGACCATCGCGCTCGCCACGGCGGCACCCGCGATTGCGGCCTCCGGACCCTTGGCCTGCCAAGGGATACGCAGACTCGTCTTCGCCGATCCGGGCGTCAACGACTCGAGCGGCGCGGTCGCCACGAACCTGCTGTCGCTCACGTACGGATCGATGCCGACGACGATCGTCACCGACAGCGTCGGTGCCACGTGGGCCGTGACCACCGTGAACGTCACCATCACCAACACCTCGACGTCCCTGATCACCGACTTGGTGTGGCCTCTGCCGTACCTCGCCATTGCCTACAAAAACCAGGTGAACTACCACCCGATGCAATGGGACACCACTCAAGGCCTCTGGCTGTCGGATTGGCTCACCTCGACCAGCAACCCGCTGTACAGCAACCCGCTTGAGCCCAACTCCCAGTACGCGGCGGGCGCCTACTCCGCGAACAGCTCCGCACCACTCGCGCGGGAGTCCTGGAGTTTGTTCGCCGCGTACGCAGCGTCGTCGTTCTACTGGTCGGTGACCAACTCCTACTCCACGATCACCAACGCCGACAGCATCGCCGTGGCTTATCCAGCGTCCACCAGCCTGGCTGCCGGGGCCACCACGACGATCAGCTACTCGATCTGGCGCGAAGCCCAGAGCGGCTCCTACGCGGCCTACTACTTCCCGGACTTTCTCATCGGGACGGTCTGCGTCTAGGGCGCCTTATGAGCGAGTGGGCGTCGGTGCTGGCGGGGGCTGCCCCCACTTGTCGTAAAGGACGGACGTGGTGAGCTCCACAAACTCTTCCGCTGGCCTAGCGGTCGGTGCCAGGCCCGTGGTGTCTTCCACCATGAGGAAGCCCATGTCGTAGGGCTGCGCCCAGGCCAGGCGGACGATGGAGTCGCGAATCTGCTGGCACTCCGCGGAGAACACGCCTTTGACCTTGAAACAGCTGATATCCAAGACGACGTTCGCGTAGGCACCGCCGCCACCCATCGTGAAGGTGGGCGAGCGGTAGTAGGCCTTGGCGGAGGAGACGTGCGGGATCTTGGTCAGGGCGACCGAGAAGCCCGCCATGTCCGCGTACGAGGGCTTGTGCATGCCATAAGCACCCGTATCTTGCGGGCCAGGTTCCCGGTACGCATCGGTCGAGGAGCGCCAACCCTGGACGATGATCATGATCACCAACCAGGCCGCAAACACGGCCAAGGCGACCCCAGCGAGGGCGCCCGCCACCACGGCGGCGACTTTAGGCCACGACATAGATCCCTCCTTAGGTGTGGGTTGGTGCTGGGGTGGGGCCCCAGGGCGTTGCCAGGCCGGACGCCTCAAAACTCGCGATATAGAACGAGTGGACGCCGGATGATCCTGCGGACACGGTGATCGACCCCAGATCAAAGGGCAGCCGCGAGATCATCCGCCCGAGGTCGTCCCGAAGTTGCCTGAACGGCGGTGACGCCTTGGTGTCGGCCCCATCGATGCCCACCTCGGGTAGATCGGTGTCGACGTAGATGCTGGTCGACCGCCGCTGGGTGAGGCCCTCGTAGTTCACATAGACCCCGGTGACATGGGGGACCGTCGCAAGCTGGGTCTTGAGGGTCGCGATGTCGTCGTCCGTGGCGAACCGCAACCCCGTCGTCCCCGTGTGCGTCGGGGTCGGAGTCGCCACCCAGGGCAGTGACCGGCTGTGTTGCCCGGGGCCAGGCATCCACCCAAACGAGTCGGCGACTTGGTAGGCGACATAAGCCCCGAGGACGACCATCAGCCCGATGAGCACCGGCCAATTGGTCTTCTTAGGCGGAGCGGCCGGAGCCGTGGGACCCGGGGGTACCCGCGGCCCTGGAAAACCCGCGTTGCTCATGTTTCTTCGATCTCCCCATCAAATCCGCCACCGCCGGCGCACGTGCCTGACCCTGGCGGGTTCGGTGACGTCTGTGCCGCGTTGCGAGGCCGACAGCAGAGTACCTGCGGGAACCGGCATCCCGGCGCGGCGCGGGCCAGGTGGACGGGAAGCCACGTGGGCCAAGATCATCCGGGGCGTAGCGGCGCCTGCGACACGGTCTGATCGGAACGGTGAGTCGCCGACGGACTCCCAGGATCAGCGACGGACGGCGACCTCGCGGACGCCGCCCATGAACGTGCCGTTATCGGCCGGCAGGCTCGTGAGGTAGACGAGGATGAACCGCGCCTTGAGGGGCGCGAAGGTGAACGTGCTGTTTCCGTCGGGGGCCGCGTTGACCGAGGCCACCACCGACCAATCCTTGACCGAGGTCATCGGCGGGGCGTCGGCCGCCTGCTGAGCGGGCACGCGCACCTCGGCGTTCGTCCCGGCGCCGACGAAGTTCACCACGACGCTGCTGACGTCCTGCACTGACCCCAGGTCGACCACCAGCCCAACGCCTGGCTTGAGGCCACCCAGATTCGGCTTGCCCTTATAGCGCTCGGTGGTCCAGGCCGTGTCGACCTGCTTGTCGATGGCCAAGGGTGCCAGTTTGGCGTTCTCGTTGCCCGAACCGCCGTCAGCCTTGGGGTCGAAATCGCGGATGCCCGAGATCGCGAGCGCGACGCCCCCCGTGGACGCTGCCGAACCAGACGGGGCGGCGGAGGGACCCTTGCCTCCCAGTTGATTGGCCACCGCCGTCCCGATTCCCAACACCAGCAACACCACGAAGCCGATCAGCAGCCACCGGGCGCCGAAGCGCGGACCATCGGGCCGGGTATCGCCCCCCAGCAAGGGCACGTCGCTGGTGGCCGTCCGCTGGGCGGGCGGTGGCACAGGGGTGAACGGCAGCGACTCGGTCTCGCTGTCCGCCGCACGGGTGTTCGTGACGCCAGACGGCGGGCTCGGCGGCGACGACGGCGCCGCCGCGGAAGCGGGGCGGACAGTGGCCTGCGACGGGGGTGCCGCCCCTGGTGTTGCGGTCGCCACCGGGGGGAGGGGAGCCGCGGGCGCCGTGCTGGCCTCCTCGGCGGCGGCGGCGCTGCGGATGCGGCGCTGCAGATCGGGGGCGGCCGAGATGCCACCCAGCACGGCATTGAGCGCCGCCACGATCTCGTGCGCGGACGTGAGCTTCGTCACGCGTCCACGGGGGGTATCGGAGAGGATCCGGTCGCAAATATCGTCCAGCGGACGCGGGACGCCGGCCTTCACCTGGCTCGGGGTGAGCAGCCGTCCATGCCCATCGGTGGGGGCTGCCCGCAGCCCGTACAGGTCGCCGCCGGGCCAACGGGCCACGAGCGTGGCGTAGAGCAAGCGTCCAAGGGCTTGGACGTCACGCAGGCGTCCGTACTCGGGCCCTGGCGTCGGATGCAGACCGCCCTCGACGAGGAAGCTCAGGATCTTGACGTCGCCCGTCGCTGTGATCACGACGGTGTCGGGGTTCAGTTCGCGGTGGAACAGGTTCTGATGGTGCATCGGCCACAACCCATCCGCGAGTTCGCGGGTGATCCAGGCGGCCTCGCGTCCAGTCAGCTCGCCCTGCGCCAACAACGTCGACAGCGTTTGGGCCGTGGCGTACTCATGGACGGCGTAGGCGCCAATGCCCGGCCCGCCTCCGGCTTCGACGTCCAGGACCCTGAGGAACCGTGAGTCGGTGGCCACCGCAGCCTGCCGCGACAGCAACAAGAACTCGGCCTGACGAGGGTCGTCTTCGCCCAAGATTTGGATCATCACCGAACGCGACAAGGCGGTGTCGTAGCCGCGCCACGCCTGCAGGCCTACCCGGGTGTCGAGGTGTTCGTCCAAGCGGTAGCGGCCGAGCATCGCGCCGGCGGTGACCTCCGCCGAGGGATAGAGATCCGCAGGGTCGACCGTGCCACTGACGACCAGCGGCGCCACCATTCCCGCGGGCAACGTGGTGGTGGCGGCCGCGCCGTACGCCACCGCGTCGGCGACCTCCTGGTCACCGTCGATCGCTCCCACGGACTGCTCGTCCGCCTCGTTCGTGGAATCGGGAAGCTCTGCCGCCTCGTCTTCCGGACTCGTCGATTCGGCAGCCCCCCGCCGGAAGCGGCGCAGCAGGGTGGCGGTCATTTGGTCGGCCTCTTCGATGTGAAGCAACCGGGCTACCAGCACGAAGACAGCCAGGGCCACCACGCCGGCCACAACAAAACCCACCAGCGTGATGAGCATCGAGTCCCAGATGCCGGCGAACCAAACGATCCCCCAGGCGACGCCGGCGGCCGGGAGCGAGGCCAGGCTGAGGCGCGCGAACTGCTGCAGGAGCTCACTCGGTGACAGGCCCGGCAGGCGTCGCTTCAGCAGGACGAAACACACCACGGCGCCCACCAGGTAGGCCAGGGAGTAGGCCAGGCCCAAGCGTTGGGCCACTGTGGCGGGCTCGTTCTCCGACAGCACCAGGACGAGTGCCGCACCGGCGTTCACCGCTGAGATCACGAGCTGAATGAAGAACGGGGTCTTGTTGTCCTCAAGGGCGTAGAAGCCGCGGTAGAGCACGTAGGTCACCATGAAGGGGATCGTCCCCATGGCCAGCCAGATCACAGTGTCGGCAATGAGGATGGAGTCGGCGGAGCCTCGTCCGTGCCCGAACAACAACGCCGACATGGGCGCCGCCAACACGAAGAACAAGAACATGGCCGGCACCTGGACGGTCGCCGCGAGCCTGGTGGTTCTCATGGTCTCGGTGGTGACGGCGTCGAGGTCCTGGCGGGAGGCGTGCTGCGAGAGCGTGGTCAAGATCGCGGTCGCCAGCGACACGGTGATGAGCGAATGGGGCAGCGTCCACAGCAGCATGGCGTTGCCGTAGACCGTCATGCCGGCGGCCAGGTGCCCCCCGGGGTTTGCGGTCGCGGACGAGGCCAGGTTGTTGACCACGATCGAGGCCACCTGCGTCAGCGCTACGGATCCCAGGGCCCAGCCGGAGAGGGCGACGATGCGACGCAGTCCCGTCCCTCGGAAGTCCCACCGCGGTTTGAACGTGTACCCGACCTTGCCGAGGTACGGGATCAGGACGAGCGTTTGGGCGAGGATGCCGACCGTCGAGCCGATGCCGAGCAGCAAGGACTGTTGCGTGGTGAACGGCGCCGACGGGTCGCCGCTGGTGCCCCAGAACGCCACGTACAACCCCAGGACGGCGATGGTGATGACGTTGTTGAGGATCGGCGCCCACTGCATCGGGGCGAACTCCTCTTTCGCGTTGAGCACCTGTCCGACAAGGAAGAACGCGCCGTAGAAGAACAGTTGCGGCATCGTCGTATAGGTCATCAGCGTCATCGACGCGTAGTGCGCCGCCAGCGCCGGCGCGCGCCAGGCGTCGTTGGCAAACAGGTGCAGCAACAGGGGGGTGGCTGCCGTCATCAGCAAGGTGAGCACGCCGAGCGCGACCAAGAAGATGGTCATGATCCGATCGACGAACGCCTTGCCGTCGTCCTCGTGGTGGACCATCGCCCGGACGATCTGCGGCACCAGCACGGTGTTCAGGGCGCCGCCCGCGAAGATGATGTAGAGGCTGCTCGGGATGTACTGCGAGAGCGTGAACAGCTCAATCGAGCGCGTCCCGTTGCCCCAAATCACGGCCAGCAGGGCTAACCGGACGAAGCCCAACAGTCGAGAGCCGAGGGTGCCCAAGGCCATGACGGCGCTCGCTTTGAGGAGTTTCTTGCTCCCCGGAGCGGACTGGCTAGACACCCGCCCATCGTACGGGGTGCGGTCCGAGGCCGCCCGTCGCACAGGCCCGTTCATTGTGGCGGCGTCAGCGTCTTTGCTGGCGTTCGCCCCACCTGACTGGCGTTCGCCCCACCTGACTGGCGTTCGCCCCCACCTGACTGGCGTTCGCCCCACCTGACTGGCGTTAGGCGTGTGTGCTGGCGATATTTCGCCAGCAGACACGCGTAGCGCCAGCAAAGTCGGGGGTGTGGTGCGGACGCGCTGGCGCAGCCGGGCTTGGGCTTGAGGCGCTGGGCATGGGCATGGGCATGGGCATGGGCATGGGCACGCTAGGGGTTCTTCGTGGTCTCGTCGCTGATTGCAGCGAGGAAGGCCGCTAGGTGCGGTGAGGGCTGGGCGGCGTGAAGGATGCCGAAGGGCAGAACGGCGTCCCAGGCCACGGGCACGGTGACGAGCCCCGGGTGCACGTCGGCCCACATGCCCAGCGAGACGAGGAGAGTTCCCCGCCGCTCTGCCTCGTTGAAGGTGGCCATGTCATAGAAGGCGTCGCTGTCCACGACCGTCACGTCGGGGTGACTCGACGCGATTCCGTCGCGCAGTGCGTCCAGCTGGGGCGCCACTCCTCGGGGGACCATCATCAACGTTTCCCCGCGAAGGTCGGCCCAATCCAGCCGGGCCCGGCCGGCGAGTCGGTGGCGGCGCGGCACGGCCAGCTCGCAGGGAAGGTCCCGCAGGGGCAGGACCCCCAACTGCTCGCGGTACACGTGGGCGCCGGTAGGCCCCAGGAAGCAGTCGAGCTGGCTGCCCAGGGCGGTGAGCGTGCTCATCAGGCGGTTGCCCTGGTCGTCGAACGCCACGACCTCCAGCCTGAAGGGGAGGGCGCCGCCGTTCAGCCGCGTCCAAAGATCGATGAGTTCCCGGCAGGGCCGCAGGAGCGAGGTGCCGACCCGGATGACCTGCTTGCCGGTATCGGCTGCCCGCCGCGCGGCCGCCACGGCCTCGGCGGAGAGCACGACCATGCGACGAGCGTCCTCGAGAAGCACCGCACCAGCCGGGGTTGGTGTTACCCCGTGGTTGCTACGGACGACCAACCGGACGCCGACGTGGCGTTCCAGAGCGTTGACCTGTTTCATCACGGACACCGAGGACACAAAGCCCGCCTGAGCGGCTTTCGCGAAGCTGCCAAGCTCCGCCACCCGGATAAAGGTATCCAGCTTCGGATCGTGCACTGTCACCCTCCGCATTAACCAGTGGTTACAGCATCCTAGCTCGATGAGGGCTTCAGCCGACCGCCTCCGATCCCAATACTGGAGTCAACCGATCACAAAGGAATGCGCGTGACTCAGAGCACCACAGGTCAAGGACTCAGCAGCGGGCTCACATGGCTGTTCGCCATCGCTGGCGGAGCCGCGGTGGGCAACCTCTATTGGGCCCAACCACTGCTCGTGCAGATGGCCACCGATCTCGGCGTCGCACCAGCCACGGCTGGTTTGCTGGTCACGGTGACCCAGATCGGCTACGCGCTCGGGATCCTCCTGGTGGTGCCGCTGGGTGACGCGCTCCGCCGGGACCGCCTCATTCCGGCCGTCATGGCGTCCAGCGTCGTGGGGCTCCTTGCGGCCGCTTTCGCCCCCGGCTTCGCGATGCTCGCCCTCGCGCTGGGGCTGGTCGGGTTCTCCAGTGTTGCCGGACAACTCATCATTCCGTTGGCTGGGGATCTGGCCACCGCGGCCCAGCGTGGACGCGCGGTCGGCACCATCGTCTCGGGAGTGCTCATCGGCGTGCTGATCTCGCGCACCGCGAGCGGCCTGATCGCCAGCGTGTGGGGATGGCGCGCGGTCTATGGCGTCGCGGTCGTCATCACCTTGACGTTGCTGCTCCTGATCGCGAGGGCCACCCCACGCCTCCCCATCCGGGCGGCCGTGTCTTACCCGCAGCTCATCGCCTCTGTCTTCACCACCACCGCAAGGATTCCCGCCGCCCGCTGGCTCCTGCTCATCGCCGGTTTCACCTTTGGCGTGTTTAACCTCTTCTGGACCGCAGCCACGTTCCTGCTGAGTTCAGCACCCTACGGCTACTCCACCGCTCAGATCGGGCTGGTGAGCCTGGTCGGCATCGCGGGAGCTGTCGCCGCCCAACGGGTGGGCATCCTCGAGGACCGCGGTCACGGCACGGCAGCCATGGGGGTCTTCGGGCTGGTCGCCGTCGTCGGTCTGGCCATTACCTTGGTCGGGCCCACCTCGATCTGGAGCGTCCTTGTCGGGGCCCTCATCCTCAACGTCGGCATCCAGGGCGCGGGCGTCCTGACCCAGACCAGGCTCCTTTCGCTCAGCGCGGACGCCCGCAGCCGGCTCAATACCGCCTTGGTGACCAGCAACTTCCTCTTCGGTGCCACCTTCTCGGCCTTGGCGACCTGGCTGTGGGCGCTGGGCGGTTGGCCGGCGGTCGCGAGCTTCGGGCTGGCGGCGCTAGGGCTCGGCCTCCTCACCTGGACGGCCACCAGAGCTCGTCTGAACGCTGTCCCTAGCTGAGAGCGACTCGGACGACGGGTTCCCGGGACGGAGAGTTGCGGCGGGATGCCCCACTGCGGTCAGCTAACGATGTGGATGAGGCGAGGGAGCAACGTCGGTGAAGGTGACGCTGGTTAGCTACGGCAGCGATGGGGATGTGCGTCCGATGGTGGCGCTCGGCGAGGGGCTGCGCGCAGCCGGGCACGAGGCGGTACTCGTCGGCGACATCGGGGGCGCCGCGTTGGCGCAGGCGCACGACTTGGAGTTTCATGCGTTCGCTGGCAGCGTCCGCGACGAGATGGAGGGCGGCTTCGGCGGCACCATGGACGCGGGCCGTTTCACCCTGCGAGCCATCGTGGAGTTTCGGTTGCCGCACGCCGCCTGGCACACCACCATCGCGAAGGCGGCGCGAGGCTCCGACGCCGTGCTGTGCCTGCCGCTCGCGACGTATCACGCGGCCTCGGCCGCGGACGAGGTGGGCGCCGTCCCCATCCTGGTGAACCTGCAGCCTATGCTCCCCACGCGCGAGTTCGCGCCGTCCGGTCTGGGCGTGGTGGGCGCCCCCCGCGTCGCGAACCACTTGATCGGACGCCTGGTCGACGCCGGCGGCTGGGGCCTCTACGGCGGCGGCCTCAACAAGGCCCGACGCACCCTCGGACTCGGACGCCTCCGCAACCCCTACTCCGCCGACCCCTTGCTCGGCGCGTGGTCCCCGACGCTGGTGCCGCTGCCCTCCGATTGGGACGCCTTCCGCGTCACGGTGACCGGCGATTGGCCGCTGCCCGCCGCTTCCGCCTGGGAACCCGACGCCGACCTGCGGGCGTTCCTGGAGTCGGGCGAGCCCCCGATTTACGTCGGCTTCGGATCGATGATGGGCGTCGCCGGGTTGCCCGCGATCGTGGACGCCGCCCTCGCCGCCTTCGCCGGACGCCGGGTGCTGCTGCATGGCGGCTGGGCTGGCGTGGCTGCGCGCGACCTGCCCACCAACGTCCACGCCCTCGGCTTCGCCCCCCACGATTGGCTGTTCCCGCAGTGTGCGGCGATCGTCCACCATTGCGGCGCTGGGACGACCCACACTGCGGCCCGCTCGGGGACGCCGTCGATCCCCGTGCCGCTGCTGTTGGATCAGCCGTTCTGGGCCGATCGTCTGCATCGGCTGGGGATCGCGTCCCGTCCATTGAATCGCCGACATCCGAGCGTGGCGGCCTTCGCGGACGCCTTCGCCGAGGTCGATCGCCCGGAGGTGCGGGCACGCGCGTCCGAGATCGCCGCGCGCATGCGCCGCGAGGACGGGGTCGCCAAGGCGGTAGCCGTGATCGAGCGGCTCGTGTCCGGACGATCGTCCGACGGCTGATGATCCGCCCGACGGTTTCGGCGGACGTCCCCCCTTGTGCGTCCCGAAAAGGCTGAGGTAGGACTGGACCTATCCGATCCCCGCCGGGGCTGGCCGAACCCCAGCCAGCGGCTGGGAAACATCGGGACGCCGCAAGCGTCGAGTAAAGGAGCCCGCATGACCGATCCCACGTCCAACGCCCGCGTTGTCGTCTCGAAGAACGGGCCTTACCTGGTGTCAGGGGGCGTCCCGCTGTCGCGGCAAACGATCGTCGCGGACAAGAAGGGCGAGTCGCAGGACTGGCACGAGAGTGATCCGTTCCCCGCCCAGGAGAAATACGCGCTGTGCCGCTGCGGACACTCCTCCCACAAGCCGTTCTGCGACGGCACCCACTCGAAGATCGACTTCAACGGCACCGAAACCGCCTCCCGGGAGCCCTACAAGCAACAAGCCGAGGTCATGGACGGGCCGGTCTTGGGCCTGGCAGACGCTGAGGCGTTGTGCGCCTTCGCCCGGTTCTGCGACCCGAATGGCCAGGTGTGGAGCCAGGTGTCGGAGACCGACAACGCGGAGGTCCGCGAGACGTTCACCCGCCAGGTTCACAACTGCCCCGCCGGACGTCTGGTCGCCTTCGACGAGGCCACCGACGCCGCCATTGAACCTGCGCTCCCGGTTGCGATCGGGCTCGTGGCGGACCCGGTCGAAGAGTGCGCCGGTCCACTGTGGCTGACCGGCGGCATCCAGGTGGTGTCGTCCGACGGTTACGAATACGAGGTCCGCAACCGCCAGACGCTGTGCCGCTGTGGTGAGTCCAGCAACAAGCCGTTCTGCGACGGCACCCACGCGTCCATCAAGTTCCAGGACCGCTAGCCGCCACGATCGCTGACCCAGCAGCTACCTGCCGCAGCGGTTGTCCCTTCCCCTTGCCCCACTTTGCTGGCGTTAGTGATCCTTGCTGGCGACATATCGCCAGCAAGGACGCACAACGCCAGCAAAGTGGGGAAGAGGCGAACAGGTGGGACGACAGTGACGGGATGGCGCCCAGGGGGCAGAGCAGGGGAAGAGATCCAGGGACTGAGGCCGGGCCACCCAAGTCATGCTGAATTCAGCCCTTGCTTCTCGTGGGCTCAGCTGCGGTATTCAGCATGTTTTGAGTGAGGTTTGGCCAAGGGAACCCGTCGGCGGCGGCCGAATCGGGGCCGCCCTCGGCTTGTGGCCTCTGGCCTGTGGCTGGTTGGCCGCGAGGACCTGACCAACACAGCCCCGTGAGGCGCCTGCGTGGACGTCAGCTCCACGGCGGCTACTGAGGGGGCTGTTTCGGTCACCAACTCGGACGTGCCCATGGGGAGGGGTGAACCCTTAGACGGCCTCCCATGACGCCGGGGGTCCTGGCAGTCAAGGGTGGGCGAAGCCCATCGCGAAGCGACGCCGCCAGGCGCCGTTGACGGCCGGGACCGGCGGCACACCATGAGCAGCGGGGCACCCCTTTCCCCACTTTGCTGGCGTCAGTGATCCTTGCTGGCGATATATCGCCAGCAAGGACGCACAACGCCAGCAAGGTCGAAAGAAGGGGCGCTCAGACGCAACTGGGCGCCCACACCGTGGTGTGGGCGCCCAGTATCGGTCGCATGCGAATCGCTGCTAGGCGGCCGCCCCGCGCCGCTTCTGGAGCATGTCGAAGGCGACGGCGGCCAAGAGCACCAGGCCCTTAATCGCCTGCTGCCAGGCGGCGTCCACCGCCATGATCGAGAGGCCCATGTTCAGCACGCCCATGACCAGGGCGCCGATGATGGTGCCGACCACACGCCCCACACCACCGGAGACCGCGGCCCCGCCGATGAAGCAAGCCGCGATGGCGTCCAACTCGAAGTTCTGGCCGGCCGCAGCCACGGCTGCCCCCGACCTCGACGTCGTCACGATCGACGCGATGGCGGCGAGGAACCCCATGTTGACGTACATCAGGAAGTGCGACCGGCGCACGTCGATGCCCGACAGGCGAGCTGCCGCGATATTGCCGCCGATGGCGTAGATGTTGCGCCCGAACACCGTGTTGCTCATGACGAACGAGTAGGCCAACACCAGGACCCCGCAGATCACCAGGACGTACGGCGTTCCGATCGAGCTCAGCGACAAGATCCACCCGACAGCGAGCACGAGCACCGAGATCGCGATCAGTTTGCCGAAGAACAGGCCCTGGGGCTCGACGCTCAGCCCGTGGGCCAGCAGCCGCTGGCGGGACCGGAACTGAGAGAAGACGAAGCCAACCGTGGCCACGACCCCGATCAGCAGAGTGAAGATGTCCATCGAGCCCATGAATCCGAACCAGCCCAGCATGCCGCCATTGGCGACCTGAACGAACCCGTTCGGGAATCCGGCGATCGTCTGGCCCACGATCACGATGGCCAGACCACGGAAGAGAAGCATGCCGGCCAGCGTCACGATGAAGCCTGGGATGCCCCAGTAGGCGACCCAAAAGCCCTGCCAGGCACCGACGAGCAGGCCCGCCACGATGCCCAGCAGACAGGCCACCGGCCAAGGCAGGTTCCAGTTGATCATGGCGATGGCCATGATGCCGCCGAGCAGGGCGACGACAGAACCGACCGACAGGTCGATGTGGCCGGCGATGATGATCATCAGCATGCCCAGCGCCAGGATGATGACGTATGCGTTCTGCTGCAGCAAAGACGCCACGTTGTCGGCCATGAGCAGCCGGCCACCAGTCATGATCTCGAAGAGAACGACGATGATGGCCAGGGCGAGCATGATGCCGAACTGCTGCATGTCGACCTTGCGGTGAGCCGCCGGGGCTACGTCCGCGGAGGCGGAAACTTCGGGAGTCGTACTCATTCGACGATCTCCTCCTTCTCTTTCGTCATCAGTTCCATGAGGGACTCCTGATTGGCGGCGCTGCGGGGCAGGCAGCCGGTGATGCGACCCATGCTGAGGGTGTAGATGCGGTCGCAGATCCCCAGCAGCTCAGGAAGCTCGGAGGAGATCACGATGACGCCCTTGCCGGAGTCGGCCAGCGCGTTGATGTGGGTGTAGATCTCGTACTTGGCGCCCACGTCGATACCGCGGGTCGGTTCGTCGAGAATCAGAACGTCCGGATCGGTGAACATCCACTTGGACAAGACGACCTTCTGCTGGTTGCCACCGGAGAGGGTGCCCACCACGACGTCGACGTTCGGCGCCTTGGTGTTCAGCTTCTTGCGGTACTCCTCGGCGACCTGCGCCTCCTCCTCCTTGTCGATGACGCCCTTGGGGGCGATCTTCTTCAAGGCGGCGGAAACGGTGTTGTGCTTGATGTCGTCGATCAAGTTCAGCCCGTAACGCTTGCGATCCTCGGACGCGTAGGCGAGCCCTGCGTCGATCGCCTGCTGGACGGTGTTGAGTTGGACGTCGCGCCCCTTGATGCGGACCTTGCCGCTGATGTCGCGGCCGTAGGACTTGCCGAACACGCTCATTGCCAGCTCGGTGCGGCCCGCGCCCATGAGGCCGGCGATGCCGACGATCTCACCCGCCCGGACGTTGATCGAGGCGTGGTCAACAACCCGCCGAGCGGTGTCGACGGGATGGTGGACGGTCCAGTCCTCGACCTCCATGAGCAGATCGCCGCCCGTCTGCGACTCGTGCTCGGGGAATCGGTTGTCGAGCGGGCGTCCGACCATCTGGCGGATGATCATGGCCTCGGTCACCGGCTCGACGCCGTGCATGTCGAGGCTGCCGACCGTTTGTCCGTCGCGGATCACCGTGATGGTGTCGGCGATGGCGCGGATCTCGCCCAGCTTGTGGCTGATGATGACGCAGGCGATGCCCTCGTCACGAAGGCCGCGCACCAGATCGAGCAGGTGCTCGGAGTCATCGTCGTTCAGAGCCGCCGTCGGCTCGTCGAGCACCAGCAGTTTCACGTCCTTGCTCAGCGCCTTGGCGATCTCGACCAACTGCTGCTTGCCGACGCCGATTGTTTGCACCTTGGTGTCCGGATGCTCGTCCAGCCCCACGCGGGTCAACAACTTCGATGCCTGCGAGTTGGTCTGAGCCCAGTCGATGAAGCCGTGCCGAAGCCGCTCGTTGCCGAGAAAGATGTTCTCGGCAATCGACAGGTGCGGGCTCAGGGCGAGCTCCTGCTGGATGACCACGACGCCGTCGTGCTCAGAGTCCTTGATGTTGCGGTACTTGCACTCCTGCCCGTTGAAGACGATCTGCCCCTCGTACGTGCCGTAGGGGTAGACGCCGGACAAGACCTTCATCAACGTCGACTTGCCCGCCCCGTTCTCCCCGCAGATCGCGTGGATCTCGCCGGGCCGAACCTTGAACGTCACGTCGGATAGTGCCTTCACACCCGGGAACGACTTGGAGATGTCCCGCATCTCAAGCACGAACTCGGGCCGTGCTGCCTGCACACTCATGTGCCCTCCTGGAGGTTTGCTGTCAGGACGAAGCGTGGGGCGGCCCAGTCGGGCCGCCCCACGCCGTGGTCACTAGCTCAGGCCGAGGTCCGCCGCGGTGTAGAAGCCGGAATCAACCAGGGACTTCTTCACGGTGTCCTTCGTCACGACCAGCGGGTCGATCAGGAACGTCGGGACGACCTTGTTGCCGTTGTTGTAGCTCTTGGTGTCGTTGACGGTGACGGTGCCGCCGGCGGCGATCTCCTTCACCATCTTCTCGACCTGCGAGCCGAGCTCACGGGTGTCCTTCCACACGGTCATGGACTGCTTGCCCGCGAGGATGTTGAGGACGTTCGCCTTGTCGGCGTCCTGGCCCGTCAGGATCGGGTAGCTGGCACCCGCCGCGTAGCCGGCGCCCTCAAGCGCCTGGGCGATGCCCAGCGCCAGCGAGTCGTTCGGGGACAGCACGATGTTGACCTTCTTGCCACCCGTGTAGAACGAGTTGAGGCGGTTCTGCATCTCCGACTGAGCCGCTGCGGACGTCCAGCCCTGGATGCCGACCTTGGTCCACTCGTCGTTCGAGGCCGGGCACTTGTTCGACACGCAGGTGAGCGTCCCGTCCTTGACCAGCGGGAGGAGGACGTCCCATGCGCCCGCGAAGAAGAACTTCGCGTTGTTGTCATCGGGCGAGCCTGCGAAGGCCTCGAAGTTGATGGGCTTGGTCATCGAGGCGATCTTTTCCTTGATGTAGTTGCCCTGCAGCGTGCCGACCTTGTAGTTGTCGAACGTCGCGTAGTAGTCAACGTGATCCGTCTTGTTGATCAAGCGGTCGTACGCGATGACCTTGACGCCCTTGCTGGCGGCCGTGGTCAGTACCGGGTCGAGGGCGGTGCCGTCGATCGACGCGACCACGAGGATCTTGGCGCCCTGGTTGACCATGTTCTGGATCTGGCTGACCTGGTCGGCGACCTTGTTGTCGGCGTACTGCAGCGTGGTCTGGAAGCCGTCCTTCTTCAGCAGGGACTCCAGGTTCGCGCCGTCCTTGTTCCACCGCTCCAGGCTCTTGGTCGGCATCGCGATGCCCACCAAGGTCTTGGCCGGATCCATCGCACCGCCCGAGGCGCCGGCGGATGTGGTTCCCGCATCGCGACTCGCACTGCAGCCGCCCACCATCAGGGCCAGGCTCGCCAACCCGGCAATTACTGCCGGAAGTTTGCGCTTCATATTGTTCTCCTTGTCGCGGCAGCGTTGCCGCACATTGAGGCATCATCTTCGATGCCTACGCTCGCCGAATCGAACTCTAGAAACAAGCTGTCGGACCGTGCAAGGACGTTGCACGATTGTGACCCAAACCACACCAACCGAGACCCCCGACAAGCTTGGACGTCCAACAAATCCGGGAAATAGACGAAGGTTGCGTTACTAAGGAGGCCGCTATTGCCGGGCGTGGGACCGAACCGCCTCGCTCATCCCGGCACCACCGCAGGCGTCGCTGGACGCGCCCCTTTGAGGCTTGGGTGTTTGATCGGCAGCACCTACTGACCGCCGGGGCCGACCGAGCAGGAGAAGGCGAGTGACCGGGCACTAGAATCGGCCCTTGTGCTGACCTCTCGCCAACGCGCCGCCCTCGACGCCCTGCGCACCTCCGCGCCCGTGCTCGGACGCTTGGCCACCCTGTTCGCGGACGCTGGCCATGAGCTTTACCTCGTCGGCGGACCCGTCCGCGACGCGTTGTTGGGCCGCGGCAACGGCATCGACCTCGACTTCACGACCTCGGCGCAGCCCGATCAGATCGAGGCCCTCCTCAAGAAGATCTCCAAGGCCACCTGGGACATGGGCCGCGCCTTTGGGACCATCGGCACCGCCGTCAAGGGTCCGGACGGCAACCGGCTCGTCGTCGAGATCACCACCTTCCGGGCCGACTCCTACGACCCCGAATCGCGCAAGCCCACCGTGTCGTTCGGCGACCACCTGGGCGCGGATCTCGTCCGCCGCGACTTCACCGTCAACGCCATGGCCCTGCGGGTCGCCGACGGCGAGTTCTTCGACCCCTTCGGCGGACTGGTCGACCTCGAAGAGCGCACCCTGCGGACGCCCGCCACGGCCGAGCTCTCCTTCTCGGATGATCCCCTGCGCATGATGCGCGCCGCCCGTTTCGCCTCCCAGTTGGAGTTCATTCCGGACGCCGACGTCGTGAAGGCGATGACCGACATGGCCGAGCGGATCGACATCGTGTCCGCCGAACGCGTCCGCGATGAGCTCACCAAGCTCATGCTGAGTGATCGTCCGCGCCTCGGCCTCGACCTGCTGACCCGCACGGGGCTGGCCGATCGGGTGATCCCCGAGCTGCCCGCGCTGCGCATGGAGGGCGACGAGCACAATCGCCACAAGAACGTCTACGAGCACACCCTGACGGTCATCGATCAGGCCATCGATCTCGAAAAGGCCCGCGGCCACGCGCCCGACCTGATCGTCCGGCTGGCGGCGCTGTTCCACGACGTCGGCAAGCCCAAAACCCGTCGCTTCGAGCAAGGCGGCAAGGTCAGCTTCCACCACCACGATGTGGTCGGCGCCAAGCTCACGCGCCGCCGCATGGAGGCCTTGCGGTTCTCCTCGGACGAGATCAAAGCCGTGAGCGAGCTGGTCGAACTACACCTCCGCTTCCACGGCTACGGCGACGGCGCCTGGACCGATTCGGCGGTCCGCCGCTACGTCCGCGACGCCGGCGACCAGCTCGAACGGCTGCACATCCTCACCCGCGCCGACTGCACCACCCGCAACCCGCGCAAGGCCGCCCGGCTGGCGGCCACCTACGAACAGCTTGAGCACCACATCGACGCCCTCGCCGAGCAGGAAGAGCTGGAGTCGATCCGGCCCGACCTCGACGGCACGCAGATCATGGAGTTGCTCGACATTCGTCCGGGGCCGGTCGTCGGCGAGGCGTACCGCTTCATGATGGAGCTCCGCATGGACGAGGGTCCGCTCGGGCCCGAGGTCGCCCGCGAGCGCCTGCTCGCCTGGTGGGCTGCGCGTCCGTGACGGACGAGCCAGGCACCGCCGCAGCCGACAATCCGGACGTCTCCCCGGTGGGTGGTGCGGCGGCGCCGCGCTGGCATGGGATCAATCCGGTGTGGTTGGTGTTGGCGGCGATCGCGTCCGTCCAGGTCGGGGCGGCGTTCGCCAAGGGCCTATTCGACACGGTCTCGCCCTGGACCGCCGCCTTCTTGCGGGTGGCCTTCGCCACCGTGATGTTCACCCTGGCTGCGCGTCCGCGGCTGCGGGGGCGCACGTGGGCGGACTGGCGACCGGTCATTGGCTACGGGCTATGCCTCGCCGGCATGAACGTGGCGATCTACCTGTCGTTCGCGCGCATCCCGATCGGGCTGGCCGTGACCCTGGAATTCCTGGGGCCGCTGGCCCTCGCGGTGATCGGCTCGCGGCGGTTGGTCGACTACGCCTGGGTGCTCCTGGCGGGCCTCGGGGTCGCGCTCTTGGGCGCGTTTCCGGTGGGCGCCGACCTGCTCGGCATCGGCCTGGCCCTGCTCGCCGGGGCCATGTGGGCGGGCTATATCGCCCTCGCTGGACCCACCGGTGAACGCTGGGAAGGCATCACCGGGGTGACCGTGGCGAGCTTCATCGGCATGATCCTGCTAGCGCCGCCGGGTCTTGCGATGGCCGGCTCGGCGCTGTTCAACCCGACGGTCTTGGGCATCACGGCGTTGGTCGGATTGTTGTCGTCGTTCGTCCCCTACGCGCTGGAAATGCAGGCCCGTCGGACCATCTCGTCCGCCACCTTCGGCATCCTCATGAGCCTCGAACCCGCCGCGGCCGCCCTCGCGGCGTTGGTCGTCCTCGGGGAGAAGCTCCAGCCGGTCGAATGGGCCGCCATGGCCTGCGTGGTTATCGCCTCCGTGGGCGCCACCCGCACAGCCCGCACGGCGCCGATCGACTGACCGACCCGCGCCGAGCGTCGGATGCATCAAAACACGCGCTCGACGCCCAAATGTGCCGCTCATGGGCCGATTTCCGCATCGAGTGCGTGTTTCGTTGCACTGGGGCGGCCTGCCTGACCAAGATCCCGCCTTCTCCGGTTGACGCTTGCCCCTACTGTGCATATCGTCTATATACAGAAAGGACGCGGCATTGACTCTCTCGATCGTGCTCTCCAGCACCTCCGGCACCCCGATCTACGCCCAGATCGAGCGTCAGATCAGCGCGGCCATCTTGCGGGGGGATCTTGCTGAGGGCGAGGCCCTCCCCTCGATTCGGACGCTCGCCCGCGACCTGCGCGTCAGCGTCATCACGACCACCCGCGCCTACTCCGACCTCGCCAACGACGGCTTCGTCACCAACGTGCCGGGGCGGGGCAGCTTCGTCCGGCGCCCCGACGCCGCCCTCGTGCGCCACCAGATGGAAGCCGAAATCGACGGACTCTTTGCCGAGGCAGCGCGTTTGGCGCTCCTGGCCGAGATCCCGAGCGCCGACCTTCATGCCCGACTCACCACCGCCCTGACCACCCCGGAGGAATGATGAACCCCCTCGAACTCCACGGCCTCACCAAGCACTACCCCGGCTTCACGCTCGATCTCTCCCTCACGGTGCCGCGCGGCTACGTGATGGGTTTCGTCGGCGCGAACGGCTCAGGCAAGACCACCACCATCAAATGCGCATTGGGTCTCGTCCGTCCGGATGCCGGCACGGTCACCCTGGCTCCCAAGTCGGTGATCGGCGTGGTCTTGGATCAGCCCAGCTACGTCGCCGATTGGACGGTCGCCACCACCGGACGCCTCCTCTCCCGGTTCTATCCCTCCTGGGATGCGGACCGCTTCGCCGCCCTCACCGACGGCGCGGGGGTCCCCTCCAAGCGCCGCATTAAAGAACTCAGCCGCGGCATGGGCATGAAGTTGCAGCTGGCGGTCGCACTGTCGCACGGCGCCGAGTTCTTGATCCTCGATGAGCCCACCTCCGGGCTGGACCCGTTCGCCCGCGATCAGTTGCTCGAAGGTCTTGCCGAGTTCATGACCGATGAGAACCACAGCGTGTTGTTCAGCACCCACATCACCTCCGATCTCGACAAGATCGCCGACTACGTCACAGTCATCGACGCTGGACGCGTGGTCACCTCGTCAACGTTGGACGACCTCGTGGAGTCTTACCGCTTGGCCAGTGGCGGCCCGGACGATCTTCCTCTCGACCTCTCTGGCCTGGTGATCGGTCTGCGCCGGCACCGCACGGGTTGGGACGGCCTGGTCGCCACCGACGATGCCGCCAGCCTGGGCCGCCACGTTCAGTTGGAGGAACCCACCCTCGACGACATCGTCGTCCGGATCGCCAAGGAGCGTGCTCATGTCTAGCCTCACGTCGACAACCATCACTCCCGGCCGCCAAGGCTCCACATTGGCACCCATGCTTCTGCTGGACATCGCGAATCTGGCCAGTTGGCGGCGGGCAGCACCGGTGATCGTGGTGGCCATGGCCGGGATGGCGTGGTCCTCCGGTGTTCAAATGGCCGTCCTCATGCTGTACGTGGGCAGCGCCTTCATGGCCTTTAACCCCTTCACCATGGACGAGCGCTACCGGCTGCCGCTGCTGTACGGCGGTTTGCCGGTGACCCGGCGGACGGTCATCACCTCCCACTACCTCATTGCGGTCGGCGCACTTGCCATGGCGATGGTGCTCGTGGTGCCGTGCGCCCTGCTATCCCACGCTGGGCTTGGCCTCGATATCGGCGAGGAGATTCGGATCGGGCTCCTCACCATCACTGGCGCGAGCGTCGTGCTGGCGCCCGCGCTGCCTCTTGTGATCCGCTTCGGTGTCAAAGCCCTGAGCTACGCCTACCTGGGGGTGCTGGGGCTCTTCGCGGGGCTGGCGATGCTCACCAAACTCACTGGGCTGGGGCCTGTTGTTCCACTGAAGAGCCTTGCCGCCTGGGCGGAGACTTACTTGCTGGCCGCTGTGAGCATCCTCGCGTTGGCCGTCGTAGGCATCTGGGTGGCGTCGTACCTGGTGTCGGTCCGCTGGTTCGAGGCCAAAGACCTCTGACTCAGCTCTGCGTGTCCTAAAACCCGCACTCAACGCCGAAAAGTGCCCAAAATCGGCCTGTTCATGAATCGAGTGCGGGTTTTGTTGCATCACTCGGGCGCGGCCGCCTGGGGGAACACCGACGGCCGCTGGATACCGGCTTGGGCCAGCGCCGGGACGGCCCGCTCCAGGATCTCCCGTTGGACCATCGGGCCCTTACCGGGCTCGGTTTTGGCGAAGATCTTGACGGTCATCGTGCCACCGATAACGGAATCCACGCCGGCCACGTTCGGCTTTTCGAGCAGCACATGGTCCCAGGCCGGATCGACGTCCATGGCGTCGACCAGACCGCGCAACACGTCCAACACCGCTTGCGGATCGGAGCTGGCCGCCACCTGGATGTCCACATTTGCCGTGGACCAGCCCTGCGTCCGATTGCCGATCCGGGTGATCTCACCATTGCGGACGTACCAAATCTGCCCGGTGTCGTCGCGCAGTTTGGTGACCCGCAGGTTGACCTCTTCGACCGTTCCGGCCACCACCCCGGTATCGATCGTGTCGCCAACGCCGTATTGGTCTTCGATGATCATGAAGACCCCGGAGATGTAGTCCTTGACCAGGCTCTGCGCGCCGAACGCCAGGGCCACGCCGCCGACGCCGGCCGAGGTCAGGATCGGCAAGAGAGGCACGTCCAGGATCGAGAGCACCGTGAGCACGGTGAGCGTCGACATCACCACCGTGATCATGGAATGCAGCAGCGAGCTGATGGTGGCAGCGCGTTTGGCGTAGCGCTCTTTGGTCATGCCGGACGCCTGCGCCAGCAGTTGATCCGCGCGCGATGCCCGTCCTTCGGCGTTGCGTTCTGCAAGTTCCAGTGCCCGATTCGTGACGACCGTCACCGACCGTCGCAGCAGCCAGGTCACGATCGCGGCCACCACGAGGGTGATACCGATCAGGATCAGGGTCTCCGGGAACTGCCACGTCACAGCCAAAGGGTTCATGGGGCCATCCTCTCCTTAGACTGAACCAATGATCCTTGTGGGCGTCCGCTCCTACCAAACCCTGGTGGCGATCGTGTCGTTCATCTGCCGCCACTGCGGGGTCCACGGTCCGAAACGGATCGAGAAGATCGTGACCAAGTTCACCCTCTTCCTTGTGCCGCTGTTTCCCTTGTCGACCAAGTACCTCGCCACCTGTGTCGCGTGCGGCGCCTCGACGCCCGTCGAATCCCAACTCGGGGCGAGGGTGGAAGCCGAGCAGGCCGCCTCGCCTGACACCTCGACGCCGGGCCCTGGGTCCACCCAGTGGCAGCAACCTCCGCCGAGCGGACGCTGAGCGTGCCTGACATCCTCAGCCCACACGTCGTCCGGGTGGTGGCCCCGAATCCGTCCGTCATGACCCTTGAGGGGACGAACAGCTACGTCGTTCTCGGGCGCACGTCCTGCCTGGTGGTCGACCCCGGACCCGCGATCCCGGCGCACCTGGCGGCGCTCGAGGAAGCGGCGGACGGGCGTCCGATTCGGACCATCGTCGCCACCCATCACCACCTCGACCACACCGAGTCGATCGCCGAGTTGGCGGCGCGGACGGGAGCCGAGACCCTCGCCGCCGACACCTTGGTCGGACGGGCGGACATCGGCCCCGACGGGGTTCGCGTCACCGCCCTGCCTACCCCCGGGCACACCGATGACTCGATCAGCCTGCTCGTCGCGGACGATCGCGTGCTCCTCACCGGCGACTTCATTCTCGGACGAGGCACGACCGTCTTGATGAGCCCTGACGGCAACCTCGCGGCGTATTTGGCGTCGCTGGAGGCCACGATGGCGTTGGTCCGCGCGGGTGCAATCGACGTGATGGGACCGGGGCATGGGCCGATGGTCCGCGATCCGCTGGGGTGGCTGCTCCACTACCAGCAGCACCGCCTCGATCGCCTGGCTCAGGTACGCGCCGCCCTCGATGCCGGCCACGAATCCTTGGACGACCTGCTCGACGCCGTCTACCCCGACGCCACGGGGGACGTCCGCTGGGCGGCCGCCATGAGCCTCCAAGCGCAACTGGATTACCTGCGTCCGCCTCACGAGAACGCCTGATGATTGCTGGAGCTCTCCGACTCAACGCTGCCCACCGTTAAACGACACAGAAGTGGCTCGGGCGGCAAGAGGGGTCGAGGGCGAACACAGGCGGATCTTCATTCGCTGAACGTTGGCTAAGAATATCCAGTGGATCACACGTCTTTGCGTGCTCATTCCTGAAACGAATCCGGATTGTCTGAGCGTCCGTTTACCGTGTGGCGGGTAGGTGCGACGCGCGAATCGGGCGCGTCGCCAAGAAGGGGACCCCCATGAAACCGGTTCGACTTGTCGTCTCAACGCTTGTGTCGGCATTAACCCTCACCATGATCGGAGCGTCGCTGGCTTCCGCGGCGACCCCCGCCGCGGTGGTCCCTTCCGTCTGGACGCCCCCGGTGGCCCCTGCTTCGTGCCAAACGAAGGTCTCCGACATGCCCGCCCTGTGCGTGACGCTCGAGGACCTCGACGGCACGCACAACACGCAGACTTACCTTGACGCGAACAAGGAGAACACGATCCCGGCGGCGATCAACCTCACCGATCCCACCAACTCAGCGAACAACTTGTCGTCGGCGGGGCTTGAGGCCAGTGAGATTCACGGCCGGGGCAACTCCACATGGGCGCTGCCTAAGAAGGCTTACCAGATCAAGTTCGCCGCAAAGACGTCCGTTTTGGGTATGACGAAGGCGAAGAAGTGGGTGTTGCTGGCGAACCACACCGATCCCACGTTGATGCGCAACGCGGTCGCTCTTTCCTTGGGCAAGGCCATCGGTTTGGACAACTCCCCCGACTACTCCTACGTGGACCTGTTCATCAACGGCGCGTATCGCGGCAACTACATGGTGACCGAAAAGGCCGAGATCGGTGACGGACGGTTGACGAAGACGTCGAACCAGCAGGTCATGATCGAAATGGACAACAACCACTACGACGAAGAGGCCTACAGCGCCACCGTCCCGTCGGGCAGCCACATCGTGCTGAAGGACGCCGCGGGCTCTGGTGGCGTCCCTGATCTGGTGCCTGGTGGTTCCCCGTTACCGCTCACTACCGACGTCAGCGCCGGATGGGAAGCCGCCAAAGCGAAGTTCTCTCAACTGGACACGCTCTTGACCACACCTTCAATGGCCACAGGGAAGACCGACTGGGCAGCCATCAGCGCCATCATCGATGTCGACTCTTTCCTCAAGGTCTACTGGGTTGAAGAAGTGGCGGAGAACTTCGACCTCCCCAAGAGCAGCGTCTACTTCTGGATCGACCCGGCCACCGACAACAAGATTCACGCCGGTCCTATCTGGGACTTCGACATGACGCTCGGAAACTTCCCGTCCTCCGCGGAGCAACGAGGTGGGGTCGCGGCCGCGGACTACGCCCGCAACGCGATGTTCTACCGCTACGGCGACACTCACAAGGTCATCAACCCGTGGTACGCCCTGCTGTATCGCAACCAGGAGTTCGCAGCCCAAGCCAACACGCTTTACAGCGCCAAGGTCACGGGCGCGCTGGCCCAACTTTCGCCCCTGATGAATACCCTGCAGGCCCGCCTCACCCAGTCTGCTGCCGCCAACTTCGCTCGGTGGTCGGTGCTGGGTCAGACCTCCTACATCGCCCCGACCCGGACGTTTGCGTCTAGTTGGGCCGGCGAGATTTCGTCCTTGCGCAGCTACGTCACAAGCCGAAAGGCCTACCTGGACAGCACCAACGGCGCCGACTTCCCGCTGCTTCAAGCGGGGGGCTTCGTGCGGGGGAATGGCTGGAATCCGATCACCAAAAATGACACGGCGGGCAACCTCACGGGCAGCAGCCAAGAGGCCACGGTCGAAACGTCCCAGTTCATCGGCATGCCGGGAGTGTCGATGCCACTCACCGCGTTGCGGTTGAACCTGGTGAGCCCGATGGCCGGTGAACTCACGGCCAACGTGTCGTTCGTCGGCACGGGTTGGACGGGCTATCGGGCGGCCGGCCATACGGGCGTCACTCCCTGGACGAGTTGGCCACAGATCGGCACCGAGGGTGGCAACGCCATCGAAGCCGTCCAGCTGAAGCTGAGCGGTGATCTCGCCAACTACTTTGACGTCCAGTACCGGGCCAACGTGATCAGCAAAGGTTGGCAGGGTTGGGTCACGGCGGGAAGCACGGCCGGAACCACCGGCCAATCGCTGTCCGTGGAGGCCTTGCAGGTTCGGCTTGTGAAGAAGGGCACCGTGGGGCTCATCCTGACGGCTTCCTCCCATCAGGTGTCGACGACCGATCAGGTCACATTGACCGCCAAGACCTGGCCAGCTGCGCCTGGCGTCGCCGTGACCTTCACGACCAGCACGGGCGTCACGCTGGGGTCGGCGACCACCGATGGCACGGGGGTCGCCACGCTCACCACGACCATGCCATGGGCTGGCGAGCACGATGTGACCGCGACGTTGGCCTCACCAGCGGCGAGCGCCACGACCCACGTCAGCGTGCTGAACACGTTGTCCGTTGACGATCCACGCGGCCTTTACCACCCGGTGGATCCGGTGCGCATCCTCGACACCCGCGTCGGTAACGGGGCCAGCGGCGCCATCGCCGCGGGTAAGGAGGTCGTGTTGAAGGTGACTGGACGCGGCACCGTCCCCAGCGCTGGAGTGGGTGCGGTCGTGCTCAATCTCACGGTGACAGGGGCCAGCCAGCCCGGTGTTGTCACTGTCTTCCCGTCGGGGTCGGCTGCACCGTTGGCGTCGAACCTCAACTACGCCGCCGGTCAGACCATCGCCAATCTCGTGCTGGCAAAGCCGGGCCCCGATGGGTCGATCGTGCTGCGCAACGGCTCCAACGGCACCATTCACCTCATCGCCGATGTTGCTGGCTATGAGCTCACCGCAACGGCAACCACGCCGGGGGCCCTGCTGGCGTTGACGCCTTCGCGCATCCTTGACACCCGTGATGGCACGGGCGCCACCGCCGGAATTGTGGCCGCGAGTGGCACCGTCGACCTGGCGGTGACAGGTCACGGCGGCGTGCCCGCCACGGGTGTCTCTGCGGTGATGTTGAACATGACCGTCACGCAGCCGTCCAGCGAAGGGCACATCTCTGCCGCCGCGGCCGGCGGCACTGCAAACGACGCCTCGAACCTCAGTTTCGCTGCCGGTCAGACGGTGGCAAACCTGGTCATGGTGAAGGTCGGCGCTAACGGACACGTCACCTTGGCCAATAGCTCGACCGGCACCACTCACGTGGTGGCTGACGTCGCCGGCTATGTTGTCGCCGGAGATCCCATCGCAGCCGGAGGGGTCATCCCCTTGCCGTCGGCGCGCGTCTTGGACACCCGCGACGGAACCGGCGTGGCAGCTGCCGCTGTCCCCGCTGGGGGCGATGTGGTTCTCAAGCTGACCGGTGTCGGCGGCATTCCCACCTCGGGCGTCTCGGCGGTGTCGTACAGCCTCACGGTCACGGGTGCGACCAATGCTGGTTTCGTCACGGCCTACCCCAAGGGCGGCAGCGCCCCGATGGCGTCGAACGTGAACTTCGTCGCCGGGGTCACGGCCACGAACATGGCGATCACCAAGTTGGGCGCTGACGGCTCGATCGTCCTGCACAACGGTGGATCGGCAACAATCCAGGTCTTCGTCGACGTCAATGGTTACGTCTCCTCGGGCACGTCGCCCGTGGCGGGCACGTTCGTGGCCACGGATCCTGTGCGGTTGTTGGATACGCGAGTCGATAACGGCTACACCGGCGTCGTCCCGGCGGGTGCTGATGTCGTCTTGCGCATCGCCGGACGTGGCCCGATCCCGGCCACTGGCGTCGGTGGCGTGTCACTCAATGTGACCGTGACTGCTCCGACGGCGGCCGGCGTCGTGACGGCGTACCCGTCCGGTGTGGCTGCCCCATTGGCCTCCAACCTCAACTTCGTGGCGGGGGCCACGGTCGCGAACCTGGTCGTGGTCAGGCTCGGGTCGGATGGCTCAGTCGTCCTTCACAACGGTTCCTCCGGGACGATCCACCTCATCGCGGACGTGACCGGGTACTACGTGGGCGGCACGCCGGTTGCCCCCGGCGCTGTGGTGGGCCTGACCCCCTTCCGCTTATTGGACACCCGTGACGGCACTGGCGTTTCGAGCGCGGGCGCGGTCGCGGGCGGCGCTGATGTGGTGCTGAAGGTCGCGGGGCTGGGCGGAGTGCCGGCCAGCGGCGCCTCCGCCGTGCTGCTCAACGTCACTGTCACGGCACCCACCACCGCTGGCCATATCACCGTGTTTCCGAAGGGAGGGACGGCACCCGTCACGTCGAACCTGAACTTCTCGGCCGGGCAGACGATTCCCAACCTGGTCCTGGCAAAGATCGGGGCTGATGGCTCGGTGGTATTGCGGAATGGTGGCACCGGCACCGTCCAGATCATCGCGGACGTGGCGGGCTATGTCATCGATGGCAGCCCGGTCGCGCTGGGCGGCCTCACGGCCATGTCACCGGTTCGGGTGCTCGACACCCGCGATGGCACTGGGGTGGGCTCTGCGGGCACGGTCCCAGCCGGAGGCGACATCAGCCTGACTATTGCCGGCGGTGTTCCCACGGGTGCGTCGGCCGTGGTGCTGAACGTGACGGTGACGGGTCCCAGCCGTGATGGCTATGTCACCGTCTACCCGTCGGGGAGCGTGGCTCCGAACGCCTCGAACGTGAACTTTACGGCGGGGTCCACGGTTCCCAACCTCGTGATGGTGGCCATCGGACCTGACGGAAAGGTCGCGTTCCACAACGGGTCGGCCGGCACCATCGCACTGATTGCGGACGTGGCAGGCTGGTATTCGTAACGAGGAGCGGCCAACCTCGTTGCGCGAGAGTTCGTCCGCTTAGTCCCACCATTGACAGGGGCCGATCCCCCTCCGCGAGGGGGATCGGCCCCTGTCGTTGTCACGCCACCTGTCTGCCCCTATCGTCAAGGGGCGAGGCAGCATGGAGCGAGGCCTCGGACAGGAGATCTCCCATGAGCTACACCGCCACCACCTCCGGATTCCCGTGCTGGTACGAGTTGGGCACGACCGCGTTGGACGCCGCGGACGCCTTCTACTCGGCGGCGCTCGGTTGGACGATCGCTTCAGCGGGCATGCCCGGCCTGGATTACCGCATCATCTCCGCCTCGGATGGGTTCGGCGTGGGCGGCATGGCGAGCTACGACCCGAGCGCCCCCGCGGCCTGGCGGTTCTACCTTGAGGTGGCCGACTGTGACGCGTCCGCCGCAACCGTCGCCGCGACGGGCGGCACCGTGGTGCAGGAGCCTGCCGACATCCCCGGCACCGGACGCTTTGCCGTCTGCCTCGATCCGCAGGGCGCCGCCTTCGCGCTGCTCTGCCCAGCCCCGATGAACGGCGAGGCTCCGAGCGTGGGCGCCTACGCCCCAGCCCTCACCGGACACGGCGCCTGGCACGAGCTGTCAGCCCCTGAGCCCGAGGCCGCCTTCGACTTCTACGCGAACCTCGTCGGCTGGACGAAGGGCGTCACCATGGACATGGGCAGCGACGGCGTCTACCAGCTATTCCAGGCGAAGGGCACCGATGTCGGCGGCATGATGCGTCCCATGCCTGGAATGGCAGCGTCCTGGACGTCGTACTTCACCGTCGACAGCGTTGCCGCGACCGCGGAGCGGATCATCGCTGGCGGCGGCACCGTCATGCATGGCCCGGCAGAGGTTCCCGGCGGCGCGTTCATCGTCATCGCGGCCGATCCGCAGGGCGCGATGTTCGGGGTCACGGGTCCGCAGTAGCCAGCGAAGGTGCCCCTGACGATTGATCGAGCGCGCCGCCCGAACCCGTGCCGAAGCACAGGCGAGCAAGTGCAAAGATGTCCCCCGTGAGTAGGCAAGAGCCAGAGCGTGTGACCCCGTCCGAGCTGACCGGGATCCGGGACGAACTGGCCGGGTTGGAAGCCACCTTGCATCGTCCGGCGCCGGGGTGGGCGCGGGCGGATCTGTCCCGCCTGGTCACGAGAGACTTCTGGGAGATCGGCGCCTCGGGGCGCCGCTACTCGCGGGATTACGTGCTCGACGTGCTGCAGGAGCGCAACTGGGCGGGCACACCGGCCCCTTTCGCCCCCTCCGACTTTCAGGTGCAGCCCCTCGACAAGGACCTGTTCTTGCTCAGCTATGACCTCAATCAGGACGGACGCCTCACGCGACGGGCGTCGCTGTGGTTCCGGACCCCCCTGGGCTGGAAATGCCGCTTCCACACCGGCACCCCCATCGAGCCGGACACCACCCTGGCCTGATCCAGCGCACCTCAGCCGCAGGCGGTGAACAAGAACTCGCCCTGAGCGGTGATGGTGCCGACGGTCAGCGACATGACCTCCTGGACGGTGGGGTCGCCATCGGGCACCTGTCGGACGAAGCCATAGAACGTGGTCCCGTTGCGGACGATCCAGACCGTGGGCTCGTAATTCGACAGTCTGGGGAGATCCTTCAGGCGGGGGTCCGAAGGAGACACCTTCTCTAATCGCGCGCCAAAGGCGCGCTTGAGGTCGGCCTCCGTGGACGTGGGGGTGATGCCCTCGGGGATGGTCCAGATGAAGTGGGCGGTGAGGGACAAGAGCGTGCCGGAGCTCCAGTCCGCCTGGGTCATGCCGACCTTGCCGAGCACCGGCCACGAGGCCCAGTTGTTGCAGCCATCCGGGTGGGCGAGAACCAGGCCCTTCGCTTGTGCGTCCTTCAGCGTCATCCCGATTCGAACGTCACCGACGCCGCCGCTATCGACCGGGGCTGCCACGTCGAGCGGGACACCGGCATCGCCCAGGGCGGACGCGGGCTGGATCTCGGCCGGAGCGCGCGACACCAACATCGAGGTGCCGGTGGGAACGTGCCAACACAGCACCCCCAAGACCTCGACCTGACACGCGATCTCGTTAGCCAGGATCACGCTCCCCTTGGGCAACAGCGGCCACGAGGCCACGCCATCGGTGACCGTCCGGTAACCGCGTCCCTTCGCCCAGTCGTCCGAAACCCGCCCGGGGCCAAGTTGGAAGCCGTTCCACGAGCACCACACGGCGACCGTGGATCGCCGGAGCAGCAGGCCGGTCGATCCGTCGACTCCTCCCCAGTTGGCGCAGGTGCCTTCCAACGACTCGCGGTAGGACTGATCGACCCCGGGGGGAAGGCGGCACAGCACCTCCGTCGGCCCCAGCATGCATTGCATCGACCCGTCCACGTTGGCGAACGCGGCGGGAACCTGGGCCCCGACGTCAATGGCGCCGACCAGAGAGGGCAGAGCGGGTGCGGTCGGTCCGGTGATCGAGGGACGGGGAGAGGCGGACGTGCCCACGGGCGTCGTCACCCCGGCCTCCTGCGGACGCCAGGAACCGGCCGTCAGCGTCGCAAGGAGGACGAGGACCAGCGCCGAAAGGCCAACCAAGACACCGAGCCGGGCCCAGCCACGGTGCCTCCGGGCGCCCTCGACGCTCTCGGCGAGGTCGGCGGCGTTCACCCGCACTCGGACCTCCGCCAACTGGCGCCGCAGCCCCCATTCCCCCTCCGGGGTGTCGGCCCCCAGGGCCGCGAGCCCGCGCTTGAGGGTCACCTGGGTGGCGATAGGAGGCAGCCCGGTCTCCGCGGGAAGAGCGGCACGCGGCACCTCGGCGTGGACAACCAAGGCCACGAGCGTCCGCACGTCGGCGTCTAAGGCGGCAAGGCGCCGGAGCACCTGGGGATCTTTGGTGGGGGTGTGCAGAACGTCGCCGCCATCCACGCGGACGAGGGCCTCCCCTGCCGGGCTCCTCGTCGGATCGAGCGACAGTCGGACCATCGCTCGACGCACGTCCTCCAACGACGCCGACTCCTCCGTGAGCGTCCGAGGGTCGCTCCCGACCAGCACCAAGGCCTCGCTCAGGAGCCCCTCCGCCTCATCGGTGCTGCCCGCGAGCATGGCGGCAAGCGGCGCCAGCTGGTCGGCGGCGTCCGTCGCGAGGGTGCTCATGGGGGTGGTCATCGACTGATGCTAACCACCGGTCGGGGCCATCAGGGCGCGAGGCGCTCGCGCATCCAACGGCCGTCCACGATGCGGTGCCGCAGGCGGTCGTGCAGACGAGACGGGCGGCCCTGCCAGAACTCGAACGAGTCGGGCACGAGGCGATAGCCGCCCCAGTTTTCGGGACGCGGGGGGTTGAGCCCGTGCTGGGCGGCGACCTTCGCCGCGTTCGCCACGAGCACCGCCCGGTTGGCGATCACCTGGGATTGGGGGGAGGCCCACGCGCCGAGGCGCGAGTCCAGGGGGCGGGTGCGGTAGTAGGCGTCCGACTCGTCGGCGGACGTTTTCGCCACCTTGCCCTCGATGCGGACAACCCGCTCCAGCTCCACCCAATGGAATTGCAGGGCCGCGTGCGGATGCGTCGCCAGCTCGCGAGCCTTGCGGGAGTCGTAGTTGGTGAAGAATACGATCCCCTTGGTGTCGAATCCCTTCATCAAGACCACGCGCGTGGACGGACGACCATCCGCCCCCACCGTCGCCAGCGTCATCGCGTTCGGTTCGGGCACCTTCGCCGCCACGGCCTCATCGAACCAGGCACGCAACTGCTGCCACGGTTCGGTCGCGGCCGAACCCTCATCGAGCGCACCCCGCTCATAGCTCTTGCGCATGTCCGAGACTCCCATGGGGTCAATATAGGTCGATGCGCGCCGGGACGTTCGCCGGACCCAATTCCTCGGCCAGCCGCTCACGGAGTGCCTGGCCGTCCAGGTGAACCCCCGGGTCGAGGTAGAGCTTGGCGATCAGCCGGTGCCCAAAGCGGACGTCCGGCACCTCGACCAGCCGGACTTCCCGCACTCCGGGTAGCGCAGTCAACCACGCCTCAACCGCCGCCGGCGAGGTGTTCTCGCCGCCGCTCACGCGCACGCCGTCGGCGCGGCCGACGACGTGGACGTACCCGTGCGCGTCCACGAAACCAGCATCCCCCTCGAAGGTGCGACCTTCACGCTGGCTACCGACCGTGATCCGAAGACGTCCCGTCACCCCGCTCCCAACCGGGCGCCCCTCATCGTCCACGGCCTCGATGCGCACCCCCGCAAGCGGACGTCCGACCGTGCCAGGCGCCCGGCGACGATCCTGCGCGTCCGACAAGCACACCGTGGCGACCTCGGTCGCACCATAGGCATTGAAGACGTGGGCCGTGAAGACATCGGCTAACTCGTCGGCTTCGGCGTCCGTCAAGCGGTCCGACCCCGACAGCACGACCTTCGCCCGCAACCGCGGGCGCCCCGGAATCGGACGGCGCTGCGCCCGTGCCAGTTCCAGCAACTGCACGGGGACCCCTGTGAGGAGATCGACCTGCGCAACCTGAGAAGGATCGGTGACCACCGTGCCCCCGAGGGCAAGCGTCACCAGCGCGACAGCGCCACCGTGGCCGTGATCAAGCGGCGCCAGGCAGCACACCACGGGAGACCGCGGCAGGGATAGGCGTCCGAGAAGGGAGAACAGTTGCGGCCCGCCACCGGGGTCGGCGTCGATGAGCTTGGGTGTGCCCGTGGTACCCGAGGTAGCGAAAATCAGGGTGGGGATGCGCAGCGCTTCGTACGCGGTCGCCGATCTGCCGCCTTCCCGGCGGTCTTGGTCCTGGTGCGGGGGAGCCTCGACCAGCTCCGGGCCATCACCGATCGCCGCCGCTCCGGGTTGCGACGCGATCAGGGTGTCGACCGCGTGGCTGCCCGCCCGGCGCGACATGACGATGGTGCGGCAACCCGCGGTGATCGCTGCCAGCATCCCGACGAGCACGCGAGAGCGCGAACTGCTCGCAATGATCACGGTGCGCACGCGGCCAAGATCCTGGGCGGCTTCCGCGACCGCCGCCGCGAGCTCGGCGTACGTCCAGGTGCCCTCCGCATCGATCAAGGCCGCGCGCTCACCGTGTTCGTCCGCCCGCAACCGCAGCAGCGACAGCGGCGTCTGCCCGTCGAGATTCCGAGCCACCCCCCACCAGCCGCGCGGCAGGGCTTTGATCAGCGTCCAGACCCCGCCCAGCGCTGGGACCCACGAGCCCCGTGTGCCTGCCATCAGTGCCGCCTCATCGAGCCACGGCCGATGAGCCGCGCCGAGGTGCCTGGCGCCAGCGCCGTGAGCGCCTCCGCCGGGCGAACCCACCACGGCTCCACCACCGCCGGACGAGTGGCCAGCGCCCGCAGGATCCATGCGCTGGCGGCATCCACGCTCATGGCGCCACGCGGACGAGCACCGTAGGTGGGTCGCACCATGGGAGTGTCCACCAGGGGGAACCGGACGGCCGTCGCCGCCACGTTCGCGGGCGCTAGCTCGGGTCCGATGGCCCGCAGCCAGGAGTCGAAGGCGGCCTTGGACGAGCAGTAGGCGCTCCACCCCGGCGCGGGAAGCGTCGCATTCACTGAGGTCACTCCGATCACATGTCCGTTGCCACGGGACGCCATGCCCGCCAGGATGGGCAGCGCCAACGCGACCGATCCCAGAAAGTTCACCCCGGTGGAACGGCTGAGGGTGTCAAACCGGTCGGCGTACTCGAGCACCCCCCGTCGGATCGAATGGCCCGCGTTCGCGATCAGCACCTCAGCGTCGGCGAGGTCGTATCCGGTGGCGGTAGCCGCAGCCGTGTCGCGGAGGTCCAGCGTCACTACCTCGGGGGTGCCACCCCGGGCCGTGATCTCGGCGGCCACCTCCGACAGGAGGTCCGTCCGCCGCGCCAGGCACACAATCCGTCCGGCCGCTGGGGCTAGGGCGAGGGCAACCGCGCGTCCGATCCCGCTGGAGGCTCCGGTCACGACGATGGTCCGACCCGCCACCGCGGCCAATCCTCGCTCCAGCATGCTCACCGCCTCAGCGTAGGCCGGAGGGGTGTCAGGCAAGGCCCCGCGTCGATCGTGGGCGGGACGGACGGTCAGATGACGGCTTTGGATGTCGATCCGGGCCACGTGTCGAGGTACCAGACCCTCTCGACCAGGTCGAGAACGGCCGGGACCGCATTGGGCAGCCAGTGCGCCGCGACCAACTCCGGACGCACGTAGGACAACCGCGGCAACACCAGCGACATCACCCCGCCGTGGCTGAAGACGAGCACCTGCCCGCCGGGGTGCGCGGCGGCGATCTGCTCCAAGGCGGTGGTCATGCGGGCGATGAGGGCGTGGCCGTCCTCGGCCTCGGGACAGCTTGCGTCCAGGTCGCCGTCCAGCCACGCCGCCAGGACAGCGGCCACTTCGGGGTCCGCGTACGGACGTCCGATGAAGTCGCCCACGGCGTATTCCTCGAGGCCGTCCACGGGGATGTTGGGCAGGCCGAGGATGCGTCCAGCCACCTCACCGGATTCAATCGCACGCTCGAGCATCGAGGAGTAGACGGCCTCGATGCGGATCAGCGGATCGTCCACCATGCCCTGGACCATCGCCGCCACCTGCATGACGCCCTTGTCGGTGAGGACGCCGCCCTCATCGGTCATCAGCCCGTGCACACCGAAGTCGGTGTCGCCGTGGCGGGCGATGAAGAAGCGGGTCGCGGTCACCTGGGGAGGATATCCAGCGAGGTGAGAGTGGCCGCTACCTGGAAAGATTGTGCCGTCGACGAAGGAGGCCATGATGACTGATCCGAGCGCCATGGGGGCCACGATCACGCCCGCGGGCACGGGCTTCCGGCTGTGGGCGCCCCACGCCGACTCGGTGCACGTCATCGGCGATTGGAACGGCTGGGACCGTGCGGCGCACCCGCTCTCGCAGGACGGCGAAGTGTGGACGGGGTTCGTCCCCGGGGTGGGCGCGGGCGCGCAGTACCGATTCGTGCTGACCCACGGCGACACGGCGTTGGAGCGCGTTGATCCGTACGCCAGCCAGGTGACGAACTCGGTGGGCAACGGCGTCCTGTACGACCACGCGACGTTCGACTGGCAGGGGGACGCCTTCGTCCCGCCGCTGATGAACGAGGCGATCATCTACGAACTGCACATCGGGTCGTTCGCGGCGTCGGGCGGCACCGTCGGGAACCTGTGGGAGGCCCGCGGCAAGTTCGACCACCTCGCGGCCCTCGCGGTGAACATGATCCAGATCATGCCCGTGGCCGAGTTCGCCGGGGACTACTCGTGGGGCTACAACCCGGCGCACATCTTCGCGGTGGAGAGCGCCTACGGGGGCCCGGACGCGTTGAAGAGCTTCGTCCGCGAGGCGCACCAACGGGGCATCGGCGTGATTCTCGACGTGGTCTACAACCACTTCGGCCCCTCGGATCTGAATCTGTGGCAGTTCGACGGCTGGTCGCAAGACGGTAAGGGCGGCATCTACTTCTACAACGACTGGCGCTCGACGACCCCCTGGGGGGATACCCGGCCTGACTACGGGCGCGAGCAGGTGCGGACGTTCATCCACGACAACGCGCTGGCCTGGATGCGGCATTACCACCTGGACGGCCTGCGCCTCGACATGACCCCGTACATCCGGACGGTCACCGGCTTCAGCGACGATCTGCCCGACGGCTGGTCACTCATGAAGGAGCTCAACAGCCTAGTCAAGGGCGAGTTTCCCCGGGCCATCACCATCGCCGAGGACCTGCACAGTTTCGCGGCCATCACCCGCCCCGACGGGGCCGGGTTCTCGGCGCAATGGGACGCCCAATTCGTGCATCCGATCCGGGCGGCCGTGATCGACGCCAACGACGCCGACCGTTCGATGGGGGCCGTCGCCGCGGCGATCACGTACAGCTACGGCGATCCCTTCGCCCGGGTCATCTACACCGAAAGCCACGACGAGGTAGCCAACGGCAAGGCGCGGGTGCCGCAAGAGGTGGACCCCGGCGACCCCGAGGGGTACTTCGCGCAGAAACGGTCAACCTTGGGGGCGGGGTTCGTGTTCACGACCCCCGGCATTCCGATGTTGTTCCAGGGCCAGGAGTTTCTCGAGGGCGGCTGGTTCCGTGACAACGTGCCCCTCGATTGGGCGCAAGATTCCGAGTTCAAGGGAATCGTCCGGCTTTACCGCGACCTGATCGGCCTCCGCCGAAACCTCGGTGGCGTCACCGCTGGGCTCACGGGCGGCAATGTGCAGATCATCACGGCGGACGACACCGCCAAAGTTATTGCCTACCACCGCTGGATGGACGGCGGTGCTGGCGACGATGTGGTGGTGGTGGCCAACCTTTCCGACAAACACCTCTTCGATTACTGGATCGGCTTGCCGAACGCCGGCGAATGGGTGCTGAGGTTCAACTCCGACGCCAACGACTACAGCCCCGCCTTCACCGACGTCTGGACGACCAACATCCATGCCATCACCCCCGGCCGCGACGGGATGCCGGCCTCCGGCGGCATGGCGCTGGGTCCCTACACGATGCTCGTGTTCTCCCAAGAACCCTGAGCGAGCCTCAGTCCTTGGTGTTCCTGGTCCCGGAATCATCGGGTCTCGGCACGCCGGAGCAGTGCACCAAACAGAGAGCATTGCTCTTGCATTTGAATCCAGGCCGTTGCATTCTGTTACTTCCGAGAGCATCGCTCTCTGATTGGAGTCCCTGATGCGCACTACCTCTGCCCTGCTCTCCGCCGCCGGTCTTTGCCTTGCCCTTTACGTGATTGCTCGCCCGTGGGCACAAGGCGACTCTCCCGACGCCTGGGCCGCCACGAGTTGGCCCGTGAGCCACGCCATGGCGATGCTGGGCTTCGTCCTTCTCGCGGCCGCTGCTCAGCGGATCGCTGTGGTGCACCCGACACCGGGACTCAGGCCTCTGGCCTGGGCCAGCGTGGGCCTCCTACTCCCCTACTACGGAGCCGAAGCCTTCGGGCTCCACGCCCTCGCGACGGTGGGCGCGGGGAACGCCGCCGACGTGGCGGAGTCCATCCGCTGGGGCGCGATTCAGGCGGTCGCCTTCGTCATCGGGTGGGCGGCGCTCGCGGCACTCGGAATCCAGCTCGCTGTCGCGCTCAGCCGAGACGTGAGCGATCGGGCCCAGCGGGTCGCCAGCTGGTCTCTCGCGGTCGGGCTCACGGCCTATTTCCCGGTGTTCTTCCTCCCGCCCGGTGGCCGAGTGGCTCATGGGCTCCTCGTGGCGGCGGCTGCCCTGGCCACGGCGTGGCGTCTGCCTCGGTGGTCCCCCGCATGTGCGTAGCCAGGTGACCCGAAATCATGGTGTTGATTTGCACGTCACCCTGCCGTGTAAATCAACACCATCATGAGCGGCGCCGCGCCGTCTCTCAATAACCCGCGATCCTGATGTGTTGCCGTCCACCGTGTCGTGGCTTAGCGTCCTTGTTGTGCGGTAGCGAGCCTTGGAGTATGACCGCAACCTATGCGGAGGTACGCGCGTGACGAATGTTCTTTACATCCACACTCATGACAGCGGAAGGATCATGGGGCCGTACGGCTATCGGACTCCGACCCCCCACATCGATGCATTCTTCAAGCGGGGCGTGAGTTTCCAAAGGGCGTACTCCGCCGCACCCACCTGCTCGCCGAGCCGCGCGGCCCTACTCACGGGATGCTTCCCCCATGAGGTCGGAATGCTGGGCCTCGCACACCGTGGCTTCGACTTCGACACCGACAAGCACCTCGCGCGCTTCCTGGCCTCCCACGGGTTCGTGACCGTGTTGAGTGGCGTCCAACACGAGGCCGGCAACTACATGGATCACGCGGTCGATGCCGAACCCTTGGGTTATCAGGTTCAACTGACCGGCGACACGCATCGTTACGAGGAAGCTGACCTGGTCTATTGGGATGGCGCCAACGCCGACGCGTTATGCACCTGGCTGCTGAACCACGACCCGAACGAGCCCTTCTTCGCCTCCTACGGGCTCCATTCCACCCACCGGGCCTTCCCCAAAACCATCGCCCTCGACATCGACGTGGACGCCAGCGTCCCGCCCCCCACCATCCTCAACCTGCCCGAATCACGCGACGACTTCGCCCGCTACCTCACCAGCGCCAAGTTCGCCGACGACAACATCGGACGCGTCATCAGCGCCCTCGACAGCGCCGGCCTGGCTGACGACACCATCGTGATCCTCACCACCGACCACGGCGCCCCCTTCCCCTTCGGCAAATCCACCCTCTACGACGCCGGCACCGGCGTCATGCTCGCCATGCAGGTCCCCGGCGCCACCTACACCGGCCCCTACGACGGGCTGATCTCCCACGTCGACGTGTTCCCCACCCTCTGCGACCTCCTCGGCTTCCCCACCCCCGACCACATCACCGGCGTCAGCTTCGCCGACCTGTTCACCCACGGCCACTACGCCGGCGACGACGCCGTGTTCGCAGAAATGAACTTCCACACCTCCTACGAGCCAGCACGTTCGGTCCGCACCGACCGCTGGAAATACATCCGCTACTACGACGACACCCACCAGCGGTACAACCTGTCGAACATCGACCGGTCACCGCTGAAAACCTTCTACCTCGAGCGCGACTTCGCGACCCTCCCCAAAGACGCCGAGCAGCTCTTCGACACCTACTACGACCCCGCTGAACGCAACAACCTCATCCACAGCGACGCACACGCCGCCATCGCCGACCACATGCGCAACCTCCTTCGCGACCACATGGAACGCACCCACGACCCACTCCTCGGAGGACCAATCCCCATCGAACCCGGATGGCGCGTTGATCGTGTCGAGGCGATCAACGCGGGCTCAAAGAACCCGGACGACTACGTCAGCGCCGGGCCGTCGCCCCAGCCCCAGGGATGACGCCCGGGGTGCGAGATAACGTCCGTGGAGGGACGATTCTGAGCGATGTCTACAGGGCGGTCCCGACCCGCATGGGCATCACGTGATGAGTCTTCGCTCGCGGCGGGCAATCGCCCGCCGCGAGCCGTGCGCCTTCATGGAAGAGTGGTCGTCATGGCACAGGGAGTCTGGGCTCAGCGCGCATCGAGATGCCACGCTTGTGACGGCAACTGTGCGCTGCACAGCCCGCGACTAAGGAAGGTGTCTCGCTCGTGAACCCTGCGACCCGGCATCGCGGAGCCCCGTTCTCGTTGCTTGTGAAGCCGACCGGAGCCGCCTGCAACCTCGATTGTTCCTACTGCTTCTTCCTCTCCAAGGAAGTCTTGTGGGGCGGAACGCAGCGCATGGACGGTGAGGTGCTTCGCCAGTTCGTCCGTTCGTACCTCGAAGCGCAGCCGGACGGGGATCTCACGCTCGGCTGGCAGGGAGGCGAACCAACCCTGCGAGGGTTGGACTTCTTTCGCGAAGCGGTTCGGTTGACGAACGAATACCGTCGTCCGGGTCAGCGCGTCCAGCACACGATTCAGACGAACGGCACCCTTCTTGATGACGCCTGGGGGGAGTTCCTCGCGCAGGAAGCTTTCCTTGTGGGGTTGTCGTTGGACGGCCCTCCGGCCCTTCACGATGTGTATCGCGTGAACAAGGCCGGCCGCGGCACTTACGACTCGGTGTTTCAGGGTTGGCAGGTGTTGGCCCGACATGGCGTCGAAACGAACATCTTGTGCACCGTCAACGCGGCCAACGTCGAGCATCCGCTCGAGGTGTATCGACATTTCAGGGACGACCTCGGGGCGCGCTACGTGCAGTTCATCCCGATCGTGGAACGGGTTGAGTCAGGCCGGGAAGCGGACGCAGAGCGGGGCTACCGCGATGCGGCAGGGCAGTTCGTCCTCTACCGCCAGGTTGGCAGCCACGTGACTTCGCGCTCAGTGCAACCCGAGGCCTGGGGCGACTTCCTGGTGACCATCTTCGATGAATGGCTGGCCCGCGACGTCGGGACGACGTTCGTCCAGCATTTCGACGTGATGCTGGGAGCCGCCTTCGGGCAGTACTCGCTGTGCGTTCACGCCCCCGAGTGCGGGACCGCCATCGCCATGGAACACAACGGTGACGTCTACTCCTGTGACCACTTTGTCGAGCCCGACTACCGGCTGGGAAACATTGCCTCCCACGGTTTCGGTGCGCTTCTCGACTCTCCCCAGCAGCGTCAGTTCGGTCGGGATAAGTTGGCGACGCTGCCTCATCAGTGCCTCCGCTGCCCAGTCCGTTGGGCCTGCAATGGCGGCTGTCCCAAAGACCGATTCAAATCGACTGCGACCGGCGAGCCTGGGCTGAACTGGCTCTGTGAGGGGTACCTCACGTTCTTCACCCACGCCCAGCCCACGATCGAGGCGATGGCGTCGCTCATCCGTGCAGGGCGGCCACCCGCCGACATCATGACTGAGAGTTCGAGGTAACACCGATGGACCAACGATTCCCACACAGTGTCTACAGCCACGGCACCGAACCCGACGCACGCTTCACCCTCGCCAACGAACGCACCTTCCTCGCCTGGATCAGCGCCGGCCTCGCCCTCATCTCCGTGGGGGTCGCCCTGGAATCCCTTGCCCTGGGCCTCAACCCCACTCTCCGCCTGATCGCGTCCGTGCTCCTCATCGCCGCCGGCATCGCCTGCCCCCTCCAGGCCTGGTTCGGGTGGGCCCGCGTCGAACGAGCCCTCCGGGAACAACACCCGTTGCCCTTCACCCCCATGCTCACCGTGCTACCCGTGGTCGTTGCCCTCGCAGGGCTCTGCGTGCTCGCCGCCCTGGTCGTGAAGTAGATGCCCGAAACCGACGACGTGTGGGATGCAGGCCTCCAACCCGAACGCACCGCCCTGGCCTGGCAACGCACCGCCCTCACCATCCTGGGCCTCGGGTTCGCCCTTCCCCGATTCACCTGGACAACCCTCGGACCCTGGAGCGTCGCCCTCGGCGCCCTCCCCGTCCTCGGAGCAATCTCCCTGCTCTTCCTCAACCACCGCCGCTACCGACAGACCCACCACACCCTGAAATCCGGCCGCACCCCCCACCACGACGGACGACTCCCCCTCCTCGCCACCCTCATGGCGCTCCTCCTCGGCACCATCGCCCTGATCGCCCTCGCCAGCGCAGCAATCGGACCCGCCACGGATTAGCCGCTCTCGCGTCCAGGATTGTCGGGGGCCGTCGAACCGCCAGCTGACCGCAGGGTTACGCGTGACGTTGAGCTTCACTGGCGGGACGCTTCTGCATCGGGCAGCCATCGGGCCCTGACTGCCGCGACAGGTAGGCCCGGGATCGCCCGAAGAAGTTATCCACAGCTTTGGACTGAGCCCTGTCTGGCGGTCCGAAGTCGTCAGATGATGGGACGCATGTCGAAACCGTGGAGCCCCAGCCCCGACATCCTGGCCCTTGCCCGGGTGCAGGCGGGGGTGCTCAGCCGCGAACAGTGCCACCTTGCCGGCGTCAGCGACGGCGTGATCAGTCGCCTCCTGGTTCAGGGTTGGTGGCAGCGGGTGGCCCCCGGCGTCTATTGCCTCGCCCACCACGGGTGGAAGACCGACGCCTGGGCGGGGATCCTGATGGGTGGGTCCGAGGCCGTTCTCGGCGCCGAGACCGCGGCTCACCTCCATGGGCTTGGCTCGGCTCCGGCCGTGATCACCGTGTTCGTAGGCGACGCGCAGCCGCGGCCGGTGCCGGGCTGGGAGTTCATCCGGGCCACGCGTCGAGGCATCGGGGAACTGCCGCGCACGCGGGTGGCAGACACGATCCTCGACCTCGCTGGTCGGGTGAGCGACGACGAGCTGGTTGCCGTGATCTCCGATGCGGTGTCCCGTCGTCAGGTCACGCTCGGCCACCTCCGCACCGCGCTTGGTGAGCGGACCCGGCAGCCGAAGCGCAGGGTGCTGGCCGACATCATCGGCGACGTCAGCCACGGCGTGCGCAGCGCCTTGGAGCGCCGCTACCTCATCGATGTCGAACGCGCGCATGGTCTGCCGGTCGGCGTCCGCCAAGTGCGTAGCGCCGCCGGCGAGGTGGATGTGGGCTACGACCCTTACGGCGTCCTCACTGAACTGGATGGCGTCGCCCATCACCGCGGGCGCCAACTCGCCATCGACCGCCATCGCGACAACGTGCATCGCCTTCAGGGCTACACCACGTTGCGTTTCGGCTGGGCCGAGGTCACCGGCGACCCTTGCGCTGTCGCCGACGAGGTCGCAGCCGCACTTCGCGCCTGCGGTTGGACTGGCATGCCGACCCCCTGCGAACGGTGTCGCCGTCGCCGGGCCAGTTGATCCAACATGATGGTGTTGATTTACACGTCACCCTGACGTGTAAATCAACACCATCATGGGGCGACCGCGCATCGACCTCCTACACTCCCCCCATGCAGCGAAGATTCGTTCAGGTGGACGTGTTCGGGACCGGCCAGTTATCCGGAAATCCCCTTGCGGTGGTCATACAGGCGCAGGGGCTGCCGGATGCCACGTTGAAGGCCTTCGCGAACTGGACCAACCTCTCCGAGACCACCTTCCTGCTGCCACCCACCGATCCCGCGGCCGATTACCGCGTTCGGATCCTCACCGCGAGCACCGAATACCCCTTCGCGGGGCATCCGACGCTCGGCAGCGCCCACGCCTGGCTCGAAGCGGGCGGCATCCCGAAGACGCCCGGGGTGGTGATCCAAGAGTGCGGCGCGGGGCTGGTGCCGGTGAGGCTGGCCGAGGACGGCACCCTCGCCTTCGCCGCCCCGCCGCGCACCCGCAAGGGCGAGGTCGACCCCGAAACCCGCCGCCAGGCCGCCATCACCCTCGGCATCCCAGAATCCGAGTGGGTCGCCTGCGCGTGGGGCGTCAATGGTCCGCCGTGGCTGCTGGTCCAGGTGGCCGACGCGGCGACGGTCCGCGGGATCACCCCGAACCTGATCGACGGCTACGACCACGTCGGCGTGGTCGGCTTTGAACCCGAAGGCTCGCCGATCACCTACGAGGTGCGCGGGTTCGCGGGCGGTTTCGAGGACCCCGTCACCGGCAGCCTGAACGCCGCCCTGGCGCAGTGGCTGCGCGAACGAGGTGCCGTGCCGGCCGACTACGCGGCCGCCCAGGGCTCCCAACTCGGGCGCGCCGGACGCATCACAATCCACGACGATGGCACCGATATCTGGATGGGCGGCGCCGTCCGCACCGTTATCGCCGGCACCGCCGACCTGGCCTAGAGCGGCCACCAACCCCCACCCACCAAGCCCCCACCCACCAAGCCCCCACTCAGCAAGCTCCCACCCACCAAGCCCCCACCACCTCGGTCCCACCTGTCCCTTTCGTCCACCTTGCTGGCGGTAGGCGTCTTTGCTGCCGATATATCGCCAGCAAAGACGCCGAACGCCAGCAAGGTCGAGAAGGGGCGGGGGCGGGGGCGGGGCGGGGGCGGGGGCGGGGCGGGGCGGGGGCGGGGGCGGGGCGGGGGCGGGGGCGGGGCGGGGCGGGGGCGGGGCGGGGGCGGCCGGAGTGAAGACCACCGCCAGAGCGTGCTGGAGCGGGTGTTCAATGGACGTATGGACACCCTGCCGCTGGATTCATCCGATGCCACCCTCGCCAACAGCGGCGGCAAGGCGCTGAACCTGGTCACGCTCACCCGGGCGGGGTTTGATGTGCCGCCCGGCGTCATTGTCACCACGGACGCCTATCGGGTGTTCGTCCAGCATAACCGGCTCGCGGACGTCATCGAGGCCGCCACGGACCACCTGGATGCCAGCGATCCGCGCGCCCTCGAAGGTGCCTCCGCGGCGATTCGAGGGGCCTTCCGACAAGGGACGATGCCCGATCCGCTGGCCAAAGAGCTGCATAAGCTGGCCCAGGGGTGGGCTCATTCGCCGTTGGCAGTCCGCTCGTCGGCGACGGCCGAGGATCTCGCGGACGCCTCGTTCGCGGGCCAGCAAGACACCTATCTGAACGTCCTCGGCTTGGACGCCCTGCTCGCCGCCGTCGTCGATTGTTGGGCCAGCCTCTGGACAGCTCGCGCCCTCGGCTATCGGATCCGCAACGCGATCCCGCCGGAGGGACTAGCGCTGGCAGTGCTGGTGCAGGTGATGATCCCCTCGGAGGTGTCCGGGGTGATGTTCACCGCCGACCCGCTGACCGGCCACCGCGGACGCACGGCGATCGATGCCACCTATGGCCTCGGCGAGGCGCTGGTGAGCGGCCAGGTCGAGCCGGACCATTGGCTCGTCGACTCCAATACCGGCCTCGTGATCACCCGCCAGCTGGGCGCCAAGGCCGTGGCCGCCCGCCCCTTACCGGACGGCGGACTCACGATGCTGCCCCCGGACAACGCGGCCGACTACTGCCTCACCGACGCCCAATTGGCCGAACTCGCGGACGTGGGTGACCGGCTCCAATCGACCTTCGGGGGGGTCCCCCAGGACGTCGAGTGGGCCTACGCCGACGGCCGGCTGCATGTGTTGCAGTCCCGGGCGATCACGAGCCTGTATCCGTTGCCGTCGGACGATCCGGCGACCGCCTGGTTCTCCTTCGGCGCTTTCCAAGGCCTGCTCGACCCCATCACGCCCCTCGGGCAAGACATGATCCGCAACCTCGCCGCGAACGGCGCCGCGCTGTTCGGCCTGAAGGCCGCCCCGGACGACCTGCCCTTCCTTCACACCGCCGGCGAGCGCTTCTGGATCCGCCTCGACCAACTCATGCGCCACCCCGTCGCCTCACGGATGCTCCCCCGCATCTTCGGCATGGTTGAGCCGGGGGCGTTGACCGTCCTGCTGCACCTGCAAAAGGAGCCGCTCTTCGAGGCGCCGGCTGGGCACGCCCGGCCGGATCCGAAGCTCCTCGCCAAGGCCGTGACCTTCCTCGGGCCGAAGGTGGTCCGCAACCTCGCGTCACCGGGCGACACACGAGCGCGCTTCGAGCGGTTCATCCAGGTGACCCTCGATCGCCTCACCGAGCAGGCCGCGCTCGCCGAGGCACGGACGACCGCCGAGGCGCGGCAGCAGGCGCGGGTCGCGTTCCTGCGCCGGGAGGTGGCGCCGCTACTCGCTCGGATCGTGCGGGAGTTCGCGCCGATCATGGGGCCCGGCATCCTCATGACCACCGAGCTCGTCAAAGAGTCAGCGGCGCTCGCGGGTGAGCAGGGCCGCGCCCTCGCCAACACGGCCCTCCGCGCCCTGCCCGGCAACGTGACCACCGAGATGGATCTCACCCTGTGGCGCACTTCGCAGGCCATCGCCGCCGATCCGGCCTCCCGCGCCGCCCTCGTCGAGGCCACCCCCGAGGCCGCGGCCGCCGCCTACCTCGCCCAGACCTTGCCGGCCGTGGCCCAGCGGCAACTAACGAGCTTCTTCGACCACTACGGCATGCGCGGGCTCAACGAGTTGGATCTGGGCGCCCCGCGCTGGCGCGAGCGTCCGGCCGAGGTGATCCGCATGGTCCAGGGCTACCTCGCCCGTCCGGCGGATTCCGCGACCCCCGAGACCCTCTACGCCGCGGCGCAGGCGGGTGCCCAACCGGCGCTGGACGAGTTGCTGGCGCTCGCCGCCACGGACGATCGCCTCGGCTTCAAGCGGCGGCGGTTGAGCTTCCTGGTGTCGCGGATCCGGGCCTCGATGGGCGCCCGCGAAACCCCCAAGTTCACCCTCATCCGGGCCTTCGGGTTGGTCCGCCAGGGCCTGCTGGCCGGGGGCGCCGACCTGGTCGCCGCCGGACGCCTCGACGCGGCCGACGACATCGCCTTCTTGACCATCGCCGAATTGGCCGAGGCCTTCACCTCCGGTGACCTGCGGCCGCGGATCGCCGCCCGCAAAGCCGCCAACGCCCGCGAGCAACTGCGCCGCCAGGTGCCGCTGGTCCTCGTGGGCGACGGCCGGACGTTCTTGTCGGGCATCTCTGAGGATCCGTCGGCCATCGCCGGCTCCCCGGTCTCGCCTGGTGTGGCGGAGGGGATCGTCCGGGTCGTGCTCGACCCCACCACCGCCGCCCTGGAACCGGGTGAGATCTTGGTCTGCCCCGGCACCGATCCGTCCTGGACGCCGCTGTTCCTCACGGCCGCGGGGCTGATCACCGAGGTCGGCGGCATGATGACCCACGGCTCTGTGGTGGCCCGCGAGTACGGCATCCCCGCCGTCGTGGGCGTCCCGAACGCCACCCGCCGGCTGGTCACCGGGCAGCGCGTCCGCATCGACGGGACGACCGGCACCATCCAGGTGCTCTGATCCCTCGTCCCGGCCCGGGTCGGATCAGGTGAGCGGCCGCCGTTTGGCGCCGCGCAACCGTGCCGTCACCGCCTGGGAGACCGCCCGGGCGGGGGCGGTGGCCCGCCACGAGGTGGAGCCGAGCAGCGCCCCCAAGGTGCGGCGGAGTTGGTCCACCTCCTCCTGCAGCCGGACGATCTCGCCCTGCAGTGCGGCCTCGTGATCGGCGACCTCAGCGGCCTGACTCGTCAGCCGTTCGGCCTCGGCCGCCGTCAAGGCGTCACGCTCGGCGGTGAGGTAGGACACCTGCTTGGTGAGGCGGTCGATCTGCGCATGCGCCTGGCCAAGTTCGGCGGTCGGCGGCCGAAGGGCTGCTCGGAGACTCGTGCTGGGGGTGCGACCCAGGGGCCGTGGCGCCTTGGGCCACTCATGAATGTCGGACGAGAAGTTGTCGAGGTCGAACCGGTTCACCGCCAGGCCGCGCACCGCAAACGGCAGCGACAGCTGGTCACGTCGGGAGTAGCGCAGCACCTGTTCCCACCACGTCATCATCGCCGCCCGGGTCAGGGGCGTGTCGCGGCGAGCGAAGAGGCCGTTCCAGGAGGGTTGAACGGTCAACACCTCAGGAGCCACGCGGAGATAGACGTGCAATTGCTCGTAAACCCGGGCGGGATCGTCCATGCCCAGGTCGAGCACTTCTTCCATCTCCGAAAGGACGCTCGTTCGGTAGCTGTGGTTCGGGAAGGCCAGATCGCAATCGGCCAGCAGGGTGTCCAGGATGTCGGTGGGGTCAGCTCGCAGCAGCACCGAGTTGTCGATCCAGAGCCGCTCGGAAACGTCCGCGAAGCGCGGATCGCCGAGCATCTTCACCTTGCGGCTGCTTCGGGAGATGTCCCCGGGCAACGCGAGAGCCACTGGGACGATGGTCCACGTGTCGCTGGTCAGCGTCGGATCGTCGGTGAACAGGAAGAACGGCACCTCGGAGGTGGCGGCCACCGGCTGCTCGAGGATGTCTTCGTACCGTCCGAAAACGGCGCTGAATACGGCGCGCTGGGGGATCGCCGCCTCACTCATTCGTGGCCTCCTGCGCCAGCTCGTTGGCGCGCATGGTTCCCTCGACCGTGGGCAGGGTGATGCCCTGGGAGGCCGCGAACTGCCTCAGCGCTGAGACGTCCTTGGGGAGGCACTTGCCGGAGTAGCCAGGATTGCTGGGAAAGACGGCGGTGTGGTCCCGCTCGACGCGAGGATCCAGCAGCCACCCCTCGCGCACGGCATGCCAGTCGGCGCCCATCTGTCGGCACAGCCGGTAGAAGTCGTTCACGAAGCTCACTTTGAGCGCCAGATAGCAGTTCTCCATGTACTTGATGAGCTCGGATTCCTCCGACGTCACCAGGTGCACCCGCACCTGCGGCCCATACATGCCGATCATGGCGTCGGCGAAGCGCGCCGCCTCGTCGTGGTCCCCACCGACGATCAGGAAGGTCGATCCGGCCCGCAAGGGCTCCCAGGTCTGGGACCCGAAGGTCGTTTCCCCGACGTACTCGGGCCAGTGCAGGACGGGACGTCCGTGCTCGCGTTGCAACGCCGACGACGTGCCGGGAGGGACGGTCGACCGCAGCACTGGCGTGGTTGTCGAAGGGAGTTCTGCCACCGAGGCGCGGACGGCGGTGACATCGGCTGAGCCGTCCTCACCCATGGGGGTGTTGACGCAAATGAAGGTGTAGCGACACTCCGCCAGTGCGGCGCGGGGATAGGGGTCGTCCGTCCGGATGTCGTAGCTGACCACGGCGTGACCGAGGGCCTCCAGGTCGGCGGCCAGCGCCGCTCCCACATGCCCGAGTCCAATGACTCCTAGCTGCACAGCTGCGCTCCTTTAGCCCTCCATCGGTCGACTTCTCCCCAGTTGTCGCCCCCAACGTACTACGCCGGGTTTCCGGCGGTCAGAAGAATCTCGGTGCCGTCGTGAGGCGGCATCGTCGCCCCTGTCGGCGGCTTGCTCATGGTGGCCACCTGGGGGCCGAGGGGACGTAGGGTGTGCCGGTGCGAAGTATCGTCCGGCTGTTGGCCGTGGCTAAAGAACTGTGGCCGCTCTATCTCGGCATTGTGATCTCGTCGGTGCTGGTCGCGGTGACCGGGCTGGCGACCCCCTTCATCATCGCCCGCGTCACCGACGAGGTGGTGGCCTCCGCGGGCGGCGCGCAGGTGAACGTGATGGCGGTGGTGTGGCTCGCCGGGGCCCTGCTGGCCACCGACGTCGCCAACACCCTGATCTCCAACTGGGGTGGCTACCTCGGCGACACCATGGCGGTCCGGTTGCGGCGCATTCTCTCCACCACCTACTTCGCCAAGTTGCTGCGCCTGCCGCAGCAGTACTTCGATCAGGAACTCACCGGGACGGTCATCTCGCGACTCAGCCGGTCGATCACCGAGACCACCGGCTTCCTCAACATGTTCGCCAACAACTTCTTCCCCATGCTGATCACGGTCGGGGCCGTGCTGGTCATCAGCGCCACCTATTCGCCGTGGCTCACGCTGCTACTGATCGCCATCTATCCGATCTTCACCTGGCTCACCGCGGTCACGTCCAAACGCTGGCAAAAGCTCGAAGCCGAGAAGAACGTCCATTTCGACATCGCAGGCGGACGGTTCGCCGAGGTCATCGGCCAGATCAAGGTCGTCAAGAGCTTCGGCCAACAAGACCGTGAACTCGCCCACTTCGCCGGGGAGTACGACGGCGCCGTCACGCTCACCCGCACCCAATCGCGGTGGTGGCACCTGATGGACGTGGCCCGCCGCGGCGCCCTGAACCTGATCTTCTTCGGGATCTACCTGATCATCTTCATCCAGACCATGCAGGGTCATTTCACGGTCGGCCAACTGGTGCTGCTGGTGCAGTTGGTGGCGCTTGCGCGGCAGCCCGTGATGGGCATGAGCTTCCTCATCGACTCTCTGCAGAAGGCGATCACCGGGTCGAAGGACTTCTTCGCGGTGCTCGCCGAACCCGAGGAGGATCTGCCCAAGGCGACCGCCGCCCCGGACACAGTGGGCGCCGATTCGCGGGCTGAAACCCCGGCCACGGAGCCCGGACGTGCGCCGCTGGCCATTGAGTTTGCCGGGGTCGGTTTCGGCTACTCCGGCGGCGAGGCGGTGCTGACCGACGTCAGCTTCACGGTTCGTCCGGGTGAGCGGATCGCCTTCGTGGGCGAATCCGGGGGCGGCAAGACCACCCTCGTGAGCCTGTTGCTCGGGCTCTATCGTCCAGACGCCGGCACCATCCGCGTCGGCGGACGCGGCATCGACGAGTTGGGGTTGACCGACCTGCGCGCCGAGGTGGGCGTGGTGTTCCAAGAGGCGTCGCTGTTCTCGGGGACGATCGCCGAGAACATCCGCTACGGGCGTCCGGAGGCCACCGACAGCGAGGTGATCGAGGCCGCCCAGCGGGCCAACGCCCACGACTTCATCAGCACCTTCCCCAAGGCCTACGACGCCGAGATCGGCGAGCGCGGCTTGAAGCTCTCCGGTGGCCAGAAGCAGCGGATCGCCGTCGCTCGCGCGATGCTCAAGGACGCCCCGATCCTGGTGCTGGACGAGGCCACGAGCTCGCTGGACTCGAAGTCGGAGAGGTTGGTCCAACAGGGGCTCGAGGTTCTGATGGCCGACCGCACCACGCTCATCGTGGCCCATCGGTTGTCGACCATCAGCTCTGTCGATCGGATCATCACCCTCCGCGACGGCCGCGTCGACGAAATCGGCACACCGTCCGAGCTGGCCGAAAGCGGCGGCATCTACGCCGAGCTGCTGGCGCTGCAATCGTCCGCCACCAAGGCCGACCGCAAGCGTCTGCAGGCCTACGACATCCTGCGCTGAGCTGGGTTAGGCGTTGGGGGCGGGCAGCTTCAGGAGCGCCAGGAGGTGCACCAAGACCGGGCGAACGACCACGGAGACGGTAGCCGGAGATGTGGCGAGGGCGTGAATGCGTAGCCCGTCCGTGGCAGCCAAGATCAGCTGCGCATCGAGGCGAGGCTGCGCGGAACCGAAGTTGGCCACGGCCGCGGCGACTCGCTCTGTGATCGCGTCAGACCAGGCCTCGACGATGGGACGTAGATCTGGCCGCTCTGCCGCTTCGAGTTGCAGGTGGTATTGGGCGCGAATCCGAACCGAGTCGGTCTTGGCGGCTTCGCCGAGCAGGACATCGACGAGATCGTCAGCGCTCAACCCTCGCTCGCCTTTGAGGTTCGCCACCTTCTCGCTCGCCCGGTCGAGCCGTTCCAGATCGAGGTCCACCACCCGCTGAAGGGCCGCGGCCACGATCGCCTCTTTCGAGGCGAAGTGATACGTGGTGGACGACAACGACACTCCGGCACGTTGCGCCACGGCTCGGTGAGTCAGGCCGTCGACGCCGTGATCGGCCACGACACGCACTGCAGCATCGACGATCGCGTTCTGGATCTCCAGAGCGGGTCGGCGCGTCGTCGTCATGACTGGAACTGTACCAGTTGCAGTACTTACGTACTGGCAGTACATTCGTACTCGATTTACGAAAGGACCCATCCATGTCGAAGAAGGACTGGTACACACCGTTCTCGTGGCTGACCATCGTCGCTGTGTACACGATGGCGTTGGTCATCAACCCGCTCACTCACCAAACTTCGACCCTGGTGTTCCTGCTCCCGCTGCCTCTGGCTTTGTGGCACGGCGTCCGCCGCTACGGCGGGAAGGGCATGACGATCTTCGTGGTCGTCACCCTCGTGCTGTCGAACATGTGGGAAGCCCTGAGCATCCAAACCGGGTTCCCCTTCGGCCATTACCACTACACGATGCAACCCCAGTTGCTCGGTGTTCCGATCGTGATTGGACCGTCCTACGTGGCGTTGGGGTACATCTCCTGGCAGATCGCCAACACGGTGCTGCAGGAGGCTGACACCCGCATGGGCCGGTGGAGTACCGCCCTCCTGGCGCCGACCATCGCCGCACTCTCGATGACCGTCTACGACCTCACGAACGACGCCCTCGCCTCCACGGCGGGCCAGCGGTGGATCTGGGAGCAAGGCGGCGCCTACTTCGGGGTGCCCGTGTCGAACTTCCTCGGCTGGTGGTTCTGCACGTTCACGTTCTACGCGGTCTTCGCGCTGTACCTGCGACGCAATCCCGGCTCCGTTCGTCCGGAGACCAACAAGGTGCCGTTGCTGCAGTTCGTCCTGCTGTACCTCAGCCTCGGCTCGGTGACCGTCGTCGCCTCCCTCACCGGCACCTACGCGACCGGGACGGCCACAGACACCGCCGGAACCGTCTGGCAGCTCTCGGACATGATCGGCTCCTCGTTGCTTTGGGTGGTCTTCGGCATGGTCCCGTTGGCCCTGTTCTCGATCGTCAACCTCTACCGCATGGGGCTGCCGTCCGAGGCAACGTCGACACCCGCCACCTCGGTAGCGAGCCACTCGTGAATCACGGACCGGCTCGAGGTCGTTCGCAAGCCGCAAGCTCACGGCAACGTGCGCTGACCTGATTGACGACCCGCGGCGACCGTCGGGGAGCCCACATTCGCCAGACGAGCCGGCGTGGCTCACTTCTGACGGCGTTTGCGACTCAAGCGACCGGAAGGCTGTGCGTCAGGCAAACCCGAAGCCTGCCTCAGGCCTGGACAGCCTGCCGAACCTTGTTCACGAGGCTGCGGTATTTCAGGGCCCGGATGATCCCCGCGTTCTTGAAGTCGTAGGTGCTGAGCCACACCTCGACGGCCGTCCCTCCAGGGGTCGGCGCGGTGACGACAGACATGATGCGTCCCGCCCCGAGCGGCACCTCCACCACGTCACCGTCGGTGAGTTGGCCGCCCATGGCCCCTTGGACGGCGGTCAGCGCCTGCTCCTCAATGAGCGGACTCACGTAGTGAAAGTGCTTGTGCACCTGGCTGATGCTCAGCACGTAGACCCCCAGCGATGCGAGCGCTGCCACGGTGATGATGATGATGATCATGGTTCCCTCTTCGCCTCGACGGTCGCGTCAAGCCAACCTCAGTATGGGCCTGGCCAAGGTCACGTCCGCCCCATTCCAGGGCGAGGGCAGCGCCGTCCCGGGTCGGTCGAATGGGGTACCGCTGGGCGCACGGGTGGTCCTGTGGACGGGCCAGCCCAAGACCGTGGGACCACCGCACGACAGAAGATTATTGGTCGTTTGGGCTAAAATAGCCGTTTACTCCCGACCTTGGATGCGTGATGACTGACCAGACGAAAGCCCCCGATCAACCGAAGAAGCTGTTCGACCTGTCGGTGCCGCAGGTCGTTGCTGGCGCCCTGGCCGCGGCGGTCGTGACAGCCTTGGGTGCTCGCCTCGGTCTCGCGGGGACGATCGCCGGAGCCGCCCTGTTCAGCATCATCGCCACCGTCGCCAGCGCAATGTTCCGCAAGGGCCTGGAACACAGTCACGCCCAGGTCCGCGACTGGTTCGGCGGCGCCAAAGCGGCCACCGGGCAGACCGTCGACTCACCGACAGCTCACGCGACATCGGCCTCTGACGACACCGCGTGGACGACGGTGCCCGACTCGGCGTCCGAGCCGGAGATCCCAGCGTCCGACGAGGCGACACCACCGTCGGAAGAGCGGGCCACGACCGAGACGTCCGTGCCTCGCACGCGTCCGGCGATCATCGGCGCCGTGGCTGGTTCGCTGGCCACTTTCGTGTTGGCGCTCGCCTTCATCGTCGGCTTCGAAGTGCTGACAGGGCAGACGTTGGACGGCAGAACCGGAACCAGCCTCGGAAACGTCGCCGGCCAGGCGGCCACCCCGGCCCCGACGGTCACGGTGACCCCGGTCGTTACCCTCGCCCCAACCGTGACCATCACCCCCACGGTCACCGCGTCGACAACGCCGGTCCCGGTGGTCACCGTGACCACCACGGCGACGGCAACCGCCACCGCAACTACCACCGCGACAACCACCGCCACGCCAACGGCGGCGGCCCCGTCATCGACGAGCCCCGCGGCCGCGACGACGCCTCAGCCCGGCGTGTAACAACCGGCGCCGGCAACGCGCGACTGCGTCGGCATTTCGGACCTGCACACTCTCGGGCCTTCGTACACTGGGACGCATGGCAGGAATCCCCGCGAAGGCGATCATCGGTGCCGCTACGGCGGCCGCGGCGTTCGCGATGAGGAACGCGGGCTCGATCAGCGAGGCGTGGAACGTCATCAACAAAGACGGTCGCGCCTCGGCGCAAGCGCGAAAGCTGAGCGACGGTGTCCGCATCTACTTCGGCGAGAAGAACCCGGCCGTTCGATTGCGCAAGCAGATGGGCGTCCTGGAGGCGTCCTTGGCCACCGAAACCGAAGCCTCACCGGAGCAGTTGGCCGACTGGCAACTGCGCCTGACCAACCTGCGTCGGCGTCTGGATCTCACCGAAGCCGAACCTCCCGCGGCGCGGAAGAAGCACCTCAAGCAGTTGGACGCCGCCGTGGCGGCCCTCTTCACCGAAATGATCGAACTGACCGTCCACCGCGAGGTTGAAGCCCCGGTGAAGCGTCCCCGGCTGGGTCGGGGTTGATCCCCGCGGGTCGTAAACCGTCTCGCACCAGGGACGATGCCAGGTCCGTCTGGCACTCTTGACGACGTGAGAAACAACGACCGCGACGCCTGGTTCCAGCTCGGACGGATCACTGTGACCACGACGACGCTGGCCGTCGGCGTCCTGGCCCTCGGGATGATTGTGGCAAGCGTCGTGCCGGGCCTTCCGGCCGCCACCTACTTCAGCCCCACCGCAATCGCCAGCGGACAGGCCTGGAGGCTCATCACCTGGCCTTTTGCCGCGGGCCTTTCGTTGCTGGGAGCGCTCAACCTGGTGATGTTTTGGTTCTTCGGCACTGAGTTGGAGAGGGGCGCCGGGCTCGTCCGCATGGGGTGGCTGTTGGTCGGACTGTGGGCATCGGTCACCGCGGCCTACGCAGGCGCGGCCCTGTTGCTCGGCGGCGGCGGGCTCGCCGGACCCAGCCTGCTCAGCTTCGTGCTGATGCTCATCTGGGTGGCGGAGAATCCGCGCCGTCCGATGTTCTTCACCATTCCGGCCTGGGTGGTCGGTGTCGTGCTCGCCGGGATCAACATCTTGAGCTTGATCGGCGTCCGGGATTGGCCCGGCCTCGTGGCCCTGCTGGTGGCGTTCTGCCTGTCGGCGATGGCAGCCCGCAACGTGGGGCTCTTGTCCGACTACGGCTGGATCCCGGGCGGCCCTTCTGTACGCTCGCCCACACAGCGGGCCCCGCGTCCGAGCGCGGCGGTGCGTCGGGAAACGGCACGCGTCCTCACCGACGCCCAACGCATCGACGAACTGCTCGACAAGATCAGCCAGCACGGCCTGCATAGCCTCACGGATTCCGAACGCAAGGAGCTCAACAAGCTCCGCGAGCGCCGCAACAGCCGCTAATCCAACACCACCACCGCCGATCAAACGTCGGGCACACCCCTGCCCCCGACCCCCCGTCCGGACTTTGCTGGCGTTCGCCAACACTCCGCTGGCACTCGCCACACTCCGCTGGCGTTCGGCATGTTTGCTGGCGATATTGCGCCAGCAAACACGGCCAACGCCAGCAAAGTCGAGGAACCGCGGAGGGCCTCCCCCACCAGGGCGCCAAACGGGCCTCTTAACCTAACGGGCCTCTTAAAGCGGTCGGCGGGTCGCTCCCTTGTCGGCGGACAGCGCGAGAGACGCGTAGATTTTCAGCGCTTGGGACACCTCGCGGACGCGGGTCGCCGGCTTCCAGCCTTCGGCGTCCTTCACGGCGCGGCGGGCCGCCAGCACATCGTCCGGCACCTCAAGCACCAGGCTTCGCTCGGGGATGTTGATCGCGATCATGTCGCCGTCCTCGACCAGGCCGATGGTGCCGCCCGAGGCCGCCTCCGGTGAGATGTGCCCGAGCGATAGCCCCGACGAGCCGCCGGAGAACCGTCCGTCCGTGATCAACGCGCACTTGGGGCCGAGGCCCGTGCCCTTGAGGTAGGCGGTCGGGTAGAGCATTTCCTGCATCCCGGGGCCGCCCTTTGGACCCTCGTAGCGGACGACCACCACGTCGCCGGCCACGATCCGGCCGCTCAGGATGGCCTCGACGGCTTCCTCCTGGCTTTCGGTGACCTTGGCGGGGCCGCGGAAGATCCACTGATCTTCGGGCACACCCGCCGTCTTCACGATGGCGCCGTCCTCGGCGAGGTTGCCGCTCAGCACGGCGAGACCGCCCTCGGCGGTGTAGGCGTGCGCCACGTCGCGGATGCAGCCCTTTTCGGCGTCAAGATCCAGCGCTTCCCAGCGGTTGGACGTCGAGAAGGCCTCGACCGTCCGGACGCCGCCCGGCGCCGCATGCCACAACTCGAGGGCCTCCGCGGACGCCTGCCCGCTGCGCGGATCCCACGCGTTCAGCCACGCCTCCAACGATGGGGCGTGGATCGTGTGGACGTCCGTCTCAAGCAACCCACCACGCCACAGTTCGCCCAAAATGGCGGGCATGCCGCCGGCGCGATGGACGTCCTCCATGTAGTAATCCGATGAGCTCGGCGCCACCTTGCACAGGTTCGGGGTGTGCCGCGAGAGGGCGTCGATGTCGTCCTGGGTGAAGTCGACGCCGGCCTCGCGCGCGGCCGCGAGAATGTGCAGCACCGTGTTCGTGGAGCCGCCCATCGCGATGTCGAGCCGCATGGCGTTCCCGAAGGCCGCCTTGGTGGCGATCGACCGGGGCAGGACGGACTCGTCATCGCCGTCGTAATAGCGCTTCGCGAGCTGGACGGCCAACGCCCCGGCGCGCTCGAAGAGCCCCTTGCGGGCAACCTGCGTGGCCAGGGTCGAGCCGTTGCCGGGCAGGCCGAGACCGAGGGCTTCGACCAGGCAGTTCATCGAGTTGGCGGTGAACATGCCCGAACATGATCCGCAGGTCGGGCACGCGGAGCGTTCGATGGTGTCCATCTGATCGTCCGTCACCGAGGTGTCGACGGCCTTCACCATGGCGTCCACGAGATCGAGGCGGGTCACGCGTCCGTCGTCGTGGACGTGGGCCTTGCCGGCCTCCATCGGACCGCCGGAGATGAACACTGTGGGGATGTTGAGCCGCAGCGCGGCCAGCAGCATGCCAGGGGTGATTTTGTCGCAGTTGGAGATGCAGACCAGGGCGTCCGCGCAGTGCGCGTTCACCATGTATTCGACGCTGTCGGCGATGATTTCGCGGCTGGGCAAGGAGTAGAGCATGCCCGCATGCCCCATGGCGATGCCGTCGTCAACCGCAATGGTGTTGAACTCGCGTCCGACGCCGCCGGCCTCGGCGATGGCCCCGGCGACCAGTTGCCCCATGTCTTTGAGGTGGACGTGGCCCGGCACGAACTGGGTGAAGCTGTTCGCGATCGCCACGATCGGCTTGCCGAAATCCGATTCGCCCATGCCCGTGGCGCGCCACAGCGCGCGGGCCCCAGCCATGTTGCGTCCGTGCGTGGACGTCCGAGAACGAAGTGCGGGCATGCCGACCTCCCAGTGCAGTAGTCGCCCCCAGGCTAATCATCCGGCGAAGTTGGCGCACGGACGCGTCTCGGATGCAGACCCCTCCTCACCCGTCTCCCGACGACTTTGCTGGCGGTAGGCATCTTTGCTAGCGATATAGAGCCTGTTGCTTTTTCGGGGTTGTGTCGGGCCGGGTTTCTGGGCGTGTGGGTGGAACAATTGCCTTGTGGCTAAGGGTTTCAAGGCGGTGGATCGGGACCAGGGGTTCTTGTTGCCGGTGGATATGCGGGATTGGCTCCCGGCTGATCATCTGGTCTGGTTCGTGATCGAGGTCATCGAGTCGTTAGACCTGTCGGCGTTCCGTGGCCGGTACCGGTTGGGTCGGGCGGGTCGGGAAGCGTTCGACCCGGTGATGATGGTGACTTTGTTGGCGTATGCCTACTGTCGGGGGTTGCGTTCCTCGCGTGGGATCGAGCGGGCGTGTTTGACTGATGTGGCGTTCCGGATCGTGTGTGGTCAGCGACGGCCAGACCATACGGTGATCGCCCGGTTCCGGGCCGGTCATGAGGGAGCCTTGTCTGACTTGTTCGCTCAGGTGCTGGTGGTGTGTGGCCGGGCTGGGATGGGTCAGGTTGATCTGGTCGCGATCGATGGCACGAAGATCGCTGCGAATGCCGCGTTGGATCGCAGCCGGGATCTGGCCTGGTACCGCAAACACGCTGCGGCGTTCCTCAAGGAAGCCAGCCAGGTTGACGAGGCTGAGGATGCCGCTGAGGCAGCCGCCGGGGAACCAGCCGATCCACTGTTACGGGACCCGTCGGGTCGTCGGGAACGGATCAGACAGGTCCTCGAAGAGTTCAACAACCGGCAAGCCAACCAAACCCAGCCAGTGGTCGAGGCCGAAGCCCGGGCCCGGCAGGCCCGAGCCGATTATGAGGCGTTGGTCGCTGCCCGGCAGGCAGGTATCCAGGCCCAACGTCAGGGAAACCACATCGGCCGATCGTTCGATCCGGACCTGGTCCCGAAACGACACCAGGCAGCCTTACGACGAGCCGAACGAGCCGAAAAGTTCGTTACCACGCTGCGGGAACGCCTCACCCGACAGTCCCCGGTCCGGGTGAACCAGACCGATCCCCAGTCCAAGATCATGAAGACCCGTCAGGGTTGGGTCCAGGGCTACAACTGTCAGATCGCGGTCAGCGCCGACGGGCTGATCCTGGTAGCCCAGGCCACTACCCAGGCCACCGATAACGCCCAGTTCATCCCGATCATGACCAAAGCCGTTGAGGCCGTGGACCTGATCAACACCACCACCGGACAATCCCGCCAGATCCGCACGGTGCTCGCCGATGCCGGCTACTACAGCGAAGCCAACCTCGCCGCCCCAGGCCCTGACCGGATCATCGCCGCCGGGAAAGCCCACAACATCACCGCGAACAACCCCGGCACCGGGAAACCCCGCCCGATCAACGAACGCAACACTGCCAGCACCGCCATGATCAACCGGCTCAGCGACCCCGACACCGCCACCCTGTACAAACGCCGAAGCGCCCTGATCGAGCCCATCAACGCCCACCTCAAAGACCGCCGAGGACTCCGTGTCTTCGCCCGACGAGGCCAACCCGCCGCCCACAGCGAACTCAGATTCGCCGCCGCGATCACGAACCTGATGCGCCTCCGCAACACCGGCTACCAACCCCAACCGGCCTGACAACAGCCCGGCACAGGCCCCAAACCCGACCGGCCTACCGGCCCCAACACCACCGCACCACCCCTAGCCCCACCACAAAACGCAACAGGCTCTATATCGCTAGCAAAGATCACCAACGCCAGCAAAGTCGGGAAAAGGGGGGCGGACGAGGGTGGCCGGACCGTGGGAAGGCGCGGGGCGGATCGCGCCAAGGGGTGGGCTTAGGCGGGGCGTGCCATCATGGGACACGTGCTGAGCGGCAGCGTCATCGGGAGCCGATATCGCCTGGACGCCCGCTTGGGCTCCGGGGGTATGGCCGAGGTTTGGCGCGCCCACGACCTCAATCTCGGCCGCGATGTCGCCCTCAAACACCTGCATATGGCCGACGCCGATGATCCGATCGCGGTCGAACGGTTTCGCCGGGAGGCCGTCGCCACGGCCCGAATCTCCCACCCGAACCTGGTCGCGATCTTCGATGCCGGGGTGGCCGACCACGAGGCCTACATCGTCATGGAGTTGGCCGCCGGCGACACCTTGGCCCACACGCTGCGGCAGCGTGGTCCGCTGCCGGTCGCGGACGCCGTGCGCTACGCCACCGGCATCGCCTCCGGGCTGGCGGCCGTGCACGCGATTGGGGTCGTCCACCGGGACGTGAAGCCCAGCAACGTCATGGTCGCCGCCTCCGGGGTGAAGTTGCTCGACTTCGGCATCGCCACCTTGGTGAGCGCCAACGCGATGTCGCTCACGCGGACCTCGACCACCATCGGGACGGCCGCCTACATGGCCCCTGAGCAGGCGATGGGCGGGGCGATCACACCGGCCACGGACGCCTACGCCCTGGGCTGCGTGCTGATGACCATGCTCACCGGACGTCCGCCGTTCCAGGCCGATGATCCGATCGCGGTGGCCACCCAGCAGATCTCGGCGGTGCCGCCGCGTTTGTCGCTGATGCGTCCGGACGTGCCCCCGACCTGGACGTCCTCGTCAGCCGGTTGCTGGCCAAAGATCCGGCCGCGCGTCCGAACGATGCCGAGATCTTGGCCGCGCTGCACAGCATCTCGCGAGGCGAGCCGGCCACGTTGCCGATGGCCTCCGCCCCGCTCCTCGCGGCCGCGCCCACCGCGGTTTTACCGACCCCGGTGAGCGGACCCCGATCCCTCGTGACCCCCACCGCACCACCCCCGCCCACGGCGTACGCGTCTGGCTCCCGTCCTGGACGCATGGTCGGGATCATGGCGTTCATCGCCATGGTGGCTCTCGGATTGGGTGGCTTCGCCTGGTGGTGGACCAGCACCCACCCCGTGGCCCTGCCGGTTCCCAGCGCAACGGCGAAGGCCACCTCGCCGACGCCGACGCCGAGCCCCACGCGGACGCCGAGCCCCACGCCGACCAAACGTCCGACCAGCGCGAGCCCAAGTGCGGTGCCGTCGGTGAGTGCGTCCACCCCCGGTCCGGACGCCTTGCTGGGCGCGGCCGTCGATTCCGTCACCAACGCCCTCAATACCTGGACGCCCGCCGGCGCCGACGAAACCGCCGCCAAGGCCTCGCTGCTGGACCAATGGTCCAAGGCGTCGCCCAAGATCCTCGCCGGACAGAACGCCCAGAAGTTCTACAACGACTTCAGCGCCTCTCTCGACAAGACCCGCAGTGACGGTGGGATCCCGCTGATCACCTACTTCTCGGTGAAGACCTCCCTCTCCGCTGTCGGCCTGCTGCTCTAGCCGCGCCTCGAAGGCGGAGGAGCCGCCCGGCTTCGGCCGTCCCGCACACCCGCGTGGATGAGATGCGCCCCCCGGTGTTTGTAGCGTGTCCTGGTGTCCTTCACCCCGTCCCCAGAGATCACCGCACCGCCCTTTGACCTGACCCTCCCCGCCGCCTGGGATGCCCTGATCGCCGTCCCCGAGCCGACCGTCCTGCCGAGCCTGGGGACGCCGAGCGTCCCGATGCAGGTCTTCCGGACGCTGTGTGACGGGCACCCCGTCGGGTGGGAGGTGCGCGTTCACGGCGCCGGCCCCGTCTTCGGAGGCGGCGAGGTCTTCGACACCGTGGACCTTCGTGGCACCGCCCGGGTGCTCCTCAATCAAGAACTCCACAGCAGCCGCGTCCAGGGCACCTATCTCAGCGTGCCGTTCTTCTTCTCACCCGCTGGGTGGGGGCTCTCCCTCACCACGGGGGCACCTGTGTACGCCGACCTCCGCAGCCCCGGGGTAGCGCGCTTCCTGTGCCTGGACGCCACGCTCGACGCCGTCGCCTACGGCGGTACCCCCACCGACATCCTCCGGGAACACACCGCGCGAACCGGGCGGATGGCCGGTTGGCCGGAGTGGGCCCACGGGCCTTGGATGAGCCGGGCCTCCTATCTCTCCGAAGCCGAGATCCACGGCGTCCTCGACGACCAAGGCGGCGCGCAGTGTCCCGTGGCGGTCGTCCATGTGGACGCCTGGCTGGCTGGCAACGTGTTCCGTGAGTTCACCTGCTCGTGGGAGATCGACCGGGGTCGCTTCCCCGCCGGTTGGACGGATCGCCTCCGCGCCCGCGGCGTCCGCGTGAGCCTGTGGCTCAACCCCTTCGTTCTGCGCGGCTCGGCGCTGGCCGCGCACCTTGCCGAACGGGACCTGCTGCTGCGGGGGCCGTCGGGGGAACTCGCCGTCACCCCCGACCTGGACCATCGCCACCTCATCGATTTCACGAACCCGGAGGCCGTCCGCTGGTGGGGTGACCAGGTGCGCAACCTGCTGGCGACCGAGCGTCCGGACGCCCTCAAGCTCGACTTCGCGGAAGAGGTCCCCCTGGACGCGCGCTGCCATGACGGACGTCCCGGCTGGGCGATCCGCAACTCCTACGCCCGGGACTACCAACGGGCGACCGCCTCGGCGATCCCCGAGGAACTGCGCCCATTCCCGTTCTTCTGCCGCTCCGGCACCACGGGCGCCCAGGCGACGCCCTGCCACTGGGTGGGCGACACCCGGTCATCGTGGGACGGGCTGAGCGAGGCACTGCGGGCCTGCCTCTCGCTGTCCCTCTCCGGGTTCGCCCTGGTGAGCCACGACGCGGGCGGCTTCCACACCCCCGGGGCGGGGGTGATCCCACGCACCCTCTTGGACGGCGGCGAGGCGTGTTTCACCGCCGATGTAGAACCAGAGCTGTTTGGACGCTGGGGGCAATGGGCAGCGCTGAGCCCCGTTACCCGCTTCCACGGCCTGGGGTTTCGGGAGCCCACGGCCTATCCGGAACCGTGGCGGTCTGCGGTCATCGAGGCCCTTCGCCTGCGGGAACGCTTGCGCCCACACCTCGTCCGTGCGGCGGCGGCAGCCGAGGAAACGGGGCTGCCGGTCATGCGTCCGCTGGCGTTGATCCACCCGGACGCCACGCTGCCCGCCGAGGCCTGGCACTGCTATTACCTCGGGGCGGACCTGCTGGTGGCCCCGGTGCTGGAGCCCGGCGGCAGCGCCACCGTGTGGTTGCCCAGCGACGGCTGGCGTCCGCTTCTGGGAGCGCCCGAATTGGGGGCGGGGATCCATCACGTCACCCTCGGAGCCCACCAGTTCCCGATCTACGCCCGCCCCACGACCTGACGAGAATGATGGTGTTGATTTACTCCTGACCCAGAGGAGTAAATCAACACCATCATGAAGAGGGCCGGCCTCGACGTGCTTCAGCGCCTCGCGGCGGGACAGGCCGGACAGGTGCCCCACATGGGCGGCCACGAACTCGCGCACCCACTCCGGATCGGTGCGGGCGTACTGGCGCAGCGACCAGCCGATGGCCTTGCGGATCCAGAACACCGAGCCGAAGATCGTCCCCTCGACGTTGGCCTCGATCACCTCGGCGAGCAGCGCGGTGTCGGTGCCATCCCGCCAGCCCAGCTGACACAAGATGGCGGTGCGGCGAAGCCACAGGTCGTCGTCCACCGCCCAGGCGCGCATCAATGCCTTCTGCTCGGGGTACCGCTGGACGATCGAGCCGATGAGGTCGCCCGCGGTGGCGTCCACCACGTCCCACCAGGCGGTGGCGACCACGACGTGGCGATAGAGCGGCAGCAGGTCGGGGGTCTGCAGGGATGCATGCACTCGATGCCGAGCGATTTCCAGCGCGAGGTAGTAATCCTCGCGGGCGACCGGACGATCGACGAGCGTCCTGATGGCAGCCTCGAACTCCGCGCGATCAAGCGGGTTCGCACGGATCAGCGGCCGCGCCACCCGACGCAACTCCGGCGCCGTCACTCCGCGATACGGCAAGGCCGACTTCATGTACGCCTGCTGCTGCACCGCCCGCATCGGATCGGCGTGGGCGTTGAGCCCCGTCCGCAGGGCCGTCAGCAAAGAGTCGGCGGTCACTCGCGGGCGTGGTCGGCGATGATCCGGGCGATGTCGCGGGCGGCTTGAGGCTTGGCGACCCGGGCGGCCGCCTCGGACGCTCGCACCCGCGCCTCGGGGTCCTCCACCCAGCGGGTCACGGCCTGGACGACCTCCCACGGACGCGGCGCCCACACGCCGGCCTCATGTTGGACGACGTAGGTGACGTTGCCGTCCTCCTGCCCCGGCATGCGGCTGTACAAGATCAGGGGCAACCTCGCGGCGAACGCCTCGCAGATGGTGCCGGGCCCGGCCTTGGTGACAATCATGTCGGCGGCCGCCATGAAGTCCGGCATGTCGCGGGTGAAGCCGTACGTGTGCACGGGGATCTTCCAGTCGTGTGAATCCAGTCGCTCTCGCAGGTGCTCGTTGCGTCCACAGATGACGGCCAGTTGGGCCTTCAAGTGGGCCTTGTCGAGCGCCTTCGCGACCTCCTCCAGGGGGCCCATGCCGTCGCCACCACCGACCAGGAGCACGCAGGGCAAGTCCTCCACCCAGCCGAGACGCTCGCGAATGGCGGGACGGTCGGTGGGCAGGTGGGTGAATCGATCGGCGATCGGCAACCCCACCACGCGGACGTTGCCCGCCGGGACGCCCGTCTCGACGGCCTTCACCATGGCTTCGGGGGTCGGGACGATGATGAGGTCGGCGCGGTAGTCGAACCAGAAGGCGTGGGTGGAGACCATGTCGGTGACGACGGTGATGAAGCGGCGGGGGTCCCCCTGCATCGCGCGGACCATCGCCGTGTTGACCAGCGGATGCACTGACACAAAGAGGTCGGCCGGATTCTCCCGGACCAGCGCCCGCGCACCCTTGCGGACCAGCGGCCACGTGACCCGGTTGGCTGCCCGCGACCGATGCTTGCCGTCGAACGCCTTGTAGGACAAGCCCCAGGCGGCGGGGAATTTCGCCATCGGGGGGTACAGCTCGGGGGCGTAGCTGAACGGCTTGGGGTAGTACTCCTTGAAGAAGTCGATCTTCGAGCTTTCGAACTGGCCGGGGAACTCGAGGTCGAGCGCCTCGATCATCGCCTCCGTCGCGCTGCGGTGGCCGCCACCGGTGTCAGAGAAGAGGAAGACCACGCGCTTTTTGGGCTCGACCGAGGTGGCGGGCGTATCCATGAGGGCCTCCTTGCTACGTGGGGGCAATCCTTGCATGAGCGCCGCCCAGTTGGTCGGCGTCCGAGCCCGGCGCGCTACACCTCCGTGCTACGCCTGCGAGCTACCCTTCCTGCATGTCACGCAAGCTCTATTCCGGCCGCCTGGTCGACGTTTCCTTCGATGGTGAAATCTGCGAACACTCGGGTGTGTGCGTCCGCGGGCTCCCCGAGGTGTTCAACGTCAACGAGCGGCCCTGGATCAACCCCGATGGCGCATGGTCGCCCGAAGGCGCCCAACTGCTCATTGACGTGGTCGGGCGGTGCCCGTCCGGGGCGCTGAAGATCGAGCGTCCGGAACAGTTGCCGCGTGTGGAGGAGGATTCCGTGGGCGTCACTGACAACCCCGCCCGGCACCGCTACGAGGTGCGTCTGGACGGGGAGCTCGCGGGCTTCGCCGTGTACACCCTCTCGGAGGGCCTCATCACCTTCACTCACACCGAGATCGACCCCGCATTCGAGGGACGGGGTGCGGGCTCGGCCCTGGTGCGGGCGGCGTTGGACGACGTCCGCGCGAAGGGCGAACGCAAGGTGCTGCCGCTGTGCCCCTTCGTGAAGGGATGGATCCGCCGGCACCCCGGATACGACGAGTTGCTGTACCGCTAGAGACTGGGGCCACGGGTGCGCTTCGGCATGCCCCGATGGTTCAATAGTTTACGTATTTGCCCTTGCCGCGGCCAGGTTTGGCGTGTTCCATTTGCCACCAAACTCTAGGGTCTACTGCCTATACTGAGCCGGTGGCAGCAGAAGCAACGGGCAGCCCCGGCCCGAAGTACGAGCGGGTGGCCGAGAGCCTTCGCAAGCGCGTTCGTTCGCTGCCAGTCGGGGCCTCGATCCCGTCCGAGCGCCATCTCGCCGAGGAATTTGGTATCTCCCGCATGACCGCCCGCAGAGCCGTGGTGGCGCTCATGAACGAAGGGTTGCTGGAGCGGTTCGGCGGTCGCGGCACGTTCGTCACACAGCCGAGCCTGCGCGTACTGCTGGCGATGAACTCGTTCAGCGCCGACACACTGCGCAAGGGCAAGGTCCCGGGAGCGGAGGTTCTCGCCGTGACGGTCGAGGCGGCCGAGGCTGAGGGCGCTTTCCCCCAAGGCACGTCCGTCCTCACGGTGGAGCGGCTCCGCACAGCGGACGGTCAGCCGGTTGCGGTGCAGGTGGCCGGACTCGACGCCTCCCTCGTGCCTGGTCTCGAGGAGGAGGACCTGACCGGTTCGCTCTATCAACTCCTCGACACCCACTACGGAGTACGGCCGAGTTCGGGTGACCAACGGTTGTTAGCTGTGGCCTGCCCGGGCCGCCCTGCTCGTCAGCTGGGTATCGCCGAGGGCGCTCCGGTGCTTCGCCTCGAACGTCACACGTATGCGGGCGGAACCCTCGTCGAGCACACAGTCTCGTGGTACCGCTCGGATCTCTACGAGTTCACGGCGGTCCTGCAGGCGTTGTGATCCGGCACGGGCAGCCTCCGACCGCACTTTTTGTCGGACGCGCCTGGCACTCTTGGACGCACGATGGGTGATGTTCTAGAACGGTTCGGCCCGGCCACGGCGGCGTGGTTCCGGTCGAGCTTCACCGCGCCCACCCCAGCCCAGGCAGGGGCCTGGCAGGCGATCGCCTCCCGACGCCACACCCTCGTCGTCGCCCCCACCGGTTCCGGCAAGACACTCGCCGCCTTCCTGTGGGCCCTCGACCGTCTCTCCACCGAACCCACGCCCGACGCGCTGCGGCGCTGCCGGGTGGTCTACGTCTCGCCGCTCAAGGCCCTGGCGGTCGACGTCGAACGCAACCTGACGTCGCCGCTCGTGGGCATCCGGCACGCCGCTACCCGGCTGGGCTTGGAGGCACCGGAGGTGAGGGTGGCGGTTCGCTCGGGCGACACCGCCGCCGATGAACGCCGCCGGTTCGCCAAACACGGCGCCGACGTGCTGATCACCACCCCCGAGTCGCTGTACTTGCTCCTCACCTCGTCGGCCCGCACGGCCTTGGCGGGCGTCGAAACCGTGATCGTGGACGAGATTCACGCGGTCGCGGGCACCAAGCGCGGGGCGCATCTGGCCGTCACGCTGGAACGGCTGGACGCCCTGCTTGAGCGTCCAGCCCAACGCGTCGGACTCTCAGCGACCGTCCGGCCGATCGAGGAGGTCGCCCGGTTTCTCGCCGGCGGGCGTCCGGTCGAGACTGTCGCCCCACCCGCCGACAAGCGCTGGCAGCTCGACGTGGTGGTGGGGGTTCCTGATATGGGCACGCTGGGCGAGCCGACGGGGGAAACGAATCCGGGCGACCCGCGCCGCACCTCGGTGTGGCCCCACATCGAAGAGCGGATCGTCGACCAGGTCGCCGCGCACCGGTCGACGCTCGTGTTCGCCAACTCCCGGCGCCAGGCCGAACGGTTGACGTCCCGGCTCAACGAGCTGTGGGAGGAGCGGGCTGCCGAGGGGCACACCCTGCAGACCGCCCGGCAGCGTGCCGTGACCGCGACCCGTCCCACCAGTTCCTACGTGGGCAACGTCGACATCAGCCAAGGGGCGCCCGCGCTGCTGGCCAAGGCGCACCACGGATCGGTGAGCCGCGAGCAACGCAAGGTCACCGAAGAGGAGCTGAAGGCCGGCCTCTTGCCCGCGGTCGTGGCCACCTCCTCCCTCGAACTCGGTATCGACATGGGCGCGGTCGACCTGGTGATCCAAGTGGAGTCGCCCCCGAGCGTGGCGTCGGGCCTGCAGCGCGTCGGACGCGCGGGCCACCAGGTCGGCGCGGTCAGCCACGGCATCTTCTACCCCAAATACCGGGGCGATCTCGTGCAGACCGCGGTGGTCGTCGACCGCATGCGGGCGGGCGCCATCGAGGCGCTGCACATCCCGGCCAACCCGCTCGACGTGCTCTCCCAACAGGTGGTGGCGATGGTGGCGATGGACGAATGGACGGTCGCCGACGTCTTCGCACTCATCCGCCGAGCGGCCCCCTACGCGACGCTGACCATGCCCGTCTTCGAGTCGGTGCTCGACATGCTGGCGGGGCGGTATCCGTCCGAGGAGTTCGCCGAACTGCGTCCGCGGCTGGTGTGGGATCGCCTGGCGGGCACCCTCACCGGGCGCGCGGGGGCGCAGCGGTTGGCGGTCACCTCCGGCGGTACGATCCCCGATCGGGGGCTGTTCCGGGTGTTCCTGGCCTCCTCCGACGGTCCCGGGCGTCGGGTCGGCGAACTCGACGAAGAGATGGTCTACGAGTCGCGGGTCGGGGACGTCATCACGCTCGGCACCTCGACCTGGCAGATCGAGGACATCACCCACGACCAGGTGTTGGTCACGCCCGCCCCCGGCCAGCCCGGTCGCCTGCCGTTCTGGAAGGGCGACGGCATCGGACGTCCGGCGGAGCTGGGCGCGGCGCTGGGGGCGTTCGTCCGCGAGGTGGCCGCCCTCGGCCCCCGCGCAGCCCGCGACCGCACCCGGGCCAATGGTTTGGACGAGTGGGCCGCCGACAATCTCGCCAGCTACCTGACCGAGCAGCGCGAGGCCGTCGGACGCGTGTCGACCGACCGCCAACTGGTGATCGAGCGGTTCCGCGACGAGCTCGGCGACTGGCGCATCGTGCTGCATTCGCCGTTCGGGTCGCAGGTGCACGCGCCCTGGGCGTTGGCTCTCGGGGGACGGTTGCGCGAAGCGTTCGGCGTCGACGTCTCCGTGATGCACGCCGACGACGGCATCGTGCTGCGCATCCCCGAGACCGACCGCGACATCACCGACGCCGACTTACTCGATTTCGTGGTGCTCGACCCCGACGAGGTGCACGACACGGTGGTCGCCGAGCTGGGCGGATCAGCGCTTTTCGCGGCGCGGTTCCGGGAGTGCGCCGGACGGGCGTTGCTGCTGCCGCGCCGGCGTCCAGATCAGCGTCAGGCCTTGTGGCAGCAGCGCCAGCGGGCGTCCGCGTTGCTGCAGGTAGCCTCGCAGTACCCGTCCTTCCCGATCGTGTTGGAGACCGTCCGCGAGTGCGTCCAAGACGTGTTCGACGTCCCCGCGCTGATCGCCCTGATGCGGGCGATTCGGTCGCGCGAGGTGAGTGTGGCGAGCGTCCAGACGCCGACCCCCTCGCCGTTCGCCAAGTCGCTGATGTTCGGCTACGTGGCGCAGTACCTGTACGAGGGCGATTCACCGCTGGCCGAGCGGCGGGCGGCGGCCTTGGCGCTCGACCCGGCGCTGCTGGCCGAACTGCTGGGCACCGGCGAGGGGCTGGCGCTGCGCGATCTGCTCGATCCACGGGCGCTGACCGACACCGAGGCCGAACTGCAGCACCTCACAGAGACCCGACGGGCGCGCGACGCCGATCAGATCACCGACCTGCTGCGCACGCTCGGGCCCCTGTCGGCCGCCGCGGTCGCCCGGCGCTCGCAGATCGACGCCGCGACCGCCCTCGCCTCCCTGGCCGCGGATCGGCGGGTGATCTCGGTGCGGCTTGCCGAACAAGACGTGTGGGCCGCGGTGGAAGATGCCGGGCGCCTCCGCGACGCCCTCGGGGTGGCGCTGCCGCAGGGGCTGCCCGCGGTGTTCACCGAGCCGGTCGCTGACCCGCTGGGCGATCTCGTGGTGCGCTACGCCCGCACCCACGTGCCGTTCACGGTGGGGGAGCTGGCGTCCTGGTTAGGCCTCGGGACGGCGGTCGTCCACACGATCACGTCGCGCCTGGTGGCCGACGGCCGACTGGTCTCGGGGGCGCTGCGTCCGGTGGGGTGGGCGTCCGACGTGGCGGTGACCCCCATGCTGCTCGCCGATCATGACGCCCCCGACCTGGCGACCGACCTCTGTGACCCTGCCGTCCTGCGGTTGCTGCGGCGGCGTTCGCTTGCGGCGTTGCGCCGCGAGGTGGAGCCGGTCGCGCAAAGCGATTTCGCGCGCTTCCTGCCGGCGTGGCAGGGGGTCGGCAGCCTGCGGGGCGCCGACGGCGTGCTGCGCGCGATCGAACAGTTGGCGGGCGTCCGATTGCCAGCTTCCGCTCTGGAGTCGCTCGTCCTGCCCGCCCGGGTGGTGGGTTACACGCCCGGCATGCTCGACGAGTTGATGGTCGCGGGCGAGGTGCTGTGGCAGGGGCACGGCGAACTCGCGGGCAACGACGGCTGGGTGTCGCTGCACCCTGCGGAGGCAGCCGCCGTCACCTTGGCGGAACCCCAGGTGCCCTCGGGAGACGAGACGACCGCGGCGCTGCTGGCCGCCTTCGAGCTGGGGGGTGGCCTGTTCTACCGGCAGGTGCTCACCGACCCGGCCGCCGAGGCAGCGGTCACCGAGGCCCTGTGGCAGTTGGTGTGGTCAGGTTGGCTGACCAACGACACCCTCGCCCCGCTGCGCGCGCGCCTCGCCGGCGGACGCACGGCACACAAGCCCCGGGTGGCGCGGTCGCGGCATTTTGCGCGGGTGGCGGGGCGCCGGCCGCTGGGCACCCGTCCGATCGGCGGCCCGATCGTGGCCGGACGCTGGTCCGCGCTGCCACGCCCCGACGCTGATTCGACGACCCGGGCCTACACGCGGGCCGAGATCCTGCTCGATCGCTACGGCGTGGTGACGCGCGGCTCGGTCGCCGCCGAGGAGACCCCCGGTGGCTTCGCGGGTGTCTATCAGGTGTTGGCCGCCGCCGAAGAGGCGGGTCGGGTCGGGCGCGGCTATTTCGTCGAGGGGCTCGGCGCCGCCCAATTCGGTACGACCGGCGCCGTCGACCGGCTGCGCTCGCTCGTGCGTCCGCTGGACGCCGCCCCCGACGGGGACGCGCTGGTTCTGGCGGCCTGCGATCCGGCGAACCCCTACGGCGCTGCCCTCGGCTGGCCGTCGCGGGGCGGGGGCACCGGGCACCAACCCGCCCGCAAGGCGGGGGCGCTCGTGATCCTGCTCGGTGGCGAGCTGGTGCTCTACGTCGAGCGCGGCGGACGCACGCTGCTTTCGTGGTCGGAGGACCCTGATCGCCTCGTCCCCGCCGCCCGTGGACTGGCGGAAGCCGTCCACCACGGTGCCCTCGGCAAGCTCACCGTCGAAAAGATCGACGGCGGCGCGGCCCTCGGATCGTCGCACCCGCTGGCCGCGGCCCTGGAAGCCGCGGGCTTCCATCTCACTCCGCGCGGCTTGCGCCTGCGTCGCTGACGTCCCTTCGACCGGTGCCCTTGAACCTCGGTGCGCTCCTCGTCCGTCCCCTGCGGACCCCCTCGTGAGGGGGCGAATCTCCGACTTGCGGACGATCTTCCCGGGCCCCACCCCAACTACGCTGCCGACCATGACGGACGACTACCTGACGATCAACGCCGCCAATTGGGACAGCCGGGCCCCCATCCACGCGAGCGAGTACGGCATCGATCGGCTTCTCGCCGACGACCACGCACTGTCGGACGTCGTCCGGTTTGACCAGCCCCGACTGGGAGACATCGCCGGACTCGACGTCGTCCACCTGCAATGCCACATCGGCACCGACACCCTGAGCCTGCACCGGCTGGGTGCGCGGGTCACCGGGGTCGACCTCTCCGGGGTTTCGCTGCAGTTCGCCCGCAACCTCGCCGCGCAGGCCGGCGCTGACATCACCTACGTGCAGGCCGATACCTATTCCGCGCCGGCCGCCCTGGGCCGCACCTACGACGTCGTCTACACCGGGGTCGGCGCGATCTGCTGGCTGCCGGACATCGCTCGCTGGGCCCAGACCGTGGCCGCCCTCCTGCGACCCGGCGGACGGTTGTTCATCCGCGACATGCACCCGGTGCTGAACAGCCTGCTCGCCATGACCGTGGCCGACGAGCACCCCGACCGGGCGCAGCAGCCATGGATCACCCCGCCCGGGGGGACGACGTTCGCGCTGGAGTTGCCCTACTACGAACAAGCCGAGGCGCTGGAGTGGCACGACGAGGCTACGTACTTCGGCGAGGGCGCGGTCTCGTCGCCCCGCTCGGTGGAGTGGAACCACAGCGTGGGCGAGATCGTCACCGCCGTGCTCGACGCAGGTCTGGAGCTAACGAGCCTGGCCGAGCACGACAGCGTCCCCTTCGAAGCGTTCCCTGGACAGATGACCTTCGACCCCCGCATGGGTGAGTACCGCCTTCGTGAACGCCCCGAACGCCTCCCGGGCACCTTCACCTTGTCGGCCAGGAAGCGCCACCGCTCGGCCTACATCCCACGCCAGATCTAGGTGCCGCAGATCGCCCGTCCGGGTGCGCCACAGCCGGGACATGATTGTTCAGCAGGCTCCTGGACCGCGGGAGCCCCGACCGTCACGACCCGGCGGCCAGGAAAAGTGATTCCACATCACTACTTGTCATAGTCAGGTACTCGCCTTAGTCTTGTTCCTGTGACCGACCATGATCCGCAGATGCTCAAAGGCGTTCTGTCCCTCCTGCTGCTGAGTCTTTGCGCCGAGCGCGAGGATTACGGCTACTCCCTCGTCGTGCGGCTGCAATCGGCCGGTTTCGATGAGCTGGCCGAAGGCAGCGTGTACCCGGCCCTCACCAGGTTGGAATCGCGCGGTTTGCTGGAAGGCCGCCTCATGCCCTCGCCCGCAGGCCCCGCCCGGAAGTACTACGCGATCACCCCCGATGGTCGGCTCGAACTCGCCCGCACCGAAACCTCCTGGCTGGGCCTCGTCCGCTCGGTCGCCGCCGTCCTCACCTCAAACCCCACCCCCCAAGGAGCACCCCGATGACCATCTCCGGCCCCACCCTGGCACTCGTTCTCTTCCTGGCCCTGTTCGCGGGCCTGATCGCCCTTCCCGTCGCCGCCTACCTCGTGATCGGACGTCCGTGGACGTTGAAGGGACTCGCCCTGCTTGATCGGCTCCGCATCGCCAATGCCGTCTGCAACTACGACGCCTGGCTCTCGCTGCGGGGCATCCCGGTGCAGCGCCGCCGCGCGCTCCGAACGGAACTCGGCGGCAATCTCTGGGAGTCCGCCCGCGAATCTGGCGCCCGGGTCGCCATTCAGCGCGTGGGGTCCCTCCGGATGCTCGCCGCCGAAGCCCCGGCCACGACCAGGCCACGCTGGGCGCTCGGTGCTGTCGTGGCGTTGCTAGCCTTCGAACTCTTCATCGTGCTGCAACTGGTGCTCACTAGCGTGTGGCTCGATGGGACGCGGGCCTCGGGCGCGACCCAGGCGGAAGGCGCCATCAGCATCATCCCCGGGATGCGGGCCTCCATGGGCCCCGACTCCCTCGGGATGAGCCCCGGACCCGCCTCTTTGGTGGTCGCGGCCCTGGCGTTCGTCCTCGTTGCCCAGCCATGGCGCGCTTTCCGACGCAGCGTCCAACACCTGGCCGCCCACGAGCGCTGATCCGCCTCGGACAACGGGTGATACGCATGGGACTGGTTTAGCAACGTTTTGGTAACGCCTTTGATGAAAAGGATGTACGCCCTCCTGAGGCAGCGAACTGATTGGCACTAAGGTCGGCTCCATGACTGCGGTGCTGCGTCACCTCCCGCGACCGCCCCGTCCAGGTTTCCGCTCTTCGGCGCCGATGCCGACGGGGCGAGGCGCTTCTCGTCGCCCGCTGGGGGCATCGTGAGGGGCGCGGCGGGTCCCCTGGCCTCCCGCAAACCACTCGTCGCCTTGATGACAGCCCAGGCAATGTCCATCGCTGGCACTCGCTTCTCGACCGTGGCGATCCCCTGGTACGTCCTGACGACCACCAACGATCCCGTGCTGACCGGCATGGTGGCCCTCGTCGAGATGTTGCCTTTGGTGATCGCGCGGGCACTGGGCGGGCCCCTCATCGATCGACTGGGGGCCCGGACGGTCTCGCTGCTCTGCGACCCGGTTTCGATCGTGGTCGTGGCGCTCATTCCGCTACTCGGGTCGTGGAACCTGCTGAGCCTGCCCGCCCTCTTCGCCATCGTCGGCGTCCTCGGAGCGTTGCGCGGACCCTCCGACCAGGCCAAGTACTCCCTCACACCCGACGTCGCCGCGGCCGCCGGCATGCCATTAGAACGTGCAACGGGAATCGGTGGCGCCGTCGAACGCCTCGGATCCGTGGCTGGCGCCGCTGTCGCCGGGACGCTCGTCGTCCTCTTCGGCGCCCCCATGACCCTCGCCTTCACGGCGGCAGCCCTCGCAGTCGCGGTGGGCTGCATGGCGTTCGGCATCCCCGCGACTCCCAGGCCACCGCGGTCGCAGCACCCGCAGGCCTTCCGCGGCTACCGGGACGACCTCGCCGCCGGCTGGCGGTTCCTCTCGAACGACCCGGTTCTGGTCGGGATCACCATGATGCTGGCCGTCACGAACCTGCTCGACCAGGCCTACGTCTCCGTCCTGGTGCCGGTCTGGGCCCAGCACAGCGGTTATGGCGCCCAGGGCGTCGGGGTCGTCCTGGCCGTCTTCGCCGGGTTCTCGTTCATCGGTTCGGCAACCGCCGCAGCGCTGGCCGACAAGCTGCCCCGCCTGATGGTGTTCGGCGTGGCGTTCTTCCTGATGGGCCTGCCGCGCTTCTTGGCTCTGGGCCTCAACCTTCCCACCGTGACGCTGTTCAGCGTGCTCGCGATTTCCGGGCTGGCGTCGGGCTTCCTCAGCCCCGTCTTGGGAGCGGTGTTGTTCGAACGGACGCCCGCTGACCTGCGAGGACGCGTGACCTCCCTTAACGCGGCCCTGTGCTGGTCGGGCATCCCGTTCGGGGGCATTATCGGGGGCGCGATGGTCGCCACCATCGGGCTGACCCCGGCCCTTCTGGTTGCCGGCGTGACCTATGCGGGGGCGACCATGCTGGCCTTCGGACGACGCCGCTTCCGCGACTTTGCCGCCGGGGCGCCGCTGACGGACGCCGAACCGGTGCCCCCGCTCTCGGACGTGTGACGGACGCTCACTTCCCCCCCTCACGTCACCGCAAACGTTGCAAAAGGGCGATGTTTTCTTTGATACTCACCAGCGTGGCTTTCTACTTCGCCGAGGTCTGCGGAGCGCGGTTGGAAAGAGCGCGGTCGCCTCTTCGGGCCAGGGCAAGCAGGGCTTTACTGAGGATGCTGACGTCGGGCAGTGCTGGCCGGAGCCGTGCTGCCTCCACCATTGCTTCTCCCACTGCCGCCCAAGTTTCGGCCAGCTCAGGGGTCCGAGCGGATGCGGCGGCGTTGGCCAGGAGCAGCAGCGCGTCACTTGTGGCCGCGAGGCAGGCGTCCAGATAGGCGGACCATGGGGTTCCTCCCGCCTGGTCAAGCAGGTGCACATAGCCCCCGGCGGAGGCTGCTAGTCCAGCTGTCGCTCAATGAAGTCCGCCATGCCTGGCACCGTAAAGGTCACAACCCCGTGATCGGGCGCGTAGATCAGCCCCTTGTGGATCAGCTTCGCTCGAATGGGTCCGGTCGCGTTGATGCTCTTCCCCATCTTTGCCGCCACCGCCCCGGATCCAACACCGCTATCCCCGTGCGGGCACATAGCGCGGAGATAGCGCTTCTCGGTGGTGGTTGTACGGTCCCACCGAGCGCGGAAGAACCCGTTGTCGAGCTGCTGTTGACCGATCGCCACCCCAAGTTCTGCGGCAGGCAACGCAATAGGGCTGCCATCAGCGGCATTCCAGGTCTCCTGGCCGAACTGTTGGATGAAGTACGGGTAGCGTCCGGAGGCCTTCACGACGTATCCCAAGGCATCATCGGACCACTCGACACCCTCCGCCTCGGCCGGCAGTGTGATCGCCTGTCGCGCCTCGTCAGGTGTGAGTCGCTCCACGTGCTCAAAGTGGAAACGTTCGGTGTAGGACTTCGCCTCCGCCAGTGTCTGCGGCAAGCTCGGCAGACCTGCTAACGCGAAGAGAACCGGCCAATTATCCTGAGCCGCGGCCTGCGAAACCACTGCAAGGGTCGTCAACTCAGAGGGTGACAAGTCCTGCGCCTCATCAATCAAAAGAGCAAGGCCCACCCCAGCGTCACCAGCTGCCAGAGATACGTCCCTGATCACCTTTTTTAGGTCGGTTTCCAACACACCACTATCGGCACCGCCGCTAGCCTCCCCGGAGAGGTCCAATCCAAAAGTCCACGTACCAGCGCTGTCATAAGAAGCCTTGAACGAGGTGGCCGTGGCCAGAGCCTTCAAAAATCGCCGACCCCGCGACGGCTTGTTGAGCTCGCTCAGAGGCTCATAGAGCCCCTCCCCCACCAGCTCACGTAGAGAACGCCCCGTCCCTCCCTCAATCTGAACGATCATCCAGTCACGCTTGTCTGCATCGTGCCGCAGCTGCGTCAGCAGAACCGTCTTACCAACCCCCCGAAGGCCATAAAGAACAAACGGCTGATCTGTGGTCCCTCGCTCGGCCCGCCGCAGCGCCACATCCCACGACTTAAGGGTGCTATCGCGGCCCACCAGAGCTGAGGGCTTTCGGCCAGCGCCAGGTACGTACGGGTTGGTCACACGATCCATCTGGGACTCCGAAGTATAGCGATGTATACGAAAACGCTATACGCCAGCATATATCAGTAGAAATGAGACTGCCCGCTCGGCCGAACCTTCACACACCACCGGCAACCTCCCCTCACGCGGAAACCTCTTGTTTGGGTGCCGGGCCTCGTGGTTCACGCCGTTGAACAGCGGGTGAAACCGGGTCGGACTGGACCCGTTTCCGCCGCCACTGACTCGATGGCCGCCGCATCGGGCGAACTGGGATTGAATCGTTACCGTCTCAGTAGTTGAAATCGGGCACATCGAGTTGAACATTTGGCGTCCACAGCACAAACTAAGCATGTGGGGCGAGGTTCAATCATCGCTCGGATACGGCAGGGCCCGGGTGCACCGCTTGACGGCGCCCGGGTTTTGTCTTTTCTGACAAGCTTGGGCCAGTAGTTTCGAGGAGTCACCAGTGGTTCGATCGTCCGCCTGCCTCGTCACCGGCGGCGCCGGCTTCATCGGATGCGCGCTCTCTTCGCACCTGGCCGATCGCTTCGATCACGTCATCGCTCTGGATTCGCTTTTGCCGCAGGTCCACCCTGGTGGCGAGCGTCCGAGGAGGTTGGATCATCGAGTCGAGCTGGTCGTCGGCGACGTCGCCGATCCGGCCACGTGGGACGCCCTCCTCGCGCAGTTCAAGCCCGAGGTCGTCCTTCACCTCGCTGCTGAGACCGGCACCGGACAATCCCTCACCGAGTCGTCCCGGCATGCCACGGCGAACGTGCTGGGCACCACCACCATGCTGGACGCCCTGCGCCGCCACGAGGCCGTCCCGAAGCGCCTAGTTCTGTCGTCCTCGCGGGCCGTCTACGGCGAGGGCGCCTGGCGGACGACCAACGGCGAGATCTTTTACCCCGGGCCGCGTCCGCTGGCGATGCTGGCCGCAGGCCAATGGGACTTCGTCGGTGCCGAGCCGCTGCCCATGAACGCGGCCACCGTCGAACCCCGTCCGGCCTCGATCTACGCGGTGACCAAGCTCGCCCAAGAACAACTCGTGACGCTGTGGGCCGACGCGTTCGGCGTCCAGGCGGGTATTTTACGGCTGCAGAACGTCTACGGCCCGGGCCAAACGCCCGCCAACCCCTACACCGGCATCATGTCGCTGTTCTGCCGGCTCGCCCGCGACAAGCAGGCGATCCCGCTGTATGAGGACGGGCTCGTCCGGCGCGACTTCGTGTTCATCGATGACGTGCGGGACGCGCTGCTAGCCCTCGTGGACGCCGAAACCTGCCCCACGCATCCGTTGGACGTGGGCAGCGGCGGCTACCACACCATCGCGGAGGCCGCGCGGACCATCGCCGCCCACTACGGCGCCCCCGAGCCGGTGGTGACCGGCCAATTCCGGCATGGGGATGTGCGTCACGCCTGGGCGGACGCGGATCCGGCCGCTGACCGGCTCGGCTACCAGGCCTTGGTGTCCCTCGCCGACGGGGTCGCCGCGCTGGCGCCCTACGTCGATGCCGAGTTGGACGCCTGAGGCGACGCCCCGACCTGCGAGGTCGCTCTGCTGCTAGCCGACGATGTCGATGAGGTCGGACCAGGTCGAAATCTTGGTGCGCACACGCCCAAAGGTCGAGCCCAACGAGGCTTCGGCGTCCTCGATGCGCCGCCAATCCTCGAATGTTGAGGGAATGACGCCCCGGGAGGACAGCACGGCGTCCGGGTCGGCGAGCTCGCGGCGCGGCAGCGTCTGCAGGTCCGCCAGCACGCTCGGCACCACCTGACCGGCGTCCAGCTTGTTGGTACCGATGACGCCCGTGGCGCCGCGCTTGATCCAGCCCACGGCGTATTCGCCGGGCTGCACGACCCCGTCCTGAACGACCCGGGATTCCTCGGTGGGAATGATCCCGTGTTTGGCGTCGAAGGGGACGCCCGGCACCGGACGTCCGCGGTAACCGATCGCTCGCAGCACCAGTTGCACCGGGAGCGTCGTGAGGTCGCCCGTTCCGCGCAGGACGCCGTCGTCGCCCATGGTCGTCCGCTCGAGCGTCAGCCCGGTGACTCGCTCGGCGCCGGTGACCCCGACCGGACGCTCCCAGAATGCGAAGCGCAAGGTGACCCGCGCCCCCTCGACCGGGGCTTCGGCGGCCTCGCGCAAGATGGCGAGGTTGGTCTGGGTGCGCCGGTCCAAGCCGTCGGTCGGCACGGCGTCCCAGTCGACTCCGGTGACGAGCACCTGCACGTCCGGACGCTCCGCGAGCTCGCGCAGTTCGGTGGGGGTGTAGGACGCGTGCTCGGGGCCCCGGCGTCCGACGATGGTGACCTCGTGAACGGTGTGGCGGCGCAGCTCGGCGAGCACGTCCTCGGGCATGTCGGTGGGATCGAGTTCGTCCGGACCCTTGGCCAGGAGGCGGGCCACGTCGAGGGCGACGTTACCGACCCCCACCACCGCGACCCGGTTCACGCCGTCCAGAGACTGGTGTACGCCGCCCGGGTGGCCGGAGTACCAGGCCACGAACTGCCGGGCCGAACTAGACCCCTCGAGTTCCTCGCCCGGGACGCCCATGCGTTGGTCCTCGGACGAGCCCACCGCGTAGACGACGGCGTCGTAGCAGGCGAGGGCGTCCGCGCGGGTGAAGTGGCGTCCGAACTCGACAAGCCCACGAAACCGGACGTGCGGGCTGTCGAACACCCGCGCCAGCGCCACGGCCACGGCCTTGATCGAGGTGTGATCCGGGGCGACGCCGTAGCGCAGCAGCCCGAACGGCGTCGGCAGCCAGTCGTAAATGTCGACGCTGAGCTCGGGATCCCTCTGCAACAGCGCCTGGGCGGTGTAGAGGCCTGAGGGTCCCGCGCCGATGATTGCGATTCTGGGCGGACGTTGAGCCATGCCCGATTATCCCCCAGGGAGCGTGATCCGCCCGCGAAGCTCATCAGGCCCGTCGGACGCCCGTCCGGGTTTGGATGAGTTGGATCTGCCCGCCGGAGTGGACGATCGTGTCGCCCTGCACCGTGAGCTGCGTGCGATGGCAACGCAGTGCCTTGGCCACGTCCTCGATGAGGTCCGGACGATCGACCCATTCGATGTCGGGGGCATCCGGACGAGTCTCGGAGACGATCTCGACGAACGGCAACCCCAGTCGCGCCGCGGCCGCGGACGCGATCTCGTGGCAGTGGATGTGATCGGGGTGGAAATAGCCGCCGTCAGCGTCGTAGCTGATGACCAGGTCGGGGCGCCAATAGGTCAGGTGGGCGGCGAAGTCGGCGACCGCCTCGTCAAAGGACCGGACAAACGCCTGCGCATCGATGTCCGCCGCCGGACCGGCGACGCCCGGCTTCACCCACCGCATCCCGGAGTCGTGATAGCTAGCCGGCGAGAGCCCGGCAGCACGGGCGGGCGGCATACCGAGGAAGGTGTGCTCGGTCACCCCGAGGGCGCTGAAGGCGCGCGAAAGCTCGCGCTCCCGCTCGAAGAAGAGCTGGTGGGTGCCTTCGAGGCGCTTCAGCGGACCTGGGACGACCCCCCCGCGCTCGCCCCGCGTCGCGGTGACGACGGCGACGTCGATCCCGCGTTGGAACAGGTCGATGATGAAGGCCCCCGTGACCAGCGTCTCGTCGTCGGGATGGGCGTGGAGGAAAGTAACCCGGCGGACGCCATCAAAAATGCTCATTATTTGTCCCCGATCAGGCCTAGATAGATCCCCTCGAGCGCATGTGCGGTGGCGTCCCAGTCGAACTGCCGGGCGTGGATGCGGGCGACCATGCCTTGGCGGCACCGCAGCCGATCGTTGGTGAGCAGCAACGTGAGCGCGCGTCCCCAGTCGTAAGGTTCGCGGCTGTCCATGAGCTGCCCGGTTTCGCCGTGGACGATCGCCTCCCGCAGCCCACCGGACGCAGACGCCACCACCGGGGTGCCGGACGCGTTGGCTTCGAGCGCCACCAGCCCGAAGGTCTCGGAGTAGGACGGGACGAGCAGCAGTTCGGCGCCGCGCATCATGGGGGCCAGCTTCGAGCGGGGCGTCGGTCCGAGAAAGATGACGTCCTCGGTGAGGCCGCGTTCGCTCACCAGCGCGCGCAGTTCGGAGACGTAGGAGGCGAAATCGGCCGAGGCGTCCCCGGCGATGACGAGCTTCGGACGGATACCGGGCTCCAGGCAGCACAGCGCGCGAATCGCGAGATCGGGAGCCTTCAACGGTTGCAAGCGCGCGGCGAATAGCACGTAGCCGCGAGGCCAATCGGCGACCGCCACGCCGTCAGGGCGCCACGGCTCCTCGCTGTCGTCCAACGGCCGAAACACGTCCTGCTCGACGCCCGGGCGGACGATGCAGACTGCGTCGGGATCGGCGCCGCACCGCTCGACGACCGTCCGGGCTTCGGCGGCGGAGATCGCCACGATGGCGTCCGACTCTTGGGCCACCAACCGCTCACCGGGGACGCGCGCTGCCGACTCGGGGGGCTCGCCGTACGACAGGCTCAACCCGGGAAGGGCGGCGACGGAGTGGAAACTTTGGACGTGCGGCACGCCCCACGCGCGGGCCACCGGCAGCGCCGCGACACCGGACATCCAGTGGTGGCTGTGCACCAGGTCATAGGGCCCGAGCGTGGCCAACCCGGCCTCAAACTCGGGGATGTAGGCGTCGATCCGGCTTTTGGCCAGGGGTTCGGTGGGGCCGGCGGTGAGGTGGCGCAGCGTCACGCCGGGCGCCAGCTCGATGACCTCGGGGACGTCGGGGTTGCTGCGGCGGGTGATCATCTCAACGGTGTGGCCCCGGGCCGCCAGCGCTTCGGCCTGCGCCCGCTCCACGACGTTCATGCCCCCGGCATCCCCCGCGCCCGGCAGATCTGCGGGCGAGGTGTGCATGGACACAAACGCGAGACGGAGCGGCATACGCGCAACCATAAGGGGTTTTCCTTCCAAGAGATCCGCCCGTCCGCAAGATCTGGACTGCAGTCGCACGCACCTCGCGGACGACCCCCTCGCCCCCCGCTCCACCCACGGACCCCACCACCCCACGTTGCTGGCGTTAGGCGTCTCTGCTGGCGATATGTCGCCAGCAGAGACGCTCAACGCCAGCAACGTCGAAAGGGGGGCGGGGAGGCCGCCACCGCGGGAGCCGCAACCGTGGGGGCGTCGACAGGGACGGGCGCGTGATTTCGCGACTCCGCGTCGCCACCTGAAACACTGCTCGGGTGACCACCGCCGCTGAAGCCCCGCCCCAACTGCCGGCAAAACCGGTGATGTTGTCGATGCTGGCGGGGCTCGGCATGGTCGGACCCTTCAGCATCGACATGGTCTTCCCGGCGTTCGCGCAGATGCAGGTCCAGTTCGGCGTGAACGAAGTGGCGATGCAGCAGGTCGTCAGTGTGTACCTGCTGGCGTTCGCGGTGATGAGCCTGTTCCACGGGTCGCTCTCGGACGCCCTTGGACGCAAGCCGGTCATCATCGTCGGTGGCGTCATCTACATCATCGCCGCCATCGGCTGCGCCCTCGCGCCGTCGCTGTGGGTGCTGCTGGTGTTCCGAGCCATTCAGGGCATGAGCGCGGGCGCGGGGCAGATTGTGTCGCGGGCGATCGTCCGCGACCTCTATCAAGACGCGGACGCCCAACGCATGATGGCCCAGATCTCCATGATCTTCGGGCTGGCGCCGGCGCTGGCGCCGATCGTCGGTGGGTGGCTGTTGAGCATCGGCCCGTGGCGCTACCTGTTCCTCTTCCTCGTCCTGTTCGGGATGCTGGTCACGGGGTCGGTGGCGCTGTTGATGCCCGAGACCCACCCGGTGTCCAAGCGCACGCCGCTCCATCTTCGTCCGTTGCTGCAGGGCCTGCTCGACGTCTGGCGGGATCCCTCCGGACGCCGCCTCGCGATCAACGCCATGCTGAACTTCTCGGGTATGTGGCTCTACATCGCCTCGGCGCCGCTGTTCATCGTGAACCTGCTGGGCAAGGGCGAACAGGATTTCTGGCTGTTGTTCGTCCCGCTGATTTCGGGGATGATCCTGGGTTCTTACGTCTCCGGACGCCTCGCCGGACGCATGTCGGGCAGCCGCCTGGCCACTCTCGGCTACTACATCAGCCTCGGCGGAGGCGCGCTCAACGTGATCCTGACGCTGATCCCGGCGACGGCGCGCCTGCCGTGGGCGGTGGCCGTGCTTCCGATCTACTCCTTCGGGGTCGCGACGGCCTTCCCCATCATCACCCTCGCCATGCTGGACCGGTTCCCGAAGTCGCGTGGCGCGGCCTCGTCCGTCCAATCGTTCGTGAGCCTGCTGGCCAACGCCCTCACCAGCGCGTTGATCGCGCCGTTCCTGGCGACCGCGTTGTGGCACCTGTCGACCGCCTCCCTGGCGATCACCGCGGCTTCGTTCTGGCTGTGGCAGCGGCATCTGAGGCTCTCGCAGGACGAAGACTGCGCGGCCACGACGACCCCCATGGCCTACGAACCCACGGACGAGATGTAACGCGCTCCCCTGCCGCCCGGTCGTATGGCTCACTGAAGGGTTTTTGCGACAAGGGGTCTCCGGGCCGCACACTGAGGTTTCTCCAACGACTTAAAGATCGTTGCGAGCGGCTAACGAGGCGTCTGGAGCAAACCTCACGTCGCGTAGCCTGCATCAAGTGCCGACCGCGGGGTCGGGGAGGGAGGCGCCGGCATGGTGCGGCTTACCAAGGTCAGCTTGACCAACCGGACGGTCGTGGTGCTCATCGCGCTGTTAACCATCCTCATCGGTGGCTACGCGGCCGGGGCGCTCAAGCAAGAGCTGATCCCCTCCATCCAGATTCCGCGGGCCAGCGTGCTCGCCATCGAGATGGGTGCCGCCCCCGAGGCGCTCGAACGCGACGTCACCAAGCCCTTGGAGGACGCCCTCAAGGCGGTCAAGGGCGTCACCAAGGTGACCTCCAAGTCGTCCTCCGGGGTGGCCCAGATTCGCGTCGAATGGGACTACGGCCAAGACGGCGACAAGATCAAGTCCGACATCCGCACCGCCGTGGACGCCACCAAGTCGAAGATGCCCTCCGACGTCACCACGCAGGTGGTGGCCGGCGGCTTCGATGACGTGCCCGTGGTCTACCTCGCCGCCTCCTCCGACGAAGACACCAGCGCGCTCGCCGCCAAGCTCAAGAACACCGTCGTGCCCCGCCTCAAAGAGGTGGCGGGCGTCCGCGATGTGACGCTCTCGGGCGAACGCACCCACCAGATCAACGTCACCTTGCGGCAAGCGGACGTCGATCGCCTCGGGGTCGAGGTGCTGACGATTCAACCGGCGCTGTTGGCGGCCAACATGACCATCCCGGGCGGCACGCTGCAATCCGGCACCGCCAACCTCGACGTCCAGGTCGGGCACAACCTCGCGACCGTGGACGAGATCAAGAACCTTCGCCTGCAGGGCACCGACGGACCCGTGCTGCTCGCCGACATCGCGGACGTCACCGAGGACCCGGTCGACATCAGCACCATCACGCGGGCCAACGGCAAAAGCGTCTTGATGATCGGCGTGATCAAGGATCCGACGGGCAACACCGTCGCGGTCTCTCAGGGGGTCGCCGCGGCCATCAAGGACCTGACCCCGCAGTTGGGCAGCAACACCCACTTCGCCACCATCTTCGACCAAGCCCCCTACATCGAAGACTCCATCAAGGACCTCGGGCAAGAAGGCGGGCTCGGCCTCGTGATGGCCGTCCTGGTGATCATGGTGTTCTTGTGGTCGATTCGTCCGACGATCATCACCGCGATCTCGATCCCGCTGTCGCTGTGCATCGCGCTCATCGGGCTTTACGTGGGTGGGTTCACGCTCAACATCTTGACCTTGGGTGCGCTCACGGTCGCCATCGGACGCGTGGTCGACGATTCGATCGTCGTCATCGAGAACATCAAACGACACCAGGGGCTCGGCGAGTTCGGGCTCCCGTCCGTCGTGAACGCGGTGAAAGAGGTGGCCGGGGCCATCACGTCGTCCACGCTGACCACCGTCGCGGTGTTCCTGCCGATCGCCTTCGTGTCGGGGCAGGCCGGGGAGTTGTTCCGTCCGTTCGCCGTCACCGTCACCGTCGCGCTCATCGCCTCGTTGGTGGTCTCCTTGACGGTCGTCCCGGTGCTGGCGTCGTGGTTCATGCGTCCACGCGCGGGCAAGTCCGAGGCCCCCGTCGAGGATCACACCGCCCCCACCCGCTTCCAGCGCGCCTACCTGCCGGTGCTCGATGGGGCGATGGCGCACAAGTGGATCACCTTGTTGATCGCCGCCGCCCTGCTCGGTGGCACGCTCGCCCTCACCCCCCGCCTCAAGACGGACTTCATCGGCGAGGCCGGCCAGACGACCGTCCAAATCACCCAAGACCTGCCCGCCGGCACGGCGCTCGCCACCACCGATGAGGCCGCCAAGAAGATCGAGAAGGTGATCGCGGCCGACCCGTCCGTGGTGAGCTTCACGACGTCGGTGGGCGGCTCGGCGGCCTTGAGCGCCAACCCCAGCACGTCGGACGCAAACCACGCCTCCTTCTCCATCACCCTCAAGCCCGGGTCGGACGGCAACGCCGCGGTCAAGCGTTACAACCAGGCGTTCGCCGACGCCGGCGACCTCGGGACGCTCGAGATCTTCGTCGGACGCAGCAACTCCGACATCCAGGTGCTCGTCGAAAGCTCCGACGCCACGAAACTCCGTGCAGGCGCCGATCAGGTCGTGACCGCACTCAAGGCGATCAACGGCCTCACCAACGTGAAGTCGGACGTCGCCGCCGCCAAGTCGATGCTCACCGTCACGGTGGACGACAAGACCGCCGCAGATGCCGGCATGACCCAGCAATCCGTGGGCATCGCCGTGACGCGCGCCCTGCGCGGCATCAAGATCGGCAGCCTCAACAACGGCACCACCACCATGGACGTGATGCTGCGCTCGATGGCGCCCGTCACGACTGTGGACGCCCTCAAGGCGATCCCCCTGCCCCTCACCAGCAAGCAGATCGCCGACACCCGTAAGGGCGCCGCGCAGGTCGTCACGGACAAGCAGAAGGCGATCCAGGATCAGCAAAAGGCCGACACGCTGGCCAGCTACAAGACCCAACTGAAGGCCCTCGCCGACCAAAAGGAGGCGACGCAAGAGCAGTTGGAGAAACTGACGGCCCAACTAGCCCAGTTGCAAGCATTGGCCGCTAAGGGGATCCCGACGGTGCCGGGCATGCCGATTCCCACGCAGGTGCAGACCCTGATCACGCAGGTCACCACCGGCATCGCCCAAGCCCAAGCGGGCCTCACCACGATCGATGCCTCGGTGACGAAGATCGAGGAGGCACGTACCAAGACGCTCGAAGCCTCGAACACCTCGTCCTCCCTGACCCAGCAAGCCAAGGACGCCCAGACCGCGAAGCCCGAGGCGCTGAAACTCAGCGAGGTAGCCGAGGTCAAGCAGGTCGAGGCCCCCGTGTCGATTGGACACGTGGACGGTGCTCGCGCCGCGACGGTCACCGCGCTGCCGACTGGGAGCGATCTCGGCACGACGACCAAGCAGGTCACTGCGGCGCTGGCGGACCTCAAGCTTCCCGATGGCGTCCGCGTGGTGCTCGGTGGCGTGAGCCAACAGCAGGCCGACTCGTTCACGCAGCTCGGGTTGGCCATGCTCGTGGCCATCTTGGTGGTGTACCTGATCATGGTGGCCACCTTCGGGTCACTGGTGCAGCCGCTGATCCTGCTGGTGTCCATCCCGTTCGCGGCGACCGGTGCCCTAGCGCTGCTGCTGATCAGCGACACCCCGCTCGGGTTGCCGTCGATGATCGGCCTGCTGATGCTGATCGGCATCGTGGTGACGAACGCGATCGTCCTCATCGACCTGATCAACCAGTATCGAAAGAACGGCGAGCCCCTCAAGGCGGCCATCCGCGACGGCGCCCGACTGCGCCTGCGGCCCATCATCATGACCGCGCTCGCGACGATCATGGCGTTGATCCCCATGAGCCTCGGCATCACCGGCGGCGGGGTCTTCGTCTCCAAGCCCCTCGCCATCGTGGTGATCGGCGGGTTGGTGAGCTCGACCCTGCTCACGTTGATCCTGGTGCCGGTGCTCTACGACATGGTCGAGGGCGGACGCGAGAAGCTCGCCGCCCGCCGCGCCAAGCGAAAGGCGGCGAGGGAGGCCGTGCCGGCGGACGCCGACCCCGCTGTCGCCGACCCCGTGGTCGATTCCGAGGTAGATCCCGCGTTCGATCCGGACGCCGTCACGCAGGCCTAGCGACGAATCTGGCGCAATCGACGGGAGGGGCATTTGCATCGCCGCTTGTCAGGGGCCCAGGGGCTTAGGACGACCTCATCGAGTGCCGCAGATTCGTCGTCACCCACCGGCGGTCGGTCGGATCAGGCGGTGCCGAGCGGTTCTGCGATCACCCGCAGGGCGGCCGGGTCGGTCACGCGGACCCACCCGCGGCCCGTTTCGACCCAACCGGCGTCGGCCCACGCAGCCAGATGGCGGCTGACCACCTCGCGGACCGTCCCGACGGCCTCGGCGAGCTGGGCATGCGTCCCGCGGATCAGCGTCCCGCGCTCGAGCAACACCCCCGCCAGACGTTGCTGGGTGCTGGCGAAGGCGGTGGCCTCCAGCAGCCCCACCAGCCGCGTCATGCGCCGCGAGAACATGCCCAGCATGGCGTCGCGAAAGGCGGGCGAGCCGTCGAGCATCTCGCGAAACAGCGTCCGCGGCAGTTGGACGCCCGACACCGTCTCACGGACGACCGCTCGCGCCGGATAGGTACCCTCCCCCAGCAGGCACCCGAGGGTGAGCACGCACGTGTCGCCGCGGCTTAGGTGATACAGCAGGAGTTCGCGGCCGTCCGCGTTCGGCCGACTGACATCGACGAGCCCGCCGAGGATCAGGGTGAACCCGCTGCACGGGCCATCCAGGTCGAACAGGACGCTGCCCACCTCAGCGCGAAACGGACGCCCGGTCTTAACCACGCGTCGGCGCAGTTCACCGGGCAGCCCGCCGATCAGCGGATAGGCCTCGAGGGCGGCGACGGTCATGTCCCCATCGTGCCGCAGTAAGGGACTCCTGCCATCCCCGCCACCAACCCACCTTGCTGGCGTTTGGCGTCTTTGCTAGCGATATATCGGCAGCAAAGATCACTATCGCCAGCAAAGACGAGGAAGGGGGCGCGCAGGATGGCGGCGTTGTGTGACCTGGGTCACGGACGAAGGCCGTCCGACCCCGGTTCACTGGTGGCAGGTGGCGGCGGACTCGCGGCGACCGGGACGCAAGGAGTCATCATGAAGGCGAACGAGAGCACCACCGATCGGATCATCAGGGGCGTGGTCGGCGTGCTGCTGATCGTGCTGTACTTCGCGAACGTGATCACCGGCTGGCTCGGGATCGTCCTCGCCGTCGTCGGCGCGGTGCTGGTCGTCACCGGCGCGGTCGGGTTCTGCCCGCTCTACCGCCTTTTCGGCATCAGCACCTGCAAGGTGCGGAAGGCCTGAGCCGGGGAGCTCAGACCACGAGCTCCTTGGGGTTAACCGGCGTACCGCGTCCGGAGTAGAGGAGACACCGCGACCGGGGGACGCGTCCGCGGCGGCGTCGAGGAAGGCTGGTGAGCGCCGCCAAACAGCGGCACGAACCATGGAGAATCTCATGCCCGCCGCACCGACCGTCCCCGCCAACACCCCCCGCCTCGGCGCCTACCGCGACCAGACGATCCCAGGACGCTTCACCGGCCGCACCGTGGTGGTGACCGGTGCCGGGTCCGGCATCGGCCTCGCGACGGCGCTGCGGGTGGCCCGCGAAGGCGGACGCGTGATCGCGGTTGACTTGTCCGCCGCGAACCTCGACCAGCTGGTCGCCGCGCATCCCGACCTCGACCTCACCGCGGTCGTGGCCGACATCACCGGACAAGCGGGCGTCGACGCGATCGTGACGGGCGCCGGCGGCGAGGTGTACGGGCTGGTGAACTGCGCCGGGCTGATGGACAACTTCGCCCCGGTTGGCGAAGTGACTGACGCGGAGTTCGAACGGATCATGAACGTCAACGTCTGGGGCACCCTGCGGACCACCCGGGCCCTCATTGGTGTGATGGGCACGGAGGCCGGCGGCAGCATCGTCAACGTTGGCTCGATGGCGTCCCTCGGCGGCGGTGCCGGCGGGGTCGCGTACACGACCTCGAAGCACGCTGTCGTGGGCCTGACCAAGAGCACGGCGGTCATGTACGCCGCCCAGAACATTCGCTGCAACGCCGTGGCCCCCGGCGCGGTGATGACCCCGATACCGAAGAACATCACCTCCCAGCACGGCGGACGCGTGATCGGGCCGCTCCTCGCGGCCACCATGCCGTCCCTGGCGCGGCCCGAGGCGGTCGCCGCCACCATCTGCTTCCTTCTGTCGGACGATTCCGCCAACACCACTGGCGCGATCCTCACCTCTGACGGCGGCTGGGGCGCCCAATGACCCCCGCCGGACGCCATGGCTTTGAGCGACGGAGTTGGGCATCCGCACCTCCAAGGTGCGGATGCCCCGGAGAGGGGGCCCCGGCTCAGACCACGAGCTCTTTGGTGAAGTAGTCCTTCAGGCCGGACAGCCGCCCTCGGACGCGCGCCTTCATCGCGGGCAACTCCGAGGCGTCTGCGACCGGCGCGACGGCTTCGAGATAGCACTTCAGCTTGGGTTCGGTGCCGGACGGACGGATGATCGCTCGGGCGTCATCGGCGAACGTGAGCCGCAGGCCGTCAGTGGGCGGCAAGGGTCCGCCGGGGGCGGCGAGGTCGTCCATCCGGGCCAAGGCGATGCCGTCGATCTCGGCCGGCGGGTTGGCCCGCACGCGATCCAGCAGCACGTCGCGATCGGAGAGATCCGTCACGCGGACGCTCATCGCATCGGTCAGGTACACCCCGTGGGCCACGTACAGGGCGTCGAGCCGATCGAGCAGCGACTTGCCCTCGGCCTTGAGGCCCGCCGCGAGGTCGGCGAGCAGCAGGGCGGCCGAGATGCCGTCCTTGTCGGCGACGATGCGGGGCGCCACGCAGTAGCCGAGCGCCTCTTCGTAGCCGTAGGCCAGGTCGGGCACGCGGGCGATCCACTTGAAGCCCGTCAGGGTCTCGGTGTGCCGGACGCCCGCCGCCCCGGCCATCACCGATAGCAGCCGCGAGGACACGATCGAGTTGGCCAGCACGTGCCCCTTCGGGACCCCGCGCTCGATGATGTGCGAGCCCAGCAGGGCGCCCAGCTCGTCGCCGTGGAGCATGCGCCAGCGGCCCTCGTCCAAGACGGCGGCAGCGCAACGGTCGGCGTCCGGATCGTTGGCGATGATGAGGTCGGGGTTGACGCGCTGGGCCACCGCGAAGGCGCGGTCGAGCGCCCCCTTTTCCTCGGGGTTCGGGAAGGCGACGGTCGGGAACTCGGGATCGGGCTGGGCCTGCTCGTCGACCACGACGGGTGCGGGGAAGTTCGCGGCCGCGAACGCGCGCAGGACGGTGTCGTTGCCCACCCCGTGCATCGAGGTGTGGACGATCGACAGCGCGCGCGGGGTCTCGGGGGCGACCACCTTCGCCACGGCGGCGATGTAGGAGTCGAGCACGGTGTGGTCGGCGATGGTCCAACCGTCGGAGGCGCGCGGCACCGCCAAGATCGACACCACGGCGGCGATGTGCGCGGCGATCTGAGCGTCGGTGGGCGGCACGATCTGCGAGCCGTCGCCGAGATAGACCTTGTAGCCGTTATCGGCGGCCGGGTTGTGGGAGGCCGTGACCATGACGCCGGCGTCGGCGTGCAGGTGGCGGATCGCGTACGCGAGCACCGGGGTCGGCAGCGGGGAAGGCAGCAAGATCGCGCGTCCGCCCGCGGCCGTGACCACCGCCGCGGTGTCGTTGGCGAAGTCAGACGAACCGTGGCGGGCGTCGAAGCCGATGACCACGAGCGGATGCGGCAGGTGGCGGTCGAGCTGCAAGTGGGCGGTGAGGCCCGCGGCCGCACGAATCACGACAGCCCGATTCATGCGGTTCGAACCGGCTCCGATGGCGCCGCGGAGGCCGGCGGTGCCGAACTCCAAGGTGCCGTCCATGCGGGAGGCGAGATCCGCAACGGCGACCGCGTCCCCGGCCTCGGCGGTGGTCAGCACGTCCTCGAGTTCGGCGCGGGTGCGGGCGTCCGGATCGTCAGCGATCCAATCTCCGGCAGCAGCGAACAGGGCGTCCAAGGAGTCATTGCTCATGGGATGTTCCTACTACGTCCATGGGCTTTCAGCCAAGGTCGCCAGCGATCAGTTGACGCACTCAGGGTGACAGGTGATCCGCGACGTCGCGCGTGGTGCTGACGAGGACGGGCGACGGGCTGAGCACGATTGTCCGGGTGGTGCGCTGGGTGTCGGCGAAGAGGTCGCTGACTCGCGCGTCCTGCGACAACGTGACCGTGGCGGTGCCGGATCTCGCCCACAGAACGAGGCTGGCCGTTGTCCCGATGGTGAACCGCACGCCCTGGTAGCCGGACCCTTGGACGGAACTCACCGTCGCCCCGATCGAGGCGGCGGCCAGCGTCGCGACGATCCGGCCGGCCGGGCGGGTGCCGCCGCTCGGATCGAGCAGGCCGCCACGAATCTCCTCGCCAGCTTTGGGAATTTCGTGGGCAGCCAGCGGGAGCCACAGCACCTTGGTGGCGCCGGACGCCAGCAGTCGGCACGTCGTGCGGATCATCGCGTCGGTCTGCTCTTGGGTCGCGACGTCGGCCCCACCACCCTTGCGGAAGATGCCCGCCTCCCAGACCTCGATTGGCGTCGAGGTGCGCGTCGTGGCGCGGACGTAGTCCATCAGGGCATCCGCTTCCGACGCGTCCTCATAGAAGTGGACTTGGCGGACGCCAACGATCTGATCGGCGGCCAAGGCGGAGGCGACCTGGAGATAGGCGAGGTTACGTTGACCTTGGCTGGAGGCGAGTTGATCGTCCAACTCGGCCCGGGTGCTCACCTGAAGCAGTTGGGGGCCGCGGGTCCCTGAGCGCTGCGCGTAGTAGCTGTTCCAGGTCGCGATCGCGCCGGTGACGTCGCCCGTGTCGAGGCGTGCTTTGGTCATGCCGTAGCCGTAGGAGATGCTGCTCATGCCCGCGTCGAGCACGACCGCGGTCGGGTCGACCGCGTGGATGGCCGTAGCCGCCGCCTTGACGAGGTCGATGTACTGGTCGGGCGTCCCGCCCCAATAGTCCGGACCATTGACTTCGTTTTCGATGGCGTATTCGTGCACACCCTTCGCCGCGTAGCGCGTCACCAGCGTGGTCAAGAAGCCCGCGTAGGCAGCCATGTCGGTGGGCATGGTGGACGCCGTCTTGCCTAGCGTCGGGCTGGACCCAGCCGAGCCGGTGGCCCAGCAGGTTCCCGTCCGCACCTTGAGCAGCGTTTGGATGCCCAGGGAGTTTCCGAAATCCACCAGTCTGTCGACGGGCGTCCAGTCGAGGCTGCCCTTGGTGCGTTCCACGGTGCACCACAACAGCTCGTGGTAGGTGTACGTGCGCGGCATGGTCGCCAAGAAGGGCTGATAGAGCTGGTTCAGCGACGCATCCCAGTGCGACCCCAGGGGGCTCATGTCGGACGCAGGCGTGGCCGTCACGCCCGCAGGGACGGATGGCCGGGAGGTCGTCGTGGGCGGCGGAACACCGGGAGTACATGCCGACAGCACCACAGAAACCGCGAGAGCGACGATCCAACGGGCCCAGCGCCCACGTGGCTGTCCCGGTGCGCGGGGCCTCACGAACTCATCCTTGATCGCGGCGTGCGAAGGCCGCCGACGGAGGCTGGTGCTGGCGGATAGCCCATAGGCCGATGGTCCTACCTTCGGCCGGGATCGGCCACCCCGACCGGACCAAGGTGGTGGTTACTGTTCGCCGAAGTTGCGGGCAGCAAGCTCCTGCAGGGCGGCGATCGCGGCCTGCGCGTCCGGGCCGGTGGCGGTGACGTGCAAGGCCACCCCCGGTCCGGCGCCGAGGGTCTGGAGCTCGATCATGCTGTCGGCGTGGACGGGTTCGTGGTCGTCCGTGCCGATCATCACGTCAGCGTCGAAGGCACCCAGGGCGCCGGCGATGAGCGAGACCGGACGGAGGTGCAGCCCGATCGGCGCCGGCGAGACCAGCTCCAACCGAAACTCAGGCCCCTCCACGGCGGCCTCGGCGACGACCGCAACCGGCGCGGGCAGGCCGAGGTGCTCCTCCTTGGCTCGCAGGCCCGCGAGCGCGGTGGCCTCGACCACCTGGACGCCCGCCCCGCCGGCCGCCGTCACGACAGCGGCAACCAGGCCCTCCACCAGCGGTGCCGGGGAGATGCGGACGCGTGCCGCGACCTCGGGATCGATGAACTCGAGCGCCATTTCGGCGGACAGGATCGCGCTCCCCAGGTCGAGGAAGATCAGGACTCCCTCGGGGGAGTCGACCTCGGTGATGGCCTCGGCGATGGCGCTGGCGTCCGTGCCAAGGGTGGTCTCGTCCAACCCGGCGGCCACAGCCACGGGCGGACGGGTGCCCGGCACCATGTCCAGCGCCAACGCGACCGCCGCCTTCGCGAGTGCGCGGCTGTGCGACACGACGACGATGCCGATCATGATCAGCCGACGTGCATGGCGGCGGCGGACTCCATGAGCATCGTGACGCTCGTGGCTCCCGGATCCTGGTGGCCCGCGGAGCGCTCGCCCAGGTAGGACGCGCGTCCCTTGCGGGCGACCAGCGGAATCGTGGCATCTCGTCCGTCCGCGGCGCCCTTGGCGGCGGCGGCCAGCGCGGCCGGGACGCCTTGAGACTCGGCACCACGGTAGGCGTCGATCGCCGGGGTCAACGCGTCGACCATCGTCTTGTCGCCGACGAGGGCTTTGCCGCGCGCGACGATGCCGTCCAGACCCGCCTGGAGAGCGTCCCCGAGGATGGCGGGAGTGACCTCGCCGTCGGCCGGGAGTGCCGCACCGATGCGCATGAAGAGCGTCCCGTAGAGGGGCCCGGAGGCCCCGCCCACGGTGCTCACCAGGGTCATGCCGGCCTTCTTCAGGTAGGCCGACGCGGAGTCGAAGGTGCTGGCGTCGAGGGCGACCACGGCCTTCATGCCGCGGTCGAGATTGGCGCCGTGATCGGCGTCACCGATGGCCGAATCCAACTCGGTCAAATAAGCCGCATTGGCGTGGACGACGTCCGCGAAGGACGTCATCCACGCCGCGACCGCTGAAACGGTCACCTGCATAGCTCAGCAGCCCCACCGGAGACCCGCGGTGAGAACAGGCGCGTCCCACAGCTTGAGGATCTCGTCGTCGGCCTTGAGCAAGGTGACCGAGGCACCGGCCATATCGAGGCTGGTGATGTAGTTACCCACCAAGCGACGGACGATCGTCACGCCGTGGCTCTTCAGGTACTTATCAACCTCGTTGTACATGACGTACAGCTCGATGAGCGGGGTGCCGCCCATGCCGTTGACCATCGCAATGACATCGCCCTTGAAGTCGAGGTCTTCGAGGATCGGCGCGCAGAGCATCTCGGTGACGTCTTTAGCGGAGGCGATCTTCAGGCGCGTGCGTCCGGGCTCGCCGTGAATGCCGACGCCCATCTCCATCTCGTCGTCGCCGATGTCGAAGGTCGGCTTGCCGGCGGCGGGGACGGTGCAGGACGTCAACGCCATGCCCATCGAGCGTCCGGTGGCGTTGACCTTCGTGGCGAGGGCGTGGATGGCGGCCAGATCGCGCATCTCTTCGGCGGCAGCGCCGACGATCTTTTCCATGAGCACGGTGGTGCCGACGCCGCGTCGTCCGGCCGTCCACAAGGAGTCCTTCACGGCAACGTCGTCGTCGACCACGATCGTGGCGACTTCAGTGCCCTCGGCCATCTCGGCGGCCATTTCGAAGTTCATGACGTCGCCGGTGTAGTTCTTCACGATGTGAAGGACGCCCGCGCCGCCATCAACGGCTGAGGTTGCGGCCAGCATCTGGTCGGGGACAGGAGAGGTGAAAACCTCGCCACAACACGCGGCATCGAGCATGCCCATGCCCACGAAGCCACCGTGCATCGGCTCGTGGCCCGAGCCACCGCCGGAGATCAGACCGACCTTCCCAGCAACGGGCGCGGACTTGCGGTAGATGACCTTTTGGTCGTGATCGACTCGGACGATATCGCTGTGCGCAGCCTCGACACCGAGGAGGGACTCACTGACGACATCGGCGGCATCATTGATCAGTTTCTTCATGGCGCCAGTGTCACACCGCTGCACGCTTGTCGCCAGGTCCTGGGAGAACGTGCAGAGGTGGTTTGCATCGACGCGCATGGTGACCCACGACAGGCGTACTCTCCGCCTCCGCAGCCAGAGATTTCGGGGTGCCCGCGGTCCGCACTCGCATGAGGTTTACCTCTTCCTTGTGGGCTCAGTGGTTCAACTCAAAATGACCCTGCCGGCGGCCCTTGTGGAGCCGACATCCATAAACGGGCCTCACGCGGTTGGTGTGAGCACAGCCCCGGGCGGCCGGATCTCTCGGGGTGCCCCGCTGCCCATTGTTCGACGCCGTCCCCGCCCGTCAAGGGCGCCTGACGGCGTCCCTGCGGGATGGCCTCCGGCCACCCTTGACTGTCGGGTCCCCGGCGTCAGAATTCGGCAGCCAAGGGTTCACCCCTCCCTGTGGGCAGTCCTGGCTGGTGACCGAGACAGGCCCCTCAGTGGCCGCCGTGGAGCTCAGCTCCATGCAGGCGCCTCACGGGCATGTCTCCGTCAGGTCGTCGCCGCCCACCAGCCGAAAGGAGCCCCTTCGGAGACCGTGACCGGCTTCCCCCCGCCGAACCTCACCCAAATCGTGCGGAATACCGCGGCTGATGACGGCGGCCCCAAGAAGCAAGGGCCGGATTCAGCATGAGTTGGGTGAGCAAACCGCTGACGGAACTCTCGCGGGCGACCCACCACAGCGCTCCTCCTCGACCCCCCAAAGCCCCATCCCCTGTGTCCACTCCGCCACTGTCATCCCACCTGTGCGGTCCACCCCCACCTCAAACCCGACTTTGCTGGCGGTAGTGATCTCTGCTAGCGATATAGAGCCTGTCGTTTTTTCGTGGCGGGGGTTGGTGGGGTGGGCGGGTCGGCCCGTGGGGTTGGGCGGGACCACCCCGGGGTGGGGTGCGTGGAGGGCTGTGGTGGGGGCCTTTTGTTAGGCGGGTTGGGGTTGGTAGCCGGTGTTGCGGAGGCGCATCAGGTTCGTGATCGCGGCGGCGAATCTGAGTTCGCTGTGGGCGGCGGGTTGGCCTCGTCGGGCGAAGACGCGGAGCCCTCGGCGGTCTTTGAGGTGGGCGTTGATGGGCTCGATCAGGGCGCTTCGGCGTTTGTACAGGGTGGCGGTGTCGGGGTCGCTGAGCCGGTTGATCATGGCGGTGCTGGCAGTGTTGCGTTCGTTGATCGGGCGGGGTTTCCCGGTGCCGGGGTTGTTCGCGGTGATGTTGTGGGCTTTCCCGGCGGCGATGATCCGATCAGGGCCTGGGGCGGCGAGGTTGGCTTCGCTGTAGTAGCCGGCATCGGCGAGCACCGTGCGGATCTGGCGGGATTGTCCGGTGGTGGTGTTGATCAGGTCCACGGCCTCAACGGCTTTGGTCATGATCGGGATGAACTGGGCGTTATCGGTGGCCTGGGTAGTGGCCTGGGCTACCAGGATCAGCCCGTCGGCGCTGACCGCGATCTGACAGTTGTAGCCCTGGACCCAACCCTGACGGGTCTTCATGATCTTGGACTGGGGATCGGTCTGGTTCACCCGGACCGGGGACTGTCGGGTGAGGCGTTCCCGCAGCGTGGTAACGAACTTTTCGGCTCGTTCGGCTCGTCGTAAGGCTGCCTGGTGTCGTTTCGGGACCAGGTCTGGATCGAACGATCGGCCGATGTGGTTTCCCTGACGTTGGGCCTGGATACCTGCCTGCCGGGCAGCGACCAACGCCTCATAATCGGCTCCGGGCCTGCCGGGCCCGGGCTTCGGCCTCGACCACTGGCAGGGTCTGGTTGGCTTGCCGGTTGTTGAACTCTTCGAGGACCTGTCTGATCCGTTCCCGACGACCCGACGGGTCCCGTAACAGTGGATCGGCTGGTTCCCCGGCGGCTGCCTCAGCGGCATCCTCAGCCTCGTCAACCTGGCTGGCTTCCTTGAGGAACGCCGCAGCGTGTTTGCGGTACCAGGCCAGATCCCGGCTGCGATCCAACGCGGCATTCGCAGCGATCTTCGTGCCATCGATCGCGACCAGATCAACCTGACCCATCCCAGCCCGGCCACACACCACCAGCACCTGAGCGAACAAGTCAGACAAGGCTCCCTCATGACCGGCCCGGAACCGGGCGATCACCGTATGGTCTGGCCGTCGCTGACCACACACGATCCGGAACGCCACATCAGTCAAACACGCCCGCTCGATCCCACGCGAGGAACGCAACCCCCGACAGTAGGCATACGCCAACAAAGTCACCATCATCACCGGGTCGAACGCTTCCCGACCCGCCCGACCCAACCGGTACCGGCCACGGAACGCCGACAGGTCTAACGACTCGATGACCTCGATCACGAACCAGACCAGATGATCAGCCGGGAGCCAATCCCGCATATCCACCGGCAACAAGAACCCCTGGTCCCGATCCACCGCCTTGAAACCCTTAGCCACAAGGCAATTGTTCCACCCACACGCCCAGAAACCCGGCCCGACACAACCCCGAAAAAGCAACAGGCTCTATATCGCCAGCAGAGACGCCTAACGCCAGCAAAGAGAACACAAGGGACGGGTGAGACAGCGACGGTGGCCCGGCACCGGCCAACACCGAAGCCGAGGCACTCGACCGTCAGGCGTCCAGACGAACCTGTCGCTGACAAGCACCAATAGCAATGGGATATTCGGCGACCGACGCAGATCCGCTGTTAACGCCCACCAACCGCTCCAACGCCCTGCGCAACGACGACCACATCCCACAGGCTCGTTGCCGGTCGTCAGCTCCACGAACAACCCTGCTAGGGCCGCTTTCAGCTGGACCCGTGCCCACAAGGAGGGGTGACCCCATCGCTGCAAAACCTGACGCCGGGGACCCGACAGTCAAGGGGTGGGCGCAGCCCATCGCGAAGCGACGCCGAAGGCGCCCTTGACGGGCGGGAACGGCGTCACACAATCAGCAGCGGGGCACCCCAAAACCCCTTCCCCTTGAACTCTGCTGGCGTTGGGCGTCTTGACTGGCGCGAATGCCGCCGCGCGACAGCAGAGTGCGCCGCAAGGCCACCCGCAACGCCCACCAGGCGCCCCCTGACCAGCAAGCCGGCGCCCAGCGATCAGCAATCAGCGCCCGATCAGTCGTCCACACCCTCAGTGCACCACGTTCAGCCCCCACTGCGGCGCAGTTTGATAGCCACCGACCCGGCCGTCACGGACCCATCGCGCGGAGGGGGATGGCGCCAAGGAACGCGGGGGCGGCTAGGAAGGGGATCCAAGACCGTGGCAGCATGATCCACGCGAGAAGAGGAGGCGACCGTGGCGTTTTGGCACGACGAGTTGCTCGCGGACCCGGATTTCGTCCGGCTGCTGGCCTCGCGGACGCTCGCCATGCTGGCCCGCGGGTTCGCGCCCGTTGCCATCGCCTTCGGTGTCTTGGGATTGCCGGGCGGCAACGCCACCACCTTGTCCTTGGTGCTGGCCGCCGAGATGATCCCGCTCCTGATCTTCCTGCTCCCGGGCGGGGTGCTGGGGGATCGGTACAGCCGTCCCACGGTGATCGGCGTCGGGGCCATCCTCGCGTTGATCGGACTGAGCGCGTTGACGGTCATGTTCCTGACCGGATGGGGTCCCCTATGGGCGTTATGCCTGGCGGCAGTCCTTGACGGCACGTCGGGGGCGTTGTCGTGGCCCGCGTTCAACGGGATCATCCCCGACATCGTGCCCTCGGAGCGGTTTCAACGCGGCAACGCCCTCCTGAGCATGGGCGCGTCGACCGCGCGGCTGTTCGGCCTGATCGCCGGGGGCGCGGTCGTGGTCTTGATGGGTCCGGGGTGGGCGGTGGCCTGCGCCGCCCTCATGTTCGCCGTCACGGCCGTCATCGCCTTTCAGCTGCCGCACCGAAAGACCGGCCTCGCAGGCGCCACAGAGTCGCCCTGGCGGCAGCTCGCGGACGGCTGGCAGGAGTTTCGCAGCCGTCAATGGCTCTGGGTGGTGGTCGTCCAGTGGGCCCTGATGATGCTGGCCATGCAAGCCTTCATCGGGGTCCTCGGACCCGTGCTCGCCAACGAGGAGTTGGGCGGCGCCGGGGCGTGGGCGCCGTTCACCGCCGCCGAAGGATTCGGCGCGTTGCTGGGGGTGGTCATTGCGATGGTGTGGCATCCCCAACGCCCGATCCTGGTGGGCACCCTGGCCTGCCTCTTGGCGGGCGCCCCGGCCGTCCTGCTCGGCATCTCTGCGCCGTTCGGGCTGGTGCTCGTCACCGCCGTCCTGAACGGCCTCGGCTTCGAACTATTCGGCGTGCTGTGGATGACCGCCCTGCAAACCGAGGTGCCCCCCGAGGCCCTCTCCCGGGTCGGCGCCTACGACGCGCTGGGCTCCCTGCTGTTCACCCCCGTGGGACTCGTGCTGGCCGGGCCGATGATCCTGGTTTGGGGGCTGCACCCCGCCTTGATCGCCTGCGGGGTCTTCATGATCGTGATCGTCGCGGCGGCCCTGCTCTCGCCGGACGTACGGACGCTACGTCTCCAAGCACCTGCCACGCAGTGACCGGACGCGCGCCGGAGGCACCCGGCGGAGGCACCCGGGGAACCGGTCCGCCGACGGACCCGCCGAGTCCTAGGCTGAATCAGTGACGACACCGGTTCCGTTCCAAATTCCATTCGAAGTCTCTTCGGCGCTCCAGCCCGGCGAACGCATTGTGTGGATGGGACGCCCAGGCAAGCCAACGTTTAAGTCATCCCCTGATCTTCGCGGATTGCTGTTCACGTCGATCGTGGCCGCTATCTTCGGACCTGGCATCTTCGTGGCGATTGCGTTGGCCAGTCGGACGCCCAGCTTGGCCGCGCTCGGGCTGTTCTTTGGCCTCCTTCTGCTCCTGGCCGGGCTGCCGTCAGTGCTCCGCCTCCAAAAGATGAGGCGGCTGACCTACGTGTTGACCGACACCCGGGCACTCGTCGCAGGCGATGGCGCGGTCTCGGCTGAGGCGCGTGGCCTGGGCCCGACGTTCGTCCAGGTAGACCCCCAGGGAACCCGCATGACCGCCGTCTTCGGCAACAGCGTGGTCCAATCCACCGCTCTGTACCCGATGGGCAACTCCCGCGTGCCCATCACCACGACGTCGCCGCGGGTGGCTTTCGTGGACGTGGACGATGTCGCCGGGCTTCAGGCCGCCCTTCACGCCACGGACCCGACCTGGCGCTGAGCCTCTCCTGCCGGGGTGGCATCCGGTTGCAGGTCCTCGCGCTTGGTTGGATCCCGCGCGCTCTACCCTGGACGGGTGACTCCTCCCGATGCCGCTCAGCCCTCAGCCGCCTTGGCGAACGCACTGCAGCCCGGCGAACGCCTGCTGTGGGTCGGACGCCCAGGCACCCCTACCCTTCAGACATCGCCTGAGCTTCGCGTGATGGTCGCCGTGGTCATCCTTGCCGTGCTTGATATCGGCTACCTGACCTTTCTTCTGTCGAGCCAGTCCCTCCCGTTGTTCGTGCGCCTCACCCTCATCGCGGTCCCCGTGATACTCAGTGGCCTCCTTCTCACCTGGCTCTGGAGCCAGGTGCGCACGCTGCGCCGCACCCAGTACGCCCTCACGACAACCCGGGCGCTCACTGAATGTGGCGGCGTGGTTCGATCCGAGCCACGCGGGCAGGCGCCGACGCTGGTTCACCTCAACAAGGCGGAAACTCGGCTCTCTGTCGGCTTCGGGCCAGGGTCTCGCTCCTCCGGCACCCCGGCCGCGCCGGCTGTGGTCTCCGACATCCGGACGTCCCTGGTCCTACGGACGAATCCCTCCCACCGACTCGCCTTCATCGGTGTGGCGGACGTGGCCGGGCTGCAGTCCGCACTTCAAGCACCCCGCTGAGGACGCTCGCCGGTACCTTGTGACGACCTGCCTGGCTACGCGTCAGGCCTGGATGAACCGCACGGGCGTCGGCAACTCCAGCGACCTCGACACGGTGCAATCGCGCTCGTGGGCGATCTTGAGGGCCCGCGGGATGAGCGTCCGGGCCCGGTCGGCCTCCGGGCCGTCCCCGAAGCGGACGCGGAACGTCACCTCGACGTCCTCCAGGTGATTGCCACCCTCGGTGACCTTGGTTCCGGACGCCACCGCCTCGAACTGAACCGGGTCGCTGTGGCGGGTGGTCACGAGGTCGACGTCCACCGCCGAGCACCCCGCCAACGCCGCCAGCAGCAGTTCCACCGGACCAAAGTCCGTCGACTCATTGGACGACAGGTGCACCACTCCCCCGCGGGCGTTGGTGACGTCGTATTCGCCGGCGGCGGTGCGGGTCAGGGTCACGGACGTCATGACGAACCTCCTTCTTGGGACGTTGCCAGGATAAGCACCAACCTGTCGTGGCGATTCCCGCCGACGTCGAGAGCACAGCAGCAAGACGGGGCGCAGCGTGCGCGCCCTACCCTGGTCGCATGAACGAAGTCAGCCTGACTGAGCCGCCGCAGGAGCTCACCGCCGCGTTGGGCAACGGTGAACGGTTGCTGTGGCTGGGTCGGCCCGGTCCGGCCCCTTGGTTTCAGGCCAGCGATCTTCTCCTGGTCGCCTTCGTCGGCTTCGGGTTGCTGTTGACGGCGATCTGCTGGTGGGTGGCGAACACAACTCCGTCCAGCCTCACCCGGGGCTTGAGCGCACCCCTCGTGGTTGTGTTCTTCGGTTTGTTCAACTTGGCGACCATCGCGGTCTTGATCTACCAGTTGGTGTCGCGCCCCCGCAGAGCCAAGCGGACGATCTACGCGCTCAGTGACTCGCGCGCCTTCGTCCTGCGCCAAGGGAGGGTGTGGGCGGCCAGCCGGGGCACCGGACCGACACTGGTGGCATTCAATCGCTCCCACGATCAGCTCACGGTCGGTTTCACCACGGATCTGGAACGCCAGAACCTCGAGGCGGGCAGCACCATCGGGCAAGGTCGCGTGCTTGGATCGGCGTCGCGGGTCACGTTCGAACGAGTCCTGGATGTCACGGGACTCCAGGCCGCTCTCCATGCGGCGCCCGCCGGGCAGTTCTGACCACCTCGCGCGCGAGGCGGCGACGACGCCCTGACTCCCCGGCGTCGCGCCCCTCCCCCACTACGATGTCGACGTGGTCGCTTTGACACCTGGCGAGCCGCCGTACGAGCTCACCGCAGCACTCCAGCCCGGAGAACGCCTGGTGTGGATCGGCAAGCCTGGCGTCCGGCCTCTTCGCCGCAGTGACGCGTTCACGATCCCTTTCGCGCTGATGTTCGTGCTCCTCGTTGCGCCGTTGATCACGACAAGTGTGGCCCTCAGCATGATCACGCGGTCCGGCATGCAGCCGTTGCCGGGGTCACTGGATCCGTTGACGTGGTCGCTGCGGGCGCTGGGCCTCGCGCTCCTGATCATCCCTTTCATCGTCCGTCCGATTCAGGCCGGACGGACGACCTACGCGCTGACCGATAGCCGAGCTTTCGTGGTGATCGGACGCAGGGTGATTTCGGAACCCCGAGGGAACGGCCCCTTCCTGGTGCGCACGAATCATGCGGCGACCAGGATGCAGGTGATGTTTGGACCCGCCGCGGACGACGGCGCCACGCGCATTGTGGGTGCCCTGAGCCCAACCGGAGGTCATGTTCCGCGGCTGGTCTTTGACCGAGTCGCCGATGTCGCGGGTCTGCAGGCAGCGCTCCGCCTCGGCGCCACTGGCTAGGCGCCCACCAAGGCGTTGATTTCTTCCTGAACGTCAGGAAGAAATCACCATCAAGATTCGCTCCAAGACCCTATGACTGCGGAAAGTCGTACAGGACGGCCACCAACCTCGGTGATCCGCTGGTGGAGTCGAAGCCCAGCCGGACGGTGAACCAATCCTTGCGCGCCATGATCTCGGAGCCGCCGTAGTAGTAGTCCACGAAGGTCGCTTGCGGGAAGAGCGCGCGGCCACGATCGGTGGGGAACCCGTTGGCGCCGGTCCAATGTTCGCCGAAGCCGACTTTGTTGTAGCTGGTGAGGCCGTAGGTTCCGGCGACCGCCGTCAGTTGCTGCACGATGGTGCCGCGCTGGGGTGGCACGGCGACCGTGCTGGCGGGGTCGGACCAGTCATAGGACGAGGTGTCGCCCGAAGCGGCTTTGAGCTGACCGGCCGTCACGTTTCGCGTCACCAGGTACAAGCCCCGAGCCGGATCGACCCGCGCGGCCAACGCCGCCCAGTCCGAGTAGTGGAAGGCTTGGACCACGCTGGCGGCGGCCTCCGACAACTCATTGGTCATCTGGGTGCCGACTATCGTGACCGGGTTCCCCACGGGCCGTAGTTGTGCCAGATCCACCCATCCAACGGTTCCGAGTTTGTTCTTCACTGCGATCCACGTGATGCCGCCCACGTTTCGCGGGCCCGGGTAGGGGTTCACCTGTTCGTTCCACAGCAAGGTGAGAAGGACGGAACTGCTCTCGCCGGGAGCCGCATGCACCGGGAGGACGGTGTCGCGACCGGTCGTCCACACCTGCCAGAGTTCGGCGCTCGGTGCGGCCGGGGAACCTTCCGCCGTGGTGGGCATCACGGTGGGGCTCGCGGACGTCAGGCGCGTGGCGATCACGGTTCCGACGATGACCACCAGGACCACGCCGACCGCGAGTAACTGACGCCACTTTCGCTGCCGCGTCCCGGCGGCCATCGCCCCCTTGGAGGGGTCGTCGGGTAACGGGAGCCACTCGTCCTCGTAAGGGGCCTGAACTGCTAGCTGTTCCTTGGGCATCACAGACTCCTTGAGCGCGGGTGACTCTCCAGGTCGCGAAGAACGTTGCGGAGGTTCCGCAGCCTCGCGTGGAGGACGAGCCGACCGAGAGTGGCTCGCTCGTGGGGGTGGGCGCTGGCCATACCTTTATTTAAACCTAGTTAGGGGTCGGATGCGAGAGGTTGGGGAAGGCCCCCTGTCTCAGCCCGACGTGTTCGCCACGGCGCTTTACGGCCTTACGGGGTGCCCGGTCGCACACCGAGCCGGGCGCCGGTCGCGGTTCGATGGTGAACGGCCGCCGCGTCTCGCCCTGACCACAAGAAAAGGTAGCTTCCCGAGCATCGTCCACGCCCGCGCAGGTATTAGCATCAGCATCCGTGACGACCGGTGACGATTCGACCCAGGGCAAGGCCAGCAACGCCGCTGGCGCGGCCCACCTGCCCACGGGTCCCGTGGCCGCCAGTGAGGGCGGCGCGCCTGGACCTGCCCGCCCGCGCAAGCGCAGCAAGATGCTCTCGTGGGTGCTGATCACGTTCACCGCCCTCGTCACGTTCGTGGTGGCGCTCGTGACCATCTTCTTCGACATGCCCCTGGTCATCTTCTTGGCACTCATGGTGCTCGTCGTCGTCGGCATCGGGGTGTTGGTCTACCTGATCCGCACCCGTCCGAAGAAGCCCCAACCCGACAACCCCACGGTTGAACACTGGTTCCACCGCCGCGGACTGCTGTCGCTGTTGCGGGGCACCCCGGAAGCGCGCCCGACCTCACAACGGGCCGCCCCCTCCTTGGTGGTCGTGTTCTTGATCGTGATGATCACCCTGCCCTGGAGCACCGATCTGCCCCTGTTAGGCGCCGTTGCCATTTCGGTGGGATCCACGGTGGTCGTGTGGGTGGGGGCGAACCTGTACCGCCATCGCCCGCTCTTCGCTGCCATCGAGCGTTTCGGCTGGCCGGAGTGTGTCGCCTTCGTCGGGGTCCCGACATTGGTCACAGCCGTCTCCGCCCCTGAAGTCGACCTCACCGACCCCGATTTCGCCGACTTCACCCACCTGAACCTGTGGATGGCAGCAGGGATGGCAATCGTGATGAGCGCCATCTTGGTGCTCGTCCTCTTCGCCTACCGGATCGGTCTGTGGAGCCTGATCACGTGGATGGGACGGACGACTCTCAAGGGCCTGCGCCAAAGCGGCGCCACCCTGGCAAGCTCCCTGCCGGTGTCTCTTGGCGTGGTGTTCTTCTTCTTCGTCAGCCCCGGCGTCTGGGTCACCTTCGGCATGCTGCCGAAGGTGGCCTACTTCAGCGTCATCGCCTTGCTCCTGACCCTGGCGGGCATCTTCCTCGGGAGCCAACGTCATTTCGGGATGGACTCGGTCGCGTCCTTTGACACCCAAGAGGACCTCGCCGACTCACTCGAGGGAACCCCGCTCGAGGGCGCCTCGGTCGACGTGGCCACCCCGGCGTCCGCCCCGCTCAGCCGCGAACAGCGCGCCAACGTCAAGTTAGTGGCCGTGATGAGCCAACTCGTGGTCGGCGGCGTGATCGCCCTGGCCGTGTTCCTGCTCTTCATCGTTATCGGCTACCTGGCGGTGGACATGAACGCCGTCAACGCGTGGACCAAGCTGGAACCCCCCACCCTCGTCACCTACACCGGTTTGGCGCACACCTACGTGTTGACCATGGCCCACGTGAAGGTGGCGGGCTTCCTCGCGACGTTCTCCGCGTTCAACTACAGCCTCGCCTCCGCCACGGACGCTCGACTGCGCCAAGGCGCCAAAGACTCCATCGCCCACGTGATTCGGCAGGGCTGCGCGATGCGCCTGCTCCTGCTGCCCAGCACGGTCCACAACCCGCCCGAGGCCGAGCGGGAGCTGCCGATCGCCCCCGAGGCCGGCGCCTAGCGCCGCGCGGCTACGACGCCAGCAAATCCGCGTAGTCGGGGTGCCGGCGGAACCAGATGGCGACGTACGAGCACACCGCGCGGACCTTCCACTGCCCCTCGGCGCGGACCGTGTCCATCGCATAGGTGACCAGCCGAGACGCGAGTCCTTGCCCGTTCAGGGCCGGGTCCACCTCGGTGTGATCGAACTCGGCGACCTGCCCGACCAGGGTGTAGTCGGCCTCTCCGACCAGCTCGCCGTCGATCCATAGTTCGAACCGTGACTCGTCGTGGTTGTGGCGAAACTCCTCGCGCTGCTCGTCGCTCATGCGTGCGGCTGCAACGCTTGATCGACCGGACGGGTGCGCCCGGGGGCGGGATCGCCGGTGGCCTTGCGGACGACCAGCACGTCGCAGCTGGCGTGCTCGACCACCTGGTCGCTCACCGAGCCCAGCAGCAAGCCCTTGAAGCCCCCGAGCCCGCGGGTACCGACCACCACGATCTGGGCCCCCTCGGACGCTCGCACCAGCTCCCGACCCGCCGCGCCGTGGGGGGTTTCGAGGCTGACCTGAACATCGGGGTACTGCGCCAACTTTGCGGCGACGTCACCCTGCAGGTCCGAGAGAACGGCGGCGGCGAAGTCTTCGGGGGGCGGCACGTAGCCGGGCGTCCACGTGGCCGGACGAGGTGCGTTGCTGAGGGACCAGGCACGAATCACGCGCACCGGGGCGCCCAGCTTCGAGGCTAGCCAGAGCGCCTTCGCGAGCGCGACCTGGGCGAAATCAGAGCCGTCGTTGCCGACGACGATTGGGGCAATGGCGTCCATAGGGGCGACCCTACCGCGACCAAGGGGGCTATCCGAAGAGGGTCCTCGGGGCCACACTTGGAGGTACGCAAGGTCCACGCTAGAAGGGTGGCCGTCGATGCATCAAGATCGAATTGTCATCGTGGGGGCCGCCGGTCGCGACGTCCACACCTTTAATGTCTTGTACCGCGATGATCCAAGCGTTCACGTGGTCGCCTTCACCACCTCGCGGCTGCCCGCCGGACGCATCGCGAGCCTCCCCATGGCACTCGCGGGTCCGCGCTATCCCAATGGTGTCCCGTTCGTACCCATGGCCCACTTTGAGGCCGTGTTGGCGGATTCGGCGGTGGATTCCGTCGTCTACGTCGACAGCAACGTGACGTCGCCGGAGGCGTTGTCGACCGCCGCGATCGCGGCCGCGCACGGCGTCGACTTCACGATCCTCAGCCCGCTGCGCACCATGCTCACCGCTTCGAAGCCGGTGATCGCCGTCAGCTCCTGCCGGCGGTCCGCGGGGAAGACCCCCACCGTCCGGTTCCTCACCCGCGCCCTGGTGGCCGACGGCTTGCGGGTTGTTGTCGTCCGGCACCCGCACCCGTGGGGCAGCCTGACCTGGGGGGTGCCGCACCGCTTTGGTTCGCTCGCCGATCTGGACCGGGCGCTCGCGCACGAAACACACCGCGAGGAGTACGAGTCGCTCGTCCGGGACGGTGCGGTGATCTACTCGGGCATCGACTTCGCGAAAGTCCTCGCGGAGGCCGAGAAGGAGGCCGACGTCATCATCTGGGACGGCGGCAACAACGACCTGCCGTTCCTGAAGCCCGATCTGCACCTGCTGGTCGTCGACGCGGTGCGCGGCGACCGTGAGACGTTACGGTGGCCCGCCGAGGTCGGCTTGCGGACGGCCGATCTGGTCGTGATCAACAAGTGCGACCTCGCGACGTCAGCCCAGGTGGCGAACGTCCTCGCGGGAATCCGCGAGGTCAACCCCAAGGTGGCGGTCTTCATGGCCGATTCGCCCGTGGTCTTGGACAACGGTGACGCGGTCCGCGGCAAGACCGTGGTCGTCATCGAGAACAGTTCCTCGCTGCCGTTGGAAGAAATCCAGCTGGGCGCCGGCACCATCGCCGCTCGCTCGCTGGGGGTCAGCGCGATCTTGTCCGCCGCCCCCAACGCCGTCGGCGCGATCCGCGAGGTGTTCCAAGCCAACCCGGGACTCGTCCACGTGCTCCCGGCGATGGCCCAAAGTCCCGAGCAGGTGGCCGATCTCCAGGCCACGTTGGACGCCACCATGTCCGAGGCTTTCGTGTCGGCAGCCACGGTGGATCTTCGTCGCATCGTCACCTTGTCCAAGCCGGTGGCGTGGGCTCGCTTCGAAATGGCGCCCCAAGAGCCCGAACGGATGTTGGCGTTCGTCCGCGAGCACGTCGGTGCGCGAGTGAGCTAGCCCGGACGGCAGGTCTCGGCATGCGTCCACGGGTGCCGATGACCCCTGATCATGGTCCGATGGGGCCATGACTTCGACCGATTGCGTCCTTGACGTCCGCGATTTTCGGATGGATTTCGGGGCCACGACCGTGATTCGCGACCTCTCCTTCGACGTCCGCAGGGGCGAAACCTTTGGGCTCCTGGGCTCGAATGGCTGCGGCAAGACCACCACGATCCGGGCGCTTTTGGGCATCTACACCCCCACCGCCGGGACGCTGCTCGTCGAGGGCAAGCGCTACGAGCCGGGGTCGGGCGTCCGGCTGGGTTACCTGCCCGAGGAGCGCGGCCTGTACAAGAAGGAGCCGGTGTTGGACGTCATGACCTACTTCGGACGCTTGAAGGGCATGACCCGCTCAGCCGCCCAAACCTGGTCGCAGGGCTACCTCGAGGCGGTGGGGCTCAGCAGCCACGCCAAACTGCGGCTCGACAAGCTCTCCGGCGGGCAGCAGCAGAAGGTGCAGTTGGGGGTGACCATCATGAACGACCCCGACATCCTCATCCTGGACGAGCCCACGAAGGGCTTCGATCCGGTGAACCGGCGGCTTCTCATGGACCTCATCGAAGAGCGCCGCCGCGCCGGAGCCACCATCGTGATCATCACCCACCAGATGGAAGAGGTGGAGCGGCTCTGCGATCGCATCCTGCTCCTGAAGGACGGCAAGGCGGAGGCGTATGGCACGGTGGCCGACGTTCAGGACCAATACGGCGGCCAGGCGATCCGGCTCGGATTTTCCGGCGTCCTGCCGACCAGCACGCACTTCCGGGTGGTGAGCGCCGAGACCAACTACGCCGAGTTGGAGCTCACCGAGGGCAGCGAGCCGACCCCCGTCCTGCGGGAGTTGTTGGACGCAGGTGTCGAGGTTCGCAGCTTCGATGCCACCCGGATCAGCCTCGATGAGGTCTTCCTCCGCGTTTATGGCGCCGAGGCCAGCACCGAGGGCGACGCGACCCCGAGGCAGGCCGTCGCATGAAACGGCACAACTTCGGGACCGTTGTCTCCTTCGAGTTCCTCCGCACCGTGACCAAACCCAAGTTCTGGATCATCACGCTGGCCGTCCCGGCGTTCTTGGCGATCGTGATCGGGCTCACCACCCTGGGCGCCAAGGCCACCAATTCGGCGACCAACAACAAGTTCACCTCGCTGACGTTCACCTACACCGATCCGGGGCACTGGATCGTCCCCGAGGTCGCGAAGGCCATGGGTGGCACCCTCGCCGCCGATCCGGCGGCGGCCCGCGCGGCCGTCCAGGCTGGGACGAGCGAGGCCAACTTCGACTACCCCTCCGACCCGGGCACCGGCGCGATCACCGTGATGGCCAAGGACGTCGGGTTGGTGGACTCGGCCAAGTACGCGCCCTATGCCCAGGGGGTCTTCCGGGCCTCCATTACCGCGAAGATCGGCGACCCGGCGCTCGCCCGCTGGGCGACGACCACCCCCACCACCGACGTGTTGACCTACGCGGACGGCGTGCAGTCTCCCGGCTTCATGGGTGCCATCGCCCCCGGGATCTTCATGCTGGTCTTCTATTTGACGATCATGATGCTCGGCAACCAGATGCTGAACGTCACGCTGGAGGAGAAGGAGAACCGGGTCACCGAGATGATCCTGACCACCATGAACCCCGCCACGCTGATCGTGGGCAAAGTGGTGGCGCTGTCACTGCTAGGCGTGCTGCAAGCGGTGTTGGTGTCGCTACCCATCTTCCTGGGTTCCCGGCTGTTCGGTACCGCCTTCGACCTGCCGAACCTCGATCTCAGCCAGGTGCCCATCACCCCGTTGCCCACCCTCATCGGCTTCCTGCTGTTCGTGGGCGGCTTCATGCTGTTCTCGGGCTTGCTGGTGGCGATCGGGTCGGTGATGCCGAGCGCCCGCGAGGCAGGTTCGGCGTTCGGCGCGGTGATCTTGTGCATGTTCATCCCGCTGTATGCGCTCTCCCTCGTCGTCAGTGATCCGCACAGCGTGATCGTCCAGATCTTCACGTACTTCCCGCTCACGGCCCCGATCACCGCGATGCTGCGCAACGCGCTGGGATCGCTATCGGTCGTGGAGGCGGGCGTGGTGCTGGTGATCCTGTTCGCCACGGCGGCGGCGTTCCTGTGGCTCGGTGTGCAGCTGTTCCGCACCGGTTCGATCGCCTACGACCGGCGGCTCAACATCGGTAAGGCGCTCGGGTTGGGCCGCAAAGCCGCCTGACACCGCCCTCACGACGACCCTCACGGAGGGCTGCGTCAACCGCGTTATAGCCCCCCATGCCGTGGACGCCACCGCCCGGAGGCGTTGATGCGGAGCAGAGAAATACCCCGGCGACTCCCGTGGCATAGGGGGAGAAGGCCTTGGGTCGACGAATCAACTGCAGGGCATCATTGGCTCCGCCGCCAATGTCTCCCCCCACGTAGTTCGCGTTGCCGTCCTCAAGGTCCGCGGGAGTCCTGACACGCATGTCGACGATGAGGTCTTGGAACCCTGGTGCGAAGCGTTCCACCTGCCTGAGGAGGGCGGGCAACGCGTCCTTGGAGGAGCCGTGAGGCACGTGCGCATAGGTCCACACAGGACGAGTCAGGTCGCCTCCAACCCGGCCAAGGCGTTGGGGATCTGCCACATACTGCTGGCCCAGGAGCACGTATGGTTGCTCGCTCACACATCCACGCCACACGCTGATTTCGGCACCACTCACCTCGCGCCACGTCCCCCCTAGGTGAACCGTGCCAGCAGACGCCAGTTCCGGATTGGTCCAGGGGATGTCGCCTCGCAAATCAAAGTCCACCTTGAACGCCCCCGGGCCGTGGCGAAACCGTCGGTAGGCCGCGGCGTCTGCCCGGCGCTGACGACCGTCCACGATGCCGAGCGCGGCCCTCGGTGAGGTGTCAAGGAAGACGAGATCCCCTCTGCCCGTGTCGACTCCGGCGAGTTTCTCGACGTCCGCGAGCCGGTCGATTCGTTGGTCGGTGATGATGGTCACCCCGAGCTCGGTGGCGATTCTCGAGAGGCCGCGGGCTATGGACCCGCTGCCACCGACGACGACCGGCCAGCCGTAGGTCTGGCCCACCGTCGCCAGCAGGAGTCCTCCCGCCGCGGACAGTGGCCACCACAAGGGGCTGAGGGTGTGCGCTGAAATTCCCGACAGTAAGGCGCGGGCGCGGCTCGTCCGAAACAGGAGACTGATCGCGTTTGCTGGCATGGCCGCGCGAATCACGAACGCCCGAGCGGCAACGAAATCCTTGGGGTGAGCGGCGGTGAGGGGCCTCAGCGCCAGGTTGAGCATCGCGTCGACGTTGTCCGCGAGGGGCTCAAAGACTCGGCGCCACGTTGTGGCGTCCGGGCCCAACCGTTCCGCAGTCTCAACAACCGAGCGCAGCAGAATCCCGCCGTCGCCGTCATCCAAGGGGTGCCCCACCACCACCGCAGGATGGGCGAACTCAACCCCCACTGTGGCGAGCCCGATGCCGCGCTGCTCCAATGAGGTGAAGAACGGTGAGGCCATCGCGAGGGGGTGAAACCCGGAGCAATCGTCCACCAGCGACCCGGACCTGAACGGACGCGAGGAGCGAAGCCCTCCCCCCGTGCTGCTTCGGCTCTCGACCAGGGTCACGTCAATGTCATGCGTAGCCAACTTAATGGCGGCGGCAAGCCCGTTAGGACCCGCGCCGACCACGGCGGCTCTTCGCCGCTGCTTAGCCATGGGCCGATGGTGCTGCCCGGGTCCCGGGTTGCCACCTCGGTGGGCAGGGCCAGCACCGTCTTGGGTAGCCACCGAGCGGAGCCTGCCTGGATGGGTCTCCAGGGGTGAGGTGAGAGCTCAGCCCCACGTTCAGGACGGCCTGCACTAACGGGCCATACCGAGGAAAGTCATCATCATTCGCTCCAACTGGACCAGCTGATGGCTCGATAGGCGTCCGATCCGGGCCTGGGCATGGGTGCGCCTCACCGTGGTCACCTTGTCCACCATCACATCGCTGTCGGTAGCCAGCCCGGTCAAGGTGCCAGCAGGGACTCGGAGTCGGAGGAGTGGGGCATCGGTCAAGGTGGTCGTGAGCGGGGCTACCGTGACCGAATCAGTCAACTCGAAAACGTCATCCTGAACGATGACAGCAGGCCTCGGCTTGGACGCATAGACCCCGCCGGCGACTGTCCATAGTTCACCGCGTTTCACTCCTCGTCCCAATCGACTGTCACGGCCTCGACGAAGTCTTGGTCATCGGTCTGACTGTCGACCTGAGCGATCAAGGCTGCTTGGCGCCGCGCCTCGCGAACAAACTGCTGGCTCCGCACGTCAGGCACCCAGACCTGGATCGGACGGTAGCCGCGTTCGCGCATCCGCTGACGGTGTTCGCCAACGCGTTCCCTCACAGACATAGCGAAATGTTACATGTAACGACCGCTGCGTTCTAGGGCCCGCGGCTGGGGATACTGTTCGCGAGCACGTCGGGCTTCCTGGGCTGGGCGTCCGGCTGTTCCGGACGGGTTCGATCGCCAATGACCGGCAGCTCACCATCGGCATGGCACTAGGACTGGGCCGCACGGCCGACCGCCGGACGCGCGGATGAGGTTGCCAGTCGTCCATCGTGCGATATTCTTGCGGACGGGCGTCGATTGACGAGAGAGCTTTTCGCATGATGGCCCTCGGACGCTCGTAATCACTATTTGGAAGGACGTCCCATGACCGATAGGACAGCCCTCTCCCCCGCCCAGCAGGCGGCCGTCGACCAAGTCGAGCGGTACAGCGCGCACAACTATCTGCCGCTGCCTGTCGTCATTGAGTCCGGCCAGGGTGCCTGGGTCACCGATGTCGACGGCAACCGCTACCTCGACTTCCTGGCCGCCTACTCGGCGGTCAATTTCGGCCACGGCAACCCCGAATTGCTGGCCGTCGCCCACGCCCAGCTCGACACCTTGACCCTCACGTCGCGGGCGTTCTTCTCGGCACCGTTCGGACCGTTCGTCCAAGGGCTGGCGGAGCTCTGCCGCAAAGACATGGTGCTCACCATGAACACCGGCGTCGAGGCCGTCGAGTCGGGCATCAAGGTAGCCCGCAAGTGGGGCTACGAGGTGAAGGGCGTGCGTCCGGGTCGGGCCAACATCATCGTCATGGAGGGCAACTTCCACGGTCGGACGACCACCGTCGTCTCGTTCAGCGACGATCGGGACGCCCGGGAGGACTTCGGTCCTTACACCCCCGGGTTCCGCCGGGTGCGTTACGGCGACGCCGCCGCCATCGCCGAGGCAATCGACGCCGACACCGTGGCGGTGCTGCTGGAACCCATCCAGGGTGAAGCCGGCATCATCATTCCGCCCGCAGGCTACCTGCAGGCCGTCCGCGACCTGTGCACCGAGAACCGCGTCCTGATGATCGCCGACGAGATCCAGTCCGGCCTCGGACGCTCGGGCGCCACGTTCTACTGCGACGTCGAGGGTGTCGTCCCCGACATGTACCTGCTCGGCAAGGCGCTCGGCGGCGGCATCATGCCGGTGTCGGCGGTCGTGGCCAACGCCGACATCTTGGGCGTGCTGCGTCCGGGCCAACACGGCTCCACCTTTGGCGGCAACCCGCTGGCCTGCGCCATCGGCCTGGCGGTGGTCGACCTGCTGAAGACTGGCGTCATGCAAGAGCGCTCCCGGGTGCTCGGCGCGCGCTTGGCCGACGGCCTGCGTCCGCTCATCGGCAACGGCCTGCTCGAGGTGCGCGGCGCTGGACTGTGGGTCGGCATCGACGTCGATCCGGAGCTCTGCACCGGACGCGAACTGTGTTACCTGCTGATGCGGCACGGCATTTTGGCGAAGGACACCCACGGGAAGACCGTCCGCCTGGCGCCGCCCCTGGTGGTCACCGAGGAAGACATCGATCAGGCCGTGGCGACCATCGCCGAGTGCTTGGCCGAGGCCCGCGCGTCCCTCCACGGACGTCCGGCGTAGGGCTTGATTCATTCGCTGAACTCAATCAAGACCATGGGGACTTGGGAGTTGGCGTCCGGGCTGGCAAGGTATGCCCCAACGGTTTCACCAGGAGGACCCCTATGACAGCGACGCCGGCCACCTTCTCCCATGACGACACCAGCCTTTCGCTGAATCGAGTCGACGCGACCGTCGGCTGCAACGGGTACGACATTGGGAAGTTGCTGGACACCACCGGTGACGTCACCTTCGACAACGGCTTTGCGAACACCGCAGCCTGTCGGTCCGCCATCACCTACATCGACGGCGACGCGGGCATTCTGCGTTACCGCGGCTACCCCATCGAGCAGTTGGCGGAAAAGTCGACCTTCCTGGAGACGGCCTACCTGGTGCTCTACGGCGAACTGCCCACGCCCGAGCAACTCACCTGGTTCACCGATCGCATTCGCGACCACCAGTTGTTGGACGAGCGCCTCTCGCGCATGTTCCAGTTCTTCCCTCGCCGCTCGCATCCGATGCCGGTGCTGTCGGCCGGCATCAACGCGCTGTCGACCTACGCCGAGTCGGTGTCGCGCGTCCCGATGTCGGATCACGACCGTTCCACCTACCGCCTGCTGGCCAAGGTGCCGACGCTGGCTGCTTGGGGTTACAAGAACTCCATCGGCCAGCCGCCGCTCTACCCGCAGGACAACATGTCCTACATCCAGAACTTCCTTCGGATGTCGTTCGGCGTCCCCACCCGCGAGTACGAGATCGACCCCGATTTCGAGCGCGCGCTGGACGTCCTGCTGATCCTCCACGCCGACCACGAGCAGAACTGTTCGACGTCGACCGTCCGCATGGTCGGCTCGTCCGGCGCGAACATGTACGTGTCGGTGGCCGCGGGCGTCAGCGCTTTGTCGGGCCCGCTGCACGGCGGCGCCAACCAGGCGGTTCTCGAAATGCTCGGCGGCATCAAGGCTGAAGGCGGCGACGTCGAGGCGTACGTCGCTCGGGTCAAGGACAAGAAGGACCACACGAAGCTCATGGGCTTCGGGCACCGCGTCTACAAGAACTACGACCCGCGCGCGGCCATCGTGAAGAAGCACGCCGACGCCATCTTGAAGAACCACTCCGGCTACGACGAGCTGCTGGACATCGCGATTCGCCTCGAAGCCGCGGCGCTGGGCGACTCCTACTTCCAGGAGCGCAAGCTTTACCCGAACGTGGACTTCTACACCGGCCTGATCTATCAGGCCATGGGCTTCCCGATGGACATGTTCACCGTGCTGTTCGCGATCGGACGCCTGCCCGGCTGGATCGCCCACTGGCGCGAGGCGGCCACCGATCCCGGCGCGAAGATCAATCGTCCGCGGCAGATCTACGTCGGCTCCGACGCCCGCGACTACGTCCCGGCTGACCAGCGGTAACGCGTCCCTGTCCGACATTTGTTGGTGGTGGTTTCCTCGGCTTCGGCCTTGGGGGCCACCACCGCTGCGTTTCTGGACTTGGGTGCGAGCGTTCTGTTGTCGCTGTTGCGTCCCTACTGACTGCCGGAGCCTGATTCAGGGGCCATTTCGATCACTTGGTACGCGCCAGCGACATTCGAGCCCGGAGCCACCCTCGAGGCCGACAGGTTTGAGCGGCGTCGCGTGCGATGACTCGCCGGGGTGGGCCACTGTCGAGCCTGCGGAGGTGAGCCACCGTCGAGGCTGCGAAGGTGAGCCGGTCTCGGGGGTGCCCCGCTGCTGATGATCTGACGCCGTTCCCGTCCGTCAAGGGCGCCTCCGGCGTCCCTGCGGGATGGGCTTCGCCCACCCTTGACTGTCGGGTCCCCGGCGTCGGGTTTTGCAGCTAAGAGCTCCCCCTCCACCTGGGCAGCCCTGAGCGTCGTGTGGTGGTAACCATGGGCGTCGTGTGGTGGTGGGGAGGGCGGGTGGAGGGTGCCCGGGCGGGGAGCCTCGTCCCACTCGTCCCTTGCGCCTCAGCTCTCTTGGTGGAGTCGCGTCTACCCTGCCGCCAGCACCTCTACCCTGCCGTTGCAGCGGCAGGGTAGACGCCTGAGCGGCAGGGTAGACGCAAGAGCCGTGGGGGTGAAGCGCACGGGTGGGACGAAAGTGGCGGGGTGGACGCAAGGGACGGGGTTGATGGCTGGCATTGGGGCGGTGGGGCCCCGTGCACTGGCTCTGGCGCCCACGAGGGGCAGATTGACGGTCTTCCACCCAAATCATGCTGAATCCGTCGCTTGCTTTTCGTGGGCTTCAGCTGCGGTATTCAGCATGTTTGGATGAGGTCCAGAGGGGCAGCTCGGCGGCTCTCCACCCAGATCGAACTGAATTTGGGCCTTGCTTCTCGGTGGTGGCCACAGCCGCGGTATTCAGCATGATTTGGGTGAGGTCCGGCGCCAAGTGGCCCGAAGAGGCGGTTCTTGGGTTGTGGAGAGTGCAGCCCTCAGGGAAGCATCCCCGTGAGGGTGGCTCGCGCCGTGGGCTCGGCGATGGACCCTGTCGGGGATGTTTACCTTCGAACCCCTCACGCCCGCAGTAGGGGTGAACCCGTAGCTGCCAACAACGACGTCGGGGACCCGACAGTCAAGGGTGGGCGAAGCCCATCGCGCAGCGACGCCGGAGGCGCCCTTGACGGCCGGGAACGGCGTCTCACAATCAGCAGCGGGGCACCCCGAACCCACCCCGCTCAAGAATCGGGCGGCCGAAACATCCCCTGAGGCGGCCGCGGACGTCACGGAGATTTCGTCGCCTCACGAACTCGGGCTGACGCGCCGGACCCTTCTCCATAGTGCGCATAAGGGTTAGCGTGGAGAGATCCCCAATGATGAGGATTGTGGACGCAGGGAGGCTCCCGTGACTGCGCAGAAAGAACACATCCGACCGACAATCCAGGGCCCCACTGAGCGCGAAGCGCGCAAGGTCGCTGAGGCGGCGCGGCAGGTGGAATGGATCAAACCGAGCTTCGGGAAGGAACTCTTCCTCGGACGCTTGCGCCTCGATCTCGTTGATCCGTGGCCGACGCCCTCGCCGGAGGCCCGGGCCAAGGGCGAGGCCTTCCTCGCCAAGGCCGCCGAGCTCACCCAGCGCATCGACGGGCGGCGCATCGAACGCGAGGCCCGCATCCCCGACGAGGTCTTCGCCGACCTGGCCGACCTCGGCGCGTTCGGCATGAAGATCCCGGAGTCGTATGGGGGCCAAGGGCTGGCGCATCTCTACTACAACAAGGCCCTCACGCTCATCGCCTCCGGCAATCCGTCCTTGGGTGCGCTGCTGAGCGCCCACCAGTCGATCGGCGTCCCCGAGCCCGTCCGGATGTTCGGCACCGACGAGCAGAAGCGCCGCTTCCTGCCGCGCGTCGCGGCTGGCGAGGTGTCCGCGTTCCTGCTCACCGAACCGGACGTCGGCTCCGACCCCGCCCGGCTCGCCACCTCGGCGACCCCGGACGGGGACGACTACGTCCTGGACGGGCTCAAGCTGTGGGCCACCAACGGCACGGTCGCAAGCCTGTTCGTGGTCATGGCGCGGGTGCCCGCGACCGACGGCAACCGGGGCGGCATCACGGCCTTCGTGGTGGAGGCCGATTCGCCGGGCATCACGGTCGAGGCGCGGAACGCCTTCGTCGGGCTCCGCGGTATTGAGAACGCGCTGATCCGTTTCGACGGCGTACGGGTGCCTGCCGAGAACATCCTGACGGGGGTCGGACGCGGCCTGAAGATCGCGCTGGCTACGTTGAACACCGGACGCCTGTCGCTGCCGGCGATGTGCGTGGGTGCCACCAAGTGGTCGCTGAACGTGGCCCGCGGCTGGTCGGCGGAGCGGGTCCAGTGGGGACGTCCCATCGGCGCCCACGAGGCCATCGCCACGAAGATCGCCTTCATCGCCGGCACGACCTACGCCCTCGAATCGATGCTGGAACTGTGCTGCATGCTCGCCGATGACGAGACCAACGACATTCGCATCGAGGCCGCCTTGGTGAAGCTGTACGCGTCGGAACAGTCGTGGAAGGTTGCGGACGAACTGCTCCAGATCCGCGGCGGACGCGGCTACGAGACCGCGGATTCGTTGGAGGCGCGGGGCGAGCGTCCAGCCGAGGTGGAGCAGATGCTCCGCGACCTGCGCATCAATCGCATCTTCGAGGGGTCGACCGAAATCATGCACCTGCTGATCGCGCGGGAGGCCGTGGATACCCACCTGGACGTGGCCGGCGACATCATCGATCCCGACGCCTCGACGAAGGCCAAAGCCGAGGCCGTCGCCCGGGCGGCGGGTTTCTACGCCGCCTGGCTGCCCACCCTGGCCGTTGGTGCCGGACTCGTTCCCGGCGCGTACGGGGATTTCGGTCCGCTCGCCGAACACATCCGCTTCGTCGAGCGGTCATCGCGACGGTTGGCGGCGTCCATCTTCGCGGGAATGGCCCGCTGGCAGGGTGGGATGGAGAAGCGGCAGGCCTTCCTGGGCCGCGCGGTCGACATCGGCGCCGAGCTGTTCGCGATGACGGCCTCGTGCGTCCGGGCGAAGGCGGAGGCGGAGTCGAATCCCACCGGAATCGAACTCGCGGACGCCTTCTGCGAGCAGGCACGCGTCCGGGTGGGCGCCCTGTTCACGGGGTTGTGGCACAACTCCGACGCCAGCGACCGCAAGCTGGCGAAGAAGGTACTGCAGGGCCGCTACACCTCACTCGAAGACGGCATCCGGCACATCAAGGACGACCTGCCCTGGGTAGCGCCCTGGACGCTCGGACCGTCGACGAAGCCGGACGTTCGCCGCCACCTGCCCAAACCGGGCTAATGGGAGAACTTGGCGCACCTGCCAAAGAGAGTGTGAGTTACGGGTCCACGGTTGGCACGTAACTCACACTCTTTCGTTGCGGGGCCTCAGAGCAGGACGCGCATCGCGGCGATGAGGTCCTTGAGGTAGGCCTCCACGACGGCGCGTTGGTCGTCGTCCAACTTGGCGTCGGCGGCGACGAGCCCTTCGAACATCGGACGCATCTGCGCCAACATTTCGGCGCGTCCGGAGTCGCTGATGGTGACGACCGTCCGCCGCTTGTCGGTCGCGTGGGCCTGGCGTGTGACGTGGCCGCGGGCTTCAAGCCGGTCGACGATCCCGGACGAGGCGGCGGACGTCACCCCCAACGCGCGCGCCAGGTCGTTGGGACCAATGGGTCCGGCCATGAGGTGACGCAGCGAGTGCAGTTCGGACTCATTGAGGCCCGTCCGGCGGGCGATCGCCTGGGGGAGCTGCCCGGACACGTCCGTGAGCTCCATCACCATCTGCAGAGTGTCGGACTGACGCAATCCGCGGACCTCACCCTCCGGGGGCGGGGTCGAGCGCAATCGTGCCGCTGTGGTTGACCACGGGGCTGGACTTTGCGTAATATCGCTCACCTACTTAGCAACTTGGTAAGTTAGTTCCTGAAATAGTTTAGAGGAGGAACGCCATGCGCGCCATCGCCGCACGACTGACCGCCCGTGGCTGGGCCGCCGCCATCGCCCTGCTCGCCGTTCTCGGCTCCGCCCTCGTCATCGGGCTCGTGGGGACGGCCGAACACAAGGCGCTGCCGACCGACACCTACCCCAACGGCTCCGACTCCCGCGCCGCCGTCGAGTTGGCCCAGTCGCTGCCAGGCACGGATTCCCTGCCCGCCGTGGTGGTGTTCAGTCGCGATGCCGAGAAGCTGACGGCAACCGATTTCGCTTACGCCAAGGGCCGGCTCGCCGCGGCCGGCAGCATCGCAGGCGTCAAGGCCGCCGGGCCAGCGATTCCGTCCCAGGACGGCACGGCCGCCGTGAGCACGCTCATCGTGGACGGCACCTCGACCACCGTGGCTCGCGAGAAGGTGGCTGAGATCCGAAAGGTGCTCGGCGAAGACCGTCCCACGGGGCTGACCGCCCAGGTCACCGGCCCAGCCGGCATCAGCGCCGACCTCGCCAAAGTCTTCGAGGGCGCCAACTTCCGATTGCTGGGCACCACCGCCCTGGTGGTCGCGCTGTTGCTGATCCTCACGTACCGCAGCCCCGTGCTGTGGCTGATCCCGCTCACCATCGTCGGGCTCGCCGACCAGGTCGCCGGCTCGGCCGCCACCCACCTGCTCAACGCCCTCGGGATGACGTTCGACGGCTCCACCACCGGCATCTTGTCGGTGCTCGTCTTCGGCGCCGGGACGGACTACGCGCTGCTGCTGATCTCCCGGTACCGGGACGAACTGCGCCGCTACGACGACCGCCGCGAGGCCATGGCCGTGGCCTGGCGGCGGACGGCCGAGACCGTCACGAGCAGCGCCGTCACCGTCTTCGTCGGGTTGCTCTCCATCGTCTTGTCGGCGTTCCCGGCGACGCGCGGGCTCGGCCTCGCGTGCGCGATCGGCGTGGTCGTGGCCGCCACCTTCGTCATGGTCGCCCTGCCTGCCGCGATGGTCTGCTTCGGACGCTGGATCTTCTGGCCCAAGATTCCCCGCGTGACGGCGGACGGGACCCCGACCCCGGTATCCCTCTGGCGCCGGATCGGTGACGCCGTGGCGAAGCGTCCGGCGGTCTACGCGGCGGCGACCCTCGCCCTCCTGGCGATCGTCGCCCTGCCCATCGCCGGCGTGCAGACCGGTCTGTCCCAGGCCGACCAGTTCCTCCAGAAGCCCGAAGCCATCGCGGCCGCCGAACGCATCGCGACAAGCTACAGCGCCGGGAGCGTGGATCCGACGCGGGTCTACACAAAGGCAGCCACCGCGGACGTGCTGACAACGATCAAGGCCGTGCCCGCGGTCGAGGCCGTCCGGCCGGGAGCCACCGGCGGCGGCGTCACCGAACTCGTCGTGACCCTGAAGACCGAGCCCTCCTCAGCCGAGGCGAAGCAGGCGATCCGCGACCTGCGCACCGCCTTGGCCTCCTACCCCGACACCCACGTGGGCGGCACCGAGGCCAAAGCCCTCGACACCACCGACGCCTCGGCAAACGACCGCCTTCTCATCCTGCCGCTCATCCTGGGCCTGGTGTTCCTCGCCCTCGTGGTGCTGCTCCGGTCGCTGGTGGCTCCGGTGTTGCTCGTCCTGACCGTCCTGATCACCTACGTGTCGAGTTTCGGCATCTCGTGGGTGCTGTTCACGAGGGTTTTCGGTTTCCAGCGCCTCGACGACTCGACCCCGCTGCTGGCCTTCGTCTTCCTGGTGGCGCTCGGCATCGACTACAACATCTTCCTGGTCTCCCGCGCATTGGAAGAGTCACGGACGCATGGGTCACGCGAAGCGATGATCCGCGCGCTGGCGTCGACCGGCGGGGTCATCACCAGCGCGGGCATCCTGCTGGCGGCGGTGTTCGCGGTGCTCGGCGTGCTGCCGCTGGTCGCGCTCGCGCAGATCGGCGTGATCATTTGCGTCGGGGTCCTGCTCGACACGTTGGTCGTCCGGACGGTCCTCGTTCCCGCCCTTGCCCTGATGCTCGGGGATGCGTTCTGGTGGCCTCGCAAGATTGGACGACGACCCCGCCACGCCATCCAAGGCGAGCCCCTCGCCACGGCGGAGATGTCCGCCTAAGCCGTCTCGGCTGGCGGCGTGGTGGCTTGGGGCGGCCACCCGGGCCGAGCCGGAGGAAGCGATCGGGTCGGATGCTGGCCCCTTCTCGTCCTACGCTGGGGAAGCTTTGTTGGCGGGATCGGGGCTGCATGGGTCTCGTCCGCGAATGAGCGGAAGGGGCCTCATGAGCAATCAGCTGCCTGGCACGGTACCTGCACCGATGCCACCGCCGATTCGGAGCACTATGGCCATCGTGCTCTCCGGCGTGGTGTGGGCCATGGTGATCCCGGGGTTCGCGTTGATGCTCTTCGCTTGGGTGCGGTTCGGAAGTTGGTATTCGGCCGTTTTCCAGGCCCCCCTCCTGATTCTGGCCCTTGCCTTGAACGCCACCTTCGCTCTCCCTCGGCTACGTGACCCGCTCTACGGGGTGACGCCTCCGCCGGGGTTCACCTACGAAGCCGAGCAGTGGGGCCTGGACGCGATGTTGGCCCCCGCGGGCCTTACCCCAATGTCCGGCGGTGGGGGATTTACCCTCGCGAACCGCCGCTACGCCAACGTGATGCGGGGCGAGGTCTCCGGGCTACCCATGATCTACTTCGAGGCGGTCAACTCGGGGGCTCGACACTGTTACATCGTGCTCGCCTTGCCGGGACAGCTCGCCCGCTTGGACGGCCACCGCCATCCGACCATGCTGCGCCATTGGAATGACTACCCGCCTGGTCTTCGGCGGCCGTTGCGGAAGGTCGCGGGGTACTGGCTCAAGAGCCCCGAGCCACTCCCACCTGGCTACCTGGACGCCTTCGTCACCCCCGACGTGGAGCAGGCGCTCAGCCACCTGAGCATGTCGGCCTGGCGCATCGGCGACCGCTACCTCACCGGCGTGATCGTCCCCGGAAGCCAACCCAAGGCCAAAGCTCTCGGCTACGTGATGGACAACGCCACGCAACTGGCCACCTTCGCCCACGCCATTCCCCGCAGCCTGTTCGTCGCCCCTGCGCCGCACCCGTGAGCGTGGGGTCGTCCGTGAGCGGTACCTCGAGGAGCGGGTGGACGTCCTCTCGCAGGCTGGCCACCGACAACGAACCGTCCAGGAGGCCCGCCCGGTGGCGCCCATGACACCGCCGGGGTGGCTCGAACCTCCGAGGTCGCGGGCTGTGGAACGCCGCGCATTTCGGCTGGCGGGTCTGATCGGCGTCCCCGTGGCTGGCGCGATTCCTACGGTGCTGGCCCTCAGCGCTGGCCATCCGCCGCCCACGGCAGCGGTGGGGTTGTGGGTGGTCACCTGGTTGCTCACCGGGGTTTCGGCCGTCACCGGTCGCCGCAACGCGTTTCGGAACTTCGTCCCGCCGGCCGGCGTGACCTACCGTGCCACCGATGCCGAACTCGGCGCCTCCTACGCCTCCCTTGGCCTCCCGCTGGCCGACCGGACCTTCGAGAACGTCCTTACCTTCAAGGCGGGCGGACGTTCCTTCACGTACTTCGAGGCCGTCGACTCCGACGTCCGACAGGGGTATCTGGTGACCGAACTGGCAGGGATTGCTCCCACGGTGGTGGCACGGCTGGTGCCCGGCGCCCGCGAGGGCGGACGACCGCGCTTTGGGGCCATGCGTACTGATCCGCGCGCCCAGGGCTTCAGTTTCGTAGTGACGCCGCCCGATCAGCCGGACTTTCTCGATGTGCTGTTGAACCAGCCCATGAGCCGCGCGTTGGCTCTGTTGGACGTGTCGCAGTGGCGCACTCACGGGCGGCTTCTGGTGGGCTGCCCCTGGGTCAACACCGCCTCCAAATCCAGCGCCTGGGAGCGGCTCCGGCTGGTGGCAAGCCAGTTGGCCAAGGTCGCGGATGCGATCCCGTCCTCGCTGATGACTCCGGACGACCCGTCAACCTCGGGCCGGCCCTGGCCGACTCGTCCACCGGGCGCTTGAGGCCCCGATCCCCTCGTCACCACTGCGCACAGATCCCAACTCAATACCCCTGCCTTTGCGGCTCGAATCGCCCTACTGTGTGAAGTGGTTCATCCCGCCGCTGCTGATGCCCGCACCTGAGGGTCCCGGTGAGCGGTTGGACAGCCCCGGCATGATTGGAGTCCATGATGAAGAGAGCTCTCACTGCTGCGGCCCTGTCAGCGACCCTCCTCCTGTGGCCTCTGTCGGCGGAGGCGGTCACGCTCACCGACGTCCAGGCCAACGCCCCGCAGGTCGCTGGCGTCCCGGGATCCAACACCACGGCCACCTTCCCCACGAATAAGCAGAACGAACCGTCGATCGCTGTTGATCCGACGAACTCCAAGCTGCTCATCGCGGGCTCCAACGACGAGCAGAGCCAGCCGGCGTGTGGGCCAGGCCTCGTCCGCGGCACGAGCGTCCCCGCCTCCGATTGCTCCTTCTTCCCGGGCGTCGGCACCTCGGGCATCTACGTGTCGGACAACGGCGGCCAGTCCTGGACCAACATCGGCCTCTTGGACGATCAAGCGTCCTGGGCCGGCAAGGGCGTTATTTCTGACGGCGATCCGGTCATCGCCTTCGGACCAAAGCCCGACGGCTTCGGTGGCTTCACCTACGCCAACGGCGCCCGCGCGTATTACTCCAGCCTCGCCACGGTCACCAGCCTGAAGGGGTATGAGTACGTGATCGTCTCCTACTCCGACGATGGCGGCCACACGTGGTCGGCCCCCGTCGTGGCCACCAACCGCAGCAGCGTCACCCAGTTCAACGATAAGAACTGGATCACGGTCGACAGCAATTCCGCGAGCCCGTACTTCGGCAAGGTGTACCTCTCCTGGACGGCGTTCCGCTCCGCCACGGCCACCGGCAACGGCAATGAGCCGATCATGGTGGCGTCGTCCAACAACGGCGGGGCGTCCTTCGGCGCACCGTTGCAGCTCTCGCCTGCGGGCAACAACGGCACGGGTAACGGACGTCAAGGCTCGTCGAGCACCGTCGGACCCGACGGCACCGTCTACGTGGCGTTCGAGCAGGGCACGTCGCAGGTGGTCGTAGTGTCCCGAAACGGCGGCGCCAATTGGTCCCGTCCGATCACCATCGGGGCCGTGACTGACATCCAGGATCCGATTCCGGGCGCGAACTTCCGCACCGATAGCTTCCCCGTGATCGCCGCCGATCCGCGGACCGACAGCACCACCGTGTACGCGGCCTGGACCACCCGCACCGCCGACGGCGGACGCACGGTCATCGCGGCGTCCACCGACCGTGGCCTGACCTGGGGAGCGACCACCACCGTGAGCACGGCCGGCCAGGGTTACGCGTTCTTCCCGGGCCTCGACGTGGCTCCGACCGGTCGGGTCGATCTCGCCTGGCAGGGCCTGAAGGCGGTCGATCCGACCAAGTTCGGCACCGGCAACGCTGCCATCGACGCGTACTACGCCTCCCTCGCTCCGGGCGCCACGTCCTGGTCGAGCCCGACGAAGGTCTCCTCGGCGTCCAGCGACCCTGCCGCCGGAGCCCAGAACAACTTGATGCGTCAGTTCTGGGGTGACTACAACACCCTCGTGTCGGACGCGAGCACGGCTTGGTTCATTTACACCGACTCCCGCTCCGGCGTCGGCTGCCCGGCGGTCGATGCCTACCAGACCTATCTCGCCGCCAACGGCCTGGCGCACTCCGACAAGGTGGAACGCTTCGGCAAGGGGCCTCTTGGTCCTGAGGTCGGCGACAAGCCAGCCCCGCCGACCGATTGCGCCGCCCAGTTCGGCAACACCGACGTAGTCGTGTCGGTCATCCATCCCTAGCTCCCACGCCAGGTTTAGGTGCCGCAGATCACCCGTCCGGGTGCGCCAGAGCCGGGACATGATTGTTTCAGCAAGCTCCAAGGCACTTCGCGGGTCCTGCGTTGGTTTCCTCGGTTGCTGTTCCGCTGAAACCAGCGCACGATTCGGGGCCTACGTCGACGGTCTGGGGAGCGCCAACTGTGGTTCTTGGGGCCTCGGCTCCCTTCCGAGGACCCCAGAACCAGTTCGAGGGGGTCAGATCCAGGAGATACTGACCGATCCGACCCCGCCATTGCCGGCGGCACCACCGTTGGCCGCGCTCGTGGTGGTCGCTGAGATCGTCGTGCAGCCGCTCACTCCGAGGGTGTAGTCCGAGCCGGCGCCACCGCCGCCACTGACGCCGGTCAAGGCGTGTCGGGGAACGACCGATTGCCACAGCGAAGCTGTGGACAGACCGCTGGAGGCACCACCGGCATAGCCGCCGCCACCGCCCGCAGATCCGACGCTCATCCAGAGTCCGCCCACCGTGTCCCCTGCTGGGAAGTCCACGATGGTTGTGATTCCCGTGCCGCCGTTGCCTCCGGTCGCCGAGTTGTAGTTTCCGCCCGAGTTGCCCGAGAGAGCGGCTGGGGTGGCCGCAGAAGTGGTGCCTTGCGGCGAATAGGTCGTCGTACCGCCTGCGGCACCCGCGCCACCTGTGCCACCCGAAGCGCCGGCCGCGCCGGGCTGGTAGGTGTTCTGGCCGTTACCCAAGGTCATCTGGCTGTTGCCGCCGGCGCCACCGTCCGCCGAGCCTCCGCCGCCCCGGGTGAAGGTGTGCGAGTAAAGGGGAACACTGTTGCCGGTCGTTTCCTCCACGACGATGCGTCCGCCACCACCGCCGCCGCCCGCGACAACGATCGGCTGCCACGTAGCTGAGGATCCGCCGAGCAAGATCGCAGACCCGCCGCCGCCACCACCAGCGGTGGCTTTGATCACGACTGAGTAGCCAGTCGGCAGTGTCCCGCTGACTGGGCCAGCATCCCCACCGTTGCCGTAGCCGGTGCCGCCTGGTTCGGCGATCAGGGTGCCGGTGGTATCACCGGTACCGCCGCCTGCCCCGACGATCGTCACGGAGGCGTATCCATTCAGACATGAGGGGCAACCCGCAGCGATGTTGAACGTACCCGTGATCTTCGCCCCGTTGCCGCCGACGTAGTTGGTGTTGGCGCCCCCGCCGCCGCCTATCACCGTGTAGGTGATGTCACGCCCGCAAGGGACGCTCACCGTCGATTCGGTCTTGGTCTGACCAACACCCGTCACGGCGGCGCTGCCACTGGTGCTCGAGGCCATCGCTGGCGCTGCGCTCATCATCGCCACTGCTGGGAGCGACCAGGTAGCCCCCGCCACCAGGGTGCGTCGATGCACGCTCGTTGTTCGAAAAATTGGGTCCAGCATGGCAACCCCTGTTGTCAGCAGTGCCCTCTTTCACCGACAGGTCGTTCAGTACCCTTCAACGGTAGTTGCTCGACTTGGGACCGTACAAATTGTCGAACTAGCTAGTTGAAACTTCACCCACTGGGCTTCTCCCCTTGTCACCTAACTATTAGGTTACTAAGTTCTCCGCCTCTCGACGATTACCGAAACTCGATGAGGGGGTTTCGGCCGCCCCCAAGGGTGAGTCGCACGGCCTCTGATTCAGAGTTCGGCACCGTGCTGCCCGACACGGGATTGGCGCTGGAGCATCACACGTTCGAGAACATCGTCGGGGTTAGATGCACGGCCACCCTTCACACACTTCGGGCGGTGGACGCGTCGGCTACCTCCGCCTCCGGCCCTACGCCGCCCTCGAGGCCCCTCGGAGCACCGCCAGCCGCCTAGTGACGGCTTACCCGTGCGCCAGGTAGGCGCCTGGCGTGCCCACCACGTTGGACCACTGCGAACGTAAGGTGACGACGTGGAGATCACCGACTGGCAGCAGACACCTTCGTCGACCGCGCGGCAACGTCGCCTGCTCCGCCGGATCGGCCTCGCCGCCGTTTTGGTGCTTGGGCTGGCCCCGCTGATCGTGGCGCTCGTCCGGGGGACGGACCCCGCAGGGCCGATCGCTGCCCTCGTGATCCTGTGGGGGATCACGGCGTTTGTGGCTTGGCGCAGTCGGCGCAACGCGGTGGCAGGGTTTGTCCCGCCTGCGGGGGTCACCTACCTGGCTCAGGATCCAGAGTTGGGGGCCGCCCTGGAGGGTGCGGGGCTACCGATCTCCAGTCGCACCTTTGACAATGTGGTGACCTTCGAGTCTGGGGGTCGTCCGTTCACTTACTTCGAAGCCGTCGATGACGAGGTGCGTCGCGGCTACCTGGTGACCGAATTGGACGGCAGCCTGCCCACGCTCATGGCCGCACTGCCCCGCGATGTGCGAACCCCGGGCCGACGCTCTGTCGCGGCCCTCGCGCTGCCGCACCCGCTCGGGGCTGGCTTCGCCCTCCGCTCCAACGCCTCCGACAATGAGGCCTTCCTCGCCGACTTCCTCACTCCGGCAGTCACGAACGCGTTAACCGAACTCGATCTTTCGCAGTGGCGCATCCACGGACGGTTCCTCACCGCATTCCCGGCGCTCAACACCGCCCCCAAGGATCAGATTTGGACGCGCCTCGAACGGTACGCCGGTCAGCTCGCCGCCCTCGCGGACGCCATCCCCACGAGCTTGTTCGACGCCGACGACGGCGTCCGACTGTCGCCACCCTGGACGCGACAGCTTCCCTCCGACTGATTCGCCGTCGCGCCCACGCCTTTCGCCCATGAGGAATCCGACCTTGCTGGCGTTCGTGTTCTTTGCTGGCGATATATCGCCAGCAGTGACGCCGAGCCAGCAAGGTGGGGAAAGGGGCGTCTAGGCTGACCTGGTGAGTTCGTCTTGGCAGCAGCCGCCCGAGGGGCACGGTGTGGAGCGTGCCATCCGCGGCCTGACAAGGAGCTCGTTTCAGGGTGATCCCTGGGCGACCTGGCAGCCGCCTCCGGACGTCACCTTCAGCCGCGAAGAGCCGGAACTGGCCGCGTCGCTGCCGGAGGCCGTGAAGGTGCTCGGACGCCGGGTCACGAACGTCGTCCGAGGGCGCAGTTCAGGACGGGAATACCTGTTCTTCCAGGCTGTGGGCAGGCTCGGCGGCGTGGAGAACATCGTGTGCGTCGAACTGCCGGGCGAGTGGCCACCCGTCATCCATGGAGGCGTGACCGCCCTTACGCCGACGCAGGCGATCAGGCGCTTCGCGGCTGCGACCACGGCTCCCGCGGACGCCGGAGTCAAGGACCTGCGCGCCGGCGGACGGTACGTCATCGGCAGCCTCGATGGCCTCGACACTGATGTGCCGCTCGCCAGCGTCACCACGGCCGTCGCCGCGATCGAGGCGGTCATCCACACGATCCCGCTCCCGGTGTGGACCGCCATCGCCGCCCCCGCGACACCCATGCCCAAGACCCGGCGCTCCTGGCTCCCCTTGCCCAAGGGCGAGCGCTTTCGGCACTTGACGTCCTGGCGGCGCACGAAGAAGCCCTAGCCGCGCCAGCGGCCCCGTCCGCCCGCGCGCGACAAACACCCGATGCGAGACCCTGATGGGTCTCGCATCGGATGCGTGGTGCCGTCCCCGAACGGCCTGGTGTTGAGTGGTCAGGAGACTTGGCGACGCTGCCAAAGAACCAGGCCTATGGCCGTGGGGATCCCGATCCACAGCAGCACCACCACAGCTAGTTGCGCCCATTGGACGCCAGTCATGGGTCCCGCTGAGAGCGCCGACAGCGAGGGCTGGAAGGCGATCCACGGGGCTACCTTCCCGAGGTTCGGCATGATGTCCCCGAAGGAGACCAGCACCCCAGCGGCCATCGGCAGGGCGAAGTAGGCCACGATCGCCGCGGCGGTGTTCGCCATGAGAAGGGCAAAGCCTGCGGCCATGAACGTGTTGAACAGCGTCTGCACGGTGAAGGCGCCCAGTTCCCCGAGCGGCATGGACCAATTGACGTTGCCACCCGTTGCCTTCAGGACGGCGATGACGACAGCACCGACCACCACCGAGAAGAGGATCATCACCAAGGTGGCGAGCGCCAGAACCAGCATCTTGGCGGCCGCGACCCGCAGCCGACGCGGTTCGAGGGTGAAGGTGGTGAGGGCCGTCCGGGTCGTCCACTCGGTCGTCATGGTCAAGATGGCCAGCACACCCAAGAAGATCGACAAGATGCTCGAGGTGCTCGACACCGTGAACCAGGTGAGGACGGTGTCGGGCCCGCGAACCTCAGGCAGTTGGCTGAGGACCGCGGTGACGATGAGGGCCGCCACCGTCAGGACGACGCCGCTGAGGATCAACCAGAAGCCGGCGCGGGTGTCGACAAGCTTGCGGGCCTCCACCTTGAGGAGGCGTCCGAACGACGACGGTGGGAGCGACTTCCGGACCTGCGCCGAGGTCACCGGGTAGTCGAGTGTGATGTTGCTCATGAAGATTCTTCCGTTTCGAGAAAGTAGGTAAGGGCTGAGAGACGAGCGCGCTTACGCGGCGTGCCCACCGCCAAAGGTCCGAGCGGCGGGGGCGGTGAGGTCGAGATAGACGTCCTCGAGGCTGCGTCCGCCCGTGAGGAGCTCTTGTGCGGTGCCTTGGGCGACAATCCGTCCACCGCCGATGAGGATGAAAGCGTCCGCGATCTGCTGCACTTCGTACAGCAAGTGGGACGAGAGCAGGACGCTGCCACCGTCGTCGGCGAAGCGGCGAAGCAGGGAGCGCATCCACACGATGCCCTGCGGATCGAGCCCGTTGGCCGGCTCATCGAGGATCAGCACCTCGGGATGCCCGATCAGCGTGAGCCCCACGCCGAGTCGCTGGCGCATGCCAAGGGAGTAGGTCTTGACCCGGCGCCGGGATTCGGGGCGGGTGAGCTGCACCAGGTCCAACACCTCATCGACACGACTCCGAGCGACGCCGATCATCTCGGCGGCGAGCAGCAAGGTCTCGCGGCCGGTGCGTCCGGGGTGCTGGGCCGAGGCGTCCAGCAGGGCGCCCACCCGGGAGCCCGGGTTGTCGATCTGCGTGTACGGACGTCCGAGGACGGTGGCCGTGCCCGAGTCGGGATGTGTGAGGCCGACCAGGCACCGCAGGGCGGTGGATTTGCCGGCCCCATTGGGCCCGAGGAAGCCCACGACGGTGCCCGGGTGCACCGTGAAGGACACGTCATCGAGGGCAGTGACGGCGCCGAAGCGCTTGACGAGGTGGTCTGCTTGGATCATGTCTTCATCGAATCGTGGCCAGCCGGTCACCCGCTGCGCCCAAAAGGCTCGGGAGATCCTGCGATGGGCTACACCCCCGAGGGTCGGCATCGACTTTGGTCAGGGCGTCGTCGACGTTGGTCCATAGAGGCGTGAGTCTGACGGCCCTACGCTGAGCCCGTGGCCGAAACTGTGACCGGGCGCTGGAATGAGCCGACCCGCGGCTATCCGCCCCCCGAACTCCGAACCCGTGACGTCGCCTGGCGGTATGGGTTGGCCTGCCTGCCCTTGCTGGTGTCGGTGACCTTTTCGATCGTCCCCGTGGACGAGGCCACCGCGAGTGTGGTGCCGGTGTGGCAGCGCGTGGCGGACCTGGTCCTGGGGATCCTCGCCATTTTCATCATCCGGGGGCGGCGGCGCTATCCGGTCGCGACGGCCGCGATCCTGGCGGTCATCGGGGGCTTCTCTGCGGCGGCTTTCGGGTTCTGGTGGTGGGGCGCCATTTCGATGGCCACCGCCCGACGCTGGCGCTGGGTGTGGATCGTCGGGGGAGTCGAAGTGGCTGCCACGACCATCGGTTGGCTCGTGTCGGATCGCTATTCGGTGGTCCGCGTCACGCAGGTCGGCAACGTCGATGAGGTCCTCACCCCCGAATCATTCGCCCTCGCGCTGTTCGTGAACCTGCTGATCTACGTGGCCCTCGTGGCCATCGGGTTCTACATCGGGGCGCGCCGGGACCTGGTCGCTTCACTCACTGAACGAGCAGCCACCGCCGAACGCGAACAGGCGATGCGGGTGGCTCAGGCCGAAGCCGACGAGCGGGCACGCATCGCGCGGGAGATGCACGACGTCCTCGCTCACCGGATCTCGCTGATGAGCATGCACGCGGGCGTCTTGGCCTACCGGGACGATCTCACCCCTGAGCAGAGCAGGGAGATCGCAGGGGTGATCCAAGCGAGCGCGCACGCGTCCTTAGAGGAGTTGCGGACGGTCCTCGGGTCACTTCGCCAGGACGAAGGCGGTGCTGCGCGCCCGCAGCCGACCCTCTCCGACCTGCCGACGCTGATCGACGAAATTCGCGCCCAAGGGTCGTCGGTGATCCTCGAGGACACCCTCGACACCTCGGTTGCCCTGCCCGCCACCATCGGACGCCACGCCTATCGGATCGTCCAGGAATCCCTGACGAACGCCCGCAAGCACGCCGTGGCGGCGCCCGTCCGGATCGCGATCTCGGGGAACCCCGCGGAGGGCGTCTCCTTGGTGGTCAGCAACCCCCTCACGGCAGATGCGGGCCTGCCGGGTTCCGGCCTCGGCCTGGTCGGCCTGCGGGAACGGGCCCAGATGACCGGCGGACGCCTCGTTGCGGGCGTCGATAACGGACGCTTCGTCGTGAGAGCCTGGTTGCCGTGGCAGACCTGATCTCCGTCCTTCTCGTCGACGACGATGCTCTCGTGCGCACGGGCCTCCGCCTGATTCTTGGCGGCAACTCCGGCATCCAGATCGTCGGGGAGGCCACGGACGGCGAAGAAGCGCTCGCGGCCGTGCACCAACTCCACCCGGACGTTGTGCTCATGGACATCCGCATGCCCAATCGCGACGGTCTCTGGGCCACCGCCGCAATCAATCAGTTGCCGGATCCGCCGAAGATCGTGGCCTTGACCACCTTCGATTCGGACGACCTCGTGCTCAAGGCGCTCGCCGCCGGGGCGATCGGGTTCTTGCTGAAGGACACCCCACCGCCCCGTATGGTCGAGGCCGTCCGCGCTGCCGCGGCCGGCGAACCGACCCTCTCGCCCAGCGTCGCCGCCAAGGTGATCGCCGCAGCGACGCGCAACGTGGCCGATGATCCGCGGGCGGCTGCCAAGGCCACGTTGGACGTCCTCGCCGAGCGCGAACTCGATGTCGCCATCGCCATCGGACGCGGCCTCTCCAACGCCGAGATTGCCGCCGAGCTGTACATGTCGGTCGCCACCGTGAAGGCCTACGCCACGCGGGTGTTCACCAAACTCGGCGTCGACAACCGCACCCAGGTGGCCCTCCGCGTCCGCGATGCGGGGTTGGTCTGAGCGTGTTGTCGCTGACGCGTACCGACCGACGAGACGGCACCTCAATCACGCCCTGACACCGTTGGTTAGTGCGCTGGTGACAAACCGCCACGGGAACCATGCGATCTTCGGGCAACCCGGCCGCCTCCGATGATGTTTACTAAGCATCACCAACACGACGTTGAGGCGGGCCTCCATTGTGCCCGTTTTCGCACGTAGCTCGGGCTTCAACAGCAAATGTGCGTCAGTCGACGAGGTCGCACTGAGCATCACATGCCTGTGACAAGAGGTAATGGAAATGACCCTTTCGTCGAGCGACGCAAAATCGTTGTTGGAGGCGCGCAACGCGGCAGGACTGGGGCCCTACAGGCCGGTCCCCCGCTGGAAACATCCCCGCCAGAACCCTCCGTGGTGCGGCGGACACTGTCGGCCCTCACGTGGATGTGAAGCATCAGCCTTCGGGCGGGCGGGTGGGTCTCGGGGTGGGCGGGTGGGTCTCGGGGCGGGCGGGTTTCGGGGTGCCCCGCTGCTCATTGTTTGACGCCGTCCCCGCCCGTCAAGGGCGCCTCCGGCGTCGCGTTGCGATGGCTTCGCCACCCTTGACCGCCAGGACCCCGGCGTCATTTGGCGTCTATCGGTTCACCCCTGCTTGTGGGCTGTCCGGTTTGTCGACCGAAACATGCCCCACAGCGGCCTTGGTGGAGCTGACGTCCACGCAGGCGCCTCACGGGCATGTTTTGGTCACCCATGGCAGCCAACAACCACCATTTTGTCCCTTACGCCCCATCGGTCCCACCTGTGCGTCCAACCTCGCCGATCCCGTAGCTTCGCTGCCGTTCGTGCGTCTTCCTTGCGCCTTCCTTGCGCGCCCAGCGTTGCAGGGAAGACGTGTTTCCGGCAGGAAAGCGGCACCTCCACCAGGACAGACGTGGCGACTGGGACAGGTGGGCCTGAAGGGTTCCTCCAGTGGCCTTCCAACCCCCTCCGTTCTCCGACCTTGCTGCCGGTAGTCGTCTTTGCTAGCGATATATCGGCAGCAAACACGACTACCGGCAGCAAGGCGGACAGAAGGGACAGGTGGGACGAACGCCGACGGCCCACGGAAAACCCCAGGAGTTCCTCGCGGATGTCTCCCGTTGAGCCACGACGCTGGAGCGGTTCGCTTCGCCGTCTCTCCTTTGCGCGCAACATTCAAGGCTCGAACAGCATCGAGGGTTACGACGCGCGATTGGATGACGTCGCGGCGGTTGCCCTCGGCGAGCAGCCACTCGACTCCTCGGAAGAGACCCGGCTGGCACTGGAGGGGTACCGCAACGCCATGACCTACGTCATCCAACGCGCGGATGACCAGGACTTCGAGTGCAGCGTGAGCTTGCTCAAGAGCTGCATTTCATGATGACCGGATACTCGCTGGCGAATCGGCCGGGGCGGTGGCGCCCAGGGCCGATCTTCGTGCAGCGCGATCTCACCCAAGAGATCGTTCATGAAGGAGCGGACGTCGACGAGGTCCCCGCGCTGATGGACGAGGTTTCGACCTACGTGAACAGTGACCTTGACGAGGATTTACTGGTCCGGGCAGCCATGGCGCACCTCAACCTTGTCATGGTGCATCCGTTCCGGGACGGCAACGGCCGAATGGCTCGCTGCCTCCAAAGCCTGGTGCTGGCCCGCAACGGGATCTTGTCGCCCGTGTTCATGAGCATTGAGGAGTACCTCGGGCGGAACACGCAGGCCTACTATGACGTGCTCGCCCAGGTCGGCGGGGGCCATTGGGCCCCCACCTCCAACACCCAGCCCTGGGTCAGGTTCACCCTCACGGCACACCTTCGGCAGGCCCGAACTCTGCGGCGACGCATCGACGACGCCGAAAGGCTCTGGGTAGGGGTCGAGAACCTCGTCGGGCACCGGGACGAGAGGCAGCTGGCAGCCTTGAACGACGCGGCCATGGGATTGCGTCTGCGCCGAGCCACATACGTGAAGATCGCTGCCGAATCGGGCACCGAGATCACCGAGCAAACAGCTGGCCGAGACCTCAAGGCACTCGTGGAGGCCGGCTACCTCGAACCCCAGGGAGAACGACGCGGGCGCATCTATCTTGCGACACCAAAGTTGCGGGACGTGTGGCGCGGAGTTCGGTCGAGCCGGGCGCATCGGGACGACGCCGATCCCTTTGCGGACTAGCCCGTTCTTCTCGCCGGCAGTTTAGGAGCAAACCCGGGGTGGATCTCCGCCTAGGGCCCGACGACCTGCTCGATCTTGTCGATCGCCACGCTGACCCCGTCCGGCTCGGCGGCCATGAGGTGCGCGACCTGGGATGCCCGGTTGCGGACGTCCTCGCTGGTGGCCTCGGCGACGGCCACCCGGACCGCGGCGACGTCGAGCTTGCGGGGGTCGAGCGGACGAGAGGCGATGCCCAGGCCATGCAACCGTCCTGCCCAGAACGGTTGATCGACGATGAACGGCATGGGGATCGAGGGGACGCCCGAGCGGGCGGCCTGGTGCGAGGTGCCCGCTCCGCAGTGGTGGACGACGGCCGCGCACTGGGGGAAGAGCCAGCCGTGGGGGACGTAACCGACGGGGTGAACGTCACCGGGCAACTCCGTATTGGTCAGTTCCGCCCATCCGGCCGACAGCAGGACCCGTCGTCCGGCGAGGCCCTCGAGGAGGACGTCCCTCAGGGTCTTGTTGTCGAACCCACCCATGGAGCCGAAGCCCACGTAGACCGGTGGGTCGCCGGCGGAAAGGAACTCCGTCAGGTCGGCAGGCGGCTGCCACTGCGATGAGGTCGGGAGGTACCAATCCCCGGTGAGCGTGGTGTCGGGATGGGTCCAGTCAATGGCTTTCGGCAGCAGGACGCCGGACCAGGCCAGGAGGATGGAGATCTGATTCCAGTCGATCTTGAGCCGCGGCAGGCCTAGTTCGCGCCGGGCGACGTTAACCCCGTGGCTAAAGGACAGGTCACCCGCTCCGACCATGGCGGTGGCCAAGGGTCGGTTCAGCCAGCGGGGTAATTGGGTCAGACCCGAGACGGGCGGCGGATAGTCCCGGGTCGGGAGCGAGGGTTGCAGCTGCACCCCGAGGAGCTGGATCCGCCGATCTTGGGCCACCGACGCGGCGTGGTGCAGCCCCAGGGCCGAGCACACGATGGCGTCGGCACCCTCGGTGGCGTCGCTCATCGTCTCGATCCACTCTCGGGAGTGGAACCGCCCAAACTCGATGATCGCCTTGGGCGAGACCCGCCCCGTGGCCATCATTTCGGCGAACCCGTTGGTGCCCTCGGTGACGACCGACCGGGAGCTCCCGGCGAGTTCGCGGAAGTCCAACCCGAGTTCGGACGCGGACGTCCGTGCCCCCTCGTCAGCGACCAAGACCGCCTGATGGCCCGCCCGCTGAAGTCCCCCTGCGAGAGCGAGGAGCGGGACGGTATCCCCCGTGCTGCCGTAACCGGCCACCACGATCTTCATAGCCCCTCCTCGCTCTCACTCACTGTGAGTCTTGCCTCCACGATATGAGGGAGGGGGTTCGCCGCACCTCGCGGTGATCCGCGTCAGACGGACGCGGTGCCGGCGGCCGCGGGAGAGGTCAGATTGCTGCGGGCCCAGCCAGCGTAGGCGGCCACGGCAGAAGGGTCCGCCCGTCGTGGCAGGATCAGCACGCCCCGCGCGTGGGTGTAGACGATGAAGACGTGCTCGGGCCCATCTTCGACACGTTCGATCCCGGCCCAATACATCACCGTGACACCCATCGGCGACTGCTCTGCCACCCCCTGGGGTTCGCCCCAGACCACCGTTCGACCCAGCATTCCCATCTTGACCGTGCGCTGAACCAAGGCCCGCCCCGTCAGGACAAAGGCACCAAATCCTCCGGCGATGCCCAGAACGAAGACGGCCGCGAGCATCCACGCTCTGGTCGTGGCGTCGTCGCCCGCCGTCAGCGCCAGGGTGAACACCATGCCCGCAAAAGGAACGGCGATCAGGTCGAGGAGCAAGATCCTGCGACCAGCCCGATCGCGGGACCACCACCTGCGGTAGGCCTCAAGATCGGCAAGGGTCAGCTCGAAGTGAAACGGTCCCATCAGCGGCGCGGCTGGAGCTGCATCACCTTCGGACGCGTGACCTCCGCGAAGAAGTCGTTGCCCTTGTCATCGACGACGATGAAGGCCGGGAAGTCCTCGACCTCGATCTTCCAGATGGCTTCCATGCCGAGCTCGGGGTATTCGAGCATCTCCACCGACTTGATGCAGTCCTGCGCCAGGCGAGCGGCCGGGCCGCCGATGGAGCCGAGGTAGAACCCGCCGTGAGACTGGCAGGCATCGGTGACGGCCTGGCTGCGGTTGCCCTTGGCCAGCATCACCATCGAGCCACCCTGCGACTGGAAGTAATCCACGTAGGAGTCCATGCGTCCGGCCGTGGTGGGACCAAACGAGCCGGACGGCATGCCGACCGGCGTCTTCGCAGGACCCGCGTAATAGACCGGGTGATCTTTCATGTACTGCGGCATCTCTTCGCCGGCGTCGAGGCGCTCCTTGATCTTGGCGTGCGCGATGTCCCGCGCCACGACCAAGGTGCCGTTCAGCGACAGCCGGGTCTTGATCGGATGCTTGGTCAGCTCGGCCAGCACCTCCGCCATCGGACGGTTGAGGTCGATGGTGACGACATCGTCCGACACCTCTTCGCCGGCCAGGTGCTCCTCAGTGACCTCGGGCATGAAATGGGCGGGCTCGGTTTCGAGTTGCTCGATGAAGACGCCCTCGGGGGTTATCTTCGCCAGGCATTGCCGGTCGGCCGAGCAGGAAACGCTGATCGCGACCGGGAGCGAGGCTCCGTGGCGCGGCAGGCGGATCACGCGGACGTCATGGCAGAAGTACTTGCCGCCGAACTGGGCGCCGATGCCGAACTGGCGGGTGAGCTCGAGAACCTGCTCTTCCAGCTCGGGATCGCGGAACCCGAACCCGGCCAAGCCGCCCTCGGTGGGCAGCGAGTCCAGGTACTTCGCGGAGGCGTACTTGGCGGTCTTGAGCGCGAACTCGGCGCTCGTCCCGCCGATGACGATGGCCAGGTGGTACGGCGGGCAGGCCGCAGTGCCGAGCGAGCGGAGCTTTTCGTCCAGGAACTTCATGAGCCCGTCGGGGTTCAGGATCGCCTTGGTCTCTTGGTAGAGGTAGCTCTTGTTGGCCGAGCCGCCGCCCTTGGCCATGAACAAGAACTTATAGGTGTTCTCGTGACCGGGAGCCGTGTCGGCGTAGAGCTCGATCTGGGCGGGCAGGTTCGTGCCGGTGTTCTTCTCATCCCACACAGTGAGGGGGGCGTTCATCGAGTAGCGCAGGTTGAGCTTGGTGTAGGCGTCATAGATGCCCTGGCTCAGCGGACGCTCGTCCGTGCCGTCGGTGAGCACCCGCTGGCCGCGCTTGCCCATGATGATGGCGGTGCCGGTGTCTTGGCACATGGGCAGGATGCCGCCCGCGGCGATGTTGGCGTTCTTCAGCAGGTCGTGGGCGACGAACTTGTCATTCGCGGACGCCTCGGGATCGGCCATGATGTTGGCGAGCTGCTGAAGATGCGCCGGACGCAGGTAATGCGCGATGTCGTGCATGGCGGTTTCCGCCAGGAGTTCCAAGGCGCCTGGAGAAACCTTCAGGAACTTGATCCCGTCCGGACCCTCGAGCACGTCGACGCCCTCTGTGGTGAGCAGGCGATAGGGGGTGGTGTCCTCCCCGATCGGCAGCATGTCTTCGTAGAGGAACTCGGCCATCTCTCAACTCCTATGTCCAACGGGCAGTTTCATCCTATTGCGCCGCCAGCTCGGCAATGACGGGTGGGATGTGACGCGACCTCCCGTCCCGGTGTGTACGCACCCCGTGCAGGACCCGACGACAAGCACCCCGTGGACATGAGGGAAAACGAACGTCCGGACGCCCTTTGTGGACGTCCGGACGTTTCATTCGACATCAGTCGGTGACAACCTGCGGGTTGGCGGCCAGCACGAGGGCCGACAACCTGGGGTAGACCTTCTTGAGACCGCCCATTGACATGGACGGGGTGGCGATGCGAATGCTCGAACCGTCCGCGAGAACCACCGAAATGCCAGCGCCGTTAATCAGAGACTTGCTGAGACGGATTTCCTTCATGCCTGTGAAGGGGATCACGTACTCAGCGCCCTTCTCGGCTGCCGAAGCACTGATCGCCCCATCGATTGCGCCACCGATCGCACTCCCCAACGCACCGAAGCTTCGGCCCACCATCTTGGCGAACCCCGCCTTGAAGATCACCATCGCGTCGTCGTAGAAGACGATCGACCCCCGACGCCCCGCTATTTTGCCGTTGAGGTAGTAGTAGCCGTCCTCATTGAACGCCGGACCCACTTCTGCCTGTGTCATTGATTCCCCACATCATTCTTTGTTCCACTCGTGTTCCGAGAGCCCTTCAGTGTAAGGACGGCTCAGTTCTCACCAGGCCGGGCAACTCACGGTGGACGGTCAGGATCATCCCCCGCCGGGCACCTCGTGACTTAGGCGCCCAGGAATGCGCACAACGCCTCGGTACCGAACTGTTCCCGGACCAGCGAACGGCTTGTTCCTGACCGGCCGTGGTCGCAGGACAGGTCCGATGACCCAACTCACGACCCACCTGATCGACGATCACAAACATGGGCGTGCGCTTGTGTATATCCACTCCAACGACAACCATGGTGGTTGCCTCCTTCACTGAACATGTGATTGGAAGGTTGGGCCGGTCGGTGGACACATCTCAGTTGGGGCGGAACCACGCTCCTATCAAGTCACACCGACCGGTCCTTCACACCTGGCATCGGCAAGACGAAATACGGCCAACCCCACAGGGCGGCAGCCAGCAAGAGAGCCAGACACCCGATGATCAGGACCCAACCACCACAACCGTGGCTCGCAACCCTGACATTGAGAGCCAGCAAAGACGCCCAACGCCAGCTTGGTGCGAAGAACAGCCGAGGTCGAACGTCAAGGCGGGAGTGGGCGCCGATTCAAAGGGCTGGTGGGGCGCAGGTTCGAGGGCTGTTTGGCCTCCAACAACGGATCTGCGTCACTCGTTGAGGTGGCCACTGGCGTTCTCCCTAGCCACGGACAGATGACCTCCGTGGCCAACGCGTCGAGCGACGCAGGTTCGGCGTTGTCGCTGTGTGGCCCTCCCATTGAACGCAAATTTGACTATAGTCATTTTTGAGAGCACTCTATTTACGGCGCCCCGGTGGTACCCAGCATTCTGTCCGAGCGCCGGCACCGGCGGATCTCGGACAGCGAGCTGATCACCTGCCCCAACTCCGGGGACGGTGCGATCTTCGCGTTCAACGAGGAGTTCGGGCCAATCGCCGCGAAGCGCCTCGCCGCCAAAGCACGCCACGACTCCACCTCACCCATCCGAAGGAAACCATGACCAACCCGCTCACCACCGCCGAAAAGCCGCCGGTCACCAAACACTTCAGCTCCCAGGTGCTGCTGTGGGTGCGCAACGACCAGCCCCGCAGCACCGGCATGGACTACTGGAAGCACCCGCACTCAGGCATCATCGCCAGCTCCCCGGGCTTGCTCGAATACCGCCAGATTCACCTCGCCGAGAACAATCCCGGACGTTGGCCGGTGCTCGATGGCGTCGAGACCGCCATCCCGGTGGATCGCAAGATCGACGGCGTGGCCGAGGTGACGTTCGAGTCGGCCCTCTCCCCGTTGGCGGGTCGCGAGCAGACGGCCAAGGCCTACGCCGACGAGATCAACGTCTTTCGCCGGACGTTGATGTACCTCGGCCCTCCCGGAACCTCCCGCTGGTATGACGTGGCTCCCGGTCACCCGACCGGCTCTCGGGCCATGCTCTACCTGCGCCGCCGCGAGGACGAGGGCAGCATCGCTTTCCACAAGTTCCTCAAGAAGCAGCTCGTCCCGGCACTCGTCGCAACGGGCGTGTTGACCGAACTGCGCACCCAGGTGTTCTTGCCCTGGAGTGAGAAGTTGTGGGACACCCCCCATGTCGCGCACGACAACCCCGCCTCGGAGCACCTGCACGCCTCGGTCATCGTGGGGTTCAGCGACGATGCAGCTCGGGACGCGTTCTTCACCGAAGGTGCCGCCGCCGGCCTCGCGTCGGTGCTGGCACCCTCCGTGTCGGCCGTGCACGCCTACGACGTGGAGGCGGCCCTGACCTTCGTCCGCGACAGCCAGATCTTGCCCCACTACGAGCAGTAAGCCCCGGTCCTCGTCCCAGCCTGGGCCCTCACGGCCTTGAGATGCGGCTTCCCTGCCCCAAACGCATCTACCCTGCCGTCCCAACGGCAGGGTAGGCACCCCAACGGCAGGGTAGGCACGGATTGACTGGCACCCCTGAAACAGGTGGGCCACGAGGAACCCTGACGAGACCTCGCAGCAGCCAGCGCCCCCAGCTGCCAGAAATCCGGCTTCCCTGCCCCAAACGCATCTACCCTGCCGTCCCAACGGCAGGGTAGGCACCCCAACGGCAGGGTAGCGACGGATTGACTGGCACGATCTGGGCATCGAGGGGGCGGGCGTGTAAGTGGGGGCAGATGCTTTAGAGATGGATGTCGAGGGGGCACGGATACCGAGGGGTCCCGGATACCGAGCTGCCACCGACATCGCGGGGTCACGGACGTGGCGGCTTCTAGGCGGCCAAGAAGGCTGGGGTCACCTTGTATTCGCCGGTGCGGGCGCAGGCGATCACCTCGAGGGGCCAGACCTTCAGGGCTTTGTCGAGCATCCCCGCGCCGCCGCCGACGATGGCCGTGGCAAGCACGTCCGCGGTCACGATGTCGGGCGCGGCCACGCTCACCTGGACGAACGTGTCATCAACACCGACCCGCCAGATGTGCTCGCCGCGCTCGGTGATGCCCGAGGTGGCGAAGGCGCGCATCTTGTCGTCGGCCGTGAACTGGGTGAGCAGCTGGGAGCGATCGTCCGGATCGACGACCCCGATCACCCAGGGGTCGCGGCCTTCGCCGGTCCGGGTGAGGATGTCGCCGCCGGCGTTGAGGCACCAGTGGGCGGACCCGCAAGCGTCCAGGGCCTCCCCAGCCCGCTCGATCGCGATGGCCTTGACGACCCCAGCGAGGTCGATGACCCCGTCCGGGCGGTTCGGCGTGAACGCACCGTCCGTCTGCGCCCGCCAGTTCATGGCCAGGGTGTAGGTGTCGCGCATCTCCTCGGAGGCGTCCGCGAGCAGCAGTTCGCGCCGGGCGATCTGGGAGGCTTCCGACTCCGGCCGGTAAAGGCTGTAGCGGCGCTCCAGTTCGGCGAAGACCGCCTCCACCTGATCGGTGGCACCGGCCGGCAGGTCGCCGGCCAGGCTGATGGCCGTGCCCATGCTGTAGAAGACGTGGCTCATGATCCGCTCCTGATGATTCGGGTTGGTTATTTGGCCTTGTCGAGGGCCGACTGCAGCGAGCTGAGGTAGGCCTGCGAGGTGTAGGTGGCGCCGCTGACGGTGCTGACGTTGGCGCTGTTGGCGGCGATGACTGCCGGCTTCAGCACCGAGGTGGCCCGGCTCACGAACTGGCTGGAACGCTGTTCGTAGACCGTGGTCGCCGCCTGGACGTTGGTGATCTTTCCGCCTGAGATCGTGACGGTGACCTGGACGGTGCCGAACCGCTCGCTGACGTTGGTCCCGGTGTAGGTGCCGTCCTTGTACGTGGTGCCGGACGAACTCGACGAGGAGCTGGACGTGGTGCCGCTGCTGGTCGTCGTGCCGCTCGTAGCTGTGCTGCTGGTCGTCGTGCCGCTCGTAGCTGTGCTGCTGGTCGTCGCGCCGGTCGTGGCCGTGCTGCTGGCTGTAGCGCCGGTCGTGGCAGTCGTAGCCGTGGTTCCCGTGGAGGTGGTGGTCGTGCCGGTGCCGGCGGTGGAGGTGACGGTCTGACCGTTGGCGGTGCCGATGCCCCAGCCCGCGAGAAGAACTCCCGCCGAGGCCACCAGGACGGCCGCTTTGCTCTTGGTGCTCACCAGTTGAACCTTTCATCATGAATCTGCTCGGCCGGGACGCCCAGGGTGCGGGCTTCCTCGGTGACGATTTCGGTGTAGTCGTTGGGTCCGCAGACGAACACGTCCGCGTCTTTGAGGTAGGGGGCGATGTCGGTCAGCTTCAGGTTGGGGCGGCTTGCCGGCACCCACCCGCCGGGCTTCCGGCTCCCCGTGAGGACGGCGAGCGTGATGCCGCGACGAGCGCAGATCTCGCGGATCTCCTCCAGGAGGTAGACCTGCTTCTCGGTGGACGCCCGCAGGATCACGGCGGCCCGTCCGGGAGCGATGGCGGTGGACTCGATGATCGAGCGGATGGGCGCGATGCCGACCCCTGCGCCGACGAAGACGGCCGCTTCCTTGGTGCGGGAGGCGTCGCTGAAGATGCCGTAGGGGCCTTCGATACCCACCCGGGTGCCCGGACGGAGGTCGGCCAGCGCCGCGGAGCCGTTGCCCAGCGCGCGGACGGTGATCCGCAGGCTGTTGTTGGTGGGGGCGGCGGAGAGGGAGAAGGGGTGTTGGTGCCACCAGAAGCCGGGGGCCAGGAAGCGCCAGTGGAAGTACTGGCCGCCTTGGGCGCCGAGCTCCTCGAGGCGGCGTCCGGACATCTCGATGTTGATGGTGTCGGGGGCGATCCGGACGACCCGCGTGACGCGGATGTTGTGATCCAGGGTGTTGATGATCGGCATGACGAGCCGGTAGACGAAGAGCAGGATGCCCGTGAGGGAGAGCAAGGCGATGAAGTACCAGTGCTGGACGGACGTGCCGCCGAGGATGCTGCTCATCGAGAACATGTGCGGAATGGCGGCGATCGTCCCGACGTAGGACAGCAGGTGGATCACGTGCCAGGCCTCGTAGGGCAGCTTCTTGCGGGCGGTAGCGATTGAGGACACCGACACGGCCAGGAAGAGCACCATGCCGATGACAGCCCAGACGAAGTCCATGGTGCTGCTCCACAGCGAGGCGAACTCGGCGATCACATTCTTGCCGTCGGCCAGCGAGTAGCCGACGGTGGTGAAGGCGGCGTGCTGAAGGAGGGCGATGATCGTCCATTGGCCGTACTTGGCGTGCAGCTCGGTGGCCTTCACTTGGCCCAGGGTCTTGTCGATCAGCGGGACCCGGGCCGCCAAGATGAGCATCACGCAGACGCCGGCCGTGCCGAGCAGGCCGGTGAGAACACCGATGGAGGTGAACGCAGCGGCGATGGAGCCGAAGTCGTACATCCCGCCGTCGGCGAGGAAGAAGGCCACCACGAGCGCCAGGGGCACCCAGAAGGCGAACTCGAGGGCGGCGGCCCAGCGGCTGCGCTCCTTGGTCTGCTGCGCGTAATGCTGGGCGACCCCGGTCGGCGATCCGTGGGGAGCGACGGTGGCACGCCTGGGGGCGGTGGTCCCCTCGGTGTCCGGTCGGATGAGCGTCTGTGTCATGGGTACGAGATTTCCGGCCGAAACTGTGAGTTCCCTGTGGCTCATATGGTTTCCCTATGTGAGTCGCTCGCACAGTTGAAGTTTGGATCACGTGGCCGGCATCGGTTCAGCGGGTTTCAGACCTGCGCAACCGGTAGGATCTTCAAGGATCACCCCTTGGTGACTACTCGCAACGATGCGACAGGGAGCAAGGCATGTTCGGACGCCCGGAACACGCGGCGGTGAACGCGACCCTCAACGCCACCCTCGATCGGGTCGGCACGTTGATCGTGGCGCATCGAGGGTGCGGGGTCGGATCGCTAGTCCAGAACACCGCGCTCGGGGTGAAGGCGGCGCTGTTGTCCGGCGCAGATATGGTCGAGATCGATGTCAGCGCCTCCCGCGATGGGCGCTTTTTCTGCTTCCACGATGGCACGGAGCCGGAGTTGCTGGGCGTCCAGGCGAACCTGCAGACGATGAGCGCCTTCGAGATCGATCAGCACAGCTATGTCTGGCGTGATCGTCCGGGCCGGGACGTCAAGGTCGAAGGCCTCGGCACCGTCCTGAAGCAGTTCCGCGGCCAGGACGCGTTGTTTACCGTCGACCGCTCATGGTGGCGGTGGCCGGCGCTGCTCACGCTGTTGGACGGTCTGAAGATGACCCCCCAGCTGCTCATCAAGTGCCCGGCCTGGGAGTCGGTGTCGCTCGATCTGCTGCGCGCGCACCCGGTGAAGTATCCCTTTCTGCCGATCTGCGGGACGCCCGAGGAAGCCCACGAACTGCTCGACGATTCGCAGCTCAACGTGCCGGGTGTCGAGGTCATCACCACCACACGCGACAGCCCCTGGTTCGATCCTGCGGTCATCGCCGACCTCCACGCGCGCGGCGCGTTTGTGTTCGTCAACACCATGACTTTGACGACAGGCATTCATCTGTTCGGCGGCTTGGACGACGAGACAGCGGTTCGCGTATCACCCGAGGCGGCCTGGGGGCCGATCTTCGATCTCGGGGTCGATGCCATCCAGACCGATTGGCCGTGGGTGTTACGTGACTTCCGGACGGCTCATGCGCGTCCGCGCGCCAGGCTTGGTTGAGCTGGAATAGCCTTTTGGCCTCCTGCGTTACGCAGGAGCAGAGGTAATACGCTGCCCACACCAGTGGGCGATGTCAGGAGAACACGTGTCCGAAGTACGCGACGTCATCATCGTTGGCTCAGGTCCGGCCGGGTATACCGCCGCGGTCTACGCGGCACGCGCCGGGCTCGCCCCGTTGGTCTTCGAGGGATCCATCACGGCCGGCGGCGCCTTGATGAACACCACCGAGGTCGAGAACTTCCCGGGTTTCCCCGAGGGCGTCATGGGTCCCGACCTGATGATGAACATGCGGGCGCAGGCCGAGAAGTTCGGCGCGGAGTTGGTCGCGGACGACGTGACGTCCGTCCAACTGCAGGGTTCCGTGAAGGTCGTCACCGACTCTGAGGGCAACAGCCACATGGCCAAGGCCGTGATCCTGGCGACCGGCTCGGGCTATCGCCGCCTCGGCGTGCCGGGCGAAGACAAGCTGTCGGGCCGTGGCGTTTCGTGGTGCGCCACGTGTGATGGTTTCTTTTTCAAGGGCAAGGACATCGCGGTCGTCGGCGGCGGCGACTCGGCCGTGGAAGAGGCCACCTTCTTGTCGCGTTTCGCCAACAGCGTCACGCTGGTGCACCGCCGCGATGCGCTCCGGGCGTCCAACATCATGATCAAGCGCGCCGAGAACGATCCCAAGATCTCGTTCGCCTGGAACAGCAAGGTGCTGGACGTGGTGGGCGAGAAGTCGGTCGACGGCCTGTTACTAGCGGACACCGTGACCGGCGAGGAGCGCATCTTGCCCCTGCAGGGCGTGTTCGTGGCTATCGGGCACGAGCCCCGCTCCGAACTGCTCAAGGGGCAGGTCGATCTCGACGAGGCCGGCTACGTGGTCGTGGAGGGTCGCACCACCAAGACCAACCTGCCGGGCGTCTTCGCCTGCGGTGACCTCGTTGACCACACGTACCGTCAGGCAATCACGGCGGCGGGCTCGGGTTGCGCCGCGTCCCTCGACGCCGAGCGCTACCTGCAGTCACTCGCAGACTGACCGTCCAACCCTGACGAGGGAGCGCCGCCTTACGCGGTTCCCTCACACACTGACTCCAGGGGCGGCCTCGGAGTTTCCGTCAGACCACCCAGCTAGGCTGGGCACGGCTCGATCTCACAGTCATAGGAGAAGCACATGGGTAACGTCACCGATGTCACCGACGCAACGTTCGACGCGCTGGTGGTGAAGTCCGACAAGCCCGTCCTCATCGACTACTGGGCTGACTGGTGCGCCCCGTGCCGCCAGCTCTCCCCCATCATCGAAGAACTGGCCGGTGAGTACAGCGACAAGGTGACCTTCTTGAAGATGGACACCAACGCCAACACCGCCGTCCCCACCGCGCAGGGCGTGTTGTCGCTGCCGACGATTCAAATCTTTGTGGGCGGCGAGGTCGCCAAGCAGTTCCAGGGCGGCAAGACCAAGGCTGCGCTGCTGCGGGCCATCGAGGAATACCTCTGAGACAGTCCGGCTAAGGGCCGGTCATGGCGAAGATCGTGGACGTGAGGGCCGTCGGTGGCGAGCTGAGGGCCTGTGTGCGGCGGCAGCAGCATGGCTGAGTCGGAGCTCACACCGCCGGAAGCGCCGCCGGACGGGTCGGAGCGCGTGGCGAGCGTCCACAAGATCCGGGCGCAACAGGCAATCACGTGGTCCGTGGCGCTCATCGCAGCATTCGTGATGATCTTTCTCGGGCTCTGGCAGATGCAGGTGTTCACCGATCAGGGCAACCGCACGGCCGCCGATCGGGCCGCTCAACCGGCCGTCCCGTTGTTGCAGAACATCACCACCGACGGGCGCGTCACCGGGGACATTCTCGGCAAACGCGTCACCGTGTCGGGGCAGTACCTTCCCGATGAGCAGGTCATCGTGCGCGATGAAAAGGGCACGTTACGCCTTGTCACCGCGCTGTTGTTGGCCGACGGGCGGGCCTTGGCGATCGTCCGCGGCACGGTGACGAGCGCCGCCGCGTTGCCGGTGCCGCCGTCCGGATCCGTCTCCATCGAGGGCCTGTTCCTCCCCCAGGAAACCGCCACGGACCGGGCGGCACCGGCCGGACAGTTGCCGGTCGTCCGATTGTCGATGCTGGCGCAACTCTGGCCGCAGACCTTGGCGCCGGGTTTCGTCACCCTGGACGGCAGCGTTTCGGCTGGGCAGGGGCTCGGCGCGGCCTCGGTCTCCCTACCGAGCGACGAGGGTTCGTGGCGCAACGGCGGCTACGCCCTGCAATGGTGGGCCTTTGCGATCTTCGCCATTGCCATGGCCGCGACGATCAGCCGCAGCCTCGGAAAGCGGCTGGCGGCGCCCCGGTAGGGTGGGACGCGTGAAGACGTCCGAGACTCCCCAGATTCGCTCTGCCCTGCTGCGCTACCGCGTGATGGCCTACATCACCGGCACGCTGCTGGTGCTGCTGGTGTGCGTCGGGATGCCGCTGAAGTACCTGGGGCACTACGACGCGGTGGTCATGTGGACGGGGATGCCCCACGGCTTCTTGTACATGCTCCTTCTCATCACCGTCTACGACCTCGGCCGCCGCGTCGAGTGGACCTGGACCCGCATGATCCTCATCGGCCTTGCCGGCACGGTGCCGTTCTTGTCCTTCGTGGCCGAGCGCTCCGCCCGCATCGACGTCAACGCCAAGATCGCCGCCGCCGAGAAGGCTGAAGCCTCCGCCTGACCCTCGCCGGCCTTTGCCACCAAGGTCCTGAGCGCCCGCCGTCCGCCCGCCGACGCGCCCGACAGCGCACCCAAATCACGCTGGACTCTGGCCCCGCCTGCGCATACGGGCCCCAACCCCCAGATTCCGTTCAATTTGGGGGCTCCCGAACTCCGGGTTAGCTCCAAGTCGAGTTGTCGGTTTGTCGGATTATCGATTTAGAGCTCTAGAGATTGAGCGATACCCATGGCGTTGAGCACGCGGTCGAGGTCGTCACCATCTCCGAAGTCGATGACGATCTTGCCTCTCGCTTTGCCAATCGTGACCTGAACTTTGGTGTCCAGCAGATCCGTGAGTTGCTCTTGAAGCGAGGCGGCGCGGGGATCGGGTACGAGCGAGCGGGATTTGCGCTCCTTGAGCGGACGCTCGCCGACGGCCACGATCTCCTCAACGCTGCGGACACTAAGGCCCTCGGCGACGATCCGGGTGGCCAAGCGCTCTTGCGCGTGGACGTCGTCCAGCACGAGCAGGGCGCGGGCGTGCCCGGCGCTGAGCACACCCGCCGCGACGCGTCGCTGGACTTGGGCTGGCAGCCGGAGCAGTCGAATCGTGTTCGAGATCTGCGGCCGGGACCGCTTCACGCGGACCGCCAGCTCGTCCTGGGTGCAGCCGAAGTCCTCAAGCATCTGCTTGTAGGCGGCGGCCTCTTCGAGCGGGTTCAGCTGCACGCGATGCAAGTTTTCCATCAAGGCATCGCGAAGCAGGTCCTCCACCTCGGTGGGGCGGACGATCGCCGGAATCGTGGCCAGGCCGGCCAAGGTCGAGGCACGGAGACGGCGTTCGCCCATGACGAGTTCGTACTTGTCGTCCCCGAGCGGACGGACGACGACCGGCTGCAAGAGGCCGACCTCGCGGATGGAGTCGACGAGTTCGCCCAGCGCGTCCTCGTCGAAGACGTGGCGGGGCTGTTTCGGGTTCGGCGTTATCCCCGCGATAGGCACCTCGGCGAAGTAGGCACCTGCCACCTCCACCAGCGGTGCGGCGTCGTCCGTAGGCTCTGCCGGCGGCGGTAGCTCGGGGTCGGTGCGCTGCAAGAGATCCCCGAGGCCCCGGCCGAGACCCACGTGTCGTTTGTTGGCCTGCATGTCAGTTCTCCATCTCTCCGCGGTTCGCGAGTTCTTCGGCGGCGGCCTGGTAGGCGACAGCGCCAGCTGAGTTCGCCTGGTACGTCATGACGGTCTGGCCGTAGCTGGGTGCCTCGGAGACCCGAACCGACCGGGGGATTGTCGCCTCCAAGGTCTCTTTGGTGAAGTGGGCGCGAACCTCGTCGGCAACCTGCTGCGCCAAGCGTGTGCGTGCGTCGAACATGGTGAGCAGGACGGCACTGAGCCGCAGGCGGTCGTTGAGGTCGCCTTTGACCACATCGATCGTTCGCAGAAGTTGGGTCACGCCTTCGAGAGCGTAGTACTCGCACTGGATGGGGATGAGGATCTCGTCCGCGGCGACCAGGGCGTTGAGGGTGAGGAGCCCCAGCGAGGGCGGGCAGTCTATGAAGATGTAGTCGAGCTCGTGCTGGTGGGTGAGTCGCTCGATGGCTCGAAGCAGGCGGGTTTCTCGGCCGGGAATCGACACCAGGCCAATCTCGGCGCCCGCCAGGTCGATGGTCGCCGGGAGGGCCCACAGACCCGAGGATTCCGGGGAACGCTGAACGTGCCTGGCGATGGGGGACCCGTCCATGAGCACTTCGTAGGTGCCCTTGGTTCCCTCGCGGTGTTCGATGCCGAGCGCGGTCGAGGCATTGCCCTGTGGATCGAGGTCGATCACGAGAACCCGCAAGCCTGACAAGGCCAAGGCGGCTGCCAAATTCACCGTCGTGGTGGTCTTGCCGACACCGCCCTTTTGGTTCGCAACCACGAGAACTCGGGTCTTCTTGGGCCGGGGGAGGGTCGGCGTTTCACGTGAAACATCGTCGAGATCGTCGGGGGCGAAGGCTTCGGGTTCCGGGAACTCGGGGCCGTCGAAGGCGATGCGTCGCGGCGTGGACGATGTTGAGTTGGTCACGTGGACGTCCTCTCTGCGGATGGATCGCCATTGTTTCACGTGAAACTGAACCGCCAGGACCTTCCAAACCGACGCCGAAAGAACGATGGACGACCGCCCGTGGATTCCGTCGACCACCGGCCTCCGCCTCGCCAAGCACCGAAGGGACACCGTTCACCTCGCAGTCAGCTCGTCCCACTGGGTGGTGCCTTGTCCCTCGATGCAGGACGCTCCTTCCATGAGCCCGCCGACCCACGGAACCGAACGCTGAATTGGCCCGCCTTCTCGCTTTCTCTCTTTCTCGCTTTATTGCTATTTCGCGAGATGGAAAGCGACTCACGGCCTGAAGGACCCCATCGACCGGGGGCCGCTGGCAGACTCCTGTCATGACCAATCCCCCTCCAGGCAAGCCCCGTTACCGTCTCCTCACCGGTGCGGACGACGCAGCCTTCTGCGCTCGCGTCAGCGAAGCTCTCGATCTCGGATACGTGCTCTACGGCTCTCCCGCCGTCACCCACGATGGCACCGCCACGATCGCCGCCCAGGCTGTGGTGTGGCCGCAGACCGAAACGCATCGGCAAAGCGTGGGCTTCTGACCCGAAGTTATCCACACCCCCATGCACAGTGGGGATAACTACACCGGTGTAACTCACGCCCTCTCACCCCATCCCCAAGACGTGGAATCGCCGGCGATGTTCGGTAAAGTTCCCCTGAAACCCCGCAGGATGCGCGTCCGAGCATGAGAGACCTTCACGCGGGACACCCTGCGGCTTGCTCCTTTTGGATGCGCGTGGCACCATTTCCTCACAGTCGGTACGGGTTCGCGGGGGCCCCGGGAGGTACAAATGACTACAAAGAACCATCGGGAGCGTATGGTTTCGAGGCGCACGTTGGCGGTCGGTGCTGCCTGGACAATTCCAGCGGTCGCGGTCGCGGCGGCAGCGCCTGCCGTCGCCGCAAGCTGCAGCGGCACTGCAACCGTCCTCACGTACAACAACACCGGCGGCGCCAACTCCTACACCGGCGTCGTCCGCACCGTGACTATTCCAGCCACTGCCTGCCGGGTCATCGACTTCGAGCTCTGGGGTGGCAACTCCGGCGCCACCGTCTACGGGAACACCGGACGAGGCACGAAGATCACGGGGCAGTTGACGTTGCCGGCAGGTGCCGTCACGCTCAGCCTGATCGTGGGCGGCGGCGGCGCAGGCCACGGCATCGCGCAGACCACGATCGCGCCCGGCGGCTGGGGCTACGGAAAGGGTGGCGACGTAGCAGCCCAGTCCAACGCCAACCTGAGCGGAAGCTGGGCCGGTGCTGGCGGTGGCGGGTCGGCCATCAAGGTCGGCGCCAACCTGGTGGTCGCGGCCGGGGGTGGCGGCGGCGGCGCGACCGCGATCATGACGGCTCAAACGGGCTGCACGGCCTACTCCTGCGGCGGCGTTGTCTCGTGGGGTGGCAGCGGCTACGGCACGGGCAGCCCCGTTGGCTATCAGACGCTCTACATGCAGACGTCCACCGGGACGCACATCCTCTGGGCGGACTTCAACGGGGGGAGCAACGGCTCCGGCGGAACCGGCGGAATCGGCGGCGCGGTCACGAACTTCAACTCCCTCGGAGCTCCCTACTTTCCCTCCCCAAAGGAGACATATGGCGCGTGGGCCGGAAGTGCGGGCGGCAACATCGGCGCTGGCTCCCAGTCAGGAGGTGACGGCGCCGCCGGTACCTACGGCAGCATGTCAGGCACCAACGGCTCGCCACCGATCACCGAGAGCGTCGGGGTCGGCGGCGCCGGCGGCGGCGGCTACGGCGGCGGCGGGAGCGGCGGCTGTGCATCAATCTACGACTACGACAAATGCCAAGCCGGAGCCTGGGGAGGTTCGGGCGGCGGCGCCGGCGGCAACTACGTCGGCGGCGGCGGCGGCGTTGGGCTACGCGGCCTGGCCTACGGCATCAACCCTGGCGGCGATAGCGCGAACGGCTACGTCAAGCTCACCTACTACGTCTAACCAGTAGTCGTGGGCACGGTGCCTCACTGACAAAAAGACGACGCCTTGTTGCGGGGGAAATTCCTCCCGCGGCAAGGCTGTTGTCGTTCCCGGCACGCCGGAGCGAAAGTCCCTGCCGCGCACACGCTGCGCGGGTGCGGACTGGCAGTTGTCGACGGAGTGGCCGAAACGCTGGTGGACCCTCCCCCCAAAGGGCGCCGGGGCGGCGTCACCCCTGCCTGGGGATCCCCCAACCACCGAGCAGCACGAGTCCGACATACCATCGGATCATGCTCACCGGACGCGCCCGCTCTCGCCGGATCCTCGGATTCTTCACGCGACTCTTCGCGACCGTCCTCATCTGGGACATCGGCCTCCGCAAAGTCGGCCTGACTTCCGTCGCTGAAAAGAACGCCGAGAAGCGCTACATCGCCATCGCGCGCGACTTTCGGACGCTCGCGCTCGAGCTCGGTGGCGTCCTCATCAAGGTCGGCCAGTTTCTGAGCTCGCGTGTGGACGTCCTGCCGGAGTACCTCACCGACGAGCTGAAAGGCCTGCAGGACGAGGTGCCGGCCGTCCCCTTCCCCGAGATCGAGGCCCGACTGATCGATGAGCTCGGCCCTGATTGGCGCCAGAAGTTCGGCAGCTTCGACGAGACCACCCTGGCCGCGGCCTCCCTGGGGCAGACCTACCGGGCCAGCCTGCCCACCGGGGAGCGGGTCATCGTGAAGGTCCAGCGACCTGACATCGACGCTCTCGTTGAAATCGATCTCGACGCCCTGACAAAGGTCGCCACCTGGGCCATGCGCTACAAGGCGGTCTCCCGGCGCGTGGACGCCCCGGCCCTGCTGCACGAGTTCGCGGGCGTCCTGCGCCAGGAGCTGGACTACGTCAACGAAGCCGCCAACGCCGAGCGCTTCGCCGAGCTGCTCGCGGACGACCCCGGAGTCCGTATCCCCGAGGCCTATCCCGAGCGAGGAACCGATCGAGTCCTCGTCCTGCAGGACGTCGGCTACCTCAAGATCACCGACTACGAAGCCATCGACGCTGCCGGCATCGACCGGGCGGAAGTGGCCGATCGCCTGCTCAAGACCTATCTCCACCAGATCATCGATTTCCAGTTCTTCCACGCAGACCCGCATCCAGGAAATCTCTTCGTCCAACCATCCACCGCCGACGACGGCTGGCGCTTGGTCTTCGTCGACTTCGGCATGGTCGGCGTGGTCACCCCTGAGGTGCGCGATGCGATCCGCAATGGCATCATCGCCGTCGGCACCCAAGACGCGGCGCGCCTGATCAAGGCCATCACCTCTGTCAACATCCTGCTCCCGGACGCCGACACCGTCCGTTTCACCGAAGCCGTCCAGGCCGTGTTCGATCGGTTCTGGGGCAAGACGATGGACGAACTTCGCAACGTCCCGCCCGCCGAGATCCACGCCTTCGTGGACGAGTTCCGCGATCTGCTCTACGACAGCCCGATCCAGCTGCCCGAGAACCTGATCTACCTCGGTCGGACGGTCGCCATCCTCTCCGGCATGTGCACAGGGCTCTATCCGGCCTTCAACCTGTTCCGCGCGCTGACGCCCTTTGTCAACGACCTCCTCGCCGAAGAGACCCGCGGACGAAACGCGCAGTACTGGATCTCCGAAGTGGGGGACCAACTCCGCCGCATCGCCGCCCTGCCGAGTCGCGTCGACACCCTGGTCTCCCGCATCGACCGCGTGAACGCCAACTTGCCCGCCGCTCGCGGACGTGGCGGACGCGTGGGACGTCGCTCCGGCATGGCCGATGCGGTCGTGGCGGTCGGACTCATCACTGCCGGCACCGTGCTGTTCATCGTGGCCCAGCCCGTCCCCGCCATCGTGGCCTGGGTCGCCAGCGCCTTCGTCTGGATCCTCTCGCGCCTACGCTGACACCATCGGCTCGTTGGATCCGGGTCAAGACCCCGGACCAGAATCCAGTCCCTGAATGACCTAGGCGGCAGGACGAGCGCGCGATGAGTGATGTATTCCGGCAGAACGTCCACGCGGAAACTCAGAAGAATTGGCCGACCTTGATGAGGACGCCGCCGAGTTTCCGAAAGTCGCGCGCGAACGCGAGGTAACGCCTTTCGGCGCTCCGTTCGGTGACGGATCGTCATCTGAGTTTGCGCTTGCCAACGTCCCACACCATGACGGTCGCGAAGACGCGCGTGAAGAATCCAAGGGTCCGTGGATATCGGGAGCGTCAGGTGAGCATGGTCCGATGGATATTCCAACCTGGGAAAGAATCCGAGGACCCGTCGATATCGGGGCGTCAGGTGAGCATGGTCCGATGGATATTTCGACCCGGGAATGTCTCGGTGTCTCCACGCTCGCCAGCGGTTGTTGCCACGGCGCCAACAACTCCCCGATGTCGTCACTAGCAGTCCCGACGAGGCCCTTGCCTGCGTCCGGGGGTGCCGTCAACGAGAAGGCCTCCTACGCCAAAGTCGCCTCGAGGCCTGCTCGAGCAACCGGGGTCAGCCGTAGTAGGTGATATTGATGTAGCCGTCTGCGCTGTCGCCATTTGGGTTGATGCCAAAGGCGGCGCCGCGAACGGCAACCCCGCTGCCGCCGCCGATGTAGTTGCCTCCGGCGCCGCCGCCGGAGCCTCCCCAGCCACCGTCCTTGCACTTGTTGGGGTCATACACCATGCCAGCGCCGCCGCTACCGCCGCCGCCATAGCCGCCACCACCTGCGCCCCCGACCCCGACCGACATGGTGATCGCCGCCGAGCCGTTGGTGCCGGACATGCTGCCGAATCTGCCGTCGGCGCCGTTACCGCCTCCTTCTGTGCCGCCGCCGGTGCTTCCGCCGGCGGTGCCGGCCCAAGCCCCCCACTGCGCACCGGTGGAGGGGTAATAGGGCGAGCCAAGGGAGTTGATGCTGGTGACCGCCCCGCCAATTCCGCCGCTGCCTCCGCTGCCGTTGGATCCACCGTTGAATTCGGACCAGATCACCTTCGTGTCCGGGGTCGTGGTGGTGTCATAGATGGAGAGCGTCTGGTAGCCGACGGGGCTGGCCGTGCCGTAGCCGCTACCGCCCCACGACTTCACGATGCTCGCCGTCCAGCCGGTGCAGACTGGCGTGCTTTGCGAGGTCTGGATGGCGTCGGAACTGCCGCCGCCACCTCCGGCGGCTGCGATCAGGGTGAGGCCCATCTTGATGGCCGTCCCCCCGCCGCCGGCGCCGACCTGGGCGCCGACCAGGTTGGCGTTGGATTGGGTCGGAATGTCGCCACCCTTTCCGTAGCCCCAGCCCCCGGGCGTGAACGCGGTCTCTCCAGTCCCGCGGAGCCCGCCGCCGCCGCCCACGATCAGACTCAACGTCACGGCACCCACGGGGAGTGTGAGCTCACCGGTGATCTTCGTGCCACGACCGGTGTTCCCGTAGAGGACATAGCCGGAGTTGCCGCCCCAGATCTCGAATTGCACGATCCGACAGGCGCTGGCCGGGATGGTCACGGTGCGGACGACGCCTTCTGCGGACGTCGTGCCGCCAGTGTTGTTGTGGGTAACGCTGGTCGCCGTTCCGCTGCAACTCACCGCGAAAGCGGGTGCGGCTGAAGCGAAGGCCACTGTGGGAATGCTCCACGCGGCGCCGGCCGCCAAAGTTCGGCGCTTAATGACGCGTGCTTGATTTTCCTGTGTGGACACTTTGTTTCTCCCCGAGCTCCCGCGAACCCATGATTGACCGTGGAATTGCTTGCCAATCACTAAGAGTCTTTCATTAGGCTCCTAAAGATGCAAGGTGAGTTTCCGTCAATGCAGCCAGTTAGCGGTGCGTGTCGCGTGAGGAGCTTGGCAAACCCGCATGGTGAACGTTGGCGTGGCTGCGGGATCCTTTGTGTGTGCGTTGGGTTTTCGGGGGCTACCTGAAGTGGTCGCAGGGCGGCTTCGCTGAGGTCGCCTTGGGTGTCGTCGCGGCGGGCGTGAGCGGGCGGGACTGGGTTTCCAGTGTCTCGGGCGGGCGCCCCAGCCGTGCCGCATTCCCGCTCCTTCGCATCCCCGTGAGGGTCTGTCGTGGCGGTCAGCTCCACGGCGGGCGTGAGCGGGGACGTTTCGGTCATGACCGTGCCCACGCTCAGCCGTCATCGGAGGGAGAGTCCGACAGGGCTGCACTCCCTCCTCCTAGACGCCGTCGGAAGACAGGGAGCAGACTCGCATTCATGACGATCGATCAATGGTGGCCTCGGCTTAGCGCCGAGACCCGCGAGCAGCTCGCCGCCAACAACGGGGACATCGTGCCCGCTGCACTGAAGGCCGAAATTGAGGAAGTCGGAGGGCCTGCGGCGTCCGATCCCTGGTGGGAAGAGCAGGACGGATCGGACGGTCGCTGCATGCCCGACGAGGCGGTGGATTGGATCGAGGCGTGGGCCAACGGCGAGTAGCCGCCCACCGCAACTCAGCGCCGCAGCGCGATGTCGCCTGAACGCCGCCGCGGGCCTCTGGTTGGATCACGGCCGACCCACGGCAGGTACAACAGAACGAACACGACAAGCAGTAGCGCCTCCATGATCAACAGGTACCAGGGCCAGAGCGGCATGAGGTCCAGGGGGCTCGCGGTGGTGGGTTTGCCGTTGATGAACATGTAATCGCTCCCGACAAGGGAGTTCACCACGAAAACGAACCCGGCGTACACGTTCACCAGCACCGTAGTGCGCACCAGATCCCGCCTCGTCGGACGCATGCCCTCGACGAACGTCATCCACATCGGCGCCGCCACGACGAGGCCGTGGCTGATAAAGAACTGCCAGTAGCGATAGTGCGGAAAGCCGAACGCCCCGATGTCGGGCGTGAGCAGGGCCACCGCCGCCCCGGCCAACGAGGTGAAGTACAGCACCGAAAAGAGTGCCCGACTGCCGGTCACGAGCATGAGTCCACCGAGCCACACCCCGAGGGCGCACAGGTGCAGGGGCAACATCTCCTGGACGCTCCACGTCCCGGTGATCACACGCCACGCGTGGAAGCTGATTTCCTGCCCCCAGAGAAGGAGGGCGAGCGTCCAGCGGGCGCAGGTCTTGACCTTCCCGGACGAGCCCCGAAACCCCCGCACCATTGCCACTAACAGCAGGACGGTCACCGCCAAAGCCGCCAGATGGCTCGGCCCGAACAACACAAAGGGCGCTCCGGTGTACCCCGGCCCCGCCAGCACCCCGTCCATCGCTACCTCCTACCGCTACCGCCGCACTGTACCGAGCGACCGCCCCCGCGCCGAGACTCGGCGAGCCGTCCCGATGTCGGCGATCAGTGCCACGCTCCTCACCCCTGGCGTGCGGAGGCAGCAAAGACGTCGTGGCTTTGGACGACCGCTGGCATATTCGCGACGGCCCACTCCTCGAGGGCACGCAAGGGTTTCAGAAGCGAACGGCCTAGAGGAGTGAGCGCGTACTCGACCCGCGGTGGGATCTCCGGGTACGCGGTGCGGGTCACGAAGCCGTCGCGCTCGAGTGAACGCAGCGTCTGGGTGAGCATCTTCTGCGAGATGCCACCGACCCGCGAGGCGAGGGCCCCGAAGCGCTGGGGGCCGGGATCGAGTGCAACGACAATGAGCACCGTCCAGCGATCGCCGATCCGATCAAGCAGCCGACGTGACGGACAGTCCGCGACGTAGGGGTCCCATTCCATATGACTCACCGCGACCTTCTCTTTCCCGAACGCAGTTTCGGGTCACGCACCTGAAAGTGCCTACTTCCACACGCGTCCCACATGCCTTACGGTAACTGAGTTACCACAAGATAGTAAAGGACAGAACTTATGGCACGCATCACGGTTTTGGGCGGCAGCGGGTACGCGGGGGCGGCGGTGGTCGCCGAGGCTGCTAAGCGCGGTCACGAGGTGACCTCGGTCAGCCGATCGGCCGTCGAGGCACCCGTTGGCGGAGTCGACTACGTCGTCGGATCGGCGCTCGACGCCGACCTGCTGAACAATGTCACCGCCGATCGAGACGTCGTCGTCGTGGCCCTCTCCCCCCGCGGAGATATGGCCGGCAAGCTCGAGCGAGTCCTGGAGCAGGTCATCGAAGGGCTGGACGGGACGCCGACCCGCCTCGGTTACATCGGCGGCGCGTCGTCCCTCTTGACTCACGAGGGTGGCCCCCGCCTGTGGGACGTCTCGAAGGAGCACATCCCCGCCGAGTTGAAGCCTGAGATCGAGACCGGATTGAACGCGCTCGCCCTTCTGAAGGCCTCTCCGGAAAGCCTCGATTGGTTCTACGTCAGCCCGCCGCAAGACTTCGGCGCCTGGCTCAGCACGCCGTCGAAAGGGACCTACACCCTCGGTGGCGACGTCCTTCTGAAGGCTGCCGACGACACGTCCACGATTTCCGCGGCCGATCTCGCCCTGGCGATCCTCGACGAGATCGAAACCCCGACCCACCATCGGAGCCGCTTCACCGCGATCCACTGATCTCGGAACACCTCCTCTTTCCCACCGAGAGTGGGCGAGAGGGGTGGGGCGTCAGGCGAGAGGGGTGGGGCGTCAGCGGCGGATGTACGTCGCCAGATGCTGCCCCGTGAGCGTCGTCTTGCCTGCCACGAGGGCGGCCGGGGTGCCCTCGAAAACGACGCGTCCACCGTCGTGGCCCGCTCCTGGACCGATGTCAATGATCCAGTCGGCGTGGGCCATGACCGCCTGGTGGTGCTCGACCACAATCACCGACTTGCCGCTGTCGACCAACCGATCCAGCAACCCCAACAGCTGCTCGACGTCCGCGAGGTGCAGACCGGCGGTGGGCTCGTCCAGAACGTAGATCTCGCCCTTCTCGCCCATCTGCGAGGCCAGCTTCAAGCGCTGCCGTTCACCGCCGGACAAGGTGTTCAAGGGCTGGCCGAGAGTGAGGTAGCCCAGGCCGACGTCCGCCAAGCGCACCAAGATCGCGTGCGCCGCCGGGACCTTCGAGACCCCCGCACCAAAGAACTCCTTGGCTTCACTCACGGTCATCGCGAAGACGTCCGTGATGTTGCTGTCACCCAAGCGATACCCCAACACGGACGCCTGGAACCGCTTGCCTTCGCACTCCTCGCAAGGGGTGGTGACACTGTCCATGAAGCCGAGCTCGGTGGTGATCACCCCGGCGCCGTTGCACGCCGGGCAGGCCCCTTCGGAGTTCGCGCTGAACAGGGCTGGCTTCACGCCGTTGGCCTTGGCGAAGGCCGTCCGAATCGAATCGAGCATCCCGGTGTAGGTCGCGGCGTTGCTGCGGGACGAGCCCTTGATGGCCGACTGATCAATCGAGACCACCCCGGCGTTCTTGGGCATCGATCCGTGGACGAGCGAGCTCTTGCCCGAGCCCGCCACCCCGGTGATCACGCAGAGAACGCCGAGGGGAATGTCGACGTCCACATCGCGCAGGTTGTTCGCCGACGCCCCCCGGATCGCCAATGACCCCCGCGCCGGACGCACGCTCTCCTTCAAGGACGCCTTGTCATCGAGGTGGCGGCCGGTGAGCGTCCCGGAGGCTCGCAGCCCCTCCACCGTGCCCTCGAAACAGATGGTTCCGCCGCCCGTGCCGGCCCCAGGCCCGAGGTCGACCACGTGATCGGCGATCTGGATGACCTCGGGCTTGTGCTCCACCACGAGCACGGTGTTGCCCTTGTCGCGCAGCCGCACGAGCAGGTCGTTCATGCGCCCGATGTCGTGCGGGTGGAGGCCGATGGTCGGTTCGTCGAACACGTACGTCACATCGGTGAGCGACGACCCCAGGTGCCGGATCATCTTCGTCCGCTGCGCCTCGCCGCCCGACAGCGTCCCGGCCGGACGGTCGAGGCTGAGGTAGCCCAGCCCGATCTCGACGAACGAATCCAGCAGGTGACGCAGCGACGCCAGCAGCGGGGCGACGGACGGCTCGTTGAGGTCCCGCACCCACACCGCGAGATCGCTGATCTGCATGGCGCAGGCGTCCGCGATGCTGATCCCGGCAATCTTCGAGGCGCGCGCCCCGGGGGCCAACCGCGTCCCCTCGCAGTCGGGGCAGGTGGTGAAGGTCGCGAGCTTCTCCACGAACGCGCGGATGTGGGGCTGCAGCGCCTCCGGATCCTTCGAGAGCATCGACTTGGTGATCTTCGGGATCAGGCCCTCGTAGGTCATGTTGATGCCCTCGATCTTGACCTTCGTGGGCTCCTTGTAGAGGAAATCGGTGCGCTCTTTGGCCGTGAAGTCGCGGATCGGCTTGTTCGGATCGTAGAAACCCGAGCCGGCGAACGTCCGCACCATCCAGCCATCCGCGGTGTAGCCCGGCACTTTGATGGCACCCCCCAGCAGCGACAGCGAGTCGTCGAACAACTGCGTCATGTCGATGTCGGAGATCGTGCCGCGGCCCTCGCACCGCGGACACATTCCACCCACCAAGGTGTAGGTCGCGTGCTTGCGTTGATCCTTGCCGGCGCCGCGATCGACCTTGACCGACCCCGACCCGGTCACCGACGGCACGTTGAACGAGTAGGCCTGCGGCGACCCCGCGTGCGGCACGCCCAGCCGGCTGAACAAGAGCCGCAGCATCGCGTTGGCGTCCGTGGCGGTGCCCACCGTCGAGCGGACGTTCGCCCCCATCCGCTCCTGGTCCACGATGATCGCGGTGGTGATCCCGTCCAGGACGTCCACGTCGGGACGCGCCAACGTCGGCATGAACCCCTGGACGAACGCGCTGTAGGTCTCGTTGATCATCCGCTGCGACTCGGCCGCGATCGTCGAAAACACCAGCGACGACTTGCCCGACCCCGACACCCCCGTGAACACCGACAACCGCCGCTTAGGAATATCGACACTGATGTTCTTCAGGTTGTTCTCGCGCGCGCCCTCGACGTGGATGGCATCGTGGCCGTCGGCAAGATGCCGATTGTCGTGTGCGCTCATGGTTCTCCTCGACAGCACCAGCCCCAGAGACCCAGGGCGCAGCCCCCACCATGCCCGCAACAGCTTCGGAGAACAACTACCGGGCCGTGTTCTCCCCGCGACCCTCGCCGTCACGATGCACGTGTCACGATGAGCCATGGCGGGACGCTTGGTCGCGGTGGCACTCACCCTCATGGTGCTGGTGTTTCCGGGCTGCACCAGCGCCCCCAGTTGGACGCCCGTCGCCTTGCCCGGCGGCGCCACGCCTGTGGTCATCGCCGCGAGTCCGGACGGGCTCCTCGTGGGCACCCGCCTCGGCACCGGAGCTCCGGGCCTGGTGACCGTCCAGGGGTCCGCCGCCACCCAGGGGAGCGTCCAGGGCCAAAGCTCGTATGCCACTGAGGCTCAATGGACGTCCCTCGCGACGGCAGCGGGAAACGTCGTCGCGGTGGCCGGCGTCCGGGGCGGGGCCCACGGGAACGTGCGCTGGACGATCTGGCGGGGGAGCGCCTCGGCGCTGACCGAAGAACCCCAGACCTTCGAGACCTTCGGCGGCTGGGGCATGGGGACGCTGACCGGAGCGACCTTCACCGGATCGGCGCCGCTGCTCGTCGGTTCCTGGAGCTCCGAGACGGCGGGGTTGGAACCGGCGGTGTGGCGAGCGTCCGGCACCACCTGGACGCGCGTCCCCAGCCAGGGCACCGCGCTGGCCAACACCGCCACCTTCCAACACCAAGTCCAGGGGGTCGCCGCGCTGGGCGACCGGGCCGTCCTCGTCGGACGCACCCTCCACCTCGGCCCCACTCTCACGAGTGTCGCGTCGGTGTGGTTCGTCGGATCCACCGTTGAGGCGCGGCAGACCCTGCCGGCGCCGACCGGCCTGGTCGCTGGCCAGGCCGTTTCCTGCGACGCCGGCCACTGCCTCGTCGTCGGTCACGCGGACGGTCGCCTCGTGGCCTGGCTGGTCGACGGCGTGACGGCGACCGCATTGAGCGTGCCGGCTGAGAACGTGGCGGACACAGAAATCCTGCCTACGCCGGTGATCGCCGACCAGGATCTGGTGATCCTCGCGCCCGATCACGACGGAACCCTGCTTCTGCGATCGCGCGACGGCGGGGCGGCATGGTCGACCTCGGAGGGTCCCCAGGGCAATCCCGTGGCGGTGGCACGGGCCGGATCGTCCCTCTACGTCCTCACCGAAGCAGCAGGACAGGCGACGCTCTGGCTCGCGCCGTGGTGAGGCCACGCGTCAGAAACCCCCTCCTAGACTGACCCCGTGACCGACACCGCTTTACCGCCCGTAACCCTCGTCATCTTGGGAGCCTCCGGCGATCTGACGCACCGGCTGCTGCTTCCGGGGTTGGGCACGCTGCTCACCGAGAAGCCGTACGACGTGACCTTGATCGGGGCCGCCATGGCGCCCCTGACGGATGGGGAGTGGAAGGCCCTCGTCGAAGCCGCGCTCAAGGACGCGAAGCTGCGTCCCTCGCGCATCGAGGCCGTCTTGGCCAAGACCCGCTACATCAACGTCGATGTCACCAACAAGGACAACTGGCTGGCGTTGCTGCCCAACCTGCCCGAGAACTCGGTGTTGTACTTCGCGCTGCCCCCGGCCGTCACCGCGAAGGCGTGTCAGGTGCTGGCCACCCTCGACCTGCCCAAGGGTTTGAAGTTGGCGCTGGAGAAGCCGTTCGGCACGTCGCTGGAGTCGGCCAAGGAACTCAATCACCTGCTGATGAGCGTCGTCCCCGAGAACCAGATCTTCCGGGTCGACCACTTCCTCGGCAAGGCCACCGTGCTGAACCTGCTCGGCATCCGCTTCACCAACCGGATCTTCGAGCCGATTTGGGATTGCGGCGACATCGAGTCGGTGTCGATCATCGTCGACGAAACCCTCGGCCTCGAAGGCCGCGCCGGCTACTACGACAACAACGGCGCGCTGAAAGACATGATCCAAAGCCACCTGCTGCTGATGATGGCGATCTTCGCGATGGAGGAGCCCGCGTCGCTGGACGAACGCGAGGTGCGCGACCTCATCGCCCACACGCTGCGCGCCACCACGCTGTGGACCGACGATCCGGTCACCAGTTCGCGCCGCGCCCGCTACACCTCGGGGCAGATCCACGGGACCCAGGTGCCGGGCTACGTCGAGGAGCCGGGCGTAGATCCGGCCAAGAACACCGAGACCCTGGCCGAAATCTCGCTGCGCATCAACAACAGCCGGTGGCACGACGTGAAGTTCACCTTGCACAGCGGCAAGGCGTTGGGCGATGAGCGCAACGGGATCACCGTGCTGTTCCGTCCCGTGCCCCACATCCCCACCGGCTTCGTGGACGGCGACATCGCGCGCAATGTGCTGTGGATCGGCATGAAGCCGGTCACCCTCGCCCTCCAGGTGTCGACGAACGTGGCGAGCGATCGGTTCAAGCTCGAATCAACGGTGCTCTCCGCCGATCTCGACGACGCCCCGCTGCGTCCCTACGGCGAAATTTTGGACGAGATTTTCGAGGGCGATCCGCTGCTGAGTGTCCGCGGCGACATCGCCGAAGAGTGCTGGCGCATCGTGGAGCCCGTCCTGGACGCCTGGGAGAAGAACCTGGTTCCGATGGACGAATACACGGCGGGCTGGGCGGGTCCGAACGCCTGGCGCTGAGCGTTCTGCTGCGACTGACGTCCCCTTTCCGGGCACCGCCTGGGCCGTGACTCCTCCGAGGCCGATCGCTCAGAGGTCGACCGTCACGCCTTCGGCGTATTGGCCGTCCGCACGACGCTCGGGCAACTGCACCTGATACCGAGGCCCGGCGCCGGCGATCAGGTCGGTCACGAAGGGCGTCACATAGTTGAGGACGAACGTCGGGGGCTCCGGCTGCGAGACCACGACCCGGGCCAGCGCCTCCGGATGCGGGTGCTTGAACCGCGCGCCGTTCGTCGACACCAGCCACAAGGGGGCCACGATCCGCTGGCACAGAGCGATATTGGTGTTGTTGCGCGAGGCGTGATGCGACAGCTTGACCGCGTCGAAGTGCTGGATCGGCTGGCCCAGCCGGTCGAACGCCGCCAGGATCCCCTTGGGTGGCACGTCGGCCAAGAACAGCGCCCGGCGTCCGCCGAATTCTGCGATGAACGAGATCCCCGACCGATTCGGCAGGCTGCGGTCTTCGGTAAAGGGGGCGTCGGCCCAGTCCAGCGGATCGAAGGCGCCGAGGGCGTCGCCGCGGCGCCAATCGGCGGGGGTGCTGGTGCCCTTGCCGGCCATCGCGCCCATCACCTGCTGCCACCCCTTGTATAAGGCGTTGAGATTCGCCCGCGTGGGGGTCAACAAGGTGAGGCGCATGCCGCCCGCCAGCGTCACCACCGGCAGCGGCCCGTCATCCGGCACCACGACGGCGTTGCCCTCGAATGCCGCGTTCCAGCGATCAGGGTGTGGCAGCAGGGAGGCGGTGAGCATCTCGGCGTCCGTCGCCCCCAACGAGACAGGGGCGACGTGTCGGTAGCCGTTCATCCAGATGTCCTTGAACAACGGCACCCGGGCGGGGTCGGAGAGCAACGACACCAGACCCTGAATGTGGTCGGCGTCGATGTGGGTCTCGACCGCCAACTCGACGCGATCGGTCGTGCCCGGCAACGCCCGAATGCGCTTCTCGAGCGCCGGGACCAACGACGAGATGGTTTGCGAAGGTCCGCCGTCGATCAGCAGGTGGTGCGGGTGAGTGGAGGTGCCGTAGCTCACCCACAGACAGTCGCCGCGCTCCGCTGGAAGCATTTCGATACGAAACATCGGCCTCAGACCGCCCATTCGGAGTCGCCATAGCCCGTCAGGGCCATAGCTGACAGTAACCCCTCCCGCAGGGATGCCCGACGAAACTCGGTGAGAACCTGCCCCACCGGGCGGCCCGCGTTGGCGGGTTCGTTCAGCGCGGTGACCAGGCGTCCGGCCAGTTCGGCTGCGGCGAAGGGCCCCAATTTGGCCAGCGAGGAGAACACCACCGCGGCCCCCGCGTTGAGAAAACGCATCGCGAAGCCGGTCAGATCATCTTCGCTACCGGCGGTATCGCATCCGAACAGGATGACCGTGGGGGCCAGGTCGAGACGGCCCCCGGTGACCACGTCAGCGCCGATGAAAGGACGTTCCAGCATCGAATCCGAGATCTCCAGGGCGGGCGGATCCTCGGCCTCTGGTCCGGCGGGGGACATCGCCGTGTGGGGCAACAGCACGAGCAGCCCGTGGGACTGCTTGGCCAGGGAGGCGCGCCAGGTCGTCCAATCCGCTGTGCGGGGGGTGTCCGCAAGTGCGGAGTGCTGCTGCATCTCGGGCTTGACCTTCGAGCTGGCCGCGAACATCAGGCCGTCCAACGCCAGGCGAGGCCGATTGGGATCCGGCACCACCATGCTGACCTCGGCGTCGCCGTTCTCGACCAGGCGATAAAGCCGCTCAATGATCCGCCGAACGCCCCAGAAGCCCGCTGGGCACACCACGCGTTGGGGCTGCGGTGACTCGCAGGCGTCCAGGCACCCGCCTGCGACCCACGCCGGGCACAGCTTCGCGGCGTCGACCGGCACAGCCCGGTCGTAGAGCAGTTCGAGGGGCAGCACGTGGGGGGCTCGGGACGTGACGACCTGGACGGGTCCCTGCCCCAGCGAGCTCATCACCGGCTGCAGGGACTGGTACAAGTCCGCGCCCGCCTGCGCGAGCCGGACCAACATCGCGGCCACGCCTTTTCGTCCGGCCGCGGTGCTGGGATCGAGCGCGATCGCCTTGTTCAACAAGCGCCGCAGCACCTCGGCCAGCTGCTCGTACTCCGGCAACAACGCCACGGCGGTAGCGCTGGGCGTGGTGGCGGTCGTCCGACCGTGGCCGTCGGTGTCGAGCACCACGGCCGCCGGCGTGACCGAGTCGGCCGGTCGCTGCTGGACGGGGTCGCCCATGGCCAGCAGGGAGCGCGCGGCCGTCGGTTCGCCCACGCGCCCGCTCAGCTCCGCCAGCACGATGACCCGGCCGGCCTTCGTCACCACCAGTTGCGCGCGCGCTTCCGTCGCCGCCTCCGGCACCCGCCAACCCAGCATCAGGGTCGCGCTGCGTCCCGCCCGCGGCACCAGCAGATCCCCAAAGCTGGGAGTGCCGACCTCCGGCACGAGGGGGGTGAGCTGCACGTGGACGACGACGAAATCCGCCCCCGGAGTGAGGTCCAACTCAGCGTCGCTGACCATGATCCCGAGCAGGGTGTGCGTCTCCTGCGGACCGAGGAAGACGCCGACGCTGTTGTCGCCGCTTCGCAGCACGTTGTCCGGGACGGCCCCCGCCACCCCGATCGTGCACTGCAAGCGACGCGTTGTCGCTGCCGGCTCGTCCCCCCCGACCGTCGTCGGCTCGCTGGGCGGCGGCCCCTCGGCGCCGGATGCCTCGGGCTCTTCGGCGTCCATCGCGGGCGGTGGCCCGGCGTCGGCGGCCGCGGGCGGCTCGGCGTGCTGCCCCGGACGGCGTCGCGCCACGTGAGACGGGGGGACGAGGTGGTCAGCGTCCCCGGGCGATTCCCCAGGGTGAACGCCCGGAGGTGTGAGCGCCGCGGTGGGCGGCCTCCGCGGACCCGGTGGAAGCGGGGGCTGGGCTTTGGTGCCGGGGGTGCGATGAACCGGGGGCCAGGTCACCACGCGTCCATCGACACCAGCGGACAACTCGAGGACCGCAAGATCCCCGCCCATGATCTCGAACGGTTCAGTGAAGCGGCAGCGGTAGGGCGGCTTGAAGCCCGCATCGGTCAGGGTTTGAAGCAGCCAGGTCAGTTCGTGCGCCAGCTGGTCGTCCACCTGGCGGGCGAACTCCGCCCATGCTGATCGCGCGCGGTGCCGCGCCAACGGGGTAATCCGCATGGTGGCCTCGACTGCGTCCACGCCGTCGCCGAGTTGTCGGAACCAGACCGTTCCCTCCCCCGAGCGCAACGCCTCGGCCAAGGTCATACTCCGACACCTCCCGGCAGCGGGAAGCCCGGCGGTTCGGGGAGGTGGGGGTCGACGTAGGAACGGAGCCCCGCGTCCGCGGCGGCATACCCCCAGTTGACCAGGCCGTAAAGGGTCTCGTCGGGCAGCGCCTTGAGGCGGGTGGGGGTGTCACCAAGGCGCTTGGCCGCGGTCACCGGGACCGGAAGGGTCGAGGCAAAGGCGGGGAAGTCGGTGGGGTCGGTGGTCACGGCCCAAAATGCCCCCTTGAGATCGTTCGTGGTGCTCTTCAGGGCAGCCATCACCTGCCGCTTCCGCAGCCATCCCACCTCGGCCTGCAGCGTCAACAGCACGCGGTAGGTGCCGAGGATCCACCCGCGGTGCGGTCGCGGCTCTTCTTTGAACGGGCCGCCGGCGTCGGAGACGAAGATCGTCCCGCAGTTCTTCAGGACCGGCTCGATCCCGAGGTTGTCGTACACGCCCCCATCGGTGAGGGTGGCGTGCTTGCCGTCCACCAGGTTCAACACCACCGGGGAGAGGAAGGGCGGGAAGGCGGACGAGGCCGCGACCGCCTGGGCCAGCGGCAGGGTCGGGTTGGGGTAGTTGGCGGTCTTGTAGTCGCGCATGTAGGGACGCGAGAAGCGCCATCCGACACCGTTCGAGAGGTCGGTGGCCATGATGATGAACCGGGGGCCGGAGTTGTCGTCCGGGAGGGATTGCAGCGTTGCCCCGTGGTACAGCATCCGGTCGTAGACGCCCTCGACCTCATGGGCCACCCCACCGAAGAGCAGTCCCTTGAGCACGGCGGGCACGTCCAAGGTGTAGCGCCCCATGGCAAGGATCGGCTCGACCACGTGTTCAAGAAAGTCGATCGCAACCCCCGTTTGGTCGAACTCCAGGTTCCTCCAGGTGCACCCCAGCAGACCCGCGGTGATGGAGCCGCCGGAGACGGAGGAGATCCGCGTGAGCTTGGGCAGATAACCCGCGTCGTTCAGGCGCCACAGCGTGCCCAGGTGGAACAGCATCGCGCGGTACCCGCCGCCGGACAGACACAGCCCGACGCCCGTGGGTCGACTCACCGGCAAGCCGGGGAGGGTGTCGTCTAGGTCGGTCATCGCGGCCCCCTCGAGCTCCGGCCGGAACCGTCGCATCGCCGCGTGGCCCGGCTTGTGCTCCTAGCTTCCCCCCTTCGAGGGCCTGGCGGGGGCCATGGCGCAGAATTGCGAAGAGGTGTGGCCGCGCCCGGGACGACTACCCCTGATGCGGCTCCGGGGTTCCGAGGGACGGCTCAAAGAGATCGGCGATGGCGCGGACGCGGGCCACATACGCCGGCCAGTCGTAGTTCTCGGGCAAATTGGACGACTCCGCCCGCAGCCCCGCCGCCCCATCGATACCCTCGCGCAGGATGTCGGCCTGCCCGGCGTGGCGGTTGATCTCGGCGATGACGTGGATCAACACCGTGTGCAGGGTGACGTGGCGCCGGTCTTCGGGCCACCACGGCACGAGACCTTTGGCGTCCAAGGGCAGGTCGGCAATCGTGGCATCGGCCAGCTCGCAGGAGCGCCCGAAGTCCGCCAGCACCGAGCCCAGCGACTCCTCGGCGGTCGCCACCAGATCGGCGTGCGGATCCGCGCGCTCGAGAGGCGCCCCGTCCGGCATCGGACGTCCGAACACCGGCCCGAGGTACCCCGCCTGGACGAACGCCACATGCTTCAGCAGCCCCAGCAGGCTCGTGCCCGTGGGTGTGCGCGGCAGCCGGGCCTCGAACTCGGTGAGCCCCTCCAGCTTCCACGCCAACGACTCCCGGGCCACGCCGAGGTAGGAGTGCAGGACGTCCTTATCGTTCATGACGCCACGCTAGCGAGGGACTCCGACAAAAGCGGTCCCTCGCAGGTCGGCGCGGCCCGTTTCCGCCGTCACGGAAGAGTTCTTGCTCGCCAAAGCCGCCGAGGACCAGCAGGATGGTGCGGTGAGCGAATCAAAAGTTGTGTTGCTGGACGTTGATGGGACGATCGTCGACTACCACACCGAACTACCCCCCAGCGCCGCCGTGGCCATCAAGGCCGCGCGCGCCAACGGCCACCGGATCTACATGTGCACCGGACGCTCCAAGGCCGAGATCTACCCCTACCTGTGGGACATCGGTTTCGACGGCTACATCGGCGGCAACGGAGCCTTCGTGGAGGACGACGGGGTGACCGTGGTGGATCGGGCACTCGCCGAGGACGTCTGTCACCGGGCCGTCGCGTGGCTGGTCGCCAACGATTTCGGCTTCTACCTGGAAGCCAACTCGGGCCTGTACGGCAGCGACAACCTGCCGGAGCGCATGGCTCCCGTCATCGGTGGGCCTGTCGCCGAGGCCATCGAGCGCGTCAAGACCAAGGGGTTCCCCCACATGATCTACGGCACCACGCAGGGCCGTCCGGACGTGTTCAAGATCAGCTTCGTGCTCGAGGAGGGCGTGGATCTGGAGCAGTTGGCGCAGGAGTACGCCGGGGAGGCCAAGATCGGCACCTGGACCCTCACCGGCAAAGGCCCCGAGTTCGGCGAGTTCGGACAACTGGGCGTCGACAAGGGCGTCGCCGTGCGGGCGCTGGGCGAACATCTCGGGGTGTCCCCGGACGACATGATCGCGTTCGGTGACTCCAACGCCGACAACGAACTCTTCGCCACCTGCGGTACTACGGTCGCCATGGGCAACGGCTCGGACGCCATCAAAGCTGCGGCCACATTCGTGACCGACGCCGTGATGGACGATGGCCTCTACAACGCGTTCGTCCGCCTGGGCTTGATCGAAGCCGGCTGAGCCGTACTCTGGGCGACGCGCGGGTCGACCATCGCGAGGCCTTCAACGGGAACAGAGGGTCCCTCAGGGTGCCTGGCTCGAAACCGCATCATTGGAAAGACTGCACACCATGACGACAACCGAAACCGCGGGGAGCGTAAGTCGGCCGTCCCCGCTCGCACCCCTGCGAATCACCGCTTTTCGCTGGCTCTGGCTCGGCGTGGTCATGGGCACGGTGGGGGCCTTCGCGCAGACCGTCGGTGCGCAGTGGTTGTTCGTGGACGATCCCCACGCGGACACCATCGTGCCGCTGGTCCAGACGGCGATGGCGCTGCCCACCGTTTTGTTGGCCTTCCCGGCTGGTGTCCTCGCCGACGCTTTCGACCGCCGATGGATCATGCTGGGCGTCCAGATCTACTTCTTTGCGGTGTCGACGGGGCTGGCGGTCTTGACCTACCTCGGTCAAATGACGCCTCCGCTGCTGCTGGGGTTTACCTTCGCGCTCGGCGTGGGCACGGCCTTGCAGTTGCCGACCTGGGGGCCGATCATCGCGGAACTCGTACCGCGCGACCAACTCGCGGCCGCCACCCGGCTCGACATGATCAACGTCAACGTAGCGCGCGCCATCGGCCCGGCCTTGGCGGGCTTCATCATCGCCCGATGGGGGGTGCCTCCGGTCTTCCTGTTCAACGCGCTGTCGGTGTTGTTCCTGATCGCGGCGCTCGTGCTGTGGAATAGCCGCGAGCCCGCGGCGTCCAACGGGCGGGAGCGCTTCATCCCCGCGTTGCGCGCGGGCGGACGCTACGTCCGCCACGAGCCGGTGGTGCGGCGGATCTTGATCCGCCTGGCGGCGTTCGTGGCCCCCGCGGCCGCCATGTGGGCGTTGCTGCCACTGATCGCCGCTCGGCAACTGGGCATGTCGGCGGCCGGCTACGGCGCTTTGTTCCTCGGCATCAGCGTGGGGGCCGTGACGGGAGCGTTGACGGTCGGGCAAACGCTGCGCCACCTCTCGTCCAACGCCATGGTGGCCGTGGCGGGATTGTGTTTCGGGGCGCCGTTCGCCCTCGTCGCGTTCGCCCCCTCGTTGTGGGTGGCGCTGCCCCTGCTGGCGATCGCGGGGTACGGCTGGACCGTCACCGCCGCGGTGTTGATGGGCGAACTCCAACTCTTCTTGCCCAGTTGGGTGCGCGCCCGCGCCATCGCCATCTACCTCATGGTGTTCATGGCCTGCCAGGCGCTCGCGGCACCAATCTGGGGTGCCATGACCACAGTGTTCGGGCTTCAATGGGCGGTTGTTATCGCCGGGGGGCTGGCCGCCTCGACAGCGGTGTTGGCGAAACTCGTCCCGATCCAGGAGAACGAAACGTTGGATCGAGGGGTGGTCGAGTTCTGGTCGACGGCCAACCTGCCCTTCGAACCGCTCCCGGACGCCGGACCGATCGCGGTGAGCGTGGAGTACGACGTCCCCCGCAATGAGGAAGACAACTTCTTGGAGGCCATGGAGGACATGCGCCGCTCCCGCCGTCGCAACGGTGCCGTCCGGTGGGATCTGTACCGCGTGGGCGAAAAGCCGCACCGCTTCGTCGAGCTTTTCGTCGTGCCCTCGTGGGAGGAACACATCCGCCAACACTCGGAGCGCCTCACGCCCGAGGATCAGCGCGCCGAAGAGGTCGCTTTCGCCTACACCGTCCGGACCCCCAAGGGTCGGCACCTGCTACCCCCGCGAGGGCTCGACCTCACCGAGGAGCAGCTCCAACACGGCGGTCCCGAGTAGTCGGCTACCTGGTCGGACGCACGCGGACGATGAACGTGTCGCCGCCCGCCTCCAGCACGCGCGCCTTGAGGTGCCGTTTCCGGAGTTCAGCCGCTGCGGCTCCGACCTCGGCTACGACGTTGGACCCCTTCTGAGGCAGAAGTTCACCGGCGGGAAGGAGTCGCCTTTTGTCAGTTGGTGTGTGAGTGATCGGCGTTGAGGCCGGCTTGAGCGTCGTCGGGGAGCGGGTACGCGGCTGTCATGACATGGTCACCGTCTGTGATCTAGCGGTGTGGTGCGGCGGAGTGCTTTTACCAGCTTCTGGCGGTTCATCATCTTGCCGGCGGTGGTTTTGAGTCAGGCCGGCAGCTGGTCTGCATCGAGCTGTTGGTCGAGGATCACGGTGCCCGATTGGCGCCGACAGCGGGCGCCAACAGCAAATGTGCGTCAGTCGACGAGGTCGCACTGGGCATCACACGCCTGGGACAAGGGGTCATGGGAATGCCCCTTTCGTCGAGCGACGCAGAATCGTTGTTGGCGGCGCGCAATTCGTCAGGAGTGGGACTCAACGGGCCGGTACCCCGCTGGAAACATCCCTGCCACAGCCCTTTGAGGAGCGGCGTCCGCGAGTGTCGACGGCGATGTGAACCTCAGGAAAGCGCTCCCAAGTTAGAGAGAGCGGCCCTTCCAGCAGCCACCCATGGCCTCTGATCCCTTTCGGCCCATCCGTCCCAGATTTGTCCCATGTTCGGCCGCCCCATCGCGTCTACCCTGCCGCTAACGCATCTACCCTGCCGTTGCAACGGTAGGGAAGGTGCCTGACGGGCAGGGTAGACGCCAGATCGGCGGCCTCATTTTCGAGCGTCGCCGACAGACGTGAGCGCACAGGTGTGACGGCTAGGTCGGATGGGGGGCAAGGGATAACCCCGGGGGTGACCTCACCCAACTCATGCTGAATTCGGCCCTTGCTTCTCGTGGGCGACTTGAGCCTCGGAATTCAGCAAGGTTTGGGTGAGGTTAGCGCCGATGAGCCGGCGGGGGTAGCCGTAAGGGCTGGCTTCGGCCCGCTCAGCGCTCAAACCGGCCCGATACCGCCCGCACGTGGACGGTCAGCTGGCATCCGTGAACTCCCTTCCAGTCGGCGGTGATTTTCGAGCCAGCGGGCGACTGCGAGGCGGCGAAAACGATGGGTCGGTTGGGCTTCAATCGAGGCCGTTTCCTGGCGTAGATCGAGCGGGCGCGGAGATCGGTCTTGGACTTCAGGAACGACTTAGCCCTCGCCAACCACCTGGCTACCGCACAACCCAGAAACCCGTAGTCGACGCCATATCAGCCCCGAAAACTGGCAACATTGAAGAAAGTCAGGACTACCTCGTCGGACGCACGCGGACGATGAACGTGTCGCCGCCCGCCTCCAGCACGCGTGCCGTGAGGTGGCGCCGGCGAAGATCCGCGGAGGCCGCGTCCACCTCGGCTTGCGCGCTCGACCCCTTCTGAGCCAGGAGTTCCCCTGCGGGCAGGAACAGCGGAGCGCACCAGCCGACAAGGCGTTCCAGCGGGGCGACGGCCCGGCAGGTGACGACGTCGTAGGTGGCCTTGTGCTCCTCGGCCCGGCCGCGGACCACCGCCACACGATCACCCAGTCCCAGTTCCGCGACGGCCTCGACCAGGAAGTTGAAGCGCCGCAGCAGCGGTTCGAGCAGCGTCACGGTGAGGTCCGGACGCGCGATCGCGAGCGGAATTCCGGGCAGCCCGGCGCCGGAACCGACGTCCACCACCGTGGCACCGTCGGGCACGAACGGGACCATCGCCAACGAGTTCAGCACGTGCCGATCCCAGAGCCGGTCGGCCTCGCGAGGTCCGATCAGGCCCCATTCGATACCGCGGGTCGCCAATATCTGGACGTACGCCTCGGCGAGGGGGTGGCCCTCGCCGAACGCCGTCCGGGCGGCTTGTGTCATCAGGCCTTCGGCATCACGACGACGCGGCGCTTGGGCTCCTCGCCCTCGGACTCGCTGATCAAACCGGCCTCGGCGACGACGTCGTGCACGATCTTGCGCTCGAAGGGGTTCATGGGCACGAGGCGGACGGCCTCACCCGAGGCCTTCGCCTCGGCGATGGCCTCTTGCGCCAGGGCCTGCAGCTCGGTGCGACGACGCTCCCGGTGGCCGGCGATGTCGAGCATCAAGCGGCTGCGGTGACCGGTCTCGGTCATGACGGCCAAGCGCGCGAGCTCCTGCAAGGCCTCCAGCACCTCCCCGTCCTTGCCGACGAGCACTGCGGCGTCGGTGATGATCGACACGTGGGCGCGGCCACCCTCGTTGAAGGTGTCGATGTCACCGTCCAGGTCGGCGATGTCGAGCAGCTCTTCGAGGTAGTCGGCGGCAATGTCGCCCTCGTTGTCGAGCGCAGTCTCCCGCTTGGACTTCTTCTCGCCGCCCTCGCCCGTGGTTTCGTCGCCGTCGCCGTCGTCGTCGCCGTCGTCGTCGGTGACCTCAGCGGTCTCCGCCTCGACGACCTCGGTGTTGGTCTCGTCGGTGCTGGTTTCGTCGGCGCTGATCACATCGGTGATGGTCTCGTCGATGGTCTGCTCGCTGTCGCTCACAGTGGTCTCCTTGGTCGTTGCCCCTAATGGGGGTGGTGGTTCGTGGGCCCGGCAACCGGACGGGGGTGGGTCAGCTCTTGCGCTTGGCGCGAGCTTGGCGGGTGGGCTGCTGGCGCGTGACCTGCGTCCGACCGCTGTCGGGCACGTCGGCCGCGGCGGCGCTGGGGGCGGCGGGCTTCTTCGGACCGGCGGGCTTCACAGGACGGCTCCCCGTGGGAGGCGTCCCGTCGGAGCCGTTGGCGCCGGACCCCTTCGTCCCACCGTTATTGGTATCGGGACGCGTGACCCGCACTTCGCGGCTGGTCTGCTCGACGGTGGTCTTGCGTCGACCCTTGCCCGCGCGGCGGGCCGACTCAGCCTCCGGATCGAGACCCTTGGCCCGCATCCGGTCCGCCCAGTCGACATAAGCCGGGGTATTCGGGGCCGGATTGTTGTGGATCAAGATGTACTGCTGGCCGAGCGTCCACAGGTTCGAGGTGAACCAGTAGAGCAGGACGCCGATCGGGATATTCACGCCCATGAACAGGTACATGAACGGGAAGATATAGAGCATCATCTTCTGCTGCTGCGCCATCTGACCGGTGAGGGCCTCGGCGGGCATGTTCTTGCGCATCAGCTGCAACTGCGTGACGAACAACGTGCCGGTCATCAACAAGATGAGCACGCCGGCGAGCCACTGCGTGGCGCCCCAGCCATCGTTCATCGGCATGAAGGTTGAGGAGAGATGCGCCCCGAAGAGGGTCGCGTTCTGCACCCCTGTCAGCAGATCGGGGTTGTCCTTGAAGAAGCCGAGGGCCACGCCGCGCGAGGCGAACGACAACACGTTGTACAAGCCGATGAAGATCGGGGCCTGCAAGAGCAGCGGCAAACAGGAGGCGTAGGGCGAAACACCCTCCTCCTTGAACAGCTTCATGGTCTCTTGGCCGAGCTTCTCGCGGTCGTGACCGTATTTCTCCTGCAGCGCCTTCTGCTTAGGCCCAAGCATCTGCATGGCGCGCGAAGAGTTGATCTGCCGGACGAACAGCGGGATCAGCAGCGTGCGGATGGTGATGGTCAAAGAGATGATCGACAGCGCCCAGGCGAGGCCGCTGTTGCCGTCCATCACCTTCGACAACAGCCAGTGGACGCCGATCAGGATGCCGGACACCGCGTAGTAGAGCGGCTGCATGATCGTGTCGAGGAAGCCCATGAAGTTGTCCCACCACGAGGCGAGGGGCAGCAGGAGCGGGAACAGTTGCGAGATCACTCGTTACCTCTTTCGCAGCACCGGTCGGTACCGGCTGAAATCTTGGTGGGTGCCGAGGCCTTGGCGGCCAGTTCGGCCTCCCATTCGGCAGCGGCGGGGGTGTCGGGCACGGGGTCGTAGCCGCCGTCCGACCAGGGGTTGCAGCGCCCCAGGCGGCGCGCCGCGAGCCAACTGCCCTTGATGGCGCCGTGCACGGTGACCGCTTCGAGGGCGTACGCCGAGCAACTCGGGTAGTACTTGCAGACCTGCCCGTACAAGGGGGAGATGACGGCCCGGTAGACCTTCAACAGGCCGACGAGAAGGTACTTCACGCTGCGAGCCGTTTCATGGAGCTGTCCCAGGCCGACGCCAGGTCGCCCGCCAGGTCGCCGGTCGCGGCAGCGGGCAGGGCCCGAACGACGACGTCCACCACGAACGGCACGGACGGGAGCCGGGCGGCGGTGAGGTGGCGTAATTGCCGCTTCACCCGATTGCGCGTGACCGCGTTGCCGACCGCTTTAGACACCACAAAGCCCGCCCTCGCGGACGGACCATCGGTGCGCAGTGCGTGGACGACCAGGGATTCCCGGCCGGCGCGGACACCGTTGCGGATCGTGCGCCGGAAGTCCTCCCCGGACCGCAGGCGCGAGTCGCGGTTCAACACCCGGGTCTAGCCGGCGTCAGCCGGCGAGGCGAGCGCGCCCCTGGCGACGACGGGTGTTGATGATGGCGCGGCCGGCGCGCGTACGCATCCGGGTACGGAAGCCATGGGTGCGGCTGCGACGCCGGTTGCTCGGCTGGAAAGTGCGCTTCACGGGTGCCCCCAGGGTAGAACGTCGGTCTCGAACTCATGCGCCCACGTCGGACGCACGCATTTCGTCGCTTAGGCGACCGTCCAACGATACGCGGTGCGCGCCTGAGGGGGCAAACCGAGCCCTCGCATTACGTCCGCTGACCCGGTGGCGTCCATCCGACACGCCGGGAACGTCCCAGATCCGCAAATTGGCGTTTGCCTGTGATCGTGCCGTGTCGGTAGCTTTAGCCGGTCGCCACCTAACGGGCTAACTCGGGGAAACATGGTGGAGGCCGTCATTGTCAACATGGTGTGGAAAACTCTGTGGGTCACCGTGATGGAACCAACGATGGGGGCGAGAGAGTGAGCCAGGAGCCAGGAGCCGCATTCGGCTCCGACGCCGCGGATCAGCTGGGCGAAGCCTGGCGCCGTGTGTGGACCTCCGCCGAAGGCCCCGCCCGCGGCTGGCTATCGAGCGCCCAGCCCCTCACGGTTCACGACTCCACGGTCATGGTCGCCGTCGCCAATGCCTTCAGCCGCGAACGCCTCGAAAGCCGCCTCCGGGCCGGTATCGAAGAGCAGCTGAGCGCCTTCTATGGACGTCCGATTCGCCTCGCGGTCACGATCGATCCCGACCTGGAAACAAAACAGATCCTGGCCGAGCAGCCCGATCTTTCGCCGCCGGCCCAGTTGGTCGTCCGTAACGGCGACTCCGGCCGCCTGAACCCCAAGTACACCTTCGACACCTTCGTCATCGGGGAGTCGAACCGGTTCGCGCACGCCGCCGCTGCGGCTGTCGCCGAAACACCGGGCAAGTCGTTCAACCCGCTGATGATCTACGGCGAATCGGGGCTGGGGAAGACCCACCTGCTGCACGCCATCGGGCACTACGTGACGAACTATTACCCGGGCCTCCGCGTGAAGTACGTCTCCACCGAAGAGCTCACCAACGACTTCATCAACGCCATCTCCGAGAATCGCACGGCCCAGTTCCGCCGGAACTACCGCGACGTGGACGTCCTCTTGATCGACGACATCCAGTTCTTGGAGGCGAAGATCCAGACGCAGGAAGAGTTCTTCCACACGTTCAACACCCTGCACAACGCGCAAAAGCAGATCGTGATGACCTCCGATCGTCCGCCGAAGGCGCTGGAGGCGCTCGAACCCCGGCTGCGGAGCCGGTTCGAGTGGGGCCTCATCACCGACATTCAGCCCCCCGACCTCGAGACCCGCATTGCGATCCTTCGCAAGAAGTCGGCCGCGGAGAAGTTGAGCGTCCCGCCCGAGGTGCTGGAGTTCATCGCCTCGAAGATTTCGGCCAACATCCGCGAGCTTGAGGGCGCGTTGATCCGCGTGACGGCGTTCGCGTCGTTGAACCAGCAGCCCGTCGACAAGCCCTTGGCGGAGATCGTCCTCAAGGACCTGATTCCTGACGGCGGCGAGACCCAGATCACGTCCGCGATGATCATGGCCGCGACCGCCACCTACTTCGGCCTCACCGTGGACGACATGTGCTCCCAGAGCCGAACGCACGTCTTGGTCACCGCCCGCCAGATCGCCATGTATTTGTGCCGCGAGCTGACGGACCTGTCGCTCCCGAAGATCGGCCAGCTCTTCGGCGGCCGCGACCACACCACGGTCATGCACGCCGACCGCAAGGTGCGCCAACTCATCAGCGAGAAGCGCTCGGTGTTCAACCAGGTCGCCGAGCTGACGGCCCGAATCAAGCACTCGTCCCAACGCTGACGCCGGAGCCGCCTAGACTTCCTGTTCGTCCGAAGTGACCAAGAGGGAGATCAGACGATGACGCAACCACTGCCGCCAGGCGCAGCCGAGCCCAAGAAACCATCCAAAGTTCGACTGGGTGGACTTGCCACCCTCGCGATCGGCGTTGCCTTACTGATCATCACCGTCCTGCTCGCCGTGTACGGCCACTACATCTTCTACTTCTTGCCGATCATCGGCGTCATCTTCATCGGGCAGGGCATCCGGTCGCTCGTGACGGGCAAATCCACCGCTGACGCCAAGACCCCGCCGGCTCAGTCGCCCTATACCCCTCTCGCGCCTGGCGCCTACCCGCCGCCCGGAGGAACCCCGTATCCCCCCGCCGCCTATCAGCAGGGTTACCCGCCCGCTGGGGCACCCATGGCCTACGACGGTCAGCCAGCACCAACGGGCGCTCCCGCCGCCGTGACCTACCAGCAGGGTTACCAGCCGACCACGGCACAGGCCCCCTACGGCCAACCCTCCCCCTACGGCCAACCGGCCCCGGGCTTGGGCACCGCGCCGTACCCCGCGTCAGCCCCGACTTACCAGGCGGCTCCCACGTACCCAGCAGCACCGACGTACCCCGCACCGGCGTACCCAGCTGCACCGGCGTACCCCGCAGCACCCACCTACCCGGACGCTCCCACCTACCCAGCCGCACCGACCAATCAGCAGGCGCCGGGGTCGTACCCGCCGCCCAATGGACCTGCCACTCGTTGATCTGCGCTCGGTCGAAAGACGTGTGCGTTGGCCGCCCTGTTCCTGAGAACGGGGCGGCCAACGTCGTTGTGTCATCAAGAAAGGGGCCGCCCGGGGGTGTTCCGAACGACAACAAAACGTGTGATTCGCCTGGGGAGAGGGGCGGGCCCGTCTTGTGGGTACGGCGTGCCACCCTGTGGATAGAGCGGAACCCTGATTCTCCGTCCCCAAATCCTCCCCGTGTCATTTTCGGTTCCGCACAGGCTGCGTCCACAGGTGAAACGTGTCCCGACAAGGACGAACGACAGTTACCCCCACGATCCACAGCCCCTACTACCAGTACTTAAAGAGCAATTCATCCATCTCTTCTAAGTCATCCGGCACACAACCTGGGGATCGAACCTCCCGACAGGCTCGCCTGAGCCGTCGGTCCCCCCACGAGGTCCCCAAGCGTGGATATGATCGACAAACGCACACCCATCTGCAGAGGGGCCATCAGTGAAGATCCGTCTTGAACGCGACGTTCTGGCCGAGGCCGTCCAGTGGGCTGCCCGCAGCCTGCCGACCCGTCCGAGCGTCCCGATCCTGGCCGGCCTCATGGTCCGGGCTACCGGCGATCAGGTCATCATGTCGAGCTTCGACTACGAGACCTCGGCACAGATTTCGATGAAGGCCGACGTCAGCGACGAAGGCGTCGCGCTGGTCTCCGGACGTCTGTTGGCCGACATCGCCCGGTCGCTGCCGTCCAAGCCGGTGACGATCAGCTCCGACGACTCGCGGATGGAGCTCACCTGCGGATCGGCGCGCTTCACGCTGCAGACCTTGCCCGTGGCCGACTACCCGTCGTTGCCCGACATGCCTGAGGCCACCGGAACCATCGCCTCGGACGAGTTCGCGAAGGCCGTCGCGCAGGTCGTCACGGCGGCCGGACGCGACGAGCTGCTGCCCGTCTTCACTGGCGTTCGGTTGGAGATTGAGGGCGACACCTTGTCGTTGCTCGCCACCGACCGCTACCGCATGGCGTTGAAGGAAATCACCTGGAACCCGCGCTCGACCCGCGTCGAGGGTGCGGCCCTGGTGCCGGCCCGCGTGCTCGCCGAGACCGCCAAGTCGATGACCTCCGGAGACACCGTGACCTTGTCGCTGTCGTCGCCTGAATCCGGCGACGGGCTGATCGGTTTCGAGGGCACCGGAGTCTCGGGCCAGCGCCAGATCACCACGCGTTTGCTCGACGGCGAGTTCCCCAAGGTCCGCCACCTGATGAGCGTGCAGGCGGCGACGACCGTCCGGGCGTCCACGAACGACGTGATCGCGGCCGTGAAGCGCGTAGCCCTCGTGGCCGAGCGCAACACCTCGCTGAGGATGCTGATCGAAGACGGGTCGATCACCCTCGAGGCCGCCACGGGCGACCAGGCGCAGGCCGTTGAGGCGCTGGAAGCCGTCGTGACCGAGCATTCCGGCAGCGAGCTGACCATGACCGCGGCTGGCTTCAACCCGCACTACCTGCAGGACGCGCTCACCGCGCTCGACGCCCCGTACGTGAACTTCGACTTCACCGCGCCGGGCAAGCCCTGCTTGCTGACGGGCCTCAACGAGATCGACGGCACGCCGCTGGGTGACTACCGTCACGTCATCATGCTGATGCGCCTGCCGGCCTGACCGGCGGCGGGAGCCTCCTCGGGCGATGTTCGTCACGCATTTATCGCTTGCGGACTTCCGCTCCTACGCCTCCCTCGATGTTCCGTTGGAGGCGGGGGTCACCGTGTTCACGGGCGCGAACGGCCAAGGCAAGACCAACATCGTCGAGGCCATCGACTACCTGGCGACCCTCGGCTCGCATCGGGTGTCGTCCGAGCAGCCGCTGATCCGCTTCGGGGCCGAGCAGGCGACGGTCCGGGCGCGCGTCCAGGCGGGGTTGGACGATTCCCGTTCGCTCCAACTCGAAGTAATTCTGATTCCCGGACGCGCCAACAAGGCGTCTTTGAATCGGTCGCCGCTGAAGCGTCCGCGGGATCTTTTGGGGGCCTTGCGGACGGTGTTCTTCGCGCCCGACGATCTCGCCCTGGTGAAGGGAGACCCGGCGTCGCGGCGGCGGTTCGTCGACGAGCTGGTCGTCGCCCGGTGGCCCCGGTTGGCCGGCGTGATGGCGGACTACGACCGGGTCCAACGGCAGCGGACGACACTGCTGAAGTCGCTCTACGGACGCTCCATCGGCCTCGATACCGAGATCACGTTGGAGGTCTGGGACGAGCAACTGGCGCGTTTCGGAGCGGAGATTTTGACCGCGCGGTTGGCGACAGTGACGGCGCTGGCGGATCCGTTGGCGGTGGCGTATGCCGATATCGCGCCGACGAATAGCGTCGCGTCCGTGGTTTACAAATCGGCGCTCGAGCCCTCGGTCGACCAGACCCCCGACGAGCTGGCGGCCATGATGCGGGCCGCCATGGTCGAGCGCCGCCGCGAGGAGTTGGCGCGTGGGATGTGCCTCGTGGGACCCCATCGTGACGATCTCTACTTCGGGCTTGGGGCGATGCCGGCCAAAGGTTACGCCTCGCACGGCGAATCGTGGTCGGTGGCGCTGTCCGCGCGGTTGGCCGCGCTGGCGGTGCTGCGCGCGGACGGCGTGGATCCGGTCTTGGTGCTGGACGACGTCTTCGCGGAGCTGGATGAGGTGCGACGCGAGCGCTTGGCCTCGCATATCGGCGATGCTGAGCAGATACTGATCACCGCCGCCGTGGCGGCTGATGTGCCCGGCGTCCTGGGTGGGCGGCGGCTGCTGGTCCAAGGCGGGGAGGTGGTGCCGGCATGAGTGAGCCCCCTATGACGGGTGCGCCCGACGCTGACCGTCCTGACGCCGACAATCTCGACCTGGCCCGCCGCATGCTCGCGGCGACCCGAGGCATGCCGGCCCCGCGTCCGAGTGAGGCCAAGGCGGCGCCTCGCCGGCCGAAGCGCAAGACACCGCGCGATACCAACCGGGATCCGATGCTGCTCGGCCAAGCAATGGAGGCGTTGATCCACGAACAGGGCTGGGACACCGAGGTGAGCGTCCACCTGATCTTGACCAAGTGGTCGGCCCTCGTCGGCCACGTCAACGCGGCGCACACCGTCCCGGAGTCATTCGTCGACGGCGTGCTGACCGTCCGCGCTGAATCGTCGACGTGGGCGTCCTCAATGCGACTCCTGGCGCCGCAACTGCTGGCGAAGCTCAACGAGTCTCTCGGCCAAGGCACCGTGACGCGCATCGTTGCCCTCGGCCCTCAAGCGCCCAGCTGGAAGAAGGGGCTCCGATCCGTCGCCGGCCGCGGACCGCGGGACACCTACGGCTAAGCCTCGTTCATGTTTCGGGAAACCGGACTGCGCCTTGGTCTCCACGGGGTGGTCGCCCATCCCAGCACTCTGCTGGCGTTGGTCCCCACTCTGCTGGCGTTGGTCCCACTTGACTGGCGTTGTGCGTGTTTGCTGGCGAAATGTCGCCAGCAAACACGGCGAACGCCAGCAAGGTGCCGTGGAGGCGAGGGGGACGAAGCCGCTTCGGCGGATCTGGTGGGTCGTGCGCGTTCTCGGACGAGGCTCAGGCGGTTTGATCGAGGCTCATCCCTGCGCTCCGGTGGTCGCCCATCCCTGCACTCTGCTGGCGTTGGTCCCCACTCTGCTGGCGCTTGCCCCACTTGACTGGCGGTGTGCGTGTTTGCTGGCGAAATGTCGCCAGCAAACACGGCGAACGCCAGCAAGGTGCAGTGGAGGCGAGGGGACGAAGCCGCTTCTGCGGATCTGGTGGGTTGTGCGCGTTCTCGGACGAGGCTTAGGCGGTTTGATCGAGGCTCATCCCGTGGCGGATCGCGGCCTGCAGGACGTCCAGGGTGACGTCCGCCAGATGCCGGAACTTGAGGCAGTAGCCCGTGATGCTGGCCTTGCCGAGGGTGTCGCCGTAGGTGCGGGTGAGGTACGTCTTGTCGTCCAGGCCCATCACGTACACCGAGATGCCGGTGGTGTTGGCGCTGAGGCCGATGCGGTAGAACTCCCGTGACGACCCGTTCGCGTAGGTGATCGTGTAGGCGCCGTACCCGATGCTGGGGTTGGAGACCACCTTGCCGGACTCGTTCAGGCCGTCGCTGAACCACAGCCGCGCGCCGGGGAAGTCGGCCAACATCAAGCCGTGCAGCTGTCGAACCTCCGCCTGCTTCGGCTCCGGAAGGCTCGCGAGGTAGGCGTCGATCTGCTGGGAGGTCTCCATGACGCGGGATGCTAGCAACGCACCGGGTCCGCTCGGCAGGGCGAAGGGTGCCGGCCTCGGGGCCCACGACCCGCGGGGCTTAGTCTGGGGTCATCCCACCGTGTGGGTCCTGGGAAGGAACACAATGAAGCCCACCAGTTTCCTGAACCTCATTTATTCCGCCTTCCTCGGCATCGCTGTGGTGGCCTTTGTGGCGATCGCGGTCAACACCTTCTACCCCACGCCGCGTTTCGACATGGAGGCGCCCGACCCCGATTGGCCTGCTCGCTATTGGCTCACCACGAGCGCCATCGTTCTGGTCGCTGCCACGTTCGTCATGGTGATCTCGCTTGTGTGGCCGCGCGGACAAGCGGTGCTCGCGGACGGGTTCTTGCTCGGCGGGCTGTTCACGATGATCTACGCCATGGGGATGTCGCTGGGCTCGACCACCTCGTGGTGGCGGCTCGTCGTCGCGGCGGTGGCGCTGGTCATTACCGTCGTCACCGGCTGGTATCGGTTCGTGAAACGGCCGGCGGGGCAGGCTGCCCCGATCAATCCAACGGTCACCGAGGGCGCCGCCGACGCCGGGGACCTCGACCTGCGGCTCACCGTCCTCGAGCGCAAGATCAGCGCCATGACGAAGGCTCTGGACGAGTAGCGGCTGACCAAGCCATCCCGGTGCAGGTTGCTCGTGGACGCAGGCTCCGCAAACGGCGCTGGCGCGGACGGGTTGACCGGGTCCACCCGTTGAGGTCGAGCGACGGCTCGCAGGACCTCAACGACAATTTGGGGACGCTCGACGAGGAGGCCAGTCGCATCACCCCTAGTCAGGGAATCTCCCCGGGTCGCTCGCCCATTCGACAGTGACGGATCTGTCGTGGTGACCTCCGTGACCTCTGGTGAGTCGGGTACCCGCTTCCCAGCATGCGAAGCCGCCGCCCCCTGGCTGCGGAATCCGGCCACCTGTCCGGGATCGCAGGGTGCTGAACCCCACATCCTTTACCTTGAAAGGGAGAGGCTCCTCACCGATAAGGACGGTCCATGAAGCTGCGCAATGTACTCAAAGCGGTGTTCAGCATTGTCCTGGGGCTGGGCGTCCTGGTTGTCGTCGGGATGGGGGTGGACGCTTACACCCGGCAATTCCTGCCGCGTGGCGGCGATATCGAGTGGGAGTTACAACGTGTGGCGACGGGCGCGCTGCTCATGGGGTGCGGCATCGTGGTCCTGGTGATTTCCTTCCTGGTCCTCCGTGGCCAGCAGTTGCTCGCTGACGGCATCTTCTTGGGTGGGCTCTTCACGGTGCTGGTCGCCATGTTGATGACGCTGGGGTACCCATTTGGCTGGCGCACGATCTTGGTCGAGGCGCTCAGCTTGCTGGTGATCGCGGCCAGTGGCTGGTTCCGGTTCCATCAACAGCTCGCCATCTAGGGATCTCGGCTGCGAGCGGATGATCAAGGTCAGCCTTCTCGGATCCCACACGACGGAGCGCACGCGTCCTACGCGCTTGGGGAAACCATGGCGTGGCCCCCGGCGGAGCTACCTTAGTAAGCGGTGGTTGAGGAGGAGTGTGACTCGTGCACAACCGTGGGTTTCTTGACCTGATCTACTCATTCGTCCTCGGGGTCGCCATGGCCATCGTCTTCGGTGTCGTCCAGAACGCCTTCTACCCCCTTCAAATGGAGTCACAGGGGGGATGTGTCTCCCTTCCCAGCGCGGGATGGGCGATGTTCACCGACCTGGGGTTGTTGGCTTGTGCTGCTGCGGCCCTCACGCTGTCGCTGGTGCTGCGGAGAACTCAACTTCTCATCGCCAATGGGTTCTTCGCCTTTGGGACCGTCGTCTTGATCTATGCCAATGTGATCGCTGCGGCTTCGTACAGCTTGGAATTGCGGGTTTGTGTCGCTATCGCGGCGGTCGCTCTCTGGGTCGCTTTCGGCTGGCTCCATTTCATCAACCGCGACTCGGCAGGCAGGGCGCCTCATGATCCGGTCATACCCCCGCTGCCACGCCCCGACCTCGCGTGATCCGAAGGTTCACGGCTCGACCACTGCATTCAAGGCGACTCGCTGGGCAACCCTGACTGCTCGCTGGGCAACCCTGACTGAGTGCCCTCACAGGGGACGGTTGACAGCCCCGGGGGAGGGAACAGCTAGCGCTCCCACCGCCTTCGCCATTATGGATGGGACCGTCGGGCGCATGGCGGCCAACGCAGCCTCGGCGCTTGTTCCGCGGTGCCCCTCAGATCCCCGAATTGACCCCGGACCTATATCCCCAGACGGTAGGGACCCTGTGAATCGGGCAAATCGTCCACAGATGGCCGCGCAACGCCCATTCTGCGCGTGGGTGGGGCTTCCCCGTCAGGTAAGATAGGGACGATACGTCTTCAGCCGCCGTCTGGCCGTTTTTCGAGCTAGGCGGCGGCACCCATGAGAACAGGTCCAATAAGGGGATGCCAGTGACGAACGACGCTACCGGGGCGCATGTGGCGGCCACGGCGGGAGCAGCTGCTCACACCGTTGACGAGGGCAACTACGACGCCGGTGCTATCACCGTCTTGGAGGGGCTCGAAGCCGTCCGGAAACGGCCGGGCATGTACATCGGTTCCACCGGTGAGCGTGGCCTCCACCACCTGGTCTACGAGATCGTCGACAACGCGGTTGATGAGGCGCTCGCCGGCTACTGCGACACGATCATCGTGCGGCTGCTCCCGAACGACGGCGTCCAGGTCATCGACAACGGCCGTGGCATCCCGGTCGCGATGCACCCCAAAGAGAAGGTCTCGGCGCTGACGGTGGCGCTGACCATGCTCCACGCGGGCGGCAAGTTCGGCGACGGCGGCTACAAGGTCTCCGGCGGTCTGCACGGCGTGGGCGTGTCGGTCGTGAACGCTTTGTCGACGCACCTCACCGCGGACGTCTACCGCGACGGCTACCACTGGCAGCAGTCGTTCCAGCTCGGTGTCCCGGACGCCCCCGTCGCGCGCATGGAGGCCAGCGACGAGCGCGGCACCACGATCACGTTCTACGCGTCCAAAGAGATCTTCGAGACCACGCACTACAGCTGGGACACCCTGGCCAACCGGTTCCGCGAGATGGCCTTCCTCAACAAGGGCCTCAAGATCACGCTGATCGACGAGCGGCCCGAATCGAAGGAAGAAGACGACGATTCCGACGTCTCCGAGACTTTCCTCTACCACGATGGCCTCATTGACTACGTCAAATACCTCACGGGCAGCAAAGAGGTGATCCACCCCTCCGTCGTCGCCATCGACGCGGTCGGTGAGGAGAACCGCATCAGCCTCGAGGTCGCGATGCAGTGGAACAGCTCGTTCAACGAGAGCGTCCACACCTTCGCGAACACCATCAACACCCACGAGGGCGGCACGCACGAAGAGGGCTTCCGGGCCGCGCTCACCAACACGGTGAACAAGTGGGGCGAGACGTGGGCGCTGATCAAGAAGCGCGAAGATCGCGTCTCGGGTGACGACATCCGCGAGGGCCTCACCGCCATCATCTCGGTCAAGCTCGCCGATCCGCAGTTCGAAGGCCAGACCAAAACCAAGCTCGGCAACACTGAGGCGCGCTCGTTCGTCCAGAAGGTCGTCAACGACCTGCTCAGCGACTGGTTCGAGAAGAACCCGGCTGAGGGTCGCGACATCGTCCGCAAGAGCCAGGCGGCCGCGAACGCGCGCCTCGCCGCCCGCAAGGCGCGCGACCTGGCCCGCTCCCGCAAGGGCCTGCTCTCCCGGTCGGGCGAGTACGGCAAGCTGGCCGACTGCTCCTCGACCGAGCCCAGCGAGTGCGAGGTCTTCATCGTCGAGGGTGACTCCGCCGGTGGCTCGGCCAAGGGCGGACGCGATCCGCGCACCCAGGCGATCCTGCCCATCCGCGGCAAGATCCTGAACGTCGAGAAGGCGCGCCTCGACCGCATCCTGCAGAACAAAGAGGTCGCGGCGATCTTCAACGTGCTGGGCACGGGCGTCCAAGACGACTTCGATCTCGACAAGCTGCGCTACCACAAGATCGTGTTGATGGCCGACGCCGACGTCGACGGCGCGCACATCCGCACGCTGCTGCTGACGCTGCTTTTCCGGTTCATGAAGCCGCTGATCCACGCGGGGCACGTTTACCTCGCGCAGCCGCCGCTGTTCCGCATCCGCTGGACGAACTCGCCCCACGAGCTGGCCTACTCCGACACCGAGCGCGACACCCTGCGCGACGACGGCCTCGCGGCCGGCAAGAAGCTGCCGAACGTGAACCCGATCCAGCGCTACAAGGGCCTCGGCGAGATGGACCACACCGATCTGTGGGACACCACCATGGATCCCGAGAAGCGCACCCTCCTTCAGGTCACCCTGGAAGACGCGGCCGCGGCCGACAACATCTTTAGCGTCCTGATGGGCGAGGACGTCGAACCGAGGCGAGCGTTTATCCAACGCCACGCCAAGGACGTCCGATTCCTAGACATCTGATCGAGCGGGAGTAACTCATGGCTGACGACATCAACGACCCGTTTGGCGACGATCCGGTGACCCCCGAGAACGTGGAGCCGGCATCGGCGGGCCTCGTGCCCACGCACTCGAAGACCGAGGAAATCGACCTCAACGACGAGGTGCAGCGCTCTTATCTCGACTACGCGATGAGCGTCATCGTGTCCCGGGCGCTGCCCGATGTGCGCGACGGCCTCAAGCCCGTCCATCGCCGTGTTATCTACACGATGTACGACGGCGGCTATCGTCCGGACCGGGGCTGGAACAAGTGCTCGCGCGTCGTTGGTGACGTCATGGGCAAGCTGCACCCGCACGGCGACTCGGCGATTTACGACACCTTGGTGCGCCTGGCGCAGCCGTGGGTGATGCGCGCGCCGCTGGTGTCGGGGCAGGGCAACTTCGGTTCGCCGGGCAACGACGGCGCCGCGGCCATGCGGTACACCGAGTGCAAGATGGCGCCGCTGGCCATGGAGATGGTCCGCGATATCGACCAGGGCACGGTCGACTTCAAGCCGAACTACGACAACAAGGAGACCGAGCCGGTCGTGCTGCCGGCGCGGTTCCCGAACCTGCTCATCAACGGCTCCACGGGTATCGCGGTCGGCATGGCCACGAACATCCCCACGCACAACATGCGCGAGGTGGCGGAGGCCGTCCAGTGGCTGCTGAAGAACCCCGAGGCGACCAAGGAGGAGCTGCTCGAAGCCGCCCTTGAGCGCATCAAGGGGCCGGACTTCCCCAACGGCGCGCTGATCGTCGGACGCAAGGGCATCGAGGACGCCTACCGCACCGGTCGCGGCTCGGTCATCATGCGTGCGGTCATCAACATCGAGGAAGACAACAAGGGACGCACCCAGCTCGTCGTCACCGAGTTGCCGCACCAGTGCAACCCCGACAACCTGGCCTTGAAGATCGCCGAGCTCGTCAACGCGGGCAAGCTTTCGGGCATCTCGGACATTCGCGACGATTCGTCCGGCCGTACCGGTCAGCGCCTGGTGATTCTGCTCAAGCGCGACGCTCAGCCGCGCGTGGTGATGAACAACCTCTACAAGCACACCCAGCTGCAGGACACCTTCGGCTGCAACATGCTGGCGCTCGTCGACGACGTGCCCCGCACGCTGCGCCTCGACCAGTTCATCAGCCACTGGGTGAAGCACCAGATGCAGGTCATTCAGCGTCGGACGGCGTATCGCCTGGCCGAGGCTGAGAAGCAGGCTCACGTGTGGCGCGGTTACGTGTTGGCGTTGGACGCGTTGGACGACGTGATTGCGTTGATCCGACGGAGCCCCGACACCGAGACCGCCCGCTCGGGCTTGATGACGCTGCTCGGCGTGGACGAGATTCAGGCCCAGGCCATTCTCGACCTGCAGCTGCGGCGTCTGGCGGCCCTCGAGCGGCAGAAGATCGCCGATCGTCTGGCCGAACTCGAGATCACCATTGCTGACCTCGAAGACATCCTGGCCAAGCCTGAGCGCCAGCGTTCGATCATCTCCAACGAGCTCACCGAGATCGTCGACAAGTACGGCGACGAGCGTCGCACGCGGATCATCGCCGCCGATGGTGATTTGTCTGATGAGGACTTCATCCCCGACGAGGACATGGTCGTCACCATTACCCACGGTGGTTACGCCAAGCGCACCCGCGCCGACGCCTACCGGCTGCAGCGCCGGGGCGGCAAGGGCGTGAAGGGGGCCAACCTGCGCGTCGATGACGAGGTCGAGCACTTGTTCGCGACCACGTCCCATCACTGGATTCTGTTCTTCACCAACCTCGGACGCGTCTACCGCGCCAAGGTGTGGCAGCTGCCCGAGGCCGGACGCGACGCCAAGGGCGGCCACGTCGCTGGCCTCTTGTCGTTCTTGCCCGATGAGCGCATTGCGCAGGTGCTGACGATCCGCGGCTATGACGCCTCGCCGTACCTGTTGCTCGCGACCCGCGCCGGCTTGGTCAAGAAGACCGAGCTCACCGCTTATGACAGCCCGCGCCAGGCCGGCGTCATCGCGGTGAACTTCCGCACCGAGGGTGATGAGCTCATCGGGGCGGCGCTGTGTGGTCCGGACGATGACGTGTTGCTGATCTCCCGCAAGGGCATGGCCATCCGGTTCGGGGCCAACGATGAGCAGCTGCGTCCGATGGGCCGGGCGACGTCCGGGGTGACGGGCATGCGTTTCCGTCCGTCCGACAACGTCGATGAGCAGGACGAGCTGTTGAGCATGTCGGTCATCGGCGCGGACATGCCCGAGGACGACCGCTACGTGTTCACCGTGACCGACGGCGGTTTCGCCAAGCGCACGACGGTGTCGGAATACCGGCAGCAGGGCCGTGGTGGCCTCGGCATCAAGGCCATGAAGCTCAACGAGGATCGTGGTTCGCTGGTTGGCGGCCTGGTCGTCAGCGAGGCCGATGAGGTCATCGCGATCAAGACGTCCGGGCAGATCATCCGTAGTCGTGTGGCCGATGTTCCCACCAAGGGACGCGACACGATGGGTGTGAAGTTCGTGGACGTCCGCGGGGACGATTCCGTGGCGGTCATCGCGTTGTACCCGGAGGCCGGGGCTGAGGCGGAGGATCAGCCGGTGGAGGAAGTTTCTTCCGAAGCGGGTAGCCTTGCCGAGTCGGATGACTCTGCAGCCGAGAAGGAGTAGTTGTGAGTACGCCCACCACGGACGCCACCCCTGCTGAGAAGCCCCGCGCAAGCTGGGACGGGGACGGGTACCTGTCCGACGTGCCAGCGGCCGAGGAATCGTCCGCCGCGAAGACGCAGGAGTTGCCCGCTGCCGCTGCCGCCGCGGCGGCCCCGGCATCGCGTCCGAACACCAGCTCGTCGTCCGCGCGGCGCACCCGCAAGGCGCGGTTGCGGCTGTCCCGCATCGATCCGTGGTCGGTGATGAAGACGACGTTCTTGTTCTCCATCGCCTTCGGCATCATGTTCTGGGTGGCGACGTACGTCCTATGGTCGATCGTCCAATCGTCCGGCCTGTTCGACGCGATCAACAAGGTGCTGGTGGACATCCTCTCCAGCCCGCAGGACCAGACGCCCATCCGCATCGAGGACTACGTGAACACCAACAAGGTGCTCGGTATCTCCGGCGTCCTCGCCGTGGTGAACGTCGTGATCATGACTGCTCTCGGGACTGTCTTCGCCTTCCTCTACAACCTCGCGGCCAACGTCATCGGCGGCCTCGAGCTCACCCTCGCCGAGGACTGAGAGACGATTTGAGGACTCCTCCGCCCTCCCGGTAGAGTAACCACTCGGTGCATCCGCACCACCCCGGGCCTATAGCTCAGACGGTTAGAGCGCTGCCCTGATAAGGCAGAGGTCACTGGTTCAAGTCCAGTTAGGCCCACCACCTTTTCTCCCGGTTGACTAGCGGTAACGCGTTGCTGGCCATTGGATGGGGTAACTTCAGGGTAACTTCAGCCACAGAAGTGGGCTGGTTCACGCCCCCCATTGGCCACATCGCAGTTTCTTCGCCCGTCAGCTTGGGCAACTTGCGAGTGCGAAGGTCAGGTCGTCCCAGGCCTCCACATCGAAGTACGGCGGCTGCCTTCGTGGCCCACCCCACAGTCCCAGCCTCTGGGGCATACGTTCTTGCACGGTTCAGGTCCACCCTAAAGGCGGGGCCTGGGTGTTATCGGGCTCATCACAGTTGACGGTGTAGATGGGTTTGGCGCGTCGGTCACTGGGTAGGGGTCGAGGTCTTCAGATGATGGAAGTTCTCACACCACCCATCAAGAAGACCTCGACGTGCTTGACGCTACCTTCGCTGCCCCTGACCTGACCACTTTCTGCCGCCTTGATGAGCTTGGGCTGGTCGCGGTCGGTCAACGCCTCGAGCCAGGGCGGGCGATCATCGCTTGCCGGGTGACCGATCCCGATGATTGGTGTCACCGCTGCGGCCAGCAAGGGATGGTGCGGGACACGGTGGTTCGGCGCCTGGCCCACGAACCACTCGGGTGGCGACCGACTGTGTTGGTGGTCACGATCCGCAGGTACCGGTGCTCGGATTGTCAGCATGTGTGGCGGCAGGACACCACCAAGATGGCCGAACCGAAAGCGAAGCTATCGAGGCGAGGACTGCGGTGGGCGTTGGAAGCCATCGTGCTTCAACATCTGACCGTCGCGCGGGCCGCCGAGGGACTGGGTGTGGCGTGGAACACCGCCAACGACGCGATCCTCGCCGAAGGGCAGCGGGTGTTGATCGGCAACCCTGCCCGGTTCGATGGGGTGACCACGATCGGCGTCGATGAGCATGTCTGGCGGCACACCCGGCGAGGCGATAAGTACGTCACGGTGGTCATCGACCTGACTCCGACAAGGAACAACACCGGACCGGCCCGCCTGCTCGACATGATCGAGGGCCGCTCCAAACAGGTATTCAAAACGTGGCTCGCCAACCGACCGGAAGCGTGGCGGGACAAGGTGGACGTCGTGGCGATGGATGGGTTCACTGAACCGCCCCGGCGTGTCCGGAGGCTTCGTTGTTTGACTAAGCAGCCTCTGTTTGTGGCTGCTTGTGAGCGTAGTACGCGTTCTCGAGCTCGAGGGGCGGGATGTCGCCGCAGTACTCGAACAAGCGAACGTTGTTGAACCAGTCGACCCATGTCGCGGTGGCGTGTTCAACCTGATCGACCCCATGCCAGGGCCCTTCGTGGCGGATCACTTCAGCCTTGTAGAGGCCATTGATGGTCTCGGCGAGGGCGTTGTCGTAGGAGGAGCCGACGCTGCCCACTGAGGGAGTGATGCCCGCTTCGGCGATCCGTTCGGTGTACCGAATCGACGTGTATTGGGAGCCTCTATCGGTGTGTGCGACCAGGGCAGTGAAGTCATCGCGGCCTTCCCGTTCCCGGGTCCAGATTGCCTGCTCCAAAGCATCGAGCACCATGGCGGTGGTCATCGTCGCAGCGACCCGCCAGCCCAGGATCCGACGGGCGTAGGCGTCGATCACGAACGCGACATACACCCATCCGGCCCAGGTCGATACGTAGGTGATGTCAGCCACCCACAGCCGGTTCGGGGCCACCGGCTCGAAGTCACGACCCACCAAATCCTCGGGGCGTTTCGCTGCCGGATCGGCGATGGTGGTGCGTTTCTTGGACCCGCGACGAGCCCCCACAAGTCCGTCGCCGCGCATCAACCGCTCCACGGTGCAGCGGGCTACCGGGATCTGTTCCCGGTTCAGCTGCAACCACACCTTCCGCGGCCCATACACACCTCGGTTGGCGTGGAAGACGCGGCGGACCTCGACAAGTAACACCTCATCGCGAAGCTGTCGGTCAGTGGGCAGCTTGTCTACCCATTCGTAATAGGTCGACGGGGCGATCGGAACACCATGCTCAGTCAGCACAGCGCAGATCGGCTGGTCGTGCCTCCCACTTCGTCACAACACCCCATCGCAAACCACCAGACTCCTGGTGGTCGGCATGCTCGCGGATGAAATCCACGATCACAGACCTGGCCGGTCGAGCTCGGCCGCGAAGAAAGCCGACGCCGCCTTCAAAATCGCGTTCGCCCGCTTCAGTTCAGCATTCTCCCGCTTCAACCGCTTCAGCTCAGCCGACTCCTCACTCGACACCCCCGGCCGTGTCCCCTGATCAATCTGATCCTGACGTACCCACTTCCGCAGCGTCTCTGCCGTGGAAATCCCCAACAGCCCCGCCACATGCCGCATCGCGGCCCAGTCCGTGCCCTGATCAGGCCGGCACTCGTGATACATCCTCACCGCCCGAGCCTTCAGCTCATCCGGATACCTCTTCGACGTGTTCCCTGGCATGACTCCAACCTTCCCAAGGTTTCAAGTCTCCGGAAACACCGGGGCGGTTCATCAAGCCGATCGCGACCGACGAAGGCGATGGGCCCTTCGTGTACGCCGACACCTTTTCCAGCCGTGCTGGCATCACGGCGCGCAACGGACGGCTTGCCTTGAAGAAGGTCGTCATCGTTGGCCTCGGGGGGACTGGCAGTTACCTTCTGGACTTCTTGACGAAGACACCGATTGAGGCGATCCATCTCTACGATGACGACACGCTCAAGACACACAATGCCTTTCGCTCGCCAGGCGCGGCAACGCTGGGCGACCTGCGCGCCTCGAAGTCGAAGGTCGAATACTACGCAAGCTTGTTCGGGGAGATGCACCGTGGGATCCACCCCCACGCTGTACGCGTCACAGTCTTCAACGTCGCTGAGATCGCGGATGCAGACTTCGTCTTCCTCGCGATGGACTCAGGGCCCGAGAAGATGACCATCATGGAGCAGCTCATCGCGGCCCGGGTGCCTTTCATCGACTCAGGGGTTGGCGTCAGCGATGATCCCAATGGGATCGCTGGCCACGTCCGCGTCACGACGTCGACACCAGACCGGAGTGACCACATCGCGCGGGACGGCCTCATTTCCTACTTCGCAGGCGAAGCCGCGGAATACGACACGAACCTCCAAGTCTCGGAGCTCAACGCACTTGCAGCAGTCCAGTCTGTCCTGAGGTTCAAGAAGATCCTGGGTTTCTATGCGGACGCCGAGGATGAACGACATTCCGTCTACGTGACTGACTCCAACGAGATACACAACCGTTACGGGGAGAACGAGCCCGCCCCTTTTGGCATCGCGGAGGATCACGCCGAGGATGCAACGTGAGGGCCACAGCGCTGAAGACCGAGTTCACCGAGTACATCCCAGCGGATCCTCGGAGTGGACACCTATACATCTCGATGGAATACGCGACGGCAGTGCACCTGTGCGCTTGCGGCTGCAAGTCCAAGGTGGTCACGCCCCTAGGAGTGGCCGACTGGCAACTGATCTTCGATGGCACGGTAACCCTGCGGCCCTCTATTGGAAACGGTCAATTCCCCTGCCGTTCTCACTACTTCATTCGCAGTGACCGGATCGAGTGGATGCACCCGGTCTCCGCGGCGGACAGCCTCCTCGCAAGCAGCAAGGATCAGGCGGCCCTCCGGACCAAGGCATCCAAGATCATCGAGAGCCCATGGTGGTGGGGCAAATTCCTTCGGGGGCCCCGCGGCAGTTGAGCGCTTCAAACTGACCCGACTTTTATCAATTAGTGTGCAAGTGGATGGCGTTGAGGGCGGCTTGAGCGTCGTCGGGTAGCGGGTGGGCTGCGGTGATGACCTGGTCACCGGCTTTGATCTGAACGGTGTGGTAGCGGCGGAGGGTCTTGACGAGCTTCCGGGTGGACCAGCCGGTGGTGGCCTCCAGCCATCGAGCGACGGCGAGGGCGGCGAACACGATGGTGAGGTGGGCTTCGATCGAGTCCCGTTTTCTGGCGTAGATCGGGCGGGCACGTGGATCGGTTTTGGACATCCGGAACGATTTCTCGACCTGCCACAGCTGGTGGTAGGCGCCGAGCACGAACGCTGAGGTCGGGTTGTCCAGGTTTGTGACGTAGCCCTTCAAACCGGCCAGCGCCCGGGCTTTGGCTTCCAGGTCACGGTTGATTGACTTCTTCGCGCCGGTGAGGAGCACGAACCTGTTCCGTTTCACGTCCGCTTGCCCGGCAACAGCTTTCTCAGCTTTCGCGACCTGGGTATCGATGCCCTTCAACGTGCGGCGGCCCCGGTCGTGGGAGTACTGGTAGAACACCGTCCTGCGCCGCAGGTCGGCCTTGACGCCCTGGACGATCTGCTGGGTGAACAGGTGCCGGTCTGGGATCGGTTCGCCGGGATGGGTACGTTGCCATTCCTTGACCGTGTAGGGCACCTCGGGGATGCGGGCCCCGACGATGAAGTGCAACCCGGCATCTTCGAGCTCTTTGAGGTTCTGCTCCGACAACATGCCGGCGTCCGCGACGACGGTCACGTCGGGCAGGCCGTGGGCGGCCTGGAATGCCTGCACCACGGGCAGGATGGTTTTGGTTTCGGCTTTGTTGCCCTCGAACGCGCCGATCTGGAGCGGGAACCCGCGCGCATCGGTCAACAGACCGACGGTGATCTGTGGTTCCAGGCGTCGTTCCTTGCTGAACCGGGTTCACGGAACCCGTCACCCTCATGGGTTTCGAAGTAGAGGGTGGTCACGTCGTACAACAAGACCGTGGCTGGTCCCAACCCAACATGGGTTGCACAAGCCCCGGACAGCTTCGCTCGCCACTCTGGCTTGGCATAGGTGGCCAGTCGGCGGTTGATCGTCGGATAGGACGGCGCCGGGACACCGACCTCCTCCAACACCCGGACGGTGTCGAGCTTCGATGTGGGCTCGATCAACCGGCCCAGCACCAAAGCCTCAAACACCTGGTCCGGCCGGTGGCCTTGTCGAAACCGAGCACCCGATACCCGCGTTGCAGCGCGTCCCACAGATGCTTCGACCGGGTCGACATGATCGGCAGTTCCACCGCGTCGATCTGGCCATCACCGAAGTCCAGACTGTCCTGACCGGCATGGAGCCGTTGCCGGGCCGCAACCTTCAACAATGCGACCTCGGCCTCGTTGTGACCCGAACCGATGTGCTCGATGTCACGAGAACCGTGATGGGTCGAGTGCACGATCTGTACCGCGGTCGCGCCACTCGATGTCTTCACGGTGCGGATATACGGCGACACCCTCCACAGGATAGGAGAAGCCTCCCCAACCCGCCCGACTAGTGTGCAAACCCGAAACAGAAACCCGTAGTCAACGCCACATCAACGCCGAAAACCCGCCACCTTGATAAAAGTCAGGACACCTATACATCTCGATGGAATACGCGACGGCAGTGCACCTGTGCGCTTGCGGCTGCAAGTCCAAGGTGGTCACGCCCCTAGGAGTGGCCGACTGGCAACTGATCTTCGATGGCACGGTAACCCTGCGGCCCTCTATTGGAAACGGTCAATCCCCTGCCGTTCTCACTACTTCATTCGCAGTGACCGGATCGAGTGGATGCACCCGGTCTCCGCGGCGGACAGCCTCCTCGCAAGCAGCAAGGATCAGGCGGCCCTCCGGACCAAGGCATCCAAGATCATCGAGAGCCCATGGTGGTGGGGCAAATTCCTTCGGGGGCCCCGCGGCAGTTGAGCGCTTCAAACTGACGTCAGGAAATCGATGGCTGAGAAGCGTCGTCAGTTCAGTGCCACCCAGCCGTGCGGCCCGCTTCCTGGTCTGCGAAGGGGTCTCCGGCGAGGCACAATGCCCAGGTCGCAGGCGCGTGGTGTCGTTGTCGGCGGCATCGAGCTGTACGCTGTCGTCCGCGTAGAACACAACGTTGACCAGCCTGTCGCTGATGCGCTCGGTAACGTCGATCAGGGTCTAATCGGCCGAAGAACGGGGCTCCACATGCACCGATGCGGCACCTGAAGGACCGTCCTCGTGCGTTGTGACTTCGTTTCTGGCGATGAAACCGAGGGAGTTACGCACTAGTTCGAGGCATTCCTCCCAAATTCGGAAACCCACATTTGCGTCACCCCCCGCAACTCTTATTTCGAGAGGAACTGGATTCCGCCTATTGCGCAGGCGACAAACCATCCAAGCGATCCGCACCGCTTCACGGGGGCGACCCTTTGACATCTCGTGAATTTGATTAATGATGTCCTCCCGCAAACCAACTATAAGACAGTTCAGCAGCCAACTCATTTCGGTCTTGGTCCAGGGAGGAATTTCGACGACTTCGTCAAAAGTTGAGTCAAGCACTCCTAAGGTTGCAATATCCCCTCGATTTCGATAGCGCTGAGCTGCCTGTGAGGATATGGACATGACCGCTGAGACACCCCTGACAAGGAAGAATGGTTTGATCTCGTTCAGAGCCTCGTCGAGGGTTGCGGAACCTACATCCGTGACGTCGTAGCGATCCAACTCGTCAACAATTATCAACAGTCGCTTCCTACTAGACGACAAATAGCTGTCCACCAGTCTCTCAAACGTGGCGTACACATCACCTACCTCGACCGGACGCCCACGACGTGAGCGACGGGACAATAAGTTGGCACCTACCTGTGCGCCCGCCGTGAAGGCTAGCTGCATTCCCGCCTCTTGTACCTTTTCATCGTCGAAGCGGAGATTGGCAAGTACGTCCCGAGCGAGCGCCCGGGTGTGAGCAGGCCCCGTGCCCTCGACGTGGAGCCAGAGGGCAAAGAGGACGCTGACAGTGACTAGAAGGACCCCAGCAGCCACGACGAAGAACGCCTCGACTGGCGCCAGGGCCAGAGCGTCCCACGTAAGCCCCAACGCCTCAAGCCCGGTCGGCCTTGGGCTGAGGGCGAGAGCGTTCACATAACTCCTCGTTCCCCCCAACAGCACCGTGACGACAAGCATTATTAGGGCTATCGCGGCCGCGACTCTGGCCCGGGTAGCTAGCCGCTCCATTTGAGAAGGGCGGTATGGCCCGGCTAAACGATCGGCCACAGCGGCAAGTAGGAACTTGGCCAAGTCTGCACGAGCATGCGGTGACGGGAGCCGAAGGAAAATTATCTCGCCGATCTGCGGTTGAAAACGGCGGAGGTACTCAAGCGCGAAGGTCTTTCCCGCACCGCGTGATCCGCTCACGCCCAGCACGAGACCGGGTCGATCGATGACCCGGTCTCGGATATCAGTAAGCGCGTTGGTGCGAAGTAGGGTTGATTTGAGTTCGCGTAGCTGCGGCTTCATTTGAGCTGATATTTTGTCGTGAGCATCTGCGCGATAAAGTCCGGCATTTAGTGCTGCAGAGAGACCCATTGTAAGGAGCACCTGGAAGTCACCTGAGCCGATTCGGCCCCGACGGAGTCTGGATTGCGTCCACCGTGGACACCAATCGGCCCACAGCCATCCTCGGGCGGCTCTCCAGAGGGCGTCGAAGATACCAAACAGAGAAATGAGAATCACAAACGCCCACGGGATTCCCGACACTATTGAAGTGCCTGCTGCTAAATTCAGAACTGCGGTCATCAGGACCAACACCCACGCGAATGGGCAAACCAAATTGCGGGCGACTTCTCGTCGATATTCGATCTCGGTTTCCTGCAATGTGGTTGTTCGGAACTCCGTAACCTTGCTCGCTGTGGCACGGGCGACTCTTTGTCGGCTGTTGGATCCAAGAGACCTGAGTATCTCGGCATACTCGGGCCGAAGTAGCCGCAAGTATGCGACAAGCCAGACATTAGTCCAGGATAAGTAACGCACGGACCTCAAAAGGAACTCCCCGATTTCAACACAAACCCGAACCAAGATGTTCAAAGTAGGCTATACGACCCCGGAGTAGACTCTTCCGGTTTGGACCGACCGTCTTTGTCATACTAGGGCTCGAAGTCAGCCGGAGCTGGCCTGGTGGGGAGGCGACCTTCTATGCCCTCAGTTATCGGGCTACAAAGGGCCACGTGCCGCTTGGTGTACCCCGACGGCAGCTGCCTCGCGGGTCACTCCCCGGGCTGCCAGCACCATAACCCTGATCGTGACGAGCAAGAGTTGGGGGTCACTCATTGAGGACGGCCAGGGACCAGCACCAGCCGGCCCAAGATGTCTGCGTCACCAGAGACGGTGTTCAGGGCAATGGATCAATTGAGGATCTGAGGGTGTCACCTGATGTGATGGCGAACCCGGCTACCCAGTGAATCAGTGATCCTCCACCCGACTAACCTTGCTGCGTGGGCGAATCAAATGAGGGCATCGGGCCGGAGGGGCCTCCGGCTGACGCGCCGGGTTTCCGGCCACCTTCGGGGTATGGCCCGGAAGGTGGCACGTCGTCCGAGCCGACCGGAATCCCTGCTGGAATCCAGCCCGCGGCGCCCGGTCAGTATCCACCGGCGCAGTACCCATCTGCTCAGTACCCACAAGCTCAAAACCCGCCAGCGACCTACGCCCAAGCGCCGTTCTCACCGGGGCCTTACCCCCCGAGGTCGTTTTCGTCGGGTCCTTACACGTCGTGGACGAACCCGCCGGCGCCTCAACCCTCGAAGATGACCCCCCTCAGGCTGGGGATCGGCGCAGGCGTGGTGGTTGCGGTGGTGGTGGTCCTGGCGTTGATTGGCCAGGCTGCGGCGCGTCCGACACCGAGACCCACCTTCAGCTGGCCCTCCGGGTGGCCGACATCGACGAGGACCGCGGGGCCCTCAACGGGTCCTTCGGCTTCGCCGAGGGTGTCCTCCCCGACGCCGTCCCAGTCGACACCGAACATCGCCCCGGTCATCAGTGGCTGGAAGGTCGCCTACAGCCGCAAGGACGCCGCCGCCTACGACTACCCGGCAACCTCTTGGCGGTACAGCGAAACCATGCTGTCGGGCTACGAGGCGGACGCGGGCATCCTGGTGATCCGGCACGCGGTGGCCGACCTCAGGCCCGCCCAATGCTCGGGGAAGGCCGCGACCCTAGCCAGCATCGGCATCGTCACGACGCCGGCGAAGAACTCTGGGGATGCCAACCTCGAGGCCCCCGCCCTCGCGGAGAAGTGGGCGCGCGCCCGCAACACCGACAGCGACGGCACCGTGCACCCCGTCCCCAGCGCCGTGACCCGCCAGATCACCAGCCTCGATGGCGTCGAGATCGCGGTGGCATCGTTGACCTTCACCCCTGACGTCTTCGACGCCTACGAATGCCCAAGCCCCACTGTGCGCTTCACGGCGGCGGTCAAACCTCTGGGTTCTGGTGCCTTCCTGATGATGGTCATCAACAGCGGCGAAGGGGTCAGCGGCAGCCTGGAACAGGCGGACGAGGACAACGTCATCAAGTCCATTCGGCCCGCGTGAGGCGAGCCCGGATTCCCCCGGGACCTCAGCGGGTGAAGGTGCCCAGGCCGTGGGCCTCCATCAGTTCGAGGACGAGCGTCGACCCACTGAACGTGGCCTTGCCAACCGTGCCGGGGGTGGCGTTCTCGTTGGAGGGGGCGTAGGTGAAGACGTCGCCGTCCCAGTGCTTGAGGGGCCAGACAACGGCGGCCGGCCCGACCACCAGTTCGAGGTGGTCGCCGACAACCGTGACCTTCGCCGGACCGTAGTAGGCGTTGTTGTACGTCCCGGCGTAGTCGCCGAGGGGCTTGGCTGCAGCCGGGTTGGTGGGCGCCGGTTTGCCGGCGAGCTCGCCGACGGGGGCCATCAGGGGGGCGAAGCCGCCTTTGTAGAGCGTGGACCAGTCCTGGCGGAGGGTCCCGAACTGGGCGAGGTCCATGAACTCGGCGGTGATGGTTTCGGGCAGGCCTACCGGTGACCCGTTGGTGAGGACGACGATGCCAAGCCCTTGGCTGGGGAGCATGGTGAACGCGGTCCCGGCACCGAGCGCGAAGGCGCCGGAGTGGCTGAGGGAGGTCAACCCCCCGGCGGTGATGCCGACGTTGAAGCCGTAGCCGACCATGCCCGAGCGGGCGTCCGCACTCTTGGCGGGCTTGCTGGCGAACTGTCCGGTGATCGCGGGCACCAGCGCTTCCTTGGCGATGAGGGGCTTACCGTCGTGGGTGCCGCCGGCCAGGACGAGCTTCATCCAGGCCGCCATGTCGATCACGCTCGAGCTCACCCCTCCCGCGGCGGACTGCGCGTCCGGCTGCCGCTGCTGGGTGGTGACCTGCCACGCCCCGTCCTTCAGGACGTGACCGACCGCGCGGTCGTCCCGAACGGCGAAGTCGGCGTAGCGGGAGCTGGTCGAGGTCATGCCGAGGGGCTGGTAGAGGTCGCGTTCCGACAGGGACGCCCAGTCGAGTCCGGCGGCCTTGGCCACCGACTCGGCGGCCGCGGTGAGGCCGAAGTTTGTGTAGTCGTCGGCGGCGCGAAACTCCGCGAGCGGGGCCAACCGAAGGCGATTGAGCACCTCAGCGCGGTCGTAGCCGAGGTCTTCGAGTTCGTCGCCGGCGTGGTTGGGGAGCCCGGAGCGGTGGGTGTACATGTCGGCGATCGTGACGTGCTGGGTGACCCACGGGTCTGCGAGGGCAAAGTCCGGCAGGTTCTTGATGAGCGGGGTGTCCCAGGCGACCGTCCCCTTGCCGACCTCGGCGGCGATGACGGTGGCGCCGACCGACTTCGACACCGACGCCAGCTGGAACACGGTGTTGGGGTCGACGGACGCCTTCGTCTCCAGGCTGCGGACGCCATAACCCTCCGCGAACACCGTCTTGCCTTGATAGACCACCGCGACCGCCAGCCCCGGGACGCCGGTGTCGGCCATCAGCTTCTTGATGGACGCAGGCAGCCCCTTAACCGCTGCGTCGACCCGCTCCTGGGTGACGGACCCGACCGCGTCGCTGCCTGGGTTCCCGTTGCCGCCGGGGTTGGACGACGGAGTCGGGGTCGGCGTGGGGGTGCAGGCGGCGACTCCGACGCTGGTCAAGGCGAGGACCATCGCCGAGGTGATGGCGGTGAGCGTCCGAATCCGGAATGGGGGCATTCCAATCACTCCTGACAAGGGTGGATGCAACCCGACCGGCTCGCACGCCTTCAATCTTGCAGACCCTGGGTCAACGGGGAACCCAAATCAGGGAGGCACTAGTGCTGCCTCGACATGGTGTTAAGGCCCGCTCGTCATCGGTCAGGACCAGTTCGGTCTTTGGGACGTCCTCTACTCGGTATGCCCAACTATGCAATTCATCCACGAATTCAAGGCGCGACACTAGTTGGGAACTGAGAATTCAATCCTTCCCTTGTTGTCAATAGTTCCGACGAACCCTGACAAGGGCGAACCCGTGCAATGCGGCGCCTGGACTGCGACGGCGTAATACCCTTCACCCAAACTGTCTATTGCGGGGGTGTAATATATGGTACGCGAAAGGGCCGAGTTGTAGGCGTCAGCCAATCGGACAATCATGGTGTCGGAACCGATCTGCCTCGCCCGGATGGAAACAATGGCGCCCTTTGTGTCACAAGCTCGTCCCGTTACCCAGGCGACACTCAGGTGTGCTTGGCCGCCCGCAGTCGAGCCGGAGCTCTCCGGCCCCCCGGGAAGGGTGGTGGACGCCCCTCCTGAGAGCCCAGTTCTTAAGTCTGTGACAATTACCTGATAGACGCCCCCCTCCCCACTCGGTACGGAATAAGTGAATTCCATCTCCGGTTGCGAAGTGAGGATTTCCGCGGTCTTGGTGAATTCGGAGCCATCGGGTGCACGGAGACTCATCTGGATGATAGAAATACCAAGACCACTCAAATGTACGTTCAAGTATCTATTCGAATCCGCAGTTGCAAGGCTTCCGACGTGAATTATCGGCGGATTGGGCGGGAGCCTCAAAACGTTGGGGTGAGTGCCGTTGTCAATCTCGGGAAAGGACATTCTCACCGACCCGGGATCCATGGGTGCTGGATCAGCTACTCCTGTGCTGGCAGTGCCACGAGGCGTTTCCGTGCCTTGGCCGGATGGGGGCGAGCTCTGGGACTTCTGCTCGGCAGAGACGGTCGCGGTGCTTGACGTGGCGGGCGAAATCGACTCAGACGGCTTCCATGGCCGCCAATCGGCCAGCCCAGACCAGTCAATGGGTAGGCCAACCAACTTGCCGATGATGCCGGCAACGATCGCAAGGCTCACCCACAAAAGGATCTGGCCAATCGTTCGTGATTTCATCCGCCACCTCCGATCAAGGCATCACCAGATGTCGAAGTGTACTTAACTGGGCGCGAGTTAAGGGCGATGCAGCGAAGTCCATCTGGGTTCCGCTGCATGAATGACCGGACTGGTCGCCCCCTTCATTCGTCGGGGTGACAGCGGAACTGGCCTTTGGGGGTAGCCGGACTCTTGCGCTCCGGCACAACTTGTCGTGGAGGTCCTGAGTCTCACCCGGCCGACACCGAACGCCTGCCGCTGGGTCTCGACGGAATCGAAATCCCCCGCCTCTGCGTGGCCCTCGACGTGACCTACCCTTCCTAGTTCAGCCCGATACTTTCCATGTCGGGCGTGGTTCCGGCCGCGCTTCTTGCGATTAGACGTCGAATTACGGATCGTCATCCGAGCCCAGAAGGGCTTTGCGGAGATGACTGGTTCGGGAGAGGCTCGTGCCAGGGCGGATTCGATGTCCACGGTATCCCGGCCCATCGTTGTCAGGATCTTGTCGGCCTCCGGACAAGCATCGTCCGAGTTGTGTCCGGTCGCGGTGAACATGAGGCAGATCAGGCCGGCATCGGTTCCAAACTCACTTCCGGCGGAGGTGTCCTTCGTCCTGTATGACGGCCAAGGGTCTAGTCGTAAGGGTCACTGGGGTGTTCCCGCAAGCGATCGTGCAGTCCTGTCCGGGGGACTTAAGACGGCGGACGCTCAGCGTAGGTGGCGTTGGTGCCTTTAGCGTGGCCTATGAGTGGGGATCGAGGGCGTTCACCCGGCCATCCACGGACGGCCGCAGTGAGCTAGGCAGGAGCCGAGTGCTTACGCATGATCGACCAAGCCGCAGGCGGACCCGCAGCATCCCAACTCGCAGAGTGAGGTGAGCGAACCACGGCCTCCGGATGAGGCGGGAAGACTCCACCGGCACAACACGGGGGCTTCACGCCGGGTTCGATCCCTATCTCACGCTGTTCAGCCTGCACTGGCTGTTCGAGTTCGAACTGGCGACGATGTGGGTGCCCCTGACGATCCTCGCGCTCATCCTTGGGGCGTCGTTGGTGGTCGACCGCTTCTGGTGCCGGTACCTCTGCCCGCTGGGCGCCACCTTCGCCATCGTCGGGCATCTCAGCGTGTTCCGGATCCGGCGCTCGAAGAACGCGTGCACCGACTGCACGTTGTGCGATCGTCCATGCCCGGTGGGCATCGGGCCGAGCAAAGCGGCGCCGCTGGCCAGCACTGACTGCATCCGTTGCCTCGACTGTGTCGCAGCCTGCCCGGTCAAGGGCGCCCTGAAGTTGGACGGTCCCGTGGTTCTCGGTATGCCGCTCCGCAAGGACGTAAAGGTGGCGGGCGTCCGGACCTGACATGAACGCGCGAGTGATTGTCCCGGACGGAACCACCATCAGGCGCGGATGCCTTGGCGATGGGATCGAGCATGTCCAGATCGCGTCGGACGGGACGATCTGGGTCGGGTACTTCGATTGAATGGGGTCTTCGGCAACCTTGGGTGGGGTGGTCCTGGTCCCGAACCACTTGGATCATCGGGGCTGGTCGCTGAGTCGTGCGACTTCGAGAAGACCTGGGAGCTTGACGCGAACGAAAGGCTCGTTGCCGACTGCTACGCGCTCAACGTCGACGATAAGTCGGTCTGGATCTGCCCCTACACCGACCTCCCCGTGATCAGCGTAAGCCACGGAAAGGCACGAGACTTCGCCCCGCCTGCGGAGGTCGGTGGCGTCCACGGACTCATCGTTGATGGTCCGACTATTGGGTTGGTCGGCTCGTACGACGACCCATCGGCCCTGGTCACCAGCGTGCTCCTCGGTGACCGTTGAATGATCAGCGACCGAATCAAGCTGACCTTGCCGGACGGCCGTCCCTTGTCGAGGATGCGGATTCACTGTCGCGGATCAATGGCAGACCCCTTCGACGGGCCCGACTGGTACACCTTCGACTGGAAGGATCTGTGACCCGAGTCCAGCTCAAGACAAAGGCCCCCTCCCGCTTAGGAGGGGGCCCTCGTTATGCACCAGCAAGCTGGCAGACCGCGGGCCGATGAGGTGCCCGACGGCTATCGCTCGCTCACCATGAAGCTGTCTCCGAGACGGGCACGAGCTGCGCCCTTGTCGGGCGCCGACAGGAACTCCTTCGCTGCGTCCAGGGTCGCATCAGCAACCAGCCCGACTTTGCCTTCGCGGGCGTCCGCGAACCGGACGAGCCGCTCGACGACGTCGGTCCGGGAACCCACGATCTCGACCAGGCTCGGATCAGCGGTGCCGATAGACACGACCTTCAGGTCGGCGTCGAACGACAGGATCAGGCTGGTCCAGAGCTTCTCGCCGTCGTGGACGGCCAGAACCACCGTGGACCCAGGGTCAACCAGAGCGCGAACGGCGGCCTCAATGTCCTCGTAACTGGCGCCAACCTGCCATTGAAGCCCAAGGGTCTCGCGAGCGGGTCCCGGGTAGGTGACGATGGTGTCCGCGTGCTCGTCCAGGCTGGCGTAGGTGCGCCGGACGTAGACGTCCAGGTCCTCGTCCGCCTGCCAGGAGTTCTGGAAGTTCGCGAAATACTCGTCTGCGGCGTCCCGTTCCATCACCAACACGAAATCGGTATCGTCCTTGTTCGCCTCGTAGAGCGCCTTGGCCGCGCTCGAAAGGTCCTCAATGCGGGACGGCGGGTTGGCCACCGCTCGCCCGGTGGTGTGACGGCATTTGACGACCTCACCCTTTTCCAGCATCACGATCAAGCGCCGTGCTTCCTTCGCCGATTTGAGGATCAGATTTTGAGCGTTGCGCCACTGGTCGACATCGAGGTCGGCCATTAATACATCTCCATGCAACATGTTGGATTCCTTTCAGGCCGCGAGGCACTCGTAGACGTGAATTGAGTACGGCTTCATGGCCGCCGTGATCGAATCGCCGAGGGTGGCGAACGATTCCCCGCTCCACAGTTCGGTGGCCGACGTCAGAGCGACGCCGATGGCAACGGACGCATCGATCGCGTCCGCGGTCGGATTGACCACGAAGACGACCTTGCGTGTGGGGTCGGAGCTATCACCGTGGACGATGACATCGAGCCGCGGGTCATTGCGTCGCAGGGCCTGAACACCCGCATCGGCGAGCGTCCGGACGAGGGCATCGGCGACACCTTCCTTCGACTCCACCAGGACGATCCGAGGCGCGTGCGCCGCGATGTTGTCCGCCAAGATCGTGCAGGGACGCATCAGGCTGTCCATCCGGGGAGCCCGGGGGCCCACCACGACGGTGCCGCCGCCGGCCGCGTAGTCAACCAGTGCCTGCTGCACGGCCGCGTCGAGGTAGTCCAAGGACGCGATGGTGACGACCTTGTACTTGGCCCAATTGGACGGGTTCAGGGAGGTGTCCGAGAGCAGGAAGTCGTAGCCACCGCCTGACAAGGCACTATGGAACGCCCCGAACCACTCGGACTTTTCCAGCTGCGGCGGCTGGTCGAAACCGAGCCGATGCTCGCTGATCGTGAGCGGGTTGGCGTATTCGGAAAAGCCTGACGGGGTCTCCAAGAAATCGCCGGGGAACGAAACCAGCACGCTGGCCGCTTCCAGACGGTCGTACTCCCGGTTGGCCAGCAGCAGAACGTCCGACTCACGACGCAGATCGGCGAAGCGACCCGCCACCTGCAGCCGGTTCGCGGCACCGAACATCTCGGCGTGGTCTTCGCGGACGCGTCCATCACGACGCACCGGCGAATCGAGCCACCGGTCCCGCTCGACCAGCATGTACCGGCTGAAGCCCTTGATGCCTTGCGCCAGGGCGGCCTTGGTGACGAATTCCTCGTCGTAGAGCTCGCCGGGGTGCAGGTACCACGGCCAGACACCCGCGATGAACTCGGGGATGTACGGGTAGCGGCTGGTCCCGACGACGTAGCTACCGACGGTTTTCACGTGGCCGTACAGCTCCTTGCGCGAGTAGATGTCGAAGCCGACGAAGTCGAGCTTCTCCTCGAGCTTGGCGATGTTGAACGGGGTGGTGAAACCGGACGCTGCACCTCCCGGCCCGAGCGGATGCGGATAGTTGTGGAACAGGGCGATCTTGCCCAGCCCGCGCTCGCGCATCATGCCGGCGAGGCGATCCATCGAGTCGACGAGGTAGACCTCGCGGTACTCGATCCAGTCGGCGTAGCGGGGGATCTCCGCGGCGGTGGTGGCGGTGAAGCGGCGCGGGGCGTCGACCTCGTCCATGGACGTCGCGGACAGGTTGTGAGCGCTGTTCACGGCGTCGAGCGTCCCGTACTTCTCGAGGAGGAAGGTGCGGTAGTTGTGCAGCGAGTCGTCCGAGAAGTCGGCTGCGTAAGCGTTGATGCAGAAGAAGTAGGCCATCTCGTTGTCCACCTGCGTGGCCACCAAGCCACCGTTCGGGTAGGCGTGCTTGGCCAAGATCGCGCAAATGGCGTCGTACCACAGGGCGGTTTCCTCGAAGAACTCCTCGGCGGCGTAGTTGAGCGCCGGGATCGGCTTGGGCACCTGCGTGAGGACGGTCCGTCCGCCCTTGGCGTTGCGCGCGTGGAGCCGGTCGTTCTCGAGGATCCGCTTGGGGTAGCCGAACCAGGTGAGTTCCGAGTTGATCTGGGGGCCGGGACGGGCCACCGTCGTCAGCCCCTTCTCCTCGCACAAGGTCAAGAACGCATCGACGTCCTTGTTGCCCGAGAAGTCGAACACCCCTTTGGAGATCTCGTGGATCTCCCAGGGCATGTAGATCGAGATCATGTTGAAACCCATGCCTTTGACGGATTCCAGGATCGAGTCCCACTTGCCGCGGTCGAGCCGCCAGTAGTGCACCGCGCCGCCGTAGAGGTTGTACCTCTCGCCGTCGACGATGAACTGCCCATCACCCACCACCACGTGGCGTTGATTGCTGTTTGTCATTTCCATTCCTTATCTGTGAGTTACTTTTGGCGCGCCAACGCGACTGCGAGGACGATGATGATTCCGCGGATGATTTGCTGCTGGCTGGTGTCGAGACCGCCCAGGATGAGCCCGTAGTTGATGGTCGCCATCAGCAGGGCACCGAAGAAGGTGCCGACCACGGAGCCACGTCCGCCGGAGAGCGCGGTGCCTCCGAGGATGACCGCGGCGATAGCGTTCATCTCGTCGCCTTGGCCCCATTGGAAGCGGCCCGATTGCAGGCGTCCGGCGTAGAGCATCCCGGCCAGAGCCGCCCCGATGGAGCAGATCACCATGACCCTGAACCGGATCCACCTGGTGGCGATGCCGGAATACTCCGCGGCGACCTTGTTTGCGCCCGTGGCCAACACCTGACGTCCGAACGGCATCTTCTTGAGCACGACCGCACCCAGGACGACCGCGAGGAGCATCCAGATGATGAGGACGGGAATCGGCCCGATCGATCCGCCACCGAACATGTTGTTGTAGGTCATGTCCAGGATCGGTTGGGGTGCCGAAGCGGTGGACCACTGCGCGATGCCGAAGGCGATGCCCATCATGGCCAGCGTGACCAGGAATGACGGGATCTTCACGAAGGCAACCAGCGCCCCGTTCACGGCCCCGATCGCGGCCCCCACGGCCAGGCCGGCGATGATGCCGGGTATCAGGCCGAAGTGCGACACCGTCATGGCGGTGACCACCGACGCCAGGCCGGCCACCGAGCCGACGGAGAGGTCGATCTCCGCAGCCGCAATCACGTAGGTCATGCCGACTGCCACCACGGTGACGATGGCCGTCTGCCGAAGGATGTTCATTACGCTCGTCGTGGAGACGAAGCCTTGGTCGCGCAGAAGGAAGGCGAAGACGATCACGACGGCGACGAACCCGACGTAGATGATGTCTCGGCGCCAGTCCAGGGTGAGGCGTCGACGTGCAGGTGGCGCGGCTGCCTTGGGCTCGGTTGAGATGAGGTTGGTCATGCTGCCACTCCTTGCACTTCTAGTTCGAGGGATTGCTCGTCGGTGACCGACAAACGGTCGATTTCGCGCACGATGGTGAAGTCGCGCATCAAAAGGAGTCGGTCGCTCATGGCCAGGAGTTCGGAGTACTCCGACGAGATCACCAACACCGCCATGCCGCTCTCGGCGTGCGCCCTCACGGTCGCGATAATTTCCGCCTTGGTGCCGATGTCGACGCCCGCGGTGGGCTCGTCCATGATCAGGACGCGCGGATCACGGCTCATCCACTTGCCGATCACGATCTTTTGTTGATTGCCCCCCGACAGCAGCTTGGCGGGGGCGGACGGGTCGGCCACCTTGATTGCGAAAGCGTCGATGAGGCGGGAGACCAGGGAGGAAACTGCCCGCTCGTCGACAAACGGGCCCTTGGTCACCGCGTCGAGGTGGGGGAGGACGAGATTGTTGGCGACCGAGTGATCAAGGATCAGCCCTTGCAGACGACGATCCTCGGGAATGAGGCAAATCCCGTGGGCGAGCGCCTCTTGCGGTGATCCGATCGCTACGACGCTGCCGTCCACCGACACCGATCCACCGGTGATCTTGTCGATGCCGTACAAGGCCCGAGCCAGCTCGCTGCGCCCCGATCCCATCAGGCCGGCAAGGCCCACCACCTGTCCGGCGCGAAGCGTCAAGTCCAGGTCGTGCACGCCGTTGCTGGAGGCTAGGCCGCTCGCCTGCAGCACGATTGGTGCATTCTCGTCGGCGTTCACGGATGCGGCCGAGACCTCGACTGCTTTTCCGACGATGCCCTCCACGATTTGGGCCGGGGTGATCTCGTTCAGCGGCTTTGTAAGCAGGCGAACCCCGTTGCGGAGGATGGTGATCCGGTCGGCGATCTCGAACACCTCCTCCATGCGATGGGAGATGTAGATGATCGCGATGCCGTCCGCCTTAAGCCGTCCGATCAGCTCGAACAGGGCCTTGGCCTCGTGCCGGGCCAGGGACGCGGTGGGTTCGTCCATGATCAGAACACGGGCGTTCTCACTGAGCGCCTTGGCGATTTCGGTGAGCTGCCAATAGGCGGTGCTCATGGTGTCCAAGTGACCCTCAGGATCCACCGGGGTCTGCATCCGTTCGAAGATGGCCTGGGCCTTTTCCACCATGACCTTGTCGTCGATGAGCGTGCCCTTGAGGGGTTCGGCATTCAGGAACACATTTTGCGCAACCGTCAGTGTCGAAATCAGGCTGAACTCTTGGAAGACCATGCCGATGCCTGCAGCCTTGGCCTCGTGGATGGAGTTGTACGACGTGGGCTCGCCCCCCACTTCGATCGAGCCCGCATCCTTGGAGTACACGCCTTGGAGGATCTTCATCAGGGTGGACTTGCCAGCTCCATTGCCTCCCGCGAGGGCATGAACCTCTCCGGGGAGCACGTCGAAGTCGACGTTCTCGAGCACCGTCACGGTGTTGAAGGACTTGCTGATTCCGACCATGCGAACCGCGGGAATCGAGGGGGACGGCGCCGAGGGCGGCCTCCCCTCGGCGCCACCGTTGTGAATCGAGGTCATTTCACGAACGCCTTCTGCAGGTCGGCCGGCGGTTCGGTGTTGTAGACCTGCTTCCAGGCCTCGAGGACGTTGCTGTGATCGACGGGCAAGGCGTTCAAAGCGACGTAGGCCGGGGCCTTCTTGCCGATCAGCGCGCCGGCGGCGATGTCCGCTTCAGTGACGCCCTGCTGGTAGGGCTGCTGGGCGCCGAGACCCACGATGAGCTGGTTCTGCGCAAGCGCGATCGCCACGTTCGTCCCGAGATCTTCGGTCGCGATCTTGAGATCGTTGCGACCGGCCGCACGGGCCGCCGCCATCACACCTTCGGCGGGCACGTCCCAGACCGCCCAGATCCCGCTCAAGTCTGGGTTTTGGCTCAGCATCGCGTCCGCGACCTTCTGCGCATCCCCGGCGAAGTCGGGACCGGCGATGCCCTGAGACTTCACGATCTTGATGTCGGGGTAGTCCTTCGCGATCGTCTCGGTGAACCCCTGGTAGCGCTGCTTGGTGACGAAGAAGTCAGCCTCGTGGAAGATCACGCCGATCTTTCCCGTTCCGCCCAGTGACTTGGCCATCAGGTGGGCCGAAACCACGCCGTTGCCGTAGTTATCGGCCGAGACCACGGACTCGTAATCGGTCCCGGCGACGAGGCCATTCGGAACGTTGTCCATGAAGACGAGCTTCACGCCGGCCGCGGAGGCACTCTTGTACGCCGCCGCCGTCGCGACGGGGTCGGTCGGGATGGAGACGATGATGCTCGGCTTCTTGGCGAGGACCGTCTCGATGTTGGAGACCTGCTGATCGGGCTTGAAGTTGGCGTCGGTCACGGCGACAACCTCGATACCCAATCGGGCGAACTCAGCCTTGAGCCCGTTCACCTGGGCCGTGGCCCAGTCGTTACCCGCGTAGTGCATGACGATGGCGGCAGTCGCGCCCTTGGCCTTGATCTGCGTGACTTCGGCCTCGGTCAGCGCGACCGTGTTCCGGGACGCCGGAACCTCGCCGTGAGGGCCCTTGCTGAGCACCTTGCCTTGGATTTCCTTCAGCGCTGCGTCCGCCTTGGCCGACACCCCGTTGGTGTTCGTATTCGGCGCCGTGCCACCGGCACTGCATCCCGTCACGGTCAGGCACAGCGCGATCACGGCGACCCCCGCAGAGACGGCCCAGTTCTTGGTCTTCATGACACTCCTTCGTCGGTTCATGAGGTTGTGTGAAGGGGATCCGGATGGGGGGGCTCTGCTTCGAGTCCGGCCTCCGGTCCTGCGTTCATCCACGAAATGTGAACGTTCGCATGCGTTGAGTGTGAACGTTGACATGGGGCCTGTCAAGGGTGCGATGGTCTACGCTCCCCCTGTGCAGTCATCCGAAGGGGCAAGGCGACCGAGCCTTCACGATGTGGCGCGCTTGGCCGGCTGCTCGTACCAGACGGTCTCGCGGGTACTCAACGAGAGCGCGCACGTCAGCCCCGTCACGAGAGAACGGGTGCTGGCCGCCATCGCCGAGACGGGCTACCGCCGCAACGGGGCGGCACGGGCGCTGGTCACCTCCCGCGCCGGGGCTATCGGTGTCGTCTCGGACGGATCGTGGCGCTACGGTCCGATCGGCGCGCTGCACGGCGTTGAGGAGGCGGCAAGACGGGCGGGGTATTCGGTCCTGCTGCAGGTGACGCCCCGCGACTCCTTCGGCTCGCTCGCTTCCACGCTTGAAACGTTCGCCGACGCATTCGTGGACGGCATCGTCGTGATCGCCCCCCTCCGGGGAGAGGCTGCGTTGACCCGCGAGGTGGCGGAGTCGTTCAGCTGGGCCAGGGGGCTGCCCATCGTCTTGTTGGCTCCCGACCCCACCCCGTCACAGGGGGTGCGCGTGGTCTCCGAGGATCAACGCCTGGGTGCGCGTCTCGCCACGCGGCACCTCGTCCGACTCGGGCACCGGAGAATCGTCCACCTGGCAGGCAATCAAGACTGGCTGGACGGCAGCGTCCGCCTTGAGGGTTGGCGGGACGAACTGCTTGCGCACGGGCTTGAGGCCCCCGAACCGATTTACGGCAAATGGACCGGCCAGAGCGGTTACGACGCCGGCCGGAAACTCCTCAGACAGGGCCTTCCCGATGCGGTCTTCGCCGCCTCAGACCTGATGGCCTTGGGGATGATGCGAGCTTTCGCAGACGAGGGCGTCCGGGTGCCGGACGACATCAGCGTCGTCGGTTTCGATGATCACGAGTTCTCCAGCCAGTTCATCCCCCCGCTGACAACGGTCCGCCAGGATTTCCGAGCCCTCGGTCGCCGCTGCCTTGAGGTGCTCCTCAACGAAGCAGCCGACCAGGCCCTCCTCGAACCGATTCGCCCTCGATTGGTCGTGCGCCACAGCACCCGACGAGCGGACGCGGCGCTGTAGCGAGGACGGTTGATCGTCGGTAAACCCGTGGGGCTTGGTCGCCCCCTCGCCCACGGATCGTGCCGCGAGCAGCGCCGTTTGGGGGCAGCGCTACTCGCGCCCTTGAGGACCTTCAGCCCTTGGCGGCGACCACGCGCGGATGATCGCGCCAGGCTGGCATCGTCGCGAGGTAGGCAAGTGTCTTCGCTTCGAGGTCGGCGCGGGAGGCGTTTGGTTCGCGGCGCGCCTGCCAGCCGACCATGCGCTCGAAACGCTCCTCAAACGGCTGCAGTCGACCGTTGGCGTCCGTGCAGTGCTCGCAGTACTGACCCGACTCAATCGGCATCCCGCAGGACTCGCAGTTGTGGCTGTCGCTCATGATTGTTCTCCTTCATTTGTTGGCGCACGGATGTGCGTGGTTCGGTGGCGAGCAGGGCTTGGATGCCGCGGAGTAACGCGACCCGATCTGCTCGGGGCAGCTCGGCGACGGAATCGGCGAGCAACTCGACGGAAAGGACCCGTCGGTCCGCGGCGAGCAAAGCCAGTCCGCCGTCGGTGAGCCACACGAGGGTCCGGCGCCGGTTGGCCGGGTCCTTCTCCCGGGCTAATAAGCCCTTCGCCTCGAGCCCGGAGACGATCTCGCTGACGACAGATTGCGCGCGGTCGAGGTGATCGGACATTTCCCCCACCGTCAGCGGGCCAGCGAGCGAAAGGTGGGTGAGTACCGCCCGGCTGGCGCCGCTCAACTCCGAACGTTTCCCGTCTCGTCGGTGGAAGCGCAGGTAGATCTGGCCGAATGCGACCTCAAATGCGTCCGCGATCGCAACCGCGTCCTCCAGCTCGTCGGCAGGTTCATCGTCCTGGTTCATCTCCACGTGGAAAGCCAACTCTCCCGCCAATTCATCGTCAATCCCGATGGGTCTGGCATGGCCTTGATGAGGAACCAGGTGTCTTCTATCGCCGCGGACATGGAGCGACCTTCCAGGGGTGGGAGAGGTCAGCGCGGACGGATCACCTCGTCCGGATGGTCGGCCAAGGGCCGGTACAGCTTCCACACGGGACCACTTCTGAAGGGCCCTTGAGCCAGCCGCGGCGTCCGGGGCGAAGCCGCAACACTCCACGGGCTCATCACGGGGGCTTCACGGAGCCTTAACGGACGCTCGCCAGGCTGGTGGGCGAAGGAGAAGCACCATGACTGAGCACAAGGCGCCGCGACGAATGGGACCGACGCGGGCGCAACTGCGCCTGCGCGGGATGAAGCGGCTTCGGATCTCGAGGGGGTTCGTGCAGCTGGCGTTCGTCGCGCTGATCGTGACCGCGGGAGTCCGGCATCAACTTGTGAAGGTGGACGCCCCGTCGGTGGACGCCTTGTGTCCGTTCGGGGGCGTCGAGACGCTCATCACCTGGATCACGACGGGGGAGTTGATCAGCAAGATCCACCCGTCGAACCTGATTCTGGCGCTGGTGGTGCTGATCGCGACGCTGCTGGTCGGCAATCTGTTCTGCGGGTGGGTGTGTCCGTTCGGGGCGGTGCAGGACGCCCTGACCTGGGTTCGGCGCAGGCTGCACTTGCCGACCGTCACCCTGCCGGCGTCGCTGGATCGTGGGCTGCGTTGGGGCCGGTTTGTCGTGCTGGCGATCGTCCTGTACTTCAGCGTGACGTCGGCGAAGTTGTGGTTCGCCGGGTTCGATCCCTACCTCACGCTGTTCAGCTTCCACTGGCTGTTCGAGTTCGACCTGGCGGCGATGTGGGTGCCCCTGACGATCCTCGCGCTGATCCTGGGCGCGTCGTTGGTGGTCGACCGTTTCTGGTGTCGGTATCTCTGCCCGCTGGGCGCCACCTTCGCTGTCGTCGGTCATCTCAGCGTGTTCCGGATCCGGCGCTCCAGCAACGCGTGCACCGATTGCACGCTGTGTGATCGTCCGTGCCCGGTCGGCATCGAGCCGAGCAACGCGGCGCCGCTGGCCAGCACCGATTGCATCGGTTGCCTGGACTGTGTCGCAGCCTGCCCGGTCAAGGGCGCCCTGAAGTTCGACGGTCCCGTAGTGCTTGGGATGCCGCTCCGCAAGGACGTCGAGGTGGCGTCCGCTCCCCGTCGTTCCGGGACGAAGGTGCCCTCATGAAACGCCTCTGGATCATGCCCGTCCTGTTCGTGGCCGTGTTGATGGGTGGTGTCGGCATCGCGCAGGCCACCGGCGCCTGGGTGACCACCAGACGCGAGGCGGTTGTTGCCGGTCAGCCGCTCACGGTCGACGACGTCAAAGGCTGGATGACCCTGCAGCAGGCCGCCGAAGGAGTCGGCCTCACCGTCGCCGATCTGGCAGGCCTCATCAGCCCGGACAAGCCGACCCTCGTCAAGGGGGCCACGGCGTTCAAGGACGTCGAGACGCTCGTCCCGGGCTTCGAGTTGACCGCGTTCAAGGAGCAAGTGCGCGCCCTGCTGGCCGCGCGCGGAACCGTCCCAGGACAGGCGTCCGCGACCCCAACTGCGACCTCGACAGCCACACCGACCACATCCCCGACCGCTGCACCGACTCCCTCCCCAAGCGGGACGGCGACACCTCAGGGGACGCCAACGGCGTCGGACGCGCAAGCGATCCGTGGATCGACAACCCTGCGGCAGGTCGCGGCGACTTACGGCCTGGACGTGGCGCGGCTTGCCCACGAATGCGGCCTGCCCGCGGACGTCAACGTGGACGCCACGCTGAAAGATCTCACCTCCACCGTCGCGGGATTCGAGATCCAGGCCGTCCGTGACGCCGTCGCGCGCCTGAAGTGAACGCGCAGTCCGAGCCAGCCGCAGCGTCCGAGGAGAAGAATGCATCCATGACGAGAATCCTGATCGTGGACGACGAGCCCCAGATTCGGGTGGTCCTGAGGGCCTACCTCGAACGCGAGGGTTTCGCCATCGACGAGGCGGAAACGGGGGCGGAGGCGCTGCGGCTGTTCGGCGTCCATCAGCATGATCTCGTCCTGCTCGACGTGGGCCTGCCCGACATCGACGGGCTCGAGGTGCTGCGCCGGATCCGCGTCACGTCGCAGGTCTACGTGGTGATGGTCACGGCGCGGGTCGATGAGGTGGATCTGCTCGTCGGGCTCAGCGTCGGCGCCGACGACTACGTGACCAAGCCCTTCAGCCCGCGGGAGGTCGTGGCGCGCGTCCGTGCTGTCCTGCGCCGCGGACGGGACGCCGCCGGCCCAGCCTCACCAGAGGCCGAGGCCGCCTCCCAGGCGTTGAGGTTCGCCGGGCTGACAATCGATGCGGAGCGCCGCGAGGTGACCAACGACGCGGGTCCGGTCGAGCTGTCGGCCCTCGAGTTCGACCTGCTCGCCGCGCTCGCGTCCGCCCCCGGACGTGTGTTCTCACGCGCTCAACTGCTGGAACGCGTGTGGGGCTATTCGTTCTTCGGCGACGAACGGGTGGTGGACGTCCACGTCCGCAACCTCCGTCGGACGCTTGGCGACGACGCGGGCGCACCGACCATCATCGGCACGGTCAGAGGCGTCGGCTACAAGTTCCTGAGGGACCCGGTATGAACCGCCTCGCCGCGCGTTTCGCCTTGTCACACCTGCTTGTCGCCGTGGTCGGCGGGCTTGTCACGTTCGCCGTCGTCGTCGTCCTGGCCCCTGCGATGTTCGACCAGCAGCTGCATATGGGAGCCGGTCCGGGCGGGGTCGGCACGGGCAACGGGCCGGCGCTTCGGGCGTCCTTCGCGGCGGCGATCACGAACTCACTTGTTGTTGGGACGCTGACCGGGGCATTGCTGGCGGCCGTGCTGGGCGTTGTGGCGGCGCGGCAACTGCTGAGGCCGCTCGGACGCGTCGGCACGGCCGTCGGCGAGCTGGCCCGCGGTAACTACGCCCACCAGGTGCCGGTGCCGCGCGAGACCGAACTTGCCTCGTTGGTCACCGACGTCAACGCCCTCGGTGCCGAGCTGGGAGCCACCGAGACCCGCCGCCTGAGGCTGTTGGGAGAAGTGGCCCACGAAATGCGCACGCCGCTCACCATCATCGACGGCTACGTCGAGGGCATGATCGACGGCGTCCTGCCCACCGAACCCGAACAGCTGGGGCAGGTCAGCGTTGAGGTCCGAAGGCTGCGTCGCCTGAGCGAAGACTTATCGTCCCTGTCGCGAGCCGAAGAGGGACGCCTGGTGCTCGCTCCCGGCACCGTCGACCTGGACGCCGTCGCCGCCGACCTGGTCGCGCGACTGCGGTCGCAGGCGGACGACGCCGGGCTCACCCTGGTCGCCGTGCCGGGGGCGGGGACGGTGACCGCGGACGCCGACCGCGCGGTCCAGGTGCTGACGAACCTGGTCGGGAACGCGATCCGGGCGACCCCGCGCGGCGGATCGATCACCGTGACCGGAACCAGGGCGGGGTCGTCGGCGTCCCTCGCCGTCACCGACACCGGCGTCGGGCTCGCGCCGGCTGACGTGGAGCGCGTGTTCGAGCGCTTCTATCGGGTGCCCGGTCCGGCAGGCACGTCCGAGGGATCCGGGATCGGCCTCACCGTCGCCCGCGCCTACATGCGCGCGATGGGCGGGTCGCTGACCGCCTCCTCGTCCGGCCCCGGACGCGGCGCCACCTTCACCGCGACCTTCGGCTGAGCGAGCCACCGCGGGCGAGCCGACTCATCACGCAGGCTTCACACTTCGCCACCGGGACCCTTCATCTGGGAGACGAAGACTTGAGCTAACAACTTGAAGGGAGCTTGACATGAACAAGCACATCCTGCGTCTCGCGGGCATCGGAATCGGCGGCCTCCTCCTGGCCGGAGGAGCCTGGACGGCGGTCGCCGCGGGTCCCGGAAACCCCACCCCCAATCGTCCGGCCGCCACGGCCCCCGCCACCTCGACGCTGAGCGCCGCGACTGCGTCCGACCTGGTCTTCGTCCGCGACGAGGAGCGGCTGGCCCGCGACCTGTACGCCGCCATCGCCGCGCAGTACGGGGACGCCCTGCCGTTCAGCACCATCGTCAACAGCGAGCAGCGGCACTTCGACGCCGTCGGCGTGCTCTTGGAGCGCTACGGCCTCGCGGATCCTGCCAGCGGACAGCCCGCCGGGCAGTACGCGAACCCCGCGCTCCAAAGCCTGTACGACACGCTCCTCGCCCAGTCGAAGATCTCGCTCGCCGAGGCGTACAAGGTCGGCATCGCCGTCGAGACGCGCGACATCGCTGACGTCAAGAAGGGTGCGTCCGACGCGACCCAGGCGGACGTCGACCGGGTCTTCACCATGCTCCTCAACGGTTCCGAGAAGCACCTGAGTGCCTTCACCGACGCCGCGAACGGCGTGACGCATACGGAGACGGATATGCGCGGGCAAGCGTCCGACTCCGCGGCCACCCACCGCAACGGCATGGGGGCCGGGACCGGTGCGGGCAACCGATCGGGTGGCGGCCAAGGCGACAGGACCTGCATCAGCGGCTGACCTGTCAATCCACTCTCAGCATGCCCGGCGAGCTTGCTGAGAGTGGAATGGTCCTCAGGCACTCGAGTGTGTCCGAACGCGTGGAAGTTGAGTTGGCCAGCTCTTGGACGAGCCGCAGGAGGCCCAGGCGCCCCTCAAACCGAAGGCGATGAGGCGAGTCGGGCCAAAGCGGGCGAATGACTGACCTCCCTTGCCGCAGTTAGTGTCGTGTGTTCTGGTCGAATGCCGCGCCGTCGGGGTGGTGGTGATAGCTCGAGTAAGCCATGGGCGCGTCGATCACCTGGAAGATCTCGTGTGCAACCCAGTATGTGCGCCCGCCCCTGCCGATGCTGCCAACTTCAGTGAGCCAGCCGCGCTGGACGGCCTTAGCAATGAGATTGCGAGCTCCTTGGTTGGTGAGGCCACTTAGGCGTTGGACTGACTTGACTGTCACAAACGGGTTGGCAAACAGAAAATTGGCGAGCATCGGGAGCCGGGATCGGGAGGCGGCGCCGTCCGCGAGGTAGCGCTCCCGAATCTGAATGAGTTGGATCGACCGAGTATTGGCGTCGGCAGCTTGGTCCTTCACTGCCTGCAGGAAGAACTGAAGCCACTCCTGAATCTGCCCCGCCTCCCTGACCATCTGCAGCCGGTGGTAGTACTCACTGCGATGGGACTCGAAGTATCCAGATACGTACAGCAACGGCCTCGAGAGACGCCCCTCTTCGGCCAGCATGAGGTTGATGAGCAGTCGGCCGATGCGTCCGTTCCCGTCTAAGAACGGGTGGATGGTCTCGAACTGGTAGTGCATCAGACCACAGCGGATCAGCGTTGGGAGATCGCCGGGGGTGTTCACGAAGTCCTCCCAGTCGGCTAAGGCATTGGGAACCTCGTCGGGCAGGGGCGGGACGAAGACCGCAGAGTCGGGGTTGTCGTGTGTTGCGCCGATCCAGACTGGTGACCGGCGGAGTTCCCCGGGGAGTTTCTCGGCACCCCGCACCCCTTCCAGCAAGATGCCATGCAGTTCCTTGAGAAGCCTCTGCGAGATGGGAAGAGTCCGGATCGATTGGTAACCGTGTCTCGTGGCGGCCAGGTAACGCTCCACTTCGGCCACATCCTCCGACGGACGCTCACCCTCAGCGGCTTCTGCTTGCAGCAGATCGGACAAGGACGCCTGGGTGCCTTCAATGCGGGAGCTAGCGACCGCTTCTCTGCGAAGCGACGGACCCACGAGCAGGTCAGGGTCGTGAACCAATTGGCAAAGCCCCTCCAACTGTCCGACCGCAGCGTCCGCTCCGGAGAGAAGCTTCACCGTGCGGGGAGCGAGTTCGAGTTCACGAGGGATGGGTGCCGGACGAAAATAGTGGAACGCCCACTTCTTCCCGGGTTCACGCTGAACGGTACCGAAGAGGCTGGAGTTGAACTTGGCGGGATCCACCGTCGCATCTTAACAAGCGAACCCCGATTCTAGTTGGAATGAGCGGGCCATATTCCAAGTAAACAGGCTGGTTAGTTGGAAATATGTGGGCCGAAGGCGGTCAGCGATGGCCACCGTCTTGCCGTGTCAACGGTTCGCCGCCGAGCCGGTGAGGCAGGATTCGGTCCAACCCGTGCGTAGGCCAGAGTTGGAGCGTGCCTGCGACGGTCCAACTGCGGTGGCCTTGGACTTGGAATTCAGGTCATTCGATCACAGTGGACTTGGAGCGTCCTCCGAAGTCTCCACGTCTGAACGGTCGCCGTTCTTCACCGGATGGCCAGCCTCAGCCAACAAGGCCAACGGGTGCTCGTTATCGGGAGCCAGCCGCAAGGTCATTGCCATGGTTCGATGATGCCGGCCTGGTATTCACACTGACGTTGCTGGTCGGCAGAACGGTCCAGGTCAACGTGGCTCCCGACTGACAACACGGACGTCCGAGCCAGACGCTGGCTACCATGACGACCACAGTGCCGGCACGACTGATCGTCGCCGGAACACCGTCCGAGGAGACCGCATGAGCACGACACCCGACGTCCCGTACCGGCTCGAGTTCAGCGTCGAGGTTCCCGGAACCGTCGAGCAGGTCTGGGACGCTGTGGCGACAGCCAAGGGCATGAGCGCCTGGTTCCTGTCGACGGAACTGGAGGAATGCGTTGGCGGCGCCCTGCATTTTTCGATGGGTCCCGAGATGGGGTCCGACGGCCACATCATCGCTTGGGAACCCCCTCGCCGCCTCGTGTATCAGGAGGATTGGGCGGCGATGATGGGTAGGGAGCCGGACGAACTCAGCCCGCTGACGTCCGAGTTTCGGGTCGAGGAGAGGGCCGGGGACGGATGTGTCGTCCACGTCACCAGCAGCGGTTTCGGCCGCGGCGCCGACTGGGAATCGGAGTTCTGGGACGACATGGGCACCAACTGGCTGCCGTTCTTCGACAACCTGCGCCTGTACCTGGCGCACTTCCCCGGGCAGGCAGCCACGCCGTTGGAGGCGTCCACCCTCCATCCCGGCGACGCGGCCGCGCTGTGGTCAACCCTGCGGGACTCGCTGGGCCTCGGCGCCGAGGGCGACATGATCGAGGTGCGTGGGATGAGCGGCACCGTCGAACGAATCGGTGAGAACCAGGCGCTGATCCGGCTTTTCGCCCCGGTGCCCGGGTTGCTCAGCGTCTACACCCACGCCATGGGCGAGGACGCGGCGATGGCCAGCGTGCGAGCGTCCCTGTTCTCCGCCGACGCCGCAGAGTACGTCCAGCGCGAACAGCCTGCCTGGCAGTCCTGGCTGCAGGAGACCCTCGAGTTCAAGGCCGAGTAGCCGTTTGGGGGCCTCGGGCGACGCGGCTGAGTTCGCGAAACGACAAATCTGCGTCAGTCAACGCAAACGGCACCGAGCGTCCGCGCTCACGTGGGAGGTGCCTTGGTCGTCGACCGACGCAGATTTGTCGTGATCGTTGTTCGACCTCGTTAAGGGAGCCGAGGGCTAACGCCATGAATCACGAACGATCGGCAGGCCTCAGCAGGCTCAGTTCCATCTCGAGGAGCAGCAGGAAATCACCACCACGCATGGGTTCGGAGCGGCAGGTCTCGAGGAAACCGTGCCTTCGATAGAGCCGACGAGCCGGCTCGGCGCCCGCTTGGACGAGGAGGACGACGGACGTCGCGCGGGCGTGCTAATCCAGCAAGTCCTGAACCGCGTCGACGACCGCCTGCCGATCGCAACCGTAGAGATCCGCGCCACTGAAGGGATTCATCTCAAGGACGCGGACCTCACCCCCGACCTCGCACACGTCCACGATGAAAACCGGGTCGGGCGGGATGACTTCAGCAACTACCTCGGCGGCGTAACGCCAGGCCGGGCTCGTGGTGGAGACAGCAGAGCCTGCTGATCGACCGTCAGCTGTGTAGGCGCTGCCCGCGACCACCCGGTCGGCTACGACAACGAACCGCCACTCTGATCCGATCGTGACCGCCGGGGTGACAACGATCGGTAGAGCCTCGTCGTCGTAGTAGTACCCGTGGTCGAGCGACGCTAGCGTGATGTCCCCGCGACCCAAGACCCTTCCACTGAAGGGCTTGAGCGGACTGTCGGGCCGAACGAAAACACGGTCTCCAAACTCGGGTGGAGGCCCATCGCTCACCAGGGCGGCGACTGTGGTGATGACACGGGTTGGTGAGACGAGGCGCGCGGCGAGGGACGGCCACCAAGCGCTGCATTCGAATCGTGAAGTTGAGCAGAACGCTCCGGGCGACCAAGGCAACTCCCGCGCGATGCGGTCTGCGTTGGCCAGTGATCCATGAAAGACCACGCGTTCGCCCAATAGTTTCGGCCATCGGCCGGTGATCCACCAGTCGTCCTTCCAGGCCAAAACTCGAGCGCCCGCGCTTTGGACCGCGGCGGACAAGGCTTCGTCGCCGTCGGAGAACACGTCGTGTTCCAGCACCCAGGTGGTCACTGGGACACCATACGGTTCGGTTGGCCACTCCTAGTACGCCGACCGGGAAGTCGTCCCCTAGACGACTCGGGCCACGTCAGTGACTTCATCGAGTGCGGGAGGCTTCGGTGCTGGTCGTGGAGGTGAACGGACCTGCTGGATGACGAAGTTCCGCCACGAGTACTCGAGTCTGAGATTCCGAGCCGGGTGGTGTGGTCGTCCTTATGGCCGAGCCGTCCGGGTGACCAGGTGGGCCTCGAATTATCTACAGAACGACGTGAGGTCTGGGGTGCACGTGCCAAGTGCCTGAAGAATCAACTACTTAAGTCGTGGACCGAGGAGGGACGGGACCGCCCAACGACGAATCTGCGTCGCTCGACGAAAACGTCACAGGCCTCTTGCGCTCACGGGCGGGGTGCGTTGGTCGTCGACCGACTCAGTTCCGTTGTGATGGCCTAGTGAGCCCGAGGAACAGCCAGCCGAAGGTAGGGAATCACGAGCGGACGGGAACTTGCGGGCAGGTTGCGCTCAATCTGAGCAGGCTGAGGGCGCCCCGTGCCCACCCGCGTCGCTGTCGACATAGCGACTCATGGCGGCCAGCGGGACCGGGTTACCAGCAACAAAGGCCGTCCCGACGTGAGTCGGGGCGGCCCTTGAGCGTTGAGGCCTGCTCAGCCCTTCACGCCGGAGGAGGCGACGCTTTGGACGAACCAGCGCTGGAACAGCAGGAAGACCACCAGCAGCGGGAGGACCAACATCACGCCGAAGGCGAAGATCTGGCCCCAGTCGGTGGGGGGCTGGCCTTGGAAGACCGAGATCTCCAGAGGCAAGGGACGGTAGGCAGGCTGGTCGACCATCATCACCGGCCAGAGGAAGGATCCCCACGAGGACAGGAAAGTAAGAATCGAGACCGAGGCGAAGACGGGCTTCGACATGGGGACGATCACCAAGGCAAACGTCTTCCAGGGACCAGCGCCGTCCATGCGGGCGGCTTCGTCCAGTTCCTTCGGGAGCCCGATGAAGAACGTGTAGAAGAGGTAGATCGACAACGAGTTGGCGATGAACGGCAGGAACTGGACGTAGTAGGTGTTCCGGTGGTCGTTCAGCAGGTAGTACAGCGGCACGGCGATGGCCTCGAAGGGGACGATCACCAGCAGGATCACGCCGAGGAGCACCCCGTCGCGACCCCGCCAATCGAGCCGCGCGAGAGCGTAGGCCGCCATCGAGTTGACCACGAGGCCCCCCAGGACGACCGCCGTCGACACGATGGTCGAGGTGAGGTAGAAGTCCTGGAAGTAGCCCGTCGCCTCGCTGTTGAACCGGGCGAAGACGCCGAGGTAGTTATCAAAGGACATGCTCTCTGGCATGAAACCGCCAAGGCCGTTGAGCACCTTGTTAGCCGGCTTAAAGCTCCCGATGAACATGTAGACGATGGGGGCGATGAAGAACAGGGTCACCGCTGTCATGACCACGTAGTTGACGGTCTTGCACAGCAGATCGGTGCGTTGGCGCTTGGTGAAACGAGGCTGGGTGGGGGTCGCCTCAGCGGGGCGGACGGTCGTGGCGGTCATCAGACCTCACGCTCCTCTCGTAGGACGCGGCGCTGGACGATCGTGATGGCGAGGACGATGACGAAGAACACCACGGTGATCGCGGATCCACGCCCTACGTTGTTCTCCGTGAAGGCACTCGTCACCGCCTGATACATGACGGTGGTTGTCGCGCTATTCGGACCACCCTGGGTGAGGATGTAAATCTGGTCGAACAACCGGAAAGAGAAGATGGTGGTGACCATGACGACGAAGATCAGCGTGTTGCGCAGCCCCGGAATCGTCACGTTGAGCACCTGCTGCCACCAGCTGGCCTTATCAATCCGGGCTGCCTCATAAAGGCTGGTAGGGATTCCTTGAAGGCCAGCAAGCAGGATGATCATCTGAAAACCGACCCCTTGCCAAATCGACATGATGATGATCGACAGCATCGCCGTCGAGCTGCTGCCAAGCCAGTCGATGGGCGCGATGGCACCAAACGAGATCCAGTGCAGCAACGCGTTGAGAAGGCCCAGGTCGTCTCGCGAATACATGAGCTTCCAGATGACGGAGACGAGCGCCATTGGAAACACCACGGGCATGAAGAAGAACGTCCGGAAGACCTTCATCCCACGCAGCGGCTGGTTCAGCATCATCGCCAAGGCCAGGGCGAGCGCGGTCTGCAGCGGGACGACGATCACCGCGAACAGGAAGTTGTTTCCAAGCCCGCGGTAGAACTCGGGGTCGGTCAGCACGCGCGCGTACTGTTCGAGGCCGAACCAGACAGCCGGACGGGGTGAGTTGAGGCGGATGTTGTTCAGGGATAGCCAGCCGGCTGCCAGGAAGGGCAAGACAACACCGAGGAGCAATCCGAGCATCGCCGGGGTAATCATGAGCAGAGCTGGGACGGTGTCCCGCCGGGGCGTGGCCTTGCGTTTCGTCGGGGGGGACGTCACGCGTGCCGGGGATTTGGTGTCCATGTGCACCTCCAGTGCGAATGCGGAAAGGGTTGGGGCGGGTCGCCAGCCCAGGAGCGCAATGAGAGCTGGCGGCCCGCTGCGTCGACTAGGACTTGTAGCCGCTGTTGTCGGTGAAGTTCTGATCGATCGCCTTCGCTGCCTTAGTCAGCTCGGCCTGAGCGTCGCCACCCTTGTAGATGTTCAAGAAGGCCTGCGAGAACTGCTGGCTGATGACGGGGTAACCGGGCGTGATCGGACGAGGTGTGTCCACGCAGGCCTTCGTCGGAACGTTGGATCCGCAGGTCTTGGTGCCCTGGTCGGCGAACAACTGAAGGGGTCCACCCTTCTTGTAGAGGGGGCTCGTCGACAGCACGGTCTTGGTTCCGGGAGGTGCGGCGTTCGAGTCCGACATCGCCTTCACGTTGGTGTCGTTCATCAGGTAGTCGAGGAACGCGCCAGCAGCCAACTGGTTCTTGCTGCCGCCGCCGATGCCCCAGGCCCACGAACCCTGGCCGCTCTTGGTGCCAGCCCCGAAATCAGGCAGGGGCATGACCACGAGGTCGGAGCCAATGGCCTTGGCGTAGGTGTTGTAGTTCCAGTGCCCGACCCAGCTGAGCGCCACGCGACCGTCCACAAACGCCTTGTCGTCGCTGTTTGGATCGACGTACGTCCGCCAGCTGGCGAACTGCTGAACGGCCTTCACGACGGGAGCGGAGTCAAGGCTGCCGAGAGCCTTACCGTCTTTCATGACGAGATTGCCCGTCGAGTTCACGATCGGCAGGTAGCCGTAGGTCGGCCATTCGCCGCCATAGTTCTCCTTGATGTCGAGCACCTTCTTGTCGGCGTCCAACGGGGCGAGCTTGGCCAGCGCCGCCTGGAACTGATCGGCCGTCCACGCGTCGTCGATGCCCTTGGGGTAGGTGATGCCGGCGGCGTCCAACAGCTTCTTGTTGCCGTAGATGCCGAGACCCGAGTCGTACATCGAGACGCCGTAGAGCTTCGAGTCCGAGTAGGTGTTCTGCGCCTTAGTGGCCTCTGACTGGTTGTCCACCGTGGCTTGGGCGACGTTGCCGGTGACCGTGGCGAGTTTGCCGTCGTACACGAAGGACGCCATGAGTGGCCCGTCGTATTCGAGGACGTCGGGGAGGTCGGCGGCTTTGGTCGCGCTCACGGTCTTGGTGTAGTCGGCGGACGGAATCAGTTGAAGGGTCGCCTTGATGTCGGACTGCGACGAGTTGAACGTGGAGACCGCCGTCTGCAAGGCGGTGACTTCGCCCTGCTCACCTTGGTGGCCCCAGATCTTGATCTCGCCAGTGGCCTTTCCGGCCGCCGCGCTCGAACTGCTTGTGCTCTTGGAACCGCTGCAACCGGTCACCAGCAGCGCGGCAGCTGCCAGTAGGGCACCGGCCCGCAATGTCATCTTGTTGGACATGTGTCCTCCTGAATGGGTTGTGTGAAAACGTCCACAGGCGTGCTTTTGGGCAGGCCAGGGCTAAGGGGGGTGGCCGATGAGGCCAAAGGGGGAGCTGGTGCTCCTGGGATCCGTGGCGCCGGAACGCTGCACGAAGGGCGAGATCACGCGAACCGGAACGGCCGCTCTTCGCAGGGATTCGGTGACGACGGTGTCAGGTCAGGGCATGGACTAAGGGGGTTCGCACCCGCACGAGCGTCGGAGCACGAGGTTCATGTCGATCAGCGTGTGGGTGGGAGCAGCGTCACTCATGACTCCCGCGACGCCGGCAGCCGCCATGGAGTGGAGCGGCTGTTGGGCAACGGTCAGCGGCGGCCAGGTGTGCGCTGACGCCTCCGTTCCGTCGAAGCTCACCACAGCGATGTCGTCGGGGATCCGCAGACCCCGGTCGTGGATGGCGTGCAGGGCGCCGAACGCCTGCAGATCCGAGGTGACGAACACCGCGGACGGTCGTTCGGGTGGGTCCAACAGAGATCCGATGGCGTCATACCCGCCGTCGGCCGTGTACGACGTCCGGACGACAGGCCCAGCCGCCAGACCCAAGCGGCGGTGGGCTTCCAGCCACCCCAACTGCCGTTCCTCAGGCTCCTCCGACCGGGTGCCACCCGCCACCAGCGCGACCTGGCGATGGCCGTGATGCGCGAGGAGGTGGTCCACGACCCGCAACGACCCGTCAATCGCGTTGGGTCCGATCGTCTGATAGCCCGGGATGGGGAAGGGGCAGTTGACGAACAGCAGCGGGATCCGTGGGTTTCGGATTCCCGAAATGTCCGCCTTCGTCATGCTCGTGACACTGATGATGCCGTCGACGTTGCGGCTGGCGAGGCTTTCGATAAGCGCGCGCTCGGTGTCGGCCCGCCCGGCCGAGGTGGCGGTGAGTAACGCCACGCCCGCCTCGGTCGCGACCTTGTAAAAGGCGTCTCCGTACTCACCGAAGAACGGGTTGGAGGTGCCCGGATGGATCAGGCCGACGATGCCCGTCGATCCCGTCATCAGGGCTCGTGCGCTGGTGTTGGGGCGGTAACCCAGGACGTCGATCGCCTCACGAACGCGCAGGGCCGTTTCGGCGGCGACCGGCCGAGGACCGTCGTTGATGACGTAGCTGACCACGGCCGTGCTCACCCCGGTGTAGCGGGCGACATCCGCCAAGGTCACCTTGCGGGGTCTTGCTGATGTGGGGGCCATGGCAGCCACCTCCTTGATGCTGATCATCGGGTCGATAATCAGATGCTAAGGCCTTAGATTTTGGTTTGTCCAGGGTTTTCCAGCATGGGAATTCACGCTTGCCGATGCGGCTCTATGCGCTTAGAGTCGGCTCGTTCAGATTGTCGTCCATCCCGTAGCGCGCGGGCCCTCGGGTCACGATAGCGGGCGGGTGGCAAACTCCCCGCTCGAAATGAAGGTGGATGTCCGTGAGGCAAGAGGCAGGGATGCGGGCATGGGTCGGTCCAGTCGCCCGTGACGCCGGCACCCGCGTGAGTTGCACTTCCCGAGAGGCGGGCACGGTCCACATCCTCGCCACTGCTGACGATGGTGTGCCCCAGGTTAGGCTTGAGGTCGACCTGGCGGACGCAGTGTCCTACTGGCAGCCCGGGTTGAACACGACTCGGTCCCTGCCGCCGGACTGGATGGAAGCGTCCGTGACCAGTCTTGTCGAGGGTGCTCCGTTGGGGGCGCTCTACAACGCCGCCGGCGAGGTGCTGCTGGGGTGGGCCGCGGCAGAACCCGTCGTGGAACTCTCCGTCCGGTATGGGGTCTCCGAGGAATGCAACACGTTCGTGATCGATGTCGCTCCCGTCCTTCCGCTCGACCACGAGCTCGAGCTTCTCGTTCGCTGGGACGGACAACAGGTCGCCACGGTCGTCCGTGAGTCTGCGGCGTGGATGTCGGACCAGTGCCCGGGAGCGCCACTCACCCCCCTCCCGATGACCCGCGAGCCCGTCTATTCCACCTGGTACGCGTTCAATCAAGACATCGACCACGCGTCGGTGGTTTCGGCGGCCAGCGGTGCCGCTGCGGCCGGATTCGGATCGCTCTTCATCGATGACGGTTGGCAGCAGTTCGGTCACGGCCGCGGCTACCAAGGCTGTGGCGATTGGCTCCCGGATCGGCGGAAGTTCACTGACCTCGCCGACACCGTGGCGAAGGTCCACGATGAGGGGCTCGCGGTGGCGCTGTGGGTGGCGCCGCTCCTCCTTGGCGCGGAGGCCGAGGTTTTCCAGGGCCTCAACCGGTACGCCCCGCTGCGGAGCGGGCCCCTGAACTGTGCAGTCTTGGATCCTCGATTTCGGGAGGTGCGGGAGCATGTGGTCGGCACGTGCGTGCGCCTCGTCCGCGACTACGGGGCGGATCTGTTGAAGGTCGATTTCCTCGACCAGGCGATGCTTTACCGGGCCCACCCCTCCGGCGGGGACGTGGACGACGTGGGCCAAGCCATGGCGCTCATGCTGGAGGGGGTCCGGACGGGCCTGGACGCGTTGGGCTTCTCCCGGGTCCCGCTGGAGTTTCGCCAGCCCTACGTCAGCCCGGCCATCTCACGCTTCGGAGAGATCCTGCGGGCCAACGATTGTCCGGCCGACAGCCTCGCAAATCGAGTCTCGACGATCGACGCACGACTCGTCAGCGTCGGCCAGGTAGTGCATTCCGATCCGCTCATGTGGGGCACGAGCGGTGGTGCGGTGGCCGTGGCGCAGCAGTTGTACGCCAGTTGGTTCGCCGTTCCGCAAGTGTCGATGCGCCTCGACGAACTTCCGGACGACCAACATCTGGCCTTGACTGGGCTGCTTGCGCTATGGCGCGACCTGGTCGACGTGTCGCTCTTCGGGCACCTCACTGTGACGGGCGCGGAGCGCGGTTACGAGACGGTTCGCGCTGTCGATCGGAATGCGGGACTTTCCGTCCTAGCCCTGTATTCACCGGTCGTCGCGGACGTCCCATCTGACGCAACGCCGCACCTGACGGTGCTCAACGCGACTGCCGCAGACACGGTGATCCTTAGGCTGCAGCGCCACGTCGTCGACGGGGTCATCCGATGCCCATCCGGCAAGCAGATAGGCGTTGTGGCCCCTTGTGGCCCTGGCTTGGTGGAGCTGATGGTGCCCCCGTTCGGGAGCCTGTTCCTGGAGACGGTGCCCGCCTCGGCGTGAGCTATGCCGAATTTGACACGAGACTGCGAGCCGGCTGGCACCCAGAATTCAGCGGGGACGGACGAGAAGCGCCCGCGCGATCAGGCTTCGAAACTCTGGATCCCTATCGGACCCGACCAGGTCCTTGAGGAGGTGATTGGTCCGGACGGAGCCTCGTGCCAAGGCCAACTCCATGTCCGCCGCGTCCCAGCCAATCATCGCCAGCATCTCCCCGGCCTCCGGACGGACATCGTCCCAGTCGCGCCCGGTCGCGGCGAACAGCAGGCAGATCAGGCCAGCATCGGTTTCGAACTCGCTTCCAGACGGAAGTCTGCCCACGATGTGCGCGAACAGCCCGTCGGGGTCGCTCTGAAGTTTGCGTCCGGCCGTCGTGACCAGATACTGCCTCTTGACCTTGCGCAGCAGACCCAGATCCTTGGCCGTGTCCAGGACGGCTCCGGCGACGTAGACAGGATTGTCCGCGCTCACGCAATGGGTCGGATCATCGCCCAGCTGAAGGTCCGCGACCAGCGCCTCGGCGACATCCTTCGCAGGAAAGTAGGGGTCTTCCAAGGGCAGTCCGTCGCCCACGGCGGCGAGGAGGCGCCGGTATCGCTCCGTGGCCCGTTCGAGCTGCTCAGGCGTAAGGAGAGGGGGCGTCTCGGCCAACGCCGCCTCAACGAGCGCGCTCAACTGCGGGCTGGTTCCCATGGCGTTCAACAACAACGTGGTGACCTCCGGACGCCATTCGTCCAGGCCGAGATCCGGTTGGGCCAGCGCTTCGTTGACGTCGTCCGCATCGAAGAACGCCGGATCGAAATCGTCCGGCATGGCGTCAAGCAGCTGGACCTGCCACTCGGTCAGGTCCGGATCCCCGCGTCGGGCCAGGGCGTCCAGGAATTGCTCGTAGCCATGGATCCCACCGATGTCCTCGGGCGGACAGGCGCGGCGACCCGCCACACATGCAGCGTCGGGGGCGTCCTTCGCCCAGGGCTCCACCTTCTCGAGCTTGAGGGTGTGGTCCCAGCCGTCTCCGAAGTCGTACTCGTAGAACAGTCGGTGGCCGGGCTCGGCGAGCACCTGATCGAGGCGCACGTTGGCCTCGGGAATGCCCTGAGTCTCGCCCTCTACGTCGATGTCGTAGGCCGTCAGGAACGGCATCATTTGGAAGTCCTTGAGGTCGGGTCCCATCTTGAAGTCGTGGAGATGGGTGCCCGTCCACCCCATCGCGACCTGCACGATCTCGTGCACCTCGTCCAAGGTCAGGTCGCTGGCAAGCCGCAGCCGGCGCCAAATCGGCGGTTTGGCGCCGTCCAGGTCGAGCCGGACAACGTAGGTCACTCGCTTGGAACGCTTCCGCAGCAGTTTGGGGCGGGGGCGTCGCCCCAACCCTCTTGAGTCGAATCCGCCGAAGGGCCCGGCGCCAAGCAACCCTTGAACCAGGGACATCACACTGTCCGGCCCACCCGCCTCGGTGCTGATCAACTGCTTTGCCCACTCCCGAATCTGGTCGACTGAAGAGTCGTCGTCAGGGAGCCCGCGTTGGCGATCCGGGAATGAGATGACGTCACCCATTGTGCGCTCCGTCATAAGCGTGGCTAGGAACCATGTCAACCATGAAGGAACGGTAGCGTCCATTGACGATCTGACAACCAGGCGCACCCTGGAAAGAATCAAGGCTTGGCGCCCGTGCTCGTGGGACCGCTTGTAGCGAGGCGCGATGTCGCAGCTGCCAACCTGGTGGACGGGGCACGGAACTGTTGGGCTCCTACCGCTCAGGTTCGCCTCACGGAGCCTGCCGCGCAGTCTCAACCTTGGGACGAGTGTCCGCCGCTCAATCGGTCGAGGCCGACGGTCAAAGAGGGGTTCCGGGCACCGCGTATTCCTACTTAGTTGCAGGAAACTCATCGACACTCTATTGAACATCGATTGAGATGAGAGGAACTTAGCCAGTGAGGGCGTCGTGCATAAGCACGGGGCCCGAACTTGCGTCAAGTTCTTCGAATGCGGCGGTGAAACGGCCCTGCTCGAGATGAGCTTGATCGATCGACACAAGGGACATGGTCGATCGACAAGCGGGAGAACCCTGTTGGGGTGTGACCTTCTGGTTCATACCCCAACAGGGATTACGTCGTTCTAGGGACAACAGACGACGATCGCGCCACCGCCCCGACAGCCGAAACAACGCACCAGCGACGCCCTCGCTAGGTCGACTGCGATAGCGCGAGTTCCATCTCGATGAGTCGCAGGGAAGAGTCCCGGGGCATCGTTTCCGAGCGCCCGGTTTCGACGAACCCCAGCCGTAGGTAGAGGCGGCGAGCCGACTCGGCGCGGGCTTCGACCCACAGCGTGACCGACGCCGACCCTGACGCGTAGGCCGCGTCGATGGCTGCCCGACAAACCTCAGCAGCCACGCCGTGACCCCGCGCGGCGGGATCCGTCCACACGCCTACCAATTCGCGCTGTGGACCCTCGCCGGGAATCAGGCCGGCCATGGCGACCGGGCGTCCCTCGAGGTAGCCCACGAAGCTGGCGGGATTGGTGCAGCGCTCGCGCCAAAGGTCCGGGGGGAAGGCCTCTTCGCGGGCAAGGGTGGAGCCAAACGCGTCCGGATCGGCGGCGAGGGCGGCTAAGCGAACCGCGCGATACTCCCGCCAGCGTTGCGGACTCACGGGCTTCACGTCGATCACGCTCACGGTCCCATGATCGCAGCCAGGCCTGCGTCCCAACGTTGTTGAGGCGCTTCGGGGTGGGCGGAGGGCTCTACGAACGGCCTTCTGAGTCTCGTGACGACGGATCTGCGTCAGTCGACGCAACCGCCACCCGCCTTTTCGCCTTGGGGGTGTGGTGCCCCTGTCGTCGACGGGCGCAAATCCGTCGTTAGGGCGATCACAGGGCCCCAGAAGAGCAGCGTCCGGCTCAGTACAGCGTCGTGCGGTCGGCGCCGCGGTAGAGGTGGACGTCCAACCGATGCGGATCGACGTCGAGCGACGCCCGATCCCATCTTCCGAGGTCGGCGGCCAAGCCGTAGGTGCCCTCGAGGAACTCCAAGAGCGTCTTGTCGGGGTCGGCGCTCGTGCGGACGTCCTCGTAGGGCAGGATCCATTCGCCGAAGCTGGCGTCGTAGTGCCCCACGGGCAGTTTGGCGTCGCGGTAGCCGGGCGGTTCGGGGAAGGCGTAGGCGTAGAAGGCGCCTTCTTGGCCGCCGCCAGCCCAGAATCCGGCGGACGCATTCTCGCGCGATTCGGCTTCGACCATCACCCACGCGGGCAGGTGCGGGACGTGGCTCGGTGGCTCGGCCGGGGCCACTCGTCCGGAGTAGCGGACGATCGACAGGTCCAGGGAGCCCCAGAACAACTGGACGGGCGAATCCTTGCCGGCGAAGCCTGCCCGCCAGGCGGCGAACACCCGTCCAACGCTGGAAAGTTGCCGCCAGAACGCGTTCGCGGCCACGGGATCATAGGACGCGTGCTGGGTGTCCTCGGCGAACGGCGTGGCCGGGTCGATCTCGTTCGGAGACGGGACGATCGTGCAGACGAGCCCGAGGCTGCCCAGCGCCGCCTGCACCTCGGACCAGAACTGGGCCACGCTCTTCGGCTCCAGCACGACCGTGGCGCGCTTGCCGTCCGCGAGCCGGATCACGAACTGATGATCCACGAAGTCGAACTCGGCATCGAAGGCCAAATCCCCCTCGTGCATGAGGCTCGTGCGCAGGCCCCGCGCGCTGAGCTGCAGCGCGCTGTTCCAGAAGTGGTTCACCAGCGGCGTCGACACCAGCTGGATCTTGCCGACGATCTGCAGCCACCGATGCAGCGTTTCCCGGGTGTCCACCCAGCTATCCACCCGCAATGCGGGCCAGGATGGTGCGCTCATCGGCCGACCGGTTTCGGACGGAATGCTTTGGGTCATCGTCCCCTCCTTCGGTGACTCGGACTCGTGACGCCGACCCTAAGCCGGAAGCCGTCGGTGTCTCAACCAGGGGGCCCGTCCCACCTGCCCCTCCTGTCCACCTTGCTGGCGTTTGACGTCTTTGCTGGCGATATTTCGCCAGCAAGCACGCTCAACGCCAGCAAGGTGGACAGGAAGGCGAGGGAGTTCGTAGTTCGTCACACTCCGAGGACTCCGAGCGGGATGACGTGCACCCCCGAGGGCAAGGTGTAGGCGTATTGGGTGCCCGTCACGATGGCGAGGAACGAGGGTGCGCCGACCCGATCGAGGTCAACCCGCTCGTCGCGCAGGGTTAGTAGGTTCCGCTCCGCGTCGCTAAGCCTTGTCGAGCCGAGTTTCACCTCGATCGCCGCCCAACGACCGTCGGGGTACTCCAAAACCGCATCGACCTCGAGGCCTGTGTTGTCGCGGTAGTGGTAAACCCGACCGAGTTCAGCGCTGGCCAGGGCGCGGAGATCGCGGACGACCATCGACTCAAACACCTGGCCGAAGAATTCGGGATCATTCGCGAGTCGCTCCGCGCCGATTCCGAGCGCTGCGCAGGCTAAGGCCGGGTCTGCCAAGTGGAGTTTCGCGCTCGTCCGCAGTCGCGATTTGGACCTTAACGCGATGCTCCAGGCGGGCAACTCCTCGAAAGCAAAGACGGTAGTAAGTGCGTCGAGGTAGGTTCGAACGGTGCTGGCATCGAGTGGCCCTCCGTCGGCAGACACGTCCTTCGCGAGGTTGGCAAGGGTCGATTCACTTGCGATGTTTCGTGAAACGGACTCAAGCAGCCTTCGCACGCGTACAGGGTTGTGGCGCACGTCGTTCGCCATGGGGATGTCGCTGGTGCACAAGTCGTCAACGTAGGACCGGTTGAACAGGATCGCCTCAGTCGAACTAGCGGTGAGTAGCGCGGGCCATCCGCCGTGGACCGCCTCGCGGGCGAGGCTGACGTAGTCCAGTGCGCTGGTTCCCCCCACCCTGTCTGCGTCCCCCAGTTCCCGCAGCGACACATCGGACGTCGAGCGTCCACTCTCGGCGAGCGACATGGGCCGCATCCGGACGCGTGCCACCCGCCCCGCACCAGAGTGTCGGGTGACATCATCAGCCGGAGTAGCCGACCCCGACAGAATGAACTGTCCGCGCAACTGACGGTCGTCGATCTCGTGGCGGACGACGTTCCACAGCGTCGGCGCCAACTGCCACTCGTCGATCAACCGAGGAGGCGCTCCCTTGAGGAGTTCAGTCGGGTTGAGTTGGGCCAGTTCAACCAGTTGGGGCGAACTGTCGAGGCGAAGCGAGCTTTGGCAGTGATGTAACCCCGTCGAAGTCTTACCGCAGCCCCGTGCACCTTCGAGAAGGACTGCCCCCATGGCACGGAGGAGTTGCTCCATGGTGGTGTCGATCGCTCGATTCCGATAGTCCATACCGGCACGATACCTGAAGTTGCAACAGTTTCGCACCCGAAGCTGCAACGATTTCAGACCCGAAGTTGCAACGGGTTCGTACCTGAAATTGCAATTCGGGCAGCCCGGGCGGCGGGCTGGCCCCGCTCGTTGGCGGTGGTTGTGCAGCTCGGTGTGACGCCAGCCTCGCGTGGGAGTGCACAAGTGGCCCTGGTTGCGGAAAGGTGCTGCAGGTCAGTCCCAAGAAACCCTTGTTTCCGCTTATCTACGCGAGTAGATTGCTCCTCGCTCAGTGCTTCGTCCGAGGCGCTGATTCGACAGTTTTGCATCGGGAGGGGTGGCCCATGGCCCAGCCGTACGCCTCCCGCCGCGTCACGCGGACCGACGTCGCCCGGCACGCTGGCGTGAGCACCGCGGTGGTCAGCTATGTGGTGAACAACGGTCCGAGGACGGTCGCTCCAGAGACCGCCGCCCGTGTCCGCGAGGCCATGGAGACATTGGAATATCGTCCGAACCTCAGCGCCCGCGCCCTCGTCAGCGGCACCAGTAACACCCTCGGCCTCATCGTCACCGACTCCCTCAACCCTCACTGCGCAGAACTCGCCCAGGCCATCGGCCAGGCCGCCGCGCAACACGGTCACCGGGTGCTCGTGGTCGACTCCGGTGGGGTCGATGAGACCGAGCAGGGGCTCGTGGAGGAACTGCTCGCCCGGCAGGTGGACGGCTTGCTCTTCGCCAGCGCTTTCCTGCGCAGCGACCCCATGGCCGGGATCCGGAGCTTCGGCGTCCCGACCGTGCTCATCGATTGCCCGGGCGAGGTGCCCGGTCGGACCACCGTCGGCCCCGCCGCCGAGCAAGGCATGGCCGCCCTCGTCGAGCACTTGTCGGGCGTCCATGGATGCCGACGGATCGCGCTCATTCTCGGCGAGGGGGGCTTCGGCGACCCCGATCCGCGCGAGACGGGCTGGCGTCGCACCGCTACGTCCCTCGGCCTCGACGAGGGTCCGCTGCTGGTCACGCAGTGGGGCAACGCCGGCGGGTACCAAGCGGGGCTCGAGCTGTTGGCCATGGATGCTCGTCCGGACGCGGTCATCGCCGGCTCGGACCAGATCGCCATCGGACTGCTGCGCGCGTTGCACGAGGCGAGCGTCCGCGTGCCCGAGGACCTGCCTGTGGTCTCGTTCGACGGCACCCACCAATCGGCGTACACCTGGCCCGCGCTGACCGTGGCCAGCCAGCCGGTGAGCCCGATGGCCGAAGCCGCCGTCGCCCTGCTCGGCGATGCCCCCCTTGCCCCGGGGCACCACTCCTTCCCCATGACCCTCATCGTCCGCCGTTCGTGCGGCTGCACCGCCTAAATCGCGACCCTTCCCGAAAGGAACACCTCATGCCCGTCTCCACCTCCGTCGTCCTGCGCGGCGACGTCGTCAGCGCCGTCGTCGACATCAAGGACGGACGTCTGCCCGCGCTGCTGCATTGGGGCGCCGACCTCGGACCGCTGAGCGCGGGCGATGTCGCAGCCCTGGCCACGGGCAGCATCGGGACGGTTGTCCCCAACGCCGTGGACGTGCCGGTGCGGCTGGCGCTGCTGCCGGAGCACTGGACGGGCTGGGTCGGACGCCCCGGCCTCAGTGGCTCCCGGGAAGGACGCGCCTGGACCACCCAGTTCAGCGCCACCGCCGTCCGTTTCGACGGCCAGCCGGTGACCGAGGCCTTCGCGGAGCGCGGGGTCGGCCTGCTCGAGGTCGACTGCATCGACGAGGCCGCCGAGTTGGGCCTGACGGTCGCCGTGGAACTGTTGCCCGGCGGCCTGCTGCGCGCCCGCGCCACGGTCACCAACCTCGCCGCGGGGGCCTACCAGGTCGACAACGTCAGCGTTGCCTTCCCTGTCCCGACCCAGGCCCGCGAACTGCTCGACTTCGCCGGCCGTTGGGGACGCGAGCGTTTCGCCCAGCGTCAGCCCTGGACCATCGGCACGCACTTGCGCGAGAACCGCCGCGGACGCACCGGCGCCGACGCCGCAACCCTGCTGCACGCAGGCGCCCCGGGCTTCTCGTTCGGTGACGGCGAGGTGTGGGCCGTCCACACGGCGTGGAGCGGCAACCACGTTCACTACGCCGAACGCCTCAGCAGCGGCGAGCAGGTCATCGGCGGCGGCGAACTGCTGCTGCCCGGCGAGGTCATCCTCGGGGAGGGCGAGAGCTACGGCTCCCCCTGGGTCTATGCCAGCTACGGCGTCGGCCTCGATGCCGTCGCGCGCCGCTTCCATCGGTACCTGCGGTCGCGTCCGGGGCACCCGTCGGCCGATCGTCCGGTCACCATCAACGTGTGGGAGGCGGTCTACTTCGACCACCGCCTGCAGCCGCTGTTGGAGCTGGCCGATCTCGCGGCGTCCGTGGGGGTCGAGCGGTTCGTCCTGGACGACGGCTGGTTCGGTTCGCGCCGGGACGACCAGGCCGGCCTCGGCGATTGGACGGTCTCACCAGACGTCTGGCCCCTCGGCCTGCACCCGCTCGTCGATCACGTCCGCGGCCTCGGGATGCAGTTTGGGCTGTGGTTCGAGCCCGAGATGATCAACGCCAACTCCGACGTGGCGCGGGCGCATCCGGAGTGGGTGATGGCCGCGTCGTCCGACCGTTGGCCGGTGGAATCCCGCTTCCAGCAGGTCATCAACCTGGGCATTCCCGAGTGCTACGCCTACATCCGCGATCAAATCTTCGCGATCCTCGCCGAGTACGACATCGGCTACATCAAGTGGGATCACAACCGCGACCTCATCGAGGCGGGCGGGCAGGCGTCCGGACGTCCGGGCGTCCACGAGCAGACGCAGGCGTTCTACCGACTGGTGGACGAGATCAAGGCCGCCCACCCCGGGCTCGAAATCGAGTCGTGTTCGTCGGGCGGCTCGCGGGTCGACCTTGAGGTGCTGCAGCGCACCGAGCGGGTGTGGGTGTCGGACTGCATCGATCCCCACGAGCGGCAGCTGATGCACCGTTGGACGACCCAGCTGATCCCCCCGGAGATGATGGGGTCGCACATCGCGTCCCTCTCCTCGCACACGACCGGGCGCCGTCACGACATCGGGTTCCGGGCCGCGACCGCGGTCTTCGGGCACCTGGGCATCGAGTGGGATCTGCGGCTCGCCTCCGACGCCGAGCGCCGGACGCTGGCCGACTGGGTCGCGTTCTACAAGGCCAATCGCGCGCTGCTGAACCGGGGGGATCTGGTGCGGATCGACTTCCCGGACGCCTCGCTGGTGGCGGGGGGTGTGGTCGCCTTGGATCGCTCCCGGGCGATCTACTCGTTCGGTGCGTTCGACCGCTCGGACGTGGCCATGTTTGGCCGAATCCCCCTCCCCGGCCTCGACCCCGATCGCCATTACCGCGTGGCACCGCTGTTGCTCGGCGACGTGCAGGGTGGGCTTCGTCCGCCGATGTGGTGGGGCGTCCAACGGGATCTCAGCCACGAGCTGGAGGACCTGCAAAGCGGCCATCGTCCGCGGTTGGTCTCCACCGGCGAGGCAGGCGTGGTGCTCCCCGGACGCGTGCTGAGCACGGTTGGTCTCGTCCACGCCCCGACCGACCCCGACCAGGCCGTCCTCTACCTCGCCGAGGCCATCGACTGAGAGCGGAGCAGCGGGTTGCTCAAATCTCCAAGTCTTGAGGCTCAAACCTTCGAGTTTGAAGTCTCAAGGCTCCATGGTTCGGAGCGGATCTCGTCCGAAGAATCACCCTTCAGCGGTCTGTCGGCGGGGGAGAAACCTTCAGAAAGTTGGGCCCGAATCGTGTTTCGATTATTTCGAATTGGCCTACACTGAGGACATGAGCAACGAGGCGAGCCGAACCACCACTGTCCTTCCGCCTGCCGACCTGGAGGCGATGTTGGATCTATCCCGGTTCCTCCAACACGTCCCTGCACCAGCGGCGCTGCTGGGGCCGGACGGCCAGACCGTCCCGCTTCCGATCGAGGCCTACGAGGTGCTGGTCAAAGTCGTTGCGTCGATGCAGGCGGGAAAGGCAATCACCATTGCCCCCGTGGATCAGTTGCTCACGACCCAGGAGGCAGCCAACTTCCTGGGTATCAGCCGCCCGACGCTGGTGAAACTCCTAGAGACCGGCGAGATTGCCTTTGAACGCCCGGCGTCGGGGTTGCATCGCAGGGTCCGCCTCCACGACGTCATCGCCTACCAACGGAGCAAGCGGGCCTCCCGTCGTGCCGCACTGGACGAACTCACACGAGACGCTGCCGACCAAGGGCTTTACGACGAGGCTCCCGACTACAACGCCGCCCTCCGGGCGGCTCGCAAGAAGCGTGTGGGCTGACCATGGCGCGATTCAGTGTGTTCCTCGACGCGTGTGTCCTCGTGCCGATCGTGCTCGCGGACACACTGCTGCGAATCGCTGAAGCGGATCTCTATCGTCCCCTGTGGAGCGCCCGTGTCTTGGACGAAATGGTCTTCGCGATAGAGCATGTCCATCCCGATCTTGCCGACGGCAGGGCCCGTGCCCGGGCTGACACCATGCTCGGTGCCTTCGACGATGCGTGCGTGACCGATTGGGAGTCGTTGGAACAAGGCCTCAGGCTTCCTGACCCCGATGACCGCCATGTTGTGGCCGCAGCATTACGCGGACGGGCCGACCTGATCGTCACCATGAACCTCAAGGATTTCCCGGTCGGTGTGCTCTCCGCAGTCGGCCTAGAAGTGCAGCACCCTGACGAGTTCCTCATGAATCAGTTGGACTTAGAGCCTGACCTCACCATGGCGACTTTGCATCGCCAGGCGGCCGCCACAAATCGCCCGAGTCTCCAAACGCAGGATATCTTGACCCGTCTCGCTCGGTGTGGGGTTCCACAATTCGCAGCCCACGCGGGCCAGCAACTCTGGCGCGGGCGCTAGAGATGCGCGGGCCGACCTGACCAGCCTCATCGCGGTGAACTTTGGACGCTCACAGGCCCACGCGTACTTCGCTGACGGCTAGGTGCTCAAATGTCCCTCTGGAGTCACTGACCTAGGTCTGCTGAGGTGGGATTCAAATCCGCATGGAACAAGGATGTTCGCCGGTCCTCGGACAGGGCTGGACATGGCTCAACAACGATTTTGCGACACTCGACGAACGGCCCATTTCCGTCACCCCTTGTCACAGCCATACACCGACGGTGCCCGGCCCGTCGACTGACGCAAATTCGTTGTTGGGCGTCAGCCGGGGACCATCCAGGCGTCAAGAGATCGCGACGTGCTCGGGCCTGAGGCCTAAACCCGTTTGACGGATCCCCGCAGGCGCAGCGGCATGGGGACGAGCTCCCGCTGCCCGAAGGTGGCTCCCGCCAGTGCCATGGTCATGGCGGAGCGGCCCATCTCCTCATACGGAATCGCGGCGGTCGTGAGGCCGGGATGCAGGTAGGAGGCGATGTCGTCGTCATCGAACGAGACCACCGAGATGTCGTTCGGCACCGAGAACCCCCGCTCCTGCAGGGCCTGGTAGGCGCCAAAAGCGACCCGGTCATTGAGGGCGATTACCGCGGTGACGGGCTCGTCCAACTCCAGCACGCGAGCCATGCCCTGATAGCCGAAGGGGGGCTCCCACGTCGGACCTTCGATGCGCAGCGCGACCTCCATGCCCGCCTCCTCAAGCCCACTGAAGATGCCAGCGAAGCGGTCGCGCATCGTGGTGGACAACCGGAGATTCTGGATGAGGCCGTCGTCGTGGCCGATGATGGCCACGCGGCGATGGCCGGCCTCCGCGAGCGTTCGGGCGATGTCGCGCCCGCCCTGGAACTCGTCCGGCAGGACGCAGGCGTGGCCCTGGGGGCTCGTTGAGTTGAGCAGGACGACGGGCAGGTCACTTGGAAGCTTCGGAACGTCGATCTCCTTGGCCCCCATGAGGCCGAAGACGACAGCATCGGGACGGCGGTCGAGCATCGCCTTGAGCGCCTTGCCGATCCGGGCGGGAGTGTCGCCGGTTTCAGCGATCAGAACGGTGTGATCCTCGGTCTCGGCGACGTCGAGCAACCCCCGGATCATCGCCGACGCGTACCGCGTCACGGTCACGTTGTCGGAGAGAAAGGCGATGGTCGCCGTCTTGCCGACCCGGAGGCTTCGAGCGGCGGGGTTCGGACGATAGTCGAGCTCGGCCGCTGCCTGATGGATCCGTTCAATGGCCTCGGACGACAACCGCGAGTTGGGCACCTGGTTCAGGGCAAGGGAGACGGCGGTCCGCGACATTCCGGATCGTTCGGCCACGTCGGCCAGTGTTGCGCGCTTCGCCATCGGGACCTCCCTCCGCTAGCCAGGGCCCCTTTGGAACCCCATTCTGTCAGCCCCTGTTCGGTCACCTCATAACACCCCTTGTCGAATCGAATTAGCACCCTTGTGGAGGCTGTCCTTAGGGTGCTACGGTCGGCGTGCTGAATGCATTTAGCACGCTCGTCAGGGTCGACGCCGGCCCACCAACCAAAGGAAGAACCCCCCGATGATTCCCTTCAAGAAGATCGCGGTCGGCCTGCTCGCCACCGCCCTCACTCTTTCCCTGGGTGCCTGCTCCAAAGGCGGCTCCACGTCCACCGCTGCCGCCGGGTCCCCTGCCGACGTCAGCCTCTGGACGCACAACGCCGGCAACAAGGCCGAACTCGGCGCGATCCAGACGATCGTGGACGACTACAACGCCAGCCAGACCAAGTACAAGGTCAACCTGCAGGCCTTCCCGCAGGACTCCTACAACCAGTCCGTGGTCGCGGCCGCGGCCGCCAAGAAGCTCCCGTGCGTCCTGGACATCGACCAGCCCAACGTGTCGAACTGGGCCTGGGCGGGCTACCTCGCACCGCTGACCGGCATGGACGATCTGCTCGGCAAGTACATGCCGTCGACCGTCGCCAAATGGAACGGCAAGACGTACGCCTACGGGTATTACGACGTCGCGCTGACCTGGGTCGCCCGCAAGTCGGTGCTCACCAAGTACGGGATCCGCATCCCCACGATTGATGCCCCGTGGACCGCCGCCGAGTTCGCGGACGTCGCGAAGAAGCTCAAGGCCGGCGGCGAGTGGACCAACCCCATCGACATGATGACCGGCGGCTCCGGTGAGTGGTGGCCCTACGGCTACTCCCCGCAGCTGCAGAGCTTCGGTGGCGACCTCATCAACCGCACCGACTACAAGACCGCCGATGGCGCGCTCAACGGCGACAAGGCCGTGGCGTGGGCGAAGTGGTTCGCCGGGCTGGTCAATGACGGCTACATGGCCAAGAAGAGCGGCGCTGATCCGCAGGCCGACTTCCTCAACGGCAAGTCCGCCTTGCTCTGGACGGGCAGCTGGGCCGGCACGCCCGTTCGCGCCAAGCTCGCTGACGACGCGGTGTTCCTGCCTCCGATCGACTTCGGCAATGGTCCGAAGGTGGGCGGTGGCTCCTGGACGTGGGGTGCTTCCACCAACTGCGCCAACGCACAAGGCGCCCAGGACTACCTGAAGTTCGCCGCGGGCGACAAGTACGTGACGAAGGTCGCGAAGGACACCACGAACATCCCAGCCACGGACGCCGCTGCCGCAGCGATCCCCGGCTACGAGGCGGGCGGTATTAACGACATCTTCCGCCAGTACTCCAAGAAGTTCACGGTGCTGCGCCCGGAGACCCCCGGCTACTCCTACATTGCGACCGAGTTCGCCAAGGCGGCGCAGGACATCCTGAACGGCGCCGAGCCGAAGGCCACGTTGGACACCGCGGTGAAGAACATCGACGCCAACCAGGCCGCCAACAACTACTTCCAGTAGCGAGCCAGCGCGGGTGAGGTGACGTTCCGCCACGTCAGCTCACCCGCGCCCCCACCCCCAAAGCCATGAGAAGAAGGCAACCACGATGACTGCTCTCGACAAGCCGCTGCGGGCGTCCGCCCGTTCGGCACGCACCTCCCGACGAGGGACCTCGGTCGCCCTCGCCATGCTCACCCCCGCCGCTCTCTTGATGGCGGTGTTCCTCATCGTCCCGATCGTCTTGACGTTCGGTTTGGCGTTCACGAACTCCCGGCTCATCTCTCCGGTGCCCGCGAAGTTCGTCCTCTTCGACAACTTCTTCCGCCTGTTCGGCTCGGACACGTTCTGGCACTCGCTGTTGAACACGGTCATCTTCGCGGTGATCATCGTGCCCTTGCAGTCGGGCGTCGCCCTCGGGTTGGCGCTGCTGGTCAACGGCAAGTTCCGCGGCACGAACTTCTTCCGCACCGTCTACTTCCTGCCCGTGGTCACCTCGATGGTGGTCGTGTCGATGCTGTGGATGTTCTTGTACCAGCAGGACGGGCTGATCAACGTCCTCCTGGCCAAGGTCGGGATCACCGGCCCGGACTGGCTCGGAGACCCGCGCACCGCGCTCTTCGCGATCATCGTGATGTCGACGTGGCAAGGCGTGGGGTTCCACATGATCGTGTGGCTGTCTGGGCTGCAGACGATTCCGGCCGAACTCTACGAGGCCGCCGCCATCGATGGCGCCAACAAGTGGCAGCAGTTCGCCAATGTGACCTGGCCCGGACTGCGATCGACGCGGACGTTGATTCTCATCACGATCACGATCTCGGCGTTCGCCCTCTTCACGCAGGTCAACATCATGACCCAGGGCGGCCCCTTGGACGCCACCTCCACCATCGTCTTCCAGGCCGTCCGGACCGGCTTCCAGCAGCAGCAAACGGGGTACGCCTCGGCCATTTCCCTGGTGTTCTTCGTCCTCGTCCTGCTCGTCAACCTCGTCCAGCGCTACCTGACCCGAGACAAGGAGGTCTCCCGATGACCACCCAAACCGCAGAGCCGGTCGCCACTCGTGTGGCGGTCCCGGCGACGAGCAAAGCCGCGAGCGACCGAATTCGTTCCTGGGGCGTCATGGCCGCGCGGATCCTCCTGTGCGGCGTTTTCGGACTCCCGCTGGTCTTCATGATGGTGTCGAGCTTCAAACCCGACCAGCAGATCTTCGGGGATCTCGGCTCGGTCAACGCCTTCCTGCCTGTGGGCGATATCAGCCTCGACAACTACCTGGGAGTCTTCGACCGGGTGCCCTTCGCGCAGTTCATTCTGAACTCGGTGATGGTCTCGGTGTTGACCGTCATTCTGGGAATCCTGGTGAACTCCATGGCGGCCTTCGCGCTGTCACGGATCGAGTTCCGCGGCCAAAAGGTGATCCTGAGCGTCATCTTGGCCACCCTCATCGTGCCGTTCGAGACCCTCGCGCTGCCGCTGTTGTGGTGGTGCAACCAGCTGCCGTACTTCGACGGCTCCATCGGATGGCTCGACACCTACGCGGTGCAGATCGTGCCGTTCGTGGCCAACGCCTTCTCGCTGTACCTCTTCTACCAGTACTTCGACTCGATCCCCCGCGAGCTGGACGAGGCCGCCCGCGTCGATGGTGCGGGGTGGTTCCGGATCTATCGCAGCGTCATCATGCCGCTGTCCGGACCGGCGATTGCGACGGTGGCCATCCTGACCTTCCTCCCGGCCTGGAACTCCTACCTGTGGCCCCTCATGGTGGTCCAGACTGAGAGCCTTCGTCCGGCGATGGTGGGCATCGACTACTTCAAGCAGATGGCCACTTCGTGGGGTCAGATCATGGCGTACGCCTCTATGATCACGATCCCGGTGTTGGCTGTCTTCATTGCCTTCCAACGCTCCTTCATCAACTCGATCGCCTCGTCGGGCGTGAAAGGCTGACTCTTCGGTGTTTGCGCTTCCTGAGGCCTGGGTTTGGGATTTCTGGATCGTCCAAGACGGCCAGCAGTACCACCTGTTCTTCCTCTACGCCTCCAAAGCCGTCAAGGACGTGGGGGCCCGGCACTTTCGGGCCTCCATCGGCCACGCCGTCTCCACGGATCTGGTCACGTGGCAGCGGGTGGAGGACGCTTTGGTTCGGGCCGAGGCGCCGGCTTTCGATGAGGTGGCCACGTGGACGGGGTCGATCGTCCGCGGCGACGACGGCCTTTGGTACCTGTTCTACACGGGCGTGACGCTCCAATCCGAGGGCAACGTCCAGACGATCGGGTGCGCCACGTCGCCCGACCTGTACGACTGGACGCGCCTCCCGGGCCCTATCCTCCAGGCGGACCCGCGCTGGTACGAGCAACTCTCCGACGGACAGTGGGTGGATGAGGCGTTTCGCGACCCCTACGCCGTCCGCGACCCAGACGGCAACGGGTGGCACCTGCTCATCACGGCCCGGGCTAACGAAGGTCCCGCGGACGACCGGGGCGTCCTCGGCCACGCTTGGTCGCCGGATCTTCGGGAGTGGACGCTGCTCCCGCCGGTCACCTCACCGGGCGCCGGATTCGGCCAGCTTGAAGTTCCCGACGTGGTCGAGGTGGAGGGGCATTCGCTCCTGCTGGTCAACTGCATGGGTCCAGAGCTTTCGGACGCCCATCGGGCGATCGTCGGCCGCGGAGGGGTATGGGTCGCGCCGGCCGACGGTCCCATTGGTCCGTTCCGGCTCGATGACCTGTACCTACTGGCGGATCAATCCGTCTACGTGGGCCGCATCGTCCGCGATCCCGACGGCCGCGATCAGTTCCTGGCCTTCGTGAACGAAGATTCGCACGGTCATTTCGGCGGCTGGATCATCGACCCCGTCCCGGTGGCCTGGCGCGACGGACGCGTTGTTCTCGACGCGCCGATCCCCCTGACGCCGCCGGCTGCGGCCACTCCGCGTTAGGTGCGCGGCTGGAAGGGATCCACGACCTTAAGGAGAGGGACGTCTCGGAAATCCCGGACGTTCCTCGTGGCCAGCTGGCTTCCGGTGGCGAGACAGATCCCCGCTATCTGCGCGTCCGCCAAGGCCATCGGGTGACCGGACGCCTCCGCGTGAATCAGGGTCGTCGCTGTCGCCTCAGCCGCCGTGATGTCGTAGACCTTGATGGTGTCGGCGAAGTCGTTAATCAGCGATTGCCACCGAACGCGGAGGTCGTCCTTGCGTCGACCTGGTGGCAGTCGGCCGATGCCTCGCTCAATCTCCTCGACCGTCACGACGCAAATGGTGAGTTCGCCGGCGACTTGTGACGCACCCCAGGCCAGCACCGTTGGATCCGGCTGATCGCGCATGAACTCCGAGACGATGTTGGTGTCAGCGATGATCACGTCAGATCCACGGGCCGGGGGTAGTCGGTACGAGCGGGAATGGTGAGGTCGACGCCTCCGACCTCGGCCATGGAGGTGTGGAGGCTCATCAAGAAGTTCTGCTCGGGCAGATCAACGGCGGCATCCAGAATGGCGCGCACTTCAGCTTCAACGGAGCGGCCATGTTTCGCTGCGCGTCCGCGAAGTCGGGCATGGGTTCGCTCATCCAACTGGCGAATAGTGATGGAACTCATCATCGCAACCTCCTGATAGCAATGCTATCAGTTCCATCGGTGGATGCTCTGGTTCTACGTCCCACCCTCCGCGGCGACGGCGTCGGCGGCGGCTTGGGCGGTGGGTCCGTCCAAGTAGTGGGGACGTCCGAGGATCCCGTCCGCGTAGGAGACCACGAGCGGGTGCCCGGCGGGGATGTTGAGGTGTTCAACCTGAGCGTCGGTGAGCCCGAGCGCGACGGACGCCAGCGCGCGCAGGGTGTTGCCGTGGGAGATGACGAAGGCGGTCTGGCCCTCCTGAAGATGCCGGGAGATCGACCCCCGCCACAGGGCTGACACCCGCTCGGCGACGTCCGCGAGGGATTCACCCACCCCGGCTTCCAAGGGTCCGCGGTCGGTGACGGGGCTGGGATCGGTCCAGGTCCCCACGACATCCGGATCGGCGGCGGGCGGACGTCCGTGCATCGTCCGGCGCCATTCGAAGAACAGTTCATCGCCATACCGGGCGCGCGCTTCGGCCTTGGGCAGGCGGGTGAAGCACCCATAGGCGCGCTCGACCAAGCGCCAAGAAGCCTCGACAGGAACCTCATTGAGGCCGAGCTCGGTCAGCAACAGATCGGTGGTGCGCTTGGCGCGGATCATTGTCGAGCGCCACAAGACGTCCGGCACCAACCCGGCGTCGGAAATGAGCTTCGCGGCGGTTCGGAGCTGCGCCTCACCCGTGGGGGCGAGCTCGGCGTCCAGCAGGCCGGTGAACACCTTGGCGGCGTTGAAGGTGCTCTCGCCGTGACGAAGCAGAAGCAGAGTTCCCATGGTCCATTCTGCCGCCCGTGGGGGCTGCGAGCCCATGGGTGTGGGGGCTTTGTTCAGGTCCGATGACCCCGTGCGTTCTGCCCGGCGGTTCCTCCGCAGGCCACCGCGGACCCTGCGCTGACCCGTTGGGCCGGCTCCGCGCCCGAACCCTCGCCGATGGCCGCGCCGACGGCGGAGCTACGCTGGTGCGTCGTGAGCTCTGCACCGACCGTCCCGCTCGACCTGGCCAACCCCCGCATCGCCTACCAGGGTGAGCCCGGGGCCAACTCGGACGCCGCCTGCCGGGAGATGTTCCCGGACATGGAGCCGTTGCCCTGCCCCACCTTCGAGGACGCCTTCGAGGCCGTCACCAGCGGTCTGGCCGAGCTGGCGATGATCCCGATCGAGAACTCGATCGCCGGCCGGGTGGCCGACATCCATCACCTGCTGCCGACGTCCGGGCTGTACATCATCGGCGAGTACTTCCTGCCCATCCACTTCCAGCTGATGGGGGTGCCCGGTGCGACCCTCGACAACGTCCGGGTCGTGCGCAGCCACGTCCACGGGCTGGGTCAGTGCCGCAAGATCGTCCGCCAGCACGCTTGGACGGCGCAGGTCGCGGACGATACGGCGGGAGCGGCACGTGAGGTCGCCGAACTGGGCGACCGCAGCGTGGCTGCCTTGAGCCCCCGGCTGGCGGCGTCCCTGTACGGGTTGGAGATCTTGGCCGAGGACGTCGAGGACGCGCATCACAACACCACCAGGTTCCTGATCCTTGCCCGGGAACCGAAGGAGTACCCGGCCGGCAACGGTCCGATGATCACCACGTTCGTGTTCCGGGTGCGCAACGTGCCGGCGGCGCTCTATAAGGCGATGGGCGGCTTCGCCACGAACGGGGTCAACCTCACCAAGCTCGAGAGCTACCAGCTCGGCGGCACCTTCTTCGCCACGCAGTTCTACGCGGACGTTGAGGGGCACCCCCAGGAGGCCAACGTCGCCCTGGCCTTGGAGGAGTTGGGCTTCTTCTCGGTGGAGACGAAGATCCTGGGCACCTACCCAGCCAGCCCGTTCCGGGCCGAGATCGCCGAACCCCAGGCCAATCGGACGCTGCGTCCCCAGCCCCCTGCGTGAGGCGCTAGGTGACGGGGATCATGTATCGGACGCCCGACTCGTTCTAGGCCGCGGCCCGGTTTACCGACATGGGTCCGGCGTTGGACGCCCTCGAACGGATGGTCGCCCACGGGAACGTGGGCTCGGTGTACCCACCGGTGGTCTTGACGGAGGTCTGGGCTGGGTAGAAACTGGCCGAGATATGCAAATGTCCGGCACGGTGGTTTGCCCTTTGCCTGCTTTGGTCGCCGACTCATTGTCCACCGTCTTGTAATTCAGTTTTCGGTGACTGCTCTTAAGAGAGGGAGGTATCACAATGGCCACTGTCGCGGATGACCTTTGGGCGTTGCTAGTCAAGGCTGGAGTTCGCCGATGCTACGGCATTGTCGGTGATGCTCTGAACCCCATCATGAATGCCCTGCGCGCCAATGGCCAGGTGGAGTTCATTCACGTTCGGAATGAAGAATATGGCGCCCTGGCGGCGTCGGGTGAGGCCTATCTGACCGGTGAGCCGGTCGTCGTGTGCGGCACCGCCGGACCCGGTGCCACGCATCTTCTCAACGGCCTGATCGACGCGCTCCACGAGCGAGTTCCCGTGATCGCGATTGTCGGAGACGTGGAGTCGGCGATCATCGATACCTACGCCATCGAGGAGATCAGTCCGTACGACCTGTTCCGCACCGGATCGTTGTACACGGCCCGACTCGTCAGTCCCCACCAACTGCCCACCGTCCTCTCCACTGTTCTGTCGACGGCGATCAGTCGGCAGGGCCCGGTCGTCTTGTCCATCCCGGGCGACGTGGCGGCGGCGAAGTCCGTCGAACGTCGTCTCGGATGGACACGACCCTCGCAAGAAGCCACCGTGCCGACGGAGGACGTGCTCGGAGCAGTGGCCGACGTCATCAACAACGCAGAGAAGGTGGCGATCTTCGCTGGGGCCGGTTGTCGAGGGGCCGAGGCCGAGCTCAAGGCCGTGGCCGACGCGCTCAAAGCTCCGGTCGGGTTCAGTTTCCGCGGCAAGCAGTGGGTTGAGCACGCCACCGACAACTCTGTCGGCATGACGGGTCTCATTGGGTGGGGATCCTGCTACGCAGCTTTGCACGAGGCCGACGTCCTGCTGATGCTGGGAACGAACTTCCCCTTCTCGACGTTCTTGCCGGACAAGAACGTGGTCATCGTTCAAGTCGATTCCGACGCCACCAGTCTGGGCCGCCGCACGCCGGTCGACTTTCCTTTGCACGGCGACGTGAAGGCTACCCTCCAGGCGCTTGTTCCGCGTCTCCAGGCCAAGACCAACGATCACTTCCTCACGAAGCACCTTGAGGCGACCGAACACGAGGTGCGCCGGATGAATCACTATGTCGTTGACGGCACGACGCGCCTGCCGATCCGGCCGGAGTACCTGGTGTCCGTCCTGGATCGGCTGGCATCCGATTCGGCCATCTTCTCCATCGATACGGGGACCGCGTGCATCTGGGCGGCCCGGTATCTCAGAACATCACCGGAACGACGTATCCTCGCGTCCTACAGCTGGGCGAGCATGGCGACTGCAAGTCCCAAAGCGTTCGGGGCCGCCCTGAGTTACCCAGGACGCCAAACGATCGCCCTGTGCGGTGACGGTGGTTTCTCAATGCTCGGCATCGGTGACTTGATGACGCAAGTGCAGCATAAGACGCCGGTCGTGAACATCATTCTGAATAACTCGATGCTCGATTTCGTCAACATCGAGCAGCAAGAAGCGGGGATCGTTCCCTTTGGGACCGATCTGGCGAATCCGGACTATTCCAAGGTCGCGGAAGCGTTTGGCGCCAAGGGTATTCGCATCAGCAGGCCGGAGGATGTAGAGAGTGGTCTCACGGAGGCGCTGAACTACACGGACGGGCCCGTCGTCGTCGACGTGTTGGTGGACAAGAACGCACTCGCCCTGCCTCAGCACGTACCGCTCCAGACGGCTGAGGGGTTCACCCTCAGCGCCGCCAAGCAGGCCCTGTCTGGGCACGTGGGGATCTTCCAAGAAGCGTTGGACAACATCCGCCTGCTCTAGGCTCACGGTGGTCGGCCCGTCGTCGGCCAACATCAGTGTTCCCATGACCCACTCTTGCCTCCTCGGGGCCACTTCCGGCGCCGTGGACGACACGTGACCGAGGCGTGAGGTCTCACGGTGGTCGTCCCTGGGTGGGCGCAAGGGCCCGCCGGTGGCAGGCTGGACCGATGACCTTCGACGTCTGGGATGTGCCCATCGCCCCCGCGCCGGCGCTCGTGTTGGCGGGGCAGCGGTTCGATGCCGCGCGTCCGGCGGTGATGGGCATCATGAACCGCACCCCCGACTCGTTCTACGCCGCGGCCCGGTTCACCGACATGGGTCCGGCGTTGGATGCCCTCGATCGGATGGTCGCCGACGGCATGGACATCTTGGACGTGGGTGGCGTCCGGGCCGGCGAAGAGGGCGACTGGGTCGAGGTGCCGGAGGAGATCGAGCGGGTGCGTCCGTTTCTGGTCGCCGTCCGGAAGCGGCACCCGAACCTGCTGCTGAGCCTCGACACCTGGCGGGCCGACGTGGCGCGGGCCTGCGCGGACGTCCGCATCGACCTCATCAACGACACCTGGCAGGGCGCTGATCCGACGTTGGTCGAAGTGGCCGCGGAGCTGGGCGCCGGCTACGTCGTCTCTCATACGGGGGGCGCCGCCCCGCGCACCGATCCGCACGGGGTCACCTATGGGCCCCTCCCCGAGCAGCCCGATGGGGTGGTTGCGGACGTTCTGCGAGTGCTGACTGCCGGTGCCGAGCGGGCGCGGACCATCGGCATCCCACCCGAGCGGATCCTCATCGATCCGACCCTCGATTTCGGCAAGACCACGGCCCATTCGCTGCGCACTCTTCGCGCGACGGGCCAGGTGGCGTCCCTGGGTTACCCGGTGCTCCAGGCCTTGTCACGCAAGGATTTCGTGGGCGAGACCCTCGACCTGCCCGTGGATGATCGCCTCGAAGGCACGCTCGCCGCCACCGCCGTCGCCGGTTGGCTCGGGACGGTCGTCTTCCGCGCCCACGACGTCAAAGCCACCCGGCGGGTGGTCGACATGGTGGCGTCGATCCGCGGCGATCGTCCGGCCGCGGTGAACGTCCGCGGAGTGCCCGGGAGCGGTCACTGAGCCCACCGCCGCTACTCAGGGGGTCGCCGACACCCCTGGGATTCCCCAGGGGGTGCGCTGGGCTGACCTGAGACGGATCAGCCGCCGATCTTCATCTGCCCGAAGCTGGCTGAAAGCGCCGACGCGTTCGTCGCATCGTCGGTTTCGAGGACCGAGAACACCACTGACAGGTTCCCGTCCAAACGCTCAATAACGAGGAGAACGACATTCGCCTCCTTACCGTCGGCGAACGTGACCAGACCCGATGCCGATGCGGCCTTGGCCCCCTGAACTACTGCCTGACCAACCTTCTGGGCGCCCATTTTCGTGACTGACATGTCGAGATAGTGACCGGGCAGATAGGCCCACAACGAGTCCCGGACACCAACGATGTTCTTGGCGGGGTTCCCCACCACCCCTTGTACGAGGAGCGCTTTCCACGTGCCGGCCGTCTTACCCTCGGCCCACACGGACACCCCGCACGTGGTCCACGGGGGATGCCCCAAGCCGTTCCACCCGGTGGGGGAGGGAAGGGTGACGTACCCGTCAGACAACCGACCGTCGGCGCCCTTGGCGGCCGTGCAGGGACCTGACGGGGCCACGATTCCTGCGGCGGCTGCGGCAGCTTGAGCGCTGGAGGCGGCGGACGAGGTCGCCGAGGAGGTAGCTGACGGCGCGGGTGCCACCTGTTTGGTGGTGAGCATGCGATACCCGCCCCACGCCAGGAGACCGATCAGGAGGCCGACAACACACCCTAGGAGGACCTTCACAGGCATGGGCAGCTTCCGGCGCGGCGGGGTCGGCATCACCGGCGGCATCCCGGCAGGCCGGTAGGCGCCGGGTGCAGGCTGACCGCCAGGCGGCATCGAAATCCCGGCCGGCTGATAGCCCGTGGTGGGCTGGTACCCCTGCGCGGGCGGGTATCCCTGCGCGGGCAGGTATCCCTGCGCGGGCAGGTATCCCTGCGCGGGCGGGTAGGCCCCGGCGGGCGGCGCTGGATTCCCGGCAGCTTGGTTACCCGTGGCGGGCTGGTATCCCTGCGCGGGCTGGTATCCCTGCCCAGGCGGGAAGGCCCCGGCGGCAGGCTGACCGCCACGCGGCATCGGAATCGCGGCAGACTGGTATCCCTGCGCGGGCGGATATCCCTGCGCGGGCGGGTATCCGGCAGGTGGCACTGCGGGTGGGTTGAGGGGGCCAGACGCGGGCACCTGTCCGACAGCAGGCGGCACTGGGGGCACCCCTGGCTGCTGCTGGTTTCCCGGCCCTCCGGATGGAGGAGGGAATCCTCCTGGTTGTTGCGTCATGTGACCTCACCGAACCCCTTCAAAGAATGTTCCTGGCTGAGGCATGGCTCCCCCTCCACCACCGCGACTTTACTTTCCCTGAAGGCTCCCTGCCGGGCACCACAACCGGGGCATCACCCCTATCAGGACGGCGTCGGGGAAGGTGACAACGCAATGCGCCCCGTCCAAGGCCACCAAACCTATCCGCTGACCTGGCCACGCCCACCCGCAAAGAGCGTGTGAGTAACGCGATCACGGTGCGCACTTTGCTCACACGCTATGTCGGATTCGCCTCCGTCGCTTCGGTTAACTCGGCGGAGTCGGCCGCGTTCGAGGTGTCGTGTGAGGTGCGCAGGGGCACCTCCTTGAGGGAGATGGCCAGAACCAGGCCCACCACAATCAAGGGCACCAGCATCAAGAAGATCGGGGTCAGGGCGTCGTTGTAGGCGCCGACGACGACCGTCCGAACGGCGTCGGTGAAGGTCTTCAGTGACGCCGGGGTGAGCGAATTCACGTCCACCGTGGACCCGCTCGGCAGGCGCTCGGCGAGCAGCGCAGTGAGGCGGCTCGTGAAGATCGCGCCAACGGCTGCGCCGCCGAGTGAGGCGCCGATTTCGCGGAAGAAGTTATTGGCCGCAGTCGCGGTGCCCACTTCGCTGTCGGGGAACGCGTTTTGGACGATCAGCACCAGAATCTGCTGCCCGAGGCCGATACCGACGCCCACCAGGAAGAGGTAGAAGACGATCAGGGTGACGGAACTTGAGGTGGTCAGCGTCGACATCAGCGCCAGCGCGATCGCCATCACCACCATCCCGAGGATGGGCATCCACTTGTAGCGTCCGGTGCGGGCCGCCAACTGGCCGGTGAGCGTGGCCATGATGATCAGTCCGCCGATCATGGCCACCATCATCAGCCCCGATTCGGTGGCGCTCACGCCGGTCACCATCTGCAGGTAGGTGGGCAGGTAGGACACCGTCCCGAACATCGCCACCCCCAGGGCCATCCCGGCCAGGGTCGCGAGGACGAAGTTGCGGCTGGTGAACAGGTGCGGCGGCAGGATGGGTTCCGCGGCCCGGCGCTCGACCCACACCAATGCGACCGTCGAACAAACCGCCACCGCGACGAGCCCGATGATCACCCACGAGGTCCACGCGAAGGTCGTGCCACCCCACGACGTGACCAGGATCACGGACGTGACCGCCGCGGCCATCGTCACGATGCCCCAGACGTCGAGCTTGAGCTCGCTGCGCCGCCCCGGAGCTTTGAGGAAGACCGCAGCCAGGATCATCGCCAGCAACCCGAGGGGGAGGTTCATCCAAAAGGCCCACCTCCAGCCGATGCCTGAGGTGAACCAGCCGCCGAGCAGGGGTCCGACCACCGAGGCCACCCCGAACACCCCACCCATCAGGCCCATGTATTTAGAGCGCTCCCGGACGGGCACCACGTCGGCGATGATCGCCTGCGACAGGATCATCAAGCCGCCGCCACCGATGCCTTGGACCGCGCGTCCGACGATCAACCACACCATGCTGGGCGCCAAGCCACCGATGACCGAACCCACCAAGAAGATCGCGAGGGCCCCGAGGTAGATCCATTTGTGGCCCACCAGGTCGCCGACCTTGCCGTAAATCGGCATCATGATCGTGCTGGCGACGAGGTAGGCGGTGGTCACCCACAGCATGTGCTCCACGCCGTGGAGTTCGCCCACGATCGTCGGCAGTGCGGTGGAAAACACCATCTGGTCGAGCGAGCCCAGCAGCATCGCGACCAACAGGCCAGCGAAGACCAGCCCGATTCGTTGCTTCGGCGCGGTCGGTTCGGACGTCGATCCGTTGGCCGCCCCTGTGTTAGTGCTCACCTGGCCAGAGTAGGGCCGCATCCTGTGGAGAACCGGGCCCTCTGCCGGGGACCGTGCTGTGCCATGCCGTGGGCCCCGTTCGACGGAGGGCCGTTCCGGACAGTCCGCACTTTTCCCGACCTTGCTGGCGATAGTCGTCTTTGCTGGCGATATAGAGCCTGTCGTTTTTTCGTGGCGGGGGTTGGTGGGGTGGGCGGGTCGGCCCGTGGGGTTGGGCGGGACCACCCCGGGGTGGGGTGCGTGGAGGGCTGTGGTGGGGGCCTTTTGTTAGGCGGGTTGGGGTTGGTAGCCGGTGTTGCGGAGGCGCATCAGGTTCGTGATCGCGGCGGCGAATCTGAGTTCGCTGTGGGCGGCGGGTTGGCCTCGTCGGGCGAAGACGCGGAGCCCTCGGCGGTCTTTGAGGTGGGCGTTGATGGGCTCGATCAGGGCGCTTCGGCGTTTGTACAGGGTGGCGGTGTCGGGGTCGCTGAGCCGGTTGATCATGGCGGTGCTGGCAGTGTTGCGTTCGTTGATCGGGCGGGGTTTCCCGGTGCCGGGGTTGTTCGCGGTGATGTTGTGGGCTTTCCCGGCGGCGATGATCCGGTCAGGGCCTGGGGCGGCGAGGTTGGCTTCGCTGTAGTAGCCGGCATCGGCGAGCACCGTGCGGATCTGGCGGGATTGTCCGGTGGTGGTGTTGATCAGGTCCACGGCCTCAACGGCTTTGGTCATGATCGGGATGAACTGGGCGTTATCGGTGGCCTGGGTAGTGGCCTGGGCTACCAGGATCAGCCCGTCGGCGCTGACCGCGATCTGACAGTTGTAGCCCTGGACCCAACCCTGACGGGTCTTCATGATCTTGGACTGGGGATCGGTCTGGTTCACCCGGACCGGGGACTGTCGGGTGAGGCGTTCCCGCAGCGTGGTAACGAACTTTTCGGCTCGTTCGGCTCGTCGTAAGGCTGCCTGGTGTCGTTTCGGGACCAGGTCCGGATCGAACGATCGGCCGATGTGGTTTCCCTGACGTTGGGCCTGGATACCTGCCTGCCGGGCAGCGACCAACGCCTCATAATCGGCTCGGGCCTGCCGGGCCCGGGCTTCGGCCTCGACCACTGGCTGGGTTTGGTTGGCTTGCCGGTTGTTGAACTCTTCGAGGACCTGTCTGATCCGTTCCCGACGACCCGACGGGTCCCGTAACAGTGGATCGGCTGGTTCCCCGGCGGCTGCCTCAGCGGCATCCTCAGCCTCGTCAACCTGGCTGGCTTCCTTGAGGAACGCCGCAGCGTGTTTGCGGTACCAGGCCAGATCCCGGCTGCGATCCAACGCGGCATTCGCAGCGATCTTCGTGCCATCGATCGCGACCAGATCAACCTGACCCATCCCAGCCCGGCCACACACCACCAGCACCTGAGCGAACAAGTCAGACAAGGCTCCCTCATGACCGGCCCGGAACCGGGCGATCACCGTATGGTCTGGCCGTCGCTGACCACACACGATCCGGAACGCCACATCAGTCAAACACGCCCGCTCGATCCCACGCGAGGAACGCAACCCCCGACAGTAGGCATACGCCAACAAAGTCACCATCATCACCGGGTCGAACGCTTCCCGACCCGCCCGACCCAACCGGTACCGGCCACGGAACGCCGACAGGTCTAACGACTCGATGACCTCGATCACGAACCAGACCAGATGATCAGCCGGGAGCCAATCCCGCATATCCACCGGCAACAAGAACCCCTGGTCCCGATCCACCGCCTTGAAACCCTTAGCCACAAGGCAATTGTTCCACCCACACGCCCAGAAACCCGGCCCGACACAACCCCGAAAAAGCAACAGGCTCTATATCGCCAGCAAAGACGCCAAACGCCAGCAAGGTGGGGCAGAGGGACGAGGGGGGGGGGGCCCCCCGCCGGGCGGGGGGGGGGGGGGGGGGGGGGGGCGGGGGGGCGGGGGCGCGCGCCGCGGGGGGCGGGGGGGGGGGGGGGGGGGGGGGGGGGGGGGGGCGGCCGGCGGGGCGAAGGGGCGGGGGGGGGGGGGGGCGCGGCCCCGGGCGCCGGGGCGGGGGGGGGCGGGCCGGGGCGCGGGGGGGGGGGGGGGGGGGGGGGGCGGGGCTGCTCCACCCCCGCCGGCCAGGCCGGCGGGGGGGGGGGGCGGCCCCCCCCCCCCCGGGGCGGCGCGGGGCGGGCGGCGGGGCGGGCGGGCGGGCCCCGGCCGGGGGGGGGCGGGGGGGGGGGGGGGGGGAGCGCGGGGGCGGGGGGTGGGGGGGGGGCGGGCGGCGGGGCGGGCGCGTCGCGGGGGGCGGGGGGGGGGGGGGGGGGGGGGCGGGGGGGCGGCGGGGGGGGGGCGGGCGCGGGCCCGGCCGGCGCCCGGGCGGCGCGCCCGGCCCGGCCCGGCGCCCCGCCCGGGCGGGCGGGGGGGGGGGGGGGGGGGGGGCGGCGCCCCCCGGGGGGCCCCCCCCCCCCCCCCCCCGCCCCGGGCCCGGGGGGGGGGGGGGGGGGGGGGGGGGGGGGGGGGGGGGGGGGGGGGGGGGGGGCGGGGCCGGGCCCCCCCCCTCCCCTGCGCGCCCCCCCCCGGGCCCCGCCCGCCCCCCCCCCGCCCCCCCCCCCCAGCCGCGGCCCCCCCCCGCGGCCCCCCCCCGCCCCCCCCCACCACGCCCCCCCGGCCGCCCCGCCCCGGCCCCCGCCCCGCGGCCGGCGGCCCGGGGGGGGGGGGGGCGCGCCCGGGGCCCCCCCGCCCCGCCCCCCCCCCCCCTGCGCCCCCCCCCCCCCCCCCGCCGGCCCACACCCCCCCCCCCCCGCCCCCCCCCCACCCCCCCTCCCCCCCGCGCCCCCCCCCCCCGCCCGCCGCGCGGCGCGCGGCGCGCCGCCGCCGCCCCCGCCCCCGCCCCCGGCCCCCCCCCGCCCCCCCCCCCCCCCCCCCCCCCCCCCCCCCCCCCCCCCCCCCCCCCCCCCCCCCCCCCCCCCCCCCCGCCCGGCCCCCCCCGGCCCCCCCCCCCCGGCCCCCCCCCCCCCCCCCCCCCCGCCGCCGCCGCCCCCCCGCGGCCCCCGCCCCCCCCCCCCCCGCCCGCCCCCCCCCCCCCCCCGGGGCCCGCCCCCCGGCCCCCCCGGGTCCCGCCCCTGGGGCCCCCGGGCCCCCCCCCCGGGGGGGCCCCCCGCCAGGCCGCCCCGGGGGGGCGGGGGAAGGGGGGGGGGGGGGGGGAGAGTGGGACGGACTCGGCAAGGGTTGGGTGCGGGGCCGGAGGGCGGGTGGGGCAGATGCGAGGGGGGAAGGGGTTGGGTGAGGGCGTAGCCGGGTGAGGTGAGCGCTTGGCGGGGATCGATGGAACACGGTCCCGGTGGTCGAGGTACTTGCGCGGTCATGAACGTCGCGGGGTCAGTGGCCCCGGTGCCATGATTTGGGCGTGAGTACTGCGGAGACAATCCAAACCCCAGAAAGTCGACCCAAGGCTCCGATCGAGATCGATCGGCTGATGTCCAAGCTGCTCGTCACCGAGGGCGCGGATGCGGAGCGCAAGCTCTCATCGTTCTGGGTGCTGCTGGTGCTGGCCACCATCATCGCCACGGCGGGGATCATCGCCGATTCCACCGCCACCGTCATCGGCGCGATGATCGTGGCGCCCCTTATGATCCCCATCCTCGGGACGGCGCTGTCGGTCGTCCTCGCGGACCGGCGGCTGATCGTCCGGAACCTGCTCATGATCGTGGCCGGCATGGCGTGCGTCATCGGGATCGCCTACCTGATCGGCATGACCACGCATGCTCACTTGGTCGCGGAAACCAACTCCCAGATCGCTGGACGCGTGAGCCCGCGCCTGATCGACCTCGTGGGCGCGCTCGCCACCGGCGTGGTGGGGGCGTTCGCCATGGTCCGGACGGATGTCTCCGACACCCTGCCCGGTGTCGCCATCGCCATCTCGCTCGTGCCCCCGCTCGCGGTGGTCGGACTGACGCTCGAATCGGGGGCCCCCGCCCAGGCGATGGGCGCCCTGCTGCTCTTCGGGACGAACGTCGCCGCCATCATCGCCACCGGCACGATCATCTTCTTGGCCTACGGGGTGCGCTCTGCGGCCATCAGGAACCGCGTCAAGATCGGCCGCCTCACGAGCGGGTCGCTCGTCGCCGTCATCGCCGCCGTGGTGATCATCGCCATCCCGCTCGGCATCGGCAGCGCGATGGTCGTCCAACAAGAGGTGGTCATCTCGAAGGCGACCCCAGCGGCCCGGGCCTGGGCCGAGGCGCAGGGCTGGCAGATGAGCAACATCGAGCTCCGCGACAACGTGCTGCGGATCATCGCCGTCGGACCACCGCCGACCATCCAAGAGGTGGGTCTCCGGCAGCGGCTCGACGACGCGGGCCTGAAGGACGTCGACGCCAAGGTCACGCTCATTCTGGGCGGCAGCAAGGACCTTCCGGGCCAGCCCCGCTGACCCTGCCCGTTACCGGTGGCCCTGACCTCCCCGTGGCAGCGGCCTCCGCCCTCTTTCCCGACTTTGCTGGCTCAGTGTCAGGGTTGCAGGGCCACGGTTGTGGTGGTTGGGTCCTGATCGTCTGGTGTTTGGCTCTCTTGCTGGCTGCCGCCCTGTCGGGTTGGCTGTATTACGTTTTGCCGATGCCAGGTGTGAAGGACCGGTCGGTGTGACTTGATAGGAGCGTGGCTTTCGCCTCGACTGAGCTGTGTCCACCGACCGGCCCAACCGTCCGATCACTGAATCAGAGTGAAGGGAGGCAATCACCATGGTTGTCGTTGGAGTCGATGTACACAAGCGGACGCACACCTTTGTGGTGGTGGATCAGGTGGGCTGCAAGTTGGGTCAACGGACCTGGGCTGCGACCACGGCCGGCCACCAGCAAGCCGTCTGCTGGGTCCGGGAACAGTTCGGGGCTGAGGTGGTGTGGGCTGTTGAGGATTGTCGGGGGCTTTCGGGCCGACTCGAGCGGGACCTCCTCGCGGCGGGTCAGCGGGTGGTGCGGGTGCCACCGCCGTTGATGGCCGAGCAGCGTCGTACTGCCAGGGCCCCGGGGAAGTCAGATCCGATTGATGCCCTGGCGGTGGCCCGGGTCGCGCTACGGGAACCTGACCTGCCGGTCGCTGCCCATGATGAGGTGTCACGCGAGATGAAGTTGCTGACTGATCGGCGGGATGACTTGGTGAAACAGCGCACGGCGATGATGAGCAGGTTCCTGGGCAAGCTCCATGAAATCGAACCTGGATGGTCCCCGCCGGCCGGGTCGATGGACCGGCCGACGTGGCAACGCAAACTCGCAGACAGGCTCGCTGACGTGCCCGGGATCGTGGCTGAGCTGGCCCGTGACGAGTTGGCCGACATCACGAGGGACACCGTGACGATCAACGCCTTGGAACGGCGCATCGCCATCCTGGTCGGCCCCATGGCCCCGACCCTGCTCGCTATGCCTGGGGCGGGTGCGTTAACCACAGCGAAGATCCTGGCCGAAACCGCCGGGATCACCCGGTTCAAATCAGAAGCGGCGTTCGCCCGTCATGCCGGGATCGCTCCGATCCCGGTCTGGTCAGGCAACACCGCCGGCAGGGTCCGGTTATCCCGGGGAGGGAACCGACAACTCAACGCCGCGATCCACCGCATCGCCTTGACCCAGATCCGCCTCCACGGACCCGGGAAGACCTACTACGAGAAGAAGAAAACCGAAGGCAAAACCAGCCGCGAAGCCCTCCGCTGCCTGAAACGCCAGATCCTCGGCGTCGTGTACCGACACTTGCTCACCGACCACAAAACCGCCACCCAGACCGCCCTAAGGGCCGCCGCTTGACATAGGAGAAACGTTAGCCGTGTTTGCTGGCGATATATATCGCCAGCAAACACGCGCAACGCCAGCAAGGTCGCAGAGAGAGTCGCAGAGAGAAGGGCGGGGCGGCCTGTCGGGGGTCGTCTGTTGTCCCTTTGAGGGGTCAGCCGACGACGCGCCAGGCGTCCCCCATTGCCTTGGCAAGGGCGCCAGAGGCCTCGCAGCCGCACCCAGCGTCGTGGTCCGCGTGGCGGCCGGACGATCCCCCCACCGTTGGCGCCGCGACGCTAGGAAGCACGGCCGCCTTGCGGGCCCGCCCGTCCCCGGTCTTTCGGAGCGCTTCGGGGACGGGGAACCAGCGTCCTTCGAAGACGGTCCCGATGACCGGCACGTCCTTGAGGTAGTCCGCGCCGTGCTCGTAGGGATCGCCGGCGATCGCCGTGAAGTTGGCGACCTTTCCGGGCGCGATGCTGCCGAGCTCGTCTTCCATGCGCCAACTGTGGGCCGCGCCGATCGTGACGGCCTTCAGCGCCTCGTGGACGCTGATCAGCTGCTCAGGGGCCGCGACGCGTCCGGATTCCGTTCGCCGGGTCGCGCCACACCACGCCAAGAACAGCGGTTCGGCGGGGGCCATCGGCAGGTCGGAATGGAACGACAGCGGAGTGCCGTGGGCGAGGACGGACGCGCTGCGCACCATCGCGTCCGCCCGCTCGGGTCCGACCCCGTGCTGGCCGAACCGGTCGGCGAACGCCACCGGGTAGAAGGGGTTAGCGGACACGATGCAGCCCAGTCGTGCGATCCGATCGACCTGCTCCTCGGTCGCGTTCGAGAAGTGGACGATCGTCGTGCGGTGGTCGTTGCGCGGATGGGCGATCATGCACCGCTCGATGATGTCGAGGAGCACCTTCAGCCCCAGGTCACCCGTGACGTGAACCGAGATCTGCCAGTCGGCCTCCCAGTAGGGGCGGAAGTACTTCTCGAGGACGGCCGGCTCCATGACCCACTCCCCGTGGTGGTGGGGGTCAGGGTTGCCGGCATCATCGAGGTAGGGCTCCTGCATTTGCATCAGCTGGGAGATGATCGCGCCGTCGGCCATGAGCTTGATGGCCCCGTCAAACAGCCGCACCTTTCCGGCAGGAGCGCGGGCGATGATCGTGCGCGCGTCCGCCACGACGTCCGACGGATCAATGTTCGCGGACGCTTGGCTGCGTCCGTCCACGAGGAACGTCGACAAGAACGGGGTGTCGTCCGCGCCGAGGATCTTGTCGTAGAGGTCCCAGGGTTCGACCGCCCAGATCACGCCGGGCTCGTTGACGGCCGTCACGCCGTGCTGGTGGAGGTAGGTGACGAGGAGCTTGAGCCCACGCTCGAGCCGGTCGCGGGCCGCGAGTTGCGGGGCCACCCGGGTCAGCACCAGGTCGAAGAATCCGGATTCCCAACAGTGACCGGCGGCGACATCGACCTGCGAGGTGGCGTGCCCCGATTGGGCCGCCAACCATTCGTCCGTGACGCCGGCTACGTTGCACGCCGCCGTGTTCAAGAACAGCTCGTGCGCGGAGCGGTGCCAGACCATGATCGGACGCGTGGTGCTGATCTTGTCCAGCACCTGCCGACTCATCGGACCATGCCACAGCTGGTGATACCCCCAGGTCTGAAGCCATTCCTCCGATCCGGCGTCGGTGAGGGCCTTGTCGGCGGCCACGAGGGCTCCGATGTATTGCTCAGGCGTGAAGGCCCCAGGGTGCAGCCCGTCGGGCAGCGACCAGTCCTCCGTCGAGATCACGTTCATCGACAAGGTCGCGGCGCCGAGCATGGGGTGCAGGTGCTGATCGATCAGCCCCGGCAAGACCACGAGGTCTTTGAGGGTGTCGTCGAGGTCGTAAGGGACGTCCCCCAAGGACGCCTTTACCTCGTCGAGCGAGCCGACGGCGAGGATCCGATCCCCGCGGACGGCCACCGCGTCCGCCGTGGGAAATCCGGGCTCCATCGTGTGGAACCGCTTGGCCAGCATCACGCGCACATCACTCATGATTCATGCTCGCACCTATCGGTGTCAGCGGACGAGAGGTTGCGATAGTCCGTCCTGCACGGTGGCGGGCCGCCCCGACTCTTTATCAATTGGTGTGCACGTGGATGGCGTTGAGGCCGGCTTGAGCGTCGTCGGGGAGCGGGTACGCCGCTGTGATGACATGGTCACGGCCGTCATCTGGCGGTGTGGTGCGGTGGGTGTCAAGACCTGCTTCTTGAGGCTCCTGCCGGCGGTGGTTTCGAGCCAGGCGGGCAGCTGGTCTGCGACGAGCTGTTGATCGGAGGCTCAAGATGCCCGATTGGCACCGACAGTGGGCGCCAACAGCAAATGTGCGTCAGTCGACGAGGTCGCCCGGAGCATCACATGCCCCTGACAAGGGGTAATGGAAATGACCCTTTCGTCGAGCGACGCAAAATCGTTGTTGGAGGCGCGCGATTCGGCCGGACTGGGGCTCAACGGGCCGGTACCCCGATGGAAACATCCCCGGCCAGAGCCCTTTATGGAGCTGACATCCGTGAACTCCCGCCACGGGGACAACTTTTGTGACCCCTGCCGGGTCGCCCACTCCTGGGGATTCGGTGATGACCTGGTCACCGGCTTTGATCTGGACGGTGTGGAAGCGGTGGCGGGTCAAGACCGGCTTCTTGGGGCTTCAGCCGGCGGTGGTTTTGAGCCAGCGGGCGACTGCGAGGCGGTGAAAACGATGGTGGGTTGGGCTTCGATAGAGGCGGTTCTTGGCGTAGGTCGGGCGGGCGCGGAGATCGGTCTTGGGCTTCCGGAACGACTTAGCCCTCGCCAACCACCCGGCTTGCGCACAACCCGGAAACCCGTAGTCAACGCCATATCAGCCCCGAAACTCGCCACGCTGACACAAGTCAGGATTCATGGTCATGCCGCACCCTGCGGTGTCAGCGGACGAGAGGTTGCGATAAGTCCGTGCTGCACGGTGGTGGGCCGCCGAGTGCGTTGTGGTGGGTGGTGTGGGAAAACTTCATTCAGGTGAGGTCGGCGAGGGAAGTCGGGTCTTAGGGAAAGGTCGGCAGAGACCCGGGCGGCCCGAAGTTAGGGCCGGGGAAGTCCTTCAAGATCTGGTCGCGCGTTCGTTTGTTGTAACCGGGGCTGTAGTTCGTAGTCGAGCGGACGATTCCATCAAGGGTGAACTCCGAGGTGAAGGGCACGCCGCTGTCGTAGAGGGCTGAGACCACGGCGTAAATCCGATCGGCGTAGGCGGCGTCGCTTTCCTGGTGACTCAGGGTGACTCGGACGTCGTTGTGGACCCCACTCTTGGCGACAAACTCATCGAACGGGGTGGTGGCGTCCCATGTCACGGTCGTCACCGACATAGCGACGTGTACCTGGCACTCAGCGACGCCGGGAACATCGCGGCAGGCAGGCCATCCCCGCTCTTCAATTTCGTGGCGGTACAGGTTGCGCGCGAAGTCGTCGCGCAGAGTCCCGTATTCAGACAGGTTCACGTTGGCGGTTTTGGCGGGATCATCCGCTGCGGTGACGTGGGCCGCGTACCAGGCCAGGATTCCGGGCTTGGTACGTTCGGTCAACGGATTGTCGTCCACCAACGTGAATTCAATGCCGTATTTGGTCTGGAGCATCGACAGCATGACCGGTCTTGCTTCCTCGCGAGTTTCGAACGCCCGACGTGGCGGGACGAGCAAGGAGCAACCCGCGGTCGCCATCGTGAGCGCGAGCGCGAGGACGATCGCGCCGGCCGTGAGGAAGATTCGTCTCATCATGCCCGGATCGACATTCGGCTCCTTCACGCGCGAACTCCCTCGTCAAGTGCCTGCCGAACTCGGTAGCCGACGCCGTCGAACGTAGCAGGGACAGGGTTCGGCGACGCGTCAGATTCGGTCACGCGGTCGTGGAGCGAGGAGGCGACGACAGCCTCCGGTGGGTCAGACTGGACGCATGACGAAGCGCCACGCGACAACGGGGGCCGCCACCCCGCGGCGCGTGGCCGCCGACAAGGCCGTTCGTCCATGACCGTCCAGCGGGCCACGCGGCTGTTCTACCTGCTGACCATCACCCGATGGTTCCCGGTGGGGCTCATCGTGGGGATCTTCATCCTCGTCCCGACCGGACGGGGCCTGACCATCGCCGAGGCCACAACGGCGACGGCTGTGAGCGGGTTGGTGTGCTTCGCCCTGGAACTCCCGACGAGCGGGTTCGCGGACGCCTTCGGCCGCCGTGGCGTCTACCTGGCGGCCGCCGTGGTGAACGTGGCGGCCGCGCTCGCCTTCTTCTTTGCGCAGAGTTTCCTCGCCTTTGTGATCGCCGCGGCGCTGACAGGGGTCTTCCGCGCCTTGGATTCGGGGCCTTTGGAGGCCTGGTTCGTCGACTCCGTGCACGAGGACAGACCCGGCGCCGACGTCGACCAGGAGCTCTCCCGGGCGGGCACCCTGCTCGGCCTCGGCATGGCTGTGGGTGCCGTGGTTTCCGGCCTCCTCATCTGGTGGCACCCCCTCACCGATCAACCGGCGCTAGACCTGCCCGTCGCGGTTTACGCCGCGTTGACCGTGGTGCATTTGCTGGCGGTGGCCGTCTTGCTTAAGGAAGGTCCGCGCCAGCACCGAACGAGGGCGGCGATGGAATCGGTCCGCGAGACCCCGAAGGTGATTGCGGACGGCCTGCGCCTCGTCCTGCGCAACCGGGTCCTGCTCGGCATCATCCTCGCCGAGGTCTGCTGGTCGATCGGCATGATCGCCTTCGAGTCGCTCTTGCCGCTGCGGCTTGAGGAAATGCTCGGCTCCGCGCAGCTCGCCGGTGCGGCGATGGGGCCTGTGGCCGCCGCGGGCTGGGCGGTCTTCGCGTTCGGCACCTGGCTTGCCGGACGGGCGTCCACCCGCTGGGGGGTGGCCCGGGCGGCCATTCTCGGACGCGCCCTCAACGCCCTCGGCGTGATCATCATGGGGCTGGTGCTCACCCCGGTCGGCCTCCTCGCGGCCTACTTCTTCACCTACACGATGCACGGCCTCAACGGTCCTCCGCACAGTGCCTTGCTTCACCGCGAAGCCAGCGCCAAGAACCGGTCGACCGTGCTGTCGATGAACTCGATGATGGCCTTCCTTGCCTTCGGGATCGCCGCACCGCTCGCGGGCATGGTGGCCGACCGTACCTCCATCGCGATGGCGATGCTGGCGGTGGGGGCGGTCAGCGCATTCGGGGTCTTCGGCTACCTGCCAGCCCGCCGTGCGGAGCTGCAACGCGGTGACCCTTCGCCGCCGGGCTCCGATCAGAGTCCGCACATCCAACCCTCGTAACGGTTGGCCCGAGGCCGGACAACCCTGGACGCATGACGACGTTCACGTCCACCTGACGTCCTCACAGCCGGAATGCTCGCCGGGGGGCTGGGCCATGTCACGCCCATGCGGATCCTGCAGGGTGTCGCCGTGCTGCGCGAGCGCGGCTATCACCGGATTCGTGCCCACCTCAGGATGCGCTTGTCGGGAGAGTGACACGAGGGGCTCGGTAGCCTGAGCGCCATGTGGAAGCGGAACCGCGATGGAATTGGGGGGCGGCCTCCCAAGGGCGCGCCGGATTTCTTGCCACCCCCTGGGGATCTTCCTGCGGTCCGGCCGGAGCAACCGCGCAAGCGTTGGCGTGCCCCGAGGGCGTCCGCGGCACCGGCGAAACCGGCGTCGACCGGGCAGGTGTCGAAAGCCACCCACCTCTCGGGAGTCGACTCCTCGATCCCACCCACGAGTCCGACGGGCATTCCCTCGTTGCTCCTGCACCCAATGCCTCCTGCAAATTCTCTGCGGCCACGGGTCTGGGTGCGAGTCGCATTGTTCCTCGTCGGATTCATCGTCGTGCCGGTGGTGGTGGCCATCGTTCTCATCCTGATCCGTCCGAGCAGCTCGGTCTCCAGGCCGACACCGACCTGGACGTGGACCTCCGGACCGTCTGCAACGCGGGCGAGCCCGCGGGACGTCCCGTCCGTGATTCCGGGGTGGGCAGTGGCTTACAGCGCGCAAGACTTGGCCGCTTATGACTATCCGGCGACGTCCGACTGGGAGTTTCGCCCAGGGGTGATCACTGGCTATGAGACGTCGCAGCGGATCCTGGTTCTCCGGCACGCCGTCACCACCTACCGAGCCGGGGGCTGCGAGGTGGCGAAGGGGCGCCGGGCCGAGGTTGGGTTTGTGACGTCGCAGGGGCAGGATCCCGACGGCGCACAGGTGGCCGACAACCTGGCCGTCCGGTGGGCCGAGGCCCGCGACACCGAAGACAACGGCCAGGTGCACGGCGTCCCCGATCCGGTGCGTCGGACCGTCCTGAGCGCGGACGGGAAGACCACGATCTCCGTGTCCAGCGTCACGTTCAGCCCGGTGACTTCAAGCAAGACCGAGTGCGCGCACCCGTCCATGCGCTTCACGGCGGCTTACAAGAAAGGGGCCAACGGCACCTCCCTAGTCCTGGTGATCTCCAGCGACCAGGGTGTGGCAGGCAGTCTGGGCCTGGACGTTGAGGACTCGATCATCTCGTCCATGCGGGACGCATAGCGGCTCGCGCGGAGCTCCCCCAGCTTCAGGCGGCAGTGCCGGGAACCCCGTCGCCCGGAGGAGCGTCTCGAGGGACCCGAGCGTGACCTCGCCGTCCACACCGGGGACGGGGTGCGGGGGGCAGACTGGACGCATGACGAGCTTCAACTCCGAGGTCGGGGACATCACCACGCAGCGCGTCGACGCGATCGTCAACGCCGCCAGCACCGCCATGCGCGGCGGTGCCGGTGTCGACGGGGCGATCCATCGGGCCGGTGGGCCCGCGATCCTGCGCGACTGCATCGCCCGGTTTCCCCGCGGGCTGGCGACGGGGGACGCCGGTTGGACGACGGCCGGCGACCTGCCCGCGCGCTGGGTGATCCACACGGTGGGCCCCAACTACTCGAGGGGTAACACCGATGGCAGGCTTTTGGAGTCCTGCTACCGCCGGGCGTTGGAGGTCGCCGACGAGCTCGGGGCCCGCAGCATCGCCTTCCCCCTTGTGGGCAGCGGAGCCTACGGGTGGTCTCTTGAGGAAGCCATCAAGCTCGCGGTGGACGGGGTCACCCTCACGCCAACCGCGGTCGAGGAGGTCCGGTTCGTCCACCCCCAAGCGATCACCGCCGGACGTCTTTCCTGGGAGCTGACCAAGTTCACACCCCTGCGGATCCTGCAGGGGATCGCGGTGCTCCATGAGCGGGGGTATCACCGGATTCGGGCCTACCCCGGGATGAGCCCCTCGGGCATCTACTGGCGCGTGACGGTCGCCGGCAATGAGCCCCCGCTGGGCGATCCCAGGTCGGGTCCCGGAGGTGTGACGCGGATCGACTACACCAGCGGCGCCCTGACTCAGTTCGCGGGCGGTGTCGTCACCCGCCTCACGCGTCCTAACGACGTCGCCGATCTGATGCTCGAAGCGCTGCCCGGCGTCCAGCCCCACCGGGACGATCCCGCCTACGTCGACTGGTATGCCGGGATGTTGTACCAGACCGAACTCATGAATCGACTCCCGGTTTCCTTCTCGGATGACCTGGAGCAGTTGCCCGGTTGGGAGATCGGCTGGGGCAGCCACCACTACTATCCGCGACCCCCCGCAATCCCCGACTTCACCCCTAGCTAGGCGTCGGGAGTGGCTGCCTTGGGGCTGAAACGACCGTTGAGGTACAAGTTCACGAGCATGCCGACGATGGCTCCCACAATCGCGGGGACGGTGACTGCTGACCCCGCGGAGTTGGTCAGGAGCACGGCCATCACCAGCGCCGTGAAGGGTTTGCCCAGGGACCCGGCGGTGGCAGCTGCGATCGCCACCGCAGCCAGTGCCGGCATTCCGTCGGTGCCCACGATCAGGCACGTGATGCCCGCCATCATGGTTCCGAGCGCGATGGCGGGGAAGAGAACGCCGCCTCGGAACCCCCCGCCCAGACAGAAGGCGTAGGCGATGAACTTGCCGGCGAAGACCACGACGGCCGCGAGCATGGTGGGCGGCGCGAGGTAGCTCAACATCGCGCCGTTCCCGGCGAACAGCACCAACTCATGAGACTGACCGGTGGTGAACACGACGAACCAGGAGCACAACCCAACCACGGCCCCGCTGAGCAGCAGGGTCCACAGGCCGCTCTTGGTGGCGAGGCGCGAGACGAGATACCCGGAGCGCAGGGCCAGATAGGAGACCACCGCCACGGCGGCGGCGAGGACCACCCCGACGAGGAGATCCGGGATCTTCACCTGGTCGTACTTGGTGAGCCCGGGAAGGGCCAGCTGTACCTCACCCAGGCCAGACCAGGGCCCCAAACCCACTTGCACCATGTAGCCACCGGCCAGGCCCGCGAGGGCCGGCAGGATGACGTTCGTTTTGCCCAAGGACGCCTGACCGTCGAACACCACCACTTCGAGCAACAGGATCGTCGTGACGAGCGGGTTACCCATCACCGCGCCGCCGGCGGCCAGGGCGCCGATCGTCATCATCATGTTTCGGGCGGGATGCAAGGGATCGCGAAAGGTGAGGGCTCCCAGTGCCGTACCAAGGGCCATGAGGGGTCCGGCGGGGCTCAAGACAGCGCCGAAACACAGGCTCGCCAAGGCCGCGAGCATCACGGATCCGACCTCGCGGGGGCCGGTGTCGAGCGCGGCGCCCTGCAAGGGGCCGAGGCCACCACCACCAGGTAGCTGGAGGGCCATCCAGGTGAGGCCCGCCCCGATGATCGGCAATCCGACCATCAGCCACCACGGCAACGTGGCCTGGCCGAGGGCCTGAGGAATGGTGTGCCAGATCCACGTGGTCACCGTGCGCTGCGTCATGACGAACAGGGCCGCTGCCAGGCCGACGACAAGGCCGACGACGAGAGAAAGGGCCGAGAAGCGCGTGATCGTTCGGAGCTGGTCGGCCGACTGTGTTTCAGTCACCTGAGCCCCTCTCGGAGTGGATGGAGCCCATATTTCCACAGGGGGGGCGCTCAGGTTGATCGCCGCGGCTCAGCTGTTTGGCGTACCCGGCTCACATCTGTAAAACCCCCCGCCCGACGGCCAAGACATCCGGCCGGGGTCGCCGCAATCACCCCGTCGCGAGGGCATTCCGACAAGGATCGCCGCGGGGGGTCAACCGATCGGACGCAGCTTGGACGTGAAGTGGCGCAGGACCTTCGGCTCGGAGATGATCTGGTAGCCCTTCACTTCATCCGCGCGCTTGTTGACCTCACCGAGCGCCTCGGCGATGACGTCCAGGTGCGCCTGGGTGTAGACGCGACGAGGGATCGCCAAACGGGTGAACTCCAGGGGGGCGCGCTGTTCGAGGCCGGTTTCGGGGTCGCGGTCCATCAGGAACGAGCCGATGTCGCACGAGCGGATGCCCGCCTCGACGTAGAGCTCCACGGCCAGGGCATGCCCGGGGTATTGGTTCCAGGGCAGGTGCGGCAGTAGGCGTCCGGCGTCGATGAAGACCGCGTGGCCCCCGGCCGGACGCTGGTAGGGGATGCCCACCTCGTCGAGCCGGGCCGCGAGATAGGCCGACTGGCCGACGCGATAGGCCAGGTAGGACTCATCGAGTCCCTCGCCCAACCCCACGGCCAGCGCCGCCAGGTCGCGTCCGGAAAGGCCGCCGTAAGTGACGTAGCCCTCCCCGGCGATGACGAGCGACTTCACATCCGGGACGTGCTCGCCCTCCTCTTTCACGCCGAGGAGGCCGCCCATGTTGGTGATGGCGTCCTTCTTCGCGCTCATCGTGAAGATGTCGGCGTAGCCGAAGAACTCGCGGGTGATCTCGCGGGTGGACTTATCGGCGTAGCCCTCCTCGCGCTGCTTGATGAAGAACGCGTTTTCGGCGAACCGGGCGGCGTCGATCACGAGGGGAAGGTGATGCCGCCGGGCGATCTCCGCCGTGGCCCGCATGTTCGCCATCGAAACCGGCTGCCCGCCGACGGAGTTGTTCGTGATGGTCATGACGATCCCGGCCACGTTGTCGACTCCGAGATCAGCGATCGTCGCTTCGAGCGTGGCGATGTCCATGTTGCCCTTGAAGGGCGCGTCCAACGCCGAGTCCAACCCCTCGGGGCAGACGCAGTCGATCGGACGTCCGCCCGCGAGCCCGACGTGGGCGCGGGTGGTGTCGAAGAAGGTGTTCGCGATCACGGTCTGCCCCGGACGCTCGACCAGCACCGGGAACAGCACCTTCTCCGCCGCGCGTCCCTGATGGACGGGCTGGATGTACTCGTAGCCGAAGATCTCCTTGGCCGTGTCGATGAGTTGGTAATAGCTGCGTCCGCCCGAATACGACTCGTCGCCCATCAACATCGCGGCCCACTGGGCGTCGCTCATGGCGCCGGTGCCGCTGTCGGTCAGAAGGTCGATGTAGACGTCCTCGGCCTTGAGGGAGAACGCGTTGTAGTCCGCGGCGGCGATGAGTCCGCGCCGCTCCTCCTCAGTCGTGACCTTGATGGGTTCGACCATCTTGATCTTGAAGGGTTCGGGAATGTACTTCATCGATGCCTCGCGCTGGGTCGTGGCGGTCGGACGACCGTGGCCGCACGCTAACTCGGACGCCAACAAGGCCTCAACAAATTCACGAAACCTGTCCGGACGACCTGTCAGACTTCAACCATCTGTTGAAACACCACCTTGCTGGCGTTCGGCGTCTTTGCTGGCGATATATCGCCAGCAAAGATCGCAAACGCCAGCAAAGTCGAACGAAGGGGCGAAGGATCATGGACGCCGCCACGACCCCTAGTCGCCGGGGAACTCGCCACCTCGTCGATCTTCCCCGCGCGGATCCCGCCGAGGCGCGGCAGATCTTGCAGTTGGTCCGGCCGCTGATCGAGCCGCTGCAGCGGGCCATCCCGGGCAACGCGGAGGTGGTGTTGCACGACTTCTCCCGGCTCCCGAACTCGGTCATCGCCATCGCGGGGAACGTCACCCATCGGACCGTCGGCTCTCCCGCCACCGAGTCGCTGCTGCGGGCGGCCGCCTCGGGTCACATCGAGACCACCGAAACCTACGACGCCAGGCTGCCCGGCGGACGCGAACTGCGCTCGTCCAACATCGTCCTCCGCGACAGCCATGGTGCGCCCGCCTACGCCCTGTCGATCAACGTGGACGTCACCATGTGGCGGGCCGTGCATGCGCTGGCGGCGTCGATGCTGCCGGACGCGCCCGTCCATCCGAGGGGCGAAGTCGCCGAGGAGCAGGTGGCGAGCGAGGTGAGCGCCCTGGCGCAACAGCTGCTGCGCCAGGCCCTCGCCAGCATCAAGATGCCCGTGTCGCAGATGCAGAAACGTCACAAGCTGGCGGTCGTCCGAGACCTGCGAGAGCGGGGGTTCTTCCTGATCCGCGACGCCGTCGAGACCGTGGCGGACGCCTTGTCTGTCACCCGGTTCACGATCTACAACTACCTGAACGAGCTGGACGAAAGACCAGCTGCCACCGCCGAGGGGTGACGGCGGCAGCTGATCGGATCAGGGGTACCAGCCGATGATCACCGAGAAGACCAGCGCCACGTAGTAGCTCTCGACGCCGTGGACGATCATGCTGAGCCACAGGCTGCGGTAGCGCTTGGCGGCCCAGGCGTAGCCGAAGGAGCTGGCGATCATGCTGGGCCAGAACCAGATCTTGTGCACGTGGTAGAGGCCGAACAGCACGGCGTTCGCGACCCAGTCGAAGCGTCCGAAGGCACCGTTCATTCGGGGGAGGAGCACCCCGCGGAACAGCAACTCCTCCCCGAGGACGTAGTTGAACAGGCAGCTGAGAAGGGCCAGCCCGAGGATCCACCACTGGCCGCGGAACTGCGGATCCGCGAGCCCCTGGATCTGGGTGTAGGACGGTTCCCGGAGCATCGGGAACACGGACGTCAGCGCCGTATCCAACGGTCGAGCCAGCCAGCCGCCGAGCAGGTTCCCCGCGATGGCCGGCACCGCCCACCAGTAGAGGGCCCGTCGCTGCCTCCCGGTCTTCGGATCCACCGGCCCCTGCCACCAAATGCGCTGCCGAATCTCCGGCCAGCGAAGACGTCCCAGGTCCTGCCTGAGCAGCAGCATCGCGAGGACAAACTGCCACATCATGCCGACGACCATGCACGACCAGTGCACCAGGCCCGGATGAAGGGAGGTCCGTGGGATCACCGCCGGCACCACGACGAACGCCAGGACGCCCATCGGCAACGTCGCCGCGGCCCAGATCCCGAGGATCTTGCGCAGCGAGTACTGCCCCGCCTGCACGGTGTCGGGAGGGGCAACGGGGGCGGGTTGACCGTCGGGAGCGGCGGCCAACGCGGCTCCCTCGGGCGGAACGGGTCTCATGCGTCCAGCCTCGCTGGCGGGCGCGCGTCCCCACATCGCCCGCAAGCGGTGATCGCTCTCCGCCGCACGTGGTGGGGACTTCTCCACACTGAGGATGAGGCGGGCCGCAGCCGACCGGTCGTACATTGATCCGATGGCACGCCCCCGTGAACTCGTCCGGTTCGGTTGGACCGACGCCGCCTTCGCGCTGCTCGCCGTTGCCACCGCGATCGAGGCGTTCGTGCGAACCCAGGCGTCCGGGGGCCGATTCTCGCCGGCCCTCACCGCTGCCGCCCTCACTGCCGTGGTCCTGCCCCTGCTGGCCAGACGCCGGTTCCCTTTCCTCGTCCCAGCCCTGGTGTGGATCCTGGCCGCCGCGCTTTCGTTCGTGGACGCCCGGGCGGTCGTCCTCTCGTTCGGGTGCTACCTCGCCGGCATCGCCGCGGCCTTTCTGCTCGGACACCTCGAGGATCCCGGACGCTCCCGCCTGGGCCTGGCCATCGTCGTGGTGGCCGCGGCCCTGGTGGTCGCCAACGATCCCAACGTGTTGGCGGGGGCGGTTTTCTATCTACCCGGGTTCTTCGCCCTCGCCTGGCTGACGGGCCTCACCATGCGCTCCCGGGCAGATCGGGCGGACGCCGCGGAACAGCGCGCCCTGGTCGCCGAGCGTGAGCGCGAGGCGGCGACGCGGGTGGCGGTGGCCGAGGAGCGGGCCCGGATCGCGCGAGAACTTCACGACGTGGTGGCCCACTCGGTGAGCGTCATGGTGTTGCAGGTGGGGGCGGTGCGGCACCGCCTGCCCGATGCCCGCGCGGACGACCGGCAAGCCCTCCGCGAGGTCGAGCACGAAGGACGCGCCGCTTTGAGTGGGATGCGTCGTCTCTTGGGTGCCCTCGCGAAGGACGAGGACGAAGAGCTGGCCCCCCAGCCTGGGCTTGGCGACCTCGATTCGTTGGCTGACAAGGTGCGTCGCACCGGGCTGATCGTGGACGTGCGCCGCGAGGGCGAGCCGATCGAGCTCCCGAGAGACGTCGACCTGTCGGCCTATCGCATCGTCCAGGAGGGGCTGACCAACGTCCTGAAGCACGCCGCTGCGCGAACGGCGGTGGTGACCGTCCGGTACCGTCCGAACCTGATGGAACTCGAGGTGCTGGACGACGGCGTCGGTCCGCCGAGTGACGAAGGGGCGGGGCACGGACTCGTGGGCATCCGGGAACGGGTCAATATTTACGGCGGCCGGATGAGCGCCGAGCCCGGACCCAGCGGCGGGCACGTGCTCCGCGCCGAACTGCCCGTGGAGGGGGCGCCGGCATGATCCGTGTCGTGGTGGCCGATGACCAGCCGCTGGTGCGGGCGGGGTTTCGGATGCTTCTCGCCGACGAGCCCGACATCGAGGTCGTGGGGGAGGCGGCCACGGGCGCCGAGGCGTTGACCTTGGTCGCGCGCCATCGTCCGGAGTTGGTGCTGATGGATATCCGCATGCCGGTGCTCGACGGGCTCGAAGCCACCCGGCGGATCATCGCGGCGGACCCCACGGCCCGCGTCCTGGTGTTGACCACGTTCGATCTCGACGAATACGTCTTCGAAGCGCTGCGTGCCGGGGCGAGCGGGTTCGTCCTCAAGGATGAGCCGCCCGAGCAGCTCTTGGCCGCCATTCGGATCGTGGCCGGTGGAGAGGCCTTGCTTTCCCCGACGGTGACCCGCCGCGTGATTCAACGATTCGCCCAGCGTCCCCACCGAACGCCGCCGCCGCATGTGGCCGAGCTCACCGCGCGCGAACTCGACGTGTTGCGCCTCGTGTGCCGCGGCCTGTCCAATGCCGAAGCGGCCGCCGAACTGTGGATCAGCGAGGCGACCGTGAAGACCCACGTGACGCACATCCTCGCCAAGCTCGGGCTCCGCGACAGGGTTCAAGCCGTGGTGCTCGCTCACGAAACGGGCCTCTTCGAGGGTGAGGGACGCACGTAGCTCAGCCATCGGGTCGGGCCTCGGATCCTGCCTTGGGCGTTGGTTGGCTAGCTGTTGTGTCCGGACAGAACAGCTAGCCTGGCTCGATGCGACCCACTCTGCCCGCGACCGCTTTGGTCGTCCTCCTCCTTGCGGCCTATGCCGTCGGGGTGGTGCGGCATCGGCAGTGGCCCTGGTGGCGGACGGTCGTCTACGTCGCGTCCGTGCTGGTCCTTTGGTGGTGTCTCGACGGAACGCCCGCGGTGCTGCGGAGCCAGGAACCGCTCTGGGGGGTCGCCGGCATCGGGGCGGCGAACGCCGTGGTGGGGTTCGGTGTCGTTCTCGGCGCTCCGCTGCGCCTGCTTGAGCGCGCCCTCGGACGCCCGGTGCGCTGGCTTCACAGCGGGGTCGTCCAGGCCCTGACCAACCCCCTCGCCGTGGCCCTGCTCAACACCTTTGCGCTCATCGGAATCTTCGACGGCGGGTGGTTCGCCGGCGCTCGGGCGGACGATGCGTCCTGGTTCGGACTCATCCTCGTGTGCGCAGCGCTCGGATTCTTGAACAACCTGCAGCTGCTGACTCTTGACTTCGCCCCGCCGGGACGCTCGCCCACCGGGTGGATGGTGGTCGCCATGGTGTCGGCGCTCATCAATCAGGCGCCCGGCGTCGTGGTGGCCGCGTTCGTCAACACCGCCTGGGGCGGGCTGCTGTGGGCGATGATGCAGCCCGTGGTGATCACCACCCTCACGATCAGCTTCCTCGACTGGTTTCGCCGCGAACGAATCCACACGGCCCGCGTCGACGCGGCGTTGGACGCCCTGGAGGCCGAGGGCGTCGATCCGACCAAACCGTGGTGGGAGCGCCCGAACCAGAAGCCACCGGCCTAGCCGTCGCGTCAAGGACGAACCCCTCGGACGCTCGCCTAGTGCAGCACCCGGTGAAGGAACTCGCGGGTGGCGGGCTCCTGCGGGTCCTCGAGCACCTGGGCCGCCGGACCCTCTTCGTGCACAAGGCCGTCCTTGAGGAAGATCACCCGATCGGCGCAGCGGCGGGCGAAGCCGATCTCGTGGGTGGCCATCAGGATCGTGGAGCCAGCGTCTTTCAGCTCGCCCACGAGATCCAACACCTCGCCGATCAGGTGCGGATCGAGGGCGGACGTAATTTCGTCCAGCAGCAACAGTTCCGGATCGGTGGCCACGGCCCGGGCGATGGCGACGCGCTGCTGCTGACCACCGGAGAGCCGATCCGGAAACGCGCCGGCCTTGTCGTCCAACCCGATGCGCGCGAGCAGCGTCCGTCCGCGTTCGTCGGCGACGTCCTTGCGGACGCCCTTCACCTTTCGCAGCCCCAGCGTCACGTTGTCGAGCACGCTCAAGTGGGGGAACAGGTTGAAGTGCTGGAAGACGACGCCGATGCGGGCGCGGGTGGCGTCGACGTCGATGGTCGGGTCGCTGATGTCGGTGTCGCTCAGAAAAATCTGGCCGTCGTCGATGCGCTCCAGCAGGTTGACGGTCTTGAGCAGCGTCGACTTGCCCGAGCCCGAGGCGCCGATCAGCACCACCACCTCGTGCTGGCTGACGTCGAGGCTCACGCCGCGCAGCACCGGGTTGGTGCCGTACACCTTGACGATGTCGCGCAGGCGCAGCACGGGGCCGCCGGGCCCCGGCGCCGCCACGGACGGCTCACGCGTCGTCATCAGACCATCCCGCCCAACTGCTCGCGTGCCTGCTGACGGGCGGTGAGCCAGTCGGTGAGCCGAATGAACGGCCACGAGAACGCCACGAACATCAGCCCCGCCACCACGTAGGCCGTGTAGTTGTAGCTGATAGCCACCTTGATCTGCGCCGCGCGCACCGCGTCCACGGCGCCCAGCACCGAGATCAGGCCCACATCCTTCTGCATCGACACGAAGTCGTTCATGAGCGCCGGGGTGACCTTGCGGATGGCTTGGGGCAGGACGACGATCCGCAGGCTCTTGTAATGGCTGAGCCCCAGCGAGCGGGCCGCCAGGCGCTGCGAGGGGTGGACGGCTTCAATGCCCGCCCGCAACACCTCGGCGACGTAGGACGAATAGGTCAGCACCAGGGCGATCGTCCCCAGGACGGCGACGGGAATGATCCCCTGGAACAGGCCCAGCGCCGGGATCCCGAAGCCGATGAGGTACAGCACGATCAAGAACGGCATGCCGCGGAAGAGATCGGTGTAGGCGGCCGCCAGAAACCGCAGCGGGAAGAAGACGGGGCCGCGTAGGCTCCGCAGGCTCGCCAGCAAGACCCCGACCACGGCCACCCCGACGACGGCGAACGCCAGCACGCGGATGTTGAGCAGCAACCCCTCCCAGACGGCCGGGATGGCGGCGACGAAGTACTCGGGGTTGAAGAAGGTGTCCTGGGTGACCCGCCAGCCCGGCGAGTTCACCAGCACCAGGGCGATGACGACCGCGAAGATCGCGGTGCTGCCGAGGCTGATGAGGAGCGATCGAACCGTCTGGCGTTGACGAAACGCGCGACGGTTCAGCTCAAGGCGGCTGGTGGGTGGCAGACCGGGAAGGTCCGCCACCCCCTGCTGATCACCAGACGTGGACATGCGTCCCGGAACTCAGGAGAGCACGGGGGCGTTGATCGACTCCGACAGCCACGTCTTCTCCAGCGAGGCGAGCGTGCCGTCCGTGCGCAAAGCGTCCACAGCGGCTGTCACCGGCGCGGTCAGCTTGGAGTTCTTCGCCAGCACCAGGCCGAACTTGTCGCCCCCGCTGGTGTCCGCCAGCTGGCCGACGATCTTGCCGTTGTCGAGCACCGCGGCGGCGGTGTAAATGGCGGTCGGCAGGTCGAGGACGAGCGCATCGACCTGCTTGTTCTTCAGGGCCTGCACGGCGTCATCGTTGCTGTTGAACACGCTCGGGGCCGTCGTCGGTGCGATCAACTTGGTGGCCGCGCCCTGGCTGGTCGTCCCGATGGCGACGCCGATCTTGGCGTCCTTGAGGGCGGCGAGGCTGGTCGCGTTCTCGACCGGGGAGCCCTTGTACGTCAGCACGGCCTGCGCGGTGGTGTAGTAGGCCGAGGAGAAGTCGACCGCCTTCTTGCGCTCGTCGGTGATCGAGTACTGCTGCAGGTTGAAGTCCCAGGCCTTGGGTCCGGGGGCGATGGCCTCATCGAACGTGGTGCGCGTCCACACCACCTGATCGTTGCTGAAGCCCATCTTCTTGGCGACGGCGTAGGCGACGGCGGCCTCGAAGCCCTTGCCCGACTCCGGCGCATCGTTCTCGACCCACGGCGAGAAGCCGGGCTTGCCGGTTGCGATCGTCAGCTTGCCCGGCGTGACGGTGAGTTGCTTCACGTCCGCCGAGGTGCTGGACGACGCGCTCGCGCTGGGCGAGGCTGCAGGCGCGGAGCACGCGGTCAGGCCCACCGCGAGCAGGGCCGCTACGACGGCGGTAAGACGAGAAAAGCCCCGAGTCATGTCGGTATTCCTTCCGGAAGGGCGACGACACCGACCCACGGCGCGTCTAGCTAGACGCAAAGGCTATTAGGAGGCCCCCGCTACCCCCCAATCGGCCCCTGTTCTGGGACGTCGCTCCCGGCCCTGACCGCGCCTGCCGGGGGATTGGGGACGAACGTGGTCGGCGAAACCGCTACCTGAACGACTTCGGGATGTGCGGGGCGTAGTGCTCCTCGAGCGCCGTGATCTCCTCGGGCGTGAGGTGAACGTCCAGCGCCGCGGCGGCGTCGGCGAGGTGATGCGGCTTGGAGGCCCCGACGATCGGCGCACTGACGACCGGGTTCTTCAGCACCCAGGCCAGGGCCACCTGCGCCATCGGGAGGCCGCGCGCCTCGGCGATCTGCTGGACGGCCCCCACGATCGCGGCGTCCGCGTCGATGTCGTAGCGGGCGCCCACCGGATCGGACGCGGAGCGCGCCGTGACCTCGCCCCAGGGGCGGGTCAAACGTCCCTTGGCGAGCGGCGAGAACGGGATCGAACCCACGCCCTGATCGGCGAGCAGGCCGAACATCTCGCGCTCCTCCTCGCGCATGATGAGGTTGTATTCGTCCTGCATCGAGACGAAGGGCGTCCAACCGTGGGAGCGGGCGGCGTACTGCATCTTCGAGAACTGCCAGGCCCACATCGCCGAAGCACCCAGGTAGCGCACCTTCCCGGCCTTCACCACGTCGTGCAGCGCCTCCATCGTTTCCTCGACGGGGGTCTCCGGGTCGAAGCGGTGGATCTGGTAGAGGTCGACGTAGTCGGTGCCGAGTCGACGCAGCGAGGCGTCGATGTTTTCCATGATCGCCTTGCGGGAGAGCCCCGATCCGCCCGGACCGGCGTGCATCTTGAAGTGAACCTTGGTGGCCAGCACGATGTCGTCGCGCTTGGAAAAGGTCTTGATCGCGCGTCCGACGATCTCCTCCGACGAGCCGTAGGTGTAGACGTTGGCGGTGTCCCAGAACGTGATTCCGAGGTCCATCGCCTGCCGGAAGTAGGGCTGCGCCGCCTCCTCGTCCAGCGACCAGGCGCTGAACCCGCGGGTCGGATCCCCGTAGCTCATGCACCCCAGGGCGATGCGGCTGACCTTGAGGCCGGAGGTTCCGAGTCGGACGTACTGCATGGTTGTTCTCCTGAACGAGTGGGAAAGGGTGCGCGCGGCTAAAGCTGTGTGACGGGGAGGGACGGGGTTGCTGCCCAGCTGGCCAAGAGGGCCAAAGCGTCGGCGGAGGGGGTTCCCGGCTCGGCCACGTAGGCGTTGAGCCGCATTCCGGGATCCGTGGCCAGCTCCATGCCCTCAAAAGAGAGGGCCAACTCGCCCACGATCGGATGATGGAACCGCTTGGTGCCGCTGCGATGCAGCTTCACGTTGTGGTCGGCCCAGAGCTGGCGAAAGAGGTCGCTGCGGGTCGACAACTCGCCTACGAGCTGGGTGAGCCCCTGGTCGTAAGGGTTGGCTCCGGCGTGCGTCCGCAGCATGGCCGCGCATTCGGTGGCGACCTTCTCCCACTCGACGAAGAACGTCTGCGCGGCGGGGTCGAGAAACACATACCGGGGGATATTGGGGGTGCCCGGCCCGTCGAACAACGGGCCGTAGAGCGCGCGTCCGAGATCGTTGGTGGCCAAGATGTCCGTCCGCGCGTTCCGGACGTAGGCGGGGGAGCCGCCCATCGCGTCCAATAGCCACTGCACCGGCGGACGCACGCTCCGCCGCGGCGTGTGGCGGGGGGCGCGGGCATTGCTGGCGCGGGCGAGGTCATAGAGGTGCAGCCGCTCGGCCTCGTCGAGCCGCAAAGCGTTGGCTACCGAATCGAGCACCGAATCGGACGCGCCACCGAGCTGGCCGCGCTCGAGGCGGACGTAATATTCCACGCTCACCCCGGCGAGCATCGCAACCTCTTCGCGACGGAGCCCCTTGACGCGGCGCTGGCCGCCCCAGTCGGGCAGGCCCGCCTGCTCGGGGGTCACCCGCGCGCGGCGTGAGCGCAGAAACTCGCTCACTTCGGTCCGGTTGTCCATGTCGTTGACGGTACTTGGCGACGGACCCGGAAGGGAGTCACTCTCAGGGCCTGGGTCCCACCGTCACGGCGTTGGTCCTTGTCGGACCAATGACTCCGCCGAATCAGCCCCCGCCGCAGTGACCCTCACGGGTCCCGCCGTGGGGCCATGTCACGATCACGTTTCGTCGCCTCATCCATGGGGCGGACGGAGTTGTCAGCCGGTGCCCGACGTGTTGCACTAGCGAAATCAGGCACGGTTCGCCGCCGTGAATCCCACCGATTGGAGGCCCGAGTGCCCAAGGTCACCCCCACTGTGCTGGCCACGGCCAGCGTCGCCGCTCTCATTGTCGTCTGCGGGTCGAACGCCTCCGCTGCTCCAGGCGGCTCACGTCATGTCGTGAGCCCCGCCGCCGCCTGGACGTCCAAAGTCGCCCAGGCCACGCCCGATGGCGATCCCGTCCGGGTCAAGCTGTGGCTGACTCCCCGCGACCAGACGGGTTTGAAAGCCCTGGCCACGGCAGTCTCGACGCCCGGCGACGCCGCGTACCGGCAGTTCCTGACCGTGGACCAGTACCAGGCGCGGTTCGCGCCCACCTCGGCCCAGGTCGACGCCGTGAAGGCCTGGCTTGCCAGTGCGGGTCTCACTGTCGAGGCGGTCGGTCCGGGCAACTACTACGTGGCCGCCTCCGGGCCCGCCGCAAAAGTGAGTGACGCGTTCACGGCGAACCTCAAGAAGGTCACGGTGAACGGGCACACCGGCAACGCGCCCACGACCACGGTCACGGTTCCAGACTCAGTCGGCACGGCGGTGCTCGCCGTCACGGGGCTCAATACCGTCACCCAACGCGCAGAGCCTGCGACCAGCGGCACCGAACGCGATACCGCGTCCGCGGCCTCGAAGAACGCGCCTAAGGCCACGCTCGACCCCCCAGCCGCGTTCGTGAACGCCACCCCGTGCTCGGACTACTACGGGCAGCTGGTCGACACCACGGACCCGACGTTCCAAGGCTCCGCCCTGCCGTACGCCGTGTGCGGTTACGTCCCCCGGCAATTCCGCGAAGCCTACGGAGTCAGGGCCACCGGGCGCACCGGCCTGGACCAGACCATTGCCATCGTCGACGCTTTCGCCTCGCCGACGATCCTCCAGGACGCCAACACCTACGCATCGGCACACGGTGACGCGCCCTTCGCTTCCTGGCAGTTCTCGGAATCGAACGACACCAACTACATCCCGAGCCGCGTGAACGACTGCGGCGGCAACGGGTGGTTCGGTGAAGAGACCCTCGATGTCGAGGCCGCTCACGGAATGGCCCCTGATGCGAGCGTCGCCTACTACGGCGCTGCCAGCTGTTACGACGATGACATGATGGCCACGCTCGCGCGGGTCGTGACGGACAACAAGGCCTCCGTCGTATCTAACTCGTGGGGCGAGCCCACGTACGTGGTCATCGGCGGCGTCACCTACACCACGATCGATCAGGCACTGGTGGACGCCTACGAGGCCATCTTCCAGCAGGGCGCTGTTCAGGGCATCGGGTTCTTCTTCTCCTCCGGCGACAACGGCGACGAGGTCGCCAACACCGGCGTGAAGTCTCCCGATTTCCCGGCGGCGGATCCATGGGTGACGGCGGTCGGTGGCACCAGCCTGGCCCTCGACCGAGCCGGTCGGATCATCTTCGAAACCGGGTGGGGAACCGAGATGTACAGCCTGGCTGGCAGCCAGTGGTCGCCCGTCGGTTTCCTGTACGGCGCTGGCGGTGGTTGCAGTGACGTCTTCGTCAAGCCCGCCTACCAGATGGCCGTGAATACGCATTGCAACATGCGTGCTGTGCCCGATGTGGCGATGGACGGTGATCCGACGACCGGCATGCGCATCGGCCAGACCCAGACATTCGCCGACGCTTCGGTATGGGGACCGGCAGGGGTGCATTACGGCGAGTTTCGGATCGGTGGAACCAGCTTGGCCGCTCCCCTTTTCGCGGGCATGCAGGCCGACGCCCAGCCGCGCCACGGACGCATCGGGTTCGGCAATCCGACTGTGTATCGCCTCGCTGCCCTCAAGAGGATCTACCGGGACACCGTGGCGCAAGGCGACAAGGGCAACGTCCGGGTTGACTACGTCAACTGGCTGAACGCCTCAGCCGGGTTCAGGACCTCGGTGCAGACGTTCAATCAAGATTCCAGCCTGGCAACGCGCATGGGGTGGGACAACGTCACCGGTGTGGGCTCGCCCACCGCCTGGTACCTGCTGAATGCGGGCTTGGGGACCGGTGCCGCCAACCGCTGATAGTTCCCGACGCCGATTCGCGATGGCCGCTCTCTCACGAGGCGGCCATCGTGCCGTTTACCCGATGCCGTACTTGTCGCAGTAGGCGACCATCGAATCGGTGGCCATGGCGGAGGCAAGTTCGGCCATCTGCTTGGTGTTCACGACGTCGATGGCGCCGTGAACGGGATCAGTGGCAAACCCCGTGATGGGCGCCTGCAGCATGACGATGTCGTTGCTGCCGTTGATCCGCATGCTGAGCGCGAGGTTCCGCATTTCGTCCACGCTGAAGCCCGAGTCCACGCTGATGAACTGGCTGAGCTGGCCAGCGACCTGGGCGAACGTCACCGGGTTTGCGATCACCTCGGGCCGGAACAATTTGGTGATGATGGCCTTGGTGACCGTCCGCTGCCGTTCGGCGCGATCGAGGTCGCCCCGCGGGAGCGTGTAGCGCTGCCGCACGTAACACAGCGCCGGCTCCCCTGTGATCGTGATATTCCCCACCGGGTAGTTGACGTCCGGCTGTCCGGCCGTGCAGGCACCGGAGGAGGCGTACTTGTTGTACACCGTCACCCCGCCGATTGAATCGGTGAGCTTAATGAACCCGTCGAAATCGATGAGGGCGGTGTGATTCATGCGGAGGTTCAGCATGCCCTCCAGCGTTCGGACGGTCAGCGCGGGGCCGCCGTACGCGAACGCGGCGTTGATCTTGTCCATGCCGTGGCCGGGCACGTTGACGAACATGTCACGCGGGAAGCTGATGAGGTAGACCTTGTCGCGGGTGGCATTGATGTGGGCCACCATGAGCACGTCGCTGCGCCCCTGGCCGGCAACGGCGGTGCGGCTGTCCGAGCCCATCAGCACGATGTTCTGGTAGGCGTAGGAGCTCACTGGCGGGCGGTCGGTTTCGGTGGGCATCGCCGCTGGATCGCGCTTGATGTTGTTCAACATCATGGTCGCGGTCACCGCATAGAAACCGATGAACACCAGCGGTAAGCAGAGCAACAAGATCAAGACGAAGTAGACGATGCCGCGCCGGCCACGCTTCTTCTTCGGCTCCGGCGGTGTATCGCCCAAGATGTCGTCGAGGTGCTCAGAGGTCGGCTCCGGCGCACCCATGAGATCGTCCATGCTCATCCCCCACGAACCCCCTAACGGGGCCAAGGATACTCGCGCTGTCCACAGGGGATAGCGGTCAGTCCTGCCACTCCCAGAGCGTGCCAGGGCGGCCGCGCCCGGCCACCACGCGACGGGTGGACACATTCAACCCGCGCAGCGAGGCGAGGCGACGGTTCAGGTTGCCGCGATCCGGGGCTTGATCGGTTAAAGACGTGGTGATGGCGACGGCGGCCGAGACGGGGAAGGCTCGTCCGGTCAGGGCCCGCGTGAAGGTCAGATCGCGCCACAGCTTGTCGGCCAGCAGCGGACGACACTCCTCGACGATCCGATTGTGATCGAACGCCAACTCGGGAAGTGCGTCCAAACCGAACCATTCGCACTCGCCGTCACCGTCGGTGACGGCCCACATGGCAGCGCTGAGAGTGGCGCCCCGCGGGTCGCGCGTCGGCTCATCAAAAACGACGAGTTGCCCCAAGGCGGCGACGGAGGCGCCCAACTTCTTTTCGACGGCCCGACTGGCGGCTTCGGCGAGACGCTCGCCCTCAAGCAATAGCACCCCAGGCAGCGCTAGTTGGCCTTGAAACGGTTCGGAGGAGCGCACGGTGGTGGCCACCTCGACGGTGCCACGCGCCGGACGATAGCGCAGCGCCAACACATCAACTGAGACCCGGGATGCGGCTTCTGACATCGTGCCCCTCCTCGCGACTAAGCAGATGGCTAGTCTAAAGGGCTAATAAAGCGGCGTCCACGAGGAGGGGAGGGTGTCGCTGCGAGTCAGATAGAGCTCGTCTCAGGGGGAGAAATTGCTGATTCATCCAGTCGGGCGCAAGAGCGCCCGACTGAATCCCCCTCCTAGTCAGACGCAAGTCTGGCCCGGACGTCTCGAAAATAGCCCACCGCGTAAGGCCGGGCGCACCCGGGGGACGCGTACCCCCCAACATTTCGATCGCTGAAAGTGGTCTACACCACCTACCTATTGGTACAGAATGCGGGCATGGCATTCGCGCGAGAGTGGTCCCCCGGCGAGATAGCCGAGGTCTGGGTCCACGACAAAGGTTCCGATACCAGGCGATTGCGCGGGGACATCGTCATTGAGGACTTGACGTTAACCCTCAGGCGGATTTCCGCCCGAACGGGCGCAAATGGCCCGCAGTCACCCGTCACCCAGTTCATTTTGGCGGCTGCTGCGGAACACCTCGCCGCTCGACTCATCGACGACGTCCAAAGCCGCGACGGCCGCGAGCCCCTCCCTCGCATGCTGTCCGGATCGCTCGGGCATCAGCCGTTCATCGAGAGCGTCCTCGGCATGAGTCAGCACCAGATGCTGCGCCGCTGGCCCTTGGCCAACGATTGGTACGCCGACGTGGTCTCCTACATCCTGCGACCGGTGCGGTTCGCCGCCACCGAGGAGGTCATCCGGAACGAGCTGCCCACGTGGCTCACGCTGCCGTTCGGCGAGGTCGTCCGCCGCTTCGCGATCGAGCACCTGGTGGTGCGCGGGGATCAGCGCATCTTCCGGGTTGCCGAAGCCATTCAGGCGCTTTGGCCCGACTATGAGCCCGTCCGCGCCTCGCAGCGGCAGTACCGCGAGAGCGTGCACACCCATTGGGAGCCGGTGTTCGCCGCCATCATGCAGGCCTACGACCTGCACCTCGGCCCGGGCGTCTCGCTCGCGGAGGCGTCGTGGGCGTTCAACGCCGTCCATTGGCGCGAGGTGCAAGAGCGGCTCGCCGATCCGGAGCGCGCCTTGTACAGCGTGCGTCCGGGCACGGAATGGACGTGGTCCGGTCGCGCCGGGCTCATGGTGTGCGCCGGCGCCGTCGTGACGGCTGATGGGCGTCCGCTCACCGCCGATGAGCTCGCCGTCCGGCCCCCCGCCGCCCGAGACAGCCGAGCGACTCAGCCGCTGGTTGACGCTGGGCTGCTTTAACCGCGACTACACTCCGGACCGTGGGGTTGAGACATGCTCACGGTTGAGATTGGAGCGCCCATGCAAGACACCCGAAAACTTCTCGCCGACGGGTTCACGCGCATCGCGGAGGCCGTTCCGCAGGTGCTGGACGGACTGTCGTCCGAAGACATCGAGTGGCAACCGGCACCGACGGCCAACTCGATCGGATGGCTCGTGTGGCACTTGGCGCGGGTTGAGGACGACCACCTCACGAACCTGGCCAACGCCTTGGGACGCACCGGATCCCGCCCGTTCTGCGCGCAGGTCTGGCGGTCCGGGCGCTGGAACGCCAAGATGCAGCTGCCTTACGGCGATCACCACGGCTACGGCCACACCCCCGAGCAGGTCGCCCAGTTCCACCTTGAGGATCCCGGTCTGCTGATCGCGTACTACGCCGCCGTCCACAAGCAGACGTTGGGCGTCCTCAAGTGGGTCAAGTCGCGCGACTACCGCGTGGTCATCGACACCCGTTGGACGCCCCCGGTGACCGGCGGCGTGCGCATTGTGAGCGTGCTCAATGACGTCACCCAGCACATCGGGCAGGCCGCCTACGTAAAAGGCCTGCTGGAGGCCCGCTAGGACCCTTCCGGGCGTTGGGGCCTCGGTGAGACTGCCTCACTCGTGGGAGCCTCAGCTCCCACTCGCCCCTATGCCCCGCAAGCACGTCGGGGGTGTGGGGCGAACCGTGTTTGCGGCCGAGGGCGAGGGGCGCGATTCAGCGGCTGGTGTCGCGCCGGGTCATCTCTTCGACGATCCAGCGCGCAGTCTCGCGGCGGCAGGCACCCGGGTCGCTGAAGCTGACAGCAAAGATCCCGGTGATTTCGGTGAGGGTCGGGACGCCCACCAGGCCCAGGATCGAATCAGCCTCCCGGGCGTACTCGTCCTCGGGGCCGCCGTCGAAGATCAGCCCCAGAGGATCGGCCTCCGCCAGGATCTTGATCATTTCGTCGCGGGTGATAGCCATGCCCGAAAGACTACTGGGCGGCGGTCGTTACCGACCGCCGCCCAGTAGTGCCAGCGCTTGCGACCCGTCTCGGCCGTGAGTGGTGGGCCTCGCCTTAGCCCTGCTCGTTGTGCGCCTGATCATCGGCAGGCTGCTCGGTGGGAACCTCGTCGGCCGACTGGGCGGCCTTTGCCTTGGGCTTTGCCTTCTCGACGGGAGCCTCGGCCAGTTGCACCGCGGCGGCGCCCCCGCCCAAGGTGCCCAGCATCTGCCGGACGTTCGTCAACTGCGCCGTGATGGCGTCGCGACGGGAGGTGGCGGCGGCGAGCTCGCGCTCGGAATCGCGGCGGATCCTATCGGCGGTGGCGCGGGCCTGCTCAACCAAGCTGGCGGCCTCCTCGCGCGATGCCTTGAGGGCGGCGGCGGCCTCGGCGGCGGCGCGCTGCTTCGCGGCTTCGGCCTCGCGCTCGACGGCGGACAGTCGCTCTTCGGCCTGGGCCAGCGCGGCCTCATGCTGCTGCATCTGCGCGGCGAACTCAGCGGCAGACTTCTGACGACGCTCCTGCAACGTCTTCTCGAAGTCGGCGGCGGCAGCGGTGGCGAGGGCCTGCTGGTGCTCGTAGACGGCCTCGGCCTCTTCGCGGCGCGCGGTGGCCTCACGATCGGCGTGATCGAGGATGTCGTCCGCCTGACGCTTGGCGTCGCTGATTCGAGCCGTGGCGTCCGCCTCGGCCTTGGTCACGGCGTCGGCCGCGTCGCGCTCGGCGGTGGAACGCAGTGCCTCGACGTGAGCCTTGGTGTCTGCCTGCAGCTTGTCGGTCTCGGCCTTTGCCTTCGCGCGCAAGTCGTTGGCCTCAGCTTCGGCGAGGGTGAGCATTGATCCGACCCGCTTGCCCAGGTGCTCGTAGGTCGGCAGGGCGTCGTCGGACTTGGCCGCCTCGGCTTCGAGGGCGGCGATGCGCCGAGCATGGGCGTCCACAACCTGCGCAGCCGACAGGTGCGCGCTCTGGACCTTGGACAGTTCGACCGCCGTCTGCGCGGTCTCCGCGCGGGACGCCTCAAGCGAGTGCCGGAGGGTGGCGATATGCGGGTCGACTTCGGCGGGATCGTACCCGCGCAGGACGGATCGGAAGGTGTGCTGGTCGGTCATGACTGTGCCTCCTCGGCATCTGACGGGTTAGGACGTTCGGTGACGGCGAGGGCGTCGATAACCCCCGACAGGTGGCCCAGTTGGGCGACGATGTCATCACGGCGACGGGCGAGGCCGGCCACCTCAGTGCGAGCGCGCTCCAAGGCGAGGCGCGCCTCCTCGCGGACGGAGTCGGCGTCGGAGCGGGCCTTGGTCAGGAGCGCCACGGCCTCCTCGCGGGACGCACGGTTGCGGGTGAAGGCCTCGCGCTGCATCTTCTCGACCTCCGCGGTGACGTTCTCGCGTACGATCCGCGCCCCCTCTTCGGCGTCGGCGACGCGTCGGGTGGCGCGCTCGGTCTGGGTCGCGGCCTCGGCCTCGGCGGCGGCGCGGACCCGCTCACCCTCCTCCGCGGCAGCCTGTTTGGTCGCCGCGGCATCGGTTTCGGCGGCAGCCAAGAAGGCGCGAGCGCGGGCGAGTTGGTCCTCAGCCTCGGCGGCCGCCTCGGCGAGCGTCGCCCGGGCCTTGTGCTCAAGGGAGGCCCGCAGCAGTTCGACGTGGTGGCGCACCTCGCGGACGTGAGCCTCTTCGGTCGCCCGGGTGGAGTTGTGCAGGGCTTCCGCCTCGGCCCGGGCGCTGGCTTGAAGTTCGGCCACTGTCGATTGGGTCCACGCGAGTTGCGACTCTGCCTCGCCGACGATCCGCTCGTACTCTTCTTTGGCCTTGGCCGACAGTTCCTCCTGCTCGGCGGTGGTGCGAGCCCGGAGGTCGTCGAGTTCGGCGATCGTTGAGGCGCGTTCGTTCTCGACAGCCAGCCGGACGCCCGCGGCGTGCTCGGCGGCGGCGGCCGTCAACGTCGCGGCCTCCTCTTCGGCCCGCTGACGCAGAGAAGTCAGGTGTGCGTTCAGTTCGTTTTGGACGCGTCCGAGTTCGGCGTGGAAGCTATCGCGCGAGGCGGTGAGCTGCTGTTGATGCCCGGAGTACGACACGGCGAGGGCTTCGTGGACCTCGGTAGCCGCTGTGCGCCGGGACGCCACCAGGGCCTCACCCTTGGCGCGCGCCTCGGCCACGATGCGGGCGGCCTCGACGCGGGCTTCGGAGACCACTTCGTCAGCGGTGCGTTGGGCGGTGCTCGTGAGGAGGTTCGCCTGGGCGCTGGCGTCCGAAAGGTGAGCGACGGCATCCGTTTGCGCTTCGTCGAGACGTCGCTCAGCCGTGATCAAGGCTGCTTCGACCTCGCGGCGCTTCAAGGAGACGGCCTCCAGGGCAGCGGCCGTCTCGGCCCGCACTCGGACGGCTTCCTGAGCGGCGGCGCTGACCTCGGCTTGTGCTTCCGACCGGAGTCGGTCAGCCAGCTGCTGCGCCTGGTCGAGGATGTCGGTCGCCTGGCGCGTGAAATCGCTTCGCGTGACGCTCAAACCGACTTGCTCCACAGCGCTCATGATGGATCCTTAACACTACTAGCGCCAACTGTTCACTCCCAGGTCGGGAGCGATGTTGGCAAACGGAAGACACCTGCGTCCCCGTCGCGAGCCATAGACTTCGGCCGTGCAATATGTGTCCACGCGGACGGGCGAGCCGGGCCCTGGTTTCTGTGACATCTTACTTGAGGGATTGGCTCCCGATGGCGGTCTTTACGTGCCGGAGGTGTACCCCCGCCTCACCCCTGAGACGTTGGCGACCTGGCGTCGGACGCTCGCGGCCGATGGCTACGCCGGACTCGCCTTCGAGGTGCTGCGGCTGTTCGCTGACGACATCCCCGCCGACGACCTCCGCGCCATCTGTGAGCGCGCCTACGCGTCCGGTGCGTTCTCCACCCCCGACGTGGTGACAGTGACGCAGGTGGACGAAGAGCTGTACCTCGGCCACCTCTCCAACGGACCGACGGCAGCCTTCAAAGACATGGCCATGCAGTTGTTGGGCGAACTGTTCGACTACGAGCTGGGTCGTCGCCACGCGGACCTCAACGTGCTGGGCGCCACCTCCGGCGACACCGGGTCCTCAGCCGAATACGCCATGATCGGCAAGCACAACGTCCGGGTGTTCATGCTCACCCCGGCCGGACGCATGACCCCGTTCCAGCAGGCCCAAATGTTCGGGCTCGACGAACCGAACATCATCAATATCGCCATCGACGGTGTCTTCGATGACTGCCAGGACCTGGTGAAGGCCATCAACGCGGACGCGGGTTTCAAGGCCGAGCACCGCCTCGGCGCCGTCAACTCGATCAACTTCGCCCGGCTCGTCGCTCAGGTCGTCTACTACGTGGCGTTGTGGTTGCGGGTGACCACCCGCGACGATCAGCGGGTCTCGTTCTGCGTCCCCACGGGCAATTTCGGCAACATCTGTGCCGGGCACATCGCCCGGGAGATGGGGCTCCCGATCGAGACGCTCGTCCTTGCTACCAACGAGAACAACGTCTTGGACGAGTTCTTCCGGACGGGGGTCTATCGGGTGCGTTCCTCCTCCGAAACCCTCGCCACCTCGAGCCCGAGCATGGACATCTCCAAGGCGTCCAACTTCGAACGGTTCATCTTCGACCTGATGGGACGCGACGCGGACGTCGTGGCCGACCTCTTCGGACGGCGCCTGGACGTCGATGGCTACTTCGACTTGTCGACGACCCCGGAGTTCGCCGGTCTCCGGGAGCGTTTCGGCTTCGAATCGGGTACCTCGTCGCACACCGATCGGGTAGCGATGATCCGCGAGTTGTGGTCCAGCGCGGAGATCCTCATCGACCCGCACACCGCCGACGGCGTCCAGGTGGCGCAGGCGTTCGTCCAAGTGGGGGTCCCGATGCTGGTGCTGGAGACGGCTCTGCCGGTGAAGTTCGCCGAGACGATCACTGAGGCGGTGGGGCTCGTGCCAGAGGTGCCGGAGCGGTTCGTCGGTCTCCTGGATCGACCCCGCCACGTTATTGATCTGCCGAACGAGATCGGTCCCTTGAAGGCGCTGATCCGCGATCGGGATATCCAGGCGTAGGCGCCCGAAATCCCGCTGAGTTCGGCACCTAAGTAACGGTGTGGCAAACCACGGCCGACCTGACCCGCTTCGGTTGGACGAGTTTCGTCCGGTTCAGAGGAGAGCTCCCTCTCCTCCGAACCACCAAATCAAACTACTAATGCCCCTTCGTGGCCGGCCGTAGGCGAGCTATGGGTCTTAGATCTGCATGATTCGGGTGAGGGCGGGGGTTGTGTCGGTGGCACCGACTACGGTGGCGGCATGGAAACCCCGACTGTGATTCCCACCGAGGACAAAGACTGGACCTTCGTCATCACCGACGGCTGCGCCGAGTGTGGCTTCGTGCCGCCGGATCCACGCGAGGTCGCCGACCGCGTGCGGGCCATGCTGCCGTTCTGGCAAGAACGGTTGACGCGCTCGGACGCCACGATCCGCCCGGCGCCGACGACCTGGTCGCCGACGGAGTACGCGTGCCACGTCCGCGACGTTTTCAATCTCTTCGCCGAACGGCTGCGGCTCATCGTCGCCCTCGACAACCCCCAGTTCGAGAATTGGGACCAGGACGCCACCGCTGTCGCCAAGCAGTACTGGCGGCAAGACCCCGCCGTGGTGTCGACCGAGTTGGAGCTGGCCGGGCAGAAGTCCGCGAACGCCTTTGATTCGGTGCGCAACAGCGAGTGGCGGCGTCCGGGACGTCGGTCCAACGGCTCGGTGTTCACCGCCGGCACGCTCGCCGTCTATTTCCTGCACGACGTGGAGCATCACGTCCACGACGTGAGCTGAGCCACTCGGTGAGCGAGCTGTCGCTGCTGCGGATCGTGGCGCAGGGGCTGGCCGGTCCCCGCGCGAGCGCTCCGGAGGGCGTGGTGGCGAGGCTGTCGTGCGTCCAGGCGCAAGAACTGCCCGGGGCACTGGAATCCGTGGCGCAGCGTACGACCTCGGCGCAGGTGGCGGACGTCCGCGAGGCGCTCTCGCGGGGCACGATCGTCCGCTCGTGGACCCAACGTGGCACCTTGCATCTGGCGGCGGCCGCGGACCTGGCCTGGATCCTCGCGCTCACCGCCGAACGCACCTTCTCGAACGCCACCCAGCGCTACCGCCAACTCGGCATCGATGAAACCGTGATCGCCCGGGCCTGCACCGCTATCGAGTCGATGCTGGCCGAGAAGACGGCGCTCACTCGCGCCGAGATCATGGCCCGCTGGGGGCTCGAAGGGCTGACCGATGTGCCGCAGCGGGGCATCCACCTCATCGCCATTCTGTGCCGACGTCTGGTGTTGGTTCAGGGCCCACCGCACCCCACCAACGCTCGCGAGCAGCTCTTCGTGGCCGCTGACGCGTGGCTGCCCGCCCAAGCCTCGCTCGACCGAGACGAGGCGCTGGCGCGCTGGGTGCGGGCCTTCTTCCTGGGGCACGGACCGGCGCCGGTCAACGAGTTTGCGCGCTGGACCGGCCTGCCCCTCGGGGACGCCCGCCGGGGCTTGGACGCCGTTCGCGCCGAGTTAGCCGCTGTTGACATCGGAGGCGTCACGCACTGGATGGCTCCCGATCTCCCGGATCGGCTGGCGGCCAGCCGCGGCGAGGCGCGCGGGGTGCTGCTGCTGCCGGGCTTCGATGAGTTGCTTCTGGGCTACCTCGACCGCTCGGCCACCATCGGTCCCGAGCACGCGGAACGCTTTTGCCCTGGCGGCAACGGGGTCTTCCGTCCGACGATCGTCCACGACGGACGCGTGGTGGGCCTCTGGCGCTGGGACCGCACCAAGCGCCACATCGAGCCCGAGATCTTCGACGGGGAGGTCACGCCTGCGGTTCGCGAGGCGATCGTCCGCCGCGAGGCGATGGCGGCACCATGACGTACGTGGCCCCGCTGAGCAGCCCGGAGAGCCCCCGGCCTTGCGTGAACGGCACCATGACGGCGTCCGCGACAAGGGGAATGAACCACACCAACGACATCGGGGCCACCTGAGGAATGACTGGGCCCACGAAGGTGGCCACGAGCCACGGGCCGGGGATGACGAGGGCGCGCGCCAGGCGCTGCCACCAGGTGCCGGATCCGGGCCACGTCGGACGCACTCCGGCGAGCCACTCCCCCAGGGAGCCGCGGCCGAGGAGGGCGGGCACGGCGAAAATAGCGCCCCAGGCGGCGACGTTAATCAGCCACCACTCGACCATGAAGATCTCCCAGGGCTGCACGCGCAGATACGCCACCGCGAACATCATTGCTCGAAGACCTGCCACCACCCACGCCACCATGGCGGCGTCCAGCACCATCCCCGTCCAGCGGCGCGCGACCAGGGTCTCGCCTCTCCGCCACACCAGGCAGGCACCCAGGATCGCGCCAGTGGTGTTGTTCAGGACGTCGTTGACGTCGGCATAGCGATAGGCGCAGGGGATGGTCCCCCACAGCCCCGACAGTTGCGAGGCCTCAATGAAGATCGACACCCCAAATCCGATCAGCGCAGCTGAGGCCACGCCGCGCCGCGTGATCAGTCGGACGAACATCCCGAGGGGCACGAACAGGGCGATGTTCGCGGCGACTTCGAGCGCCGTTCGATGCCACGGCTGGCCCGCACCGAGCGCGCGAGCGATGTACTCGACAAAGGCCAGGGGGTAGAGGGCCAGGCCCACCTCGGGGTGGGCCGCACACCACGAGCGTGGGTCGGCGGGTAGCGGAAGCAGCGTGATCCAAAGCACCCCGACCAGGTAGGCCGCGGCGAGAGGGATCAGCAGCCAGCGAAAGGGGCGGGTGACTGCGGACACGCGGCTAGCCTAGGGCGCCTCGAGAACCCCTGCCCCTTGGGTGCCTAAACGGGGAGCGCTCTGCCCTCCTTGACCGTCTTCATGGTGATGAGGCTCTTGATCGAGATCACGCCGGGCAACTCACCCAGTTGCTCGGTGAACACCTTGTGATAGGCCTCCAGATCGGCCACGGCCACGGTGAGCAGATAGTCCGCCTCGCCGGCGATCAGGTAGCACGCCAGCACGTCGTCCAGCTTCTCCACGGCTTCCTCGAAGGCCGCCATGGTCTCGCGGCGCTGGTCGGTGAGTTCGACCATGACCAGGACGTCCAGGTTGCGACGCAACATCACCGGATTGAGGACGGCCGCATACCCCGTGATGAAGCCGCGATGCTCGAGAAAGCGGATCCGCCGCAGGCACGGCGACGGGGTGAGGCCCACCTCACGGGCGATGTCGACGTTGGTCCGACGACCGTCTTGCTGGAGGAGGCGCAGGATGTGGCGATCGACGTCGTCCAGGTCGGGGATGTCCATTTCAGGGGTTGGCATAAAGAGACTTTCATTGGTGTAGTTCGCGCAGGTTCATGCTAGCAACATCGCCTACGGAGCCCTTTTGGGGCACCACATGTCGTGTCTATGGCAGTAATCTGCTGCTCATCGGAGCACTGGACTCCGGACCATGGACCACGGAGAAATGCCATGAAGATCGGTGTCCCCACTGAGGTTAAGAACAACGAGTACCGCGTCGCCATCACCCCGGCGGGCGTCCTGGAGCTGGTCAATCATGGCCACCAGGTGTTCGTCCAGGCGGGCGCGGGTGACGGCTCCGCCATCCCCGATGCCGACTACGTTGCTCAGGGCGCCACGATCGTCGACGACGCGGACGAGGTCTGGGGCGCGGCCGACATGGTGCTGAAGGTCAAGGAGCCGATCGCCTCGGAGTACCACCGCCTCCGCGAGGATCTCGTGCTGTTCACCTACTTGCACCTCGCGGCCGACAAGCCGTTGACGCAGGAACTCATGGCCAAGAAGGTCACGGGTATCGCCTACGAGACGGTGCAACTGCCCTCGGGCATGCTGCCGCTGCTCTACCCGATGTCCGAGGTGGCGGGCTGCCTCGCCCCGCAGGTCGGCGCTCATGCGTTGATGAAGGCGCAGGGCGGTCGCGGCACGCTCATGGGCAGCGTCGGCGGTGTCGCCAACGCCAAGGTGGTCGTCCTCGGGGGCGGCGTTGCCGGCCAGAACGCGGCCAACATTGCCCTCGGCATGGGCGCGGACGTGACGGTGCTCGACACCGACCTCGACAAGCTGCGCCTCACCTTCTGGCGCTACGAGAACCGGGTGCAGGGCATTGCGTCCAACCGGATGAGCATCCGCGAGCAGGTTCTCGGCGCTGACCTGGTGATCGGCACGGTGTTGATCCCTGGCGCGCGCGCCCCGAAGCTCGTCACCAATGATCTGGTCGCTCAGATGAAGCCGGGCTCGGTGCTCGTCGATGTGGCCATCGACCAGGGCGGCTGCTTCGAGGATTCCCACGCCACCACCCACGCCGATCCGACGTTCCAGGTGCACAACTCGATCTTCTACTGCGTGGCGAACATGCCGGGCGCGGTGCCGAACACGTCCACCTGGGCGCTGACCAACGCGACCCTGCCCTATGCCCTGCAGTTGGCCAACAAGGGCTGGCGCAAGGCGCTGATCGACAACGCGCCGCTCGGTTTGGGGCTCAACACCTTCGGCGGCGCCGTCACCTACAAGGCCGTCGCCGACGATCTGGACCTGCCGTATGCGTCCCTGGCGAGCGTCCTGGCCTGATCGCCCAGCGTCCTGGGTGGCCTCGTGTTTCTTGGCTGATGGCTGAGCGTGGCCTTGGGCGCGTTCTTCGTCCGGGCTTCGGAGCCCTAAGAGCCCTTCACTGGCGTTCGTGCGTCTGTTCCCTGGTGCTCTGGCGAGCCTTTCCGGTGTGGGGGTGCCCCGCTGCTCATGGTGGGACGCCGTGCCCGGCCGACAAGGGCGCCTGACGGCGTCGCTTCGCGATGGGCCTGCGGCCGCCTCTCGAGGCCGGCCATTTCTTCGTCCCACCTGCCCCTTCTGTCCACCTTGCTGGCGTCGTGCGTGTTTGCTGGCGATATAGAGCCTGTCGTTTTTTCGTGGCGGGGGTTGGTGGGGTGGGCGGGTCGGCCCGTGGGGTTGGGCGGGACCACCCCGGGGTGGGGTGCGTGGAGGGCTGTGGTGGGGGCCTTTTGTTAGGCGGGTTGGGGTTGGTAGCCGGTGTTGCGGAGGCGCATCAGGTTCGTGATCGCGGCGGCGAATCTGAGTTCGCTGTGGGCGGCGGGTTGGCCTCGTCGGGCGAAGACGCGGAGCCCTCGGCGGTCTTTGAGGTGGGCGTTGATGGGCTCGATCAGGGCGCTTCGGCGTTTGTACAGGGTGGCGGTGTCGGGGTCGCTGAGCCGGTTGATCATGGCGGTGCTGGCAGTGTTGCGTTCGTTGATCGGGCGGGGTTTCCCGGTGCCGGGGTTGTTCGCGGTGATGTTGTGGGCTTTCCCGGCGGCGATGATCCGGTCAGGGCCTGGGGCGGCGAGGTTGGCTTCGCTGTAGTAGCCGGCATCGGCGAGCACCGTGCGGATCTGGCGGGATTGTCCGGTGGTGGTGTTGATCAGGTCCACGGCCTCAACGGCTTTGGTCATGATCGGGATGAACTGGGCGTTATCGGTGGCCTGGGTAGTGGCCTGGGCTACCAGGATCAGCCCGTCGGCGCTGACCGCGATCTGACAGTTGTAGCCCTGGACCCAACCCTGACGGGTCTTCATGATCTTGGACTGGGGATCGGTCTGGTTCACCCGGACCGGGGACTGTCGGGTGAGGCGTTCCCGCAGCGTGGTAACGAACTTTTCGGCTCGTTCGGCTCGTCGTAAGGCTGCCTGGTGTCGTTTCGGGACCAGGTCCGGATCGAACGATCGGCCGATGTGGTTTCCCTGACGTTGGGCCTGGATACCTGCCTGCCGGGCAGCGACCAACGCCTCATAATCGGCTCGGGCCTGCCGGGCCCGGGCTTCGGCCTCGACCACTGGCTGGGTTTGGTTGGCTTGCCGGTTGTTGAACTCTTCGAGGACCTGTCTGATCCGTTCCCGACGACCCGACGGGTCCCGTAACAGTGGATCGGCTGGTTCCCCGGCGGCTGCCTCAGCGGCATCCTCAGCCTCGTCAACCTGGCTGGCTTCCTTGAGGAACGCCGCAGCGTGTTTGCGGTACCAGGCCAGATCCCGGCTGCGATCCAACGCGGCATTCGCAGCGATCTTCGTGCCATCGATCGCGACCAGATCAACCTGACCCATCCCAGCCCGGCCACACACCACCAGCACCTGAGCGAACAAGTCAGACAAGGCTCCCTCATGACCGGCCCGGAACCGGGCGATCACCGTATGGTCTGGCCGTCGCTGACCACACACGATCCGGAACGCCACATCAGTCAAACACGCCCGCTCGATCCCACGCGAGGAACGCAACCCCCGACAGTAGGCATACGCCAACAAAGTCACCATCATCACCGGGTCGAACGCTTCCCGACCCGCCCGACCCAACCGGTACCGGCCACGGAACGCCGACAGGTCTAACGACTCGATGACCTCGATCACGAACCAGACCAGATGATCAGCCGGGAGCCAATCCCGCATATCCACCGGCAACAAGAACCCCTGGTCCCGATCCACCGCCTTGAAACCCTTAGCCACAAGACAATTGTTCCACCCACACGCCCAGAAACCCGGCCCGACACAACCCCGAAAAAGCAACAGGCTCTATATCGCCAGCAAACACGCACAACGCCAGCAAGGTCGAGAGTGGGTGAAGGGGGTGGGGCTTCTCGCGCGGAGACCAGCGGGTTCTCGTGCGGAGACAGCGGCTTCTCGCGCGGAGGCAGGGGTTCTATTGGGCGCGCCAGGTGGGGCTTCGGGGGCGCGGTATCGGAGAAACTTGAGGGTGTCCAAAATCGCTACCATCCGTAGCGCAAGGCCCGTAGCATGAGCGCATGACAACGCCTGCAACGAAGCCGGGTCGTCCCCGCAACCCCGAGGTCGCCGCCAAGGTGCGGGTGGCCACCATCAAGCTTCTCTCCGAGAACGGCTACGCCGCCCTGCGGGTCGACGATGTTGCCCGCGTCTCTGGCGTCGCCAAGACCACCTTGTACCGGCGCTGGCCGACGCTACCCGCGTTGGTGTTGGACGCCCTCGAGGGCTCGCTGAACTTCAAGGCCCCCAGCTCGACCGGAAATCCGGACGTCGATGTCGTCACGTTCGCGGGCGCCGTCCACAAGGCGTTTGTCGTTGATCCTGTGGGGCGCCTCGTCCCGGGCGTGGCTGCCGACCTTGCCGGGCACCCCGATCTCGCCCGCGAGTTCGCGGCCCGCATCGTGGCGCCGGTCGAGGAGGCCCTGGCCGATATTGAGGACGCCGACGGTGCGTCCTCTGCGAACGCGGCGCTGGCGGCTGACGCCATGCTCGGCCTGGTGTTCTTGCGGGTGATGATCGGCGCCGCTGATCCGACACCGGACGACCTTGCGGCCGTTGCCCGGGGTGCCCTCGGGGACGGGCGTCGAGCCCAGGTCAGCGCCCGCGACATCGCTCAGGGCACCCTTGCCGGTGCCGCCAAGGCCGCGACCGCTGCCGGCGCCGCCCTGGATACCGCCCGCAAGTCGCTCTTCCGCCGCGGTCGGGGATAGCTCCTCGTCAGGGGTGCCTGCGGGCCTGAGTGTCCTAAAACCCGCACTCAACCGTGCAAAGGCGCCATTTCAGGGCACCTCGGCGGTTGAGTGCGGGTTTTAGAACATCGTCCCAGCGCAGCCCTGCATCAGGCTCACCTGGGACGGCAGCCGTCCGAGTGTTTACGAATTCAAGTCCTTGGTGAACTGCACCATGGAGTGCGTTTCGTCCGCTGGAGTCACCGCGAACCCCAGCGCTCGGTGGAACGCGATGGAGTTGGTGTTGATCGGGGAGGTGATCGCGCGAACCACGCTCCGCCCCCGCTGCTGAGCCATCGAGAAGAATCGGTGATAGAGATCCGCCGCGATGCCCTGCTGGCGAGCGGTGGGCGCCACGCCCACGAAATGGATGTAGGCCTCAGACGGCTCTGACTGGGACAAGAACCCCACCAGGAAGCCCACGAGTTGACCCTCGTCGTCCTCGACGACCAGCGAGGTGTCATGAAAATGCTCAAAGAACAATGGCATGAGATGGTCCGCCACCGGGCGTCCCCACCAGTCGTCGACCACGGCCGCAATGGGGGCATGGTCCTCCGGACGTGCCGCTCTCACGATCATGCCGGGACGCTATCGGATGGCGGGGGCCACCAGCGTCAGCGAGGTGTTTCGGCCATTGATGCGTGGGCGCACCCCGGGTGCCATCCACTCTGCTGGCGTTCGCCGCACTCCACTGGCGTTTGGCGTGTTTGCTGGCGATATTGCGCCAGTCAAGACGGCTAACGCCAGCAGAGTGGTGGGGAGGGTCGAGGTGGGTAGGAGAGGCGGCTCTTCAGCTTCGGTAGTCTCCCGTCCTACGCCAGGGGTGGAGCCTGGCAGGAACGGCAAGATTGCCGTCACGCGATAAGAATTACGGTATCGGCCAGCCCAAGCAGGTCGATCACGCGAATTCTTATGGACCTACGATGATGTCTCTTGACGGGGACGGCTGGCGGACGGAGAATCCGGCATGACCACCGTCACCCCAGTACGCGCCGACACCCTGGCGCAGCATCCGGCTTGGCTCCAGATCAAGGACGCCGCCACCGCCCTGCAGGCGCTCCAGTCCCCCAACGGGGCGGTGCCCGAGCCCGCGGATCACGCCACGGCCACCACGCTTGTGGCTGAGCTGATCGACGGCGTCCGACACCTGACGGACCTCTTCCCCCACGACCGGGCCTACCTTGAGCAGCTGGTCGTCGACTTCCAGCGCTGGTCGGACGAGGGTTTCGCCGAACCGGACTTCCTCGATTCCTTGGTGCTGTTCCAGCCCCAGCAGCATCGCCGCGATGGGCTCACCCACCTGATTATGTTCCCGATGTACACCCAAAACGGGACGCGGAACCGGCTCATCGAGGCCGTCCTCGTCGAGGTGATCTGGCCCGACTTCGTGGCCGACCTCGAGGCGACCCAGTACAGCAACGGCCTGTTCGTGCCGATCCGGTTCCTCGACTTCACCCCGGGCTACAACACCAACTCCGCCGTGCTGTTCCCCGAGACTGTGGCTATGCGGGCGATCCCGACGTTCACCTGGGGGGCGATCTTCGCCGACCGCGAGGCCGCCCGCTTCCGCCGGGTGCTGCGCGCCGCCGTGGACGTCACCAAGCTGGATCTGCCCGAGCTCGCGGCCGAACTGTTGGACGATCAACAACTCACCGAAGAGACCTTCGTGATGTGGGATCTGATCCACGACCGGACGCACATGCGCGGCGATCTGCCCTTCGATCCGTTCATGATCAAGCAGCGGATGCCCTACTTCCTCTACTCCCTCGAAGAGCTGCGCTGTGATCTCACCGCCTTCCGCGAGGCCGTCGCCATCGAGCGCCGGATCGCCGGAAATGTCGATCCGACGCCCGCCGACCTGAACCTGGCGCGGCACGCGAAACTCGTCCAGTACAGCGTGATCTTCGATCGGATCTTCCGGTTCTCGATCAGCGGCAGTCGGGTCCGCAACTACGACGGCCTCGGCGGGCAACTGCTGTTCGCGTGGCTGCATCAGCGGGACGTCCTGCATTGGACGGACACCCAGCTGGCCTTCGAGTGGGAGAGGGTGCCGGACTGCGTCAACGAACTCGGCGCGGCGATCGAACTGCTCTATTGGAAGTCGATCGATCGTCCGAAGCTGAACCACTGGCTGGCCGCCTACGACCTGGTCGCCGGGACGCTCGAACCGCATCCGGCGTCGCGCTGGCAGTCCCGGGATCTGCCGTTGCTCGGCACCCCGCGCGAGCTGACGGACCTGGTGATGGACGACGAGTTCCCGCTGAGCATGTTCTTCGAGGCCTTCGAGCGGAAGATGCGCGAGGTGATCGCCTCCACGACCGGCATCACAGGTGCTACCGCGTGAGCGACGACGCGCGTAGGTTCGCCGCAAAGGAGAAGCTATGCGTGTTCTGATCGCGGGGGCGTCGAGCGCCCTCGGTATCGCGTCCGCGGCCGCCCTGGAAAGTGCGGGCCACGACGTCATCGCGGTGGGCTCGGACGCGGGACGGCTGGACGCCGTCCCCGCTCGGTCCCGCGAGGTCTGCGACCTGACGGACGCCACTCAGGTGCAAGCCCTGGCCACGCGCGTCGGACCCCTCGACGGGCTGCTCCATCTCGTCGGCGGGTGGCGCGGGGGCGGCGGCTTGGCCGGCCAATCGGACGACGACTGGCGCTGGCTCGAAACCCGGATCATCGGCACCCTCCGAAACACCACGCGGGCCTTCCTTCCCGCGCTGGCGGCGTCGCCGGTCGCGCGGATCGCCATCGTCTCCACGACGGGCCTCGCCAAACCCACGGCCGGAAACGCCAACTACCTGGCGGCCAAGGCCGGCGCCGAAGCCTGGCTCGAAGCCGTCGGACAAGCGCTCCGCGACACCGGCGGCACCGTCCACATCGAGCGGGTCATGGCCCTCGTCAGCGCCGTCGACCGAGAGGCCAACCCCGACCGCGATTTCTCCCGCCACACCGACGTCGAGCAGTTGGCCACCCGCTTCGTTGCGCTCTGGCCATGAGAGCCCCCGGGCGCCAAGCAGCCCGCTGCGCCCTCGGCGGCGTCCGTCCCTTCTTCCCCTTCCGACCTTGCTTGCGTTAGCGATCTTTGCTGGCGATATATCGCTAGCAAAGACGCCGAACGCCAGCAAGGTCGGGGGGATGGTCCACGAATGAAAGAATCCACGCGTGCAGCTTCATGACAACGCGGTTCGCGGTTTCGCGTCCGACAACTACTCCGGCATCCATCCCGAGATCCTGGCGGCGATCGGCGAGGCCAACGGCGGACACCAGTCGTCCTATGGCAACGATCGCTACACCGCGAGGCTGCAGGAGGTCGCCAAGCAGCACTTCGGGACCAACGCCCAAGCCTTTCCCGTGTTCAACGGAACCGGCGCCAACGTCACCGCGCTGCAGGCGATCCTGCCCCGATGGGGGGCCGTGGTGTGCGCCAAAAGCGCCCACATCAACGTGGACGAGGGCGGTGCCCCGGAACGCATCGGCGGGCTGAAGCTCTACTCGATTCCCACCCCGGACGGGAAGCTGACCCCCGAGCTCATCGACACGGAGGCCTGGGGCTTCGGGGACGAACACCGCGCCCAACCACTGGCCGTCTCGATCACGCAATCCACCGAACTGGGCACCCTCTACAGCCCGGACGAGATCCGCGCGATCTGCGACCACGCGCATTCCCTCGGCATGGTCGTGCACCTCGACGGCGCCCGGCTCTCGAACGCCGCGGCCGCGCTCGGCACCGACTTCGCTGCCTTCACGACGGACGTGGGCGTGGATGTGCTCAGCCTCGGCGGCACGAAGAACGGCGCGATGGGGGCGGAGGCGATCGTGGTCCTCAACCCGGCGGTCGTCCACGGGCTGACGTTCTCGCGCAAGTTCAACATGCAGCTGGCGAGCAAGATGCGGTTCGTGTCGGCGCAGCTGGTGGCGCTCTTCGAGGGCGACCTGTGGCAGCGCAACGCCGCCCATTCGAACGCGATGGCGGCTCGGTTGCGGGCGGCGGTGGCGGACGTCCCGGGGGTGTCGTTCGCGTACCCCACGCAGGCGAACGGCGTCTTCGCCCGGCTGCCGCACGGGGTGGCGGACGTCGTCCGCGAGCGCTATTTCTTCTACGACTGGGACGCGTCCGTCAACGAGGTTCGGTGGATGTGCTCGTTCGACACGACCGAGGACGACATCGACACCTTCGCGGCGCTGGTCCGCGAGGCCTGCGCGGCGGCGACCCCCGTGGCGATGCCTCCCCGGCACGGGCGGAGTTCGGCCACCCAAGCCTGAGCTCCCTGGCGGGGGTCAGTCGGCGAGGGGAGGCAGCCCGAGCCCGGCCCGGACGGCGTTTTCGAGGTCGGTCTGGCGGTCGTAGTCGGCGAGATCGCCGGTGACGAAGCCGATGGCGTAGGCGCCATCGTGCGCCCACCAGCCGAGGCTGCCGCCGAGCCCGCCCATGCCCCAGCCCGAATCGTCCGCGGCGACGCCCAGTCCCCAGGCGCGCTCGTCGCCCATGACGACGTCCCAGCCGCTCGCCTGGACGCTCGCCATCTCAGTCACCAGGCTGCGGGGCAGCAGGGCTCCCGATTCGAGGGCGGCGTAGAGACTAGCCACCGAGCTGGCCGTCCCGTGGCCGTTGATGGCCGGAATCTCGGACGCCCGCCAAGCCGCCGAGTTGATGACGGCGTTGTCGTAGCCACCGGGCGGGTTGGTCAGCGCCGCCTCGTGCCAGGGCCCACGTCCGTCCATGGGCGGGAAGCCGGGCCGCCACAGCGCGTCGGCCGTCCGGGCCAGCTCGGACGCCGTGAGGCCGATCGCGAAGTCGAGGTGGTGGGGGCCGCACACGCGCTCGCGCAGCACGGTGCCGAGGGTTCGGCCGGATACACGGCGGACGATCTCGCCCACCAAGTGCCCGAAGAACCAGGCCGATTCGCCGACGCCCTCGCCGGGCGCGAAGGCGGGTTCTTGGGCGGCGAGGGCGGCGCAGATGGCGTCCCAGTCGAACCAGGCGGCTGTGGGCAGCGGCTCGGTGATGGCCACGATCCCGGCCGAGTGCGACAGCACCTGGCGAAGGGTGGCGGGCGTCCGAAACTCAGACCAATACCGGCTCACCTGGGCGTCGAGGTCGACGAGGCCGTCCGCGACCAGCGTCAACAACGCCGTCGCGGCGAACGCCTTGGTCACCGAATAGGGCATGGCGAGGGTGTCGGACGTCCAGGGATGCGTGCGTCCGACGTCCGCGTAGCCGCCCCAGAGGTCGACGATCAACCGTCCGTCGTGCCAGGCGGCGAAAGACGATCCGGTCGACGGCGACGCCGCGATGACGTCCGCGAAAACCTCCCGGACGGCCTCGAACCCGGGCGCGACCGCACCGTTGGTGAGCGGTGCGACGGACGTCATGCCGGGCTCGCCGGGGTCGGTGCGGTGGCGGCATAGGCGCCGAACAGGGCCGGGAAGGCCTCGTTGTCCCACGCGACCGGCTGCCCAGACAGAGCCGGGGCGAGGCGATCCAGCGAGTGGTGCAGACCGGCGGCGTCGCCGCGCTGCAGGGCCACGGTGAGGTCCGGGACGAAGTAGGTCACCAGCAGGTGCGTGCCGGGGGCGGTGGGAGTGAGGTCGTAGCGCAACCACGCCCCGGGCGCGGAGTGGGTGTGCTCGAGCAGGCGCGGCGCGTCCGACTTCGTGATCGTGAACTCCATGGTCGGGAACTTGATGTCCGGCCACTCGAAAATGAGCGTGCCGCCCACCCGCAGGTCGATGCTGATTTCGGCGGCGAAGGGCGGCCACCACTCCGCGAGGCGGGCCGGCTCGGTGATGGCGGCCCACACCGCTTCGATGGGGTCGTTCAGGGAGCGTTCGAAGCGGATGAACCCGCCGTCATCCGCCCGCTCGATCGTCCCGAGGGGCCTCGCGGTCATCGTGCGTCCTTCGAAGTAAGGGGAGTTCGGGCGGTCAGGGCAGGCTCGGGTCTCGGGCGGGCACCGCGTCGAGGCGCCGGTAGTGGCCACCGAGCGCTGGACGGGGATCAGCCTCGCCCTTGTTGGGCCAAAACGCCATCGCCCGCTCCGCCTGCGCGGTGATCGTCAGCGAGGGGTTCACGCCGAGGTTGGCGGTGATGGCCGAGCCGTCCACGACGTGCAGCCCGGGGTGGCCGAACACCCGCTGCCACGGATCGATGACGCCCTCCTCGGCCGTTGCCCCGATGGTGCAGCCGCCGATGAAATGAGCGGTGAGGGGACGTCCGAAGGGCTCGCCGATAGAGCCGGCGGGGACGCCGTTCAGTTCCTCGGCCATCGTCCGGGCTACCACATTGGCCACGGGGATGAACGTCGGATTCGGATCCCCGTCGCCCTGCTTCGAGGTCAGCCGCCAGCCACCGACAGGCGTCCGCACGGGGTAGGTGGTGATCGAGTTGTCGATGGCCTGCATGACGAGGGCGATGATCGTCCGCTCGGACCAATGCTCGAAGTCGTACAGGTCCGTGAGCTCGCCGCGCTCGCGCCAGAGCTCCCGAAGCCAGGTGCGCCAGCGCGGCACGTCCGGCTCCTCGTCGGTCAGGACGGTCTGCAGCAGCGCCATCACGTTCGAGCCTTTGCCGTAGCGGCACGGCTCAACGTGGGTGTCGGGCTGGGGGTAGAAGGACGACGTGATGGCCGGCCCGAAGCTGTAATCGATCGACGTATCGGGAGCCATCGCGCCGAGGATCGACTCGGAGTTCGTGCGGGAGAGGTGGCCGAGGCGAGCCGAGAGGTTCGGCAGATGGCCGTCGGCTTTCATGGTGTGGAGCAGCCGCTGGGTGCCGAGCGCCGAGGCGGCGAAGACGACCTGGGTGGCCTTGATGGTCCGGCGCCCGCGGCGGGCTTTCGTCGGCTCGGTGGGTTCGACGTCCACGCTGTAGCCGCCCTCGGGACGCGGCCGCACCCGCCGGACCGTCGTCAGGGGTTTCACGACGCACCCGGCCTGCTCGGCCAGATAGAGGTAGTTGAGATCGAGGGTGTTCTTGGCGCCGTAGCGGCAGCCGGTGAAGCAGGCGCCGCAGCCGTTGCAGGTGGTCCGCGCGGGTCCGGCGCCGTCGAAGAAGGGGTCGTCGACGGGCGTCCCGGGCTCGTCACCGAAGAGCACGGCGACCTCGGTGGGATGAAAGGTGTCCTCAACGCCGAGGCGGGTGGCCACCCGGTGCATCACGTCGTCCGACGGGGTGTGCATGGGGTTCGTGGTGGCGCCGAGCATCCGCTTGGCGAGCGCGTAGTAGGGGGCGAGTTCGTCCGCCCAATCGGTCAGGTGCGCCCAGGCCGGGTCTTGGTAGAAGGCGGGCAGCGGGTCGTAGAGGGTGTTGCCGTAGACCAACGATCCGCCGCCGACGCCCGCACCGGAAAGGATGATCGCATTGGCCAGGGCGTCGATCCGCTGAATGCCGTAACAGCCGACCGCGGGCGCGAAGAGGTAGTTACGCACCTCGAAGCTCGTCTTGGGGAAATCGTCCGCGCCGAACCGTTTCCCGGCCTCAATGACGGCGACCCGGTAACCCTTCTCGGTCAGCCGCAACGCCGCCACCGCGCCCCCGAACCCGGACCCGATGACGACCACGTCGTAGGACTCTCCCATGGACGCCGAGCGTACGCCCGGTCGCAGACCTCCGGACGGCCCTCCTGATGGAAGTGTGTGAGTTCGTCGCTCACCGTGAGCGACGACCTCACACACTTTCTGAAGAGACCTGGTCGGTGACCCATCGACACGCAACCGGCTTCGCCTTGTTGCTGCCCCGGGAAACGGAGTCGCTCCCGGAGCAGGCCCGCGAAGCTGGCCGTGTCGAAGCGTCCCTGAGCCTGTCGAAGGCTCTACCCGCGCGACCCTGCCTCAGCACGACAGCGCGCATGCCATGATGTGCGGCATGTTTCGTGCGCGCGGCTGGCTGCATCCGACGGGCCCGCGGGTCGTGGGGACTGTCGGCGCGTTCCTGATGTTGATCGTCACGTCGAACATCGTGGCCACGTTCTTCTGGCGGTCCACAGGGGGCGTTGGCTTTCTCGACATGGACGGTGGCGAGAACGTACTCCAACCGAACACCGGGCCACCGTTCCCGGCAGCCGGTACAGAGGCCCGTACCCAGGCGCTCCTCGACGCGTACTCGGCGAACGCTCGCTCCCTGCACATGGTCGCCACCTGCACGCTCGACCTGATCTTCCCTGCAGCCATCGCGGTGATGTGCTGGGTGACGATCGTGTGGGCGTGCACACGACCTGACGGCGACCGGCCTCGCTGGTGCCTGTGGGTCGCGGGTGGGCTCGCGATCGCGTACCTGGTGGCTGACTGGGGCGAGAACCTCATCGAGCTGTACCTGCTGGGCGGGGGTCGCGGCGCGGCCGTGAACCTGCTCCACCAGGTGACCTCGGCGAAGCTCGGCGTCTTCGCGGCCGTCGCGATCGCGATGGCCGTGTTCATTCTCGCTCGCGCGCTGCGACGCTGGTCAGCCGCCAGGTCGATGCGCTGAAACGTGGGCGGCTGGGGAGCACCCGGCCGCAGCCGTTCACCTCGGCGGGACACTTCTTACGCTCGGCGAGACACTTCGTGACGAGTGGGGGACCTCCGGACCGTTGACACGCTCCGCGTAACAACTCCCGAGGGACCTTGTCAGGGATGCGCGAGAGGTGTTCGACATTGGGACCACCGGTTTCTGCCGCGCCGACGGTCGCCGTCGCCCCGGCCAACTCCCCAGCACCTAGCCGCCGGGTCGGTCTAACCTGGCTCACCGCGGAGGGAAAGTTTGAGGCCGCAAGTTGAGTTGGGTCGAGTCGCACATCTTCGACGAACCGTTCGCAGATGTTCGTGGCGATCCTCGGCGGGCCGACGTCCTGGGCGCTGAACTGGCCCGCGAGATCGGTCCAAGCCACCCGCTGGCGAATCGAGACTGGACTGTCGTTGCCGAGGGTATTCCGCAGGACGACGTAGTGATCACCCACGGCGAACGGGTAGCCCTTGTGCACCTCACCTGGAGTGGCCATGCGGAGCCGTCGCCGTGGCCAGCTACTCTTTTCCTGCCCACGCAGGCCGACTTCGAAGTGCTCGTTTCGCAGCGCTACTAACCCCGTCATTCGCGGGGCGTTCCTGCGCTGACGGCGACCGCGCAGGGACGCTCAGGTCTCGAGCCGGTTGAGCAGGAGGTTGCAGTTGCCCAATGAAAGGCGGCAGGTCGTCCAGGGCCGTCGCGTGCAGGATCGCCAGATCGATGGACCAATAGCCGTGGACGATCCGGTTACGAAGTTGCGTGGGTCTGTTCCAATCGATGCTGCTGTTGGCGTCCTTGAAGCTTGTGGGTAGTTGCGACGAGGCCTCCCCTAGCACGGTGAAGTTTCAGAGCAGGGCGTCGCGACGCATTGTGTCGGCTTCGACATCGGAGGCACTATGGCTTTCGACCAAGTCGTGCGCGCGGGTGGCCGCATCGATCATCTCCCAGAGAAGGAGGAGCTCACGCGGCGGCATAGAAGGGTTGGGCTTCTTGTAGAACTTGCTCTCGGAGGCGGGCGTTGAGACCCCTCGCGGAGACCAAATCAACGGGCCGTCCCAGGATTTCCGAGAGCTCCAACGCTAGGTCTTCGATCGCCCATCCCAGCTGGACATCGGGACCGAGCGTGTAGAGGAGATCTGCGTCACTGGTGGGGCTGGCGGTGCCGCGAGCAAGGGAACCGAAAACATCGAGGCGGACGACGCCGAAGCGTTCGCACACGTGGCGAACCTTTTCGAAGTCAGCTGCCGTCAACATGGCGGCATTCTACGCCGGCCATGAACCGTCGCCCTGCAACAAGGTGTGAGCAAAGTTCTCACGGTGAGCACTTTGGTCACACCTTGTTGCGGCATCTCGATTAGCCGGAGGGCCAGGGTCCTGAGAAACTGGAAGCCGGGCGGGCGATGAGTCAGGTCAGCGGAGGCTGAGGCAACAGACGAGAGGCGTCATGACCACCACGATCAGAACCTTGCAGCGGGCGAGCCGCCGCGAGTGGCGGCGCGTGAAGGGCATCCTGCGCACGGAATCTGTCGGCGGCTTCATTCTGCTCGGCGCGACGGTGGCGGCCCTGGTCTGTGCCAACCTCACCCCGAACTACTACAAGGGCCTGCGCGACACGCAGCTCGGTTTCGACGTCGGCTCGCTGCACCTGTCGCTGACCGTCGGCCATTGGACGTCCGACGGTCTGCTCGCTGTCTTCTTCTTCCTGGCCGGACTGGAACTCAAGCGGGAGTTCGTCGCCGGTGATCTTCGCGATCCCAGGCGCGCCTTGGCGCCGATCGTCGCCGCGGCCTGCGGGGTGGCGGTGCCGGCGCTGTTGTACGCAGCGATCAACGTCAGCGCCGGTCCGGAAGCCTTGAGGGGTTGGGCGATCCCGTCCGCCACCGACATCGCTTTCGCCCTGGCCGTTTTGGCGGTCATCGGCAGCCACCTGCCCGGAGCGCTCCGGGTCTTCCTGCTGACCCTGGCCGTCGTGGACGATCTCATCGCGATCATCATCATCGCCGTGTTCTACAGCGGCGACCTGAAGGTGGGGTTCCTGATCGCCGCCTTCGCCGCCATCGGGGTGTTCGGGTTGGTGGTGCGCCATTGGCGGCGCTGGTTCGAGCACACGCCGTGGGCCGCATGGGTGGTGCTCTGGCCGCTGGCCTTCCTCGCCTGGGCCCTGCTGTACAACTCGGGGATCCACGCCACCATCGCCGGCGTGCTCATGGCCTTCACGGTGCCGGTCGAGGCGGACGATCCCGACCACGACCTCGCCGCGGATCTTGAGCATCGGTTGCGGCCGTTGTCGGCCGGGGTCGCGGTGCCGCTGTTCGCCTTCTTCGCGGCCGGGGTGGTCATCCAGGGACCCTCTCAGATCGTCGACTCCCTCACCAGCTCGGTGGGGTTGGGCATCATGGTGGCGCTGGTCCTGGGCAAGATGATCGGCATATCGGGCGGCACCTACGTGGTGACACGGCTGCCCGGTTCGGATCTACACCCCGACCTGGCCTGGGTGGATGTCGTGGGCGTCTCGATGCTGGCGGGTATCGGCTTCACGGTGTCACTGCTGATCAACGACTTGTCCTTCGATCCGAGCAGCCCCAACACCGACACGGGCAAGATCGCCATCCTGAGCGCGTCGGTGTTGGCGGCGGTCTTGGCGTCCCTCGTCCTGGGTGCTCGCAATCGCCACTACCGCGCACTCGAAGCGGACGAGCCCGAGGGAGACGACGACCTCGACTGAGCGCCGCCGTGTCGCTCCCGACCGCGCGGATAATGGACGTATGACCAATGTCGCCCTTGCCCTCGGTTCTGGTGGCGCGCGCGGATGGGCGCACATCGGCGTTCTTCAGGTGCTCTCCGAACGTGGTTACCGGGTGACGTCGCTCGCCGGGACGTCCGTCGGCTCGCTCGTCGGGGGCATGTACGCCGCCGGCCACCTGGACGCCTTCACCGAGTGGGTGCTCACCCTCAGCCAGCGCGACGTGCTGCGCCTGTTCGACGTCGGCCTCGGCATCCCCGGGGCGATGAAGCTCGAACGGGTGATGGCGAAGGTGAACGAGTTTCTGGGCGACGTCCGCATCGAGGAGCTTCCGCTCCCGTTCACGGCCGTGGCGACCGACCTGGTGGCCCGCCGCGAGGTGTGGTTCCAGGAGGGCCCACTGAACGTGGCGATTCGGGCGTCGATCGCGATCCCGTCGGTGATCACCCCCATCGCCTTCAAGGGCCGCCTGCTGGTCGACGGGGGTGTCCTGAACCCGGTGCCCTTGGCGCCCTTGAACTCGTCCCTGGCCGACGTCACCGTTGCGGTGTCGCTGTCTGGACGGACGCTCACCCGGCCGGCGCCGGTCCTGCCCGGGACGGACGTCGAAGCAGAGGCGGGCCATGAGCCGGAGATGCCCGTCCGGCCCCAAAGCGAACTGGTCGATCGGATCAGGGGCATCGCCGCCGGTGTCGTCGAGAGCGGCAGAAACACCATCTCTCGCTTCCTGCCGGACGAGGTCGAGAGGGCCTTCGACGATGCGCCGTCGGCGGTCTCCCTGCTCGACGTGACGACGATGTCGCTCGACACGGTGAGCTCGCTGATCACCCGCTATCGCCTCGCCGGGAGCCCGCCGGACGTGCTGATCGAGCTGCCCGCGAACACCTGCGGGATGCTGGAATTCCATCGCGCTGCGGAGCTCATCGCCCACGGACGGCGCCTCACGACCGTCGCCCTGGATGCCTTAGAGGGCGTGGCACCACCGGCGCTTGCCCACCCCGACGTGCCCCCGACAAGCCACGATGCTGGGACGTCGGCTTAGGCGCGCGTCCACAAGTAGGGGGTCGTGGTCGTCACCTGGACCAGCCCCGCCGACTCCAAAATCGGCCGACTGAACGGCGTGCACTCGGCGTAGAGGTACTCCAGGCCGCGGTTCAAACCCCAATAGGCGCGGGCCGACGTCAGCGCTCGGTAGAGGCCACGGTGGCGCCAGCGCTCGTCCGTGGCGCCGCCCCAAAGCCCGGCGAACGTGGTGCCCTCGACCACGGCGAGGCGTCCGGCGGAAACGATGACGTCGCCCTCCTCGATGAGCCACATGGCGTTGACGTCGGGGCGGGCGGTCAGCCGGTGCAGCAGTTCGGCATCCCGGGATGGGGAGTACGGGTGATCGAACACGCGGGCGTGGAACTCCCCGACCCGGTGGACATGGCGGGCGGCGGTATCGTCCGGCGCCACCTGGCGGATGGTCAGCCCGTCGGGCAGCGGGGCCGGACGGGCCAGCAGGGCGGCGGTGCCGATCATGACGGCTTCCTCGGCCTGCGGGACGAAGCCCGCCCGCTGAAGCCGCGCGGACAAATGGTCGGCGGCGTCGTGCTCCCGGGTCTTCCACTCGAACTCGGCGACCTCGGGATCGTCATCGAAGTGGCGAACGGCCGCCTCAATGAGCCCGTCCAACGTGTGGCCGTCCACACCGTCGAGATCGGTGTACGACACGAACCCATACTCGGCGTAGCGGCCCAGCCACAGCGGACCGATGCGGGCCAGATGCGTGGCGTCCGCAAGTTCGGCGCGCCCCCGAAGGTGCGCATCGTGGGTTGCCAGCAGGTGCGCGGGCGCGAGTTCGGGGGGTGTCGGGTGAGTCACTCGTCCATCGTTGCCCGCCGAACACTTTCGCGCTACTCGTGCGCGATCATGGAGGCATGAGCGAACAGGTGGCGCGCGAGGTGAGCGTCCATGGGACGGTGCAGGGTGTGGGATTCCGTTACTACACCGCCGCGGAGGCAGATCGGCTGGGTGTGCACGGGTGGGTCCGCAACGAGCCGGACGGCAGCGTGACGGCCCACATCGAAGGCACGCTCGCCCAGGTGAACGCCATGCTGGCGTGGCTGGCGGTGGGTTCGCGGTGGGCGCGGGTCACCCACGTCGAGACCAAAGTCGTGGCCGTGGGTGGGCATCGAAGCTTCCGGATCACCGGCTAGATCTGCCCGCCACGCCACTAGGCTGACGTCATGGCTCAGCTTGTTCTCACCGTCATCGGGGACGATCGTCCCGGCATGGTTTCCGAACTGTCCGGCGTCGTCGAACAGGTGGGCGGCAACTGGCTCGAAAGCCAGATGTCACGGCTCGCCGGCACCTTCGCAGGTATCGTCCTGGTGGACGTTCCCGAAGAGCAACTTGCCGGTTTCACGGCTGCCGCAACGGCGCTCCCGGGCCTTGAGGTGCGGGTCGTCGCCGCGGGTGCCCCAACGGGTGCCCTGGGGAGTCGCCTGCATTTGCACCTCATCGGGCACGATCGTCCGGGCATCGTGCACCTCGTTTCCGAGGCTCTCGCCAACACCGGCGCCAGCATCGACGAGCTCTACACCACGACCCTCGAGGCACCCATGGCGGGCGGGTTGCTGTTCGAGGCGGACGCGATCGTCCGACTGCCCGAGCGCCTCACCGAGGACGACCTTCGCCAATCCCTCGAAGGCATCGCCAATGAGCTCATGGTCGACCTCGACCTCGAGGACGCCGAGTAGGCCCAGCCGCTGTCGTGGGAGGTGCGCACGGCCTAGCTGCGGTGGCTCAGAGACCCGGCCAGCGGACCCGTTAGCCACCGTTCGGCCTCCTCGTGGGATTGCAGCCGCACGAGCGGCAATCTCGGATGGCTCTGGGCCAGTTCGGCCACCAGGCGTCGCGTCTTCGGCCAGGTTCGCCACGACCAGCGAATGATGTGGTCCCGGTCGGTGACGAAGGTCCACAGGGGTGGTTCGGTGACGACGCCCCACAGCCGTTCGCGGGTGAGCCGGCGCCGTACTGTGCGGCGCGTCACCTGTCCGAGGACCCGTCGGCGCGGCAAATCGAGGAAGACGCACAGCTCGGCGCGGTCCGCGATCAAGGGACGCGCAAAGCCATATTGCCAATCGATCACCCACGCGTCAGTGGCCAGGACGGCCTCGACGTCGGCCTCGAATGTGGGGCGCGTCGTCCAATCCGGCCCGTGAAACAAGGCGTCGATCTCGGTGTAGGCGCTCCCGGTCAGGGCGCTGATTCGCCGCGCCAACACGGACTTGCCCGCCCCCGACGTGCCCGCCACGGTGATGCGGCGCGGCCGAAAGGCAAGCACATCGTCCGGACCAAGCATTGGATCAGCCTGCCACGCCTGGCGGTCGCCCTGCCTGATGCTCTGGCAATTCGAGGCCGGTCACCCGTTCCTTGAGCCCGCAGCGGGGGCCCCTCAGTCGGCGGGGCGAGCCCGCCCTAGCGGACGCCACCACCGCCTCTCCACGACCCGGGTGCAGGTGGGCTCGATGACTCTGCCTAGGATGAGCCCCATGCCCTTCTGGACGCGTTACGACGATCCAACCCCGCCGACTCCGAGGTCAGCCGCGAGGGATTTCGTCGTCCGGGGATTGCTGCCGTCCGTGGCGATCGGGGCGGCGAATGTCGCGCTCGGGCGCTGGCTGGTCCGCCGTGAGGGGTTGCGCGAGCGCGAAACGGAGATGATCCTGACGCTGCGCGGTGAGCGCACCCGCACGAAAGACGTCGTCGCCAAGGTGGCCTCGACCCTCACGGATGTCCCTGAAAGCGTCCTGCATGGGCTCATCGCGACAGCGCTGCTGCAGCGTGGCACCAAGCAATGGTGGGTGGCGGCGCTGCCTGGGGTGGCGCTTGTGCTCGAGGCCTGGATGTACGTGGCCGCGGGGGCGTTGGTGAATCGTCCCCGCCCGGACGTTCCCAAGCTCGACCATGAGCAGCCGACGTCGTCGTTCCCGTCCGGGCACCAGGGCGCCACGGTCGCGCTCGCGGTGGTCTATTGGGGCCTCGCCGGACGCGTCCAGAACCCCGCGCTGCGGACGGCGATTCGGACGGCCTGCGTCAGCTTCCCGGCGGTTCTCGGATGGTCGCGGACCTATGTCGGCATGCACTACCCCTCCGACGTGGCGGTCGGGACCGCGAACGGCCTGGCGACGGGCCTCCTGGCCTGGAATTACCTCCGGCGCGACGCCTGAACAGCAACCGGGTGGGCCGCTATTCGAGCGTCGCGCCGAGGGTTGCTCAGCGGGGGATCAGGAGCAGTGCCGCCACGGTGAGGGCGCTGAATACCAGGTAGATCCACGGCTGTTTGCTGGTGAGGCTGCGGGCGAGGCGGAGCTCGGCGCTGTTGTCCGACACGGGCGACATGAGGGGATCGACGTCAAGGGGCGTCCGGAGTGCCAGCCAGAGTCCGACGAGCAAGAGCGTGACTCCGACGCCGAGCACCAGCCACGGCGACACTGTTCCCAGCACGGGTCCGGGAAGGGCGGCGAAGCCCACCGACGTCCCGACGACCACCACAAAGGGGATTGCGAGGAGCCAGGGGCGCGCCACGACGGCCGCCCACAGCCGGGGGCCGGCCACCGTGAGGGCTGCGATCGCGGCCGCCACCAGCACGGCGCCGATCAGGGGCGTGAGGCGCACTTCAAAGGGCTGCCCGAGCCGGATCGGGAACGCCGCCGCCGTCGTCAGCAACATCCCGAAGAACCCACAGGCGTCACTCACCATGCGAGCTCGCGGGTAGGTCTGGGTCGGACGCTGGAACGGCAGGCTGTCGGCGTAGTCGCCGGGGTCGCCGAACGCCTCGAGGGGCGTCTCACCGCTCTCGGCGCAGTGGGCGCGGACCTGTTCGAGGGCGTCCCCGATGTTAGTGCCGCTCACGTTCGCCGCCCGCAGCCGCAGCGTGAACTCGGTCTCCCAGGGGGTCAAGGTGGTGTTCATCGGATCTCCTTCAGGGGGTTGAGGTAGGAGGTGGTGAGGGTCGCGAAGCGCGACCATTCGGCGGTCAGGCGTTCAAGTTCGGCGCGGCCTGCGTCGTTGAGCTCGAAGAACTTGCGTCCGGGTCCGCCGTCGCCGGGCTGCCAGGACGTCGTGACGAGCCCGGACTCCTCAAGGCGCGTGAGGAGCGGGTAAAGCGTGCCGCCCTTCACGGCGCCGAGGCCGAGCCGCTCGAGTTCGGACGCGATGGCGTACCCGTACGTCGGACCGCTCGTCATTGCCCGCATGACGCATAGCGTCAGCACGCCGCGGAGCCATTCGCTGGGCCAAGGCGTCTCGGTCATGACTAGACAGTATCTCTAACTAGTCAGACGCGCAAGCTAGATCGACTTGCGGACTAGCTCACGCGAATCATGCTGAATTTGTGCCCTGAACCCGCCCGCCCCGGCGATTCGGTCAGAAATCCACCCAAATCAGGCTGAATCTTTGATCTGCCTGCGCCCACGCGCATCAGGGCGGGGATTCTGCATTTGTTGGGTGAGGGTGGCGGCGGGGTGTCCCGCTGCCTCATTGTTTGACGCCGTTCCCGGCCGTCAAGGGCGCCTGCGGCGTCGCTTTGCGATGGCCTCCGGCCACCCTTGACTGCCAGGACCCCGGCGTCATGGAAGGCAGCTAACGGATCACCCCCAAGACTGGGTGACCCGTCGAAGCCGTTGGCTTGGTGACCTTCGCGTCCCCCTAGGAGGCACCCATGGATGTCAGCTCCATGGCTGGCGCTGGCGGGCACGTTTCGGTCAGGGTTGGGCCTCTCAAGGGCCAAACCACGCGCGTTTCGGCCGTTCGTGCTCCCCCAGGGGCGGGAATCACGCCTTGAACAACGATTCTGCGTCGCTCGACGAAAGGCCCATTTTCATCGCCCCTTGTCAGAGGCAGGTGGCCCATCCCTCAGGCTCATCGACAGACCCGGAATTGATGTGGACACCGGCGACCGGCACCAATCAGCCCACTGGGACCCTCAATACCCTGCGCGCGGCCAACGTGCACGGACCTCGACGCCCCCACTCCTGGGGGTGATCCCTTAGCTACCTTCATGACGCCGGGGTCCTGGCAGTCAAGGGTGGGCGCAAGCAGGCGCCGGAATCTGCATGATTCGGGGGAGGTGCGGGTGTTTGCCAGGAGGCTGCCGGGTCTGCCGTGCAGGTGCACGGGTGCTGCCGCGTGGGCTGCGCAGGTATTCGGGGGGGCTGCGATCAGCGGGGCAGGTGTTTGGGGGCCGCCATGCGCGGACCATGCCGGGGTGCCCCGACGGCCTGGAGTTCCAGCAAACGGACGACGCGTCCGCGATGAGGACGCCACGGCTCCAGCAGCTCGGCCATCTCCGCGTCGTCGATGCGGCGTCCGAGAAGGGCCCAGCCGACGTTGTGGGCGACGTGGAAGTCACCGAAGCTGACGGCGTCCGCGTGGCCGTGGGCGCGGTGGCGGATCTCAGCCGACGTCCAGACGCCGATCCCGGGCAGGCTTTGAAGGGCGGTGTCGGCGGCGGGTTCGTCCAGAGTCAGGGTGCGTTCGATGCCGGACGCGCGGCTCGCCGCCTGGATCAGCGTCCGCGATCGCGCCGGATCCACCTGCATCTTCAGCCACTCCCAGGACGGGACGGCCTTGACCTCGGCCGGCCCGGGCGGCACCCACAGGTCGGGCAGCGGACCCGGCGCTGGTTCGCCGTAGCGGCGCACGAGCATGCGGTACCCGGCGAAAGCCTGCTGCCCCGTGACCTTCTGCTCCAGAACGGCTGGCACGAGCGCGTGCCACACCAGCCCACCGCGGCCGAACCGCCAATGCGGATGGTCATGCTGAGCCGCCCGGACGACCGGGTGCTGAGCCTCGAAGCCCGCCAGGTCATCGTCGGCACCGAGCATCGCGGGAAGCCGATCCAAGACCCACTCGGCGCCGTCGCCCCAGGCATCCGCGGCGATGATGCCGAAGGTGTCGAGCGGGGTGACGGCCATCGTCGCGGTGCCGAGGGGCGTCCGAAAGGCCCGCCAATGCCGCCCGCCCGTCAGGCGATACGTCGGATCACCGCTGCCCTTGTGCCAGGTGGACCACACCTGCCCGACAGGGCACGGCCAATCCGGCCGCCAATCCCGGTGCCTCTGCATGCCGCGAGCATAGGACGAGCGTCCGACAGGGGCGTTCCGACGGTCAGCCCACCGGATCCCTGCTGTCTTTGCGCATTGTTTGCGTCTCCAGCCACCAGCGGCCCTATCCAGTCTGATGGTGGGTGGGCCGTGCTAGCACCGGCGACGAGCGGCGCTCTGAACCGCAGCGGACCGAGTGTCGTGGCGTCGGCGGATCCCGATGGCCGGTTTTTGGTCGCCCGTCGGGGAGGCAACAACGGATCTGCGTCCGTCGACGGGCCGCGACGAAGAGCTCTATGCCTCTGACAAGGGATGACGCAAATGGCCTTCATCGCGAGTGTGGCAAATCCGTTGTGAGCAGCCCTCGCTGAGGTCATGAGACGCGGTGCTCACCCCGCGAGGTTGCCAGCCCACAAGTCATGCAGGGATCCGGCCCATGCCATGCCGGCCTGAGCGCCGCATCTCAGCAGGATTGGGTGGATCTTCGTCCCCACGTGGCCGTCTCGGACCATCGGCGCTCCAGACTGACCCCATGAGTTATGACGTCGAGCTGCGCGGTATCACCATGGCGAGGCTGGCCCATATCTCAAAGGGGCATCCGTTCTACACCGGCGATGAATCCCGACTTACCTACGAGAACCCCGCGACGCAGACCACTTGGACGGTCGAGCCGGGGCCGGAGGCGCCGATTGTGAAGCTGGAGCTCCCCCGCGGCAGCTGGTGTGGTCACGAAGCCGCGATGGAGCTGGCCGGCATGGCGGCGGCACTGAAGCAGCCGTTGTGGTCACGCACCGACAGGGTCGAACTCGCGGGCTATGAGCCGGTCCGCAAGGCCATCTGGGAGGCTAACGCGGTCGCCCGTCGGACCATCGCCGCCGCGGGTGACACCACCTTCTTCCACGCTCGCGGCGTGCAGGGTTCGCATTGGTGGAAGTGGCAGGCGTATCTGGCGTCGCATATGAAGGGGCTGGGCGCAGGGGGGCATGTCCCGCCGATGTTGTGGCTGGTCGATCTGGACTCTCAGCGGGCTGCTTTGGTGTTCCTCTGGGCCCACGGGCAGGCACAGGCCTTTCCGCCTGCGGATGCTGTGCTCCTCCACGCGCCGGGCGGGGGCGATCTGGTGGTGCCGTACTCGGTGGTGATGGAGACTCTGGGTGACCTGGTGACCACCCACGAATTTTCGGAGGGCGTGAGGACGCCCCTGGTCCCGGTCGAGCGGGACGCGGAGTGCCGAGAGCGCTGGCGGACGATGTTCGGGCCGGGAGTCCGCTTCCCGTCCATGGCGGAGGCGAACATTCGGCTTGGATTTCCGGCGGAGATTTTGGACGACATCGAGCCCTAGGAGACCGTCCTGCACTGCGGCGACCCCCATGCCGGAGCGCGTCCGAGCTCTTGCGGGGAGCACTCGGGGCCGGAACTCCGCAGGCGGGGGGGACGGGGGTCGGCGGTGGAGAGTGCCAGACTTGCCCCATGAGCTATGACGTCGAGTTGCGCGGCATCACTATGGACGCGCTGGCCGAGGCCACGAAGCCGCACCCGTTCTACTCCGGGGACGTGACGCAACTGGTCTACCAGAACCCCGCCACGCAGACCGCCTGGACGATCGAGCCGGGCAACGAGGCCCCCTTTGTGAAGCTGAGCGTTCCGCGGGGCAGTTGGTACGCCCAAGAGGCCGCCTTGGAGCTGGCCGGCATGGCCGCCGCCTTCACGTTGACGTTGTTTTCGCTGGAGGACAAGGTCGAACTCGCCGGCTTTGAGCCGATCCGCGAGGCCATCTGGAAGGCCAACGCGGTCGCCCGTCGGACCATCGCCGACCTGGGTGATAGCACCTTCTTTCACGCGCCTACCTCGCACGGCTCGCACTGGTGGGAGTGGCAATCGCTGGTGGCCGCCCACCAAAACGAGCTCGGTGCGGGCGGCTACGTGCCGCAGTTGCTGTGGGCGGTCGATCTGGAATCCAAGCGGGCGGCGCTGGCTTTCGTGTGGTCCGAGGGGCAGGCGCAGGTCTTCCCACCCGCGGACGCCATCATCGCCCACGCCCCCGGCGGTGGCGATCTACTCCTGCCTTATCCGGTCGTGATGGAGGCGCTGGGTGATCTGCTCACCCCTCACCACTTCTCGGACGGCGTCGGCACGTTCCTCGTCCCCGTCGAGAAGGACGCAGAGTGTCGCGAGCGCTGGCGCACGGCGTTCGACAATGAAACCCGTTTCCCGTCGATGGCCGATTCGGGTGTTCGGATCGCGCCCCCCACTCTGATCCTGGACGATCTCGAGGCCTAGGAGGCCGCCATGCCGACGCTCACGATCCCGATGCCAGAGGGTTCCGGTGAAGCCTTCCGGACGCCCCCCACGGCTACACCATGTCCGACACGGACGCCTGGAACGAGCCCGGCTATCAACGCGCTTTCGGCGCCCTGCGGGAACTGCTGGAGCGCACCATTCGCTAGGACGTGATGTCACAGACGGACGGCAACGAGGGCCCGACCCCCGGGAGTCAGACCCTCGTCATCTGCCTCAGACGGGCGTCCCACCGTCAGAGGTTGGCTACCTGGACGTCGGCGGCCATCATGAGCGCGTTCTGCTTTGCGAAGTTTGATGGTGCCATCGGGGTTTCCAGCTTGTTGGGTGGATAGGGCGGCAACGGTGGCAAGTGTGGGGCGAAGTCATCGTTGACTTGATTCGACCCTAACAGCGTCTGGGTCATTTGAAGGGTGGCAATTTGGACATTCCTTTTGCCACATTTCGCTCGTTTGTAGCCTGATGCTGTCGCGGAGAGCGTCAGGCTCCGACGCCGTAGGCGTCAGGGTGACGCGGGGGACCGTCTGAGAACGTGCGAGGGGCCCCGGTGAGTATGAGTCTCCAGGGCCCCTGCGGTGACCGAAGGGAGGTGACATCCTCAGTCAAGATGAACGTTCCGCTGACCCCACCTGGCGTGTCACCCCGCCCGGCTCGGTGCCCTTTTCAGGCCACCGGCTGGATCCCTTCCGGATCATCTGCACTTCCCCTTGCGGGGTCGCGCAAGACATTTCTATGGCATGGGCAGGGGTCCCGCAAGGTTCTTTTGCGAACTACCCAGCGGTAGTTTGTCATCCACACAAAACTCCACAAGGTGGGTTTGGAAATGCACCGAATTGGTGCGGTATCCACACGGTGTCCACAGGTGGCTGTGGACGAGCGTCAGACGTCCGGGCTCACAACTCGACGTGGGAGCCCATCACGATCGTCCGATCGGTCGGCAGGTGGAAGACCTGGACGCCCGAACTGGAGTTGTGGGCCAGCCACACGTACAACTGCTTGCGCCAGGTGGCGAGCGTCCGTACTCGGGGATGGTTGAGCGTCGTGACCGAGAGGAAGTAGTAGGCGTCCTCTTCGCTGAGACTCGACAACTCTGGGGCTTGCCCGATGGCCAACCGCAACGCTTTGGGAATGTCTTGGCTGTCGGTGAACCCGACCCGACACGTGAAGTGAACGATGCCGTCGTCGGCGTAGCCCAGGTCGTTGACCCGGATCCGGTCGACGTGGCGGACGTGGGGGGCGTCCACATAGATCATCGTCACCAGGACGACGTGTTGATGGACGACGCCGTTGAAGTCGACGTTGTGGCGCAGGGCGAGCGGAGTCGTGTCGGAGTTCCGGTGGGGGAAGACCGCCAACCCCGGAACCCGCGGGATCTGCTCGTCGCGGATCTCTTCGATGAAGTCAGACAGGGAGCCCTCTTGGGCGTAGTGCAGGCGATCGAACTCCCGCTTGCCGGCTCGCCAGGTCGTCATGATCGTGATGACGATGGCGGCGATCACCAGGGGCAGCCAGCCACCCGCCGGGATCTTCAGCAAACAGGCGGCGAGGAACACCAGTTCAAGTCCACCGATGAAGAATCCGAACAGGAAGATCTTCCACTTGGGGGTGTGCCAGTTCCAGTTGGCCTGGCACAAGAACAAGATCGTGCCGAGGACGAGCGTCCCGGTGACGGCCAGGCCGTAGGCCTCCGCCAGGTTGGACGAATGCCGGAAGGTGGCGATCAACACCAAGACGCCGACGTACAAGATCCAGTTGGTGGCGGGCATATAAATCTGACCGCCCTCCTCTTTGGAGGTGTGCTTGACCGTCAGCCTCGGGAACAGCCCCATGCGCGAGGCTGTGCGCGTCACCGAGTAGGCACCCGAGATCACCGCCTGGGACGCGATGACGGTGGCAAGCGTGGCGAGGATGACCAACGGCAGCGTGAACCAGTCCGGGGCCATGCGGAAGAACGGATTGTCGATGGTGGTGGGGTCGTGGAGGATCATCGCCCCTTGTCCGAGATAGTTCAGCGCGAGCGCCGGGAACACCAACACGAACCAGCCCAGCCGAATCGGACGCTTGCCGAAGTGCCCCATGTCGGCGTACAAGGCTTCCGCGCCGGTAATCGTCAGCACGATGGCGCCCATCGAGATGAAGGCGATGGCCGGGCGTTGCACGATGAACGTCAGCGCGTAGTGCGGCGAAATGGCCGCCAAAATGTCGGGGAAACGCGAAATCCACGGCACGCCCAATGCCCCGATGGTGAGGAACCAGACGGTCATGAGGGGCCCGAACGCGCGTCCGATGGTGTTAGTCCCCCACCGTTGGATGGTGAACAGGGCCGTGATGATGGCCACCGACACGGGGAGCACCCACTGCCCGAAGGAGTGGTTGATGACCGTGAGGCCCTCAACGGCCGACATGACCGAAATGGCCGGGGTGATCACACTGTCGCCGTAGAACAAGGCCCCGCCGACCATGCCGAGCCCGAGCGCGATGCCGTACAGCTTCGGACGATTGGCGACGCCCTTGCGGAGCAGCGCCGTGAGCGCCAGGATGCCGCCCTCGCCGTCGTTGTTCGCCCGCAGCATGAAGACCAGGTACTTGAAAGTCACGATGGCGGTGATCGACCAGAGCACCAGCGAAATGACACCCATGACATCGACCGGATTCGGTTCCACGATGTTGTGATCCATGCTGAACACGGTCTGGAGTGCATACAGCGGCGAGGTTCCGATATCGCCGAACGCGACACCGATCGAACCGAACGTGAGCGCGATCGTCTTGCCGTTCCCGTGCGCGGCGGCCCGATCCGCGTCCGCCGCGAGCGCGACCCGGTTGGGGCGCTTGGGGACGGGAGCAGAGGCCGACTCGGGAGTCGACTCAGGTGCATCCATGGGTTGGGTGGCCGGGGTGGGGATGGGGGCGTCCGACTGCGTCGGTCCCTCCCCCTGGCTTGAGGTCATGCCGGAAATCATGACACGAACTGAACGACCGGGTCAGGGAGTAGGCCTCGTGGACACCAAGACGGCCTGCCACCGCTTACACCTCGAGGTGGGAGCCCATCACGATCGTCCGGTCGTGAGGCAGGTGGAAGACCTGGGTGCCGGAAGCCGAGTTGTGAGTCAGCCACACGTAAAGCTGCTTGCGCCAGTTCGACAACGTTCGTTCGCGCGGATGCTCGATGCTGGTCACTGAGAGCAGATAGTAAGCGTTCGACTCGTGCAGGTGCGCGAGTTCGGGGGACTGCCCGAGGGCCAACCGCAGCGCCTTCGGGATGTCTTGGCTGTCGTTGAAGCCGACCCGGCAGCTGAAGTGCACGATGCCGTCGTCGGCGTAGCCCAGATCGTTCACGGAGATCCGATCGACGTGTCGGATGTGCGGGACGTCCTCATAGATCATCGTGACGATCACGACGTGCTCGGGGACGGATCGGTTGAACGCCATGGTGTGCCGAAGGGCCAAGGGAACCGTTTCGGAGTTGCGGTGCGGGAAGACCACGAAGCCTTCGGCGCGCGGAATCTGTTCGGTGCGGATCGCCTCGATAAACGCCGACAGCGAGCCCTCTTGGTCGTGATGGATCCGGTCGAACGTCCGCTTGCCGGAACGCCACGTGGTCATGATCGTGATGACGACAGCCGCGATGACGAGCGGCAACCAACCGCCCGAGGGGATCTTCAGGAGGTTCGCGCCCAGGAAGACGAGTTCGAGCCCGCCGATGAACACCCCGAAGAGCACGATCTTCCACTTGGGGGTGTGCCAGTTCCAGTTGGCCTGACACATGTACAGCGCGGTGGTCAGGACGAGCGTCCCGGTGACGGCCAGGCCGTACGCCTCGGCGAGATTCGCGGAGTGGCGGAAGATCGAGATCAACAGCAGGACACCGAGGAACAGGATCCAGTTGGTGGCGGGCATGTAGATCTGGCCGCCCTCCTCTTTCGAGGTGTGCTTGACCGACATGCGGGGAACCAGGCCCATGCGGGAGGCCTGCCGCGTCACCGAGAACGCGCCGGAGATCACGGCTTGGGAGGCGATGACGGTCGCGATGGTGGCGAGGACGACGAGGGGAAGGGTGGCCCATTCGGGGGCCATTCGGAAGAACGGATTGTCGATGGTCGTGGGGTCGTGAAGGATCATCGCCCCTTGTCCCAAGTAGTTCAGCGCCAGCGCGGGGAACACCAGAATGAACCAGGCGAGCCGAATCGGGCGCTTGCCGAAGTGGCCCATGTCGGCGTAGAGAGCTTCGGCGCCGGTGATGGTCAGCACCACGGCGCCCATCGCGATGAACGCGATGGAAGGGCGGGCCACCATGAACGCAATCGCATAGTGCGGCGAAATCGCCAGCAAGATGTCGGGGTAGTGGGCGATCCACGGCACGCCCAAGGCCGCCAGGATCAGGAACCACACGATCATGACCGGACCAAAGGCGCGACCTACGACCGCGGTGCCCCACCGCTGGATGGCGAAGAGCGCCGTGATGATCACGACAGAGATGGGGAGCACCCATTGGCTGAAGGCAGGATTCACGACCGTGACGCCCTCGACGGCCGACATGACTGAGATGGCGGGGGTGATCATGCTGTCGCCGTAGAAGAGTGCGGCGCCCACCATGCCGAGCCCCAGCGCGATGCGGTACAGCTTCGGACGTTTGGTGACGCCCTTGCGGAGCAGCGCCGCCAGCGCCAGGATGCCGCCCTCTCCATCGTTGTCGGCGCGCATCACGAACACGACGTACTTCAACGTCACGATCGCGGTGATCGACCACAGCACCAAGGAAATGATGCCCATGACGTCTTGGGGGTTGGGCTCGACCGCGTTGTGCTCGATGGCGAACACGGTCTGAAGGGAGTACAGCGGCGAGGTGCCGATGTCACCGAAGACCACCCCGATAGCCGCCAGCGTGAGCGGCAGGATCTTGCCCGTCCCGTGGGAGGCGGTGAAGGCCGCATCGGCGGCGATAGCGGCTTGATTGGCGGACCCTTTGGGGGTGGGGCCAACGCGGTTGCTGGTTGGTTTCGGGTCGCTCTCGGCGCCGGAGGCTTCGCTCACATGCTCCATTTTGACACCGTGGACCCCATACACCAGACCAGGGTCATAACCCGTCAGCTTCGGGCGGCTCGCAGCGCAAGCGCCGAGGCGTTGAGTGCCTTGTCGAGCGCAAGTTCCACGACTCCAAGCACGGGTGCGTCGGTGCCGAGTTTACCGTCGCGAACCCGCGGTGGGCGGGGCCGCCGGTAGCGCATGAGCCCGGCCAGGTATGCGTCATCGAACTCCTTCGGGGCGGCGGCGCGAAGTTTGGGGGCGAGGCCACCCAGGGTCACCACCTCGGGGTCCAGCCCGTTGACGAGTCCGGCGGTGCCTCGGGCCAGGGCCACGATCTGGGAGCGCACGGCGTCCGGGACCGGTGCGGACGGTTCGAGCTTCCCCAACGCTGCCCAGGCGGCCGTCACTTGCTCGGGCCGTGAGAGGTGGTCGGCGCCCATGGCGCGGGCGAGGGCCACGCCGCCGACGGATTGCAGCCAGCAGCCACGCGCCCCGCATTCACAGGGGAGCGTCGGATCCCCGAACGGCATGTGGCCGTACTCCGACGCCGCGCCGGTGGCACCCACGGTGGGCACGCCGCCCACGCACAGCCCCCCGCCCAGACCGCTGAGGACGTGAAGGTGCAACGAGACGTTGGCCCCGCGGGCGGCACCTCGGCGCGCTTCGGCGACGCCAGCGGCGGTGGCGTCGTTGCACAGGGTGAGCGGCAATCCGACCGCCAAAGACTCCAAGCTCTCGGCCTCCCAACCCAGCGCGGACGAGTGGACCAGCGTCCCTTGGACCGTGGCGGCGATCGACACCGCCACGCCCGCGGCTCGCTGCCCGAGGTGGTCCAGTTCCGCGGTGATGGCGGTGCGGACCTTCCCCAACACCACCGCCGGCAGGTAGCTCTCATGGGCCGCGCCACCGTGGCGAGTAAAGCGCCCGTCGACCCCCGCCACGCCGATCTGCCACCCCGCCGCGGCGATGTCCACCGCGATGACCGCGGGGGCGTTGCTATGGGGGCGGAACAGCGTGGTCGGGCGTCCGCGCCCCGCCGCGGGGGCGGGCGCTTCCCGGAGCAACTCGTGGGCAAGGAGCCGTCCCACCAATTCCGACATCGTCCCGGAACCGAGGTGGAGACCATCGGCGAGCCGAACTCGCGAGGCGTGTGGATTGCGCCGGTAGGCGGTGAGGACGTCTGCGGCGAGCTGCCAACGCTGCGCTTCCCGGCGCCCTGTGGTGATCTCTGCCATGACCGTAATATACTCGGGCAACGAGGTTATTGGGAGAGCGCATGTCGGAATTACCAAAGTCGGGCGGAGGCGACACGCCAACCGGCGGCGCGGCGATGCGGGGGTCTGCGCAGCCAACAAGGTTCCGGCGCGACCGCGCGACCTGGATCGCTTACCTGTTCTTCGCCTTGAATGGGTTCGCTATCAACGGTCTCGGGAGCGTTCTGCTCCCCTTGCAGGCCCAGACGGGGCTCTCGGCGATGGCCGCCAACGTGTGTTCATCGTTCTTTGCGGTGGGTCTGCTGGTGAGCGGGACCCTCGGGGATCGGATGACCGCCACCTTCGGACGCTCGCGCCTGTTGACTCTCGCCTTCGCCATCATGGCGGCGGGAGCGGCCGTCATGTCGGTGCCGAGCGTCTCGACCGCGATCGCGGGATCGGCCGGCATCGGGTTGGCCGAGGCTCTCATCATCATGTTGCTGCCCCCCGAGTTCGCGGAGCGATTCGGTTCGGAGGCTTCGCGTCCGCTGGCGGAAGCCAACGGTTTGGCCAGTACCGCGGGGGCCATGGCCCCCTTAACGGTGGCTGCGGCGCTCACCGCTGGGCTCGGCTGGCAATTCGGCTACAGCATTCCGCTGGCGGTGCTGGGCGTCTTCGCGGCCGGGGCGGCGATCGTCCTCGGCTGGGGCGCGCCGAAGCACGTCCGTATCGATCACTCGGCCGCCGGTCCGATCCCTTCCCCACGGCGGTTCTGGGGCGTGTGGGCTGATCTTGTCTTGTCGGTGGCGGTCGAGTTCTGCTTCCTGCTGTGGGGTGCGAGCGCGATCGCTGCGTGGCATCACGTCGATCTGGCCCAAGCCACGCTCCTAGCGGGGGCCTATTTGGTGGGAATGGCACTCGGACGCATCGGGGGCGCCCGACTGACCGTCCACCTGAGCGCCCGTCGCGCCACCCTCCTCAGCACCGGGGTGGCCACCGCTGGGGCCCTGGTCTTTTGGCTCGCTCCCACGCCGGTCCTTGCTTCGGTCGGCATCTTCGTAGGAGGCCTCGGGGTCGCCTTGCTCTACCCGTTAGCGATCGCGCGGCTCATCGCTGAGGATCCGCGGCACGCGGATCGAGCGAGCTCCCGGGGCGCCCTAGGGTCCGGGACGGCCATTCTTCTGGCGCCGCCGGCCCTCGTGGCCATAGCGGGGGCCTCCAGCCTGCGTATCGCCTTCGTGATGGCTCCGCTGTTGTTGGTCGTCCTCGGGGCCCACGTCTCCTGGATGACACGCCGCGATCCCCGGTGAGGGGCTGCTGAACGACACCGTGGCCCCCGATACTGGGCTTACCTGCAACGCAACGGGGCCCCGGCGCGTGTCAGGGGAGTGATCACAGCGCGAAGGGCGGACCGGGTGAGCGACGAGCGTCCCCAGTTGCGCCTTGTGACGTCCCCGGAGAGCTTCGAGGCGTTCGTCCAACGTCGCAGCGTCGCCCTGCAACGCTTCGCCTACCTGTTGTGCCATGACCGCGACGAGGCTCGCGACCTCGTCCAGGACGCCTTCGCCGGCGCCTACTCGCGCTGGGACGCCTTGGTCAGGGACGGCAGTCCGGAGGCGTACCTCCGCCGAAGCATCGCGAACGGCAACATCAGCCGTTGGCGCAAGCTCGGACGCACGACGCCCGTCGATCCCGAGCATCTGCGCGGCAGCGTGCCCGACCAGGCGGACGCCGTCGTCGACGCCGAATTGGCGTGGAGCCTGTGCCGCGAACTACCCCCAGCGCAGCGGGCCGCCGTTGTGCTGCGGTTCTACGAAGACCTCGACTACGCCGCCATCTCCGAGATTTTGGACATCCCGGAGACGACGGCGCGCTCGCACGTCCATCGAGCTTTAGCCGCCTTGCGGCTACGCGTCGGAGGGAGCACTCATGGCTGATCGAATGGAGGAGGCCTTCCGGAACGCGTTCGTCCGCGCGGATGAGGTCGACTTTGAACCCCTCGATGTCACGGCGATCCAGAAACGTCCAGAAGCGATCCTCGGAGAATCCCAGAAGGCGCGCACAGGACGCACGTTCGGGGCCCTGCGCGCGCTCGCTGCGGTCGCCGCCTTCGTCCTGGTGGCCGGGGTGGGCTGGTTCTTCGCGAATCGACTGGTAGGTAGCACCTCCGCGACGGTGATGGCCCCCAAGGCAACGCCAGGCGGAGGGACGCCCCTCGGAAACCCCACGCTGGTTCCGGACCCGGGCATGAAGTACGTCTCGTTTGCCAACGTGGCCATTCAAGTCCCCTCCGAGTGGGGTTTCGCCTCGACCATGGAACCGTGGTGTCTGGCGGGGCAGCGTCCTACGACGCCCTACGTCGACCAGGTCGACCCGGTGAACATGGTCTCCGTGGCCATCGGATGCGACGGAGTTGGCCCGGCGGAGGGGACTGTGACCCACCTCACCTGGCGGTACGCCCTGACGGATGAGACAGGGGCCAGCACCACGCCGCTGCGCACCGGCTGGGCGGATTACTCACAACGCGTCGGGGAGGCCTGGGTCACCGTCCAGGCGCCGACCTCGGACGCGACGCTTGCGGCCACGATCCTGGGCACGGGACGCACCGTGGACGTCGACCACAATGGCTGCCCCGCCATGGGACGCATTCAGGCGAACGACTTCATCCGTCCGCTCAGTGGTGACCTGGTGCGGGTCGGACGCGTCGATGAGATCGCGGTCTGCCAATACATCGTGGGTGGGGGAACCTCCCGGCCGGGCCTGATGGCCTCGCGGAGTGTGACCGGCGACGCGGCCATGAATCTGCTCACGGGGTTGCGCAATGCCCCCGACGGCGGTGGTCCGGATGATCCCTCGCAGTGCATTCGGCAGGCCGGGCCAGAGGCGATCACGCTCCGCTTGCGAGACGGCAATGCGGTCACTGAAACCTACATTTACTACCAGGGCTGTCAGGGCAACGGCATCCTCGATTCGGTCGCCGTCCGGACGCTGACCACCGGGGTGTGCACCGCCATCCTGGGCGACCAGGTGACGTATCAGGTCGGCTGGCTGACGACGTATCAGCTCTGTCATCCGGTGGTCATGGTGTCCGCCCCCGAAACGTCCAAGAGTGGGACGGCGGTGAGCTCCGAGGGCACGCCAACTGTCAGCGCCGGTCAGGGGACCCCCGCGGCCCCCCTGCCGGCTACGGGTTCCCCCCACCCCGTCCCCGGCGGCACGCCCCCGCGCTGAAGTCGCCGGGCCGTCCCCGAAGCGGAATGTGATCTCCGGCGTAGCCGTGGATCGTCCACGTTCCCGGATCCCAGGGCCACGTCCTAGCGTGAACGCTGCCAGCGCTACCATCGCGCATGAGTTCAGCAGCGTGTATTCGGCCCGTGACGGCGCAGGACTATGAACAGTGGCGCCCCTTGTGGGACGGCTACAACGCGTTCTACGGCAGGCACGGCGAGACAGCGTTACCCGAACGCATCACGGAAGCTTCCTGGGCCCGGTTCCTGAATCCTGCAGAGCCCATGCACGCGCTCGTGTCGGTGGAAGACGAGACCCTCACAGGGCTGGCGCACTTCCTCTTCCATCGCAGCACGACTCGGCTGGACGACGTGTGCTACCTCCAAGACCTCTTCACCGACCCCACTCACCGGGGTCGAGGGGTCGGCCGCATGCTGATTGAGGCGGTCTACTCCGCGGCGCAGGCCGCTGGAAGCAGTCGGGTGTACTGGCAGACGCAGGTGACCAATGCGCCGGGACGCGCCTTGTACGACAAGGTCGCTCAACACGCGGGCTTCATCGTTTACGCCACAGAGCTCAAGATTCCGCCAGCCTAGGGATTGGGATGCTCGAAGCCCCGAAGTCGGTCGAGCTCGCGACGCTCACGCTTGGTGGGACGGCCGCTGCCGCGGTCGCGCACCGCGACTCGACCCGCCATCTCGGGGATCGGCGGCGGCTTCTCCGGCGTTCGGTCGATGTAGGCCTGCACCGCCACGGAGGCCCCGACGCGCTTCACCACCCGCGGGTCCACGACCTCGACGATCCGCTCCTCGGCGTCCCGGCGGACGCGCAGAATGTCACCGGGCTTGATCTCCTGTGAGGGCTTGGCCGATTCGTCGTTGACCTTGACGTGCCCGCCCCGGACGCCAGCCGTCGCCGCCGAACGCGTCTTGTAGAGCCGGACGCCCCACATCCAGGAATCGAGCCTCCCCATCAACTCTCCCCTCCGCAGTCCTGTGCCCAGACCCGGGTCATTCGACCTGGACGCCCGCCGCGGTGAGAAGGGTCCCGAACGCCCTGGACGCCTTCTGCCAATCGCCCGGCGACGCGGGACGCCGGCCACCGAGTCCGACGGCCGGTTCGAGGGCGGCGGTGCCGGTGAAACCGTCCGTGGCCAGGGTCCGGACGATTTCGGGCAGTTGCGCTTCACCCGTGCCGGGCATCACCACGACTTTGCCGGCCTTGCGGGCGTCCTTGACGTGGAGGTAGCTCACCCACGGCCGAAGGACGGACAGCGCCTCGGTCGGACGCACGCCCACGCGCAAGAACCCCACCGGATCGAAAATCAGCCGCAGATTGTCAGCGTCGACGCTGCGCGCGATATCGGCGGTGCGGGTCGGCAGCGATGCGAAGGTGGTGGCTTCGTTCTCGAGCAGCAAGGTGATGCCTTCATCGGCGGCAAGGTCGGCGAAGCGATCCATGCGGCCGAGCACGGTGCGACGGTGCTGAGCGGGGTCGTCCTTGCGGGGAAGCACGTTCGAGAAGATGCGGACGCGAGGCGTGCCGAACCGGTGCGCCAGCTCGATCGCCTGCTTGAGGCCGTTGAGCTGGCGGGTGAAGGACTCGGTGACCGGCACCTTGCCCACGGTGGTAGCGATGCTGGCCACCGCGATCCCCGCCTCGTCGAGGGTGCGCTGCGCCGCGTTCAGGTGCCGCGGCTTGGCCTCGAGGACGGGGGTGCGTCCCAGGTGTCGCAGGTCAACGTGCTGGATCCCCACGCGCGTGAGCACCCGAAGTTGCCCTTTGAACGAAAGGGGCACTTCGTCGGCGAAGCCTGTCAGAGTCCACACACCGGGCAGCTTTCAGCACCAGGGAGCGCCTGGCAAGCCCCCCGGGCGATTTCAACGCAGGAAGGGCCTCCGCAAACCCTTGAGACGCAGGCGCAACGGCGTCAGTGACAACCACTTGATGTTGAGCGCCGGGTCGAGGCGTCGAACCGTGTCGCGCTGCATCGCCGCGATCTCGCCGGGAAGCTGCTCCGGGACGATCGCGACCCGCAGGTGCTTCGACATCCACGCGGTGAGCGCGGCGTCATCCAGCCCGCCATACCCCGCGTTCGGAGCGAGGGAGGCGCTCAAGCTGAGCCGCCACAGCGACTGGTGGTCCGGATCGGGGTTCAGGGCCCGGACGAGTAGGTCCCTGGCGTTCGTTTCGTCCACATCGGTCTCGACGTAGACCAGGCCGTCCGGCACCGGATGCCCGAGCCCGCGTGAGAGGTCGAGGGCCCCGGCCGTGTCGACCCACCAGGCCACGAGGCCCGGACGATCAAGGTCGGGGCGGGGGTCGGCGGCCAGGTCGTAGGGCGGCAGCGGGGCGGTCCCGCGGACGATGGCCGCGAGATCGCGCTGGGCTCCGGAGGTGGCGGTGTTGGGGACTGCCTGGCGTGGGGTGATGCGGGGGATCGGGCCGGTTTCCTCGGGGTTCGCGGGTTGGACGACCAGCGAACCCTTTCCCACCAATGCCGGGCTCAAGGTGGCGATGGTCCGGTGGGTGGCGGCGATGGCGATCCGACGTCCCAAGATGGGTCCGGCAAGCAGGTCGAGCCGTTCTGCGACCCAGCCAGCCCAGGCCCGGCGATAGGAGTTGCTCACGTGCGAAAGGGTCCGCTCGACGCCGCCGAGTAGCTCGTCCGGGCGCAGCAACCCGTGATCGGCCGTGACGAGAAACCACGGCAATCCTTGCGCCTGGGCGGATCGGGCCGCTGACGCGAAGGGTCCCGCCTCGGAGAGCGTCCGAGCCGTCCAAGGCGGCGCGTTCGCCACACGGGTGCAGCCCACCAGGACCATCTCGGGCAGGCCTTCGCGGATCGGCGTGAGCGACACGGTGGCCGGGGTGAGCCCCGGATTTCGGGGCGGCATGGCCGGCGCCCGGGTCGCCACCTTGGTGAACGTGAGGCTGTAACCGGGGTTGATCGACGTGAGGCGGAAGCCCGCCGCCGCGCAGACGCCGATCGGGGAATCGGCGGAATCCCAAAAAGCGGAGGTGCGGGCCTCAGGCGGGAGACCGGGGACCAAGTGCTCCAATTCGCGCCAACTCAAGGTGACGGAGGCGTTCACCCCACTCAGGTATTCGACCAGGAATCGCCACTCAGCCACAGCGATCTATTCTGCCGCACCCCGCCGCGATTCGGCAGTGGCAGGGGCGGGTTGCCAAGGGGTTTAGCCGCCGGACTTCCGGCGGAATTCTCGGCGTCCGGCAGCCTGGCCGTGCGGGCCACCACTGACCTTGGGGCCTGTCGCGGTGCCGCCCGCATGACCCTGCGAGGCTTGCTTGCGCGCCAAGGCTGCTTTCATCGCTTCTTTGGGGTCGGGCGCCTCGGTCGCGTCCTTGGTCTCGGGGGTTTCGTCCGCAGCGCCAGTGTTCATGTCGTCACTGTGCCACCGGACTCGGCGTCGGGCAATGTTCCCAAAGCGGTGCGGCACGTGCCACGCTGCCGCTATGCATCCCTCTGTGACCCAAGTGGCCCCCCTTCTCGGCGTCTGGCGCGGGCAGGGCCACGGCTCGTATCCGACGATTGCCGACTTCGACTACGACGACGAAGTCGTGTTTACCGAAGTGGGCAAGCCGTTCTTGCACTTCGTCCAACGGACGACGATTAGCGGTGAACCGCGGCATACCGAAACTGGCTACTGGCGGACCGTTGGCCCGGGCGAGATCGAAATCTGCCTCGCCCTGCCCACCGGCCAGGTGGAGGTCGGCATCGGCACGGCGACCGCCACGGAGGGCGTTCTCAGCCTCGAGACCGAGGCAGACGACTACTGCACACCCCGCGCCAAATACGTGTCGCGCACCGTGCGCCGCCTTCGAGTCGAGGGTGACACCCTCACCTACGAGGTGCTGATGGCGGCCGTCGGACAAGAGCTGACGCTGCATCTGCGCAGCACGCTGACACGCGTCCAGAGCTGAACCCAGTCGCCCCTCGGACGCGCCAGTCTCTCTCGATGGCTGCTTGCCCCCACCTTTGGGCCGCTACCCTGCCGTTCTTGCACCTACCCTGCTTCCAACGGCAGGGTAGAGGGGTTTGCGGCAGGGTAGCTGAGATTCTGGGCGGCGGCCGCGGCGGTGGTGGCGGCCGCGGCGGTGGTGGCGCCCTTAAAGTGGCTGGTCAGCTGCGCAGGGCGTAGGTCGAGACCACATTGCCCTTGTCGGTCGAGAAGGACTCCAGCAGCGCCAACTGCGTGGTGGGGGTCTCGGCGGTGAACAAGTGCTCCCCGGCGCCGGCGATGACGGGGTGAGTGATGAGGGTGAGGCGGTCCAGCACACCACCCAAGAACAGCTGGCGGATCACCGACAACGATCCCTCGACGGCGATATCGCCACCTTCGGTCTCCTTCAGGCCCCGGACGAAATCGGCCAGGTCGCCGACGATGAGATGGCTGTTATTCCACGTGAGATCGTCCTGCGTGAGAGTCCGCGAGGCCACGTGCTTCACGACCGGATTGATGAAATCGCCGAACGGGTCGGTAGCGGTGGGCCAGTAGGGCGCCCACATCTCGTACGTCTTGCGCCCCATGAGGGTGGCGTCGGTGCGGGCGAGGGAGTCGATCATGACCTGCATCACGCCGTCGTCGAAGGCGTCAAACTGCCAAAGATTCGGGTCGGTGGCGACGCCATCGAGGCTATGGAACAGCGTGGCAGTGACCTGACGGGCCATGGTTTCCTCCTGAGTGAACGGGCTATCTCTGCCAACCATGGCAGTCGCGCCCGGTATTCCCGGAAGCGCGAGACGGTGTCCCACGGGCGGGGAAAGGGACCGGTGTGTCAGGGACCGCACCGGTGTCCGCCCGGGGCACCGCTGGGGTCAGCCCAACGGGTCTTCGTCGTGGGTCTGGGTCTTGGGCTTCGACTCATCGCTGGGTGCGCCCTCGGGGGTCTCGTCCTCGTGGTTGGGCGCCTCGGCCGGCTCGGTCGGAGGCTCGCCCGCGGCCTCCGGGTCGGACGGGGCCTCGTCCGTGGGCTCAGTCACCCGGACGACGTCCAAGCGGACCTTCGTCAGCAGGGCCGCCAGGGCGCCCAGGACGGCCAACAGCGGAGCAGCGAGCACCAGCACGCCGCCGGTGAGGACGCCGAACGTGAGCGGCATGGCGATGATCTCGCGCCCCTCCGCATCGCGGACGATGACCCGCTGGGCGTTGCCGTCGGCGAGCAGCTTCTTGATGGTGGCGATCAGCTGATCGCCGGCGATCTCGAGTTCCTCGATGAAAGTCTTCTGGGTGGCCACGTTTACTCCTTGAGAGTGGACGAACACTTTCGAGTTTAGGAAGCGATCAGAGGAACCGGTCGGCTCTCGGGGGCGGCTCAGGGGAGTCTCCGGGGCCCCCTGCGGGGAGGTCGGGGGCGGCGTGCCGCGGCGGCGACAGCACCTCGCGCAACCGATGCCCGAACTCCGACAAGGCCCTTTCGGTGACCGCCCGAGCCTCATCGCTGTGTGCGTGGCCGGGTGTGTTGTAGGGCTCGCAGTGGGTCCACAACGGGATGCCGTGGAACCCGCGGGCGGCGACATCGGTGAGGAGGACGACGTTGACTTCCCAGCCCGAGGGCGTCCAGTTCGTCTCGGAAGCCAGCGGCAGCGGGAACACGTCCGCACCCCGCAGCTGGGGCCACTTCTCGTCCCACTTGATCATGAGGTCCAGTCTGTCCCCGCGAAGGCCTCTGGACGCGTAGCCGAGGCGGTGTCGTTGTTAGTCACCTATGAATTGTTTCTAATCCCAGTAAGATTCTCTCAGGCTAGGTAAAACCGGACCCTGGCGAGGGTCGGCTTCTCGTCTGCTGAGCGCGTAGTCACTCCCCTAGGGAAGGCGTGTGTCGTGGTAAACCCCGCGAAACTGCCCCGCGAAGGTAAAGGTTTCACCCGAGTGGGTACACCCGGCGGAGCACGCGGATCCACGGAGTCCACCGGCGTGCCGGGGTGCCACTGACAGCTTTATCGAGGAGATCTTCGAGAACGGCGTCGTGCAACGGTCCCACCAGCACCTGCCACTGGACCGCCTGCCACAGGGGCACCCGCAGTTCCACGAGGTGTGTCAGGCGGCACCCCCCGGGCATCTCGTGGACGGTGAACGTGTGGCTGCCTTCCCAGCGGCTTGAACCCAGGATCGAATCAAACGTGAAGGACACCTCACCCGGCGCACGATGGCTCGCGTGGTAGCGGACCGGCCCATGCCCTCCTGCGCCGCCCTCGGCCACGGATGCGTTCAGCCGCATCGGAAACCACGCTTCGCCCGGCCACACCTCATCGCCGGGCCGGCCGAGGGTGGACAGCCGGGCGTCCATGTCGGCGACCGGGATCGGGACGTCCCGCGCGTGCTGCTTGCGGATAGTAGCCACGCCTCATCCTCCCTCTCGTCGGGAACGAGACGCAGAACGCCCGCCCTGGAAGACCAGGGCGGGCGTTCGAGGCGAGCACTCAGCTTTCGCCGAGATAGGCCCTCTTGACGCGGTCGTCATCGAGCAGTTGGCGGCCGGTGCCGTCGAGGGTGATGTTGCCGACCTCGAGCACGTACGCGTGATCCGACAGTTCGAGGGCCGCGGCAGCGTTCTGCTCCACGAGCAGGATCGTGACACCCTCGGACTGCAGTTCGGCGATCGTGCCCATGATCTTCTGCATCATCAGCGGCGACAGGCCCATGGAGGGCTCGTCGAGCATCAGCAGTCTGGGGCGGCTCATCATCGCGCGCCCGATGGCCAGCATCTGCTGCTCGCCACCGGAGAAGGTGCCGGCCGGTTGGCTACGCCGCTCCTTCAGGATCTCGAACAACGCGAAAACGCGCTGGAGGTCTTTCGCGATGCCAGCGGCGTCCTTGCGGGCGAACGCCCCGAGCATCAGGTTGTCCTCCACGGAGAGCCGCGGGAAGATCCGGCGGCCTTCCGGGGAATGCGCCAAACCCAGTTGGACGACCTTGTGCGCGGGCACCCTGTCGATCCGCTGACCCTCGAACCACACCTCGCCCGACTCCGGACGCAACAGCCCGGAGATCGTGCGCAGCGTGGTGGTCTTGCCAGCCCCGTTGGTGCCCAGCAGCGAGACCACCTGCCCCTGGGGCACGCGGAAGCTAATGCCCTTGACCGCGCGGACCTTGCCGTAGGCGACCACCAGGTCTTTGACCTCAAGCATCCGGATTCTCCTTGGTCTTCGGCGAACCGATGTAGGCCTCGATGACCCGCGGGTCGGACTGCACCTCGCCGGCAGTGCCCTCAATGAGGACCTTGCCGCGCACGAGGCACAAAACCCGATCACACAGGTTGAAGATGAACTTCATGTCGTGCTCGATGACCACGATGGCGAGCCCGGTATCTCGGATGCGGAAGATCAGTTCCTCGGCATCCTTCGTTTCTTGCGGGTTCATGCCGGCGGTGGGTTCGTCCAACAGCAGCAGCTTCGGATCGGTCGCCAGGGCGCGAGCGATCTCCAGGCGACGCTGGTTGCCGTACGGCATGTTGCGCGCCAGGTGCCCACCCTCGCCGCCAAGCCCCACGAAGTCGAGCAGTTCGGCCGCTCGCTCGCGGGTGGCGATCTCCTCGGCCCGATACTTCGGTCCGTGGATGATGGACGTGAACGCACCCGAGGACGTCCGGCAGTAACGACCCACCATGACGTTTTCGAGGGCCGTCATGTTCGGGAACAACCGGATGTTCTGGAACGTCCGGGCCATGCCCGCCTTGACTACCTCGCGCGGCTTCGGTGGCAGCACCGAACCGTTGAAGGTGACCTGCCCAGAGGTAGGGAGGTACATGCCCGTCAAGCAGTTGAAAAACGTCGTCTTGCCAGCGCCGTTAGGACCGATGAGCCCGACGATCTCGCCGTTGTGGACGGTCATGTCGACCGAATCCACCGCGGTGAGACCACCGAACTTCATGGTGACCTTGTCGGCCCTCAGCATTACTTCGCGACCCACGGCGTGGCCGTCGGTCTCAGGGTGAAGTACGGCGGTGCTCATGCGGGCACCTCCTCAAACTCGACGAACTCATAAGGCAGCCGTTCTTCCACGTCCTCGACGAGCTCCTCATCATCGACGTGGAACTCCAGGGCGCGCCGCTGGTTGGGAATGATCCCCTCCGGGCGGAAGCGCATCATCACGACCATCAACAGGCCGAAGATGAGCATCCGGTAGTCGGACATGAAACGCAGCTTCTCGGGCACCAGCTTCAACAGCGTGGCTCCCAGAAGGACGCCCATGACCGTACCCATGCCACCCAGGACGATCGCCGCCAGCAGGAACGCGCTCTCCAAGAACACGTACTGATCGGGGACGACTGACACGTCGACGTGGGCCTTGACGGCACCGGCGAAGCCGGCCAGGAAGGCGCCACCAGCGAAGGCCAGCAGCTTGAGGCCGAACACGTTGACGCCCATGGCCTCGGCGGCCCGCTCGTCCTCGCGGATGGCCACCCAACCGCGGCCGATTCGGCTGTGGTTGAGGCGGGTGAACACCAAGATGATGATCGACATGATGACCAGCATCAGGAAGAAGTAGTTCGCGAACCGCCCGAGCTCGATGCCCGCCACGACGTGCGATTGTCCGAAGTCGAAACCGAAGAAGTTCAGGTTTGGAATGGCCGGAATACCGGAGGATCCGTGAACCAGGTTCGGCCCGGAGCTACCGTCCAGGTTGTTCATCGTGATGCGGAAGATCTCACCGAACGCCAACGTCACGATGGCCAGGTAGTCACCGGAAACCCGCAGCGTGGGGGAACCGATGATGAGACCCAACGTGGCCGAAATGCAGCCCGAGAGCAGCATCACGACGATGAACGGCGGGTGCCAGTTGATCGTGGCAAAGGCCGACTCCGACAACACCGCGGCGGTGAACGCGCCGGCGCCCAAGAAGGCGATGTAGCCGAGGTCCAGCAAGCCGGCGAGGCCCACCACGATGTTGAGGCCAACGGCGGTCGCCGCGAAGATCAGCACCTGCGTGGCGATCGACATGTTGGCATCCGATCCGTTCTGGGTGAACGGGAACAAGAAGGCCACCAAGAACGCCGACGACACCAAGACGGTGCGATGCCGGCGGCCGGCGGTGGCCACCCAACTGCCGAAGCCGGAACCGATGGCAAACCCCGCGAGAGCGCCGATGAACACCAGCACCATGAGGAAGGTGCCGCCGTCCTCTTGGCTCAGCGCATAGGCCGAGGCGAACAACATCCCCATGAGGAGCAGGGCGATGGTGGCGATCTCTAGGACGGGATAGCTCGGGATGCGCTCCAGGAACGGGGCCCGTCCAGTCGGCAGCATCATCGAGCTACCGAAAGCGATCCCGGCGCCCACGAGGGCGACCCAGGCACCCATTTCGAGGTTGACTAACCCGTTGAGTTCCAGGGCGACGGCGAGAATGGCCAAGACGGCGTACGCCAGCATGCCGATCGCCAAGGCTCGCGCCCCTCGGATCCAACCGAAGCGCTTGCTGATGCGTCCGAGCAGCTTGAGGAACCCGGTGCTGTTGTTCAGGGTCGGCTCCAGCAGGGAGGCGGCCAGACAGTTGATCAGCGCCAAAGCCATGACGACGGCGAACCATTGCAGCGGTGACGGGCTACCGAAGTAGGCCATGTCATCGAGGGCCTCATGGCCGTATGCCCAGGGGAAGAAGGCGCTGACGGCGAAAATGAGACCTCCGACGAGGCCTACGATTCGCTCGACGTTGTAGGCGCGCTGGCGCGTTGTTGCGGAAGCGGTCATGCGCGATCCACCACCTTCGCGCCCATAATGCCCTGCGGTCGGAAGACCAGGACGATGATGAGCAGGACGAAGGCCCACACGTCCTTCCAGGCTGCGCCACCGAACTGGCCGGGGACGTACACAGTGGCCAGGGACTCGACGACGCCGAGGACGAGACCGCCCACGACGGCGCCATTGATGTTGCCGATGCCACCGAGGACGGCGGCGGTGAACGCCTTCAAGCCGGCGAGGAAGCCCATCTTGAAGTCGATGTTGCCGTAGCGCAGGCCGTGCGCCGTGCCGGCGATTGCGGCGAGCGCGGCGCCCACGGCGAAGGCGATGGTGATGATCCGGTTGACGTCGATGCCCATGAGGCGGGCGGTGTCGGGATCTTGCGAGGTGGCCAGCATGGCGCGGCCAATCTTCGTTTTGTTGACGAAGAACCACAAGAAGGCCCACGAGACGGCGAGCGCGCCGAGAGTGAAGAAGGTTGCCCGCTGAATGACGGCGCCCCCGAACTCGATAGCCGGACCGGTGAAGAACTCGATCTGCGGGAACACCACAGCCGCTTTAGCGTCGGGGAATCCGGGGATCGCCCCGTAGAACAGGCGGACGAACTCCTGGAGGAACACCGAGATGCCGATAGCGGTGATGAGGGGCGCCAGCCGCGGTGCATGACGCAACGGCCGGTACGCGAAGCGCTCCATGAGGACGGCGACTGTGACGCCGACGACCATGCCACCCACCAGCATGAGGGGCAGCATCCACCAGGAGAGGTTCGCGGAAGCCTGGCCGAGGACGATCCAGGTCGACAGGGCACCGAAGGCGCCGACCATGAAGATCTCGCCGTGGGCGAAGTTAATGAGCTGAACGATGCCGTAGACCACCGTGTAGCCCACCGCGATGAGCGCGTAGAGGGAGCCGAGGGACAGCCCGTTAATGAGGGGGTCGAGAAACGTCACGACAAGGCCTTACGTTCGCCGAGGGGGAGCCACTGTCGCGGCTCCCCCTCGGATCGAATAGGTGATGGTTACTTGGCCGTGTCGGTGGCCTTGGCCACCCACTTGCCGCTGGCAACGGTGTAGACCGTGAGGACCTTGGCCGTGGCGTCGCCGTACTTGTCGAAGCCGACCTTGCCGGTGACACCGTCGAAGGACACGTTCGCCAAAGCGGTGATGGTGCCCGGACGAGCCGCCGCAGCGTCAGCAGAGTTGGGCAGGGAGACCTTGAGGGCCGCGATGATGGCGTTGGCCGCGTCGTAGGCGTAGGCGCCGTAGGCCGAGTAGCCGTCCTTGTAACCGGCGGCCTTGTAGGCCTCGAGGAACGACTTGCCGGAGGCGAGGGACTCGATCGGAGCGCCAACGGAGGTCGCGAGGTCACCCTCGGCCTTCGCACCGGCGAGCGCGATGAACTTGTCGTCGTAGATGCCGTCGCCGCCCATGAGCGGAACGTTGAGGCCAGCGGCCTTCATCTGCGAGGACATCGGGCCAGCCAGCTGGAACTCGGTGCCGAAGTAGACGAGCTCCGGGCTCTTGCTCTTCATCACGGAGATGACGGTGGAGAAGTCCTTGTCGTCCTTGTTCACGGTGGCGTTGTCAACGACCGTGCCGCCGAGCTTGGTGAACTCCTTGGCGAACGCCTCCGCGAGGCCCTGGCCGTACGGCTTCTTGTCGTTGACGACGGCGACCTTCGTGAGCTTCAGCGTGTTGTACACGTACTGAGCTGCGAACGGGCCCTGAACGGCGTCCGTGGTGCACACCCGGAAGTAGTTCGGATACGTGCGCTTCGGGTTGGCCGGGTCGGCGCCGATGGTCAGCGAGGGGTTGGTGTTGGCCGGCGAAACCATCGCGATGTTGCCCGTGTTGAGAATCGGCTGCACCGACTGCGCAACACCCGAGTTCAGCGTGCCGACGACGGCGACGACGGACTTGTCCGCCGCAACCTTGGTGGCGGCGTTCGCGCCGACATCGGGGTTGGCGGTGTCGTCCTGGGCGTCGAGGGCGAGCGTCCATCCGGGGATCGCTTTCGCGTCGTTGGCCTGCTTGATCGCCAGGTCAACCGAGTTCTTGATGCCGAGGCCCATCACCGACAGGTCGCCGGTGAGCGGGGCGATGACGGCGATCTTGGCGGTCTTGGTGGTTGCGGCGCTGGTCTCGGCCGTGCGGGAACCGCAGGCCGTCAGCGCGATCGAAGCGCTCAGCAGTGCTGCAACACCGAGCACCATGGTCTTTTTGCTCACTTTTCCTCCTTCAGGCGCAACGGGTCACGTCCCCGTCACGGTGATTGGGCGAAAGTACTCTGTGTCCCTGCCTCGGCGGTAGTTATATCGTGAAATATTGCCGATCTTGACGAGCTTGTTACCTGATCCTTCGCTTCGTGGGAGTGGAACCAAAGAATCCGCAACGATCCGTCACGCGTCCGTAACATCGCAGGAGCTCACTCTTCGGAGTGGTACGAGGCCTCGATCCGATACACCAAGACATCGGCCGCGTCCGCGATGGGGATGAAGTCTTGAGGCTGACGAACCTCACGTTGCGCGTCCTCGACGATCAACTGCGCCTGCTTCGCGATGTGCCGCAAGCGCTCGGGATCGTGTTTGGCGGCGTCCGCGCAGCAGTCCAAGAGTCGCAGCAACGCCAGGGACACGGTCGGTTCGGCCGAGCAGTAACGGCGGATCAGCCCGCACATGGTGCCCAGGTACTCCTCGAACCGGCGCGCGGGGACGACGACGGTGAGCCCGTCGGACGTGCTGAAAACCGGTCCGAGGGGGCGTTCGGCGAGCTCATCGAAGATGACGGTGAGGTGATCGACGGCCTGGACAGCCGTGTAGGGATCGTTCACGGCTGGCGACAGGGCCTTGCACGCCGCGTCCACGAGTTGGCGGATGCCCATGGCGGCGTCCTGCTGGTAAGTCCGTTCGAAGCCGATGCCGACCACGTCGTCCAGCGCCTTCGCCAACGTGGCGCGGTCGGGGGGCGGGGTGTCGGCGGTGGGCATCCAGACCTGAGCCAACGGGCGTCCCACCACGACGTGCTCGCCGACGCGGTGGATCAGCGCAATCGAGACCCCGTAGCGCTTGGCCACGGTCATCAACTCGTCACGATGGGCCGTCACCACGTACCCGGACGTCCGCGCGGGGATCGTCACCGCCCACCGCGGCGGGATCGGGATGACCGGCGCCGCATCGCGACTCAAGCGGCGGACGGTGGCGAGCGAATCGTGTTGGACGCGAACCATGATGGCGTCCACCTGAATGGAGTGCGACAGGTGGTTCGAGAAGATGACCACCGCCCCCAACGAGGCGAACAGCAGCGCGATCGACGCGCTCACGGCCAGGCGCGGGAAGGCGGCCGCCGTGTCGCTGACGTCGACCACGTAGAGCCCGGAGGCGCTGAACGAGAAGGTCGCCAAGAAGATGCTGAGCACCACCTGGTTCGTGCGATCGCGGAGGAAGTTGCGCAGGAGTCGGGGGGAATACTGCGCTGATGCCGTCGTCAAGGCCACCACGCTGAGGCCCAACACCAGGGCGATGACGGTGACGACCGTCCCGGTGATGGCCATGAGGAGGTCGCGGGCCTGGCTGGCCGTGCCCTGAAATGCCAGCGCTGACAGCGGATCAGAGGCGCCCGGCTCGATGCGCGCCAGCGTGACGAAGGCCAGGATCCCGGCGCCGCCCGCGAGGAATGGCAGCACCCACAACGCCGCGGAGGCGTATTCGGTGAGTCGATCCCAGAGCTTCATGGGCTCAGAGTGCCAAAACGAGAGGGTCAGCGGGAGGGGTTCTGCTCGCTGATGTGCGCCCAGGTGTCCCCGAAAACATCCCCGTGAGGGTCGATGGCGGAGCTGCCGTCCATGGAGGGGGCTGAGGGGGCTGTTTCGGTCAGGTGATTTGGTTGAGCAGCCAGCGGTGGAAGGTCGGCTCGCCCGTGAGTTCGGGGTGGAACGAGGTGCCGAGGACGGGTCCCTGGCGGACGGCGACCATCGCATCGCCGCGGCGGGCTAGGACGTCCACGTCCGCCCCCACCGTTTCGATGCGCGGGGCGCGGATGAAAGCCACCCGCGTCGGGCCGAGCGTGGTCTCGAGGAGCTCCTCGGCGCTGTCGACCTGCGGGCCGAAGGCGTTGCGCCGGACGCTGACGTCGAGGATGCCGAGGCTCCCCTGACCGGGCGCCGGATCAAGCACGTCGCGAGCGAGCAGCACTAACCCGGCGCAGGTCCCCAAGGTCGGTAGCCCGGCACAAATGGCGGCCTTGAGGGGCTCGCCCAGCTCGAAGATCCGCAGGAGGCGGTCAATGGTCGAGGATTCCCCGCCTGGCAACACGAGGGCGTCCACCCGGAGACCGTCGGGGCCGACGAGGTCGTCAGGCGTCCGCAGGTACACCGGGCGCGCGCCCAAACCGATGAGCAGTTCGGCGTGCTCACGGACGCCGCCCTGCAGCGCCACAACGCCCACGCGGGGCCCGGAATCGGGGAGGCCTCCCAGCGAGCTGGGCTCCCAGACCTTGCCGCGAGCGGGACGACTCACCAGCCGCGCTCGGCGAGCCGATGCGGCGCGGGCACGTCGGCGACGTTGATGCCGACCATGGCCTCGCCGAGCCCACGGCTCGCGGCCGTGATGGCGGCGGCGTCATTGAACTGCGCCGTGGCCTTCACGATGGCGGCGGCGCGCGCGGCCGGATCGCCGGACTTGAAGATGCCCGAGCCGACGAAGACACCGTCCGCGCCCAACTGCATCATCATGGCGGCGTCCGCGGGGGTGGCCACGCCACCGGCCACGAACAGCACAACCGGCAGCTCGCCGCGCTCGGCGACCTCACGGACCAACTCGTAAGGCGCCTGCAGCTCCTTGGCCGCGACGTAGAGCGTCTCGGGCTCGGCGCGGTAGAGCGCCTGCAGCTCAGCGATCTGCTTGCGGATGGTGCGGATGTGCTTGGTGGCCTCGGACACGTCGCCGGTGCCCGCCTCGCCCTTGGAGCGGATCATCGCCGCACCCTCGGTGATGCGCCGCAGCGCCTCGCCCAGGTTGGTGGCGCCGCACACGAACGGGACGGTGAAGCCGTGCTTGTCGATGTGATTGACGTAGTCAGCCGGGGAAAGAACCTCGGACTCGTCGATGTAGTCGACCTTGAGCTCCTGCAGCACCTGCGCCTCGACGAAGTGGCCGATGCGGGCCTTCGCCATGACCGGGATCGAGACGGTCTTGATGATCGCCTCGATGAGGTCGGGGTCGCTCATGCGGGCGACGCCGCCCTGCGAACGAATATCCGCAGGCACCCGCTCGAGAGCCATGACGGCCACGGCGCCGGCGTCCTCGGCGATGCGCGCCTGTTCAGGGGTTACGACGTCCATGATGACGCCGCCCTTCAGCATGTCAGCGAGGCCGCGCTTAACGAGAGGAGTGCCGGTTGTAGTCATGCGGACCATTGTGCAAGCCCCGGATACCCCGCTCCAAACCGGTGAGGCGGGACGGGCGGGGCCGCATGCCGACGTTGCTGGCGATACACATGTTTGCTGGCGATATGTCGCCAGCAAACATCGCGAACGCCAGCAAGGTCGCAGTGAGGGTGACGTGGACCTGAGCCTGGGCGTCCGGGCCGAAGTGGGCGATCACGCCAGCTTTCTTGAAGAAGACGGTTGGCGTGTGTCGGTGGCCACCGCCGTCGGGAAGGGTGCTGCGGGTTCGGTCCGAGGCAGGTTGAGGGTTCGGAAGGGGCAAAGTCCCCGAAACCGCCCACCGATCGTGGCGAGGGGCACCCCTGTTCCACCCTCGCGCCCCGCGGCCGTGACCAAGACATGCCCATGAGGCCGGGCCCTGGACGTCAGCTCCGCGGCGGCTGCTGAGGGGGCTGTTTCCGTCGCAAACCGGGCGCCCTTCTGGAAGGTCCCGGTCTAGGCGTCCGGACGGCCGAACAGGCGATGCGACAACCGCTCACCCGGACGCCAGGGGCGGGTGAACGTCCACTCGGGATCGGTGAGCATCCGGGCGGCGGCGAGGCCCGCGACGAGCGAGATCACCGCCAAGATGGTGCTCACGCCCTGGGTCATCGCTGACACGATGTCGGCCTTGTCGAAGTAGAGCAGCGTCCGGAGCAGGGGCGCTCCCGGGATCGACACCAGCACCGTGGGCACGGTCATGATGATCTTGTTGAGGTCGAACGCCCTCGCGGCCACCGCGCAGAGCAGCCCCATCAGGAAGCAGCCGATGAAGGTGGCGATGTAGGGCTTCACGCCGAACTCGATGAGCAGCAACCGTGGGACGTTACCGAGCGCCGCGCACACCCCGGAGGCCACGGCGGCCTGCCAGGGGGCGTTGAACATGACGGCCCAGCCGAAAACGGCGCACCAGCTGGCGACCATCCAGGCGGGCCACACCCAGGCGCCGGTGAGGGTCGGGACGGCGTCCGGGGAGATGCCCGAGGCGGTCGCCACGAGCCATACCCCGATGGTGATCGACAGCAGGACCATGAGCGCGTAGGCCAACCGGGGGACGCCCGTCTCCATATCGACGCGGGCCAGATCGAGCCCCGCGGTCACCAGCGGGAAGCCCGGGATCAAGAAGATCGCCGCGCAGATGAACCCAGCGGCCAGGCGGGGGCTGGGCGCGGCGAATGCGAGGTCGATGATCCGCGTGAAGCCGACGTAGAGACCCGTGGCGAGGGCGGCGGTGGTCGCTACGGAGGCTAGGTGGTTCAGGTCCAATCGCTGCCACACGCGGTGGGCGGCATAGGCCAGGCCGGAGGCCGGAAGCACCGCGGCCACCTCGCGCGGTCCGCCGTTGCCCAGCACCGTGACGGAGGCGCAGGCCAGCGCGACCAGCAGCACAGTCAGCCAGGCGCGGTACAGCTTCGGTTGGTTTTCGATCGCGTCGAGACGTCCGGAGACCTCGGCCACCGTCGCGCGGGCGGGCAGTGTCTGGCCGAAACGCTGCAGCAAATCGATGCGGTGGGCGTCCACGGCGGGCCGGGCGATCTCGCTGACCTGCGTCCGGAACGTCGATCGGCGTCGGACGGTGAGCACGACGTCGGTGAACGAAATCTGGGCGCTGATGTCTCGGAGGCCGACCGTGGCGGCCACAGCCTGCATTACCTCGCGGACGCGAAGCCCACTCGTACCCGAGCCCAACATCATGATCCCGGCGCGCAGCACCAGATCGGACCGCGCATTCAAATGCTTGGGCTCGAGACTGTCTTCAAACTCGTGTTCGTGGACGGGCACACTCACTCGGTCACGCTACCCCAAGGGCTCGGTTCGGGCGGTTTGAGGGTGCCCCGCGAGACCGCCTCCGCAGTAGCGTTAGGCATGCGCGTACTCATTGCTGACAGTTTCGAATCGTCCGGGGTGGAAGCGTTGCGGGGGGCTGGCTTCGACGTCGTCCACGAACCTGCGCTGGGGGGTGACACTCTCGTTGCCGCGGTCGCTGAGAAGGCGCCGGACGTCCTTGTCGTGCGCAGCACCAAGGTGCCGGCCGAGGCCATTGAGGCGGGACCGTTGAAGCTCATCGTCCGCGCGGGGGCGGGCTACAACACCATCGACGTGGCGGCCGCGTCCAAGCGCGGTATCTACGTGTCGAACTGCCCTGGCAAGAACTCGATCGCGGTCGCCGAGCTGGCGTTCGGGCACCTTTGCGCGTTGGATCGACGCCTCGCCGACAATGATGCCGCGCTCAAGGCGGGGCAGTGGCGCAAGGGCGAGTTCGGCAAGGCTCGGGGCCTGCACGGACGCACCCTCGGCCTCATCGGTCTCGGCAAGATCGGCACGGAGATGGTGTCCCGGGCGCGGGCTTTCGGGATGCCCGTGGTCGCCTGGAGCCGCTCGCTGACCACCGAGCGCGCCGAGGAGCTGGGCATCACGCGGGCCGATTCGATGCTTGAGGTGGCGCGGGCGTCCGATGCGGTGAGCGTCCACGTGGCGCTGACTCCTGACACCCGCGGTTCGCTGGGGGAGGAGTTCTTCGAAGCCATGCGCCCAGGCGCGTTCTTCATTAACACTTCGCGCGGCGAGGTCGTCGACAACGAAGCGTTGAAGGCGGCGATCGTGGCCAAGGGGCTGAAGGTGGGGCTGGACGTGTTCGCCACGGAGCCAGCGGGGTCGTCCGGTGAGTTCGCCGATGACATCGTCAACCTGCCCGGCGTCCACGGCACCGCGCACATCGGGGCCTCGACCGAGCAGGCGCAGCAGGCCATCGCGGACGAGACCGTCCGCATCATCACCACTTTCGCTACCAGCGGTAGCGTCCCCAACGTGGTGAACCTGGCCCGCAAGACGCCGGCTGTCTGCACGCTGGTGATCCGCCACCTGGACCGCCCCGGGGTGTTGGCGCGGATCTTGGATGCGATCAGCGAGGCGGGCATCAACGTCCAAGAAATGGCCAACATCGTGTTCGACGGCGCTGAGGCGGCCGTGGCGCAGATCAACCTGCAGACCCGTCCGAGCGACGCGTTGCTCGGGGCCGTCCGCGCGATCGACGCCGTGCTGGACGCCGAGATCATCGATCTCTAGCAGTTGCCGTCCTTCGGGTCGGCTGGGGCTGCGCGAGGTAGCCTGCGGGGGTGTTTGTTGCTGCTGCCCTCTTCGCCGCCCTCGCCGGGTTGCTTCACGTTTACATCTGGTATCTGGAGTCCTTCGCCTGGACGACCGCGGCCCGCAAGGTCTTCGGGACCACCGAGCAGGAGGCCCACGCGACCAAGGAAATGGCCTTCAACCAGGGGTACTACAACCTGTTCTTGGCCGTCATGGCGTTCGGTGGCGTGCTGGCCGGGCTGCTCGGGAACCGCACGGTCGGGACGACGCTGATCCTCGCCGGGACCGGCTCGATGTTCGCTGCCGCCGCAGTGTTGTTCCTCACCTCGCCGGACAAGCGCGGCGCCGCCATCCGGCAGGGGGCGTTCCCCTTGGTCGCCGTCGTGCTCACGCTCTTGGCCTTGCTCTGACCGCTCATCCTCCGGACGGGGCCTCCGTCCTGTCGCCCTTGTTCACGTTGCAGGGTGACCTCTGACGCCCAGTCGGAGGGGTGAACCCCGTAGCTGCCAAAATCCGACGTCGGGGACCCGGCAGTCAAAGGTGGCCGCAGGCCATCCCGAAGGGACGCCGGAGGCGCCCTGGACGGGCGGGAGCGGCGTCGAAGGATGAGCAGCGGGGCACCCCGAGATCCCCTCGCCCTTAATGGGTACACGATGAGCATCTTGGGTATCGCTCACCCAAAACAGACGGGATCTGGCCCCCTGATCGCCCGTGGGCTCAGGCAACCCCCGAAAGCAGCATGATTCGGGTGAGGAGGTGCGCCCTCGGCTCTGTGCGGTGTCGCGGGCCAGCGCGGGTTACGCGGACAACTGCTCTTGTAGCACGGCGGACTTCGCGAGAGTACCCCCGTGGCTCCGGGCTTCGACGGCTTGGCCCCAATAGGTCCCCGCCACGATGAAGGCCGCGCCGACAAGTCCGAGCCAACCGATGTGCTCGGATCCGAGGAGCAGTCCGCAGGCCACGGCCCACAGCGGTTCGGTGCCGAGGAGAAGGCTGGCGCGGGAGGCCGAACTACGCAGCACGGCCCACGACTGGGCGATGAACGCGAAGACGCTGCACCCCGCGGCGAGGTAGATCACGGCGAACCAAAAGGTGCCCGGGACGTTCACCGGCGGAGCGGCGATCACCCACGGCAGACAGATCAGCGTGCCGACCCCCAGTTGGACGAGCGTCAACTCGATCGGACGACACCCCCGACCGAGGCGGCCGACCAGGGCGACGTGAAAGCCCCGGACGACCGCCGCGACGAGCACCAACCCGTCGCCGAGGACGAACCCGCCGGAAGGCCCGCCGAGCAATAACGCGACTCCCAGTACCGAAACTCCCGCCGCCGCGAAGAAGGCCGGGGGCAACCGCCGTCCGAACAGGCTGGTCTCAAACGCGGGCGTCAGCAGGATGGCCATGCTGATGAGCAGGCCGGCGTTCGAGGCGCTGGTACCGCTGACGCCCCAGGTTTCGAGGGCCAGGATCAGCGCCTGGGTCACGCCCAGCACGCTTCCGATCGCCAGTTCGCGCTTTGACGGACGTCCGCGCCGAAGCGCCACCCATCCGGCGAGCAGCAGCGCGGCCACGCCGTAGCGGACGCCCAGCACGATCATCGGCGAGGCCCAAGCAGTGGCGGCTTTGGCGGCCACGAAGCTGGAACCCCAGACGAGGGCTACGCCGAGCAGGGTGGCGTCCAGGAGGCGGTTCTTCACGCGGATCAGTGTTGCTGGGCCCTGACTTTTAAACCAGACCGAATCTACTGAACTAATGATGTAGTTGAACTACATTGTCTCCATGGATGTTCGGCACCTCGACATGCTCCGCGAACTCGGTGCGCTGGGGAGCGTGACCGCCGTCGCGGAGCGGCTGCAGCTCACGCCGTCCGCGGTGTCCCAGCAGCTGCGCCAGCTTCAGCGGCAGGTGGGCGTGCCCCTGGCGGAACGCTCCGGGCGCCGGTTGGTGCTCACGGAGGCGGGTCACACGCTGGCCAAAGCCGCCGAGCAGGTGGGGGTCGCGCTCGCCGGTGTCGACCGCGTCGCGGCCGAACTCGCGGGTCGTCCGGTCGGACGCGTGAGCGTCGCAGCCTTCAACAGTGCCGCCTTGGCGTTCTTCCCCCGCTTGCTGCGAGCCCACGCCCAAGGGAGCTGCCCCGAGGTTGAGCTCACCGACGAGGACGTCCCACAAGCTCAGTTCGCGCCGCTCGCGACCGCCGTCGACGTGGTCATTGCCCACCGGCTCGACCACACCCCGCCGTGGCCGGGATCGGTGTCCGCGCTGCCCCTGCTGCACGAGCCGCTGGACGTGGCCGTCCCGTCCGGGCACCCGTTGGCTGGACGGGACTGGTTGGACCCTGATGACGTCGCCGACCAGCCGTGGATCACCACCCACGACGGATTCCCGTTGTTGGCCACCCTTGACGCGGTGGGGGCCGTCGCGGGGCGGCGTATCGTCCGCGCGCACCGGGTGAATGAGTTCTCGATTGCCGCGGCGTTGGTCCGCGAGGGGGCTGGGCTGGCCTTCATCCCACGTTGGACGGCGCCCCGGCCCGACGGCGTGGTGCTGATCCCGTTACGGGGCGGCGCCCTCCGGCACGTGGATGCCCTGTTCCGCCCCGAGCGGGCGCAGCGTCCGGCCGTCCAGGCGGTGCTGCGGCTGCTGGTCGCGTTGGCGGCCGAGATCCGCGGTGCCAGCGAAGCGTCCGACTAGGCCGTCGCCGCGTGGTGAGGTGGGGTTGCAACAAAACCCGCACTCAACGGCGAAAACAGCCTCGAACCGTCGATTTCGGACGACGAGCGCGTGCTTTGTTGCACGCGTTGCCATTAGGGGGCGGGCGTCTCCCCGCGCCACACGGAGGCCAACTGCTCCGCGTCGGCGTTTCCGCCGGACTGGATGACGGCCACCCGGGCTCCCGCGGGCGGCTCGACCAGCAGCGCGGCGAGGGCGAGGGCGCCGGCCGGCTCGACAAGTTGACGGGTGGCCTCCGTAGTGACGCGGATGGCCTCGGCCGCGGTGTCCTCGGGGACGGTGATGATCCGCTCGGCGCCCCGGCAGATGATGTCGATAGCCATCGGATCAGGCGAGCGCGTGGCGACGCCGTCTACGAAGGTGGCGGCGGACGGAGTGGTAACTGCGTGCCCGGCCGCGAACGACAGCGCGGTGGCCGGGGCGTTCTCGGCGACGACGCCGATGATCTTGGTGGGCAGGCCGAGCAGGTCGCGGACGGTAATCAGCCCACAGATCCCGCTGCCCATTCCCACCGGCACGTACACGGCATCGAGCGGACCAGCGTCGTCGAACAGCTCCTTCGCGTAGGTTGCCACCCCCAGCACTAGGTCGCGATGGAACGGCGGCACCATCTCCAAACCGAGGCCCTCGGCCAGGCTCCCGGCGTGCTCGCGGGCCTCTTGGAAATCAGTCCCGTGGACGATCAACTCGGCCCCGAATCCGCGCATCGCGGCGTTCTTGCCGGGGCTGTTGCCCTCCGGCACGACGATGACCACCCGCCGGTTGGACGCTCGTCCGGCGTACGCCAGGCTCTGCCCGTGGTTGCCGCGGGTGGCCGAAATCACGCCCGCCACGGTCGGACGCTCGCGCACCAGCCGGTCGAGGTAGACCAGCCCGCCGCGGACCTTGAACGCCCCCGTGGGCGTGTGGTTCTCGTGCTTGACCAGGACCTCCGCGCCAAACCGCTCGGCGAGCAGAGGCCAGGCGTAGGTGGGTGTCCGGGGCACGTGGCGGCGGACGACGTCCTGTGCGGCGGCGAGTTCGTCCAGTGAAAACAGCGGCATTGATCCATTCAACACGCTGCGGGGGCGCGCGGACCCGAACACCCCCGCTCTTGCCGACCTCGCGCCCGCACCCCGACCTTGAAAGGGCCCGTCCGTCGGTGTGAGATGAGTGCGGTGAGGCCAGCCACATCGGTCCACCGCCCCTAAGGAGTCTCGGGATGCAGTTCTTGGTTTCGGTCATCGCCAACGGACGCGAGGTGGACGATCCGAGCGTGCGGCAGGCCATCAGCGCCTTCAACCAGCGCTTGCAGGCCGCCGGGCACCGGGTCTTCGCAGGCGGCCTCGCCGCCCCTGACGAGGCCATCGTCCTGGACAACCGCGCCGCGGCCGGGCTGTCGATCCCGGGACCCTTCGTGCGGACGGACGAGTTCGTCGCCGGCTTCTGGATTCTCGAAGCGGACAGTCTCGACGTGGCCCTCGCCCTGGCAGCCGAGGGTTCGTTGCACTGCAACCGGCGGGTGGAAGTTCGTCCGCTTTTGTAGACCCGAGTCCGCCGCCCCCCGTTCAGGCACCCTCGGCCCATTCAGGCTTTCGTCCCACCCGTCCCTTTTGTCCACCTTGCTGGCGCTAGGCGTCTTCACTGGCGAAATATCGCCAGTGAAGACGCCTAGCGCCAGCAAGGTGAGGGTCGGGTGTATCAGCGCCGGAGGCCCGCGCCTCAACGTCGTGAGCAGTCGGCGCATCCAGGCCCGGCTCCGCACGGAAATTGAGGGCCCCATGTCATCCGACACCATCACCTCCATTACTTTCCCGTCAGCGCCCAACCCGACGGGCGCCGGCACGCTGGACCCGTTCGTCGCGGTGGTCACGCCGCCGAACGCGTACGTGCTGCCGTCCTCCGAGACGCGCTTGCGCATGCAGGAATGCACGGTCAGTCCCCATCCGGCGCTGCCACCGATCCCCGCCTGGGGGTACGGACGCTCCGGTCACATGGTCAGCACCCCGGGCCCTTTGCTTGAGGCCCAGGCGTCGGTGAGGTCGTTGATCCGCTGGGACAACGCGCTGGGGGCGAAGGAACTCCCGTACGACCTCGTCGTGATGCCGAGCGACGATGCCGCCGACCCCGTCCAGAACCACCTCGGGAGCGAGGGCGTCCCGCCGACCGCGCCCATGCACGCGCCCATCGGTTGGCTCTCGACCCACCTGCACGGCGGGCACACCGAGCCCGAGTCGGACGGCTGGCCCGACCACATGATCGAGCCCGGCGAAACCCAGCGCTGCCGCTACGCGAACGACGACGACAACGCTGACCTCGGGTTCGGGAAGGTAGGGGCAGCCCTCTGGTACCACGACCACGCCATGGACGCGACGCGCCTCCATGTGTACGCCGGGTTAGCCGGGGCGTACCTGGTGCGGCACCCGGGCGAGGCCGATCTCGGGCTGCCGACGTCGGTGGAGGAGGGCGAAGCGGTCCTCATCATCCAGGACCGGAACGTCGATGTGGCCGGGGACGGATCCGTCCGCCTGCTCCACAAGACCACCACGGATACCTCGGAGTTCTTCGGACCGTTGACGCTGGTCAACGGAAAGCTGTGGCCGCGGATGACCGTGCGCGGAGCGGTCGCGCGACTGCGGATCTACAACGGGTCGAACGCGCGGTACTACCGGTTGCACGTCCTCGACGACGCCGGGGCCGTGGCGCACGCGCGCGTGCTGGTCATCGGGACGGACGGCGGGTTGTTGTGGAAGGCGCGGCCGCTGGCCGGCGACGGGTCGATCACGTTGGCCCCCGGTGAACGGATCGACCTCCTGGTGGACCTCCGAGGCCTGGCGGGACAGCACCTGTACCTGGTCAACTCCGCCCAGGCGCCGTTCTCGGGCGACCCGGCACCCGCGGACCCGACGCTGCCGCACCCGGACGAGCGCCGCCCCTATCCGCAGGTGATGCGCCTCGACATCAAGGCTCGGCGGCACGGTGGGCATCATCACGATGCTGACAACGCGGGCTTGGCCTCGGTTTGGGACGTCCTGGCGGGCGGTGCGGTGATGAACCCGGCGTTCGTGCGGATCGCACATAGCGCGGGGGCTCCGGATCCGGCGGTCCCTCCCCGCTACGAACTGCCCCACGCACATGGCCACCGGCTGGTGCTGCTCTCCGAGTCAGATCCCCCGGGGCACCTGCAGTTGTCCGAGTTGGTCGCTGACCCGGCCGGATCCGTCCAGGTGCAGTTGCCCACTGACGCTGCACCGCAGTCGTACTCGCCGATCGACGCGGGCTTTTACGGCACGGTCGGGATCATGCCGGTGCTCAAAGAGTGGGAGGTGTGGCGGTTCCTGAACACGACGGGCGACACGCATCCGATGCACATCCACCAGGTCCTCTTCCAGCCGTTGGGGGCTGCGGGGACGCCGTACCTGGTGGACGGACGGTACAGCCAGGAGTCCCACTCGACCAGCCAGCCCTTGATGCCGGACCCCACGGCGACGGGCAGGGTGTTCGAGCCGCACGAGACGACAGGCTGGAAGGACACCGTTCGGATCGATCCGGGGCAGTTGGTGACCTTCGCGGTGCGCTTCGATCGGGTGGGCAGGTACGTGTACCACTGCCACATGATCGAGCACGAGGACAACGAGATGATGCGGCCGTTCGTTGTGACGCCGCTGGCGTCCGCGCATGGGATCAGCCACCACTGAGAGCGGTTGGCACCCTGCGTTTCTGCGCAGGGTGCCAACCAAACCTCGACGCGCAGAGACCTGCCAGCGTCAGGCCTCAGGCGTCGGTGGGCTCGGGGACGAGGGCAGGCTCAGGCGCCGGTGAGCGGACGGGCAGTCGGACGTACTTCTCGATGCCCAGGACGGCGATGCCTCCGACGATGCCCCAGAAGGCGCTGCCAATACCGAACGGGGCGAACCCGGAGAGAGCCACCGCGATCACCACGGGCGCCGCGAGTGAACCCTTGACCGCAGTCGTGAAGGCCGTGTGGAAGCTCTGGCCGAGGGCCGACAGCAGTGCCAGGCCCGCCAGGGCGGCGAGGGCGGCAGGGGGCAAGATGCCCATGAGGTGCAGCATCGTCCCGGCGAAGAGCCCCACCACGATGAACATCACCGACGCCCACACGGCGGCGGTGTAGCGCTTGGATTTGTCGGGGTCCGCCTCGGGGCCGCTGACCACGTTCGCCAGCAGCGCCGCCATCGTGAGGTTGTGGCAGCCGACGAGGGCAGCCGGGATGCTCACGAGACCGCAGGCGCGCAAGCCTCGTCCAAGGTCAGGCTCGTAACCGTTGGCGCGCAGGACGCCCGTCCCGGGAAGGAACTGCCCGGTGAACGCCAGCAGCGACAGGGGGATGGCGAGCGAGACCATGGCCCGCCAGGTGAACTCGGGCATGACGAACTGGGGGATGGTCAGTTCGATGGGCACGCTGACCGGGTGCAGCGACCCCGTCGCGGCGCTGGCCGCCAACCCCACCACGAGCACCACGGCGACGGCCCACTGCGCGTTCAGCTGCCGCGCGATGAAGTAGCTGGCGATCATCGCGCCGACCACCACCGGAAGCTGCGTGGCGGCCGTCAGGGCGTGAAAGGCGAACGGCATCAAGATCGCTGCGTTGAGGGCCGCGGCCAGTCCCACGGGCAGCCGCTCGACCATCCGGGTGAGGGGTCGGACGAAGCCCAGCGCGGTCACGATCAGCGCGGAGACCAGGAAGGCCCCGATGGCCTCGGAGAACCGGAACCCGGGCAGTGCGGTGACCAGGAAGGCGATTCCGGGCGTCGACCAGGTGACCAGCATCGGCTGGCGCGTGCGCAGCGACAGGTAGATCCCGGCGATCCCCGTCAGAATGGCCCCCGCCCACAACCACGACATGGCCGTGGCGTTATCGAGCCCGGCGGCCGTCTGGACGCTGTAAATCAGCACGTTCGGGCCGGCCCATCCGATGACGACGGTCAGAAAGCCGGCGAGCACGGTGTGGGGCGTGGTGTCCTTGAAAAGCCGCATGGGGACGATCTTGCTCGACGGCGGGGCGGTCCACCAGGCGCAATGACGCCACTATTGGACTCTTTTCGACGATCCAATGGACTGCTAACGTGCCGGGATGGTCGATCAACACCGCTGGGCAGCCCTGCTTGAGGGGTGGCTCGCGTTGCCCGGACCGCGGTACGCGCGCCTCGGCGAGGCGTTGCGCAAGGCCATCCGCGAGGGACGCTTGGGAGCCCGCGACCCACTACCCCCCGAGCGGACGCTCGCCGCCTTGGTCGGGGTCTCGCGGACGACCGTCGTGACGGCCTACGACGCGCTAGCCGCGGAGGGCTGGATCGAGCGCCGCCAGGGCAGCGGCACCCGCGTCGCCGCAGCCGCCCCCCGACGCCATCGCGTGCTGACCCTCCGGACGCCCGCCGGTGGGGTCGCCGGCGACCTCGACTTCACCATCGCAGTGCCCCTCTTGGACGATGACCAGCGCGCCGAACTCGCCAGCTTCGGGCCGGACGCCTTCGCGGACGCCGCCTATCACCCGCTGGGCCTCCCGGCGCTGCGGGACGCGCTGGCCGCGCGCTACTGCGCCGAGGGATTGGCGACGCGTCCGGAACAGATCGTGGTGACGACCGGCGCGCAGCAGGGCATCTCCCTGGCGATCGCGGCGTTCCTGAGGCCACGGGATGCCTGCCTCATCGAGAGCCCGACCTTCTTCGGGGCCATCGACGCCCTCCGCGCGGCTGGGGCCCGGCTCGTGGGCGTGCCCGTGGGTGAGGAGGGCGTGGATCCTGGGCAGTTCGCCAGCCTCCTGACCGCGCGGCAACCCCGCCTGGCCTTTCTCACGCCCACGTTTCAGAATCCGACGGGGACGGTCCTGCCCCGCGAGGCGCGCGGTCAGGTGGGGGCCGCGCTCGCGCGCACCGGCGTCCCCCTCATCGAGGACGACTCGCTGGTCGACCTCTCTTTCGGGCTGGTGCCCCCGCCTCGGATCGCCGCCGCAGCGCCCGACGCGCACGTGATCTCGATCGGATCCTTGTCGAAGCTGTACTGGGCGGGGCTGCGGGTGGGTTGGATGCGGGTGCCGGACGACCTGGTGCCCCGGCTGGTGCAAACCAAGACCCTGGCCGATTTCGGCAGCTCGATCCCGAGCCAGCAGCTGGCCGTCCGCGTGATCGAAAGCCTGGACCGGCACATCGCGCGTCGGCGCGAAGCGGCCCTCCCCGCCCGTGACCTACTTGTCGGACTGTTGCGCCATCGGCTCCCCATGGCGGAATTTCGGGTTCCCGACGGGGGGCAGTTCCTGTGGGTGAAGCTGCCGACGCGTAACGCGACGGGCTACACCCAGGTGGCCGCCGCGCACGGCGTCCGCGTGTTTCCGGGCGCCGCGATGGGGGTCTTGCCCCTTGAGGACTCCTGGTTACGCCTCCCGTTCACCCTCCCGGTCGCCGTCCTGCCGGAGGCTGTCGACCGCATGGCAGCCGCCTGGGCGGAGTTCGCCAGCGGGGACGTGCGTCCCCGAATCGCCACAACAAACGCTCGGCGGCGAAATTGATTCAATACTTTAGTAACGAAACTAAACAAACGTCGCGCGGATGATTGCCCACCTCCTACCCGTGATCGCCTCGGATACGGGGCGTTGGGGCTTCTCAGGAGCCATTCAGGGAGTGAAAACCACGTGGGTGTGGAGGATCGGCGGGTTGGGGTTCGCCGGCCGGCTCTTGGGTGTCGATGCTTAGCGACTTCACCCTTGTGGCTCCGCGATTGGAAAGGCTCCCTGCTGGGGTTTGGGCCATCCTTGTTCCCTGGGGCTTGAGGACGTGCCTGGGACGACAGAGACGTACGTGACAGATGGGATCTTGAGGTCCGCCGACCAACTGCCGGACAAATGATTCCTTTCCGCGGCAGTTTTGTGGCTACCATTAGCCCCGATCCGAGATTGTGACGACGGGGGTCGTCGTCTGAATCGGAGGGCCGTAGGGGTTTCCGGCCAAATGGGGTTAAGGGGTTTTCTCATGTTCCGACGTGTCACTGGCGCGCCCAATTTCGGGTTCGGCTCCGCACAGGTTCGCGACTGGCGACGGCGTGCCGCGCTCGTCACGGCGCTCTCACTGACGCTGATCGGCGTCGGCGCGCCGGTTGCCCACGCGGCTGGCCCGACCGTCGCTGTGGTGCTCACCCAGAAGGACGGCACACCGACCTGGAACGCCGACAGCCTTGCGGGTCACGACTCTGGTGACGCTAACGGCATCGTGCGGACGAACGACTACATCGTCTACAACGTGCAGGTGAGCGCCTCCGGCGGCACTGCGGCGAGCAGCCTCATCACCTTGACGGCCCCGCTTGGCACGCAGTTCGACTCGATCCCCACCTTGTGCTCGGGGCCGGGCAGCTCGCTCTCGCCCGCCACGATGCCTGCTCCCGCAGCCCCCTTGACCTCGACGTCCTACCTGACGTTGCCGACCCAAACGCTGATCTGTGACGTGGGGGACATTGCGACCGGTTCCACGTTGTCGTGGGACTTCCCAGCGCGTGTCAGGCCTGAGGTTCCCAACGCCACTGTGCTTGGTGTCGTCACGGCGAGCGTCTCATCGCCGTCGATCAGCGCCCCCGTGGTCAGCAGCGCAAGCACCCCGCTGACGGTCTCGGCTCGCGCCCAATACGACCTCACTGATAACAGCGTCGCCCTGACCGACAACACGGGCTACTACTACTCGGAAATTGTTCCGTGCACGACGACCGCAGGGTTGTGCCGGAAGTTGTACTTCCCGGCGTTGATCTCGGCTCCGGCTGGCGGCAAGGGCCTGAGTCCGCTCGCCGGCTCCTTCGGGTATACGGCCGACGTCTCGCCGGCGGCGCTGTTCGGCTCCGCCATTACCTCCGATCCGGAGTACATCGCTGCGGGAGCGTCCGCCGCCGCCACCTACGGCGGCCACCTGCTGGGCTGTGGCGTGCTCGGTTGGATGGAGCCCTACCCCAAGCTCGCCGACGGTACGGTGCAGAACGCCGTGCGGGATTCGGGAACGACGACCTGCACCCAGCCGGGCGGCAACGGCACGCCGATCTCCGTCTCGATTTCCGGGGCCGACACCACGGCCTACACGTACCCGGCCTATGTGTCGAACCCGGCGAACACGACATTGCCGAACGATCGTGCCTACGTGTACGCCATGTCCTTGGTCTACGAGGTGCCCCTGAAGGCGGCCTCCGATCTGGGCACCACCTCGAACGGCTCCTCGACCCTGAACTTCACCAACACCTACTCCAACTTCGCGCCTACCGATATTTCGGGTCAGACGGCGATCCCGGAGTACCTGGGCAACAACTACCGCACGGGCACCCTCGTGGTCAGTGACAAGGGCACCTTCGACAAGTGGTTCGCCGGCGTCCCGAACGCGGCGGGCAATACCCCGCCCGCCGACTGGATGCCGGGCTGGGGCGCGTGGGAGGGCCCTTCGGGCGCCACGGGCCCCCAGGCCGGTACCGGGCAGTTGTTCCCCGGGGGCACCACCTTGTCCAACCTCAACTTCTCGAACCAGTCCACCTCCGGGAACACCATGACGTTCCTTGCCTGTGACTCGTGGGACAACTCGTTGCTGCAGCTGACGAACATCACGGCGGCGGCTGGCACGGCACCGCTGCAAAAGATCCCCGCCAATGGTGCCCCCGTGTGGGTGTCCGGTGGGTATGCCCCGGGGCTCAGCTACTGGAGCACCCCGGCACAAGTCGCGTCCATCCTTCCGGGCGTGAGCTTCCAGTACGGCACCGGTGTCGGTGGCGCCGGGGCGAAGTCCACCTGCGCCGACTCCGACAGCCCCGCCGGCTGGTTCGATAACCCCGCCGATGTGCCGGGTAACGACGCCACCATGCTGGCCAGCGGCGTCTACACGGCCGTCAGCCGGGTTCGAGCCAACGTGCCCGTGCCCTACCTCAACGGTGACGTGTACGTGGAAGTGTCGATCGGCCTGCGTGCGCTCGACACCCTGACCCAGGGAACGGTCCTGCCCAACTGGGCGACCACCACCCAGAGCGTCGGAACGCTCACCATGGACCAGAGCAAACTCACAGCCTCGTCAGCCACGCAGAGCACCTACGACCCGGTGGCTAACTCCGGAAACTCCGGTGACCGGCTGTATGTCGCCGCGGCGGTGGGTCGTTTGAAGAAGGAAGTCTGGAGCGCCAGCACCGCAGCTTGGACGAGCTCCCTGACCCCCCAAATCGCCAGCGGTGGCACGGCCGATTTCCGCCTCACGCCCACGCTCACGTCGGGCATCATCGGCACCTACACCCGTGACGTCATCGTGGAAGACTGCCTGCCTGCCGGGGAAAACTTCGTCAGCGCGAGCGTCATGCCCGCTGTCGTTCAGGTCATTACCGGCGCCATGCCGGCCGGGGCTGGCATCACCTGCGCGGTCGGCCAGACCTACGTCAAGTGGAACCTGGGCGAGAAGCAGGTCAACACGGCGATCACGCCCATCACCTACACGATCAAGGTGTCCCCGACCTCCGGCCCGGGCACCTACACCAACACGGCGATCGTGACCGTCGAGGGCGACCTTTCGTTGGCGTCGTCCCGGACGTCCACCGCGGCCATCACCGTGATCCAGCCGAAGGGTGTGTGGATCGACAAGGTCGCCTTGACCCCGGTGATCGAGGTCAATCGGGCCGCCGAGACGAACCTCGACCAGCTGTCGTGGCGCATCGACATGGCCAACATCGAGGTGTCCTCCCCGGTGCCGGTCGATGTCGACATCATCGACGTCCTTCCGAAGAACGGACTTAACGGCACCAGCTACACGGGCACCTTGTCCTTCGTGTCGGCCAGCGTGCTGGCTGGATCGACGGCCGCTCAGCCGGTGACGATCCTCTACACCAAGGCCGCCACGATCAACGTCGATCCTTACGACACCAGCAACGGGGCTTCGGGGATCGCTTGGTGTGATGCGTCCGGCGTGCTGGTCAGCGGCACCGGGTCCTGCCCGGCCGCCAACCTCGCCGACGCCACGGGCCTGCGCGTGAAGCGCTCGGGCCAGTTCACCTCGGCGGACAAGATCAGCGTTCAGATCAACATGCTCCCGACCAACAACACAGCCGGGGACGTGTACGTCAACCAGACGGCGGCCCGCGCCTCGGGTCTCACCCTTCCGGTCGGTCCTGCCCTGGCGCCCGAAACCGTGATCGCGTCGTCCATTGGTGACTTCGTGTGGCTCGACAAGAACGGCAACGGCATTCAGGACGCCGGAGAAGCGGGCGTCCCGAAGTTCCCCGTGAAGCTGAGTGGTACCGACTCCGACGGCAACTCCGTGAGCCTCAGCACGACGACCGATTCCAACGGTAAGTACCTGTTCTCGAACCTGCAGTCGGGCACCTACACGGTGACCTTCGATCCGGCGGGTCTCGCCGCACTTGGCTCGGGTTACGTGTTCACCAAGCAGAACGAGGGCTTGGCCGACACCATCGATTCCGATGGTGACGCCACGACGGGCGTCACTGCGCCGATCGTCCTGCCGGGTGCCTTCGCCGAGCTGACGGTCGACCAGGGCATCACCGTCCCGGGCATCGCCTTGTCGAAGCAGGTCTGCCTCAAGGGCTCCGGCTGCAACCAGGCCACGGACGCCGATTGGGGCGAAACGGCGAGCGTCTTCACGGGCGAGACCGTCGAATGGCGCATGACCGTGACCAACACCGGCGGCATGACTCTCACCGACGTGACGGTCACGGATCCGCTGGTGCCGGGCTGCGCGAAGACCTTCGCGAGCATCGCCCCCTCGGCGGTGCAGGTGTACACCTGCTCGGCGCCGCTCACGGCGGACATCAAGCCGAACACCGCCTCGGTCACCGGCAACCCGCCCAACGGCAAGCCGGTCACCGCGACCGACACCGCGGAAGCGACCGTGTTCTCGGGCAGCGTCGGTGACACCGTCTGGTACGACGTGGACGGCGATGGCGTCCAAGACGCCGGCGAGCCGGGCATCCAAAACGCGACAGTGACGGTCACGGTCAAGGATCCCAACACGGGGGCCACCAAGACGTTCACGACTACCACCGATGCCAACGGCCACTACTCGGTCGGCGGCCTGCCGCCGGGCTCGGTGACCGTGACGATCACCACCGTGGATTCCGATTTCGCGCCGACCTACGACCAGGACGGCACGGGCACGGCCAACAGCACGACCCTGACCCTGGGTGCGGGCGAGGCCCGGACGGACATCGACTTCGGCTACACCGTGAAGTTCTCCCTTGGTGACAAGGTGTGGATCGACACCAACGGTGACGGCGTCTTCCAGACCGGCGAGCCGGTGGTTCCGGACGGCACGGTCGTCCAGCTGTGGAACGCCACCACGAACTCCTACCTGACCCAGACCACCACGACCGGTGGGGTGTATTCCTTCACGGGGTTGCCCGCTGGTGACTACTACGTGGTGATCCCGGCGTCGGCCCTCACCGGAACCCTCGCCGGCGCCGTGGCCGCGCCCAACGGCGGCACCGATCCGGACAACAACGCCGACGAGACGGCCGACCACAACGCGGTCGCCGGTGCGGCTGGCGCCATCCAGACCGGGACGATCACCTTGTCGGCGACCTTGTCGTCCACGGCGGGTTCGCAGATCTCGGGCAACGAGCCGACGAGCGGTTACACCAACAACACCCTCGACCTGGCCCTCCTCGGAGCGCCCGCGATCCACATCGAGAAGGAGGTGTGCGACCCCGCTGCGGGGGCCTGCGCGGATACCGCTGCGCTCGCCACCGATGGTTGGACGGAGCTCCGCAACGCCACCTTCCTGGATTCGGTGAAGTGGCGGATCACCGTGAAAAACACCGGCCTGCAGGACCTCACGAACGTGACGGTCACGGATCCGCTGGTGTCCAACTGCGGGCTTGCGATCAAGGGCACGTTCGCGGTGGGCGCCTCGACGTCCTACTCCTGCACCACGGACAGCTTGCTGGTGGGGTTCGTCAACACGGCGACGGTCACCGGCACGGGCCCGACGGGCACGAAGGTGACCGACGAGGACACCGCGGAGGTGACCACGCCGACGCCGAACCCGGGCATCCAGGTGATCAAGTTCGTCGAGAGCGCGGGCGCGGCCAGCGACGCCAACACGACGCCGGGCGTGAACGCGCCCGTCGGCTCAACCGCCACGTGGACCTACCAGGTCTCGCTGCCGGCGGGAGTGAACGTTCCGCTCAAGGACGTTTCGGTGTCGGACGACAACGGCACGCCGGCGGATTCGTCCGATGACTGGGCCGCGACCTACGTCTCGGGTGACACGAACGGCAACTCAATCCTCGATGTGGGTGAGACCTGGCTGTACAACTCCGGGTCGCACTCGCTGACGGTGCTGGCGGGGCAGTACACCAATATGGCGACCGCCCTGGGCACCCCGGTGTCCCCGAGCGGCCAGACCTCCATCGCGGATCAGGACCCGGCGAACATCTTCGGAGTGAACGCCGCCCTTGAGGTGGTCAAGTTCACCAACGAGCAGGACGCCAACACGACCTCGGGGCCGGGCGTCCTGGTGGGTGACACCGTGACCTGGCGCTACTTGGTGAAGAACACCGGCAACGTTGCGTTGACGAAGGTCACCGTGACCGATGACAAGGGCGTGGCGATCTCCTGTGGGGCCGCGGATGCCGACAAGGACGGCGCCATCGACTTCCTTGATGTGGGTCCGGCGTTCTGGGTGTCGTGCACGGGCTCCGGCCCGGCGACGGCTGGCCAGTACGAGAACACCGCGACGGCGACGGGCACCCCGTCCAATGCCTTGGGTGTGGCCCTGGTCGACGCGAGTGGGAAGCCTCTGACGAAGCCCACAGATACCGACCCGTCGCACTACTTCGGTGTGGCGCCGTCGGTGGACGTGGTGAAGACCACCCAGACCGTGAATTCCGACGCCGTCACGGGCCCGATGGTGCTCGAGGGGGGTGCCGTGAAGTGGACCTACACGGTGACCAACACGGGCACCACCGCGCTGGTGGATGTCACGGTGACCGACGACAAGGTTGCTGCGGAATCGATCGACTGTGGCGCGGGCACGAACGTCATCGCGTTCATGCTGCCGGGTGCAACGGTGGCCTGCACGGCGACCGGCACGGCCACGCTGGGGCAGTACACCAACAACGCGACAGTCACTGGCGCGCCGGTGTTACCGCCGGTCGGAACGGATCTCAGCAATCCGAAGACCTGGCCAACGGACGTGACGACGTACACAACGATCACCACCTCGACCGGGACGACCGTCCCGGACGTGACCGCTGAGAACCCGGATCATTACCTGGGCATCAAGACGGGTGTGGACATCACGAAGTTCGTCAACGGCCAAGACGCCAATGATGCGTTCGGGCCGAACGTGGCCGTGGGAAGCACTGTCACCTGGACCTACAAGGTCGTCAACACGGGCACCACGGCGTTGCTCAACGCCACGGTGACCGACGACATGCTCGCGGATGCGGACATCAACTGCGGCGCCGGTGGCAACGTGATTGGTCTGCTGCTGCCGGGTGACGCGAATGCCGTGACCTGCACCGCGACCGGCGTCGCGATCGCTGGCCAGTACACCAACCTCGGTTCGGTCATCGGCACGCCCGCCATGCCCAAGCCTGGGGAGGGCATCGACCTGGCCGATCCCAGCACCTGGCCGACCGACCCGACGGTCTACGCTCAGGCGAGCGTGACCGACGTGGACGGGAACGTCTCCAAGGTGGACGAGGTTGGGGACATCGATCCGGCGAACTATTACGGTGCTGCGCCGAGCCTCACTCTGGTGAAGAAGACCAACGGTACGGACAACAACGTGGCGCCTGGTCCGACACTGACCACGGGTGACACGGTGACGTGGACGTACACGGTGACCAACACCGGGAACACGGCGATCGCCGGGCTCACGGTGACCGACGACAAGGTGGCAGCCGCGGCGATTGATTGCGGCGCGGGTTCCAACGTCGTCGCGTTGCTGTTGCCGGGGGCCTCGGTCACCTGCACCGCGACGGGTATCGCGGACGCGGTGGCGTACGAGAACACGGGAACGGCGACCGGTCAGCCGGTGCTGCCGAAACTCACCGAGGGTGTGGATCCGAAAGATCCGACGACCTGGCCGAAGGATCCGACCAGCTACGTGCCGGTGACTGACACCAAGGGGACGGCGGTGCCGCCCTTGACGGTCACCGATCCGGATCACTACACCGGAGTCCTGCCGCCGGCGTCGGCTGCGGCCATCACCGTGCTCAAGCAGGTGTGCACCCTGACTGCTGGGTGTGACGTGGCTCGTGATACCGGATGGGCGGCTTCGGCGATCCTCGCCAAGGGTGCGACCGCGACCTACCGGATCGTCGTGACCAACACGGGCCAGCTCACGCTGAAGCCGGTCACCGTGACCGATCCGCTGGCCCCGGGCTGCAACCTGACGGTCGCCTCCTTGGCTGGTGGTGAGTCGGCTCGGACGTCCTGCACGGTGACGAACGTGACGAAGAACTTCGTCAACGTGGTGACCGCGACCGGGCAGCCGGTCGACGCGGCTGGGCGACCTGTGCTGAGCCCGGTGACCGCGTCGAGCGAGGCGAGCGTAGCCATCCCGAGCGCGAAGCTGGCCTACACCGGTTTCGACGCGCTGCCCGTCGTGGGTCTGGGTGTCAGCCTCGGGCTCGGTGGCCTGGCGCTCATGCTGGTAGCGCGCCGTAAGGAACGCGATGACGTTGCCTGAGGTGACAGCCAGCCGCGATGCGGGGCGCAGGCTCCGTGTCGCGGCTGCGGCCGCGGTGGCGGCCGGAATGCTCCTGGGCGGGGCGGCGTGCACGACCCCGGCTCCGGTGGCGTCCAAAGTGTCCGTTCCGACCTTGTCGCCGGTGATCTCGCAGGCTGACATCGCGGGGCAACTGCATACCGTCCTGGCGAAGAACTTCCCCAAGGCCGGGGTCGCGGACTGCGTCCACACGGCGCTCCTAGACGCCCAAACCAAGGGCAAGCTCGGCTTGGTCGATCTCGATAACTACGTCCGCAACGTGGTGACGGACCCGATGCGAAGCGTGCTCCTCGACCTTCAGAACGCCGGTACCTGCACCCGTGGGTGACACGACCCCGACCCTTGAGCTGCCCGTCACGCGGCGGGCGCTGCCGCCTGCCCGGCCGTCCCGGTGGCGCATCGCCAGCATGCTGGGCGAGATCCTGCTCACGGTGGGGGTACTCATCGTGGTCTTCGCGATCTGGTTGTTGTTGTGGACCGACGTCACCGCCGGTGCCTCTCAACGTCAAGAGGTCACGTCACTACGGACGCAACTGGCCCACACCACGAAGGCGCCGGACGTGCAGTTGGGCGACGCCTACGCGATCGTTCAGATCCCCCGCTTCGGCACCAGCTTCGCGATGCCGGTCTACCAAGGCACCGATAGCGGGGTCCTCACCAAGGGCCTCGGACACTACCCCGAGACCGCCCAACCGGGGCAGGTCGGCAACGCGTCCTTCGCCGGTCATCGGACCACCTACGGACGTCCGCTGTGGGACATTGACCTGCTCCGCGACGGCGATTCGATCATCGTCACCACCGCTGGCGGCTACTACGTGTACAAGGTCATCGGCCACGAGATCGTCAGCCCCGACGACGTGGGCGTGATCGCACCCGTCCCCGGCAGCCCCGAGACCCCGGCCACGGAATCCCTGCTCACGCTCACCAGCTGCGATCCCAAGTTCACCGCCCAACGCCGCTACATCGTCCACGCGCGGCTGGCCGAGACCTTCACCCCGCAGCAGGGTCTGCCGGCGGCCGCGCTCGTTCCACCCACGGGAGGCTGACCATGTACGCGAAGCTCTGGAAGGCGCTGCCCGGTCACCGATGGGTCAAAGTGGCGCTGATTGTGGGCGCGCTGCTCGCCTTGCTGTTTGTCCTCGACCGTTGGGTCTTCCCCTGGGCCGCGAACCTGCTGTGGTTCGGGGAGGCTACCGTCGGCCGGTGACCTCGTCCGTCGCGCTGGCGATCTCGCGCCCTAGGAGTAGTAGCCGATGGTGATGCTGCCGGGATTGCCTGCGGCGTCCGTGGCTGCCTGGGTGTTTCCGCTGAAGGAGTACGTCGACACGATGGCTCCGGTTGTCCCGCCGACGTAGCTGCCGCCGGCCCCACCGCCGGAACCGGTGCTGGCCCGAGCGAAACACCACGTCGCGTCGTTGACGTAGACGTAGCCCACGCCTCCGCCACCCCCGCCGCCGTAGCCGCCGCCACCCCCGCCGCCGACCGCGATGGAGCCGCCCAGGGGGTTGGGGCTGGAGTTGGTGCCCGTCGTGTTGCCGATCAAGCCGACCCCTCCGTTTCCGCCGCCATTGAGGCCCGCCCCGGTGGCCCCTCCGATGGTTCCAGACCAGGCTCCCCACGCGGCGGCAGCGGTCGGGACGGCTGCGGTTCGGGAGATAGCAGTCACCACGCCTGCGGCCCCCGCAGCACCGCCGACGCCCGCACCCCCACCATTGACGTTCACCCAGAGCTGCGGCGTACTGGTGGAAGCCAAAGTCACCGTGGAGTTGCCGGCTCCGCCCGTCGTGCCCGTCTGGGTGGCGCTGCCGCCGATGGCTGTGGTTTGGGTGGTGGTTCCGGTGTAGGTACTGCAACCCCCGCCGCTGATGTACCCCCAACTGCCGCCCCCGCCCCCGCCCGCGATCACGACCGGGCTAGTGCCCTTGAGGATGGCCGAGCCGCCGCCGCCTGCCCCGACGGCGAAGACGCTCGATCCGGTGACGCCCGCGGGGACGTCACCACCCTTGCCATAGCCCCAGCCGCCGGCCAGCAGGGTGGTGTTGTTGCCCGAGCCGCCGCCGTTGGCGACGTACAAGCTCAGGGTGGTGGCCGACGCGGTGTTGAGCGTCAGCTTTCCGGTGATGGAGGCTCCGAGGGTGCCGCCTCCTCGCCGCCAACCGCCGTTGCCGCCGGTCACGGTGTAGGTGACGATGGGGCACGCATTGGCGGGAATGGTGATCGACTGGACGGCGCCGGTGTAGCTGTAGGTGAGTGTCGTGAGCGTCCCGGGGCAACTGGCGGCGAACGCCGGTGCCGCCGCCGCCAACGCGACGGCCGGGACGGACCAAGCGGCGCCCGCGACGAGCGTTCGACGATGGACGGATCGGTCCTGCTTGGCCGGGGTTGCCAAGGGACCTGGTTTGCGGGGGTGTGACATTCCAGGGGCTCTCGTCGAATCGGTGCAGAAACACCATCCCCGCGACCTCACAGGCCGCCTCGTCGCCGAGCCCCTCCAGGGTGGAGCATTTCTACTCCGCCGAATGGAGTTTCCACGGTAACTCTGTTTGGTGACTACCTTCAACGCGCGAACGAATGCGCCTGTTTTCAGCGCAGCCCAGGGCCCGCTGGGTGGTGTTGTCAGGCGGTGCGCGCCTCGAACGTCCGGACGAACACGGGGTGATCCTTCGTGGACGCGGCGGCGTCCAGGCGATAGCCGCCCTCCGCGAAGGAGGTGATGGGTGCCGCCGTCCGGATGCGGTGGCGGACCAACCACGACGCCATCGCCCCACGCGCGTGCTTGGCGTAGAACGAAATCACCTGACGGCGACCCGCGGGATCGGTGTCCTCGAAGCGAGGGGTCACCACCCGGGCGTCCAAGGCGCCGAAGTTCACCGACTTGGCGTACTCATCCGAGGCGAGATTGACCACCACGTCCGCGCCGGGCGACGCCGCCAGGTCGGCTCGGATCATGTCGGTGATCCGCTGGCCCCAGAACGCATAGAGCGTGGCGCCGCGATCAGTACGCAGCCGGGTGCCCATCTCTAACCGGTACGGCAGCATCAGATCGAGCGGACGCAAGACGCCGTAGAGGCCCGACAAGATGCGGACGCTCTTCTGCGCCTCGGTGTAGTCGCGTTCGTTCCAGGTTTCGCGCACGGCCAAGCCCCGGTAGGTGTCACCCGCCATCGCCAAGACGGCTGGGCGGGCGCTCCGCCGGGAAAAGGGCACCTCAAAGTCGGCGTAGCGCTGGGCGTTGAGCGCGGCGAGTTCGTCCGATAGGTGCATCAGCGAGGCGATCTGCGACACGCTCTGCCCGCGCAAGGTCTCGATCAACGCTTCCGAGTCGTCCAACATCCGCGGCACGCTGTGTTTGCGGGTCGGCAACGGGGTTTCGTAGTCGAGAGACTTCGCGGGCGACAACAAGGCGAGCATGGGACGAGGGTAGTGTCCCGAGGCCCTGAGCTGCCTTGAGGGCGCACGCGACCGCCGAGGGGACCATGAGCCCCCGAACCGCCGGATCCCGAGGGGGATCCGGCAGTCAGTTGCGACTAGGCGATGGCGCGGGCCGCCGCCTCCGAGACGCACCGAAGAGTCGTGGCCGCAGCCGCAACCTGTTCGGGCGTTTTCCCGTCGGCGAGTGCACGTTCGATGTCTGCGTAGACCTCAAGAGTCTGGGCGGCCGCAGCGCGTCCAGCCATCGTCAAGGTGATGCGCTTCTCTCGCCCGTGCGGGATGCGACTGACCAAACCGGCGGCATCAAGCTTCGTGAGAAGCCCGGTGACGCTCGGAGGTTCAATCTCGAGTGCGGCGGCTAACTCGGCTTGGTTCATATTGCGATGTTCCAGCAGTTCCAAGAGGACGACCTCTTGGCCTGGGAACAGGCCTATTTCACCGAGCCTGCGGGTAGCGAGTTTACGGGTCCGTTGAACGGTGACCCGGACTGCGCTCACAAGGGGGAACTCCATGAGCTTTTCCTTCTCGACCGCCACCGAAAGGTCCCGGGGGTGGGTTCCAAACTCGCGGTTTGAGGCGACTCGTGCGGACCGTCATCAGGTAGCGCCGGCGGGTCGCCTCTCACCGAGAGCGTCGGTGGTAACACAACTGTCCCACGTCGGGGAGGGTGCCCGCCATGCGGAAGATGGTTACATAACTGAAAGTTAAGGAACATCGCTGTGCGCCACCGAATGGAACGGTGGCTGCGGGCCTCACTGTGAGGATCCCACCATGCGGACGACCGCGGGGCGTTGGGGTGCACTTTGGCACCACAGGTGCAGCGTCCGGATCAGATGCCCGAGAGCAGGCGCCGAATGTCGTCGGCCGACAGCGGCGCGGCACTCTCCGCGGCCCCTTCACCGACGACGCGCGCGAACAGGTCCCGCTTCGTTTCCTGCAACGCCACCACCTTCTCCTCGATGGTCTCGGCGCTCACCAGGCGGTAGACCATGACGTTCTTGTCTTGGCCGATGCGGTGCGTGCGATCGATCGCTTGGGTTTCGGCCGCGGGGTTCCACCATGGATCCAGGACGAACACGTAGTCCGCCTCGGTCAGGGTGAGCCCGAAACCACCGGCCTTCAGGCTGATGAGGAATGCGGGGGCCGAACCTTGGCGGAACTCCGCGATCCGTGTCGGACGATCGCGCGTGCGTCCGTCCAGGTACACCGTCTGGACGCCTGCCTTGTGCAGCTCGGCTTCAGCGAGCCGCAGGAACCTTGTGAACTGGCTGAACACCAGCGCGCGATGGCCCTCCGCGGCCATCTCGACGACCATCTCGACGAGGGTCTCCAACTTCGCCGAATGAGCCGGTGCGAGCGGGTCGACCAGGATTGGGCTCAAGGCCAGCTGGCGTAGTTGGGTGAGGGCGGCCAGGATCTTCACGCGGTTGCGGTTCATGTCGCCGACAAGGCCCAACACCTCCTTGCGGACGGCCTGCAGGTGTTTGTCGTAGAGCCGTCGGTGGCCCGACGACAGCGTCACCGGGATCACCTGCTCCTGCTTCGGGGGCAGCTCGGCGGCCACCGCTTCCTTCGTCCGACGAAGCATGAGCGGGCGCACCCGCCGGTGCAGCCGCGCCAAGGCCTCCGGGTCGGTGCCGTTTTCGATCGGACGGCGATAGAGCTCGGTGAACTTTTCTGGATCGGGGAACAGCCCCGGCGCGGTGATCGACAGCAGCGACCAGAGGTCCATCAGGTTGTTCTCCAGGGGCGTGCCCGTGACGGCGAACTTGCTGGTGGCCTTCAGCCGCCGCACCGCCTGGTACGTGACCGACTGCCGGTTCTTCACGAACTGGGCCTCGTCCAGCACGACGACCGACCAGCCGAGGGCCTGATACTGCTCGGCTTCGAGGCGGAGCAACGTGTAAGACGTCACGACAACCTGCGCACCCGCGATGGTGGCGGCCACCGAATCTCCGCGCTTCTTGGCGGTCTGGCCGACGATGCGGACGTCCAGGTCGGGGGTGAACCGGGCCGCCTCGGCGTGCCAGGTGCCGAGGACCGACGTCGGTGCCACCACCAACGCCGGATGATCGAGCTGCCCCCGCTCGGCCAGCGAGGCGAACAACGCGAGGGTTTGGACGGTCTTGCCGAGACCCATGTCATCGGCGAGCACGCCACCCAGCGCGGCGTCGGTGAGGAACGACAACCAGCGGTAGCCGGTCTCCTGATAGGGGCGCAGGGTGGCCTGCAGACCTTCCGGCAGGGCGCGCGCGGGCAGGGTGTCCACGTGCAAGAGGGACTTCACCGCTTGCGCCCACGTCGAGGACTGCTCGGCCACCACCCCCAGCGCGACGAGTTCGGCCCACAGGCCGGCGTGCTCGATGCGCAGCCGGTAACTGCCCGGCTCGCCACCCTCCTGAAGGGCCGCGGCTTCGGCGATGAGCGTCCGAAGCTGATCGAACTCTGGACGATCGAGGGTGAACCAGGTGCCGGAGTCGAGCACAAGGTGATCCTCGCCCACGGCGAGGGCGCGGAAGAGGTCCGCGAAGGCAACCTTTTGGCCGTCGATGCTGATGTCGACCGACAGGTCGAACCAGTCGCGGGAGCCGTCAGCGGCGTCGGTGAGGTTGAGGCTCACCAGCGGCGCTTCGACCGCTTGGCGGTAGTCGGTGGCGTCGCCGGAGATGGTGACGACGATGTCATCGCGCGCTTGGAAGACGGGCAGCCAGTCGGTCGCGAACTCGATCGTGGCGAGGCCGGTCAGCACCGATTCGCGGGCCGGGCGCCCGTCGGGCCCAACCATCGAGGGCGGCAGCGTCTCGAGAAGTTGGGCCTCCGCCACAGCGTCGCGGACGGCGAACTGGTCTGTTCCCCAGGCGACCTTGACCCGGACCTCCCGGTCGCCGAGCCCGTAGACGAAGCCCCAACGCAGCCGCGTGAGGTGCCCGGGCTCGTTGGTGACGTCCAAGGTGAGGCGGGGTGGGGACGGCTCGGGCAAAGTGACGTTCTCGCCGAGGCGGACCGGCACCTGGCGGCGCAGCAACGGGTAGTAACCCCCGAGAAAGGAGCCGACGTCCTCGACCGGGATGTCGAGCGTGGGCGCGTCGAGCAGCATGGTTCGGACGGCGGGCGTCCACGGGGTGACGAAGGGTGCCAGGCGGACGTATTCGGGGCTCAACAGGATCACGCCATGACCGGGGTCGCCCAGCACATTGCGGCGCGTGAGCACCAGGGGTCGACCGTCTTGCTCCGCCAGGCCCCGCAGGCGCAGACCGCCGTCGGTACCCTCCTCGATCTCGACGGTGGCCGTGACCGGGGCTTCGAAGCTGACGGCGGGGGTTCCGCGTCCGCTCACGAAGGTCACCCCGGCGGCCATCGCCCCGGTGAGCAGCTCCCACACGAGGGGGCCGATCGCCGCGAGATCGAGGGTGTCGGGGGTCCGATAGCTGTAGTAGTTCATCGGCCGGCGTCCGGCCTCGCGCTCGGCAGCGCGGCGCAGCTCTATCAGGGCCCGGGATTGCGCCTGGTCGTAGACGCCGCGGAAGTCCGCCAGGGCGTCCCAGGAGACGCCGGTCTTGATCCAGGCGCCCTTTGCGCCGCGGATGAGAGGCCGCAGCGCCAACGTCCCGGACGTGGTGAGCGTGAACTCCAACGCCAGCGGCGCCTCGGCTGGACGATCGGCCCGCAGAGGGGCGGTCACGGCGCCGAGGACGCGCGCCCAATGCGGTGTGCGGGCCTGCGCGGCGACCTCACGCAGGTGCAGCAATACCGCCACCGCATGCTTGCAGTCGCCGCGGACGGGACACGAGCAACTCGTCGCCAGAGCGAGCACGGGGGTCTGTGCGACCACCCGAATGACAACCACGTACGGTCGTTGGCTCATGCCGCGGACCATCGCCTGCACCAGAGTTTGGTCACCGCCCACAGAGACGGAGGTCACGCGTCCCTGGGCGGCGTAGGTACGCCCACGCAGCCACGTCTCGCGTCCAAAGCGGCGCGCTAGCCACTCGTCGTCCAGGTCCACGACCCAGTCGGGGTAACTACGCATCCTTCGACTGTGTGCCACGCGGGGCTCGTGTGGCAAGTCGGGACCCTGTCAGGCCTGCGCCTCGGGCTCGGCAACGGGCGCGACGTCGGACGTCGGCGCGGCGAACTGTGCCGCGTCGATCGCCAGTTGCTCCTCCGGGGAGGCCAGCCGCCGGCGGGCGTTGGTTTCCAACAGTTGGGCCTCGTTGATCGCGTCCTGGACGGTCTTGCGGGATTCGGCCTCGGCCGCAGCCTTCTGGGCGGCGATCTCGGCGAAGACGTCCACCTTGGCGGGCGCGGCGAAGTTCGAGGGATCGGTGGCACCGAAGTCGCGTCCGAGATCGCCGGCCATCTTGCCGAGTCCCTTGAGCGCCTCGTTGACCTCGCTCGGGATGACCCACACCTTGTTGGCGGTGCCCTGGGCGATCTGCGGCAGCATCTGCATGTACTGGTAGGCCAGCAGCGCCTGGTCGGGCTGCCCGGCGTGGATCGCGTTGAACACCGTGGTGATGGCCTGGGCCTCACCCTCGGCGCGCAACATCTTCGACTGCCGCTCGGCCTGGGCGCGCAGCACCTGCGACTCGCGTTCGCCTTGGGCCCGCAGGATCAGCGATTCGCGCTCGCCCGAGGCCGACAGGATCTGGCTTTGGCGCTGGCCTTCGGCCAGAAGGATGGCGGCGCGCTTGTCGCGCTCGGCGCGGGCACCCTTTTCCATGGCGTCCCGGATCGTGGCGGGCGGCTCGACCGAGCGCAGCTCCACACGGTTGACCTTGATGCCCCACTTGCCGGTGGCCTCGTCCAGCACCGCGCGCAGCTTGGCGTTGATCTCCTCGCGGCTAGTGAGCGTCTGCTCCAGATCCATGCCGCCGATGATGTTGCGCAACGTGGTCATGGTCAGCTGTTCAATCGCCTGAATGTAGTTCTGGGCCTCGTAGGCGGCCTTCACCGGATCGACGATCTGGAAGTAGATGACGGAATCGATGCTGACCATCAGGTTGTCTTCAGTGATGACACCCTGCGGCGGGAAGGGGACGACCATCTCGCGCATGTCCATCGTGTAGCGGACGGTGTCGACCATCGGCATCAAGAGGTGGGGGCCCGGGGCGAGCGTCCGACGGAATTTTCCGAGCCGCTCAACGATCGCCACCTGCTGCTGGCGGACCAGCCGAACCGAGGCCCAGACGGCCGCGATGGCCACGATGAGCAAGATGAGGGGAATGATGAACGCGGGCATGGTGAGGCTCCTTCTTCCCTTCCAGGGTAGGTCGGGACGGGGTCGAACGATCAGCGAAGTTCGGGGTTGTGGGCTTTGGGGTACACCTGGACGGTCGTGCCGTCGACGGAGAAGATCTCGACCTGCGTCCCCTCCGGGATGAGGGAGCCGTCGTAACTGCGGGCCGTCCAGACCTCGCCCCCGATCTTCACCTCGCCCGCGGTCGCCGTGATCTCGATGAGCGCGGGTCCGGTGCTGCCAACGAGCGTGTCGAGCGAGGAGCGGTAACCGGGGGCGTTGCGGACCTTCTTCAACAACGTCGGACGCAGCACGGCCAGCAGCAGGGCCATGACGACGACCGCGACCACGGCGTGCAGGATCCAGGCGCCCGGGAACAGGAAGGCCGCCGCCCCGCCGGCAAGTGCCCCCGCGGCGAGCATCAGGAGTGTGAAGTCCATCGTGGTCACTTCCGCCACAGCCAGGATCGCCGCGGCGATCACCCAGATCGCCCACGCGTTGTGCGTCCACCAGTCGAGCATGCCTCCATCATGCCCCTAAGAAGGAGCGTCGGCGCTGGCGCGAGGCGCTACCTTGGGCGTCGTGCAACAGCCCACCACCTCCGAGGTCGAGCGCCTCGTCGACCTCGTGGCCGGGCGGCGCTGGGTGGCGTTGACCGGAGCCGGGCTGTCGACCGACTCGGGGATCCCCGACTACCGCGGCCCGAACGCGCGGGCGACCAATCCGATCCAATACGCCGACTTCATGCGCCGCCCCGAGGCTCGGCGCCGCTACTGGGCGCGTTCGCTGATGGGTTACCGAAGCTTCGGCACGGCCGTGCCGAACGGCGGGCACGAGGCTCTCGCCGCCCTCGGCGTGCCCGTGATCACGCAGAACGTGGACGGCCTGCACTCGGCGGCGGGCAGTCGCCGGGTTGTTGACCTACACGGTTTGATCGATCGGGTGATCTGCATGGACTGCGGGGATCTCTCGTCGCGGTCGACCTTGCAACTGCGGTTAGAAGCCGCCAACCCGGAGATCACCGGGACGATTCCGGCGGGGTCGGCCGAACTGCGTCCGGACGGGGATGCCGACATCGACGATCCGGAAGGGTTCATCGTCCCCGCCTGTGAACTGTGCAGCGGCCTGCTCAAACCGGACGTGGTGTTCTTCGGCGAATCAGTTCCGCTACCACGGGTCGCGGAATGTTACGCGTTGGTCGATGAGGCCGAGGCATTGGTGGTCGCCGGCTCGTCGCTGACGGTGATGTCGGGGCTGCGGTTCGTCCGGCATGCGGCCAAATCAGCAAAGCCTGTGGCCATCGTGAACCAGGGCGCAACCCGCGGCGACGAGCTCGCGACCGTCCGCGTGGCGGCAGGCACCACCCAAACCTTGCAGGCCATCCTAAGTGGACTCACGACGCCGTCCCCGACGCCATCCCCGACCAATTCCTGACCAAATCCCCGACCCGGCCGCCCCCCTAGACTTTGCTGGCGACAAGCGTGTTTGCTGGCGAAATATCGCCAGCAAACACGGCTAACGCCAGCAAAGTCGGGAAAGAGGGGGGCGGCCCGCCGCCACCACGATCCACCTTGCCGTCGAGCCCCAGAGCGGGAGGCGACCTTCCTCTGGCTAGGGTTGGCGCATGAGGGACACCTACCGGAACCACGCCGGCGCGGGTCGAGTGCGAGCCTGGTGCCAGAAGGTGCTGAGCGAGTGGTCCACCCCTCACACGGTGCGCGAGTTGGAGACCAGCCTTGGTCCGACGGCGATAGTTGAGGCTGGCGACGGGCCGGACCTGTGTGTCTATCTCCCCGGCGCCAACTACAACGCCAGCACGAGCCTGCCCTTGATCGACGCCCTGGCGGCGAGTTGCCGCGTGTGGGCGGTGGATCTTCCTGGCCAGCCAGGGTTGAGCGCGGCAGGTCGTCCGGATCGCCTCGGCGAGCACGGTCCCTGGGTGCGTGAGGTGCTGCTGGCCGCGCGGAGGGCCCACCCAGATGCTCGCATTGTTTTGGTGGGGCTCTCGCGGGGGGCCGCCGTCGCGTTGCTGGCGCCGCCCGACCTGGTGGAGGCCCTCGCCCTCGTGAGTCCGGGCGGGCTGATGGCCGTCCACCCATCGTTCCGGATGGCTGCTCTTGGCCTGCGCTGGTCGCTAGAACGGAGCGCCGGTGCCTCCCATTCCCTTCTTTCCTGGATGGCTGCGACAGGACGGCATCCCTTGCCGGAACATGTCGAATGGATGACCTTGGTCGCGCAGACCAGCCGCCTCACGCTGGCGCCGGACGCATGTCCGCGGCCGACGCTGGAGCGGTGGCGTGGCCGGAAGGTCGGGGTGATCGTCGGTGCGGAGGACGTCTTCTTTCCCTCGGCGCAACTGCGCGACGCGTCCGTCGACATGGTGGGCGTCACCCCTGTCGTGGTGCCCTGGTCAGGCCACCTCTTGTTCTCCGAGGATCCCGGACGGGTCGCCGAGGCTGTGGCCCACCTGCTCAAGTAGCTATTTCTCGCCGCCGCAGCGCCTTGGTCATCGAGGCGATGCGCTGCGCTGGCGGCCCCGGGCTGAGTTGGCGGCGGACGCTTTCTGCTCGGCCAGGCGAAGAGCGAGGCCGTCGAGCAGCGCGTCCAAGGAGAACTCGAACTCGACCTGCGCATCGCAACCGGCCGTCTCGGATCCGGGGTGGCCTGCGGTGGCCGTGGCGATCTCGACGATGTGCGGGAACTGGGTTTGGAACTGCGCCAGCATGGCCGCGCGCTGCTCCGGGTCGGCGGGCGTGGCGGGCGTCGGGAAGACCTCGCGGGTGAAGCCCCACATGCGGATGCCCAGGGCGTGCATCGCCAGGTGGGTGAGTTCGGCGGAGAAGCCGCCCGTCCGGAAGATGCCCATCAGTTCGTCCATGTAGGTCAGAACGATGGGGGAGGCGTGCGTCCGGGTCTCGATGACGCTGGGCGCCCAAGGGTGGGCGAGCAGGGTCGCGCGCGTGGCGAGGATCCGCTCGCGCAGGCGGGGCCGCCACTCGCTACCCCCAGGCAGCGGCGGCAGGCCCGTCAACACGGCGTCGACCATGCCATCGAGGAGCTCCTGCTTGCCGGCCACGTGCTTGTAGAGGGCCATGGGGACGACGCCTTGGTCGGCCGCGAGGCTCCGCATGCTGAGGGCGTCGATGCCGGACGAATCCGCGAGGGCGATGGCCGCCGCGAGGACTCGGTCGCGGGTGAGGCGAGGCCGCTCGGTTGACATGTGTACACCGTACACCTACCCTCGGGTGTACGCCGTACACCTACCGGGAGATCCGCTCATGACCCCCACCCGCAAAGCCGCTCTGATCGCTGGCGCGCTCTACCTCGTCACCTTCGTGACCTCGATTCCGCCGCTGCTCTTGAAGGCGCCGATTCTCAAAGACCTGGGGCTGCTGGCAACCGGTGGCCAGCGTCCGCTGCTGTGGGCGGCGGTGATCGAGATCGTGCTGGCGGCCTCGTGCGTCGGCACAGCGGTCGCGCTCTATCCGATCGTCCGCCCTCACGGGGAGCTGCGGGCACTCGGTTTCGTGGCCTCCCGCACTGTCGAGGCGGGCCTGATCATGCTCGGGGTCGTGGCGATGTTGGCCCTTGTGTCGTGGGGCCGGGCGGGCGGTGACCCCGCGGGTCTGGGCGCGGCGCACGCTCTGGTCAGCGTCCATGACGCCACCTTCCTGCTCGGGCCGGGGCTCATGCCCGCCGTGAACGCGCTCCTGCTCGGCAGCGTGCTGTACCAAGCCCGCCTCGTGCCGCGCCTCATCCCGCTGCTGGGTTTGATCGGCGCGCCGCTGCTCGCCGCGTCGGCCCTGGGCACCCTTTTCGGCGTGCTGGATCAGGTCTCCCCTGTCGCCGGGCTGGCCGCGCTCCCCATCGCCTTGTGGGAGGCGTCGGTGGGGGTGTGGCTCCTCGTCCGCGGGGTGTCCGACCGGACGCCCGTCACCACCGCGGTGGCCGCCACGCCCGTGGCCGTGGACGCGTGACGGACGACCTCCCGGAACGATTGGATGGACCCCTGAGCGCGCGGTCTCGCCGCACGCCCGACTGGGAACGAGGTTCGATGCCCACCGCAGAAGACTTGTCGGCCGTTTTGGCCGGGGCCGTCGTCGACCCGGCGATCTTCGACCTTCGTCCGGACTACCGGGTGCTGCTGCTGGCGGTGGCGGGTATCGTCCCGCGGCTGAGCGACGACGACAGCGAGGCGCAACTGGTCGCGGCCGAGGCGAGTGCGCGCGCCCTGCTCGCCGAGGTACCGGCCGAACTCGTCCCGCACGTCGCTTCGTGGCGGGAGGCCTACCGGGCGTTCGGGGCCAAGCCGCAGCGCACCCGCAACAGCTTGGAGGCGCTGCTGCGGCGGGCCGAGGACGGCTTGCCGCGGGTGAACCGCCTCACCGACATCTACAACGCGGTCTCCGTGCAGCACCTGATCCCGCTCGGCGGGGAGGATCTCCACCGCTATGTCGGCGCCCCCCGCCTGGCCGTGGCCACCGGCAGCGAGCAATTCGACACGGTCGCGGGCGGTGAGTCGATCGTCGAGCACCCCGAGGTCGGCGAGGTGATTTGGTGCGACGACGCCGGGGTCACCTGCCGCCGGTGGAACTGGCGCCAGGCCCGCCGCACCGGGCTCTCCGACGCCACCACGACCACGTTGTTCATCATGGACGCGCTGGCTCCGCTCACCGACGCGGGTCTGGAGGCGGCCGGGGACGACCTGCTGGCGCGGGTCGAGCGCCTGGGGCCGGACGTCCGATCCGCCCGGCGCCTGATCGGGGCGTCCTAGCCCGTCCGCATGTCTTCCGGGTGCTGGGCCCTTGCTGGCGCCCGGATCGGTGCCCCGTCCCGCCGCGAGCGCTACCGCACCTCGAACGCCGGGTGGGGGAGGGGCGTGACGAATCCGTGGTCGGGCGGCGTCGGCAAGGCCACGGAGGGGCCGGTTCTGGCGTGCGGGTAGGTGTCCTCGCGTCCTTGGAAGGCCGTGATCGCGGGGTTCTGGATGACCCCGTCCCGAATCTCGATCGCCCGCTGCACGGTGGGTTGCTCGTCCCAGACCCCCGGACCACCCATGACGGGCGCGAGCCACGGCAGCAGCGCCTCGCTGTTCTCCCACGTCGCGGAGTTCCACAGGTAGGACGGACTGTGATCGACGGCGTAGTACACGACGTTGTCGCCCACGGTGAAGGTGGGTTCGGCGAACGTCGTGGGACGCGCCCAGCTAAACCCCATGCCCTCATCGCAGGACACGTCCACGATCAGGGTGCCGGGCGCCAGGGCCGGAAGGTCGGCGTCGGTGAGGAACATCTGCGGCGCGTTGGGATTCTGCAAGACGCAGTTGACGATGACGTCGTGCTGACCCAGGAAGCCGACCAGGGGCTCGGGGCCGTCATCGGTGTCGACGGAGTTCAGCAGGGCGTTGGTCTCATCGACGCCGAAGTGGATGATCCGCGCCGACGGGATGGGTGAGGCGACGGCCGCCGCGTCGCGGGTGGTGAGCACGTCCACGTCGTGGATCCCCAGGGCGTTCAGCGCGGTGACCGCGCCGCGGGCGGTGGCGCCGAAGCCAATCACCACGGCGCGCAGTCGGCGTCCGTAGTCGCCAGTGCTGCCGTTCAACGTCATGGCGTGCAGCACGGACGAGTAGCCGGCCAACTCGTTGTTCTTGTGGAAGACGTGGAGGCCGAACGAGCCGTCGGAGTTCCAGTGATTCATCGCCTCGAACGCAATCAGCGTGAGGCGCCGGTCGATGGCAGCTTGGGTCAGCGCCTCGTCCTGGACGCAGTGCGGCCAGCCCCATAACACCTGGCCAGAGCGCAGTTCGGTGACGTCGTCGAGCAACGGCTTGGGTTGCAGGATCACGTCGCACTCGGCGATGAGCGCCTCGCGTGGCAGGAGGCCGCCCACCCAGGGGGCGAGCTGCGCGTCGGTGAAACCGAACGATTTGCCAAATCCCTGCTCCAAGAAGACCTGATCACGAATGTTGTCCGGGATGCGATGGAGATGCGCGGGGTGCAGCGCCAGCCGCTTCTCGTTCTCTTTCCGGGAACGACCCATAATTCCTAGTCGGATGGTCTTCACGGTGCCCCCCTTTGGTTGGTGGTGCGTGGTGCCTCACCATAAGCCCGCGAGGGTCACGACCTTCGACCCCGCGGGGCTGTTCCGTCGTGCGTCGCGGTGTCGCGGGAGCCGACAACCGCGAGGAAGGGCGCCATGCCGAGGATTGCGGCGAGACCCGCTGTGGGACGGCGGATTGCCCAGGCTCGCGGGGGGTATCTAAGGTGGCGACGACTCTGACGTCCTCGAAAGGACCCACCGCACATGTTGACCATCACCAACGACGACTTCGCGGCCCTGGTCGACTCGGGGATCACCATCGTCGATGTCCGCGAGCCGCACGAGTACGTGAACGGCCACGTCGCCGGCGCCGTCACCATCCCCCTGGCCTTCGTCGGTGCGCGGTCGGCCGAGCTGCCGAAGGGCGAGCCCATCTATGTCATCTGCCAAGGCGGCGGACGCAGCCGCGTCGGGGTTGACGTGCTGGTCGCTCAAGGCTTTGACGCCATCAACGTTGAGGGCGGCACCGGCGCCTGGGTGAAGGCCGGGCGTCCGGTCGTGGTCGGGCCCACGGCCTGAGCCATCGCGGCACCTTACTGCAACAAAACACGCGCTCGACCCGCCAATCTGCCCCTTTTGGGGCCTTGCAGGGGTTTGAGCGCGTGTTTTGTTGCAGCGTTCGGGCTCGGCACGTACGCCGCGTATCGGCGACCCGCCGAGACATCGGTCGCTTCGCACGACCTGGCCGCCGCCGCGCGGCTGTACGCCGACACCCATCGGACGATCGACGCCCAGCACCTGCCGCACTAGCGCAACAAACCCGGTTTCTGGCTGGAATCGCGGGGTAACGCGGGTGTAACGAAGCGAACCTACGCTCCCGAACGTGAGCACGCTATTCGCTGGATACGACGCGCTCGAGGGGACCTTCGACGAGATGTTCGAGCCCTCGAGTGCTGACGCAACTCGTCCTGGGTACGACGTCGTCCACCAGCGCCTGTCCGAGCTGAACCCGGCCGAGGTGCGGGCGCGCGCCGAGTTTTTGGCGCACACCTACACCGAGCAAGGGGTGACCTTCGACATCGGGGGCGAGGAGCGGCCGTTCCCCCTCGACCTGGTGCCGCGCTTGGTGGACGCCGCCTCCTGGGCGACGGTGGAGATCGGCGTCGCGCAGCGAGTGCGCGCGTTGGAGCGGTTCTTGGACGACGTCTACGGGCCCGGGGACGCCTTCGCGGCTGGGGTGATCCCGCGGTCGGTCGTCACGACCTCGCCGCACTTCCACCGGGTGGTGGCCGGGCTGACGCCCCCTAACGGAGTCCGCATCCACGTGGCCGGGATCGACCTGGTCCGGGACGGCGCTGGCACCTTTCGGGTGCTGGAAGACAACGTGCGGGTGCCCTCTGGGGTCTCCTACGTGATGTCGAACCGCCGCGCCCTTTCCAGCGCCCTTCCGGAGGTCTTCGCGGACCATCAGATCCGTCCGGTGCGCAGTTACCCCGCGCACCTGTTGGCGGCGTTGCGGGCGGCCGCCCCGAGCGGCGTCTCCGATCCGACGGTGGTCGTGCTGACCCCCGGGGTCTACAACTCCGCCTACTTCGAGCACGCGGTGTTGGCGCGGATGATGGGCGTTCGGCTCGTCGAGGGACGCGACCTGGTGTGCCGTGGCGGACGGGTGATGGTCCGGACGACAAACGGACTGCGGCAGGTGCACGTGATCTACCGACGCGTGGACGATGAGTTTCTCGACCCGGTGCATTTTCGGGGCGACTCGCTGCTGGGCTGCGCTGGGCTGGTCAACGCCGCCCGCGCCGGCAACGTCACGCTGGCGAACGCGGTCGGTAACGGAGTGGCCGATGACAAGCTCATTTACACCTACGTGCCGGATCTGATCCGCTACTACCTCGGCCAGGAGCCGGTGCTCCCGAACGTGGACACCTGGCGCCTCGAGGACGCCGGGCACCGCGAAGAGGTGCTCGACCGGCTCAACGAGTTGGTGGTGAAGCCCGTTGACGGCTCCGGCGGCAAGGGCATCGTCATCGGTCCGAAGGCGAGTCGCCGTGAGCTCGATGAGGTGCGCCGCCAGCTCCTCGCGGATCCGCGGGGCTGGATCGCCCAACCGGTGGTGCAGTTGTCGACTGTCCCGACCTTCATCGACGGCCGGATGGCCCCGCGCCACGTGGACCTTCGTCCGTTCGCGGTGAATCAAGGCGACTCCATCTGGGTGCTTCCGGGCGGCCTCACGCGGGTCGCGCTGGCCGAGGGTCAGCTGATCGTGAACTCCAGCCAAGGGGGCGGGTCGAAGGACACCTGGGTGCTGGCCGAGGGCGACGGCACCGACGTGGAACCCACGCCGGCCCCGCGTCCGCTGCCCGCCGCCGCTACGACGATCGTCCATCCCCGGGCGCGCAGCGTGGCCGCGCACTTGCCCGAGCAGGCCCAACTCGAACAGCAACAACAGCAACAACAACAACAAGTTCAACAGGAGGTGGCAGCATGCTGAGCCGCATCGCCGAATCCTTGTACTGGATCGGACGCTACCTGGAGCGCGCCGAAGACACCGCACGGCTGCTGGACGTCCAGTTGCAGTTGGCGGTCGAAGATCCGGTGGTGGACCGATCCGCCGCCGCTCGCCTGCTGCTTACTGTGATGGGCATCGAGCCGGACGACGCTGCCGACGAGTCGGCCATGGTCGAGACGCTCTGCAACGATCCGGCCTCGCCGAGCTCGATCGTGTCCGCGCTGCAGGGCATGCGGGAGAGCGCCCGGCGGTCGCGGGAAACCGTCCCGACCGAGATGTGGGAGAGCATCAACGCCACCTGGAACGCGGTGCGGGCCGGGGAGTTGCGGGGCAATCGTCCGGCCTCGGCGTTCAAGTGGGTGCGGGAGCGGTGCGCCATCATCTCCGCGACTGCCGAGTCGACCATGCGCCACGATCAGGGCTGGTACTTCTTCGTCCTCGGACGCAGCACCGAGCGGGTCGACATGACCGCACGGCTCGTGTCGGCCGCGGCCTCGAGCATCTCCCCGACCGCGTGGACGACCGCCCTGCGTGCCTGCGGCGGCCACCACGCTTTCGTGTTGAGCAGCCACGACCAGGATTCGAACCAGGAAGCGGCCGAGTTTCTGCTGCTCGACCGGCTGTTTCCGCGCTCGATCATGCGGACGCTCGACACCGCGATCCGCGCCCACGACCTGCTCGACGGGGCGGATCGTCGGGGCTTCGACGACGATGCCGTCCGGCTGCTCGGACGGGCCCGTGCGGAGCTCGAATACCGCACTCGCGCGTCCATTCTGGTCGACCTGCCCGACCGGATGGCCGCTCTCCAGCAGACCTGCGCCGACGCCAACGAGGTCATCTCGCGGCGCTACTTCGAGGGGGCCGTCGCGGCCGAATGGCACGCCGGCGGCTACGAGGAGGAGGCCTCATGAGCGCCACGCTGCGAATCGTCCACTCGACGGGCTACGGCTACGACGGTCACGCCACGTCGTCCTTCAACGAGGTTCGGATGGTGCCCCGCTCCACGCATGAACAGCAGGTGTTGCATAGCAAGATCGAGGTGTCGCCCGTCCCGTGGACGTACAACTACACCGACTACTGGGGCACCCAGGTGACCGCTTTCGAGGTGTTCGAACGCCACGAGGCGCTGACCGTCGTCGCCAACAGCACGGTGGACATCGACCGGAACGCCATCGACGGACCGACCCTCTCCTGGGACGACCTGGCCACCCCCTCGGTCGCCGATCGGCACTGCGAAATGCTCGAAATGGCCGATCGCGTGGCGCCCACGGCTGACCTGGCGGCGATCGTGGCCGGACTGCGCAAGACCACCGCGACGCCGTACGACTTCGCGCGCCGGGTGGTGGCGTTGATCCACGGGGAGATGCGCTACGTGTTCGGGGCGACGAACGTCCAAACGCGGGGCGCGGAGGCGTGGGAGAGCCGATCGGGGGTGTGCCAGGACATGGCACACCTGGCGATCGGGGCATTGCGGCTGGCGGGCGTCCCCGCCCGGTACGTGTCTGGTTACGTGATGCCGAAGCGCTCCGGTGGCGAGGTGGGGGTTCCCTACGCGGGCGAATCCCACGCCTGGATCCAGGTGTGGGACGGCGGTTGGCGCGGCTTTGATCCGACCAACAACATCGTTCCTGGCGACCTGCACGTCGAGGTGGCCGTCGGACGTGACTACGCCGACGTCGCCCCGATCATGGGGATCTTCACCGGCGGACGCACCTCGCACATGTTCGTGACCGTGGAAATGACCCGCCTCAGCTGAGGATGCTGGCCGGCTCCGAGGCCGCTGGTGAACGAGTCGCGCTAGAGCTCCTCGTTCGGGGGTTCGAGGATCAGCCGGACGCCGCGGGCCTGCCCGGTCTCGAGGCGAGCGTGAGCGGTGGCTGCGTCGCTCAGGGGCAGGTCCTCGATGAGGCGCGGCGCCATGAGTCCTTCGTCGACGAGGGCGTTGATCTCCTCCGCGGCGGCGGCAAGTTCGTCCGTCGTGGCGTTGGAGATGACGAACCCCAGCACGCTGGCATCGTTGATGTAGAGCTCCCGCACCGGGAAGGCCGGACGCTCGCCTCTGCCCGCCATGAGAATGACCCGGCCCCGGCGAGCGAGCAGGCTCGCGGCGAGGACGAAGTCGTGGTGACCGGAGGTGTCCAGGTGGACGTCCACACCGTGCGGTGCGGCCTCCCGTATCAGGCGCGGCAGGTCGGGATCGTGGTAGTCGAAGGCTTCTGCGGCGCCCAGCGAGAGGCAATCGTCCAGGTCGTCGGCCGATGCTGTGGCGATCACCTTGGCCCCGGCGTGGGCGGCCAGCACGGTAGCCGCGCGTCCGACGTGGCCGCCTGCCCCGGCGATCAGCACCGTCTCGCCGGGTTGTAGGTCGGCGTGGACCGTCAGCGCCAGGTACGCGGTTGCGGCCGGGTGCGCCACGGCGACGAGTTCAATCGGGTCGGCTCCCGGAGCGAGTGGGTAGAGCCGGTCGGCGGCCACGAGCGCGTACTGGGCGGCGGCTCCTTGGCGCCCGTCGTGGCCGAGGCTGTTGCACCACACCGGATCGCCGATCGCGAAGCCGGTCACCTGCGAGCCCACTTCGGCGACCCGTCCGACGAGGTCGCGGCCGATCACAAAGGGGAAGTCCACGAGCGTTCGGTAACGGCCCGAGCGGATCATCGTGTCCACCGGATTCACAGCGACGGCATGCACCCGGACCAGCACATCGGTCGGCCCCGGTTCGGGGACGGGCAGGGCGCCATACCGGATGGTGTCGGGCGGGCCGAGCTCGTCGATGTAAGCCGCCCACATCAGACGCTGTGTCCTCGTCATAGATCCAACTTAGTCGGACTTAAGAAGGCGGCCAAGGGTTACCGGCGCTACCGAGGGTAGCGAAACGCCTACTCGGGCAGGGCAAGCCTGCCGGCCAGGGCGAGGTAGGTGACCGCGAACGTGCGGCGCAGCCAGGTCAGCACCCGCGGACGCTCGAGCACCTGGTGGCGCACCGACGCAGCGAGCACGCCGTAGACGGCGAACACCGCGAACGTGGCGGCCATGAACAGCCCGCTCAGCCCAACCATCTGGACCCATGCCTCGCCCAACCCGGGGTGGACGAATAGCGGCAAAAAGGCGAAGAAGAACAGCGTCAGCTTGGGGTTGAGCACGTTGATCAGGACGGCCGTCCGGACGATCGCCCAGTCGCCGACGGGTTCCGCGGCATCGTCCACGCTGAGCAGACTGTGGTCGCGCCAGGTCTGCCACGCGAGGTAAACCAAGTAGGCGACCCCGAGGTATTTCAAGGTCTGGAACGCGATCGCGCTGGCGTGCAGCAGCGCGGCCAGGCCGGTGATGGCCGCGAGCATGTGCGGCAGCACCCCCAACGTGCAGCCGAACGCGGCGATGAGGCTGGCGCGGCGGCCCCGGGCGAGCCCGGTGGAGACGGTGTAGACCGCGCCGGTGCCCGGGGTGGCCACCACGATGAGGGTGGTGATCCAAAAGGCGGCATCCATCGGGGCTCCTTGGTCGGTCGTTGGGGCGGAGACTACGCGGTCACGGGTGCGTTTGGGGTCCGGACGTCCCCAGGGGGACGCTCGCACTCCCAACCCGGGTCCTTCAGGTCGCGGACTCGATCGCGTCGAGATCACGGACGGCGTAACGGTGGTGCTCCCATTCCTCCTCGAGGATCGTCTGGACGCAGGAGAGCACGGTCACTTGGACTGGCCACCAGGGGTTTTGGCGTTCCTCTTGCAGCTGCGCCGGGGTGACCTGCGCCAGGAACCCGCGGACCATCGCCTGCCTCTCGGCCCTGACCGCGAGCACGTCATCGAAGCTGGGATCAGTGAACGAGAAGACGGCCAGGTCGTTGCCGTCCTCGGCGTATTCGGCGTGGGGCTGTCCGATCGGATGCAGCGGCTCGTCAAGTTGCAGCGCCGCCCGCCGGAGCCAGACGTCCGTGGCCATCACGAGGTGCCGCAAGGTCTGGGCGAACGTCCACTCCCCGCCGACGGAGGCGTCTACCGTCCCCGCGGGCATGCGCTGGGCACGTTCGACCGTGGCGGCCCAGGTGCTTTCGAGGGATGTCCAGGCCTCCCGGAGCCCCTCGGGGTTGGACGCGCGGCGAAGCGAGCGCCCCGGAAAGCGGCGGTTCAACTCGGAATCGACGAAGAGGGCCACGTCGACCCCGTTGACGACCAGCGACCCGCCTTCGTACAGCCACGGGTCGTCGACCGACAGTCCGTCCGCGTTGACGCCGCGCATCACCGCGCCGGCGAGATTCGTCCGGAGGAATCTCGCGCCGGCTAGATCGACGTTGAGGAACTCGCGCGGTTCGGGACCATCGTGGGGGGTGCCTGCCATGCCGCGACGCTAGCCGGTGAGGGGGCGAGAGTTCTAGGCGTCGGGGTGCGAAACGTGGACGGCGCGGGCCTGGTCGGCGATCTCGACCATCAGGGTGCGAAGCTCGGGCGGGGAGACCGCCTCGACCCAGTTCCCGAAGCCGAGCAGGACGCCGACGCTGCCACGCAGGGTACTGACCTCGGCCCGGATCTCGACCCGGTCGCCGCCGTGGTCGACCACCGTGGGTTCGCCCATGAGGACCAGCCGCAGCGTGCGTTGGACGAGATCCGCCTGGGCGCGCGCGACCGACAGGACGATCGGGTGGCTGGGCAGCGCCTGCCATTCGGCGCGGAGCTCGTGCCACAGGCGCAGGACGTCCAGGCGTTCAGGACGGTCGGTGGGCTCGTCGAGAAGCTCGGCGGCCTCCATCCGATCGACGCGGTAGGCGTGGTTCGTGCCGCGGTCGCCCGCCACGAGGTACCAGGTGTCCGCCGCCAGGACGAGGCCCCACGGGTCGAGCACGCGTTCGCTGCCACGGGATTCTCCGCGCGGCCGATAGCTCACGCGAAGGCGCTGATCCGACTGGACGGCGGCGAAGACCGCGCGCATGGCCGGCGGCGTGCGGACGGCGCCCGTGCCCCACCCGCCGGGATCAATGACCAGGCGATCGAGCAGGCCGCCGACCCGGTCAAGGTGGGCGCTGGGCAGGCTGGAAGCGAGCTTGCGGAGGGCCCGGGCAAACTCGTCACCCAGCCCGAGGGCCCCGGCGACGTGCGCGCCGCCGGCGACGAAGAGGGCACCCGCTTCATCAACCGCCAGGGCCTCGGCGTCAGGGCGAAACCCGGCCACCAAGGCGTAGCCGCCGAGGCGTCCGCGTTCGGCGTAGACAGGAACGCCCGCGGCGGAGAGGGCCTCTATATCGCGAGCGATGGTCCGCGGCGTGACTTCGAGCCGTCGGGCCAGGTCGGTGGCGCTCATGCGTCCGTGTTGGCGCAGCAGGGCTGCCACCTGGAGCAAACGATCGGCGCGCATGTTTCAAGAATGACAGGAAAATATGACAAGAGGTGTCAGGTATCCCCCACCAGGATGAGTCTCATCACCCATTGATCCGTTTGTGAAGAAGGTTCTCTCATGACTGCTCCCGCCGATTTCCGTCCGTCCCTGATCCGCGCCCAAGACTGGCTGGCCGAGCTGATCGCCGGCGTCCGCGATGACCAGTGGCACAACCCGACGCCCTGCACCGAGTACGACGTGACCGCATTGGTCGAGCACCTGCTCGCCGTGCAGCAGCGGACGTTGCTGCTCGCCACCGTCGGGACGGTCGAGGGCGCGCCGCGCGAACTGCCGCTGCCCGCCGGTGACGTGGCCGACACCTTCCGGGCGGCGTTCGCCGAGTCTCGTCCGGCGTGGGCGGCGTGGACGCCGGAGGAACTGGGCAGTCGGACGGTCGTTCATCCGATCGGGGTCGTCCCCGGTGGTGTGGCCGTGATGATGTACACCGAGGAGAACCTCACCCACGGCTGGGACTTGGCCGTCGCGACCGGCCAAGACGCCGAGGCGCCCGCCGATCTCGTCGAGCCCGTGCTGGCGTTCATGAAGAATGCCCTGCCTGCCGAGCGTCCGCCGATGATGCCCTTCGCGGACGCCATCGAGCCCGCGGCCGACGCCGCTCCGACCGAGCGCCTGGCCAACTGGATGGGCCGGTCCCGGTAGCTGCCGGAGTGGCGTTACCCTGCGGCCTTGGGGATGAGGACCACCTTGCCTCGAAGGTGTCCCGACTCCATGGCCCGCAGGGCGTCCGCCGCGGCTTCAAAGGGAGCGGTGTGGTCGATCGGGGCTCGCAGCTCACCGGTGGCCATCAGGGCCAACACCTTCGTCAGGCGCTCGGTCGTGGTTTGGGAAAAGAGCGAGGTCAGCGTCTGGGACGTGAATGGGTTGAGCACCACAGCCCCGAGGTTCCGCTGCTGCCCACCCAGCAGGCGGCCGCCGCGCTCGCCGCCCACGATGACCAGCCGACCTTCACGGCTCAGTGCTGAGCGGACTTCCCGCAGCGGACGATTGCCCGCAATGTCGATCACGACATCGAAGGGTTCGTCGAAGTCGCTGAGCGCGGTCGTGGCGTAGTCGGCCACCACGTCGGCGCCCAGCTCGGAGACGAAGGCGGCCTTGGCGAGGCTGCAGACCGCCGTGACGTGGGCCCCGGCGAGTGCGGCGAGTTGCACGGCGAAGCTGCCCACCCCGCCCGAGGCGCCGAGAATCAGGACGCGTTCCCCGGCCCTGACCTGGCCCTGCTCCCGGAGCGCACCCCAGGCGGTCACGCCTGATACCCCGACGGTGGCGGCGGCGATGGTGCTGACCGAGGGCGGAACGGCGGCGACCGACTGCGGGCGCGCGAGGGCGAACTCTGCGAAAGTGCCCTGGGCCTCCCCGGCGACCCGTTGACCGACGGCCAGTCCGTGGACCTCGGCGCCGACCTCCACCACCGTGCCGACCACTTCGCCGCCCAAGATGGGTTGGCGTGGACGCCGGATCCCGAACGCGAGGCGCATCAGCGAGGGGAGCCCGTGGAGCAGGTGCAAGACCGCGCGGTCGAGCCCGGCTGCCTCCACCTGGATCGAGATCTCCTTGGGTCCCGGCCGGGGGATTGGCAGGTTCTCGACGGCCACCTGGTCGGCGCCGCCGTAGTCGCGCCGCGTCACCGCGGCCATCAGCGGCGGAAGCTCAGTGAGGGCGCTGGCAGGACGCGTTTCGCCAAGAGTCATCTCAAGGAACCTTTCGGACTTACAATGTAAGAATAACGAGGACGCTAGCATTACGTTGTAAGGTAAGCAATACCCAGGAGTCCCGGTGCCCCCTCGAAAGCTCACGCGCGTCTCGGTCGTTGAGGCCGCCGTCGCGCAGGCCGACGCCTTGGGCATTGACGCCTTGACCATGCGTTCCCTCGCCCGAGACCTCGGCGTCGAGGCAATGTCGCTGTACCACCACGTGGCCAACAAGGAGGCCCTCCTCGACGCCATGGTGGACGCCGTGTACGCCGAGTATCGACAGGTCAGCCCTGGCGGCGATTGGCGCGCGGAGCTCAGGCTGCGCTCTGAGTCCGTCCGGGACACTCTCGTCCGGCACCCCTGGGCCCTGCCGCTCATCGAATCACGCCTCACGCCAGGACCGGCGACCTTGGCCGCTCACGACGCCAACATCGCCTGCCTGCGGGCGGCCGGGTTCGCCCCCCGGCAGGTCGCCCTGGCTTACGCCTTGCTGGACGCGTTCACCTACGGGTTCGTCCTGCAACAGCTGATGGTTCCGTTCAGCAACGGCGACGAGGCGGCCGCCTTCGTTCAGGGGGACGAACTCTGGTCGGCGATGGCGGCCTACCCGAACATGGTGTGGTTCACCCAAGAGGTAGTGCTGCAGTCGGGCTACTCGTTCGAGCGCGAGTTCGCGCCCGGCCTCGACCTTGTTCTGGACGCGATCGCTAGCCTCAAGGCCTGAGACAGGGGAACCATGACCAACACGATCGACGACCTGATCAACGGGCGCTGCTTTTGGTGCGGCACCGACGAGATGTATGTGCGCTATCACGATCGGGAGTGGGGACGGCCCGTCCATGACGACACCCGGTTGTTCGAGAAGGTGTGCCTTGAGGGCTTCCAGTCAGGGTTGTCGTGGTACACGATCCTGAAGCGCCGCGAGGGGTTTCGTGCGGCCTTCCAGCAGTTCGACCTCGACGTTGTCGCGGCGTACACCGACTCCGACGTGGAGCGGCTGCTCCAAGACGACGGCATCATCCGCCACCGCGGCAAGATCGAAGCCACGATCAACAACGCGCAGCGCGCTCTTGAACTGGTGGCTGAGTTCGGCTCTTTGGACTCCTACTTTTGGCAGTTTGTGCCGCCAGCGAATGAGCGTCCGGCTGAGCTCACACGCGGCACCATTCCGGCCAGCACCCCCACCTCGACCCGCCTGAGCAAAGACCTCAAGAAGCGCGGGTGGAAGTTCGTGGGGCCGACGACGTGCTACGCCTTCATGCAGGCCATGGGGTTGGTCAACGACCACATGGCGGGGTGCGTGCACCAACCCAGCGCGGCACCGGTCCGCTAGCGACGAATGGGCTGCTGGAGTTCGGTGACCCAGGTGGACTGATCGTCCCCCTCGGTCCGGACGTAGAGCTCCCGGCAGGGGCCGTCGAAGGTGTGCCCGTTCTCGACGATCCAGCGGTGCAGGGCCTGCCAGGACTCGCGAATCGTGGCCATCGAGCCCAGATGGACGCCGCACACGGCCTCCACTGCCGGCAGGTCGACGACCTCGGATCCGGGCGGCGGCTCCCAGTGGTAGGCGTACCCGACGACCACGTCCATGCCGGAGTCGGTCTCGGCGTACGTGGCGATCGGGGTCGTGAACGACCCCGGAACGGGCGGCAGGGTGGCCGCGACGGACGCGAACATCGGACCAATGTGGTCGTCCAACTGTTCGGGCTCGAGGTTGGCGGTCTGCGCTACGAGCCGGACGGCTGGCAGCGCTTTGATGACGAAATCGGCGGACATGATGGTTTCCTTGTCGATCATTCGGAGCCTCGATTCGACCGCCGCCAGCCGGGTGCCGACGGCGCGCGCCTCGTCCTCAAGTTCGATCCGTCGCAGGCGGAGCATGCCGCGGAGCTCGTCCGGACCGACGTCTTCGACCATGATGCGACGCACCTGGTCGAGGGTGAAGCCAAGATCCTTGAGGGCTACGAGGCGATTGAGAACGTGCAACTGCTCGGGGGAGTAGGAGCGATAGCCGTTGCCGGGGTCAACGTGATCGGGCGTGAGCAGCCCAAGATCGTCGTAGTGGCGCAGCATGCGCATCGACACCTGACCGAGTCGAGCGAAGTCCGAGATGTACATGGCACCTTTCTCCTCCCTGACACGGTGTGAAGGTCAACCCGGCGTCCTACAGGTCGCGCGGACGTGGTTGAAAGGAGTTTCTCGCATAGCGATGGTCAAGGCGATCCGCCACCTCGACCTCGGGGCTTGGACGTCGGGGCGAGCGTCCGCGGGTAGGGGGAGACGGCGGACGGACGCGCGTTCGACGTCGGCCGAAGAGCGTTCTGGCAGGCTGACGGAGTGAGTGAGTCGAGCGACCCGGTGCTGCGGCGCTATCAGCCTGCTGATGCCGGAGCCACCCGCAACGTCTTCGAGGCGGCGATTCGGGGCACGGCGGCCAGGTTCTACGCCCCGGAACAGATCGATGCATGGTGTCCGACGACGCACGACCCCCAGGCCTGGGCGGCCGCTCGCGCCCGTGCCTGGACGATCGTGGCCGAGCTGGACGGACACCTCGTGGGCTTCTCCGATCTCAGGGACGACGGTGAACTGGACATGCTTTTCGTGGCTCCCGAGGCCGGGGGACGTGGGGTGGCCCGAGCTCTGGTGGCCGAGGTGCTCGCCGAGGCGCGCCGCCGTCAGCTGACGAAGGTCACTACCCGGGCTAGCCGTGCGGCTCGACCGGCGTTCGAGCGGTTCGGCTTCGTGGTCGATCGTCCGAACGAGAACAACATCGTCCGCGGGGTGGCTGTGCCCAACTTCGAGATGCACATCGACTTGCCCCGACCCCGGCCATGAGGCCCTCCGAACTGCCGAGCGATTCCTCCCCCGAGACCCGGCTGGCGGCGTAGCCCCGTCCCATCCGTCCCTTGTGTCCACTTTGCTGGCGTGAGAGATCTTTGCTGGCGATATATCGGTAGCAAAGACGCCTATCGCCAGCAAGGTCAACGAAAAGGGGAGGTGTCGGCTAGCTCAGCAGCGCGGTGATGCCTTCGCGATAGTAGACGGCCGAGTTGGTCAGGCTTTGCGTCTTGCCGGGACCGTAAACTCGGGCGCCCGTCCGATGACGGCCTCGACGTTGCCCGCGCTCATCGAGGCCAACAGTTGCTCGGCGATCCGCGACAGGACGGTTGCCTTGCGTCCGACCGGGGCGAAGGCGGTGTCTTCGGTCTGCACCGCTGACGTGCGGGGGTACATGTAGGTGTTGTCGAAGAAGACCAGCCTGGCGCCGTGCTGCCGGCAGGCGGCGATGGTGTTGGTCATCATGACCGGGAACCGCTCCTCCCACAGCGCTGAGTCGAGGGGGAGCCCCACCGTGAGGTAGACCACCTCGCTCCCGGCGACGGCGGCCGAGGTGGCGTCGGCGTCCATGAGGTCGGCGGGGAACAGTTCGTCCGTCTCGTTGACCTTGCGTGGGCTCCGGCTCACCAGGCGGATGTCTCGCGTGTAGTGGCGGTGGAGTTCGCGGGCCAGCTCGTCGGCGATCGGGCCGCCGGCGCCAAGGATGGTCTGCACGCTGTGATCCTTTCGGGGGGGAGCTCAGGCCAGGAGGGCGGCGACTTTGGTCGCGGTCTCCTTGGCCGATCCGGGGTTTTGGCCGGTGACCAGGTTGCCGTCCACGACGGCGTTCGACACGAACGGCAGCAGCGCCTTGGAGTAGTGCGCACCGCGTTCTTGGATGCGCTCTTCGACGTTGTAAGGGACGAGCTTGTCGACCCCGGCGAGCACCTCCTCCCGCCAGGAGAAGCCGGTGAGGTTTCGGCCGGCGACGAGGTAGCTGCCGTCCGTGAGCGTGGTGTCGAGCAGCCCGCAGTAGCCGTGGCAGACCGCGCCCACGATGCCGCCGCGCTCGAAAATCTCGCGCGTGATCCGCTGCAAGCCCACGCTTCCGGGGAAGTCGAACATGACCGCGTGGCCGCCCGTGAAGTAGATGGCATCGAAGTCGGCGGAGTTGAGCGGGTCGGGGGCGGACGTCGTGTCGAGCAACGCCATCTTCGTCGGATCGGTGTGCCACGCCTTGGCCGAGGCGTCGTAGCTGGGGAACTTCAGCGACCGCGGCTCCAGCGGAGACTTGCCGCCGCCCGGGCTGACGATGGTCTGCTCGAAACCGTGTGCCTCGAAGACGTCGTAGGCGTGCGTGAGTTCCGAGAGCCACAGCCCGGTCGGGTGCGTTGGGTCGATGTCGTAGTGGTCGACGTTGGTGACGACGAGGAGGACTCGCTTGGTCATGACGTGCCTTTCTCAGGACGGTTGGGGAGCGTGGGTGCTGGAGGCGGGCGGAAGGATCGCGGCGAACGTGGCGCGCACACGCGCATCGATGGCCGCCGGGTCGGAGTTGGGGAGCTTGCCGTCCAGGTGCAGGAAGGCGAGCCCGTGAGCAGTCGACCAGCCGGCCGTGGCGAGGATGTCGCTGTCGGCGTTCGGGTAGACCCGGCCGAGAACCTCCGCGAGGTAGGCGTGGAGGGCTCCAGCGGCGCGGACTCGGTCGTCATCCTGGTCGTCGCATTCACGCCCGAACATCAGCCGGAAGAGGGCCGGACGAGCGAGCGCGAACCTGACGTACCGGACGGCCAGCTCAGCGATTTGTTCCGACGATGTGGGCGTTGCGCCATTGGCGGCCAACTCGACCATGAGGGCTCGCAGCCCCTCGACCGCGAGCGCTGACTCGAGGGCCTCTCGGTCGGGGAAGTGCCGGTAGGGGGCGGTGGGCGAGACACCCGCGCGGCGGGCGAGGGCCCGTAGCGAGAACGGCTCACTTTCCTCGAGCATGGCCATTCCGGCGGAGACCAGGGTGGCCCGCAGATCCCCGTGGTGGTAGCTGGACCTGTCCGAAATACCGGTCATCGATGTCACCCTCCGGTGTTGCTCCGTGTGCGCTGGGCGTGGGATCACACACCATGTAAGCACCGCTTACATGATGTCCATGGTGATGTGCACAATGCTTACGTGTCAACTCGGTCAGGGGCTCAAGCGCTACCGAAGGGGTGTCCGAATGATGGTGTTGATTTACACGTCAAGGTGCCGGGTAAATCAACATGAAAATCCAACGCTTCGTGGTTGGCCCCACTCAGTCCTCGCCTGGCGAAGCCGTCGAGCCATAGCTCTCCACGAGGGCGCGCCCGATCCGCGCCAGTTCGTCCTGCACGGCGGGTGGGCCGGTGACCGTCAGCACCGAACCCCAGCCCGCAAGCTGTTCGGCGAGCGCGAGGACCGTGTGTGCGGTGACTATTGCTTCGGTTGGCGGCTCGTGCCCCGGAATGCTTGAGGGCTCACCCGGCTCGCGATCCTCGACGACGAGCAGGTGTCGCCCAAAATGCCTGCGTGTGGCTGCCAGTGCACGGCGCTCCACCAGCACGGTCGCCGAGACCATGCTGCGCCTCGCCTCAACAGTGGTGACCGCCTCGGCCCAGAGGCTGGGGAGGTCGGTCGGTGGCGGTCCGGCTGGCTGCGCACTGAGCTGGGCTGCCGTGATTCGGTCCAGTCGTAGGAGGCGATGGCCGCGCGTGGTTCCGGCCACGACGTACCTCGTGCCGTCTTTCAGGACCAGCCCCCAAGGCTCGATCAGACGCTCCGACTGACGTCCCGCGCTGTCGAGGTAGGACACCTCCAAACATCGCCGCTTGACGATGGCTGTCCGCACAGTGTCGGCGTGGATCGGCGCGGGCTCACGTGCCTCTGCTCCCCACCCGGAATCGTCGATCAACAGCGCCGATGACGCGATATCTGCGGTCTCGCGAAAGGGTGCCGGGATTGCCCGGACGAGCTTTCGCAGAGCGCTGAGGAGGGCCGGAGGGTGTGGACCGTCGCCCGCCGCACCGACGAGGAGGAAGATGGCCTGCACCTCGGCCTCCGCGAGCCCCGAGAGATCAGTGCGCGCGCCGCCAACCAATTCCCACCCTCCGCCACGCCCCGGCTGGGCATAGACGGGTACCCCGGCGGACGAGAGCGACTCCAGGTCACGGCGGGCTGTCGGCACAGACACGCCGGTGTGTTCGGCAAGCTGCCCCGCGGTGACCCGCCCATGCCTTTGCAGCAGGAGGAGGGTCGTCACGAGTCTTTCTGCGCGCATGGATCGAGTATTCCAATCAAAGTGATCAGTAGTTGATCACTTTGGGAGGTGAAGTTGATCCCATGAGCGGCCACGAGGTCGCCCCAAGAAGAGAGGTCACCATGCTCCGTGGTCCGTCCACCGTTTCCTTCACCGCCGCAAACCTGCCCGCGGCCCGCGACTGGTATGCCAGCATCCTCGGCATTGAGCCCTATTTCGAAGTGCCGGGCTACGTGGAGTTCCGGGTAGGCGACCTGCAGACCGAGCTCGGCATCATCGATGCCGCGTACGCGGGGTCGAAGCTGTCCCGCACCGCCGCGGCAGACCCGGAATGCCCCACGGGCACTGTGTTGTTCTGGCACGTCGAGGATGTCGGTCGCGACCTGGCAGCGCTGATTGAGGCCGGCGCGCGCGAACTCGACCTGCCGCGCGACCGGGGGGAAGGCTTCGTTACCGCCACCGTGGTCGACCCGTTCGGCAACGTCCTGGGCCTCATGCACAACCCGCACTACCTGGCAGTCCGCGAGGCGGCGGGCCGCTAGCTCTCCGGTCGACATGGAGCGGCGGCAGCGCGTGCCGGTCGGGCCGCTGACCGGGGCAGTTGCCGTGGTCGAGCCCCCACGTGCCTGGATGGACGCCTCGGCAGCCCGGATCCTCGCGAACCACGAGCGGCCATTCGGTGATTTGCTCGGCCGCGCTGGACGACTTTCGAGCCCGCCTGGGCGACCTCGTGACCTCGCCACCTGTCAGGGTGGTCGGCATGGACGTGATCCTCGATGCCCCCACGAATCTCGGCCTGCGCCCCCCTGTTGTCGGCAGCGTGCCCGGTGCCGACAAGGCCCCGGCGGCCCTCCGCGACGCGCTCTTGCACGAGACCTTGCGCGGCAGGGGGTGGCACGAGGCAGGGGTCGTGCTGGCTGGCCGCTATCAAGCCGGGCATGAGCCGGGCCGGATCAGAAATCAGGCCGCGTTCCTGGACCACGCGTCACGGTTGGCAGCTCGCATTGGCGACCAGTTGGACCAGGGCAACCATCCCTTGGTTCTCGGCGGTGACTGCTCAACGCTGCTCGGATGCGCCCTTGCCGTCCGTCATCGCGGACGCTACGGGCTGATCCACGTCGATGGCCACACCGACTTTCGCCATCCCGGCAACTCCGCCGAGGTTGCCAGCCTCGCCGGTGAGGACCTCGCCGCCGCGGTCGGGCTGCACTATCCCGAGATCTCGGACATCGGCAACCTCGGCCCCTATATCGACCCCCGGGATGCCCTCCACGTTGGTTGTCGTGCAGACGACGAAGACCTCGATGAATGCCGCGATCTGCTCGGCGGCGTCATCACGGCCGACGAGTGGATCCGGGAACCCTCGCGGGTCATGGCCGCTGCCGAAGAGCTGGCCTCCCGACCCGACGTGCGTGGCTTCTGGCTGCACGTGGACGTCGATGTCCTCGACCCCCAGTACCTCCCAGCCGTGGACAGCCCCGATCCGGGCGGGGTCTCACCAGAGCAGCTGGGCGAGCTCCTCGCCGATCTCTGGCCGCGCTCTGTCGGCATGACGGTTGGCATTCTCGACCCCGACCTTGACCCCGACGGTCGGTATGCGCGCCTGGTCGCCGACATCATCCTTCGAGCTGTGGCGCCGTGACCGCCCTCCCTTTTCCGACTTTGCTGGCGTTCAGCGTGTTTGCTGGCGATATATCGCCAGCAAACACGGCTACCGCCAGCAAGGTCGGACAGCGGAGGGCCTGGAAGGTGCCGGACGGGGGCCCGGCCTTCGTGAGCAGGGCCGCGGCGCGGTAGCGAGGCTGCCTCTTCTTCGTGCCGGTTCAGTCCGGAAGTTGATAGGTGAGTTCCCAGGTGTGCCCGTTGCTGGTGTCCAAGGCGAGCGCGCCGGTGATTCCCACCAGGTCACCCATGCCCGAGCCCGGCGCCACGGAATACTCCAGGGTGACCCCGTCGGGGCGCATGAGGCCCCGCTGAAGCAGGGCGAAGCCGCCCTCGCGACCAGCAAGCGTGCCGCGGACCGTCTCGATGGCCACGTACCCGGCGGCGCCAGCAGCGGGGTTGCCGGCAGAAAACATCGCGCCGGTTCCCTCGGCCACCAGGTCGCCGGTCCACGTTTTGACGAAGTCGAAGCGGCCCGTGCCCTCGATCACGCCCTCGCCTGGGGTCATCGTGATCTCGAAGCTTCCGCGGGCCCTGTGTTCAACCATGGGGGGAACCTATCGAGTCCATGGACTAGTGCGCAGGGTCCACTCCGGCTGGATCGATGACGTGGAACTCGATCCGCTGGACGATCGTCTCCTCGGTGATGGGTCCCGCGTGGGCCGCGCGCTGCCGCAAGGCCTCCCGATCGGACTCTCCGGCGAGGCGCACGTCCGTTTCATCGATCGCGGCGAACGGCAATCCCTGGATCGCGTCGACGTGGATGAAACCGTCGCCAACGGCGTAGCGGCCGCCTTCCTTGGCTTGGGCGCGCGACCAGAGCCGGACGGTCACGGTGATCTCACCGGCGAGAACCCGGTCGCGTAGTTCAGGACTGAACTGGATCGCCATGCCGCTCCCGTCTAGGTCGTCGGCGCGGCGGAGCCGGACTTTTCTCGGCGGACCAGCTCGACCGCGATTCGGAGGGCCGCGACCCGATTCGTCATCAGGGTCGTTCTTGAGGCGCTGAGGGTGCTGCCTTGAAGAACTGCCTCGCACTTGCGCAGAAGCGAGGTGAGTTCGGTTTCGGCACCATCGAGCTCTTCGCTATCCACATCGGGATCATCCCATGCGAGGACGGCCGCGAGGTGGTGTGCGCCCCTCAATGCCCGCCCTTGATGGCACCCTGAACCTTCATGTTGATTTACTCGGCAGGGTGCCGTGCAAATCAACACGAAAGTCATGAACGAGCGAATGAACACCTCCGACAGCGATTGCGCAGTCGCCGCCTTGATCATCGAGACCTCGGACCCGCGTCGCCTTGCGGCCTTCTGGGGCGCGATGCTCGCCCGCGAGGTCACGCTGGCAGAAGGCTCGGTGGAGCTGCCTGGCAGTGCGACGCAGCCAACGCTTCGGTTCGTCCCCGGAGACGCCCCGCCGGGAAAGCCGAATCGCATGCACCTGCATCTGACGAGCGACACCGCGGCGCACCAGGAAGCGCAGGTCGCACTCGCGCTGCAGCTCGGTGGTCGGCACCACGATGTCGGCCAACGGCCAGAGGACGGTCACGTCGTTCTCGCTGATCCTGACGACAACGAGTTCTGTGTGATCGAGGCGAACAACGGCTACCTCGCAGGCTGCGGTCCCTTGGGCGAGTTCGCAGGCGATGGACGCGCGATCACCGGCGCCTTCTGGCGGGACGTGCTGGGCTGGCCGTTCGTGTGGAACCAGGGCGAAGAACGTGTGATCCAACACCCGGACGGGGGCACGAAATATGCCTGGGGAGGGCCGCCGCTCACCCCGAAAACTGCTCGTAACCGCCACCGCCTTGCGCTGGCGGCTGCAGATGTGGATGCGGCCCTAAGCGCGGCTGCTGGCCTTGGGTGCGCGCCGGGGTGCTGCGCCCGATGCGGCGACGATTGTGTTGATTGATCCTGACGACAACGAGTTCGAGCTGGAATCCGCCCAGCACTCCACCCCCACATGAGCGGTACTTTCGTGTTGATTTGTTCCTGGGGGTCGGCAAGAAATCAACACGAAACCGCCCACTTGCGGGTGTGGGGCCCGGCTGACAAGGAACCGGACCCCAAGAGTCCATCTATGCGGCTACCCGAACGAACCCGAGGCGTAGGCATTCTTGGAGGTTCTCCCGGAGTTGGTATTCAACCAACGACGCTAGGTCGGATGGGAAACGACACGGCGAGCCCGCCCCCGAGCCGTGCTTGATCGGCATTCCACCAGGCATGCAGCGAAGTCGGGGATGGACCTCTCGCCTGGCGAGCAGGCACAGGTGGTGCTCATCTCCGTGGTCGCAGGTCACATTGAACCGCCCCGGCGTGTCCGGAGGCTTCGTTGTTTGACTAAGCAGCCTCTGTTTGTGGCTGCTTGTGAGCGTAGTACGCGTTCTCGAGCTCGAGGGGCGGGATGTCGCCGCAGTACTCGAACAAGCGAACGTTGTTGAACCAGTCGACCCATGTCGCGGTGGCGTGTTCAACCTGATCGACCCCATGCCAGGGCCCTTCGTGGCGGATCACTTCAGCCTTGTAGAGGCCATTGATGGTCTCGGCGAGGGCGTTGTCGTAGGAGGAGCCGACGCTGCCCACTGAGGGAGTGATGCCCGCTTCGGCGATCCGTTCGGTGTACCGAATCGACGTGTATTGGGAGCCTCTATCGGTGTGTGCGACCAGGGCAGTGAAGTCATCGCGGCCTTCCCGTTCCCGGGTCCAGATTGCCTGCTCCAAAGCATCGAGCACCATGGCGGTGGTCATCGTCGCAGCGACCCGCCAGCCCAGGATCCGACGGGCGTAGGCGTCGATCACGAACGCGACATACACCCATCCGGCCCAGGTCGATACGTAGGTGATGTCAGCCACCCACAGCCGGTTCGGGGCCACCGGCTCGAAGTCACGCCCCACCAAATCCTCGGGGCGTTTCGCTGCCGGATCGGCGATGGTGGTGCGTTTCTTGGACCCGCGACGAGCCCCCACAAGTCCGTCGCCGCGCATCAACCGCTCCACGGTGCAGCGGGCTACCGGGATCTGTTCCCGGTTCAGCTGCAACCACACCTTCCGCGGCCCATACACACCTCGGTTGGCGTGGAAGACGCGGCGGACCTCGACAAGTAACACCTCATCGCGAAGCTGTCGGTCAGTGGGCAGCTTGTCTACCCATTCGTAATAGGTCGACGGGGCGATCGGAACACCATGCTCAGTCAGCACAGCGCAGATCGGCTGGTCGTGCCTCCCACTTCGTCACAACACCCCATCGCAAACCACCAGACTCCTGGTGGTCGGCATGCTCGCGGATGAAATCCACGATCACAGACCTGGCCGGTCGAGCTCGGCCGCGAAGAAAGCCGACGCCGCCTTCAAAATCGCGTTCGCCCGCTTCAGTTCAGCATTCTCCCGCTTCAACCGCTTCAGCTCAACCGACTCCTCACTCGACACCCCCGGCCGTGTCCCCTGATCAATCTGATCCTGACGTACCCACTTCCGCAGCGTCTCTGCCGTGGAAATCCCCAACAGCCCCGCCACATGCCGCATCGCGGCCCAGTCCGTGCCCTGATCAGGCCGGCACTCGTGATACATCCTCACCGCCCGAGCCTTCAGCTCAACCGGATACCTCTTCGACGTGTTCCCTGGCATGACTCCAACCTTCCCAAGGTTTCAAGTCTCCGGAAACACCGGGGCGGTTCACATGGACCGATACGCGGAAGTCAGGGTGTTGCATGTCTGCGACCCTTCGTTCCGTACGGCGACTGGTTCGTCGGCTTCAGGCTCATACCCATCGCCGACGCATGGGATTGAACGGCGTCTGGGGTGCGCCCCAGCTTCAGCGCCGCGACTCTCGTAGGAGTGTTCTGACTGGCTAGCTTTCGGAGCTGCTTCTCGTCCGCGGAAGTCCACGACTTGGCGTGGTTTGTTGGTTTGGGCACGGTTGCGCCTTTCGCTGTAAGGCAGAGAACCGAACACGCCCTTGCTCCAGCCACCGGCCCCGCTTTTTGAGACCGGTCATTGGGAGCGCTACCGTGACCGCACAAGTGTCTAGCTTGTAAGTGTGGCCCCGATGGCTGGTTTATCCCCGACATCGGGGCTCCACCTGTTTCGACCTGATGATCACCGCAAGGATGAATCCCCGCGACGTAACTTCAGGACGTTCTTTGAGGGTAGCGAGGCGCCCTGACGACTTGGGCACCTCGGTGCTGATGTTGCGGGAGCCATGGGGATCATTCGGCTAGGCCCCCAGCGCTGCGCCGCCGCCGTAGGACGGCTGCAGGTCGACGAAGCGGCTGTAGTGGCCTTGGAAGACTGTGCGGATGGTGTCGGTGCGACCGTTGCGGTGCTTGGCGATGATCAGGTCGGCCTCGCCGGTGCGTTCGGAGCTCGTCTGGTAGACGTCGTCGCGGTGAAGGAGGATCACCATGTCGGCGTCTTGTTCGAGCGAGCCGGATTCGCGCAGGTCGGAGAGCATCGGCTTCTTGTCGCCGCGTTGCTCGGGGCCACGGTTGAGCTGCGAGAGCGCCACCACGGGCACTTCGAGTTCCTTGGCGAGCAGCTTGATTTGCCGGGAGAACTCCGACACCTCGAGCTGGCGGGATTCGACCCGCTTACCGGACGACATCAACTGCATGTAGTCGATCACGATCAGCTTCAGCTCGTGGCGCTGCTTGAGACGACGGGCCTTCGAGCGGATCTCCATCATCGTGAGGTTCGGCGAATCGTCGATGTACAGCGGCGCGGACGATACCTCGGAGCTCTTGTTGGCGATGCGCACCCAGTCTTCGTCTTTCAGGTGCCCGTTGCGGATCAAGTTCAGCGGCACCTGCGCCTCGGCCGACAGCAGCCGCATCACGATCTCGGACTTCGTCATTTCCAAGCTGAAGAACGCCGCACACAACCCGTGCTTGATGGCCGCCGAGCGGGCGAAGTCGAGCCCCAGGGTTGACTTACCCATGCCGGGACGGGCGGCGATGATAATCATCTGCCCGGCGTGCAGGCCGTTGGTGAGCGCGTCGAGATCGGTGAACCCCGTGGGGACGCCCGACAAGATGCCGTCCTTGTCGAGGGCCTCGATCTCGTCGAGCACGCCCTCCATCAAGTTCGACAGAGGTTGATAGTCGTCGGACGTCTTGCCTTCGGCGACGCCGAACACCAACTGCTGCGCGGTGTCGACAATGTCTTTGACGTCGCCGGCGCCCGCATAAGAAAGCTGCGCGATCTTGGTGGACGCCTCCACCAAGCGCCGCAAGACCGCCTTCTCTTTGACGATCTCGGCGTAGTAGCTGACGTTGGCCGCGATCGACACCGTCGACATCAGCTCGTGCAGATAGATATGCCCGCCGACCTTGCCGAGCACCCCGTCTTTGGTCAGCTGGTCGGCCACCGTGATCGGATCGGCCGGCTCCCCGCGACCGAACAGCTCGATGATGGCGTCGAAGATCAGCTCATGGCTCGGCCGGTAAAAGTCCCGGCCCTTCACAAGCTCGGCCGCATCGCCCACGGCGTCCTTGCTCATGAGCATGGCACCCAGCACGCACTGCTCCGCCAACACATCCTGCGGCGGGGTGCGGTCGAGCTGGCTCCCGGTGTACGCCTCTTCGGCGTACGGCCTCAACTCAGCAAGCGACATTGTTCCCTCCCCTTGGGGCATCCTCAGATCCGACCATACGGATCGCATCCGACGATTTTTCTGGGCTTCCCGCTCACGCCAAGGTAGACCTCCCAGAGGGTGACGGCCAACGGCCCGTGCACACAGGCCTTGTGGATAACTCCGCCCTCTTGTGGAGGCGAGCCCGGTTGCCTGTGGAGGACGCGCCGAAGGGGTCGTGGACAACAAACCTAGTTCCGTCCCAATGCCCTGCTGGCAAGGGGAAATGATTGTCAAGAATGTGAATTCAGAACAACCTCGGTGGCGTGTGAGACGGGCAGATCCTCACTTGACTCGGTGCCCTTGGCATGGTGTAAGGGGTGAACGGACGGTGACGATCCACACCTCGTCCACAGGGCGCAGCCGGCATCAAGGCGGGCGAAATTGGCCGCGGCTCGCCTTGAGCTGGATACCCCCCTGGGGTATAGTGACTACGGGAGATACACCATGAGCGACACCACTTTGCACCCTCAGTCACATCCGTCCCACGACCAGGCGGGCGATTGTGGCTGTGTTGACACCCACCACCACGACTCGATGGCGGGGCTTTCGACGCCAGCCGATTCGACACCCAGCGCCACCCACGGCTACCTCGGCACCAAAACCAAGTACCAAACGGCGCTGCGGCGCATCGAAGGGCAGGTCCGAGGCCTCCAACGGATGGTCGATGAGGAGAAGTACTGCATCGACGTCCTCACGCAGATCTCGGCCGTCACCGGCGCCCTGCAGAAGGTGGCCCTGGGCATGCTCGAAGAGCACCTGAGCCACTGCGTCGTCCGAGCCGCCCAAGCTGGCGGCGAAGAGGCCCAACTCAAGGTGCAAGAGGCCTCCGACGCCATCGCGCGGCTCGTCCGTTCCTGAATTCAACTAAGTAACCCACAAGGAGTTCACCATGATCGCCACCTACACCGTCCAGGGCATGACCTGCGGGCACTGCGTCAACCATGTGACCGAAGAAGTCGAGCAAATCCCAGGAGTCTCGGCCGTGAAGGTCACACTCGACGACGGACGCCTTGAGGTCACCTCCGAGGCCCCCATCGACTTCGACCGCATCGTTGAGGCCGTCGCGGAGGCTGGGGACTACTCCGTCGCCTGACGCGAAAAGTCGAGACAGAGACGGTAGCTAGTTACGTATACAACTAGCGCGGTACGTATTATCCTCGATGCCGGTGGAGTGCCGTGGGACTCCATGGAGTCGAGTTTGCGGTCCCCCTCTTCGCGCTCGACCCCGCGAGGGGGCGTCGATCCCCGAGTGACGCTCCCTTGCCCCCCAACCAGACCCCCTGAACCAACCACCGCTTCTCCGTCCCCTTGTGGCCCGGGGAAGCGGTCGTGGATCGAGAAGCAATGACCAACACCGACCTTCGACGCGAATCCGTCGAACTCGATATCACCGGCATGACCTGCGCCTCGTGCGCCGCCCGCGTCGAAAAGAAGCTGAACCGCGTTCCGGGCGTGACAGCGAGCGTCAACTACGCGACCGAGAAGGCGCGGGTCCTCGCCCCGGTTGGGACCCACGTGGACGACCTCGTCAAAGTCGTTGAGGACGCTGGCTACGGCGCCGCGCTCCCCACCCCGGACGCACCCCCCGTCGATCGTGTCGCCGCCCTGCGCAGCCGCGTCAGCTGGACGGGCGTCTACTCCATCCCGGTCATCGCGATGGCGATGATTCCGGCATTGCAGTTCCCCACCTGGCAATGGATCTCCGCCATCCTGGCCGGCGTGGTGTGGCTCTGGGGGGCAGCGCCGTTCCACCGCAGCGCGTGGGTGAACCTCCGCCACGGCACGACCACCATGGACACCCTCATCTCGCTCGGCACCACCGCCGCCATGCTCTGGAGCGTTTACGCGCTCCTTTTCACCCACGCGGGGACGATCGGCTACACCCATGCGTTCGAGTTCACCCTCATGCGCAGCCACGAGCCCGGCATCTACTTCGAGGCCGTCGTCGGGATCGTGTTCTTCCTCCTGCTCGGCCGCTACATCGAGGCCCGCAGTCGCCGCCAGGCGGGGGAGGCCGTCCGGGCCTTGCTCACGATGGGGGCCACGGATGCCTTCGTCCTCCGCGATGGCGTCGAAGTCTCCGTCCCGATCGCCTCGCTCGCAGTGGGGGACGTGTTCGTCGTGCGCCCGGGAGAGAAGGTCGCCACCGACGGCGAGGTCATCGAGGGCCACAGCGCGGTCGACAACTCCATGCTCACCGGCGAATCGGTGCCCGTCGACGTCAGTCCCGGCAACCCCGTCACCGGCGCGACCCTCAACACCAACGGCCGCCTGCTCGTCCGCGCCACCCGCGTGGGTGCCGACACCCAACTTTCCCGGATGGCCCGCATGGTCGAGGAGGCCCAACTGGGCAAGGCGCCCGTCCAACGCCTCGCCGATCGGGTTTCCGCGATCTTCGTGCCGACGGTCCTGGTGTTGGCGGTGCTGACCCTCGTGGTGTGGCTCGCCTTGGGCGAGGACCTGCCGTTCGCCATCGCGGCCGCCGTCTCGGTGCTGATCATCGCCTGCCCCTGTGCTCTCGGCCTGGCCACCCCCACGGCGCTGCTGGTCGGTACCGGACGCGGGGCCCAGTTGGGCATCGTGATCAAGGGTCCCGAGGTGCTTGAGAACACCCGCCGCATCGACACGATCGTCCTCGACAAGACCGGGACGATCACCTCCGGACGCATGTCCGTCGCCGAGGTCGTCGCCCTTGACGACACGGACCCCGCCGAGTTGCTGCGCATCGCGGGTGCGCTCGAGGCCCACTCGGAGCATCCGATCGCCCGTGCCATCGCCGCCCACGCCGAGGCGTCCGCCGCCAATCCGAGTTCCGACGCCCCCGTCGTCACCCAATTCACCAACGTCCCCGGGCGCGGCGTGCAAGCGGTCGTCGACGGGCGCGAGGTCCATATCGGCAAGCCCGACTGGATCGGCGCCGAACAAACCGGCACCGCGACCGACGTCTGGGTGGCGTGGGGCGGTCGTCCGCGCGGGCGGATCGTCGTGGCCGACACCATCAAGCCCACATCGGCCGAGGCGATCGTCCAACTGCGGCGCCTGGGGCTCCACCCCGTCCTCCTCACGGGCGACAACCAGGCCGTCGCCACGGAGGTCGCTGGGCAGGTCGGCATCGACGAGGTCGTCTCGGACGTACTCCCGGACGCCAAGGTCGCCACCATCGCCGCCCTGCAGGACCAGGGACGGGTCGTGGCCATGGTCGGCGACGGCGTCAACGACGCGGCCGCCCTCGCCAAGGCAGACCTGGGGATCGCCATGGGCACCGGGACGGACGCCGCCATCGAGGCCGCCGACCTTACCCTCATGCGCGGCGACCTTCGCGTGGCGGCGGACGCGATCCGACTCTCGCGCGCCACGCTGGCCACCATCAAAGGCAACCTCTTCTGGGCCTTCGGGTACAACGTCGCGGCGATTCCCTTGGCCGCCTTGGGTTACCTCACGCCGATGATCGCGGGCGCGGCGATGGCCTTCTCCAGCGTCTTCGTGGTGCTCAACAGCCTGCGGCTGCGTACCTTCCGGTCGTCCATCCCGGCGGGGCGGTGACCGATCGCGCGTCGTCACGACCGCCGCGCCCCCCGGACGCCCTGGGAATCGCTGAGCGCGAGGACGAGGGCTCCGCAGCGTCGGCACCCACGACCGGAAGCCTCACCGCCGATCGTAAGTTTCCTAAGAAATCCTCAGGCTCTCTTTGGCTAACTCTCATTTACGGGGTACGCTTGAGGGATTCCCGAGGCGCTCCAGAGGCGCCCACACACACCGTGAAGTGAGATATGCGTAAGATCCTCGCCCTGGCTGCGACTGGCGCTTTGGTTGCTGGAGGCGCCCTTGTCGGTGCCGCCCAGGCCACTGCGGCCCAGGCCACCTTGTCGATCGATGGCAAGACCACGACCGTCCGTTCCCTGAATGACAACGTCGCTCGGGTGCTGACCGAGAACGGCGTCACCCTCGGCTCGCATGACTCGGTCTCCCCTGACCTGAGCGCGGCCGCGAACGGCCAAAACATCGTCGTCCAGTACGGACGCCCCCTCACCGTCACCATTGACGGCCAGACGAAGACCATCTGGACGACCGCCACCACGGTCGACGCCGCCCTTGCGGAACTGCAACTGCGTTCGAGCAACCTCCTGTTGAGCACCGACCGCAGCATGCCGATCGGGCGCGAGGGGCTGGCCCTCAACGTCACCACCCAGGTCACTGTCACCGTCAACATCCCAGGCCAGGAGCCCAAGACCATCACGATTCCCGCCACCACGGTGAAGGACGCCCTCGTGGCGGCCGGTGTCGCCGTGGACGCCGATGATCGGGTGAGCGCGGGGCTGACTGACTACGTGACGGACGGCCAAACGCTCACCGTGAACATCGTGGAGACCAAGCAGGTCACCGAAACCGTCGCCGTGCCCTTCACCAATACCGACACCGACGATGCGACGTTGCCCACCGGCACCAAGAAGATCAAGACCAAGGGCGTCGCCGGCTCCGCCGTCGAGGTGCGCAACATCACCACGGTCAACGGGCAGGTCACGGTGAACGACCTCGTCAGCTCAACGCAGACCAAGGCGCCGGTGACTCAGGTCACCCTCGTGGGGACGGCCGCCGTCGCGGTGGCCGCGGCCGGATCCGCTTCAGGCGCCCCAGTCACGGGAGGCACCACCTGTGGCGCCTCGTTCTACACCGACACCGCCACGGCCTCGGGCATCCCGTTCAGCGCTGGCGCGCTCACCGCGGCCCACAAGACCCTGCCTTTCGGTACCAAGATCCGCGTGACCAACGTCGCCAACGGCCAGACGGTCGTCGTGACCATCACCGATCGTGGGCCGTACGTCGGTGGACGTTGCCTCGACCTCACTCCCGCCGCGTTCAACGCCATCGGCAACACCAGCTCCGGCGTCATGACCGTCCGTTGGGACTACGCCTGATCCCAGGTCGCTAGAGTCACGGTGATCTGATTCTCCTTCAACGATGGAGTGATGCCGTGGCGGAGAGCGTCGCGAGGCGAGCATTTGCCGCCGGGAGCGAGTTCCTCAGTCGCGTGCCTGTGCTCAAGCATGCGCTGAAGGAGCGGCTGCTCGACGTCATCGCACAACCGTGGGTCCAACAGCGGGAGTACCGGCGCTGGCGCCGGCGTCACTATCCCTCGGCTGAAACGCTGACCGCGTTGCGCCAGGAAGCCGAGGCGCTCCCCGTCCAGCCGCTCATCGCCGTCCAGTTCCCGTCAGCGCCGGATCGTGCTGCAGAGGCCTCGGTGACCGCCCAGTGCTATTCGCGCTGGGTGCTCGGTGACGACCCGGCTGCCGAATGGGTGGCCTACCTAGGGGACGCTCGAGCGAGGCTTTGGCCAAACGCGCTAGCCGAGGTGGTGCGGCGGATCAATGCAGACCCGACCCTGGACGCGATCTACACCGACGAAGAGGACTTCGGGCTCCACCCGTTGTTCAAACCTGAGTGGAACCGGGAGCTTGCCGAAAGTACGGATCTCCTGGGGGGCCTCGTCGTGGTGAGGTCGAGCGTGCTCACCCCCGCTGCCGCGGGCCACGGACGAACGCAACGGATCCTCGAAGAGGTGGACCGCGTGGGGCGTCTGCCCGCCGTGCTCGTCACCGCTCCCGCGGCCACGGCCGACCCTGTTGCCGTGGCCCAGCACCTGGTAGCAGCGGGACTTCAGGGAGCCGACGTTCAGACGACGGCGGATCCGGCCGTCGTTGAGGTCAGCCCGGCGCTGCTGGGTAGACCCATGGTCAGCATCGTCATTCCTAGCCGGAACTCCCTCGGCATCGTGCGGCGGTGCTTGGAGTCCGTGGCCGGACTCAGCACCTACGACCACTATGAGATCGTCCTGGTCGACACAGGGAGTGACGACCCCGAGGTGTGGGCCTACTACGCGGATTTCGCGGCGCTGCACAAGAACTTCGTCGTGGTCCCCTTCGGCGAGAAGCCGTTCAGCTACTCGTTGAGTTGCAACCTGGGCGCCGCCAAGAGCAAGGGCGAGGTGCTGATCTTCCTGAACAACGACACCGAAGTCATCACCCCTGAGTGGATGGAGCGACTGGTCGCAGAGGCGCAACGGCCCGGGGTGGCTGCGGTGGGACCCCTCCTGCTGTTTCCAGGGGGACGCCGAATCCAACACGCAGGTGTGGGAGTGGGTTTCGGGGCGGTGGCCGCCAATCTGCTTTCCGGGGTCGCGATCAAGGGTCCGATGACGCGCACGCAGCACCTTCTTGCCAGCTGTCGACGCGGAACGAGCGCCGTCACGGGCGCCTGTTTGGCCGTGCGCGCCGAGGTGTTTTGGAGCGTGGGTGGGTTCGACCCCGAGTTGCGGATCACGTTCAACGACGTCGACCTGTGCTGCGCCATGGGTCGTCTGGGGTACACCAACGTCTACGTGCCGCAGGTGCGGCTCCTGCACCATGAATCCGTGAGTGTGAACAAGTTGGTGGCCGGACGACGCGATTGGGTCGAGGTGGATGCCGCCCTGGATCTGATGAGACGACGCTGGGCCGATCTCATCGCGGATGATCCTGCGCTGAACCCCAACCTGGACCGCGGGGATGCGCGCTGCCGATTCGCACCGAAGGCGTAAAGGCTCCGGCAGGGGTTGAGATCCGCACAATCTCGCCCACCAATCTGGAACGGGTTTTTGGTCTGCGATGCCCGTCAAGAGGGGGCGGCGATGGCTGCGGAGCAGGATGCTTTGACTAGGTCTTTCGCCGCGATGATGAGGGAAGGCCGCGGCTCGGCACCTCGCAGGTGACGTCTGAAACAGCGTTGTCCACATGCTGGCAGGTTGCACCGCCCTCGGCGACCCGCTTACAGTCCCACTGGGCTTAAGCACCACTGCGACACGCGCCGGGGGCGCAATTTGAGAGGGGCCTCTTACATGAAGACCAGCAAGATCAGGGGGATCGCGCTCGTGCTCGGGCTCGCCCTGGCGTCCCTGGGGGCGCCATCCGCGGCCTTTGCAGCAACGCCGACCCCATCACCTTCGACGTCATCGTCGACCACGGCCTCGCCGACCTCGGCCTCGCCCGCCGCGACAGCATCGACGACAGCCACCGCCGCCACGACCACCTCCGCGTCGCCCTCGGCGACCGCGAGTGCCAGTGCGAGCACGACGGCGACCAGCGCTATGACGCCGGCGGCCATGACCGCCGCGGCGGCGACGGGGCCCGCTGCCACCCCCGTGCTCAAGGCTTCGGCTAACACCGGCGATATCCCGCAGATGGTGATCAACCTGCCGCAGGGATACAGCCTCAGTTACCTCCAGGCCAACAAGAACAACTCGATCCCCACCGATCCGATCGCAGAGACCGCTCACTCGCTGATCACCATCTTCAACCCGGACGGCACGGTGAACTCGCCGCAAGCCTCCTTGGAGGAGATCAAGGGTCGGGGCAACTTCACGTGGACGCTTCCGAAGAAGGCCTACAACATCAAGTTCGACACCAAGCAGACCGTGTTGGGCATGGCGTCGGCCAAGTCCTGGTCGCTGTTGGCCAACTACACCGATGGCTCACTGCTGCGCAACAAGACGGCTTTCGACGCCGCGCTGGCCGCGGGAATGACGAGCGCGCCCGAGAGCCGCTATGTCAACCTTGTCATTAACGGTGTCGATCTCGGCAATTACCAGGTGACTGAAAAGATTCAGGTCAACAAAGAGCGCGTGAAGCTGTCGAATCCCCAGGGCATCCTCGTCGAATTGGATAACAATTACGGCTCGTCCGAAGATTTCTACTATTTCGCGTCCACGTCGGGCAGCCTCTTCACCCTCAAAGATGCCGTTCAGAGCGTCCCCACGCCGGCCAGCAAGAACGACGAAACGCTCATGAACTTGGACCTGAGGAACGCGTGGTTAATGATCCGAAATAGGATCAACGCGTTTGAAGCGGAGCTGTATAAACCAACACCGGACTGGACCAAGATCAACTCCATGATCGACGTCAAGTCGTTCGCTCAGTTCTACTTCATCGAAGAGTTGGCAGCCAATCCCGAGATCACCCAGTCCAGCATCTACTTCTACATGGACGGCCCCAACGACACCTTGCACGCCGGTCCGGTGTGGGACTTTGACAGCGCTTTTGGTGCCTACCTCGGTGAGCCCTTGGGTGGCCTCGTGGATGCCGACTACGTCAAGAACGCCCGCGTTGAGCGTCTAGGCACCACGAACAAGACGATGACCGGCTGGTTCACCGAACTGTTCCGGATGCCGCAGTTCGCGGCCGCGGCTAACACGGTCTATTCCGCGAACGTCCGCCCCGTCTTTGACGCCGCCGCCGCCAAGGTGCAAAGCGACGCCAACGCCATGATGGCCTCGGCTAACCACAACTTCCAGCTGTGGCCCATCCTTGGTGGTCCCTCGATTTTCGAGGTGGCCGCGCGCAACGGACGTCCTTACGCCAGCACCTACGCCGGCGAAGTGAGCTTCCTGAAGTCGTCGTGGGTGGCGCCTCGCGTGGCCATGCTGGACCAGGCCTACGGGGCTAATGCCCAGGTCATGCAATATCAGGGCTACGTCGCGGGCGTGGGCTGGCAGAACAAGCAGACCACCAACTCGGCAGCCGTCATGACGGGCGGCCAGATCGCCGGCACCGTGGGTCAGTCACTGAACCTGCAAGCCGTGAAATTGTTGGGCTGCTACGCCTCCGACATTCAGATCAATAGCAACACCGGCGGTTGGTCTGGGTTTAACACCAGCGGTCAGATTGGCTCGGTGGGCAGCGCCCTGTACGCCGTCCAGCTCAAACTGACCGGCGCCTTGGCGCAGTCCTACGACATCTACTACCGCGTCCATGTCGCCAACGTCGGATGGCAGGGTGGTCCCGACTCCCTCCATGCCGGGTGGGTCGCCAACGGCGGCACGGCCGGTTTCCCGGGTAGCGGCAACGCCATCCAGGCGATCGAGATCAAACTCATGATCAAGGGCGCCGCCGCCCTGTCTGCTAATGGCACCGGTGCCGGTGGCTTCGTGCCGCTGTGCCCGGCCCGTATCCTCGACACCCGCACCACGGGTGGAGCGGTTGCGCCCGGAGGGACCGTCAACCTTCAGGTCACGGGTAACGGTGGCGTTCCGGGGTCCAACGTGGCCTCCGTCGTCATGAACGTGACCGCGGTCGGTGGGACGCAAAACGGCAACGTCACGGTGTACCCGAGCAGCCTGGCCAGTGCGCCCGGGGTCTCGAACCTCAACTACGGACCCGGTCAGACCATCCCGAACCTCGTGACGGTCAAGCTCGGTACCGACGGGCAGGTGAAGCTGCTGAACCAGTCGGCAGGCACCGTTTACCTGCTCGCGGACGTGGTCGGCTACTACGTGGGCGGCACACCTAGCGCCGCCGGCGCCTACGTTGGCGTGACCCCGACCCGCATCCTCGATACCCGTTACGCAACCGGTGTTGCCACGACCACTCCGGTCGGGGTGAACGGGACGGTCAAGCTGACGGTTAATGGTGTGGCTGGCGTTCCCGCCAGCAACGTCTCCGCCGTGGTTCTGAATGTCACCGAAACGCAGCCCCAAGCTGCCGGTAACATCACCGCCTATCCCTCTAATGCCGCGTCGGTGCCTGGCGTTTCCAACCTCAACTTCCTTGCGGGAAACACCCGGCCGAACCTGGTCACCGTCAAGGTGGCGCCCGATGGGTCAATCACGTTGGCGAACCAGTCCAGCGGCACCACTCACCTGATCGCCGACATCGCGGGCTACTACATCGGGGGCACGGCCAGTGCGCCCGGCATGTTCGTCGCCATCGATCCGGTCCGGATGCTTGACACCCGGTACGGGACGGGCGGCTTCAACGGCCCGGTTGGACCCAACTCAAGCGTGACGGTGTCGCCGTCGCTGGCGAGCGCCGGATCTGCCGTGGTGATGAACGTCACCGTGGCCGGCCCGCAGGCTGCAGGAAACATCACCGCCTACCCGTCGGATGCGACAACGGTGCCGGTGGCCTCGAACCTGAACTTCGTGGCGGGTGACACCTACCCGAATGCCGTGATCTCCAAGCTCGGCAGCGACGGCAAGGTGAAGCTGGCCAACCAGTCAACCGGTATGTCCTACCTGCTGGCCGATCTTCAGGGGTACTTCCTCAAGTAAGCACCAATCACGATCGGGTGGCCCTGGATTTCAGGGCCACCCGATTTGTGTTTGTCCGGGCGGACGGCAGCATGGGCGGCGTCGAGATAGCGCCGCAGTGCGGTCAGGCGACGATGTGTCGCACCAGCCGACCGGCGGCAACGGGGTCACCCTGGCGCACTGCCGACGGGATCAGCGAGGCCGCGTAGAGGCGGGAGGTGGGGTGCAAGCGGGCCGCGCGCGCGGCCCGGGTCCACTGACGCCCTCTCATGGTGGCGGAGGTCTCCGCGAAAAAGCGTCGCTCGTCGGCGAACCGAGTGCCGTCCATGAGGGCCGTGGACGACAAGGAGTGCCGATGGCGCCGGTACGAAAAGCCCACCCGGTCGTCGACCCTCACCACGCCGCCGTCCGTAATGACGTCCAAGATGAGCGCCAAATCGAGAATGATGGGGAGATCTTGGCGGAAGCGTCGGCCCACGAGCGCCTCACGGCGAAACGAGAGTGAAGGCCAGTAGAACCAGTTTCCGAGGAGCAACGAGGCGGCCAACTCCTCCCCCTGGAGGACCTTCGCCCCTCGGTGGCGTCGCCGAAGGCGGGCCTTGATCCGATCCGATAACGGCTCGAAGGGCTCCCCCTCTTCGTCGATCACTTCAACGCCCACCTGGATCAGGTCAGCGGCTGGCTCGAGGGCCGCCAGTTCTCGGACGAGCGCCACATATTCTGGCTTCAACAGGTCATCGCACCCCATGAAGGTGACCCGATCCCCTACGGCGAGATCCAGACAACGCTGAAAATTGCCCGCGATACCCACGTTGCTTTCATTGCGCACGTAGCGGATGCGCGGGTCCGGATGCTCGTCGAACCAGACGGCCACGGCTGGTGCTGGATAACAATCATCGACGACCAGGAGCTGCCAGTCGGGATCCGTTTGATGGAGGACGCTGGCCACAGCATCGAACAAAAGCTGCGGCTCACCCCAATAGGGGATGGCAATTTCGATGCTCATCGGAAAGCGCCCGGCACCTTTCTACGTCGGTGGCCCGCAGTCTACTTCGGAGGCCGTGTGACGCCCGACGGTAGAGTGAGCCGCACGCTTCATTGGTGGCAGGTTCGCAAAGCCAGGAGGGATCATCTGTGAGCACTCAGAACGTTACGCGTCCAGGAGCGGACGACGACGCTCCGCTGGGGGCGACCTCGCGGGCGAGTTCTCGGGTCCGGCCGACTGCCGATCGGGTGCGGATCGCCGAGCTTGAGTCTGAACTGCTGCGCACACGGGCGCTGGTCGTGGAGCTTGAAAAGTGGGCCGCCGACGCTGAGGCGTGGGCCCACACCTGCGAGCAGCTTTACCAGGAGAGCCAGGCCAAACTCGCGGCCGCGCAGTCGGTGGCGGTCCGCCAGGAACTGGCGGTGAGCCTCGCGCGCGGGAGTACGGACGCGGTCCTGGCCTCCTCGTCGTGGCGGGTGACGGCACCTTTGCGGGCTGCCTCGGTGTGGGGACGACGTGGGGTGCGCGGCTCGAAGGTGCTAGCTGCCGGAGTTCTGCGTCCTGCGCTGGAACGGGGCCTCGTGGTCGTCCGTGGCAATGCCCGCCTCAAGGGTGCCCTGAGCACCGCTAGCGCCGCCGTCCCCGCGATCGGGAGCCGCCTCCAACGCTTTGCAGCCGCCCGTCCGGTCGACGGGGCCGACTCGTGAGGATCCTCCTCGACCTCCAAGGCTGCCAAACGCTCAGCCGACTGCGGGGCATCGGCCGCTATTCGATGGCCTTGGCGCGGGGCATCATCACCAATGCCGGTGACCACGAGGTGTATGTGGGGGTATCCGCAGCAACGCCTGAGACCATTGCCCCCATCAAGGACGCGTTAGCCGATGTTTTGCCCGCTGAGCGCTTTAAGGTGTGGGCCTCGGTCGAGCCGACGGGGTGGTTCGATCCGCGTAACGCGGACCGCTTCCGGCTCGCTCAGGTGGCGCGAGAGGCGTTCCTTGACCGCCTGAACTTCGACATTGTGCATTGCTCCAGCGTCGTCGAGGGCATGGCCGACAACGCGGTCACCAGCATCCGGGAACATTTCCTGGGCGCTCCGACGGCAGCCACCTTGTATGACCTGATCCCGGCCCTGTACCCAAAGGACTACCTGCAGCATCCGCTTTCCGAGCGCTGGTTCCGCACGCAGTTGGGGGCCCTCCGCCGGGCGGACTTGTTGTTGGCGATCAGCGACTCTGCGGCAACCGAGGCGGCCGAACTCCTCGGCATCCCACGAACGAAGATCGTCAACATCCGCGGGGCGGCCGACAGCATCTTCGTGCCCCGCACCTTCACCGCCGTCGAAGAGGCGGAGCTTCGGGCGAAGTTTCGCCTCCCCAAACCATTCGTCCTCTATTCGGGGGGACTCGACCAGCGCAAGAACGTCGCAGGCCTGATTGAAGCGTTCGCCATGCTGCCGACGAAGCTGCGCGACTCCCACCAAATCGGGATCGTCGGCGCCTCCCATTCTGAGGCGGTCGACGATTTGCAGCGCATCGCCACGGCAGCAGGGTTGGCGCCCGGACAAGTGTCCTTCACCGGCTACGTCACCGATGACGAGATTGTCTCGCTGTACAACCTGGCCGCCGCCTTCGCCTTCCCTAGTCACCATGAGGGGTTCGGGCTTCCCCCTTTGGAGGCCATGAGCTGCGGCACCCCCACGATCGCCGCAAACAACTCCTCCATGCCGGAGGTCGTCGGGCTGCCCGAGGCCCTTTTCGACTCCCGCGACCCTGCCGCGTTGCAGGCGAAGCTGCTGCGCGTGCTGACCGATGGTGAGTTCCGCACGCGGCTTCGCGAGCATGGGCTCCAGCAAGCGACCACGTTTGCGTGGGACCAGTCGGCGCGAACCGCGTTGGAGGCCTTCGAAGCCCTCCACGAGCAGGGGCGTCGCCGCACTGTTGCCGTTCAGGCTCCTCGCCGCCCGCGACTGGCTCTGGTGAGTGGGCTTCCGGCGCCCGAAACGGAGGCTCGGCGGGCCGTGGTGAACACGATCGAGCAGTTGAACCTCCACTACCGCGTCGATCTGGTGACCGAGACGCACATCCAGGCGGAGAGCGAGTTAGAGGCGCCTGCGGGACTCGTAGCTGCCGAAGACTTCCACAAAGTGGCTGGCCGGTATGACCGCGTCCTGTACCGCTATACCAATAGCCCTTTGTCGGGGTTCCTCCTTGGCCTCCAACGGACGATGCCCGGCACGGTGCTGCTTGAAGACGCCAGCCTGGATCAAGCGTTGCCGGCGGTGCCGACCCCCGAATCACGACGGGCCGCCCTGGCACGCGCGCTCGTGACGGGGTACGGCTACCACGCGCTGTCCCAGACGTTGGCCGACCTCGGTGCGGGTCGGATCCCGCCGAGCCACTCCTACGTGGAAGCGGTCCTGCCCTGGGCTAACGGCGTGATTGTCACCCACGAAGCGATCCGGACGCAGTTGTCCGCCACACTGGGTGCCGACGCGGTGCGCGACTGGCTGACCCTCCCCAGCTTGGCGGCCGGCGCGTTACCGGCCAGTTCCGCGGCAGGCGGTCGGACTGTTGTGGCGGCCTTCGGGACGATCGGTTCGCCCCAGCTGCTTCATCGGGTCGTCGTTGCTTGGCTCGACTCGGCGGCCTCCCATGATCCGACGGCGACCCTCGCGTTGGTGGGTCCCAGCCTGGAGGAGTCGTACGGACGTTCTCTCGCGCGGCTGCTGGCAGCCTCACCGCGCCCGGCTGGGTGGCGGTTTGTGGCCGAGGCCGAGGCTGAGGACCTCATGGGCGACATGCGGGTCGCGGTCCACCTGGGGACGCAGGGCAACCGTGCCGCCTTGGCGTGGGAGCAGGCCTGCGTCGCCCGAGAGGTGCCCGTGCTCATTCAAGGCAGTGCGGCCTTACCCGTGGACTTTGGCCAAGGGGAACTCGTCGCAGCGATCGACTCCGCGTGGCGCCGCCCTCAGGGCAACGCAGCGGTTCCGGCGGCCACCTTCGAGCCCGTTGTTGATCGTTACGTGGCGGCCATCGAAGCGTGGGAGCAGCAAGGTCCGCTGGCGCGCCAGGTGAACTCGATTCGGACGGCGGCGCGCAGCGTCGATCGGCCAGCGAGTGAGGATCTGGCCATGGTGGCCCATGCGGTGGTGTGGAACGACCCTGTTCCCCGGCCGACTCGGCAACTCCTGGTGGACGTGTCCAATGTTGTGTTTTACGACGCGCGGACCGGAATTCAGCGAGTCGTCCGCAACATCGCCCGCGAACTGGTCCTGGCACCACCGGCGGGGTTCCGTGTGGAACCGGTTTACGCCGACGATGCGGGCCGGTTTTGGTACGCCCGTGCCTACACAGCACGCCTGTTGGGGCTCCCCCGGACGGGGTTGAAGGACGAACCTCTCCTCACCACCCCCGGCGATGTGTTCCTCGGACTCGACATGAGTCAGCGGCTGATTCCCCGCCAAATCCAACTCGAAGGCAATGACATCATCCCGGCCGAGGGCGCCGTCGAGCACCTCCGCGCCAACGGGGTCGTGACCCAGTTCGTGGTGTACGACTTGATTCCCGTCGAGCACCCCGATTGGTTCCCGGACCATCAGCGGGCCTTCACGGCGTGGCTGGAAGGTATTGCGCGACGCGGCGATGGCCTCATTGCGATCTCGCAGGCCACAGCAGACGAGGCAGCCGCCTGGTTGCGCGACGTCCTGCCCTCCGAATCCGGGCTGCCCATTTCCTGGTTTCACCTCGGGGCTGACATTGATGAGCGCGGGGATGCAGGGGCCTTGACGCCCGCCTTCGTGCGCCGATGGGAGCAGCTGCCGCAGGGCCCCACGTTCTTATTGGTCGGCACGATCGAACCGCGCAAAGGCGTCGATCAGGCCATCGCCGCCTTCGAGGTCTTGTGGCGCGAAGGGGTCGACGTCAATCTCGTCCTGGTGGGGCACGCGGGCTGGAAGCAGGACGCGTTGATCGAGCGGTTACGCGCGCACCCCGACGGCGGCCGCCTGTGCTGGTTCGAAGCGGCCTCGGACGCCGAACTAGCCTTCCTTTATGCGCACGCCGACGCGGTGCTCCTCGCTTCCCGCGCCGAAGGGTTTGGGCTGCCGCTGATCGAGGCGGCCCAGCACGCGACGCCCATCATCGCCCGCGATCTCCCCGTGTTCCGGGAGGTCGCCGGCGCCCACGCAACCTATTTCACCGGCGAGGAAAGTGACGCCCTGGCGACGGTGTTGCGCACCTGGTTGGGTGACCGCGAGCAGGGTGCCATTCTAGACTCCGCCGCCTTGCCGTGGCTGACCTGGGCGCAATCGGCTGCGGAGTTGGTGTCAGCCATCCGGCACAACCTTGCCCAGCAGGAGGGCCCGCCATCGGCGGAAAAGACCGTCGATATACTGAGCCAATGACCGCCACGAGGGGCCTCTCGCAGGCCACGCGCATCCTGGCCATCGTCGATGTGAATGCGCCCGTGCAGGAATGGGCAGCCTCCATCTTGTCCCTGACGCGCTCGGGTGCCGAGGTGTTAGTGCTCGCCGGGTCGCAGGTGTCACGGGCGCGGCGACTGCTGGCCGACATGCCGGTTCAGGTCGAGGGGTGGACGTTAAGCCAGGCTGTTGAGCACCTCGCCGCAGGCGCCTGGCAGCTGGGGCTCATCGTCACGGCGCCCACGATCCTGCCGCCAGATCCGTTCGCCGGCTGCGAGACCATTTTTGGACGTGATCCGCGGATCGCCAGCGTGAGTTTCTTCAGCAACGACGCCGGTTACCTCAGCTTCCCCCGTAGCCATCGGCCGTCCGCTGTCATGGAACCAGGCTGGGACGAGGCCCGGCTCACCGCTCGCCTCCGCGAACTGCACCCGGTGGGTCAGTGGGTGCCGATTCCGCTCCCGGCGGGCGGCGCGGTGATGGTGTCGGTGGCGGCGGTTCGTGCCTTGGGTCCTTGGGAAGACAGCGAGTTCGGTGGTGCCCTCAGCGTGGTCGACTTCGCCGCCACGGCAGCGCGGCGGGGGCTTCGCAACGTCCTTGATCCGCGGACGTTCGTCACCCGTCCGGCCACCGCCGCGAGCAGCACGGTGGACCCGCTGGCCGACCCGGCAGCGCGCGAGTGGGTCGAGGTCCGGCATCCGCAGGCCTACACGCTTTACGACGCGGAGCACACCGCTCAGGGCACGCCCTTGGAGCAGGCGGCAACGGCCGCCCGCTGCGGCACGTTGGGCATGCGGGTCCTCATGGAAGCCGATGTTTTGGGGGGTCGCGAAACCGGCACCCAGGTGGCTTTGCTGGCCACGGTGGACGCTCTAGCCCACCAACCGTTGGTCCGGGAACTTCTCGTGGGGGTACCCCATGGCACTATCCCTGACTACGCGTGGGAGACACTCACCCAACAGGGGGTGACCGTGGTCAACTCCAGCAACTACGAGTTCGCCGGGGTCACAGACGTCGACATCTTGTATCGGCCCTACCAACCCCAAGGTGACCTGCCCTATGCGCGCTGGCGGTCGTTTTCTCGTCGGATCGTGGCCTCGGTCTTGGATCTGATCGCCTACGACAACGGCGCCTATCACGACAAGCCGCAATCCTGGTTGGAGTACCGGGCCTCCATCCGATCGGCCGTAGCCAGTCTGGACGCCGTGGTGGCCATCAGCCACGACACCGCGGCAGCCCTCCAGGCGGCGGAACTGCCGATCTCCCCAGATCGGCTTTCCGTGGTGGAGTTGGGCACCGACCATCTCGAGGTGGATGCCGACGAGCAGTGTCCAGCACTGCTGACCGAGTTGGGTGTGGCCAACGAGCCGTTCCTGTTCGTGCTGGGTGCCGCCTATGCCCACAAGAACCGTGACCTCGCTATCAAGGCCTGGCGGCTTCTCCGCGAGCGTGGCCATGCCCTCAATCTGGTGCTGGCGGGCGTCGTCATGGGCGGCGGGTCGAGTCGCAATGACGAGGCGTTGTTGCTGGCCTCGGGCGAGCAGCCCATCATCCTTCCTGATGTTGAGCGCGCTGAACGGGCCTGGCTTTACCGACATGCCGCCGTCGTGCTGTACCCGACTTCAGCCGAAGGATTCGGTCTGATCCCCTTCGAAGCCGCCAGTTTTGGACGACCCTGTGCCTTCGTTCCCTTTGGGCCGTTGCAGGAGTTCCTCGGCGGCGTGGGCGGGGAAGCGGCCGATTGGAGTCCCGAGGCGTTCGCCGATGCCGTGCAGCACCTCTTGACCCATCCGGACGAGGCCGATGCCCAGGTGGCAAACATCCAGGCCCGCGGAGCCGACCTCACCTGGCAGCGGACTGCCGCGGGGCTCGTAGAGGTCTTCCTCAGCACGCTCCGCCTGCCTCAAGTCGCGTCCAGTGAGTTCGTCAACGAGAACGCCGAACTGCGTGCCGACCTCGCCCGGACGCAACGCGAAGCCGAGCGCGCGCAGGCGATCGAAGCCGAAAATGCGGCCCTCAAGAGTCGCCTCAAGGCCTTGTCGCCCTTGGTCCGGGCGGGCGGTTTCCTCAAGGGGCTGACGCGCAAATCCGAGGGGGAGCGTCCGTGACCTCCCACCGTGGTTTGACCACGTGGCCCGGTTCCCGGGTCCCCTCTTCACGCTTGAGCTTGCCTGCTAGGGTGTCGACGCTGATGTGTCAAGGAGGTGACGATGGCGTCAACCCGTGAGACACCGACAGCCTTCAGGCAGTCGTTGACCAAGAACCCCACGCTCAACCTGCTGACCAATCTGACCTTGCGCGAAATTCGCGCGCAGTACAAGCGGACGGCGCTCGGACGGATCTGGTCTTTGATCAATCCGCTGGCAACGTTGGCTATCTACTCCATCGTTTTCGGCATCCTGTTCAAGAGCGCACCCCCGGTGGGGACGAACTCTGGCCTCGATAGCTTCGTGCTGTGGATGGCCTGCGGCCTGATCCCTTGGATGTTCATGTCCAACTCGATCATCCAAGGCATGGGTGCGCTGCAAGCCAACTCTGGCCTGCTGACCAAGGTCTATTTCCCGCGGCACGTCTTGGTCACCTCGTCGGTCCTTGGCCTTGCCACCACGTTCCTCACCGAGCTCACCGTGTTGCTGGCGATCATGACGGTCGCCGGTGGGCCCAGGGTCCTTTTGTACATCCCGATCCTGCTCGTCGTGGTGCTGCTCAATGTCGGGTTCGTGCTAGGGATCGCCTTGGGGTTGTCGGTGGCGGTGGCCTATTTCGGTGACATCCAGCATCTGTGGGGGTTGTTCAACCAGGTGTGGTTCTACGCCTCGGGCGTGCTGTTTCCGCTCAGCATCGTCGCTGGCGGGCAGGCCACCCTGTTGGCCCACGGCTGGAACATCCCCCTGGTCAAGATGTTCGAACTGAACCCGGCCTACCAGTTCATTACGGCCTACCGTTCGGTTCTGTACGATTTCGCCATCCCGAGCCCGATGCAATGGCTCGTTCTGGTGGCCTGGACAGTCGGGACGCTGCTCGTTGGAGCATGGATCTTCCAGCGGTTCCAGGGACGCGTGGTGGAGGAACTGTGAGCCCCGAGCCGGCCATCGTGGTCTCCGACGTCAGCAAGACGTTCCGGATCTACCGTGACAAAAACCGTTCCCTGAAAGCCACCGTGCTCACGGGGCACCGTGCCAGATACGAAGAGTTCTGGGCTCTGAAGGACGTCAGCCTGGAGATCCCCCAAGGCAAGACCTTTGGCCTGCTGGGAGATAACGGCTCCGGCAAGTCGACGTTGTTGAAATGCATCGCCCGCATCTTGGTGCCCAACAAGGGTCAGATCACGCACCGCGGTCGGTTGGCCGCGATGTTGGAGGTCGGCTCGGGTTTCCACCCAGAGTTGTCGGGCCGCGAGAACGTGTACCTCAACGGCGCCATCTTGGGCATGTCCAAGGCGGAGATCGATCGTAAGTTCGACAGCATCGTCGACTTCTCGGGTGTCGAGGCGTTCATCGACCAACCGGTGAAGAACTACTCCTCAGGCATGTACGTCCGCTTAGGGTTCTCGGTCTCGATCCACGTCGAACCTGACATCCTGCTCGTCGATGAGGTGCTGTCCGTCGGGGACATGGCCTTCCAAGAAAAGTGCGCCGAGAAGTTCGTCGAGCTCCGGCGGTCCGGTCGGACGGTCGTGGTCGTCTCCCACGCTATCGAGCAGATGCGCACCTTCTGCGATGAGGCCGTGTGGCTGGAGAAGGGTCAGATCGCCGGGTTGGGTAAAGCCGCCGATGTGATCACCCGCTACGCCGACCAGGCGCACTTTGTGCAACAAGACAACCAACCCGCCGATGAGCCCGCTGAGACCGTCGATGAGGTCTCCGACACCAACGACGACAGGGGTCGCCACGGGTCCCGCGAGGTCACCATCACCAAGGTGGAACTCCTCAACGCTCAAGGGGAAGACGTCCGCGAAGTGCGCACGGGCGACGCCGTTCGCTTGCGGATGCGCTACCGCTGCACCAAGCCCGTCGAGTCACCGGTGTTCGGCTTCACGTTCGAACACGACAGCGGATTCTTGGTCTGGGGGCACAACAACGAGTATCCCGAGCAGCTCATGCCGACGCTGGTGCCCGGGGAGGGCTCCATTGACATGGTGATTCCGGCCCTCCTGCTGCGCCCTGGGGTCTTCCGCTTAGGGGCTGGCATCAGTTCCGATCGGGCGGTGCATGTCATTGACCATTTGCCGAGGGCCCTAACGTTCGCCGTCACCACCGGCACCCCCGTGGAAACCGTCGGGGTCGTCGTCATGAACAGCCGGTTCGACAACCCGGTGGTCGGTCCGCTCTGACCTTGGGGTCACCCCAAACGGCCGTCTGGCCCTAGAGGTCGAACAGGCGCGCGACGGTGGCTGCGAAGACCTTCGTCGTGTAATCCTCGGCCCGGAGACGATCGCGCTCGCGGATCGGACGCAGCTCGTCCTCGCTCATAGCGAGCAGTTCAGCCGTGCGCGCGACCAGTGTGTCGACTTCTCGGTAATGGAACCCTTCGATGCCATCGCGGACGGTCGTCGCGGGCCCGCCGTAGGCCACTACCAGCGGGATGGTGCCATACGACATCGCCTCGATCGGGGCGATACCGAAGTGTTCACAGTTCTCCGGGGCCACCGTGGGATCGACGTCCAACCCGCTGGAATGCCAGTAAAGCGAACATGTGTCGTACAGGTCGGCCACCTCGCTTGCCGGGGCATCGATGTGAAAGTGGACGTCCAGGCCCTGCGCCGCGTCGATGCAATCGAGCAGGAACTGCCGGTGGATGGCGACGGGGGACGATGATCCCACCAGGTGCAGGGAGGCGCCGGCGGCCGCGTTCGTGGCCACGAGCTGCCGGAACGCCTCGATTTGCAGATCTTGGCGCTTCGAATGGCAACCTTCGAAGAAGCGTCCCACCGACAAGATGCCTTGCTTGTTCGAAGCTAGGGGCCGCTCCGAGACCGTCACCGCAGGAGTGATGATTTCGATGGGCAGTTCCACCAGCCCTTTCTCGGCCACGCCTGCACGGACGGCTTCGGCAGCGAACTCGGAATACACCGCGATGCGGTCGTAACCAGAGAGCCAGGGGGTGCGGGTGATCCAATCCTCGCGGGCGTACAGCGGGAAGGGGAACTGGCACAAGAAGGTGTTGCGTAGGCCCATGGCGGGGCTGCGGGGGACAAGTTCGTTCCCCATGCTGATGAACTCATCGAAGGGGGCGAGGGGTGTGGCCTCCTCCTCGGTGAGCATCCGGAGGCCTGCCAGGTCGATGCCGAACATGTCGCTGAGGGCGGTCATCCGCATCCGCGAATAGGGCGCCGGTGTCACGAAACTCACACCGTGGCCAGCATGGAGGAACTGCTCCATGAGGCTCATGACAAAGCGTTCGCCACCCCCAGGGGTCACGTCGTAGGGGGAGTACACGGCGACGGTCCGTCCGCTGGCCCCCGCCAACGCCGTGATGAGCGGCAGCGGGGCCGGCGGTGGTGGCATCACACCGGAACGCAGGTACTCACCCCAGCGCTCGACGAACTTGCGCCGGTTGAGTTCTGCGATGTTGGTGAGTTTCAGCCCGTGCGAGGGGTCGCGGGTGGTCACACTTTCGTGGTGCACCACGGTTGCGTTGGGCTCGTAGTAGGTTCGCAGCCCCACGCGCCGAAGCTTCAAGCACAGGTCCGCATCCTCGTAGTAGGCGGGCTCGTACATCATGTCGAAGCCGAGGACCCGGACGAAGTCGTCCTTGCGCAGCAGCAGGCAGGCCGCCGACACATAATCCACGACGCGGGCGCGATTGAACGCCGGGTCGTGGGGATCTTGGAACTTCCCGATCTGCGTCGAGAGTCCCACGTCGTCCAGCAGGGCACCGGCCTCTTGCAGCAGCCCGTTCGGGTAGAGGAACTTCGGGCCCACGGCCCCGCAGTCGGGTGTTTCGTGCAGGCGTGCCATCAAGGGCTCCAGCCAGCCCTCAGTCACAGTGACGTCGTTGTTCATCAGCACGACGTAGCGGCCCTTCGCGGATTCAACGCCGATGTTGTTTCCCTCGCCGAAGTAGCGGTTCACCGGGATGCGGACGAGGCGACAGTCACCGTCGAGCGTGTTCAGGATGCGCAATTCCTCGTCGGAGCTGCCGTTATCCACCAGGACGATCTCGTAGCGGTGGCCCGTGGTGCATTCGCGCAGGGACGCCACACATTCCGCGGCCAGGGAAGCTTTGTTGAAGTTGAGGACCACGATGGACACCTCAGGGTCCTGCGCGTCGTACCACTGGTCCGCCGGTGATGTGGGAACTGACGGCTGGGGCGCCGCCCCACGGGGTTCATGGGCGCCGCGGCGTCGCAGGGCGCCCGGACCGTCCCGAAGCACCAATCCCAACGCCCGCTTGGCGCGGTGCGGCGGCGGTGTCGCGGCAGGCAAAGGCTCCGGCGAGGGCACCACCCGGGCGGCTTCGGTCTCCTTCGCCACAAGATCGGCGAGTGTCCCTAGCCGCTCGGGCTCGTTGATCGTGAGCTGGGCCGCGACTTCGGGCACGCGCAGTGGATCTGTCTTGGCCAACACGTCGCCCACGAAACCGAAGGTCTCGGGGTAGTCGGCTTGGAGGCGCGCCGCTGCCGACGCGACGATCACGGGATCCGCTGCGGCCAGTTCACAGGCCTGACGCGCCACGACATCGGGGCCGGCGAGGGGAAGTTCCGCGGTCAACACCTTGACGCGCGCTGAAGCGGCCAGGATCTTCCGGGTGAAGACAGCCACGTCAGTCAGCATCACCGAGATCTCGGTCATGGTTTCGCGGGCGACCTCAACGTCATGCCCCAGCGCGTGCGCCTCGGCAGTGATCGCGGCGCGGTCATCGCGGCCCTCGGCCGGGGCTGATTGCCTGTCGCTCACGTTTCCCCTTTGCTTGGTGCCGGCCGTCACGTGGACGCCAGGTCGGCGCCATCTTATCGGGCGGAGATGGGCCATCGGCGGCGGGAGGCTACACTGACCCCGACGGCCGTGGGGCCACGAGTTAGGAGCATTCGGGTGGCGAAGAGCGCGCTCATCACAGGCATCACCGGACAAGACGGCCTTTACCTGGCCGAGCTGTTGCTGTCGAAGGGCTACGACGTCCACGGGCTGATCCGGGGCCAAAACAACCCGAAACTCGAGGTGGTGCAGTCCATCGCTCCCGACGTGAAGCTCCATTTCGGTGACCTGTTGGATACCTCCAGCATCATGCGAACCCTCGACGCGTCCGCGCCCGACGAGGTGTACAACCTCGGCGCCATCTCCTTCGTGGCCTACAGCTGGGAGAACGCTTCGGTTACCTCGCAGGTGACCGGCTTGGGTGTCCTCAACGTGCTGGAGTCGATCCGTAACTACGCCGGCTCCGACTTGGCTAAGGTGCGCTTCTACCAGGCCTCCAGCTCCGAGATGTTCGGCAAGGTGCAAGAGGTGCCGCAGCGTGAGTCAACGCTGTTGTGGCCCCGCTCCCCGTACGGCGTCTCCAAGGTCTACGGCCACTACATGACGATCAACTACCGCGAGTCTTACGGCATGCATGCCAGCTCCGGCATCTTGTTCAACCACGAGTCGCCTCGCCGTGGCCCCGAGTTCGTCACCCGGAAGGTCTCCATGGCGGTGGCCCGCATCAAGCTCGGCCTCCAAGACGACATCACCTTGGGCAACCTGGACGCCAAGCGCGACTGGGGCTACGCCGGTGATTACGTTCGGGCCATGTGGCTCATGTTGCAGCAGCCGGTCGCCGACGATTACGTCATCAGCACGGGCGAAACGCACTCCATCAAGGAACTGCTGGACGCGGCGTTCGCGGCGGTCGGCATCGATGACTGGGCGGGCTACGTCAAGCAGGATCCGCGCTTCATGCGGCCCGCCGAGGTCGAGTTGCTCATCGGCGACTCCTCCAAGGCGAAGGAGGTCTTGGGTTGGACGCCCGAGGTCAACTTCAACGAGCTGGTCGCCATGATGGTCGAAAACGACCTCAAGGAGCAGTCCGCGCTGCACAAGGCGTGACGGCGTGGCACGGGCGTTCATCACAGGTGCCACCGGTCAGGACGGCACCTATCTGACCGAGCATCTGCATGGCCTCGGCTTCGAGGTGCACGGGTTGGTCCGCGCCGGTGATCCCGATCCTGCCAACCCCGACTTGCTCACCGTCCACCACGGGGACCTCACCGATCGGCCCGGCATCACGGCGCTAGTGGACGAGATTCGTCCGACTCAGATCTACAACCTGGCGGGATTGTCCTCGGTGGCCTTCTGCTGGGCAGAGCCTGTGCTCGCCGCAGAGGTGAACGGCGCCGGTGCCGTGTTCTTGATGGAAGCCGCCTGGCGGCTGCAGGAACGTACCGGCGACCCGGTGGCGTTCGTCCAGGCGGCTAGTGCTGAAATCTTTGGCGAGGCCGAAGTCTTTCCCCAAACTGAACAGACGCCGATCCGTCCGGTGAACCCCTACGGTGCGTCGAAGGCGTTCGCCCACTTGTCGGCCGGGGTTTATCGGGCGCGCGGGCTGCACGCGTCCAGCATGATCTTGTACAACCACGAGTCCCCGCTGCGGCCCCCGTCCTTCGTCACCCGCAAGATCACCCAGGGCGCTGCCAGCATCGCCAAAGGCGAGGCCACCGAGCTTCGGCTGGGCAACCTGGACGCTCGACGAGATTGGGGCTGGGCCCCCGATTATGTGGCCGCCATGGCGCTGGCCGCGGCGCACGCCCAACCCGATGACTATGTGATTGGCACGGGGGTGGCGCACAGCGTCCGAGATTTCGTGGTCGCGGCGTTCACCGCCGCCGGGGTCGCGGACTGGGAACGGTATGTCGTCCAGGACCCGGCCTTCTATCGTCCGGTTGATCCGACCGAGCTGCTCGCTGACGCCAGCAAAGCTCGCCGCGAACTGGGCTGGAGTCCGACGCTCGATTTCGATCAGCTCGTGGCCCGGATGGTCGCTGTGGACCTGGACTCGGCGGACGCCAACAGCGCCCGCGGATAGCCACAGTGAGGCTCGCCGGAACGCGGACCTACTAGGCTGACGCCCATGACGCCTCAGACTCCGTTCGGCACTTTCTTGAGCCCGGCTTCGTTCCAAGATCCGCTGGTGATCACCCAATCGGGATGGCTGGAGCATGGTCCGTTCGCCTCGTGGATCGTCGATGCCATCAAGCCGCGTCTCCTGGTCGAGTTGGGCACCCACTGGGGTTATTCGTTTTTCGTCTTTTGCCAGCGGATCCTCGCTGCCGACCTTCCCACGCAGGTGGTGGCCGTCGACACCTGGGAGGGCGACGAGCACGCCGGGTTCTACAACAGCGAGGTCTACGACTTCGTGTCCGCCACGACGCGGGAGCGCTACAGCGACATCGCCACGCTCATGCGGCTGCGCTTCGACGAGGCTCTGACGCAGTTTGAGGACGGGTCGATCGACCTTCTCCACATCGATGGCCGGCACTTCTACGACGACGCTCGCGAAGACTTCGAAAGTTACCTGCCGAAGATGTCCGACGCCGGCGTGATCCTCATTCATGACATCGCGGTGCGGGAGCAGGGTTTCGGAGTCTGGCAGCTGTGGGAGGAAATCTCCGCCCAGTACCCGTCCTTCGGCTTCGAGCACGGCAACGGGCTTGGGGTGGTCGCCTTCGGCAAGAACGCTCCCGAGGTCATCAAACGCCTCACCGAGCTGGGGTCTGAATCGGCCGAGGCTGCCTTCGTTCGGGACGCTTACCACCAGTTGGGCAAGGCGATCAGCGGCTCCGACGGGATGCGTCGGGCGCTTGACTTGGAAGATCAGCTTCGGCACGCCAACGACGAGATCGGGGCGATGGATCTCGACATCAAAGCTCGCGCGATCCGGGCGGAGGCGACCGTCCTCCAGGCTCAGGCCCGCATCCGCCGCCTGACATTGGACAACGAGACGCAACGCCACGAGCTGTACCAGGCAACCCGCCCGCATCCGGCCGCGGTGGGCAAGATCGTCCGGGGCGGCTTGCGGCGCGCTGGCGTCCGCCTCCTGGGGTCGGATGTGCCCGCCCCGGAACTCGTGCCGCAGATCCGGACGCTGTTCGATGCGACCTACTACCGATCCCAGCATCCCGAGTTGACCTTGGATGACGAAGAGGCCTTCACCCATTACCTGAAGCATGGGTGGCCCAACGGCGAAAGCCCGACCCCGCTGTTCGACGCCTCGTGGTACCTGGCTCAGAACCCCGACGTGGTGGAATCGGGGGCTCGCGCTTTCGAGCACTTCCTCGTCTCGGGCGCCGCTGAGGGTCGTAACCCGAACGCCGTGTTCGACACGGCGTGGTACGTCCGCAAACACCCCCACCAGGTCGACGCGAGCGGCGCGCTGGTGCACTTTGTGACGCAGGGCCAGGACCACGGCTACAACCCCAGCCGTGCGTTCCAGGTGTCGTGGTATCTCTCCCGGTACCCGGAGGTGCGAAAAGCTGGCACGAACGCGCTGTCGGACTACCTCACCGAGGGTGCTTTGCGCGGACGGGACCCGCACCCAGACTTCGACACCAGTTGGTACACCCTCATGTATCCCGATTCGCTGTCCGCAGACCTCACCCCGTTGGCGCATTACCTCACCGTCGGCCAATTCGACGGACGTGCCACCAACGCGGCCGGGGCGCACCTGGCGCAACATTAGCCACCGTTGTGTCCGGCTCCCCACGTTGGAGGCGAACATCTGGCAGGCTAGCGAGCAATGACGACACCACTCACACGCGAACTCTTGGTGATCATCCCGGCCTGGAACGAAGAAAAGACGCTTCCGGGGGTGCTCGCCGAAATCCGCGCGGCCTTGCCCGAGGCGGACGTCATTGTGGTGGATGACGGTTCCCAGGACTCAACCAGCCGGGTCGCCGCCAATGCCGGGGTCAACGTGTTGACGCTCCCCATCAACCTGGGCGTCGGTGGCGCGATGCGCGCGGGCTACGTGTATGCGGCGCGAGAAGGCTATCGACAGGCCGTCCAGGTCGACGCCGACGGGCAGCATGATCCGCAGGCCGTGCACGCCCTCCAAGACGCGATGGCGGCAGGCGACATCGACATCGTCATCGGCGCTCGGTTCGCCGGCACCGGAGACTATGAGGCGAAGGGCCCCCGACGCTGGGCGATGTCCATGCTGTCGGCGGTGTTGTCCCGCGCCACCGGCGCCACGCTCACCGACACCACCTCTGGGTTCAAACTGACATCGCGGCGCGCCATCGAACTGTTCGCCCGGGAGTTGCCGGCCGAGTATCTCGGCGACACCGTGGAGGCCCTGGTGATCGCCTCGAAGGCGGGATTGACCGTTCGCCAGGTGGGCGTCATCATGCGTCCCCGGGCCGGCGGGGAACCCTCCCACAGTCCTTGGAAGGCCGCCAAGCAGTTGCTGCGGGCCATGTTGGCTCTGGCCGTGGCGCTCACGCGCCGCACGACAAGGCTGCCCTCGGGAGACGCGTCATGAATTTTGCCCTCTTGGCGCCCATCGCCGTGGTTTTGGTCTTCGTGGGCCGCATCGCGGTGCTGCTGCGGCGACGCCAAATCCGCGAGAAGTATGTGTGGGGTTGGCTGGCGCTCGCCCTCGCGATTGCCATCATCGGGCTGGTTCCGGGACTCGCCGTATATCTCACCGAGTTCTTTGGCTTCCAACTGCCTTCGAACATGATTCTCGGGGGTGCCGTCCTCCTGCTTCTCTTCATCGCCTTCAACCAGTCGGTGGAGATATCGCGGCTCGACAATGATCGGCGCCGGCTCGTGGAAGAGTCCGCGATTTCGGATCTGAAACTAAGGCAACTCGCCGATCGGGTCGCCACCTTGGAAGCGTCTGAGGATCCCGTGACGGCGCCGGTGCGGCCAGAACCGCTCGGCTCCTCTCCGGCCCCTTCGGACGAGCTCCCCAACGGGTCGGCCTCGCTATGATGAGGGCCGGCGCGAGCTACTCTTCGACGAGCGAAACGGGGCGCACCCCCGTGGCCCGAAGGGTCCTGGTCTTGTGGGCGGTGGCGGTGTTCGCGGCCCTTCTCACCGGGGTGGCGTGGGCGCTTGCCTCCCCCATTGGGTCGAGCCCCGACGATGACTATCACATGACGTCCATCTGGTGTCCGCCGCCTATCAAAGACAGCGGCTGTCGCACCGGCGTGGCGGCCAATGGTGCCCCCACGGTGTGGGTGCCGCAGCAGGTGGCGGTCGCGCCGCACTGTTACGCCTTCCATCCTGAGATTCCCGGCAACTGCACCGGCACCCTCAGCGGCGATCAGCTGAGCCAGACCGAACGGGTGGACACCGGCGCTTATCCGGGCCCCTACTACCGGTTCATGCACATGTTCGTCGGCAAGTCGGTGATGGCGTCGGTCGTCGTGATGCGGATCGTCAACGTGGTGATCGCCGTCACGTTGGGGCTGTTGCTCGCCTTGGCCGCGCCCCCGGTACGCCGCAAGGCCATGGGCTGGGCTGTGCTGGGAACCTGCATTCCCCTGGGCATGTTCTTGATCACTTCCATCAACCCGAGCGCCTGGACGATCATGGGGATCCCCGCCTTCGCTGTGGCGATGGACTCCCTGTGCCGAGTGGAAACCCGCACGTTGAGGTGGGCCAACGGTGCGCTGGCGGTGACGGCGGCCACCTTGGCGGCGGTCAGCCGCGCCGACGGGGGGCTCTACCTCTTCGTCGCCCTGGGGGCGGTCGGCCTGATCAACCTCCATCGGCTCAGAGGCCGCTACGACGCGTTTGTGGCCGCGGGTTTGGCCGTGGCCCTCGGCGTCTGGTCGGTGTTGAGTTCACGGCAGGCCACGATGGCCGACACGGGCCTTGGGCGACCAAAAACCCAGTGGGCACAGGACCTGGCCTTCACCAACATTCTGGATCTGCCGAATCTGTGGCTCGGCATCTATGGCATCCCGGGCTGGGGTATGGGGTGGCTTGACACCGCCGTCCCCGCCACGGTGTGGATCCCACTCATCATCATCGCGGGCGTTCTGATCCGTGCCGGGTTGGCGCAGGCGACCTGGCAGCAGCGAACGGCGGCGGGCGTCATCTTGCTGGTGTGCGGGGTGATGCCGGTGTATCTGCTCTCCAAGACCGGCGACGCCATCGGCATCAACTATCAGCCGCGATACCTCTTGCCGCTGTTCATCGTGATGTTCTACGTGCTGCTCCGTCCGGCCCGGGACTCGGCCACCCCGCTGTTCACGCCCAAGACCACCCGGACGCTCGTGATCGCGCTCACCATCATTCACGCGATTGCGTTGCTCTATGTGTTGCGGCGGTACACCGTCGGGGTGAATGGGCCGCTCTTCAGCTTCTCTGGGACGCCCTGGTGGTGGACCAAGTCGGGACCCGGTCCGTTTTGGGATTGGTTGGCCGGGACCATCGCCTTTGGGGTGCTGGCCGCTTTGATGACGGGCTTCCAGCGATGGGGAACGGTCGCGCCTGATCCTAAGAATCCGGCCCCGGTTGTGGAGCCCGCGAAAGCCGTCCCTGCGCCCTAGCGGACGACGCAGGGGTCACTCGTAGGCCACGACGCGTCCGGCCACACGGGGATCGATGAGAGCCAAAATCTTCGGGCGACTGTCGCTGTCGGTGAGGATCGTGACGTGCGGGTTCGCTTGCACCAAGGCCGCTGCCACTGCGACCATGTCGCCGGAACCCGTCGAGAGAACCGATTTGTTGTTCAACTCCGACGAACCATCGGTGTAGGTTCCCCGAACCGACTCGAGCACCACCATGTAGCGCGCGCCGGTGATCGGTCCGAGCCTCGGGGTGAGGACCACCAGGTGTTGATCGTCGGGGACGTCTTTGCTGGCGGTGAGCATAGTCGCCAAGAGCTCCCCTTCGGAGGCCAGCGTGGCCGGACCAAAGGCACCAAGCCCCGGCGCCAAGGAGCCGGGAAAGTAGGGGTTCATGATCGGTGTGCCGAAGGCGAACAGCGAGATAGCTATCAGCAGGGTGCCGATCCAACGTCGCTGTGACACGGTGGCTACCACCCGGTCGCGGGGGGGAGCTAAGTAGAGCGCGCAGAACACCAAGTACAGCAAGGCGATGATCGTGGCTGACACCCCAAGCTTTTGCACGTAGTAGCGCAGTTCTCCGATGGCTCGGATCTGTTCGTGCCCGCTGTACAGGTAGATCGCCTGCGCCCCCAAGGGTGCCAGGCCCGCGAGGACGAGGCGGATGCGCGGCCCGGGGCGATGCCGTTCGGACCAGGCCACGGCGATCATCGTCAGCCACGCCAGACCCAGAGCTCCTGCGACGAAGTATTGGAACCCGCCATCGAGGGTCTTCACACCCCCCTTGGCGGTGAGCAACACGTCGCCGCCCACGCCGCTGGTCGCCCACTTCGCGATGGCGGCCAAGGCGATCGCCCCGGTGGTCACCATCACCACACACGTCGTCACCGTCGTCCGCGAACCCACCCAACGGTCGCGAGCAAAGGGTAGAACAACGGCCACCGCGGCCACCCCGGCAAGCGCCCCAAGGGGGGCCCAGGCGCCTGCGGCCGCCACCACACCCGCGACCGCCAGTCCCACCTCAAGCGGTTGCCACACGCGGTCTGCGGCCAGCACCGCCGAAAACACCGCGCACACGCCCAGGAAGCACATGGGGATGTTCTGATGCCCGTCCGCGATCGGGAAGAAGGCGGGCCCAAGAAAGAACAGCACCAGCATCCACGCGCCGGCGACAGTGCCCACCCAGGGACGCTTGCGTGCCATCGGGGTCGCGGTGACGGCCGCAACGCAGCCCACAGCCACGACGATCAGCAAGAGCGCGACAACGTGCCAAAAGCCGAGGAGTTCCCCCATCACGTCGGTGCCGCTCGGTGTGGTGACAACGTCCATCACGCTGGCTACCGTCGCGTGATATCCGCTCGGGTAGTTGGCGAACCCCCAGGGTGTGCCGTCGAACGACAGGCCGTTGAAGATCTGAAGCTGACCCGATTCGCGCAGCAGTCGCGTGATGTAGATGTGCGAGCTGTTATCCCAGTGCTCAATGACCATCGTGAGGGCCGTGGGGATGTCGTGGACGAACAACATCCGACGCAGTTGGACGATGCTGACGGCGATGCTTGCGAGCGGCACCACGTCCAGCCAGGCGATCTCAGGCGCCACCGACAGCACGTTCCCGCGGCGCCACGCCCAACCCATGGATCCCCCGGCAAGAAGACCCACCACGAGGGCCAGGAACATCCCCTGGCTCTGGCCCAGCAACCGCAGCGGCAACAGCCACACCACCAGGGAGGAGCCGAACAGCGCCACCGATGCCCACAGGATGCGGCCGGACAGATGCTTGGCGGTGGGGACCATCAGGGCGCCGAGCGCGAGGATCGCCACCTTGATGCCCCAGGGCACCGGGGATGTGACCACGAAGCCGCACATGGCCGCGCCAGCCGCGGCACATAGCAGCACCATGATCCAGCCTTGCCAGGCGGCGCCGCTCGTGCCCCGACTCAGGGGGTGGGCAGTGTCGGACCGCATCGAACCCCCCAACCAATCGCAGATGTGCTGAGGCCACCTTGGCATAACCGGCAGCGAATTTGCTGGTCGTCGCGCGCTGCGGGACGGCGCTGCCGCCGTGGCGCTCGCTGAGGGTGGCCGAAAGCCCCGTGTTAACCTGTGGGACGGACATTTCCGGAAGGACAGCATGACCGAGTCGTCCGCCCCGCTCCCCGTGGTGAGCGTGTGTATGGCCACCTGGAATGGCGCGGCGTGGGTCGAGGAGCAACTGCAATCCATTCTTGACCAGCTTGCCCCCACCGACGAGATCGTTGTCGTCGACGATGCCTCGTCCGATGACACCTGCGACGTCGTTGCCGCGGTGGGGGACCCGCGCATCCGGCTGGTGACTCGATCCGACAACTGGGGGTATGTGCGGACTTTCGAGCAGGCCTTGGGCCTTGCCCGAGGTGAGTATCTGCTGCTGGCCGACCAGGACGACGTGTGGTTGCCGGGGCGAGTCGAAGCGATGGTCGCCGCGTTGGCGGACGCCGATGTGGTCGCCAGCAACCTGACGACCCTTGGGGGCCCCGTCGGTATCCAAGGGCCCTACGGCCAGCAGGATTGGCGACTGCGCGCGCGCGACTCTCATCATCGGTTACGCAATGTGGTGGGCATCCTGGCCGGGGCGATGCCCTATTACGGGTGCGCGATGGGCGTGCGGCGCAGCGCCTTGACGCGCGTGCTGCCCTTCCCAACATTCCTGTTTGAATCCCACGATTTGTGGATTGCCCTGTACGGCAACGTCCTAGGGCGCATGACGCACCTCGGGCGTCGGACGGTCGCCCGCCGCCTCCACGAGACGAACCAGACACCCGATCGTCCGCGCGGGCTGCCAGCGGTGCTGCGGTCGCGGGTGCTGCTGCTGCGATGCATCGCCGACCTCCAGCGCCGCGGAGCGTTGGATGGCTGAGCCGCAGCCGCCCCGGGGCGACCAAGACGGCGACTCCGCACCGACGGGCGCTGGCGTGGTCACTGTCATTCGCCGCCTTGCCGGGTTCGCCATCTTTCCCTTGCTGGCGCTTGTCGTCCCGTTCTTGTTGATGCCCGTCATCGGGCATGTCGTGGGCGATGCTGGCTGGTCCAGCGCCATGTCCGGCCAGGTGATCGGGACGATCGCGTCCGTGGTCATCCAATGGGGTTGGAACGTCGACGGCACCGTCCAGATCGCCACCACGACCTCGGACGCGGAGCGCGCCGCGATCTATGCGCGCAGCGTCCGGACCCGCCTGCTCCTCACGGTCATCGTGGTGCCCCTGGCCGTGGCGCTCGCCGGCTTCGTGGTGGCTCCCGCCTTTTGGCTGGATGCGTCCGCGATGACGATCGCCTACGCCATGATGGGCCTGTCACCGGCCTGGTATTGCATCGGGGTCGGACGGCCAGCGCTCTTAGGTATCTACGACACCTTGCCCCGGTTTGTGGCCACCGCCGTGGCCGCGCCCGCCGTGTACTACGCAGGCGCCCTGTGGCCCTTCCCGGTGCTGATGCTGGTCACGACGGCCGCCACCATGACGGCGTTCCAGCGGCGCTTCGCGGCAGGTCAGCAGTGGTTTCCCACCCACCTCCGCCAGACATTCCACGATCTTCGGGAACAGCGGCACACGGCGGGCATCAATCTGGCCGGGCAGGTGTATGCCCAAACCCCCACGCCGATCGCCACCCGAACGCTGTCACCGCTCGAATCGGGAACGTTGGCCTCTGCCGATGTGCTGTACCGGTTGGGGCTGTTCAGCGTGGTCGCGCTCGGTAACGCCTTCCAGGGGTGGACGTTGGAACCTCACATCGCCAACCGGCGGCAACGCCACCTGGCCGCGATGGGTGCCCATCTGATCCTCGGGGTGGCGGGCATTGTGGTCATCGTGGTGGCCGGGCCACCGGTCAGTGCCCTGATCTCGGGCAGCGCCGCCGTCGCGACGACCTCGTTGTGCCTGTACTACGGCTGCGCCTTCGCGTTCTTGAGCGCCGCGACGCCCCTGATCCGAAACTTGCTGATCCCGGCCGGACGCCAACCCCTGGTTCTGCGGGTCACGCTCATCGCGGCGGTTCTTGGGATCACCGTGATGGTGGCCGCCGGGCTCGCTTCCTGGACGGACGGCATCGCCATCGGCATGGCCCTGTCCGAGTTGGCGATGCTGCTCCTGCTGCTGCCCCCGGCGATTAAGGTTCTGAACCAGGAGGGAGGCCAGCGTGGCACCTGAGGAAGGCTCCGTCGCGGTCGTTATTGCGGCTTTCAATCCGGACGCGACGCTCCTTGGCAACGCGCGGGCCGCCGCCGCCCAGGCGGTCGGAGTGGTCGTCGTGGACGACGGATCGACGCCGGCCTCCGATGACGTCTTTGCAGCCCTGCTGGCCGACGGCGTGGTGGTGCATCACCAACCGAGCAACGCCGGGATTGCCGCCGCGCTGAATGCGGGCGTCGCCGAGGCGCGGGAACGCTGGGCCCCTACCCACATCCTCACCCTCGACCAGGATTCGACGCTCGCCCCGACCTACGTCCGCCACGCCCTGGACACCTTTCGGGGGGCCACGGCCGCCGGGCTGGAGGTCGGATTCGTGTCCGCCGCCGCCTACGGTCCGCACGCCACCCCCTCGCGCGGCACCGTCGGCGGATTCACGAGGGCCTTTGATCCGCTGCAGTCAGGGTTCGTGGTGCCGGTTGCCACCCTCGATGCGGTGGGGATGTTCGACGAAGGCCTGTTCATCGACGGGGTGGATTCTGAGTTCACCGCGCGGGTGCGGGCCGCGGGTCTGGAGGTCCTCGTGGGGACCGGCTGCCAGCTGGAGCACGCCCTCGGCAAGCGTGAACCCGCCCTGCTGTTCGGACGTCCGCTCCGCCTCTTCGGCAGGCCGATCACGTACAACTATCACTCGCCAAGCCGGGTCTACTACATCTCGCGCAACGGTGCCACGTTGGCGGCTCGCTACCTACGGACCGATCCGGCGTGGGTGGCCCGGCGCTCCGTGGAAGAACTCAAGGCGCACACGTTGCGCATTGGGTTGGGGCGGGACAAAACCAAGCTGCTGATGGCAGCGGTGGCCGGCATCGGGGACGCATGGCGGCACCGCACCGGGAGGTTGACCGACGACCTAGCCCGCAAGCTGTCCGGGGCACGGTCACGTTCTTAGCCGTAGGCCCGCGCTGTCCGTTCCAGGTAGGCCCGGACGCCCTCCATCGGCTCGGGGTATCGGCGCTCGAGTTCGCTGAGTAGTGCCGGCGTTCCCAGCTGGAAAGGATCGAAGCGAAGCGCGGAGATCTTCACCACCGGAAGGTGCCCGTTGAGGGCCGCGTCGGCCAACACCATGGTGGGATTCCACTGGCCAACGACGGCACGCGGATTGTGCCGACCATGCCGCCACCCGCGCAGTTGTGCCCGGGTGAGCTCGGCCGCGTTGGGATGAAAAGCCACGTCGAACCGGTGGCCAGCCCGCGTGAGGGTCCTGGAAAGCCCGATTTCGTTGTCGACGATCGTTTGGCGACGATCCGCAAGCTTGACGGCCGGCCAATGCTCAGCGAACAGCGGATCGCGGGTCACGGCGCCGCGGAAACACAAGAAGTAGCTTTGGACGTGCGGCGCGATTTCGCGGCTGGCGGTGATGCCCCAGAAGGCGGCCGCCGGGTCAATGCGGTCCTCGATGCGGGCCAAGGGCCGCAACAGGACGAACGTGTCGTTGGTCAAGATGACCTCATCGAACTCGTGGGCCGGATGCTCACCTAAGACCAGCTGGTGTCCGAGCATGTCGAGCCCGACATTCTCGCGTTCGATGAGCTGGCCCCGCTCCCGCACCCACCCCGCGGCCTCAGGCGTCAACGGATGGGTTGCCGTTGCGACCAGCGTGGTGCCGGGCCCCGCCAGCTCGTCGATCGTCCGCCGCGCGAAGGGCGCCACCATGCCATCGGGGTCGTACAAGGCAACGGAAACAAGCCGTTTCATGAGGGCACCCGCGGGTTTCTAGGCGGTGCCGACCGGGGGCAAGACATCGTAGAAGGCGGTGGTCTTGTCCAACGCCGCGTTGAGGTGCGGATCGTGCTCGATGTAGGCGGCCCAGCGTTCGCGGAAGAGCGCCCTGGCTGCTTCCACCTCGTCGAGGTTGCGGTTGGTCTTGCCCTCGGGACGCCCGAGGCTCAACGACTCGTGGTGGAGCAACCGGACAAACGGCAGGTACACGTTGACGTAGCCACGCTCCATCAACCGCAGGCACAGATCGACGTCGTTGTACGTGACGGCGAACTCCTCAGCGAAGCCACCCATCTGCGTGAACAACTCCTTGCGGATCGCCAGGCAGGCCCCCGTGACCGCGCTCATGTTGTGACGCGTGTAGAGCATCAGGTGCTGGGTGCGGGTCGCCCGGTCAAAGAGGCGCAACCGCTGCAGCGCGTTCGCGGCCAGACCACCGAGTCCAACCCCTACGCCCGCGTGCTGGATGAGCTCCCGATCGGGGTACAACAACAGGGCGCCGACGGCACCCACTTCGGGTCGCTGGGCGTCGCCGGTGAGGGTTTCCAGCCAGCTGGCGTGCAGCACCTCGGTGTCGTTGTTGAGCATGACGAGTATCTCGCCGCGTGCCTGCTCAGCGCCGAAGTTGCAGGCGCGGGAGTAGCTGAAGGGGGTTTCGGGCCAGTCGACGATCCGGACCTTGGGCTCATTGCGGCGCAGCCACGCGTACCAGCGATGAACCGCCCGCTCGGTGGATCCGGTGTCTACCAACACGATCTCGAAGTTGGTGTACGTGGTGATGCGCAGAATCGAGTCGACGCAGCGCTTCACCACCGCGTATTGGTCCTTGGTGGGGATGACGATCGACACCAACGGGCGTCCCTGAACGGGGTACCGCACCTGCCAGTACCCGGGAAAATCGGGGTCCTGGTTGACGGTGGCGTCCGGACGTCCGCGCCGAGCCAAGTCATCGCTCAGAACTCGTCGCTGCGCCTCAATGACGTAGGGCTTGGAATCGGTGCTTTGGGCCGTTGACTCACTGTGCACACGCCAGCTGTAGAGCAGCTTGGGGACGTGCCGGAACCGGTCCGTCACGCTGGCCAGGCGCATCATCAGATCCCAGTCTTGGGCGCCGTTGGCTTCATCACGAAGGCCGCCAACTTCCCGAATCCGGGAGGCGCGCACCACCGTGAAGTGGGTGATGTAGTTCACGCTGTGCAAGAAGTCGGGGTTCCAATCGGGCTTGAACCACCCCCCGTAGTGATGCTGCCGATCTTCGTCGACGAAGTCCTCATCGGTGTAAACCACGTCCGTGTCGGGCGCGTCCAAAATCACTTTCGCCACATGGAACAGGGCATCGGGTGCCAGCACATCATCGTGGTCGACGAAGCCGATCCACTCATGCTGAGCCCGCTCGATGCCGACGTTGGTGGCCCCGGCGATCATCTTGTTCTCGGCCAAGTTCACCGCCACGATGCGGGGGTCCTTGGCGGCGTACTCGGCAACGACGCTGCGCACGGACTCGTCGGGGGAGCAGTCGTCCACCACGATCGCTTCCCAGAACGGGTAGATCTGCGTCCGGATCGAGTCGAGAGCCTCACGCAGGAACTGCGGATCAGTGTTGTAGGTGGGGATCACCAGCGAGATGGCGGGCGGATCGACCCAGGTTGCGATCTCCTCTGTTTCGCGGAGCAGGGTCACCGCATCGGCGCCCTTGAGCGCCCGGTACACCAGGAGGCTGTCGGGCGGCAGGGGCGGCACAAGCATCTGGCCCAGCGTGCGCAACCGGGCCTTGGTCTTGGGCGCGCGGGAGAGGGCGGCTTTGCCCATGCCTAGTGAGGCTTTGGCGATGTTGGCCAGCCTGTCGCTCATGCTTTGCACCTTCCGGCAGCGGGATTGGGCCGCACCGTCGTCATCATAGTGGCGGGCTCCCTGGCCCCTTGGTCGGCCTCAGGAACGGCGTTCGGCCGCCAACCGCTCGTAGATGTCCATCAGCGCGCCAGACTGACGCTCGATCGTCCATTGAGCCGCCATTTCCTTGGAGCGGGCGCTGGCTCGCTCTTTGAATTCTGGATCCTCGAGCTTGTGCAGCATCGACATGATTCCTGCCGCCAAGGAGGAGGGGGTCGGTTTCGCCACGATCGCATTGACCCCCGGATCCACGACCAGCGTGAGGGCTTCGTCGACGCTCACGATAGGAAGGCCCGCGTGGGCGGCTTCATGCAGCACCAGCGCCTGAGTGTCGGTCAACGAGGGGAACACGTAGACGTCCCCCGAGGAATACCACGGTCCTAGGTGATCTCGGGGCACCTGCCCCACCAGCTGGTAGCCAGGCTTGTGTCGAAGCCGAGACAACCTGGGGCGCAGGGAGCCTGAGTGTTTCCAGTCCCCGACAAGCACCAATTGGGCGTTTGGAATGTAGTACCGGACGATCTCGAAGGCGTCCAGCAACAAGTCGATGTTCTTCTCGACGACGATCCGGCCGATGTAGATGATGCGGGGATCCTTGGAACGCGCGATGGGTGGCCCGTCGGGCAGTGGGTCCGCGCCATTGGGGATGGCCTGGACCTTCGCGTGAGGCGCCAGTTCCTGCACCCGGTCAGCGGTCTTGACCGAAGGGGTGGTGACGAGATCGGCGTCCTCCAGCATGGCGCTCGCCAGCTTGATGAGGTTGCGCTGCGCAGCGCCAGGGCGCGGACGCCGAGGACGGAACTCGCGCAGCAGAGTGATGAATCGGTTGTCGCCGGTGGTACGGACCTTGAGCAGGCGGTACGCCGCGTCCAGGAACGGAGTGAGCTGCCAGTAATGCTCCGCGTAAGCCACGAAATCGGTGTGCCACGTGACGAGGAGCGGAATGTTGTACCGCTTAGCAGCCCACACTCCCAGCAGCCCGATAGGTCCGAGGCCTTGAACGTGGATCACATCCGGCGGGTTTGCGCTCAGACGGTCGAGCTGAAGTTCGAAATCTTGACCGTGCGCGATCCGCACATTGATGCCCGGAATGTACATCGACGGCAACCGAATCTCGCGGCGATGGGGGTGGCCTGCGTAGGGATTGGGCCCGTCTGTGGCCGGGGCCACCAACAAAACGCGATGCCCGGCCTTGAGGAGTTCACCCTCGATGAAGTGAACGGCGTACAGCAGTCCTGAGTGGCCGGGGCCGTAGTTGTCGGTGAACAGGGCGATCTGCAGGGGGCGGCCGCTCACGGGCCGTGACGATGAGTCGGCCGGGTCCGCAGTCTGGTGGGTCATGAGGTCGCCTACCGTTAGTTCTGGCGGGTGGTGTGCGGACGAAACAGCATGCAGCAAGCCTCCCATGGACGGGTTCGAGACGCTCAGCCTACGGGCGGCGCGTCACGTTCGCGGAACGTGTCAACGGGGACGTGGCGGACCGTCCTACAAGGCTCGCGACGGCTTCTTGCTGGATCGGGGCCTCATTCGACGCCAGAGCAAGAATCCAGCAGCAGCGAGGCAGACCGCGATCGCTCCGATCCCCACCCACAGCCAAGGGCTCCAGGCTCCGTTCATGACGGCGACCACGGCCCCAGGTCCTGTGACTTGGGTGCCGTTGGAGTTTGTGACACGCACGGTCAGCGCGTAGTTGCCGTTGCTCGTTTCTGTGGTGTTCCAGGTGATGGAATACGGCGAGGCTGTCGCCTCTCCGATCTTGGTCGTGTTGGCGAAGTACTCAACCTTGCTAGGGGCGCTCCCAGCCGGTAACTCGACCCCGATGGTCGCAGAGCCGCTGAGGGAGTTGGGCGCCACCACCAGGGGGGTGGCTGTGGCGCTCGGTGACGCTGACACTGTCGCTGGGCTGCTGCCGGTTGAGGTGGGGGATGCCGTGGGGGTCATCGCGGCAGGCGGGGAGCCTTTGATGGTGAACGAATCTGTGAACCCACCCTTCGTGGCGTCCACGAAGGTGCCCTTGATGCCGGTGGGGGTGACATCGAATTGGATGAACCCAAATGAGAAGTTGGGTGAAGCCTTGCCCATGGTGACTTGGAAGTATTGGTAATCGGGGTCCGTAGGCACGATGTCGTATCGGTCGCCGCCCCCCATGCCAGCCACAATTGCGACAGGCCCGGCGCCAGCAATGTAGGGGTCGCTGGAGCTCCCCTTATGCGTCACACAGGCCGGGTTGAAGATGTCGGCGATGATGTCGTTGCAGCCGGCGCTGAGGGCAAACTGCTTGCTGCGCTGGTAGTTGTGGTCATGCCCGGAAAAGATCACGTCGACATTCTTCTTGACGAGAAGATTGAACAGGTCATGGGAGGGTTGCGGCTGATTCCCGTGCCCTCCTGTATTGATGTACGGCTCATGGAACGCGACTATCACCCACTCGCCTTCGGGCCTTCGCCTCGTCGATAGCTTGAGCCACCCACTGGTAGTGCAAGCTGCCGACGGAGTAGTCGTAGGCCTGCCCACCGTTGAGATTCCAGTTCTCGTTGGGGCTGAGGACGATCATCCGGGCTAGCGGGGCCGCGGTCGGGAAGTCGTAGTAGTACTCCTTGGCGTAGTTCGTCGTGCCTGTCGGCTGGTTGTCGATGAGCGGTGACTCCTTCAGGGCAGCGCCCAGAGGATTGGGAAGGCAGCCAGGCTTGACATAATCCTCGATCGCCGAGAAGTGTGAGGTTTCTCGCGATTCATGGTTTCCTGCGACGATCAGGAACGGCACCGAAATCTTTGACTTGACCAGGGCGCACCAATCCGGCGTCGGGATCTGCGCGTAAGCAAGGTCTCCCACATTCTGGAAGAAGTCCAACTTCTTTGCTCCGATTGCGGTCATGACGGCCTGCGCGTTGGGATCGGCGCCCTGGTCGCCGACCATGCCGAAGGTGAACGAGGAGCCCACGGCGACCGCGGTTGGCGCGAATGTCTGAGGAGCCACGCTCATGAGCGCGACAAGTCCGAGGGTAAGCAGAACGCGTGTGACCGAACCCACCCGAGTTCGGCGCGTGTCCCGCCTCAACGCATGACGGCTCCGATTCATCCGGACGCCCCTCTCAATAAAGTCTGCGTGTGAGTCTATGTGGCCCCGCCCCCGTGTTTTGGCCGTGCCACGACATCGCCCCCGATGTCGGAGCCGTCGGGCGATGTCAGCGGCCCATGGTGCAGGGGTATTAGCGGGCGTCCGTGGCGAAGGCGTCCGCAGTCTCCGACGCCATGCGCTCGTACTCCTGCCAACGGCGGTTGACCTGCTCTTGTCCCAGTTCGAGAAGGCGCGCGGCCTCGTCGGGATCAGTGGCTTGCAGCATGCGGAACCGCAGTTCCTTCTCGTGGTAGGCCTTCAGCGGGATGCGGGGCCGCGGTGAATCGAGCAAGAACGGATTGCCGCCCTCGTCGCGGATCACCGGGTTGTAGCGCATCAACGGCCAGTGGCCGGAGTTGACGGCCGCGTACTGCTGCTCCAGGCCCTTACGCATGTCGATGCCGTGGGCGATGCAGGGGCTGTAGGCCAGGATCAAGCTCGGACCGTCGTAGCTCTCCGCCTCGCGGAACGCCTTGAGTGTCTGCTGCGGATCTGCGCCCATCGCCACCCGGGCCACGTACACCGAGCCGTAGGCGATCGCCTGCATGGCCAGGTCCTTCTTGTTGGTCAGCTTGCCGGCCGCGGCGAACTTCGCCACCGCGCCCATGGGCGTCGACTTGGACGCCTGGCCGCCGGTGTTGGAGTACACCTCGGTGTCGAGCACCAGGATGTTGATGTTGCGACCGGACGCCAGGACGTGATCCAACCCCGCCGAGCCGATGTCGTAGGCCCAGCCGTCACCGCCCACGATCCACACCGAGCGGCGCAGCAGGTGGTCGGCGACCGAGCGAAGATCGGCGGCCTTCGGGCCTTCCATCACGTCGAGGATTTCTTTGAGCTCATCGACGCGGCCGCGCTGGCGAGACAGCTCGACCTCGTACTTCTGGTTGGCGGTCAGCAGGGCGTCCACGCGCTCCTCGCCGAGCTCACCGCGCATGTCGTCGAGCCGGCGCCGGGCCAGATCGCTGTGCAGGTCGGCGGCGAGGCGCAGCCCCAGGCCGAACTCGGCGTTGTCCTCAAACAGGGAGTTGGACCAGGCCGGTCCGCGTCCGTACTTGTTGCTCGACCAGGGCGTGGTCGGCAGGTTGCCGCCGTAGATCGACGAGCAGCCTGTCGCGTTGGCGACGGTGGCCCGGCCGCCGAACAGCTGGGTCAGCAGCTTCAGGTACGGGGTCTCGCCGCAGCCCGAGCAGGCGCCCGAGAACTCGAACAGGGGCTCGAGGAACTGGGTGCCGCGGACGGTCGCAAAGTCGACGCGTCCCCGCCGGTTGACCGGCAGCGACTCGAAGAACTCGACGTTCTGCTTCTCGACGGTCTTGTCGAGCAGGGGGACGAGGTTGATGGCCTTGCGGTTGCCGCCCGCACCCAGTGGTTTCACAGGGCAGGCCTCGACGCACAGGCCACAGCCGGTGCAGTCCTCGGCGTACACCTGCAGGGTGTAGTAAGCGTCCGGGAAGCCCGCCGCGTTGAGCTCGGCGAACTGGAAGCCCTCCGGCTTTCCCTCTAGGTTGGCGCCCGTGTAGTACTTCGCGCGCAGGACGGCGTGCGGGCACACGAACGCGCAGTTGCCGCACTGGATGCAGGACGCGGAATCCCATTCGGCCACGATGTCGGAGATGTTGCGCTTCTCGTACTTGGTGGTGCCCGACGGGTAGGTGCCATCGATGGGCAGCGCCGAGACCGGCAGGCTGTCGCCCGTGCCGGCCAGCATCGACCCGGTGACATTGCGGACGAACTCCGGGGCGTTAAGGGGCACCGGGGGGATCATCGCGAGCGTCCCCACGACGTCCTTGGGCACCTCGGCGCGGAACAGGTCGGCGACGGAGGCGTCCACGGCGGCCTCATTCTTCGCGACCACCTCGGCGCCCTTGCGACCGTAAGTCTTGGCGAGGGCCTTCTTGATGGCTTTGATGGCCTCATCGCGCGGCATCACGTTGCTGATCGCGAAGAAGCAGGTCTGGAGCACGGTGTTCGTCCGGTTGCCCATGCCCGCCTTCCGCGCCACGAGGTTGGCGTCGATGACGTAGAGCTCCATGGCGAGGTCGATGATCTTGCGCTGCATCGGGGCGGGCAGCTTCGCGAAGGTGTCCTCGGCGGAGTACGGGCTGTTGAGCAGGAGAACGGTGCCCGGGCGGGCGAACTCCAGCACATCGACCCGCTCCAGGATGGACCAGTGGTGGCAGCCGATGAAGGACGCCTTGCTGACCAGGTAGGGCGCGTTGATGGGCTTGGGGCCGAAGCGCAGGTGCGAGACCGTGCGCGAGCCCGACTTCTTGGAGTCGTAGACGAAGTAGCCCTGGGCGTAGGTGCCGTCGTTGTCACCCAAGATCTTGATGGTGTTCTTGTTGGCGCCGACGGTACCGTCGCTGCCCAGGCCGTAGAACACGGCCTGGACGGTCTCCGGGGGCACGATGTCGAGGCTGTCGTCGTAGGGCAGCGACAGGTGCGTCACGTCATCGTTGATGCCGATCGTGAAGCGCGGACGCGGACGCTCGAGCTTCAGCTCGTCATAGATGCCGCGGACCATGCCGGGGGTGAACTCCTTGGACGAGAGGCCGTAGCGTCCGCCGATGACCTTCGGCATGGTCGTCCGGACGCCCGTCGACAGGGCCTCGCCCAAGGCGGCGGTGACGTCGAGGAACAGCGGCTCGCCGTTGGAGCCCGGCTCCTTGGTGCGGTCGAGCACGGCGATGCGCTGGGCGGTCAGCGGGATCGCGGCCAGCAAGTCGTTGACGGGCAGTGGACGGAACAGCCGCAGGTGGACGACGCCCACCTTTTCGCCGAGCCCGGTCAGGTAGTCGACCGTCTCGCGGACGGTCTGCGCCCCCGAGCCCATGACCACGATGACCCGTTCTGCCTCGGGATGCCCGGCGTATTCGACCAGGTGGTACTGGCGGCCCGTCTGCGCGGCGAGGGTGTCCATGGCGTCGCTGACGATCTCGGGGACATCGTCGTAGAACGTGTTCACCGTCTCGCGCGACTGGAAGTAGGTGTCGGGGTTCTGGGCGGTGCCGCGGATGATCGGGTGATCGGGCGAGAGGGCCCGGGCGCGGTGCTGCAGCACGAGGTGCTCGGGGACGATCGCGCGCAGATCGTCGTCGCTCATCATCTCCATGGTGGAGATCTCGTGGCTGGTGCGGAAGCCGTCGAAGAAGTGGACGAACGGGATCCGCGAGCGAAGCGTCGCCAGCTGGGAGATCGCCGCGAAGTCGTGGGCCTCCTGCACGTTTGAGGAGCTCAACATTGCGAAACCGGTCTGGCGCACGGCCATCACGTCTTGGTGGTCGCCGTAGATCGACAAGCCCTGGGCCGCCAGGGAACGCGCCGCCACGTGCAGGACGGTGGACGTCAGTTCGCCCGCGATCTTGTACATGTTGGGGATCATCAGCAGCAGGCCCTGGGAGGCCGTGAAGGTGGTGCACAGCGCGCCGCCCTGGAGGCCGCCGTGCAGGGCGCCAGCCGCGCCGCCCTCGGATTGCATCTCGATGACCGTCGGAATCGTCCCGTAGACGTTGGGCTGGTGCTTGGCGCTGGACCATTCGTCCGCGAGTTCGGCCATGTCGGAGCTGGGGGTGATCGGGTAGATCGCGCACAGCTCGTTGAGGCGGTAGGCGACGGAGGCGGCGGCCTCGTTGCCGGAAATCATGTCTGTGGTGTGGCTCATCGTGCGGACTCCGAAATCATCTCGATGGCGTGCACCGGGCATTGCTCGAAGCACGAGGCGCAGCCCGTGCATTTCTCGTAGTCGTAGCGGTAACGAAGCCCCTTGCCGAGCTTGATGACCGCCTCTTCGGGGCAGGCGCCTAGGCAGCCGTCGCATTCCATGCAGTTGCCGCAGGAGAGGCACCGGTAGGCCTCGGAGCGGGCCTGTTCGGTCGTGACCCCGCCCAGGATTTCGCCGAAGTCGGCGATGCGGGTGCGGGGATCCAGCTCGGGCTGGGTGGCCGACATCGAGTCGCCGAAGTACCAGACGTTGAGCGTGTCGAAGGTCGCCATGTCGTGCTTGGGGCGGTTGGTCGGCTGGCGGTGGTTGAGCCAGGCGTCGATCGTCCGCGCGGCCTTCTTGCCGTGGCCGACGCCGATGGTGACCGTCCGCTCGGAGGGGACGGCGTCGCCACCGGCGAAGATGCCGGGCACGTCGGTCATCAGGGTCTTCGGATCGACGCGCAGGACGTCGTGCTCGAAGGTCATGCCGGGGATCTTGCGGAGGAAGTTCGAGTCGGTCTCCTGGCCCAGCGCGAGAATGACGGTGTCGACGTCGAGCTTCTCGAAGCGGCCGGTGCCGCGGGCCTTCCCGTTCTCGTCGAGTTCCATGATCTCGACGGTGAGGTCGTCCTCGCCGCCGGAGGTGATCGTCCGGAGCCAGTTCATCTGGACGCCCTCGGCGACCGCCTCTTCCTTCTCGACCTGGTGGGCCGGCATCTGCTCTTCGGTGCGCCGGTAGATGATGATCGAATCGTCGGCGCCGAGGCGGCGGGCGACGCGGGCGGCGTCCATCGCCGTGTTGCCACCGCCGTAGACGGCGACCTTCTTGCCGGTGAGATCTTGGCGATCGCCGGAGGCCACGTTGCGGAGGAAGGTCACGGCGTCCAACATGCGCGAGGCGTCCATGTTGGGAATGTCGACCCGCTTGGAGAGGTGGGCGCCGATGGCCACGAAGACCGCATCGAAGCCGCCCTCGGCCTGCTCTTCGAGCAGATCAGTGACCGTGTAGTTGTTGACGATGGTGACACCAAGGTCGACCACGCGGGCGATCTCGGCCTCCATGACGTCGCGGGGCAGGCGGTACTCCGGGATGCCGTAGCGCATCATGCCGCCGGGCAGCTCCGCCGAGTCGCGGATTTCGACCGTGTGGCCGCGCAGCGCCAGGTGGTAGGCGGCGGAAAGCCCCGAGGGGCCGGCGCCGATGACGAGCACCTTTTGGCCCGACGAGAAGCGGGGCTTCGCGAACGACCAGCCGCGCTCGATGGCCATATCGCCCAGGTAGCGCTCGACGGAGTGGATCTCGATGGCGCCGTCCAACTCCACGCGGTTACACGCGGTCTGGCACGGGTGGTAGCACACGCGGCCGTGGATGGCGGGGAACGGATTGTTCTTCACCAACTCGATCCAGGCGGCCTCATCTTCGCCCGCCTTGACCAGCCGCAGCCACTCTTGGATGTTCTCTCCGGCCGGGCAGGCGTTGTTGCACGGGGGGAGCAGATCCACATAAATCGGCATCCGGGAGCGGACGGGACCGACGCGGCCCTGGCTGTCCGACAGATTCGGCAAATCTGTGATGTCGCGTGGCTTGTTGATCATCGGTGACCTCGACTCAGCGTGTTCTTCCGGGCCACCCTACCCCCGCCAGATACCCGTCGCCGCCCGTGGTCCGAGGACGGCGACGGGGCGCCTCACTCGGCGCGCGTCAGCTGCACCTTGGCATAACCCTCGGAGTTTTCGAGCACCTCGATGGTGACGGCGTCACCCTCGACGTGGCGCACCTGGGTCAGCACGGGATTGGGGACGTGCGGGGCCTCCAGAAAGAAGCTGCGTCCCGGCTTGAGGGAGGCGACGGCACCGAGGATGGCGCCGTGACGGATCGCCTTCGGGATGCTGCGGATATCCCAGGTCGGGGTCTCCTCGGTGCTGCAACCGCAGCCGCAGCCGCCGCCCTTCTTGGCCGTGGCCAGGGGAATCTCGTTCATGTGTCTCCTTTTCGGGCGCCGAATTCGGCGGGTGTGGTCAGTTGGGCCATGCAGAGGCCGGGGGCATACGTCGGATTGACGCTGACCTCGGCACCGGTCTCGCCGAAGGCTTCAAGGGTTCCTCGCATGGCACCGCGATGCAAGCCGCACAAGATACCGGGCGCCTGTCGGGTCAGGTCGCGGATCGGGCAGTGCTCGACGACGACCTGCGCGGTGCGTCCGTTATTGGTGGTGCGGACCGAGCCGGTGTAACCCCAGTCGATCAGGGCGTCCATGAGGCGTCCGACCTTCGACAACCACGCACCCGGGCTGGTCGACGGCGGCTCGTTCTGGATGCCCGCCACGATGGCGCGGCGGCGTCCCCACTGATAGCCCGCGACGTCGGGCAGGTTCGGGTCGCCGCCCGCCATGATCGTGGTGATCAGCAGTTCTGCCAGCAGTCGGTAGGGCTCGCTGCCTGCACCGCCGCTGCGATGGGCAGGGGTCGCGAGGGCGTAGTACTTGCGCGGACGCCCGGCGCTCGCGCTGCGTTCGGACCGGGTGTTCAACAGCCCGGCGCCCACCAACTGATCGAGGTGGAATCGGACGGTCGTCACGTGAAGCGAGACCTTTTCGGCCAGTTCGGCGGCGGACAGCCCGTCAGCGCGGCTGCGCGGCTCGTCGGCGGTGGCTTCACTGGGGAGGGAGGCGAGGGCCTCCACAATTTCGCGTCGGACGTCCGACGCCAGCAGGTAGCGAGGGTCCGTCATCGGAGGACTCGGGGGGAAGTCATAGTAAAAAGAGTACCTTGCGCGGATTAAAAGCAATTGCGAGTAGTACTCGGTTGGGGCCCCGCGTCGCCACGGCCTACCGTGAATATGTCGTCCCCCGAAAGTGACGTCATTCGGCCCTAAGGCAATACCCGGACCTTTGCCTTAGGGCCGAACTACGTCCGGACGCACCCATCGTGACATCGGCATGTTGCCCCAGTGCTCTCCGCTCAGCGTTTGGAGGCCGTCCGGGGCGAAGCCGTTCTTGCGGTAAAACGCCCGAGCCCGCAGGTTGTCGTCATAGGCCCACAGGTAGGCGGGGCGGCGTTCGGGCAGCCCGACGTCGAGCATTTCTTGCGCCAGCCCACTGCCGTGGACGCCCGGTACCAAGTACAGGTGTGACAGCGCGTAGGCAGCACCACTGTCGAACCAGGCATCGCCCACAATCCGCCTCTCCCACGGCTCCACGCCCCGGCCCGCCGACATCACGCCCACGATCGTGCCCAACGAGTTCTCCGCCACCCAGTGCTGGCGGAAGGGTTCGCGCCCCTGCGCTTGCGCCTGAGCCGCTTCGGCGATCTCGTCCGTGAGCTCTTGCACCCGGTCGGCGTAGTCAGCGCGGCGGTTCCGCGCGAACTCCGGCGGCGCGTAGTGCGCGTAGGTGATCGCGTTCAGGGCGATGTGCGTGTGGACGTATTCCTCCACGTCCGCCTCGGTCGCGACCCGGATCCGATAAGGCCGGGGCACCTCAAGGCGCCCGGGCCCGGTGGCGTCGGGGTCGGACCCGGTGGCCGAAGGCAGGGGATCGAGCATGGTCGTCATGCTAGCCACCTGTGGCCCGCCCGCCGCTACCCGCACTTTGCTGGCGCTATCCGCACTTTGCTGGCGCTATCCGCACTTTGCTGGCGTTAGGCGTGCTTGCTGGCGATATTTCGCCAGTCATGACGACTAACGCCAGCAAAGTGGACGGAAGGGACGCGTGGGACAGCGTCACCGGGGTCCACGCGGCCCCCGGACCTCAGTCGAGGACGAGGCTCCGGGCCCAGTTGGCGCCCTTGCCGGTTTCGGCGCGGGCCTGGAAGACCAGCAGGCCGTCGGCGTCGGGGACGTAGAGGCTGACCTCGGTCGACAACTCGCCGCACACCAGCACGCGGCCGTCATTGGTGACGCAGAACCCGCGAGGTTGGGCCTCGGTCTCTTCGTAGGTCGTGACCTGGCCGAGGCTGCCGTCGGGGGCCACGGGAAGCGTGGCGATGGTCGCCTCGGTGCGTTCGGTGGCCCACAGGGAGCGTCCGTTCGGGGCCAGGTGCAAGTCGGCGCCCCAGATCAGGTGATCCGCGCGCGGGTCGGCGCCCAGACGGGAGACGCCGAGTCCGCGGCCCGGGATCGCCGCAGCGGTCTTGCCCGCGAAGGCCAAGGTGCCATCGGGCAGACGTCGGTAGTGCAGGACGTCCGCGGTGAACTCGGTGAGGACGTACAGGTTGGCTTCGCTGGCGTCCAAGGCGAGGTGGCGCGGACCCGATCCCGCCGGCGCCTGTGTCTCTTGCAGGGGCGTCAGCGAGCCGTCCCTCCCGAGGGTGTAGCTGGCGATGAGGTCGGCGCCGAGGCTCACGAAATAGGCCGTGCGTCCGTCGTTGGAGACGGCCACAGAGTGCAGCTTGGGGAACGAAACTTCGGCGCTCGGTGCCGACAGCGTCCCCTTGGTGTCGACCGGCCACACCAGGCCCCAGTTGCCGCCGTACGAAACGCCCAAGAGGCGCGTGCCGTCGGTGGTGAGGGCGAGGTAGTTGGAGCCGGACGGGGTCTCGCGGGTCGACAGGGCGGTCAGTTCTCCAGTCGCCGCCAGCGCATAGGTGACGATCGAGTTGCCGCACGCCGCGAACACCAATGAGCGATTGGCGTCGACGGCGAAGGTGGTGCAACGCCCTGGGAGGGCTGTCACAGTCAAGCGCTGCAGCCCAAACGGGGTGAGCTGGAACGTGGCCAGAGTGTTCTCTCCGGCATTGGCGACGAGGGCGAGTTCGACTGTCATGAGCACAACTTACGCCGCCCCGACTGCTCGTTGCCGCCCAGCCACGAGTCAGCCGGACCGGTGTCAAGGGTGACCTCCGCATGCCACACAATTCACCGGGGAGGTGCCAGATGCGCACGGACATATGGATGGCTCGGCTGGTCGTGATCGGGGTTCCGGTGGGGCTCGTGGCTGCCATAGTCGTAGGAGCGGTTGCCTGGATCAACGCCAACGGCTTGGAAAGGCGGGGGGTGGGACGCCTCGTCGTGGGGGCCTGCGTGTTCGCTTGCTTCGCGCTCCTGAGCGTGCTGTGGGAAGGTTTTCGCCATCGCACGCCGAGCCTTCGCAGCGTGCCGCTGCCGCGCGCTGAGCATCCGGCGTTGTGGGCTCTCCTGGACCAGACCTCGCAGGCGCTCGGGGTGCCGGCCCCGACCGAGACAGTCCTCACGGGGCACTCGGGCATGAGCCTGTCCGAGCACGGGCGCCTTGAGCTCGGGCTGCCCATTCTTGCGGTGTTGTCGGTGGACGAACTGCAGGCGCTGACCGCTCAAGAACTGGCCCGGTACCGCGGACCCGATGCGGGGGCGCGTTCGATCGTCCGGTTCCGAGACTTCGTGCGCTCGCTGGCCCTGGTCAAGGGTGCCTCCCTCGGTGGGGCGACCGGTGTGTGGGAGCGTGTTCTCGGCTGGGCTGTCGACCCTGTCGAGCGTCGTCTGGAACGGGGCTCAGCCCTGGAAGCGACGGCGGTGGTGAGCCCGGACACATTGGCCGCTGCGATTCAGCACTTCGACGCGGCGCAGATCGTGTGGACGCGAGTGATCGACGACTACGCCTCGCTGTTCGGTCCGGCGGAATGCCGCGCCAGCCGGGCCGAGGCGACCCACGAGGTCTTCCGGGCCTGGGGGCCGACAGCTGAGTTCCAGGAGCTGCAGGCCCACCTGGACGACACTGTGGCACCCGGGGACGAGCGCTTGCCGTGGTCGGCGCGGACGGCGGTGCTGCAGGCCACGTTCGGGAACATGGAGCTGAACGTCGCGCCGGTCTCTGCTCCGGCCTGGGATCTTCTGGGTCACGGTCGGGGCAGCCTGGACGAGGCCGAGACCCCGCTGTTCGGAAACGAGGAGCCGACCACCTCGTGGCAGGAGGTGATCGCACGTGGGGTGGCCGCCGACTGCATCGCTGTCGCGGGGACGTTGACGCGGGTGCTGGCGGCCGAGGGAGTGCTTGCGGACCCCACCTATGGCACCGCCTTGGCGTTCGCAGAGGCGCGACCCGACCACTTTGTGGTCGCGTGCATGGGTTCGGGCGAGAACGTGGCCGCGTCGGCGCTGCGTCAGGAAGCAACCGACACCGCCTGCGGCGTCGTCGACGCGTTGGCGCGAGCCGCCGCCCAGGAATCCGGCCTGGCAACAGCGCAGGTGAGCTGGGTGGGACCTGCCCCTTTGGTCGATGCGGCGGGGAATTCGGTCTCGACCGTGGTGCCCGAGTTCACCCCAGGTCAAGTGCGCTCCGTGATCAATATGCTCATCGCGCTGGGTGCCAGGCTCGACATCGCCCCCGGCGCGTTGCGTCCGCCGCCCCCACGCGGAGTGCTGGCCACCCTCACCCACGTGCGGAGGGAGGACGGTACGTGGTGGCACTTCGTCCCCGCCGGTGGTGGACTGATGCTCTTGCCTGCACCTCATTCATGGAGCGACAGATTCATGACCAAGCGCGTCTCCCGGGAGGCGCAGCGCGTGACGACGCTCGCCGAACGAGGGTTGCCAGCGCTACAAGCTGAACCGGGCGCGGTTTGGATCCCGCGGGCCACCATCGCGAGCATTGCTGGCAAGGGCAAGACGTTCATCGTTCGACTCCGGGCCGGGGGAACCGTGAGCGTCCGCCAGACTCGCCTGAGCAAGGGCTCGGAGACGTTCGATGAGTTCGGAATGGAGTACGCCGACCTTTCCGACGAGTGATCCGTGCTGCTCGTCAGCGGCGGTCGACCAGCCCCAATTCGAAGGCGCGCGCTACGGCCTTCATGCGTGACGTCGCCGAAAGTTTGGCCATGACGGCCGACACATGGGTCTTCACGGTGGATTCGGCGAGGAACAAGGTTTCCGCGATCTCGGCGTTGGAGGCGCCTTGACACAGGAGGGCGAGGATGTCGCGCTCGCGCCCGGAGAGGTCGCCGCGTAACGGCACGCCGGGGGAGACCGGCGTGTGCAGGCGCATCATGCGCAGCAGGGGGCCGGACGACACGACGGGGTTACCCACATGGACCGAACGCACCGCCTGGACGAGGGCCAGGGGCGTCACGTCCTTGAGGAGGAACCCCCCGGCACCCGCGGCCAAGCCCCGGCGGACCTCGTCGTCCCCGTCGATGGAGGTCAGCAACAAGATGGCCGTGGACGGGCGGACGCGCCTCACCTCGGCCGTGGCCGCGATGCCGTCCATGCCGGGCATGCGGATGTCCATGATCAAGACATCGACCTCGTGCTTGACGACCAACCCGGACGCCTCGTTGCCGTCGGACCCGATCGCCACCAGGTTCAGGTCGGAGGACGTCGCCACGTAGGAGGCGACGGCGGATCGGACGATGGGATCGTCATCCACGATCGCCACGCGGATAGGGGTGGAGTCGGACATGCTCGCCGCCTTTCAGTGGATGGGGATGCGTGCCCGCAGCACCCAATCGGTCGCCGTCGCATTCGTTTCTATCTCGCCACCGAGCGTCCTGACACGTTCCGTCGCACCGATAAGCCCGAGGCCCGCGCCATGACCTTTGAGTGAGTCCGCCCTGCGCCGGTTCACCACCACCATCTCAAGTTCGTCCTCGGTTTGCTCCACCAGCATCGTGCAGGGGCTGCCCGGTTCGGCATGCTTCACGATATTGGCGGTGGCTTCATGGACGACCTTGCCCGCCGTGTCGCGCACCATTTGGCTGAGAAGCGTGTCGTCCACCTGGATGGTGGCGGTGAGAAGAAAGCCCGATCGGCGCAATTCATCGGCGCTCGCGGCGAGCGCGTCGGCCAGGGAGGCGATCCGCCAGCCGGTCGCGGGCACCGTGGCGTCGCCCGCGTTGGACCGTAGCGTGGTCAGCATAATCCGCAGGTCGGCGGCGCTTTGGCGCCCGGTGGTCACGATGTAGTCAACATCGGCCGCCACCTCAGGGTCGTCAATGCCGCGCAAGCGTGCCTGCTCGGCCCGCATGATGATCCGCGTGGTGGCCGACGAGACAGCATCGTGCAGGTCCTGGGCGATGAGCCGTCGTTCGTCTGCGACGGCGTTTCGGCGGGCCTCTTCGAGTTCAAACATCTGGTCGGTCAACTGCCGAAAGCTTCCGCCCAAGGCCAGTGCGATCGCCGTGAGGAACGCGAAGAGAACGCCGTTCGCCACCCTGTCGGCGTCCGTGGGGGAATGCAGGGACGTGGGGATCAACACCGCCACGAGATACCAAGCTGCCATCAGATTGCGAAAGTGGTTGTTGCCTCGAATCGACAGCAGGAAGATCGCGACGAAGATGTCCATCACGGTGGCCGTGGGCAGGAGCGACGGCGCGAAGCTCCACATACTCAGGGTGAGGCCTGCGCCGATCGCTCCCGACACGGGGCGCACCAAGATGAGGATGGTGAAGGCCGTCATCGCGACGTCGAGGACCACCGTCAGCGGACGCTCGTCTCGGCTCAAGACTTGCGAAAAGATCAGGAGGGACAGCGAGAGCGCCACGACGATGATCGCCGCCGCGCGTTCGCTCGACCGGGTCGTGAGCCAACGAGGCCAGCCCCCTCGTGGGGTAGTGGGCACCGCTGGAGTATCGCACGACGCGAAGGCCAGGGGCCCGGGGCGCCTACCGGCAAAGGCTAGGAATGGGGAACCAGTTGCAGATCCAGGGCGCGGAAGGAGTGACATAAGTGGGAACCACGGGTAGAACGAGCACGAAGCTGGCGGCTAGGGAAACGATTGACTTGGTGAGCATGGTTGTCTCCTAGGTTCTGCGGGTCATCTCATCCCAGCGGAAGTCGCGGACATGCTGCCTCCGTCGAAAGTATCGATTGGCGGCACCTTCGTCGTTGATCGAACGGGTCGACGGTGGTGGTAAGAAGCAACGTGCCCAGCGCAGGAGGGGCCATACTCCGCGCCGGGCACGTCACTGAGGCTGACAAAACTCGTCCTGAACCGAATGGCGCTATCCGCCAGGGGTGGGGCGTTGGCGGGTCGGGGGGTTTCGACCATCTGGTCAGGAGCGGTTTCGTCGTCCCGAGGGTGAGCTTTCAACGTCTGTTCTCACCCCAGGGGCTTTGCATCACCGATGTTACTGAGCGTCAACTCCCTCGCACCTCACCCAAAAGGGGGAGAACCCTCCGCCAAACGGCTCGGCTATTCGCCCAGCCTGACGCTCCGGTCGCACCGCTCGATGACCGCCGCGTCATGGGTGATGACGAGCATCGGACGATCGGTCGTCGTGGCCCAGATGTCGTCGAGCAGCACACCAGCGGTGAGGGCGTCGAGGTGTTCGGAGGGCTCGTCGAGGATCAGCACCTGGTAGTCATCGACGAACAGCCGTGCCAGCGCAATGCGTCGGGCCTCGCCCCCGGAGACGGCGCTGCCGAGTTCGCCGAGCATCCGCGTCGGTTCCAAGGCGAGGCCGGCGCGCGCCAGCGCTGCGTTGACGTCCTCGTCGCTGGCCCGCGGGTTACCCAGCCGGACGTTTTCGGCAATGGTGGTGGCGAAGATGTGGGCGTCCTGAGCCAGATAGCCAAGGCGACCCCGGACGTCGATCGTCCCGGCCCGGGCTGGGATCAGCCCCAGGATGGTCGCCGCCAGGGTGGTCTTGCCGACGCCGGACGGGCCGACGAGGGCCACTCTTTCGCCCGGACGAATGTCGAGGTTGAACCCCGTCATGAGCGGCGATTGTCCCGGCCACCCCGCCGACACATTGGTCAACGTCAGCGACGGATCCGCGACGACCGCGGCCTCGCCGGGCACGTCCCCCCGTCCGACCGGCGGGGCGTAGACGACCTCGTGGACGCGGACCAGCGCGACCTTGGCCCGGGTGTAGCGCTGGGCGGACTCGGTGAGGGAGGTCATTGCCTCGTGCAGGGCGAGCGGCGTGAGGACCAGCACGGCCAGCATCACCGGCGGCAAGGTGCCCTCGGCGACCTGCTGGCCGCCGATGATCAACGCGGCGATGACCGCCGCTCCCGCGGCGAACGCCTGGCTGGCGGCGGCGATGCCCCGCACCCAGCTGGCGCGCTCTTCGACCTGGCGCAGTTGGGCGTCGATCGCGGCGAGCTTGTCCAAGGCTGCGGTGTCGGCGCCGTAGGCCACCAGGTCGGCGGTGGTCCGGGCGAGCTCGTGCGTGGCGGCGGCAAGTTCCCCCCGGAGCGGGACGGCCTGGGAGTCGGCCTTCTGTGAGGCTTTTTGAGCCAGGGCCGGCACCACGAGTCCGGCCAGAATCGCGGACGCCAGCAGCACGATCGCCGACCCCGGGGACAGCATCGCGATCCCGGTCGAGGTGGCCGTGATGACCAGGGCGGCGGCGGCGAAGGGGATCCAGATGCGGACCACCAGGTCCTGGATCGCCTCGACGTCGGCGATGACCCGGCTCAGCAGGTCGCCGCGGCGGCTGCCGAGAAGGGTCGTCCGCGCGAGGTGGTCGTAGGTTTCGAGCCGCAGGGCGCCTTGCATCCGCAGGGCCACATCGTGGCCGACGAGCCGTTCGAGGTAGCGGAACACCCCGCGCGAGATGCCGAGGGCCCGGACGAGGACCGCCGCCACCTCCAGGTAGAGCACCGGCGGATGCTCGGCCGCGCGCGACAGGAGCCAGGCCGAGACCCCCATGAGGGCGACCGAGGCGAAGGTCGCAAGGAAGGAGAGGAACAAGCTGAGGGCCAGGCGCGCGGGGGCGTCCCGGACGTCCCGGAACAACGTGCCGATCAGGCGTCCGAGGGGGCGCCGGGACGAGGTGCTGGCGCCCGCGGCGGGGGTCGTGAGCTGGTCGGTCATGCGGTCACCTCGACGACCCGGTCGGCTTCGGCGATGACCGCCGGACGATGGCTCACCACGAGCGCGGACGTGCCGAGTTGGCGCAGCCCCTTGAGAAGGGTGGCCTCGGAGTCGGCGTCGAGGCCCGCGGTGGGCTCATCGAGCAGCAGCAGCTTCGCGCGTCCCATGGTGATGCGCAGCAGGGCGCGGGCCATGGCGATGCGCCGCCGCTCGCCGGCCGACACGCCTTCGCCGTCGTCCCCGACGCTCTGGGCGAGCGGAATGTCGACGCCCCCCGCGGTATCGAGGGCCTCCCGGCAGGCGAGTTCGGTGGCGTGCGGGTACCCGAGGCGGACGTTATCGGCGACCGTCCCCGAGATCATGCCGGGGTTCTGCCCCACCCACGCGACGTGCGTCCGCCACTCGGTGAGGTCCCGCTCGGCGAGTGGCCGTCCGTCCACGAGAACCTGCCCTTCCGTGGGCGCGATGAACCCCATGACCGCATTGAGCGCCGTGGTCTTGCCACCCCCGGACGGCCCCGTGAGCGCCACGATCTCGCCGGGCGCAATCGCCAAGTCCAATCCCTGCAAAACGGGTTCGCCCCCCGCGTAGCTATGCCCCAACCCCGCAAGCTCAAGTCTGAAAGCCCGACGCGATCGGTCGGACGGCGCAGACGCAACCACTCCGTCCGCAGACGCAGCCCCAGCAGCAGACTCAGCCCCAGCAGGACCATCGATCAGCTGGAACGCGGCATCCGCTGCCGCTATGCCGTCCTGCGAATCGTGAAAATGCACGCCCACCTGGCGAACGGGCAGGAAGGCCTCGGGGGCGAGGATCAACACGAACAACGCCGTCCTGAGATCCACGCCGCCTGCGAGCACGCGGAAGCCGATGGTTACCGCCACGACGGCGACAGAGAGTGTCGCGAGTAACTCGAGCACCAGCGCCGACAAGAACGAGATCCGCAGGGTGCCCATGGTTTCGCGCCGGTTGGCGTCCTCGGATTTGCGGAGGCCGGCGGCCTGCGCCTTGGCCCGTCCGAACACCTGGAGTGTGGGCAGGCCCAGTACGAGGTCAGCGAAGTGGTTGGCCAGGCGCGTCTGGGTGCGCCAGCGACGCTTCGTCCGGGCTTCGGTCGTCCAGCCGACGAGGGCCATGAAGACGGGGATCAGCGGCAGGCAGAACGCCACGATCACCGCGGACAGCAGGTCGGAGGTGAGGATGGCCACGCCGATGATGAGGGGGACGGTCGCCGCGAGGAGCAACTGGGGGAGGTACTTGGCGTAGTAGCCGTCGAGGGCATCGAGGCCCTGGGTGACGAGGGTGATCAGCCCGCCGGTGTTGGCGTCCGGATCAACGGGACGGGACACGCGGGCGCGCAGGACGTCCATGCGGAGCTGGGATTTCACGGCGGCGGAGGTGCGGTTCGCCAACCACTGGTTGGCCCACGCGAGCAGCCCTTTCGCCGCGAAGACGGCCGCCAAACCGGCGGCCGCCATGGGGACGGTCGCGACCGTGTGAGTCGCGAACACGTCCGCCACAGAAAACGACAACAGCCATGCCTGAACAATTGTCAGGATGGCTGTCGTGCAGCCCACCCCGACCCCGGCCACCAGGTAGGTCCTGGTGGCGCGGGCACGTCGGAGCAGGCGAGGGTCGACGGGACCCGCCATTTAGCCCGCGTGGGCGGCCGCGGGGGCCTCGTTGGGCATGTTCTCCACACCGATCCGCTTGCGGAACCGGGTGTAACCCCAGGTGGTGTAACCCAGGACGATTGGCACAAACACCACGGCGGCGATGAGCATCAGCGTCAGGGTGCTGTCGGTGGAAGCTGCGGTCACGACGTTGAGCGGGTGACCTTGCGCCAGGGAGTTGTCGAACCCGAGGTTCGGGAACATCCGGACGAAGATCATGACCGCCACGACGGCGATGGCTGCACTGCTGCTGATGAAGGCGATGCCTTCACGCCCCTTGCCGATGAAGAACCACGCGGACGCGAGTCCGGCAGCGGCTAGCACCAGCAAGATCCAGCCGATGATGCCACCGGCCGGGTAGGCCAGCTGGAACCACAGCAGGAAGATTGCGCCGCCGCCGATGGCAGCCAGCCCCAGGGGGTTGGCCAACGCGCGGGCCCGCACACGGATATCACCCTTGGTCTTCAAGGAGAGATAGATAGCACCGTGGAAGGCGAACAGCACGACCAGCACGATGCCGCCGAGCAGGGCGAACGGGGTGAACAGACCCCAGAACCCGCCGACGTAAATGTGCTTGGCGTTGATCGGCAGACCGATGACGAAGTTGGCGAAGCCAACGCCGAAGACCAGAGCCACCACGAACGATCCGATCGTGGCCATCCAGTCGAAGGCGTTGCGCCACTGCGTCTCGGGGTTCTTGGCCCGGTACTCGAAGGCGACACCGCGGATGATCAGACCCATCAGGATCAAGAACAGCGGGATGTAGAGCCCCGAGAACAAGGTGGCGTACCAGCCGGGGAACGCGGCGAACGTCGCGCCACCAGCAGTCAGCAGCCACACCTGGTTGCCGTCCCAGACGGGTCCGATGGTGTTCACCATGACCCGCTTCTCCTTCTCGTTCTTCGCGAGAATCGGAAGCAGCATGGCCACGCCGTAGTCGAAGCCTTCGAGGATCAGGTAGCCGATCCACAGCACTGCGATGAGGATGAACCAGATCGTCTGAAGGAAGTTCGGGTCAGTTGCGAGTAACAACATAATTGCTCGTCACTCCTCTCAGTAAGCGAAGGTCAGCGGGGCTTCGTCGTCGGTGAGAACCTTAGGTTCTGACACCTCCGGCAGGCCCAGACGGACGTACTTGTTGAACAACCCCACCGCGACGACCGCGAGGGCGCCGTAGACCAGGGTGTAGGTGATGCAGGTGAACAGGACCTCGCCGGCCGAGACGCCCGGGGAGACCCCGGAGGCTGTGGGCAGGACGCCGGCGACGAGCCACGGCTGGCGGCCCATCTCGGTGAAGATCCAGCCGAAGCTGATCGCGAACAGCGGTGCCAGCACCGCGGCGTACATCAGGGTGTTCCACACCGGGCCGGCCTTGGGCAGTTGGCCCTTGCGCATGACCCAGAGCATCCACGCGCCGATGGCCATGCCGATGAACCCGAGGCCCATCATGAGGCGGAACGTCCAGTAGCTGACCGGAATGTTCGGCGCCCAGTCGGTGATGCCGAGCTTCTTCAGTTCGCTGGCGTAGGCCTTCTGGAGGGCGTTGTCAGGCTGGATCAGCTGACCGCCGTTGTAGGCAGTCGTCAGGTCGTTGATGCCCTGCACCTTGCCGTGGAAATCGCCGGTGGCGAGGAACGACAGCAGACACGGGACGGCGATGACGGGCTTGACCGCCTGCTTGCCGTCCAAGGAACCAATCGTGAGGACCGAGAAGTCGGCGCACGCAGTGCCTCCGCCTTCGGTGGTGTACAACGCCTCGGCGGCTGCCATCTTCATGGGCTGCACCTCGGTCATGATCTTGCCCTGGATGTCACCAGTGACGATCACGCCGACACCGGCCAGGATCAAGACCCACGCACCGAACTTCGCCGCCCAACGGTGGGTGTCGATATCGCGTTCAGCCTTGGCCTTGCCCTTCAGCTTCGACAGGTGCCAACCCGAGATCGCCGCGACGAGGCCACCGGCGGTGAGCCACGCGCTGAGGATCACGTGCGGGAACGTGACGAGCGAGACGGGGTTGGTCAACACCGCTCCGAAGTCGGTCATGATCGCGCGGTTGCAGTCCCCCCCGTTGGGACCGAAGCCGTTGGCGTCACACGCGACGTAGGTCGCGCCGACCGGGCTCTGCATCCAGGAGTTAGCCGCCAGGATGAAGATCGCCGAGAGGTTGGTGCCGATGGCGGCAAGCCAGATCGTGGCCAGGTGGACCTTCTTGGGTAGGCGATCCCACCCGAAGATCCACAAGCCGAGGAACGTCGACTCGAGGAAGAACGCGAGGAGGGCCTCGAGCGCCAGCGGCGCCCCGAAGATGTCACCCACGAACCGTGAATACTCAGACCAGTTCATACCGAACTGGAACTCCTGGACGATGCCAGTAACGACGCCCATAGCGAAGTTGATCAGGAAGAGCTTCCCGTAGAACTTCGTCATGCGCAGGAACTTCTCATCGCCGGTCTTGACCCACATCGTCTGGAAGATCGCCACGATCATGCTCAGGGCGAGCGTCACGGGAACGAAGAAGAAGTGGTAGACCGTCGTGATGCCAAATTGCCATCGGGCAATGGTTTCCGGACTCATGGGGCGCAATGTACTACGGCTTGTCGTATCGGGCCACTCGACCCCCTACGATGTGCGCATGGCAGTTCTTGGCGAGTTGGAACAGGCGGTGATGGACGTTCTCTGGGCGTCCGGCGAGCCGCGTCCTGTCCGCGACGTCCAAGTGGAACTGAGTTCCAAACGTCCGTTGGCGTACACGACCGTCATGACGGTGCTCGACCGCCTCGCCAAGAAGAAGGTCGTGGAGCGGGTGCTCGTCGGCCGCGCCTGGTTCTACCAGCCGGCCGTCACCCGCGCCGATCTGGTGGCCGAGGAGATCGTTTCCCTGCTCGCCTCCAGCACCGTGGCCCAGCGCCAAGCCGTTTGGGAGTGCGTGCTGCGCCGCTACGATCCTGAGTCCGGCGCGATCAGCGACCCTCCGTCCGACCTGAACTAGGATCAGCGCTCGTGGTTGAACCCAGCGCATGGACCGTACAGTGGCCGCCGATCCCCAGCGTTCTCATCGTTACGCCGTTCACCGCAAGCTCGAACTTCTTGGTCGCCATCGCGTCTAGGGGGTAGCCCTCAGGGCGCCGACGGATACAGGACGCACGCCACCTCGGACGCCCCGGACGCCCGCAGGTTCACCGGAGAACTCGGCGCGAACACGAACTTCACGCCCGCGGGCGTCTTCTCCATGGAGGTCACGCCGCGCCATAGGGGTTCGTCCGGACGCGCATCCTTGATGGCGCTGAACATCGCCCAGACGTCGTCCGGGGAACCCTTGCCGCGGTGGGGCTCGACGACAACCTCGCCCGCGGAGGTGTTGAGCTCGACCAGATGACCCACGAGTTCGTGTTCGCGTTCGAACGTGGCGAGGTCGGTCGTCGTCCAATGCTCTTCGACCAGGGACTTAAGGTCGCGGGGCTCCCAGCCGCAGTCGTTGCGCGCCATCGGGCAGCGGGGATGGAACGAGCAGCCCTTCGGCGGCCGCGCAGCATCGGGAATCTCGCCACGCGGAAGGTCGCGGGGGATGGCCTTGGACGGATCCGGGTCGGGGATCGCCTTCAAGAGCGACTTCGTATACGGATGCTTGGGATCAGCGAAGATCTCGTCGCTCGGCCCGATCTCGACGATCTTGCCGAGGTACATGATCGCGACCCTGTCGCAGAAGAACTTGGCCGTCGCCAGGTCGTGGGTCACGTAAACGTAAGTGAGCCCGAGGTCGCGCTTGAGGTCGAGCATCAGCTGCAGCACCTTGGCGCGGACGCTCATGTCGAGCATCGACACAGGCTCGTCGGCGACGACCAGCTCGGGCCCAACGATGATGGCCCGCGCCATCACCGCGCGCTGCTTTTGACCCCCGGAGAGATCCGAGGGGTACTTCGACAAGAACTGCTCGGCGGGGCTCAGCCCCACTCGTTCCAGGGACGCGATGACGCGCTGGCGCAGTTCCTCGCCGGAGGCGACCTTGTGGATCACCAACGGGTGTCCGATCGCGGTCTCGAGGGTCATCGACGGGTTGAGTGCCGCAGAGGGGTCTTGGAACACCATCTGCAGCCGCTGCCGCATCGACCGCAGCGTGGCGCCCTTCAGGGTGGCGATGTCCACCCCCTCGCCGGCCGGCGGGGTGTAGGTGATGGTGCCTGAGGTGGCCGGTACCAGGCCGAGGATCGCGCGTCCGAGGGTGGTCTTGCCCGAGCCGGATTCGCCGACGAGGCCCAGCACTTCGCCACGCTGCAGGGTGATGTTGATGCCGTCGACGGCTTTCACGGTGCCGGACGGACGTCCGAGCAGGCGGCTCAGCGACGATCCGGACTGCTCGAAATGCACCTCCAGGTCGCGGATGGCGAGGATGTCGTCAGGCTTCGTCGGCATCGGCCAGCTCCTCTCGGGGCAGGGGGGCGGCCTCGGCTGGGGTCAGCGTGACCGTCCCGGACTTGGCGGACGCGACCCAGCAGGCCACGTCCGTCGACCCGGAGCGCGGGGCGCCGCCGTCGCGGGCGTACGCGATCGGACGCGTGACAGCACAGATCGCCAGGGCGTCCGGGCAGCGCGGATGGAAGGCGCACCCCGTGGGCGGATCGACCAGGTCCGGCGGGGCGCCCGGAATCGAATGCAGCGCGGTCGTCGACAGCGAGATGGTCGAACGGAGCAGCTCGCGGGTATAGGGGTGCTGAGGGTCGGCGAACACCTTGTCGACGGCGCCGATCTCGACGATCTGCCCGGCGTACATCACGGCCACCCGATCGCACGCCTCGGCGATGATCCCGAGGTTGTGGGTGATGAGCAGCAGCGAGGTGTCGAAGCTGTTGCGCAGGTCGTGCAGGATCTTGATGATCTGCGCCTCGACGAGGACGTCCAGTGCCGTGGTCGGCTCGTCGGCGACCACGAACGCCGGACGCAACACCAGCGCCAACGCGATCATGAGCCGCTGCCGCATGCCGCCCGAGAACTCGTGTGGGTAGGAGCTAAACCGCGACGGCGGGATGCCCATGACGCGCAACACCTCGAGCGAGCGACGTTCGATCTCGGCCTTGCTGATGGACGGCTCGTGGGTTTTCAGGGTCTCGGAGAAATGCTCGCTGATCCGCATGAGGGGGTTCAGCCGGGTCAGCGGCTCCTGGAAGATCATGCCGAGGTGGGTGCCCCGGTAGGCGAAGCGCTGCTTCGGGGTGGCCGCCAGCAGGTCGACGCCCTCGAAGGTGAGCTCGCCGTCCATGGCGGCGCCGTCGGGCAGCAGGCCGAGCAGCCCGCGTCCAAGGGTGGACTTGCCCGAGCCGGATTCGCCGACCAGGCCCAAAATCTCGGCCTTGCCGACGCTGAACGACACCCCGTCGACGGCTTTCACGGGTCCGCGGGTGGTGCCGTACCAAATGCGGATGTCCCGGGCTCGGACGATTGGCTCGGCGCTCATGATCCGACCTCCTCACGGCCGGGCGTGCGTGGCGGCAGGGTCACCTTGCGGAACCGGCGCTTGCGCAGCGTGGGGTTGATGGTCTCGTTGAGACCCTCGCCGACCAGCGTGAGTCCCATCACCAGTCCGACGATCGCCATGCCCGGGAAGAAGCCCGTCCACCAGATGCCGGCCGAGGCGTCTTGCAGGGCGCGGGAAAGGTCGTAGCCCCATTCGGAGGCGTCCGTCGGCTGGATGCCCAGCCCTAGGAAGCCCAGCGCGGCCAGCGTCGAGATGGCGTCGGCGGCGTTGAGCGTGGCGATCACGGGCACCGACTGGATGACGTTGCTGAACAGGTAGCGGCCCATGATCGTGCCGTTCTTGGCACCGAGCGCGCGGGCGGCTTCGACGTAGGTGGCCTCGCGGGCGCTCACCGTCGTATTGCGGACGACGCGGAAATACTGCGGGATGTAGATCACGGTCAGCGAGAGCGCCGCCGAGATCACCCCGGAGCCGATCGAATGCTGCAGTAAGAACGCGAACACGATGGCCAACAGCAGAGACGGGAAGGCGTACAACGCGTCCATGATGAAGACGAGGATGCGGTCGGTCCAGCGTCCGACGTAGCCCGACAGCAGGCCGAGCGGAACGCCGATTAAGGCCGAGAGCACCACCGACAGCAGCACGACCGAGATGGCGGTCTGGGCTCCCCAGATGACGCGGCTCAAGATGTCGTAGAACTGGTTGTTCGTGCCGAAGAGGTGGCCCGGGCCGGGCGGGGAGGTCTTCGGGAAGTCGACCCCGGCGACCGACATCTGCGCGAAGCCGTACGGCGCCAGGATCGGCGCGAAGATTGCCGCGATCACGAACGTGCCAGTGATGATCAGACCGGTGACGAGGATCCAACGGGCGAGGCCGGTGGTGTTGCGGAACGGCGCCAGCAGGCGTCCGAAGAAGCTGTTCATCGGTACCTCACCCGGGGATCGATGAGGGCGTTGATGACGTCCACCGCCAGCGACACGACCACGACGATCGCCGCGAAGAACGTCACCAGGCCCTGGACGGCGGGGTAGTCGAGCGCCTCGATGTAGTGGACCAACTGCGTGCCGAGGCCGGGCCAGTTGAAGGTGTTTTCGGTGAGCACCGCGCCGCCGAGCAGCATCGCGGCCTGCAGGCCGATGACCGTCACCACGGGCACCAGCGCATTACGAAACGCGTGGTCGCGAATTACCTTGTTCTCGGGGATGCCGCGCGCGCGGGCGGCCTCGACGTAGTCCGACTGCAGCGTCTGCAGAATGTTGACCCGCACCAAGCGGATGAACACCCCGCACACCAGCAGGCCCAGGGTCAGGCAGGGCAGCAGGTGATGGATCAGGACGTCCATGAAGGCGTTGCCGTCGCCCGAGAGCGCGGCGTCGAAGAGCAGGATGTGCGTCTTCGGAGCGCTGCCCACCATGAACTGCGTCCGCGGTGAGGCGATGCCCGAGGTCGGCAGCCCCAGCGGACGTGCGACGAACATCTGGATGAGCAGCCCCACGAAGAAGATGGGCGCCGCGTAGGTGATGACGCCGAAGAGCCGAATCAACACGTCCGCGATGCTGTCGCGGCGCCGTCCGGCGATGAGGCCGAGGGGGATGCCGATCACGAGCGCGAACAGGAAGGCGCCGATGGTGAGGGTGAGGGTGGCGCCGCCGTTGTCGCGGATGATGTCGAGCACCGGACGGTTGTCGCTGAGTGTCTTGCCGAAGTCGAGCCGGATGACCTGGCCGAGGTATTCGAAGTATTGGACGATCAGCGGACGATCCAGCCCGAGGGACGCTCGCCGGGCCGCGATTACCGTCGGATCGAGCTTGCCGCCGACCGCCGCGGACACCGGATCGCCGGGGGCGACCCGCAGCAAGATGAACACCATGGTGAGTAGCACCCACATCATGGGGATGATCAGCAGCACCCGTTGCAACAGGTACCGCGGTAAGGATCCGTTCTTGATGGCGCTTGCCTCCTTGCGATCGACTCGACCTTAGCCGGTGCCACACAGAACGTCCCACGTCAGGTTTCCCCGACGTGGGACGTCCGTGTTGTGTCGGTTTAGCCGGACTTCGAGACCATCCACATCCGGAAGATGTAGGACGGATCAAGGGTGTCCTTGACGCCTGCCACCTTCTTGCTGGAGACGGCGATGTTCTTACCGTTCCAGGACGGGATGAGGGGAACGTCCGCGGCGGCCTGATCTTGGAGCTGGCCCAGGATCGTGGCGCGCTTGGCGGTGTCCGTCTCGGCCTGCTCGGCGCCCACCCAGCTGTTGACCTGGTCGTTGTTGTAGCCGTTCTTGAAGAAGCCACCCTTGACCAGGAACGGGGCCAGGTAGTTGTCGGCGTCCAGGAAGTCGGGGTACCAGCCGAGCATCCACAGGTCGTAGGCGTTCTGCTTGTAGAGCGTCTGGTACTGCTTCCACTCCGCGCTTGTCATCTTCGCGGTGAACAACCCGGAGGCGTTCAGCTGGTTCATGAGCTGCGTGGTCTCGTCCACGGCGTTGGGGCCGTAGTGCTGCGGGGTGTAGCCGATGGTCAGCGGCACGGGGGTGGTGACGCCCGCGTCCGCCAGCACCTTCTTGGCGGCCTCCAGATTCGGAGTGGCGCCGTACACGGTCTTGAAGGAGTCCTTCTGGCCGGCGAAGCCCGGCGGCACGATCGAGTAGGACGGGGTCACGTTGCCGTTGTAGGCCTTCGTGGCGATGGCATCCCGGTCGATCAGGTAGGCGGCAGCCTTGCGGACGGCGGCCTCCTTGCCGACGGCGCTGTTGAAGCCCCACACCCAGTAACGGAACTCCGAGCCTTGGCCCTCGACGACGTCCTGCTGGCCCTTGGTCTTCAGGTCGGCGAGATCCACCGGCGACAGGGTGCGCCAGGCGACGTCGACCTCACCGGCGGAGACGGCCTGCTTGAGCGGGCTGGCGTCCTTGTAGAACTGGACGAAGATCTGATTGGCCTTGCCCATGCGGTCGCCCGCGTAGTTCGGGTTCTTCTTGAGGACGGCCTGCTCGCCGGGCTTGTAGGCCGCCAGGGCGTAGGGGCCGGAACCGATGACGCTGGCGTCCGCGAGGAGCTTGTCAGCCGGGAACACCTTGGAGTCGACGATCGAACCCGCGGCCGTGGTCAGCACTTTGATGAAGGTGGTGTCGGGGGCGTTGAGGTGGAACACGACGGTGGTGTCGTCCGGGGTGGTGATGGCACCCTCGGCCAGGTCCTGACCCTCGGTCTTGCCGTTGGAGATGCTGGCGAGCAGCGTGGAGGCACCGTTGGGATCGTTGATCTTGAGGTTGCGCTGCATCGAGAACAGCACGTCCTTGGAGGTCATGACGTCGCCGTTGCTGAACTTCTGGTTGGCCTTCAGCTTGCAGGTGAGGGTCTTCGGATCGTCGTACTTGCACGACGCGGCAGCATCCGGAGTCTCCGTCGCCGAGTTCGCGGGCATGACCACGAGTTGCTGGAACAGCGAGTACTGCAGGTTCCACGAACCGATGTCGTAGGCGCCCGCGGGGTCGAGTGCGGTGATCGTATCGGAGGTGCCGAGGATCCAATCGGCGCTGCCGGTCGCTGCCGAAGACGAACTCGTGGTGCCACTGGAGGTGCAAGCCGCCAGCGCGAGCGTCGTGGCGACGCCAGCCGCCAGGGCGACAAGTGCGGTTTTCTTCATTCTTTTCCCAAACATTGGCCGGTCTAGCGACCGGGACGAACAGAATGGGCTGACTCTATTGCGCCACTAGGGGTAAAGCGTCGATCCGCGGATGACGAATCGGCAACGATGTGGCTGGGTTTACGCTAAGCTCCGGGGAAACTTCGAAGCTGACGCCCAGGCGACGGCGATGTGACGTGGGGGACGCGTCTCGTTCGAAGCAGGGGGATCCATGGACGACCAGAAGGTTGCCGCGGCTTTGACGCGCCGCACGGTGGTGCTCAGCGCGGCCTGGGCTGTTCCCGTGGTGTCGTTCGCTACGGCTGCCCCGGCGCTCGCCGCATCGGGCCCCGCACCGCTGATCCCACCCCTCAGTGCTTCGACCTGGACTCTCACCACGTCAGGTGCCGTCAAGAAGGACGGGGTGGCCTTTGGTACCAATGCCACGGGGTCCTACGTCAACGTCACGACCGATCCGGCCCTCAGCAGCACCTACACCGCGACCATCAGCACCACGATCTCCGTGGTGGCAGGCGTCACCTATTACTTCACGTGGTCGTACGTCGCCTACGCGAACAACCCGCGCCCCATGACAGGAACTCTCAGCGTCGATGGGGCCGCGCTGGCTGGGGGTATTACCACCGCCACGATGTCTGGCACCGCCGTGACTGGGACTGTGACGCAGAGTTACACCGCCACCACCACGGGCACGGTGACGCTGGCCCTTGTCTTCAGCATTTCAGCCACCGCCACCACCGGAACCGGTGACGACATCCTGGTCTACACACCCACCGTCACCACGTCGCCGTGAAGCTCCCGGCGAGATGTGTCGCCCACACGTAGGTACAACTCGCGCTTGAGGGCCCAGGGGACGGGTCCGGCAATCTCAAGGATGCGAGCGAGCCGGCGCGGGGAACGGGCCGCGTCCCTGGTGGCCTGCTGCCATGCGTCGGTGACCGCCGCCGGGGAGCATCATGTGCAGCGCATAGCTTGGCATCCGGGCGTACGCCGCCCATCAATCGCTGAAGCTGGGGCGCCCGGTCTTGCGGTTAAGGGGTTTGGTGATCTCACCCTTTTCGAAAACGACGATGCTGTCGTAGAAATGCATCGAGGCGGTGGTTCTCGTGAAGTCATCAACGCGGAGGCTATCGGATTCGGAGTGCCACGCATTGAGTTGGTCGATCAGGTTCTTGGAGTATTCCATGAAGGTGCCCGGCCGCTTGTAGCCCCCGCCATAGCTTTCGGCCCAGTAGCTTGTGTGGGTGTCTTCGACAAAATAGGTGCCGTTCTTGGCGACACCGCCATAGAGCTCTTCCATGGTAATGATCTGCTGGTCCATGCCGTGTCCCCCGTCATCGATGAGAAGGTCAATCGGGCCGACCTGCGCGGCGAGCCGCTTCAGGAACTCGCGATCGCTTTGGTCACCTTGAACCACGTTGATGCCGGGCTCTTGAAAGGCAAGGCAGCGCGGATCGATGTCCACACCCCAGATGGTGGCTCGCGGTCCGAAGTAATCAGCCCACATCTGGAGCGAGCCACCATGGAAGACGCCGATCTCCACGATAGTGACCGGCCTGCCCCGAAATCGGGCGAAATGCCGGTGATAGACATCGAAGTAATGCATCCACTTGTGGATCAGGCGCTTGTCGTTTGCCTCGAAATACCGCTCGAGCGGGTTGGTGCCCCTGACTTGGTCGAGGGCTCGTTGAATCTCCCATTTAACGTTGCGGGCAGCCGTTTCGGTCCTCGAGGGTTTGCCATCCGCCGGCGTCTTTTGTGGCCTTGGGGGGGGGTGTCACTCGAGTCATGGCAGTGACTCTAGCTGAGGGGTCTGACGTCTTGTCGGGGGGTCCGGGGCGCAAGGGATTCGCCCGGGACCCCGAGGAAGGGCGGGGCCCTTCTGGGAGTAACCCAACAAGCCGACCTCGGGGGCTGCTTTGATTGCCTAGGCGGCCGGATCTTCGGCTTCGGTTTCGCCCTGGAGAGTGGCAGCGAACTGCGCCTGGTAAAGGCGGTAGTAGGCACCTTTGGCGGCCATGAGCTGCTCGTGGTTGCCCTGCTCGACGATGTCGCCGTGCTCCATGACCAGGATCGTGTCCGCGTCGCGGATGGTCGACAACCGGTGGGCGATCACGAAGCTGGTGCGGTCGGCCCGCAGCGCCTTCATGGCCCGCTGGACGAGCAGCTCGGTGCGGGTGTCCACGCTCGAGGTGGCCTCGTCCAGGATCAGGATCGTCGGTTCCGACAAGAACGCCCGCGCGATGGTGATGAGCTGCTTCTCGCCCGCCGAGACGTTCGAGCCTTCCTCATCGATCACGGTGTCGTAGCCGTCGGGCAGCGAGTGGACGAAGCGATCCACGTAGGACGCCTCGGCAGCCGCACGGATCTCCGCCTCGGTCGCGCCCGGCTTGCCGTAGGCGATGTTGTCGCGGATCGAACCGCCGAACAGCCACGTGTCCTGCAGCACCATGCCCATTTGGTCGCGCAGTTCGCGTCGCGGTACGGCGTTGATGTCGACCCCGTCCAAGGTGATCTCGCCGCCCTGGATGTCGTAGAACCGCTCGAGCAGGTTGACCAAAGTGGTCTTGCCCGCCCCGGTCGGACCCACGATCGCGATCGTCGCTCCCGGCTCGGCCACCAGCGACAGGTCAGTGATGAGCGGCTTGTCGAGGTTGTAGCTGAACTGCACGTGCTCGAACGCCACGCGCCCCTTGAGCGGGGTGGGCAACTGCCCCTCTGCGTCGGGGGTCTGCTCCTGGGCGTCCAGCACCTCGAACACCCGCTCGGCGGACGCGATGCCCGACTGCAGCAGGTTCGCCACGGACGCCAGCTGCGTCAGCGGCTGGGTGAACATGCGGCTGTACTGGATGAACGCCTGGACGTCGCCCAGCCCCATCTGGCCCGAGGCGATGCGGAGGCCGCCGATGACGGCGATGGCGACGTAGTTCAGGTTTCCGATGAAGAACACCGCCGGCATGATGATGCCGCTCACGAACTGCGCCCCGAAGGCCGACTTAAAGAGGTCGTTGTTCTTGACGGCGAACTGCTCGGCCACCTCGCGCTGGCGTCCGAAGACCTTGACCAGCGAATGGCCGGTATAGGCCTCTTCGACGATGCCGTTGAGCTCGCCGGTGGACTTCCACATCTGCTTGAAGCGCTTCTGCGACGTTTTGCCGATGATGCCGGTCACCACACCCACGACGGGGATCGTGATGAGGGCCACGACGGTGAGCAGAGGCGAGATCCACAGCATCATGCCGATCACGCCGACCACGGTCAGCAGGTTGTTGATGAACTGCGACATCGTCTGCTGGAGGGTTTGGGCGATGTTGTCGATGTCGTTAGTGACCCGGCTGAGCAGTTCGCCACGCGGGGCGTTGTCGAAGTAGCTCAGCGGCAGGCGATCGAGCTTCTCGGAGACCTGCTTGCGCATGCGGTACACCGTCCGCTGAGTGATGCCGTTCACCAGGTAGCCGGTGATCCACTGCATGCCGCCGCTGGCGAGGTACACCGCGAGGGTCAGCAGCAGGATGCTGCCGAGCGCGCCGAAGTCGACGCCCTGGCCCGGGACGACCGGCAGGCGCGACAACATGTTGGCGAGGTCGGTCTTGCCCTGCGCGGTAAGCGTTTGGATCAGCTGATCCTTCGTCATGCCGCCGGGCAGTTGGCGTCCGAGGACGCCGGCGAACAGCAGGTCGGTGGCTCCGGCCAGGATCTTCGGACCAGCGACGCTGAGCGCGACCGCGATGGACGCCAACACGACGACCAGCACCATCTTGACCCGCTCTGGGCGGAGCATGCCGAGCAGGCGCTTCAACGAGGCGCCGAACGCCACGGCCTTCTCGCCGGTGCCGCCACCCATGCCCATGGGGCCACCGCGGCCCATCGGACCACCGCCCGTGGGTGCGTATTTCGGACGCTCGTTGGCGACCTTCGGTGCCGCCTCAGTGGGCTTGGGATCTTGGACGGTCATGCCGCCACCTCCTCGGCGCGGAACTGGGATTCGACGATCTCGGCGTAGGTCGGACACGTGGCGAGCAGGTGCTCGTGGGTGCCGACGCCTTCGATTTCGCCGCCATCCAGGACGATGATTTGGTCCGCCTCGCGGATCGTGGAGACCCGCTGGGCGACGATGACGACCGCCGCGTCGGCGGTTTCGGGGGCCAGGGCCGCGCGCAGTCGGGCGTCCGTGGCGACGTCCAGCGCCGAGAACGAGTCGTCAAAGACGTACACCTCGGGACGCTTGATCAGGGCTCGGGCGATCGACAACCGCTGCCGCTGGCCGCCGGACACGTTGGTGCCGCCTTGCGCGATCGGGGAGTCGAGGCCCTGCGGCATCGCCTTCACGAAGTTCTCCGCCTGGGCGACGCGAAGCGCGTGCCACAGTTCCTCGTCCGTCGCGTCCGGCTTGCCGTAGCGCAGGTTCGAGGCGACCGTCCCGCTGAACAGGTAGGACTTCTGCGGGACGAGACCCACGCGCGCCCACAACACGTCGGGGTCGAGCTCGCGGACGTTGATGCCGTCGACCAGCACCGCCCCGGAGGTCGGATCGAACAGCCGCGGGATCAGCCCCACCAGCGTCGACTTGCCGGCGCCGGTGGCGCCGATGATGGCGGTGGTCGTGCCGGGGGTCACCGAGAAGCTGATGTCGTTGAGGACGGGATGCTCGGCGCCGGGGTAGGCGAAGGTGACGTGGTCGAACACCAGGTCGCCGTGGCTCTTCACCTCGGTGATGGGGTGCTCGGGCGGCACCACGGACGAGCGGGTCTGCAGCACCTCTTCGATGCGGGCGGCGCACACGGCGGCGCGCGGCCCCATCATGAAGAGGAAGGTGCTCATCATGACGCTCATCAAGATCTGCATGAGGTACTGCAGGAAGGCCATCAACTGACCGACCTGCATCTCGCCGGTGTCCATGCGCATGCCGCCGAACCACATGACCGCCACGGAGCCGACGTTCATGACGAGGCCGACGGTGGGGAAGAGGGTCTGCATGCGAATGCCGACGCGGAAGGCGGTGTCGGTGAGTTCGACGTTGGCCTTGTCGAACCGCTTCTGTTCGGTTGGCTCCCGGACGAACGCGCGAATCACCCGCAGGCCCGTGATCTGCTCGCGCAGCACGCGGTTCAGGGTGTCGATGCGCGTCTGCTGGGTGCGGAACAAGGGCATCATCTGGCTGACCAGGATGCCGATGACGATGGCCAACACGGCGACCATGACGACGATGATCCACGAGAGGTTCACGTCCTGCTGGAGGGCCATGAAGACGCCGCCGACCATCATGATCGGTGCGCTGACCAGCATGATCGCGCTCATCATGACGAGCATTTGCACCTGCTGCACGTCGTTGGTGTTGCGTGTGATGAGGCTGGGCGCGCCGAAGGTGTTCACCTCGCGGGAGCTGAACGACAGCACCCGGTCGAACAGGTCGGCGCGGACATCGCGTCCGAAGAGCATCGCCGTCCGGGCGCCGACGAACGCGGCGCCCACCTGGGCGGCGATCTGGACGAACGACACCACGAGCATCAGCCCGCCGGAGGACCAGATGCGGCCCTGATCCAGCTTGGCGACGCCGTTGTCGATGATGTCGGCGTTGAGGTTGGGCAGGTACAGCGAGGCCGCGTTGGCGATCAGCTGCAAGATGATGACGATCGTCAGCTGCCCCCAATACGGGCGCAGATACGTGCGCAAGAGTTTCATTAACACAGGGGTTAGCCCTTCGAGATTCCGTGGAGCAGGACGTTGGTGAGGTCGTCCAGGTCATCGAAAACGACGCTGGACGGGAGCATGGGGGAGGCCACGAAGGCCATAGAGGCGACGACGAGGGCGGCCTTCGGGAGGGGGAGGTTGAGTTGGTCGGCGAAGGGCGCGAGCCGCTTGGCCAAGGCGATGCCGGTGACCTTGCCCCGCTCAGCCCGGCTGGTCTTGCAGGCGTGCATGTGGGCGACGATCTCGGGTCGATTGATGAGGGAGAAAAGGGTGCGGTTCTTCTCCATGTCGTCCCGCAGCACCGTGAGGAGGTCCCGGACGAGGGTCGCCAGGTCGTCCGTCTCCGGAACGCTCTCGATCGCGGCGACCAAGGCGTCCGGACTCACACTGTCGATGATGACGGCCTGGATCAGGTCTTGCTTGGTCTCGAAGACGCGGAAGATCGTCCCTTCGGCGACGCCGGCGGCCTCGGCGATGCGGCGGGTGCTGACATCCGGGCCGAACTCCGCCAACAACGGCCGCGTGGCGGCGATAAGGGCACGCCGACGGTCGTCCGGGGAGAGGGGAGCTGCACGAGTCACCTGGACATAGTAGTGAGTGAGCGCTCACTCAACAAGTTGCGACAGGGTGTCCGGGTCACCGCGCTTGTGTGGACGCGCGATGAACTGACCCTGAGTCGACCTACTGTCGAACATGATCATCTTCTTAGATTTCACCTGGCTCCGGTTCCTCGCCACGATTTGTCCCTACGTCGCCGGAGTGTGACCGCGGCGCCAACGCCTACCCCGCCGCCTAGCTTGCGTGGGCTCACTTCCATGAAGGAGTCTCGCGGGGCTGGCTTATGCGCCCTGCGGGGCGGGCGGGTGGGTATCGGGGTGCCCCGCTGCTCATTGTGTGACGCCCTCCCCGCCCGTCAAGGGCGCCTGCGGCGTCGCTGCGCGATGGCCTGCGGCCACCCTTGACCGCCAGGGCCCCGGCGTCAGAATTGGCAGCTACGGGTTCGCCCCTCCTTGTGGGCCAACTCTGTGCTGAACGCAACCCCAGCCAGTCGGGGACGAGCCAGACCGGCAACCAGGCAAGGTTGGAAATGGGTCATCAGTGGGCGCCAGTGGTGACCACGCCCCTCGATCGGCGCGGCAGCGCCGAGGTACAGCATCACGCCGCCCCTACACACCGACATGGAAAAGAGAGTGTGAGTAAAACGCTCACCGTGAGCACTTTCCTCACACTCTCTTCAGGTCGCTGTCACAGGCGTCCAAACCGTCCCAGAAACCCCCTGATTTTGTGACCTCAATGTGACATTCACAAGGGGGAACAGGTCGCTTCGGGATCAAAAAGTGTCGGACCTGATCCGTAGATTAGAAGCATGATCACCGTTGGACTCACCGCCCGCGAGCTTTGCCTCGCGGCGCTCGAGGGTGACCATCTGGAACGACGCGGCGCAGCCCAAAAGGTCCAAGCGTTGGCGGCCCTATGCGACGTGTACCGGGCCACCGATGGCCAGCAGAATTCGGAGCTTCCCGACTCCGAAAAGATGGCTCAGATCGGGGCCGACGGCACCCCGCTGGTGTCGGAAATGCTCGCCGCCGAAGTTGGACCGTTACTCGGGATCAGTCCCGACAGTGCGGGGGCGCTGCTGACCAACGTCCTGGATCTTCGGCATCGGCATCCGGTCCTGTGGCAGGCCGTGTGCGACCTCACCGTCGAGGTATGGAAAGCCCGCCGCATCGCCGATCAAGTGACCCGTTCCGGCCTCGGGCTGGAAGCCGCCCAGGCGCTGGATGCCGTCATCACCCCGTACCTGTCCAAGTGGCCGCTGTCGCGGGTCCAATACAAACTCAAGAACCTGATCGTGAAGGCCGACGAAGTGTTGGCGGGGCAACGCGCCCGAAAGGCCCGCCAAGAACGCTTCGTCCGCATCCGCCACGACGACGACGGCATCTCCACCGTGGTCGCGAGGATGGCCACCCCCGACGCGATCCTCCTCGATACCGCCCTCACCCGCTTAGCCAGCGACGCTGTGCTCACCGGACGCACCGAAACAATCGACGAGCTCCGCTCCGAGGCACTGGGTGACCTCGCCATCGCCGCCCTGGAACACCCGGCACCCGTCGAAGCAGCAAACCACCGCGCAGCACCCGCAGCCGCCGCCGGAGATGGCCAGCCGCAGCCGGCGTCGCCGCGTCGCCAGCCGCCCCGGGTAGCCGAACTTGTCGTCCACCTCGACGCGGACACCCTCCGTAGCGGCGACGGCATCATCGAGATCGACCGCATCGGACCCCTGCTCCTCGGCCAAGCCCACGACCTGTTCCGCCACTGCCGGATCCGGGTCCTGCCCGTGATCGACCTCAACGACGACCCCACCACCGACGGCTACCAAATCCCCGAACGAATCAGACGCCACATCACCGCCCGCGACCCGGTCGAGGTGTTTCCCTACTCGAACCGCGCGTCGAAGAACTGCGACCTCGACCACACCCGCCCCTACCATCGCGGCTTGGGAAGACCCGCAGCGCAGACCCGCGCCTCAAATTTGGGACCCCTTAGCCGCAAGGTTCACCGCGCCAAAACCCTCGGCGCTTGGACCCTCACCCAACCCGTCCCCGGCGAGTTCTACTGGACCAGTTCCCCTCGGCTTCGACTACACCGTTACCCGCGACGGCACCGCCCCAGGATTCAAGAGAAGTGCAGCCAAACTCGACGCAAAACCGACAAGGAGGATGTCGCCAAAGCCGATTCCGCGGCGTCGGGCCTAGAAGGCTGGCGATGGCTCGGGGACGTTCGTTCGAGTTAGACAGTGCCTCGGTCGGCTGAGTCTGCGACTTCGGTAGAGCTTCCCGAGCAGTTCGTCTCCGAGTAAGTCATTGCCAGCTTCCCGTCCTGGCACCGAAGCCGTGAACGGGCTCAGGCGCGGCTTCTGACTATCTGTGCGCGCAGCGGCGAGATGGGTCGTTGCATTGACATCCAGTGATCCTTTGGTCCGTTACCCTGTCCAGGACGAAGGGGGCCGCCAATGACGCAGAAGTTCGACGAAGGCAGCATCAAGATGATGCAAACGCTGCTGGGAGTCGGCGCCGTCGCCGAGGAAATGCGTAAGAGGATGCCACCGCGAAGCGCTGGCAAAGACCCCACGGGTACGGTGGAGGCCGTCATCGACGCTTCCGGGACGCTTCTTCAACTCTCGATTGCACCGAAGTGGCGCGACGAGGTCAAACCCGCCGATCTTGGGGCCACTGTTCTCGCCGGCATCAACGCGGCCTACTCTGAACAACTCAAAGCGCTCGGTTCGCGTCCCGGCAACTTCGTCCCCCCTGTGGTGAGTGAAGACGACGCTATTCGCGCGTTGACAGAGCAGGCCCACGGCCTCGATGCTCAAGCCGCCTTCGCCGCCCCGATAGATCCAACGGAAGCTGCTGAGCAGTACCTGCGCATGGCGAAGCAAGGTGTGCCGGACGCCCCCCCGGCCCCGGCGCAGGGCCCCGTTGTTATCGCTAGCCAGGGCGGTCGCATTACCGGGGTTACCATTGAAGCAAGTTGGGCTGCGACGAAATCCAATTTCGCCATTGTTGGCGCCATTACAGAGGCCGCAAATAAGTTGCCAGAAGTAGGTCCCTCGGGGGCCGCCGATCAAGGGGATAGTCTCTTGATTTCTTTGCTAGCCACTCTTCGCCAAATGAATAGTTGAGGTTTGGAAATGGGCCCTAAGCTTGAAGTATGCGTCGAAGCAATTAGGAGAGAGGCGGTGGTCTGGGATCAGCAGGCGCATATTCCTCGCCGTGTGGCGGAGGCGGCAGACGGCCTGAGGCTGAATGTTGCTGAGGCTCTCCTCTTTGTTCTCGTTGTCAACGCCAACAACGAAGTGTGTGATTTTGTGAAAGCGCGCTGCGTTAGAGCAGATCAGAATGTTATGGCTAATATTTCCGTCGCCTTGCGGAGGAACGCTGATTCTTATGAGCGGCACGAACACCAGCTTACTGAACATGTCGAAAAGGCGTATTGAGGAACAAGGATGACTGAATTCAATACAGCAACCTACGAGGCCGTGACCCAGGAAATTCGGGTTGGCGTTGTGCAGATGGGGGTCAAGTGCGACGAATTGATCACCGCGACAAACAGGACCCTCTCCATGCCGCTGCTCCCAGGATGGTTGGCCGATGCGTTGACATGGTGCGTTGACCGCATCGTTGAAGCCACCAAGTGGATGGTCGATAAGGTGGGGGCGCTGCTCATGAACGCAGTGGCGCCAATACAGCTTGCGGCAAAGTCGTTTCTTTGGGTGCCCGATGTTCAAAAGCCAATGACTGAATTGGCTGCGAATATCGCGCCAAGCCAACTCATCTCCGAAGAATACTGGGAGGGGCTAGCGTACCGAGCTTATTTGAAGGCCGTGGACGACCAGCCGGGCGCCGCGACGGCTATTGCGTCAATAGGAGGAGGTATGGCTACACAGCTACTAATCTGTGCCGCGGCCGGACTTCTTGCTTATGTTGGCATGGGAGTCCTCATCGTTCAATTTATCGCAACGCTGATTGCTTCGGCGGCAGGTGTGGCCAGCGTCGTATTCAGTTGGGCGGGGATTGCCGCCGCGGCAGCCGATACATTCTTAACAGCTGCGGCGGCTGCGGCTATTATTGGTGGCCTTGTTGCTATCCTTACGGCAACGGGCGAAGCGATGCTGGCGATGAGGTCAAGCATGGCCAACTTTCCCGGAGCTGACTGGCCGGATGGGACAAAGTAGGCTGCGGATATGACCTGGTTCCAAGTGGGCTGGTTGCTGTTCTTAGCTGTCATTGTGGTGGGGGGCCAGCCTCTGGAATCTTTTCCGCGGGCTGCGGCGAATAGCGGTCGAATCGAAGCAGTTTGAGGCATCCTTCGGAGGCTCCGTGGACCGGATGCTGGCAGATGCGGTGATTGATCGAGATGAAGTTCGACGCCTGCGCTCTGTCGGAAGCTCGGGCGCTGCGGGTGCTGCGCGATATGTGCGTAAGACGTTGGGTGTGCCCTTCGGTCCCGCGCTTGAGTTCGCGCGACGGGTTTAGGCCACGTCACCAGTCCTCTCGATAGGCTGTGCGGGTGACTTCAGCAGAGCTTTCCGAGCCGTCCGTCTCCGAGCAGATGCAGGTGCGCCTTGATAAGCGCGCCCGGCTGTTAGCCGCAGGTGACCAGGCTTACCCGGTCGAGGTGCCGCGGTCGCATTCGCTGGCGCAGGTGCGGGCCGGGTGGCCGAACCTGGAGCCGGGCCAAGAGACCGACGACATCGTGAGCGTCACCGGACGCGTGATCTTCGTCCGCAACACCGGCAAGCTCTGCTTCGCCACGCTGCAGGATCAGTTCACCATCGACACCGACGGCGAGCGACTGCAGGTCATGTTGAGCCTGGCCGAGGTCGGCGAGGAGTCATTAGACGCCTGGAAGTCCACTGTCGACCTGGGCGACTTCGTCAGCGTCACCGGACGGGTCATCGCCTCCAAGCGCGGGGAGCTGTCGATCCTGGCTACTGAATGGACGCTCGCCTCCAAGGCCCTGCGTCCGCTCCCGACGTTGCACAAGGAACTCTCCGAGGAGTCCCGGGTCCGGCAGCGCTATGCCGACCTGGTCGTCCGGCCCGAGGCGCGCGACATGATGCGCAAGCGCTCGGCGATCACGCGAGCCGTCCGCGAACAGCTGCACGCCGAGGGTTACCTCGAGATCGAGACGCCGGTGCTGCAGCTCGTCCACGGTGGGGCGGCCGCCCGTCCTTTCCGGACGCACCTCAACGCCTTCGACATCGACATGACCTTGCGCATCGCGCTGGAGCTCTACCTCAAGCGCGCCATGGTCGGCGGCGCCGATCGGGCGTTCGAGATCGGACGGATCTTCCGCAACGAGGGCATCGATTCGAGCCACAGCGCCGAGTTCACGATGCTGGAGGCCTACCAGTCGTGGGGCGACCAGTGGACCATCGCCGCCATGACCCGCCGCCTCGTGCTCGCGGCAGCAGACGCCGTCGGCACCCGCGTGTACGACAGCCCCCGCGGCGAGATCAACCTGGACGGCGAATGGCCCTGGCTGTCGGTGTACGACGCCGCTGCGGAGGCGGTGGGCGACACCATCACCCCTGACACCCCCCTGGAGGTGCTACGCCACCACTTGGATTCCCGCGGCATCGCCTACGATCCCAAGCTGTCCGAGGGCAAGCTCGTCATGGAGCTGTTCGCCGAACTCGTCGAGCCGACGCTGGTCCAACCGACGTTCGTGTGTGACTTCCCGGCGATCGCCCAGCCGCTCGCGCGGCCGCATCGCGATGATCCGCGCAAGGTCGAGGCTTGGGATCTGATCATCGGTGGCGTCGAGCGCGGCACGGGCTTCAGCGAGCTCATCGATCCGGTGATTCAGCGTCAGCGGCTCGTGGAGCAGTCCTTGAAGGCGGCCGCTGGTGACGCAGAGGCGATGCAGCTCGACGAGGACTTCCTCAACGCGCTCGAGTTCGGCGCCCCGCCCATGGGCGGCATGGGCATGGGCATGGACCGTCTGGTGATGCTGCTGACCGGTGCCGGCATCCGCGAGACCATCCTGTTCCCGCTTCTGCGCCCCCAGGGCTGAGGCGGCGCCAACCGGGGAGGACTACTTCCAGAGGGTGGAGACCGCAAAGGCGGCCGCCATCAGGCCCATGCCGATGCCGATGTTCCATCCGCCGAGGGTGGACATGAACGGGATCATGTAGCCCGCGACGTAGTAGACGACCAGCCAGGAGACACCCAGGAGCCCCAGGGTGATGAAGGTCAGGGGCACCCAACGGCGGCTGCCCGGCGCCACGACGTGACGTTGAAGGTCGGCCTTGTGCTCGGCATCAGAAGCGCGCTTGGCTAGCTTCTTCTTCTCCGCAGCCTCTTTGCGGACTTTGGATTCGGGCACTGCAGTCACTCCTGATCGACGACGGATCCAGGGTAAGCCACCGGTCGGACCGGCGTCACTTCGGGCGGCGCCGTGGGACCCACTCGGCCGGGGAGATCGGCCCAGCTTGTACCCTGGACGGGTGAGCACCCCGACCGCGCGAGTGCGGCGGAATCTGACCCGAGCCGCCGCTGGACGGCGTCGCCTGCCACGCACGAAGCGCGTGGCGACGATCGCGGTGTGCGTGCTCGCCGGCTTCATGATCGCCGCCAGCGCGGTGACCTCGCGCGGCACGGATCTTCGTTCCAATCGCAACACCGACCTGATCCAACTGGTCGAACAGCGGGCTCAGCGCAACCGGGTACTGCAAAGTTCCCTCACCGACCTTCGTGCGGATGTGGATGCGTTGAGCAAGGCGGGCACCCCGGCGCTTCCGCAGCAGCAGCTCGAGGTGGCGGCGGCGCTCGCGGGCTTCACCGCGGTGGCCGGTCCGGCCGTCAGTGTCACCCTCACCGATGCGCCGTTGACCGTCCGTCCGGTGGGCGTGGACGAAGACCTGCTGGTCGTCCACCAGCAAGACATCCAAGCCATGATGAACGCCCTGTGGTCCTCTGGCGCTGAAGCCATGACCCTGCAGGGCCAGCGGGTGTCGGCCCGCACCGGCGTGAAGTGCGTCGGCAATACCGTGGTGATCCAGGGCGTGCCCTACGCGCCGCCGTACGTGATCGTGGCGATTGGTGACCAGAAACGCATGACGGCGGGATTGGCCGCCTCGGACTACGTCCGCATTTACAAGCAATACGTCGACCGCTACAAGCTTGGCTACGCGCAGCGGGTCATCGACGATGTGACCCTGCCGGGCTATACCGGCACCGTCGAGCTGACCAGCGCCACCGTGAACCGGTGACGTTCGGGTGGACGCCTAACGCGCCGTCATGAGGGGCGCCAGGCCGGACGCCCGCGACACCGCCTCGCCGTCGCCACAGGCTGCCAGCCAATTCGCGAGCATTTGATACCCGCCCTCGGTCAACACCGATTCGGGGTGGAACTGGACGGACTCGACCGCCAGCTCGCGATGCCGGACGGCCATGATGACCCCGGAGTCGGTCCAGGCGCTCACCTCGAGAACTTCAGGGACGGTCTCCGGATCCAGCGCCAGCGAGTGGTAGCGGGTGGCCGTGAACGGGTTCGGGAGACCCTCGAAGACGCCGCGGCCGTCGTGATGGACCACTGACGTCTTGCCGTGCAGCAACTCGGGCGCGCGTCCGACCACGCCGCCATAGGCCACCGCCATCGACTGCAGGCCGAGGCACACGCCGAACAGCGGCAGACGCCCACCGAAGTCCTTCACGAGGTCAATGCACACCCCGGCCGCCTCGGGAGTACCGGGACCCGGTGACAGCAGGACGCCATCGAAACCGTCCGCCCATGAGGCGTCGCCGAATCGCGGATCGTCGTTGCGCCACACCTCGACCTCGGCGCCGATCTGCGCGAGGTATTGGACGAGGTTGTAAACGAAGCTGTCGTAGTTGTCGACGACAAGGATCCGGGCCATAAAGGTGCCTTGGGTTAGGTCGAACGGGGGCGTCCGAGCGGGATTCAGGGAGTCTTTGAGACCGAGGGGCTCGGCGAGGGTGACGGTGTCGTGATGGTCGGCGTCGGTGTGCTTGTCGCCGGAACGGTGGGGGCTGCGATCGCGCAGGTGATGGTGACGGTGTCGGTCTTCTTCGCCACCGTGTTCGGGGCCGGGTTCTGGCCGATCACCGAGTCCACGGGCGCCGTGCTGGACGCTTTTTGGACGACCGTGGTCTTCAAGAAGCCCGCATTGTTGGCGGCCGCTACTGCGTCCCCACACACCAGGCTGTTGAGATTCGGCACCTTGGCCGAGCCGGTCGCCACGTAGATGGTGATCTTGGTGTCGGCGGTGACGGTCGCGCCCTCGGTCGGGTTGAGCGAGGTGACCTGATCGGCCTTCGCGGTCGAGTCTTCGGTCGGCGCCGCTTGCGGATCGAAGTTGTTGAAGCCCGCCGCACGCAAGAGATTTTCGACGTCTGCCAGTTGCTTTCCCACAAGACTGGTCGGGATCTGCAGCTTCTTCGGACCCACGTTCACCGTGATGGTCACAGTGCTGTTGAGGGCCACCTGCGTGTTGGGAATTGGGTCCTGTTTGGTGACCCGGCCGACGGTGGTGTCGTCCGGTCCCGCGACCGAGACCACGCTCGGGACCAGCTTGGCGTTCTTCAACGACTGCTCGGCCTCGGCCTGCATGAAGTTCACCACGTTGGGGACGGCGACTGTCGTCGGCTGTTGATTGAGCACGAAGTACGCCCCGGCCAGCACAGCCAGGAGCAGGGCCGCGATGCCCAGGGTCCAATAGAGACCCTTACGGCTCCGTTTTTCCTCGGGGACGATCGCGCGGGTGGGGAGCCGGCCGGTCGAGGTGTCGTCGTTGAACACCTGGGTGAGGCCCGTGGCGCCTGCCTGCGCGGCCAGCACCTGGGTCTGCGCGTTGGAGTTCGTCGGGACGGCGGCCACCGGTGGCAGCTTGGCGTTCACCTCTTGGCCGGCCAGCAGCCGCGCGATGTCAGCGCGCATACCGCTGGCCGTCTGGTACCGATGCGCCGGGTCCTTGGCGAGCGCCTTAAGACAGATCGCGTCCATGGCGGGGGTCACCAGCGGATCGATGTGGCTCGGCGGGACGGGATTCTCCCGGACGTGCTGATAGGCCACGCTCACCGGCGAATCGCCCTGGAACGGCGGACGTCCGGTCAGCAGCTCATAGAGCAGGCAGCCGGTGGAGTAGATGTCGGAGCGGGCGTCCACGGTCTCGCCGCGGGCCTGCTCGGGGGAAAGGTATTGGGCGGTCCCGATGACCGCGGCGGTCTGGGTCATCGTGGCGGAGGTATCGGCGACCGCGCGGGCGATGCCGAAGTCCATCACCTTGACCTGGCCGGAGTTCGTGATCATCACGTTGGCCGGCTTGATGTCGCGGTGGACGATGCCAGCCTTGTGGCTGTAGCTCAGGGCGTCCAGCACCCCTTCGGTGAACTGCAGGGCGCGCGTGGGCAGGATCTTGCGGCCGTCCCGAATGATTTCGCGAAGGGTCTTGCCGTTGACGAGTTCCATGACGATGTAGGGCACGCGGACGTTGCTGTCCGGGTCCTGCTCCTCGCCGGTGTCGTACACGGTGACGATGTTCGGATGGCTGAGGCTGGCGGCCGCGTGGGCCTCCCGGCGAAAGCGGGCCTGAAAGGTCGGATCGCCCGCGAGGTCGATCCGAAGCTCCTTGACGGCTACGTCCCGCTGCAGGCGCAGGTCGCGCGCCTGACGGACCTCGGCCATGCCCCCCCGGCCGAGTACACCGCCCAGCACGTAGCGACCGTTGCCGAGCACCCGGTTTTCAGTCATTCGAAGGTGTCCTTCCGTACCTGTGCATCATCTCAATGCCTGGATGATGGCGCGAGCCATGGGGGCCGCGATGCGTCCCCGGCAATATCTGTGGCGTCGATCTGCGCGTCTTGGACGAACACGGCAACCGCGACGGAGGGGTCGTCCGCCCAGCACACGAACCAGGCGTAGGGGTTGCGCGAGGCGTCCGTGCGGGCGGTACCGGTCTTACCGCCGATGACAACCCCGGGGATCTGGGCCCGGGTGCCGGTGCCGTTTTCGACGACGCCGATCATCATCTGCTGCAGCAGTTTGGCGTTGCTGGCCGACATCGCCTGGGAGGCGACCTTCGGCGTGGTGGAGGAGATGACACTGAGGTCGGGGGCCCGAACGTCCGTCACGAGGTAGGGCGTCATGACCGCCCCGTCGTTGGCGATCCCCGCAGCGACCATGGCCATCTGCAGGGGCGTGGCGGCGACCTCAAACTCACCGATGGCGCTCTGGGCGGTCTGGGGGACGTCGAGGGTGGCCGGGAACACCGAGGCCGCCGAGTTGCCGATTTCGGGCAAGAACTTCTGGCCGAACCCGAACTTCTGGGCCTGGGTGCGCAGGGCGTCCGCGCCGAGCTTCATACCCAGGTTGGCGAACGCGGGGTTACACGAGACAGCCAGCGCCTGGCTCAGGGGAATGGACGTGCCGCCGCAGTTCTGGTCGATGGTGACGGTCGTCCCGGGGACCTTGAGCGAGGTGGGGGCGTCCACGAGGGTCTCGGGACGGTATCCGGCCTCGAGTGCCGCGGCGCTGTCGATCAGCTTGAAGGTCGAGCCCGGCGCCCAGATCTCTTTGGCGGCCCTGTTGGACAGCGGCTTGGTCGGGTCGGCCAGCGCCGCCTCCCAGGCGGCCTTCGACGCGGTCAAGTCGTGGCTGGCCAGCGAGTTCGGGTCGTACGACGGGTTGCTGTACATGGCCAGCACGGCGCCGGTCTTGTAGTTGAGGACGACGGCTGCACCCTCGAGTTTTCCGAGTGCCTGAGCAGCGGCGGCTTGGGCGCGGGGGTCGAGCGTGGTTTCGACGGTGGCGCCCTTCGACTTCGCGCCGGTGGCCAGATCGATCATGTGCTGGAACCACTGCGAGGAACTGCGTCCCGACAGCAGCGCGCTCTGCGACTGTTCCAGTGCCGAGGTGCCGTACAAGTAGGAGTAGTAACCGGTGGCCGCGGCGTACAGCGGACCCTGCGGGTAGCTGCGCTGGAACTGGAAGCGGTCTTGCACCGGGGCCGTCGTCGCGATCGGGGTGTTGCCTGCCAGGATCGGCCCGCGGTCCTGCGCGAATTGTGAGTCGGTGACCCGGCGGTTCTGCGGGTTGGCGTTCAAGCTGTCGGTGCGCACCACGTAGCTGACGGTGACGTTGGCCAGCAACGCGAAGAAGAGCAGCATCACGAACCCGGAGAGCTTGCGAATGGGTCCGTTCATCGATCGGCCCCCTTCGGTGGGTCAGGCAGGTGCGGCTCGGCGGGTGGCACGTCCAGGGCCTGGGTGGCCTCGGCGGCGAGCGCCTCGACGATGTCGTTGGAAGGTTCCAGTGTGACTGATGCGGGGGCCGGCGGCGAAACCGAGGCTGGCGGGGCGGGTGCCGGCTGGGCGTGGACCCGCGCGGCAGGCGTCGAGATAACCTGAGTCCGGTCGTCGGCCAACGACACGACCGGGGTCTCGCCAGGGGTCAGTTCCGGGCGCCGGACCTGATGACTGATGAGCAACATCAGGGCCAAGAGCAGGTAGTTGGCAACCAGGCTGGAGCCGCCCTGGGAGGCGAAAGGCGTCGTCAGGCCCGTGAGAGGCAGCAGGCGCGTGACGCCTCCGATGATGGTGAAGACTTGCAAGGCGAACACGAACGCCAAACCGGCCGCGAGCAGTTTGCCGAAGGGATCCTTGGCGGCGATCGCCATTCGAAGGCCGCGCGCGACGATCAGGCCGTAGACCAACACGATGGCGAGCATCCCGGTCACGCCGAGTTCCTCCCCGAACGCGGCGAAGATCATGTCGCTCTTGGCTACCGGGATCAACCCCGGACGTCCCTGCCCCCAACCGGTTCCGATCAGGCCGCCCCAGGCCATGCCAAATTGGGCGACGATGATTTGGTAGTTCTTGTCCCAATCGGCGAACGGGAACAGCCATGCGCTGACGCGCACCTTCACGTGGTCGAAGGCGAGGTAGGCCCCGTAGGCCCCGGCCAGGAACAAGATCGCGCCGAAGATGGGCCAACTCGGACGTTCGGTGGCCAGATACAGCATGGCCACGAAGAGCCCGAAGAACAGCATCGAGGTGCCCAGGTCCTTCTGGAACACCATGACGGCAATGCTGGCCAGCCACATGATCAGGATCGGCCCCAGGTCGCGGATGCGCGGCAGGTCGAAGCCCAGCACCCGCCTCCCCGCCAGGGCCAACACCTCGCGCTTGTCCACCAGGTACGAGGCAAAGGCGATCACCAAGAGGAGCTTGGCGAGTTCCGCCGGCTGGAAGTCGTAAGGGCCGATGTGGATCCAAATGCGGGCACCGTGACTCTCTTTACCAAGCCCGGGCACCATCGGGAGGAGCAGCACCACCATGCCAGCGAGGAACATCAGGTACGGGAACCGCTTGAGAATGCGGTAGTCGCGCAGCACAAACGCCGTCACGGCGAAGCCCACCAGGGCGATGACCGTCCACACGAGTTGACGTTCGGCCGATTGTTGGATCGGGTTGTTCATCTGATCCAGCCGGTGGATCATCGCGATACCCAGGCCATTCAGCAAGATCGCGCAGGGCAGCAGCAGCGGATCGGCATAGGGCCACCGCCACCGCACGATGAAGTGCGCCGCCAGCCCGATGCCCGTCCAGACGAGCGCCGCCGGGATCAGGAGGGCGGGCAGTTGGCCATGGAGGTTGATCTCAGTGAGCAGGTAGCCCGCGAACGGCAGCGCCAGTGCAAACACGAGCATGGACAGCTCAACGCCCCGCCGTTTGCGGTAGACCACAACGTCCGACATGGGCTCAGCACTCCTCCGGAGCGGGGGCCGTGGACACTGACGGGGTAGGCGAAGCGACCGGCGACAGCGAGCTGGACGGAGTCACCTCCACCGACGGTGTGAGGATGGGCGACGTGCTGGGAGAGGCCGGGTCGGTGGGCGTCGGCGTGAATGTCGGTGTGGGGGTCTCCGTTGCCTTGGCCCGGGCGCTGCGCTGCGCGATACACAGCGCCGACTTCTGCTTGAGTTCGGCGATCGTGTTCTGCGCCGTGGCAAGATCGGTCACCCGAATGGTCGCGCGCACACGTTCTTGCCACACCGGCTGCAGATCCGCCACCGCCGTGTCAGAGGTCGATGCCAGGTGCGAGAGGTTGAACGAACCGATCCGGTCCGGGATCCCCTGGTAGATCGCGACCATACCGTCGCTGGGCGCCACGTAGTACTGGCCCTGGACGTAACGCCACCACGCGGCCGCGCCCCCCGCGAGGACGAGGAGCGGGACGACGACGAACGCCAACGCCTTGACCCACGTGCTGCCGCGGCGCTGCCGCAGGGCGTAGCGGGTGGTTTCCGCGTCCGCCGGGGTGGGGGGCAGGGTAGGAGGTTCAGTGTCGAGGAGGGCTTGGTCTTCCAGCGGCGGGATCGTGACCGTCGCGGCTGCACCCACGATCTGCGGGGTGCCTTCGGGCTCGCCGTCGACGACGTCCGAGAGCGCGATGGTGATGTTGTCCGATCCGCCGGCCGCGTGCGCCAGGGCGACGAGGCGCCGGACGGTCTCCTCGCGGTCGGCGATCGCCATAGCCGGCGCCAGTTCAGCGTCCGTCACCAGGCCACAGAGGCCGTCGGAGCACACCATCAACCGGTCGCCGACCCTCACGTCGGTGACCGACAGGTCGGGAACGTGGTGGGGCGAGCCGTTGATGACCCGCAGGATCAACGAGCGATGGGGGTGCTGGAGGGCGTCGGCCTCGGAGATGCGACCCTCGTCGATGAGCGTCTGGATCCAGGAATGGTCCTTGGTCAGGCGGGTCAGTTCGCCATCGCGGTAGCGATACGCACGCGAGTCGCCGATGTTCACCACATGGAGCAGGTTGCGGGGCGCGTCGAAGGCGAAACCGCAGACGGTCGTCCCCATGCCGTCCAAGCCCGGATCCTCAGCCACCAGGTCGGCGATGCGGTCACTGGCCCGCTCGATGGCATCTTCGAGGGCAAGCAGGATGGGGTCGTCCGGCAGGATCGATTCAGGTTCGACGGAGGTCGAGGCGGCTTCTTCTGCGTCCAACAGGGGGAGCGTCGCTTGGTCGACGAGCGTCTCCGGTTCGAGCGTGTCAGCGGGCCCGGGTTCCGGCAGGGTGGAGTCGTTCGCGGTGTCGAGGAGGCGGCGGATCTCTGGCTCGGTCTTGGACAGTTCCACCACGGCGACGGCCGAGGCCAGGTCACCGGCGGCCGCGCCGCCCATGCCGTCGGCGACCATCATGAGGTTCGGAGAAACGTAGCCAGAATCTTGATTGTTCTTACGAACGAGGCCGACCTCGCAGTAGACGGAGTAGCGCAGCGCGAGGGTCACGTCACTTCTCCAGAATCATGAGCGTGCGTCCGATACGGAGTTCGTCCGCGAAGGTGAACGGAAGCGGGGCGCTGATCCGTTCGTTGTTCAGGTAGGTGCCGTTGGTGCTGCCCAGATCTTCGACGAGGTAGCCCTCCTCGGTGCGCACGATGCGGGCATGCCGCGTCGAGACGTAATCGTCGTCGAGGATCAGTCGGCAATCGGCCGAGCGTCCGATCATGAGCCCGTCGCCGAGTTCCATGACCAGCCCCTCCTGGCGCCCGTGGACGATCTTCAACACCCGAGGTGACTTACGCGAGGAACGACGCTGGCGGGGAGGCTTGGCCAGTCCCGCGGCCGGGGTCGCGGCAAGGTCGGCGGTGCTGACTTTGCGTCCAAACAAGTCGGTCCGGATGACGTTGGCCGCGAAAATAATGAAGAGCCACAAGAACGCGAGAAACGCGAGCTTGAGGGCCAACGCCATGAGGTCGCTCATCGATTGTCCGCCTAGAAGTCGTCGACGGGCGAAACGATGATCAAATGCGTGGTGCCGATACCGATGCGGGAACCTTCAGAAAGGGCTGCGGCGCGCACGCGCTGACCGTCGACCACGATCCCATTGGTGGACCCGAGATCTTCGATGGTCAACTGGGGGTTGGCCTGGCTGCCGAGCACGTTGATCCGAGCGTGGCGGCGCGAGATGCCGGGGTCGTTGATCCGCAGATCGGCGTCTGTTCCGCGTCCGATCACCAAGCCGGGAGGCGCGAGCGGATGCCGGACGCCATTCACCTCAACGCACAATCCGACCCGTCGGGCGTCGCTCGGCAGGATGTCGCCGTCGGCGACCGGTGTGGTGACCGGCTGCGCGGCCTGGACCGCTGCCCCCTGCACGCCCGCTACGGCCGCTGAGCGCACCTCGAAGCGGCCGGTGTTGAGTGTGGTGTTGAGCTGGTAGTCGATGCTCACCGGACCGTTGAAGACGTAGCCCGACTCTGTGGCGTAGTCGCGCAGCTGCGGAATGATCTCGGCGTTGAGGGTGCGGCTGTAAGGCGTGAGCTTGTCGTAGTCGTGCTGGCCCAGCCAGACGGTGAACTCGTTCGGGACCAGTTTGCGCTCCCGGTCGAGGATGTTGGCCTCGGCGTCCAGTTCGCGCTGCAGGCGCGCGGTGATCTCCACCGGCTGGACGTCTCCCTTAAAGGCGCGTGAGAACACCCCGTTGACGGCACCCTCGAGCTTCTTCTCGACTTTGTCGAAGACTCCCATGTGCCTCCTTCCAGCGTGGCGACCCACCCAGACTACTGAACCGCCACGAACCGCGCCCAAATCTGAACACTGAACCCGCCGAACCGGGCGCCGGGTCTCAACGCCAACTTTCGTGTTGATTTACTCGGCACCGTGCCGGGTAAATCAACACGCAAACCGCGCGAGGGTCCGAGCGGGCACCTGATCGGTCGAGCCAGCCGCCCGATGCTGAGGCCCCCTGGGCCTTGTGGTAGCCTTTCCGGGCTGGCCCGCGAGGGTCATGCGCGAGTGGCGGAATGGCAGACGCGCACGGTTCAGGTCCGTGTGTCCGAAAGGACGTGGAGGTTCAACTCCTCTCTCGCGCACAACGATGTATGGTCCCCTGACTACATCAAATCCCCTCTGACAAGGACTTCGGTCCTTCTCAGTTGTGGACTCCCATGGACACGGATGGCCTTCAGAGGCCTCCCATTCCCCACGTATTCCCCACGGTTCCCCACGTATTCCCCACGACATCCGGGGCGTGGGGAACGTCGTCGGCGTCGCCCACTGTCCACCCGACCGTCCTTGAGCCCGTTACGGAGCGTGACGGGAGGGGCGCACCATGGGTAGACCACGGGCCAAGGTCAAGCGCGGCTTCGGTGAGGTCGGCCAGTTGCCGAGCGGGCGGTACCGGGCGCGCTACACCGGCCCCGACGGGAGCCGGCACAGCGCTCCGATCACCTTCGTCGCCCGGATCGACGCCGAAGGGTGGCTGGTCGACCAGGAACGGATGATCAGCCGCGGCGAGTGGGAGCCGCCGGCCCGTCAGGTCCGGGAGGTTCAGGAGGCGCCCCTGCTGCTGGGTGAGTACGCCGCTACCGTGGTGGGCCGCCGGCGGATTCGACCCGGCACGGCGGCGCTGTACGCGAAGCTGCTCCGGTTGACCATCCTTCCGGCGTTCGCCAAGCGTCCCCTGGGCGAGATCACCGCCGCGGAGATCTCCACCTGGTACGCCGGGATGCGGTCGACGCCCACCCAACAGGCCAACGCCTACGGGCTGCTCAAGTCGATCTTCAAGGAGGCCGTCGAGGAGCGGCTCGTGGAGGTGAGCCCCTGCCGGGTGAAGGCGGGCACCCAGAAGGAGCGCGCGCGTGAGATCGAGGTGCTCACGGTCGACCAGCTCAACCGCTACCTGGCTGCCGTGCCCGAGGCGCGGCGGGTGCCCCTCCTGCTGGCCGGGTGGTGCGGTCTGCGATCCGGCGAGGTCCGCGGGCTTCGGGTGCGTGACCTGGATCTGGACCTCGGCCTGGTCCACGTGCGTCAGGCCGTCGTGCGACTCAACGGGCAGCTCCTGATCGGTCCGCCCAAGACGGACGCAGGGGTCAGGTCCGTGTCAATCCCCCCACACCTCTTGCCGGCGTTGAGGGAGTGGGCGGCGCGCCAGCCGGTGCGTGAGCGGGAGGCGTTGCTGTTCCCGGCCGGCGACGGACACTCGCCGCTCAACGACAGCGTGCTCCGGGTCGCCCACAACAAGGGCAAGGCGGCCATCGACATGCCCGGCTTGACGGTGCACGGGCTGCGTCACACCAGCGCGACGCTGGCCGCGCAGTTGGGAGCCACCCTCGCGGAACTCCAGGCGCGGATCGGGCACAGCACGCCGAACATGGCCATGCGCTACCAGCACGTCGCCGCCGAACGCGACGCCCAGCTGGCCGCCCGCATGTCAGCGTTCGCGACAGGCCGATCCGGTTGACTCGCTTCGGCAGTGGCTGGCGGTCGTCTGGGCCCGTGCCTGTTCGCCGTCGGCTCGTTCGGGAGCGGGCGGCAGGTACACCGCACCTGCGGCTCGAGTCATCGGCGGATTCCCCATGCCTCCGCAGGGACCCCAGGCGGGCGTCGCCCCGGTTCAGGAAACCTTCCGGGGTCACGCATGAGTGACGTGTTCTGAATCGTTGTGGGTTGGTGGCTCGAGTTGGAAGGTGGAGTGCTCGACACTCACGTCGAAGTGGTCGGCCACACACGCTTGGAGATCAGTCAACATCTGGGCGGCGTGGCCGTCGGCGAAGCAGGCCTCCTCGACCACGACGTGGGCGGTGAGGACCGGCAGACCGGTGGCGATGGTGGAAGCGTGCAGGTCGTGCACCCCCACCACGTGCGGCACCTCCAGGATGTGACGACGGACCTCATCAAGGTTCAACCCCGGAGGGGTGGACTCCAGCAGGATGCTCCCCGCCTCCCGCAGGATGGTGATCGCCCGCGGCACGATCAGGGCGGCGATCAGCATGCCGGCGAGCGCGTCGATCCGGGTCCACCCTGTCAGTGTGATCACGACCGCGCTGACGATCACCGCGACCGATCCGAGGGCGTCGTTGACGACCTCAAGGAAGGCGGCGCGCATGTTGAGGTTCGCACCGCGGCCCGAGCTGAGTACCAGCATCGAGACGATGTTGCCGACCAGACCGACGATGCCGAACACCAGCAGCCCGCCGGCGGTGACCTCCGGGGGCGTCCACAGGCGCCGAACACCCTCGGCGAACGCGTACACCCCGACACCGAGCAGGACCGCGGCTTGGGCTCCGGCGGCCAGCACTTCGGAGCGACGCCAGCCCCAGGTGCGTTCGGGGGTGGGTGGACGAAGGGCGAGGTTTGCGGCGATGAGCGCCATCAGCAGGCCCGAGGCGTCGGTGAGCATGTGGCCGGCGTCGACCAACAGTGCGAGGCTGTTGGTCCACCACGCGCCGATGACTTCGGCGACCAGGATGGTGGCGGTGATCCCGAATGCGATCGCCAGCTTCCTGCGGTGGGTGCCCTGTGGCGCGTGGTCGTGGCCCGTGCTCACGCTATCGCTCCTTGCAGGGCGGGCCTGTCGGCCAATGCGGTGAGGGTGGGCAGGTGGGTGGTGCGGCCCGCGCGGACACCGTTGGCGATCACGAACACCTCGGCCACCTCGTGAACCAGCACCACGGCCGCCAACCCCAGGACGCCGAACAGGGCGAGCGGGATCAGGACCGCGATCAACGCGATCGACAGGACCACGTTCTGCAGCATGATCCGGCGCGTGTAGCGGGCGTGATCGAACGCGTGCGGCAGGAGGCGCAGGTCGTCGCCCATCAGGGCGACGTCGGCGGTTTCGATGGCGACGTCGGTGCCCATGGCGCCCATGGCCACGCCCAGGTCGGCGCTGGCCAACGCGGGGGCGTCGTTGACGCCGTCGCCGACCATCGCGGTGACCTGGCCCCTTTCCCGCAGCCTGTGGATGATGGTCGACTTGTCCTCGGGTCGCAGGTCGGCGTGCACGTCGGTGATCCCGGCCTCGGCGGCGAGGGCTCGGGCGGTGGTGGGGTTGTCCCCGGTGAGCATCGCGACGGCATAACCGTGGGAGCGGAAGTGGGCGACGACATGGGCGGCTTCGGGGCGGAGTTCGTCGCGGACTGCGATCGCGGCGGTGGTCTGCCCGTCGACCTCGACGAGGACGGCGGTGGCCCCGGCTTGTTGCATCCGGTCAATGTCGCCGGCGAGTGGGCCTGCCTCGATCCATCCGGGACGCCCCAACCGTAGGCTGTGCCCGTCCAGGGGTTCCGATCAGTCCGGCGCCGACGGCCGCCTGCACGTCGTCGGCGGTCGTGGCGGTTCCGGCCGCGGCGAGGATGGCTTTGGCGAGGGGGTGCTCGCTGCGTGCCCTCCAGCGCGGCGGCCCAAGCGAGCACCTGCTCGCGGGTGTGCGGGCCGGTGGTTGTCACCTCGATGACGACGGGTTGGTTGCGGGTGAGGGTTCCGGTCTTGTCCAGGGCGACGGTGCGGACCTTGCCGAGGACCTCCATCGCGGCGCCGCCCTTGACGAGGATGCCGCGCCGGCTGGCCGCCCCGATGGATGCCACGACGGTGACCGGCACCGAGATGGCCAGGGCGCACGGGGACGCGGCGACCACCATGACCAGCGCTCGTTGCAGCCACAGGCCGGGGTCGCCCACGGCGAAGCCGGCGACCACAGTCAAGGCCGCTGCAAGGAGGATCCCCGGTACCAACGGTTTCGCGATCCTGTCGGCGAGCCGTTGGGTGGCCCCGCGCCGGGACGACTCGGCCTCGACGATGTGCACGATCCGGGCCAGCGAGTTGTTGTCCGCGGTTGAGGTCACCTCCACCTCGAGGATGCCGGTGCCGTTGATCGCACCGGCGTAGACCTCGTTGGAGGGGCCGACCTCGATCGGCATGGATTCGCCGGTGATCGCCGAGGTGTCCAAGGCTGTCCGTCCGGTGCGGATGACGCCGTCGGTGGCGAGCCGTTCGCCCGGCTTGACGACCATCAGGTCGCCCAGGATGAGCTCGTCGGGATCGACGACAACCTCGTCGCCGTCGCGCAGCACGGTGGCCTGGCGTGGGACCAGGTCGAGCAGGGCGCGCAGGCTGTGCCGGGTCTTGGCCAGCGAGTAGTCCTCCAGGCCTTCGCTGAGGGAGAACAGGAACGCCAGGGTCGCGGCTTCCTCGACCTGGCCCAGGAGGGTGGCGCCCACGGCGCCGATGGTCATCAGTAGACCCACTCCCAGCTTGCCCTTGGCGAGCTTCTTCAACGCACCCGGTACGAACGTCGACCCGCCGACCAGCAACGCCACCCCGCTGAGGACGAGCCCGACCGTCTCCCATCCGGCCAGGCCGGCCAGGAAACCGGCCAGCAGCAGTGCGCCGGACACCAACCCGAGCTGGATGTCACGAACCTGCCACAGGTGCTCCACCGCATCGTCGTCGTCATCCTCGTGGTGTTCAACATCGTCGAGCACGTCCCGATCCGCCAGCGCGTCGTCAGCCTCCTGGGTGTCGACGGGTGTCTTTCGCCCGGACGTGTCGTGCTGGCTCATCGCGTGCCTCCCATGCTGGCGTGGGTCTTCAACTCATCTGGTGTCGGGTTCCCGACTGTCCCCACGCCGTAGTTGGGACACAGCGCCACCGCATAGCCGGTGCTGGCCAGCAGCTGCTCGGCGGCCGCCAGGACCGCCAGCAGTTGTGGCGCGCAGGTCAGCGAGAACAACGACGCCCGCCCCTCGGGCCGCGACGACACCAGGCCGCACTCGCGCAGGCAGGCCAAGTGTGCGCTCACCGTCGACTGCGCCAGCCCCAAGTGCTCGGTCAGGTCCCGCACCCGGTGCTCGCCCAAGGTCAGGTGCTGCAGGATCGCCAGCCGGGAAGGGTCAGATAGCCCGTGGAACAACGCTGCCGCGACGCTGAGGCCCCCTTGGGCCTCGGTCACCGTACAGCCCGAACCAGTCGATGTGATCGTCATGCGACGATGATAGCGCATGGCGGGTTGGAAGTGGGATCGGTCGCACTCGACCGTATGATGGGGCCGCTAGCTTGTTCGAAAGGCAGGTCCTCCGCTGAGACGGTTACAGGGCGTCGGGGTGGTGGCCGGGCGCGTGGTGCCACTGGCGCTGCTCGCGCTGGCCGCCTCGTCGGTGCTGCCTCGGATCGAGATGGGATCGGGCCCCGATATGGCCTGTGTCAGCCTGCCGTCCGGGTTGTCCTGGCTAGGGCTGCACCTGGACCTGGTCCGCGAGAACCAGGCGTGCGCAAGCGGCATGGTCGACGCTGCGCAGGCCGTGGTGCATGCCAACCACTTGGTCCTAGCCCTCTGTCTGTCCACGTTGGGGTTGGCCCTGCTCGGACTGCTGAACGTTGTCGGCCTCGGTGTGGCGTTCCGGGTGCTGTTGCGCCGTGCCCGCGCCTGGCTGAGCCGACATACCCGCGTGGCACGATCCACGCTGTCGGTGCCAGTCAGTCCCCGAGCCCCGCGGCTTGGCGCGCCCCGGGTTCCAGACCTTCGTCGCGTGGCCTCGCGGCGAGCGCTCAGCCGGCGGGGTCCGCCCAGGCTTCTTCTGCTGGGCTGACTGCCACCATCGGCCGCCGTCACGGGCGAGCCGGTGAGCGACTGCACGCGGTTCGAGGGCCTCCCTGGTGGAGGCCGTCCCTCCCCGCTGCCTTGGTGTCAGCGCGTCCAGCACCGGTCCCCGGGCGACCGCGCCCTCACCCAAGCCAATCGAAAGCTGACACCCATGCCCAAGACCACTCCGCCCCCTGCGTCCACCCCTCCGTCCGGAAGCCGCCGCCAGCAACTGGCCGCCCAACAGGCCCAGGCTGCCCGAGAGCAACGCATCCGCCGACGCGTCACCATCATCCTGGTGGCCACGGTGGCCGCCACTCTGATCGGCGTCCTGGTCTGGGTCGGGGTACTCGCCCAGACCCCGAAGCCCGGCACCCCAACCCCGGGGACCGTCACAGCCAACGCCGCTGCTGCGGGCAGTGATGCCTGGACCATCACGGTTGGCCAAACCGGCGCGCCGGTGAGAGTGAGCGTGTACCAGGACTACATGTGCCCCTTCTGCGGCCGCTTCGACGCCACCAACGGCGACGAACTCAACCGTCTGGTGGCCGAGGGCACCATCCAGCTCGAGATCCACCCCATGTCCTTCCTCGACCGGGCCTCCAACGGCACCCGCTATTCCACACGCGCGGCCAACGCGTTCGTCACCGCCGCCAAGGCCGACCCCGACAGCGCGATGGCCTTCAACGACGCGCTCTTCGCCAACCAGCCCACCGAGGGTGGCAACGGACTCACCGACGACCAAATCGCCACGTTGGCGACCGCCGCCGGGGTGGACCCAAACGTGGTCGCCGGCTTCAAGCAGCAGGCCAACACCAGCTGGGTCGACCAGGGCACCAAGGCCGACTTCGCCTCCGGCATCACCGGCACCCCCACCGTTCTCATCGACGGCAAGCCCTTCAAGGGCGACCTGTACTCCGTCGGGCCCCTCACCACCGCGATCAAGGCCGCCGCGAATGACTGAGCTGATGGAACGCTGGCATCGGCTGCGGCAGGCCGACACCTGGACCTTCGCCACCATGTTGTTCTCGGCAGCCCTGAGCCTGACCGCCTCCTTCGTGCTGTCCGTGGACGCAGTCGCCCTGGCCGCCAATCCCGACGTCAACCTCTCCTGCAACATCAACGCCACCATCAGCTGCGGCACCGTCGGCCAGTCCTGGCAGGCCAGCGTCTTCGGATTTCCCAACGCCTTCCTCGGACTCATCGCCGAACCAGTCGTGATCACCATCGCCCTCGCCAGCCTGGCCAGTGTCCGGTTCCCCAGATGGTTCATGTTCGCCGCGCAAGTCGTCTACACCCTCGGATTCCTCTTCGCCTACTGGCTGTTCTATGAAGCCATGTTCAACATCGGAGCACTCTGCCCCTGGTGCCTGCTCGTCACGCTGTCCACCACCTTGGTGTTCGCCTCCCTCACGCGGCACAACATCCGCCACGACAACCTGTACCTACCCCCACGGGCACAAGCCGCGCTGCTTGCGGCGCAGCGGATGGCGCTGGACGCCCTCGTCGTGTGGCTGTGGCTCACCTTCATCGTCGCCGCCATCGTGCTGCGATACGGCACCAGCCTGTTCGCCTGACCACCGGGCTCAGGCGACCCAATCTCCCGACGAGATCGCCGACCCGTCAAGAACGCCGACAAACCCATCGGTCGCGTCTGCCCGCTTGAAACAGAAATGGGCGTTCGTGGGCCTCGCCAGCGCATCCCGAGCCCCCTCGACACGGACCAATATCCCCTACGCGTCACCATTCAGTCATCCCAGTTCGCGGCGTGTAAAGGTTCCCGTCCGGCGAGGTACAGAACACGATCGACCACCAGGGGCGAATGAGTTGGCCCGCGCCTTGATCTGGGCCACCCCCCCCCACACGGCAGCCATTGGCTTCGAGGGGCGAGCGCTACGGCGCCCGTCGCGCCTGCCGGCGTCGCGTAGAACTGAACTCCGACCCGGGGGTCCACTGCGGGTACCGGCTGAACATGGCGTCGACGTCGTCCGGGTCCAGCCTGAGGATGCGGCCGCACCGGTACACGGGCAGGACGCCCTCGGCGATTCGCCGGCGGATGGTCTTCACGCTGACCCCGATGCGGGCAGCGGCCGTGGGCAACGACTCGTAGGTCCGTATGGTCATGGCACTGTCCCTTCCCGGGCCCTGGCGGGGCCTCAAGGACACAAGACCGGTTCGACGTACTCCAGGCCGCAGCCCCCGGACCGGTCTCCCAGTGACTCCCCGGGTCGCTTCCGGGGCGAGCGGCGAGCAGTCATCCCTTGTGGAGGCGGGGTTGCGCGGCCCACGAGGCCCCAACGAGATCAAGAGCAAGGTAAGGCCGTTCTTGTGCCGGACGGCCGGCCCGGTGACCCTGCCCAACAATCGCCGTGTCGCTGGGCACGGCCTCAGGCGCACGTCACGCCTTGTGGGCCAGGAGTTAGGCCGTTTGCACCAAGGAGTTGGCGACGTCCGTAACCCAACTCGCGCAGTGGGCTTCGCGTTCGATCACCGGACTGCCACCGCCGCCCTTCAATCCGACGTGGTTGGGGTCTCGACGGAGGGTGTGGTGGCCTGGATGAGCGCCCGTAGGTCAGCGTGGAGCTTCGCGTGGTTGAGCGTCCAGTGCGTGCGCCGGCGTCGGCGGTCATCGCGGGGAACGTCGCCGGTGACGTAGCCGTGGTCTTCGAGCTCGTTGAGGTTGCGCGCGATCGTGGTAGCCGCCACGCCCTCACCGAGCGAGGCGACGAGGTCCGGGGTACTGAGGGTGCCGCCGTGCTCAGTCAGCGCGACCACGATGGCGAGCTTGACGCGGTTCATGCCCATGCCGACCAACGCGTCCAACCTCGACGGGGAGCGGGGCGTCGGAGTAGGCAGGCACGCGCCCATTGTTTCAGTGGTCCGCGGCAAGGGGAGACGAGACACGATGAGCAATCTATACCGCTAAACGGTGTAGATGTGCTAGCGTGACACGCGGAGGGGCGAAGCCCGAAATCCGCAAGATCGCCGAGATCCATGCTTAGCCTTCCCGTACAAGGTCCACCCCCTGGAGAGCTTGGAGCCAGAGATGGCCGCTTCTGACAATGGCCGTACCCGCGACTACGCGGAACCGGCGCCACGAGCGCCAGACGCACCCGGGAGCTTCGGTGCTGCCGCCGTCTGGGAGACAACAACAGACAGCGCATGTCCACGAGGCGCCTCTTCGCCCCGTTATGGCCCTTAGGCGAAGGAGGATGGGATGACCCACCAAGGACTGGCCGCCAAAGCAGTGGGAGCCATCATGGCCGCTGCACTGATCGGTGGCTGCACTGCCGCGCCCACCAACAGCCCGACACCGACGGGCCCGTCGCCGTCATCGTCACAGTCACCCACGGTGACGCCGACACCGACCCTCAGCCCCGAGGACCAGAAGCTCGAGGACGCGAAGGCGCGAGTCGTACTGCTGTGGCAGACCCTCGACGGTCTCTTGGTCGACTCGAGCAAGAGCATCAACGAGCTCGACACCCTTGCCTCGGGAGAGGCGCTGAGCAGCCTGCAGGTGATGTTGACCACGGTCCGTCAACGGGGGCAGGTGCAGGTCGGAGCCACGAAGATCCCCTCCCAGAGCGCCCTGGCCAAGGGCGACGGGTGGGTTGTCACCTCGTGCGTCGATCGCAGCGACGCCATCCTCACGGACAAGGCCGGGCAGCCGGTCACACCGGCGCCGCAGCCACGGCTCTCGCACCAGAGCACTCTGCAGCTCGTCGGCGCCAACCTGCAGATCACCAAGGACGAGGTCCTCGGATCATGTTGACCAGGCTCTTCGCGGCGCTCGCGATCTGTCTGGCGCTGGCGATCACTCCGCTCACGGCCTCGCCCGCCTACGCGGAGGCCGGGTGCGAGGGGGCGAGCTGGGGAGTCGCCTGTGGGGTCGGCGTCCCCGGTTACGGTGGCTCGGGCGGCGCCGCTCCGCTGAAGCACACCGGCTCCGGCAGCAGCGACCCGGTTGCCTGCGTGACGCAGGAAATGCCTCCCCGCGAGGTCCCGTGTTCGAACCCTGAGTTGGGGACGTGGAGCAACGCTCGAGCCTGCTACATCAAGGCGGAATCGCCGCCGCCGCCGCTGACGGACGCGGTGTGGAGCGGCAACACGACGGGGTCGATCTACCGGTGTTCGAGTTCCGGCATCTGGTCGGGTCCGGGCTCCTACCTCTTCTGGGCCGATAGCGCCCCCGGCGTCGTCCCGGACCCCAGAGTCCTGGCCCAGCAGGCGGTCACCCAGATGCGCCTCCGCGCGGTCACGATCGGGATGGCGCCGGATCCCTCGCCCGGCTCGGTGGGCCTCGTGGGGCTGCCGATCTGGCTGTGGGTGGCGTCCCCGGACGCAGAGCACCTGGGGGCCGAACACGAAGACCGCGTCGGCGGGCGGCTACTCCGTCACCGCAACCGGCAAGGTCACGCAGGTGGTCTGGAGCATGGGCGACGGCGGGACCGTCGCGTGCACGACCACGGGCACCACGTACGCGGACTCGTTCGGGGTGTCGTCGTCGCCCGACTGCGGCTACCGCTACACGAAGCAGGGCACCTACACGGTCACCGCGACGAGCTACTGGACCATCAACTGGTCCGGGATCGGCGAGTCCGGTGTCATCAACCAGACGTACACGAGCTCGGTCGTGGTCACGATCGGCGAACTCCAGACCGTGGTGAAGGGATGAGGACGTGAGGACAGCGACCATGGCGCCGACGACGGCGACGACCACGACCCCTCAGGCGCCCGCGGCGTTGGGTCCCGTGAAGACCCGGCGGCGTCCGGTGCTGATCATCGCGTCCGTGGCCGCCCTGCTGCTGTCGGCGCTGGGCGGCGTGTGGCTGTGGACGGCGGCGACCTCGTCGGTCGAGGTCGTGGTGGCGAAGGCGGCCGTCCCTCGTGGCGCGGTGATCGCCGCCACTGACCTGATGGTTGCGCGGGTGTCGCTGGATCCGGCTATCGCCTCGATCCCCGCCAGCGAGGTGTCGACGGTCGTGGGCCAGCGTGCCGCGCTCGACATCTCAGCCGGCGGGCTGCTCACCCCCGACGCCATCGCCCCCGAGACCGTCCCGGCCAAGGGCGAGACCGTGGTGGGGCTGTCTCTGGTGGACGGGATGCTGCCCGCCATTCCCTTGAAGACCGGCGACGACGTGCGGGTGGTGCAGACTCCCGGCGCGCAGGGCCAGGTCGGCGACGTCTCGCCGGTGACCATCGCGGCCAAGGTCGTCGCGGTCACGCGCTCGCAGGACGGGCAGTTCGCGCTCGTCGACCTGCTGGTGAGCGCGGACGCCGCACCCGATCTGGCAGCCCGGGCCGCGACAGGCAAGGTGGCCGTGGTTCTCGACTCCCGGGAACGGTGACGCCATGCCCCTCTTCACCGTCGCGTCCGTCTCGGGCTCGCTGGGTGTGACCACCCTGGCGGTCGGGCTCGCCCTGACGTGGCCTCGTCCGGTGGTGCTCGTGGAAGCCGACCCGTCGGGCGGCTCGGCGATCCTGGCCGGGTACTGCACAGGCGTCGCCCGCCCCGGGCTCTCCGAACTCGTGTTGGCCCACCGACACCGCCAGTTGGCCGACGAGTTGCCCTCGCGGCTGTTCCCGCTGGCCGACTCGAACGCGAGCCTGTTGCCGGGGCTGCGGGCGCACCAGCAGGCGGCGTCCCTCCTCGGCGTGTGGGACTCGCTCCTGGACGCTCTGCGCGGACTCGAGGTCGACACGGGTGTGGACATCGTCGTGGACGCCGGCCGGCTGGGCATGGTCGGCAGCCCGGAGCCGCTGATCTCGGAGTCGGATGTGACTGTGGTGGTGACGGGGACCGGGTTGCCCGAGCTGGCCCGGGTGCGGTCATGGTTGCCGGGGCTCCAGGAAGGCTCGTTGGGCGACGTGCGGTTGGTCATCGCCGGCCCGGCACGTCGGTACAGCACGTCCGAGGTCACCAAGACGTTGGGCGTACCGGTGCTCGGCGAGGTCGCGTGGGACCCGGACGCCGCGCGGTGGTGGTCCCACGGGGAGCCTCAGCGTCGGTTCGACCGTTCGCCGCTACCGCGGTCGGTGGTGGCGTTGGGTGAGTCGCTTCGGGCTCTGGCGCCGCGCACGGAAGACGCGCTACCGCGCACCAGGGCGGGGGCGGACCGATGACGAAGCAGCCGCAGCCCACCTGGGAGAGGCCCGACCTGGCCAGCGTGCCCCTGTTCACCGCCTTCGGTGACGCCACCGATCCGGCGCGACCGGGCCGCGTCCGCTCTGGGTTCACCCTGTCGACGGCAGTCGCCACGACGCCCACGCCGTCCTCACTTCATGTGGTCGGCCGCGAGGCGAAGGTGGGACCGATGGGACCGCCTACGGAGCGGTCGCCCGAGGTGGATTGGGACGAGGCGTCGGAGCTCCGCGCGCTGGCGTCCAAGCGCTTCTCCGAGCGCGCGGCGCAGTCGCCGTTCGTTGACGAGACGTCCCGCCAAGAGCTGGGGCGGGCCGTGATCATGGAGGTCGTCCAAGAGGCGACGGAGGCGCGGTTCGCCGTCCACGGCTCCGTCAGTTCCGCCAACGCGCAGGACGCCTTGGCGCAGGCCGTCTTCGACCTGATGTTCGGGCTCGGCCGGTTGCAGCCCTTGGTGGATCGGGCGGACGTCGAGAACATCATCGTCGTCGGCCACGACCGGGTGTTCCTGGACCTGGTGGGCGGCGAGAAGGTGCCGGGGCCGCCGGTGGCGGCGTCCGACGAGGAACTGATCCAGCTCCTGCAGGACCTGGCCTCCAGGGCCGATCCGCCGCGCGTGTTCTCGGACGCCAACCCGGACCTCCACCTGAACCTGGATGGCGCTCGCCTGGCGGCGTCCGCGTTCGTCACCCATCGGCCGAGCGTGGTGATCCGAAGGCACCGGCTGGTGCGCATCACCCTCGATGACCTCGTGGGCCTGGACACGGTGAGCCCCTTGCTGGCCTCGTTCCTCGCGGCCGCGGTGAAGGCACGGTTGTCGATCGTGGTCTCCGGCCAACAAGGCGACGGGAAGACCACCCTGCTGCGCGCCTTGTGTGCCGAGATCGGCCCGGAGGAGGTGCTGGGCACGTTCGAGACCGAGCGGGAGCTGGGTCTGGAGCAGTTGGTCGACGAGCACCCCGTCGTGTTCTCGTGGGAAGCGCGTCCCGGTTCGGGCGAGCGAGGTCCCGACGGACGTCCGGTGAACGAGTTCACCTTGCAGGACGGCATGCACGCCTCCTTCCGGTACGCGCTTGATCGGCAGATCGTGGGCGAGGTCCGCGGACGCGAGGTCGCGCAGATGATCATGGCCATGGAGTCGGGTTCCGGCTCCCTGTCGACGACGCACGCCGCGTCGGCGTCCGACACGATGGAGAAACTGGTCAGCTGCGCGATGCAGTCCGGCGAGTTCACCCGCGACTCGGCCGTGATGAAGCTGGCTCGCTGCCTCGGCCTGGTGGTGCAGCTGCGGTCCATGTACGTGCGCGGCCGCGACGGTTCGGTCCGCAAGCGGCGTGTGGTCGACGAGGTGCTGGCGATCACGCCGGGCGAGGAGTCCGCCGGCTACGCCGCGACCACCGTCTTCCGCAGTGACCCCGACGGCCCGGCTGTCGCCTTCGTGCTGCCCGACCACCTACGGATGCTGACCGGCCACGGGTTCACGGCGAACGAGTTCCTCCTGGAGGCGCAGCGGCACGGGGGTGTCGCATGAACCCGCTCGTTCCCGCGCTGGTGAGCGTCCTCGGCGTCGGTGGCGTGATGGGGCTGGTCGCAGGGCTTCGGCGAGTGCCGGTCCCGACGGGCGCTCCGAAGACGCCCCGGCTCCTGACGCGGCTCGCAATCGTCCCGCGCCGCGTCCTGATCTCCGGTCTGCTGGCGGCGGTGGCCGGTGTGCTGGTGGCCTTGCTGTCGGGCTGGGTGATCGCCATCGTGCTCTTCCCACTGGCGGCGATCGGCCTGCCGGTGCTCCTTGGAGTCTCGGACGAGTCCCACACGATCGAGCGCCTCGAAGGCCTGGCTGAGTGGACACGCAACCTGGCCGGCGTGATCACCGTGGGAGTCGGTCTGGAGGGCGCCCTCGTGGCCACGCTGCGCACGACACCCGACGTCATCCGTCCGGAGGTGACCACCCTCGTGAGCCGCATCAGGTCCCGGTGGAACACAGCCGAGGCGCTCCGCGCGTTCGCCGACCAGTTCAACGACTCGACCGGTGACCTGGTGGCAGCCACCTTGATCCTCGCGGCGCAGAAGCGGGCCGATGGCCTCGCCCAGATCCTGTCCGGCCTCGCCGAGTCGGTGTCCGCGGAGGTCGCGGCCCGGCGTCATCTGGAGGCCGACCGCAGCAAGCCGCGCCAGACCGCGCGGATCGTCACCATCATCACCGTGGTGTGCCTGGTCGGGATGGCCGCCACCGGCCAGTACCTGGAGCCCTACCGCTCGCCGCTGGGACAGGTCGTGCTGTCGGTGCTCCTCGCGCTCTACGTCGTCGGCCTCGTGGTCATGCGACGCATGGCGCGGGTCAAGCCGCTGCCCAGACTCTTGGCGTCCGGAGAGCCGACATGACCGGCCTGCAGCTCGCGGCCCTGACGGGCCTACTGCTCGCCACGAGCGTTCTGTGCGCGGTGTGGTGGCTCACGCCGACCGTGCCGGCGCTCGGGCCTGCACTGGACCGGCTGACCGGCGTGCCGTCGGCCCCCACCTTCCTCACGGGCGGCGTGGACACCCAGGATCGGGTGGGCGCCTGGGTCGCGCGCTGGCTGCCGAGGTGGGTGTGGATGACGCCGGTCAAGGAGCTGGCGCTGCTGCGCCGGACGGAGGCCAACTTCTACGGCGAGAAGCTGATCCTGGCCGCCATCGGGCTGGTGGCACCCCCGCTGCTGTCGACGCTGTTCAGCTGGTTCGGGCTGCGGTTCCCGATCGCGGTCCCGCTCGCTGCGTCCCTGGTCGGCGCGGTCGGGCTGTTCGTGCTGCCCAACCTGGACATCCACGGCAAGGCGAAGGCGGCCCGCCTCGAGTTCAACCACGTGTTGACCGGCTTCATCGACCTGGTGGCGCTGGAACGTCGCGCCGGTTCGGGGCCCCGTCAGGCGCTGGAGAACGCGGCGCGCGTCGGCCGCGGCCAGTGGGTCTTCGACCGGCTGGCGGAGGGCTTCACCCAGTCCAGCGTCGACGGCCGCCCGCCGTGGGACGTCCTCCGCGCGATGGGCGACGAACTGGCCCTGCCCGAGCTCGACGACCTGGCCAACATCATGGCGCTGGCCGAACAGCAGACGATGCCCGTCTACCAAACCCTTCGGGAACACAACCGAGCGCTGCGAGTGGCGCTCCTGACCGACGAGCAGGCCCGTGCGAACGCCGCCTCCGAGCGGCTCACCATCCCTGCGACCATGCTGGCGATCGTCTTCATCGCCATCCTGCTGGGGCCATCCCTGATGACCCTGATGAGCAACACCTGACCCCAAAGGAAGAACCCCTTCAGGAGAGGAAACCCCACCATGATGCTCAACCTGTACGTGGAGAGCCAGCTCATGCGCCGCGACCTCGAGTCGTGGCTCGCCAAGCAGCGCGAACGGATGCTCGCCGAGGACGGCATGTCCGAGACCATCCAGAACGTCCTCTGGGCGATCTTCGCCATCGCCATCGTGGGGATCGTCGCCGCGATCATCCAGGCCTACGTCGTCGGCAAGGCCGGCGAGATCCGGTAGGTGACGACCATGCGGCGGTCCAGGTCGAGCCGGTGGCTGATGCGGGGTGAGCGCGGTTCGTCATCGGTCGAGATGGTGATCGCGCTCCCCATCGTGCTCACCGTGCTGTTCCTGGCCGTCCAGGCCGGCACGTGGTTCCACGCCCGGTCGATCGCCCTGGCGTCCGCCCAGTCGGGCGCCCGCACCTCGGCGATGCTCAACTCCTCCCTGGAGGCGGGGTTGTCGAGCGCGAGGTCCTTCGCCGCCGACGTGGGAGGGACGACGCTGACCGGCGTGACCGTGACCGGCGACAGGACGGCGACCAGCACCACCGTGACGGTGACCGGCCACAGCGTCCGGCTCGTGCCGTTCATGGACGTGACCGTGTCCCAGTCGGCCACCCTGCCGGTCGAGAGGTACACGCGATGAAGCCGCGAGTCCACGAATCCCGACGCTGCGGGAGCGCGAGCCTCAAGGCTCGGAGCTGGAAGACGGCCGCCGATGAGCGGGGTTCGGCGGCGATCGAACTGGTCTTGTTGGTGCCGGCGCTCATGCTCCTGCTGCTGTTCGCCGTGGCCGGCGGCCGGGTGGCCATCGCCCACGGGAGCGTCCAGCAGGCAGCCGCGGACGCCGCACGCGCGGCGTCCATCGCCCGCACCGCAGGCTCGGCCCAGACGTCGGCGGTGGCGGCGGCACGAGCCACCCTGGCCAACCAAGGGCTGACGTGCGCGTCCATGACGGTCACCCTCGACACCTCGGGGTTCGCCACACCGGTGGGCACGCCCGCCAGCGTCGCGGCGACGGTGAGCTGCACGGTGGAGTTGTCAGAGCTGGCACTGCCCGGCCTGCCGGACAGGGTCGTCAGCGCGACGGTCACGAGTCCGCTTGATGTGTTCAGGGGGCGATGATGCGCCATCACGATGAGCGAGGTTCGGTCACGGTGTGGGGGGTGTTGATCGCGCTGGTGATCACCATGGTGATCGGCATCACCGTCGACCTGACCGGGCAGGTCAACGCCCAACAGCGCGCTCACGACCTCGCCCAGCAGGCGGGGCGAACGGCCGCGAACCAGGTGCAGGCCGGCCAGATCATGCGCGGCCAATCCCCGCAGATCGACACGGCCGCCGCCCGAACGGCCGCGGCGGCCTACCTGCATGCCGCCGGCGTCGAGGGCAGCGTGAGCATCACCGGACCGACCACCCTGTCGGTGCACGTCACCATCGTCTACCAGCCGAAGTTCCTCGGGACCGCAGGCATCGGGCCCAAGACGGTCAGCGGCGACGCCACCATCCTGCTGTCGCGCGTCGTGAACGGAGCTCCCCGATGAACCCACCGCCTCGTCACCCTCGTCTGGTCGGATTAGCCGCCTCCGTCGCGCTGTTGGCCCTGCTCGTGGGGCTGCCGACGGTGCTGCTGGCCCTCGGGTGGGGGCCGACGCCGTCCGGCCTGGACGGGTGGTTGGCGGCGCTCACCAGTCCGGATGACGGCCACCTGACCGTGTTGATCTTGAAGGGCGCGGCGTGGGTTGTATGGGGACTGCTCGCGGTCACGATCCTCACGGAGGCAGTCGCAGCCCTCCGGGGTCTGGAGGCACCCAAGCTGCCCGGGCTCCGGTGGTCCCAGGCGCCGGCCCGCCGGCTCGTGACAGCAGCGCTGCTCCTGTTCATCGCGGTGCCCGCCACGGGGATCGAGACTGCATCCGCAGTCCCGGACAGCCCGAGCCCGGTGGCCACAGCGACAGCGAGCGTGGCGCCAGCGCCAGCGCAGTCCGCGTCCGGGGGAACGCCGTCCAGAGCCACCGCGCTCGTCGAGATCGCCACCGCACCCCTCACTCACACGGTCAAACGAGGTGAGACCCTGTGGTCGATCGCTGAGCACCACCTGGGGTCCGGGAGCCGCTACCCCGAGATCCTCAAGCTCAACAACGAGCTCCTGCGGGGCAAGGCGCAGTTCCTCAGGCCGGGCTGGGTGCTGACTCTGCCCGCAGCGGCGCAGGCGGACGCCGGACAGGCCACGGCAGCGAGCGACCGCGCGCATTCCCGATACACCGTGGTCAAGGGCGACACGCTGAGCGAGATCGCACAGCAGCACCTCGACGACGCCGAGGCGTGGCCACGGATCTTCGAGGCCTCTCGGGGGATTCCGCAGCCGGACGGCCGTCGCCTGACGGACCCTGACCTCATCCTCCCCGGCTGGCACCTGCTCATCCCGTCCGCTGCGGAGGCGACGCCCGAGCTGCCAACCTCCCCGGAACCCGAACGAGCCGAGCCGACATCCCAGAACTCGCCGTCGTCGCCGGACGCCTCCGCTCCGCCCGCGACACCCACCCCGGCACCCGTGGCCGAGACGTCGCCCGCGACCGGCGGGGCCGTCCCTATTCCCGTCGCTCCTTCCAGCGCACCGGCGGCGCCCTCCCCGTCTGCCTCGGCGACCGTGGCCTCGGACGTGAGCAACGACGAGAAGCCTGTGAGCGAGGCGTCCGATCGGGACGCCGAGGCGCCGGCCCCGTGGTTGCTGGTCGGGCTCACCGGTGCGGGCGGGGTCCTCGCTGCTGGGCTGTTGGCCGCCCTCCGCCAGCGCCGGAGGGCCCAGTTCCGTGCCCGTCGGCCGGGGCGGACGATCCAGGCACCGCCCCCGGAACTGGTTCCGGTGGAGAAGACCGTGATGACCGAGGGGCAGGCCGCGACGCCCACCCTGCTCGCCATCGACCAGGCGCTCAGGCTGCTTGCCGTCTCCGGCGAGGACCGCGTCGCCCCACCGCAACTCCTGGCTGTCCAGCTCCTGCCAGGCGAGGTGGCAGTCCAGCTGGTCGAGCCCGTCACGCTGGCACATCCGTGGCGCCCGGACCCGGCCGACGGCCGTCGATGGCTGCTGGCCGCCGGCGCGCACGAGCAGGAGTCGACCGCCCGATCCGCCTATCCGCAGCTCGTCTCCGTGGGACTGGACGACGACGGCGCCACGTGGCTGGTCAACCTCGAACAGCTCGGCACGATCAGCCTGACCGGTGACCCCACCTACGCCGCCGACTTCGCTCGCTATCTGGCAGCCGAGATCGCGGTCAACCCGTGGGCGCGTCAGGTTCAACTCGACTGCATCGGGATCGCCCCGGAGGCCGTGCCGCTCGACCCGGCGCGCATCCGCCACCACCGTCTCGAGGACCCCGCGCCGCTGGACGCCGCGATCGCTGCGGCCGCGGCGACCATCGACAAGTGCGCCACTCACGACGTGACCGCTGCCGCCGGCCGCGCCGACGACCTGGGCGGAGACGTGTGGGAGAGCTGGCTCGTCCTGGTCAATGGGGCGCTGTCGAGCACCCCGCTCGACCGGCTGCTCGCCCTCGTCGGGGAGCATCCCGCGCGGACCGGCACCGCCGTCGTCATGGTCGCCGACACCGAGCCCATCCGCGGCCTCGGCGTCCGGCTGACCGGGCAGGGTCGGGTGCTCATCCCGACGCTCGGCCTGGACCTGATCGCCAACGGACTCACCCCCGCCGAAGCCGAGGGCTGCGCCCTGCTCCTGGCCCACGCCGACCTGCTCGATGACGTCGAGATGCCGAGCGACGGCGACGACGGCTGGCGTGAGTACTGCGACGCCGCCGGGGCGATCCGTGACGAACTCGTGCTGCCCCGCGACACTGACCCCGAGTCCGAGCCAGGGGCGACGGTGGTTCCAGCCCCGGACGCCGAGGTCCTCGACGTGGCCGCGACCACCGCGGACGACCTGCAGCAACTCGCGCCGCACGTGCCCGACAAGGTCCGGGCAGCGGTCGAGGGCGCCGACCCGGGTCTGGACGCCGACCTGGCGGCCTGGGCGGCCGGGACCCGCCCGCACCTGCGGCTACTCGGCCCCATCCAGGCGCGAACTGGAACGACCGGCACGCCCACGGTGGTCGCGAAGCGCAAGGCCTTCTACACCGAGTTGCTGGCCTTCCTTGTGCTGCACCCCCAAGGCGTCACCATCGACCAAGTGGTCGATGCGTTCGGCTCCGACGCCACCCAGATGAGGGTGCACCTCTCGAAGGTGCGCAGCTGGCTCGGCGTCGACCCCACGACCGGCGGCAACTACCTGCCGGACGCCACGAAGTCCCCGGCCGGCATCGCCCGAGGCATGGGCATCTACCAGCTGATCGGCGTCCTGGCCGACATCGACCTGTTCCGCCGGCTCCGGGCGCGCGGCCAAGCACGCGGTCCCGAGGGCCTCAGCGACCTGCAGGCGGCGCTGGCGCTGGTCACTGGAGAGCCCTTCACGGGACAACGAGGGCGCGGCTGGGCTTGGCTGGCCGACGGTGTCCGCATCGATCAGCACATGGTGTGCGCCGTGGTCGACGTGGCCCACACGGTCACCATCGCGGCGCTGCACTCCGGCGACCTGCAGTTGGCCCGCATCGCCACCGAGATCGCCCTGCTCGCTGCACTAGGCTTCCGGACGGACCGACTGGTCAATCAGAGTCAACACCTTCCGATCTAGCGCCGCTGTGTCGATGGGTTCATCTAGGGCAATCGCGGCGGAGATCACCGTACGAAGCAACCACAAGGCAACGTCCTCAGTCCGGAAGGTCCGGTCGTGCATTCTGATGGTCGCGTTCTTTATGCTGTGGGACCCGTGGACTATCTCGGAGCGACGATCGTAGACCTTCTTCAGATAGGTGTAGATGTCGTGCGCGTGATGTGTCTCCCGCAGGAGGACAGCGGCTCGTGTGGCTATTCGATGTGCGATCTCGTTGCGGTCGCCGCCGATGAGAGCCTCTAGACCGACTGTCACGTCGAGCACGGCATCGTCTGACTCCTCCCTGTGGGTGGCGAGGTCAAGGCGGCGGGTGGCGAGGTTCAGGCGTTTGTCGCCTCGACCCAGCGCCGCGTAGGCCGCCGCGATGTCGGCCAAGTTGCCGTCGCTTGGTGGTGTCACGGCTTCTCGGTGAGAGCGCTTGTCAAGCGCTGGTGGGTATCTGCGGACGATGTCGATGGTCATTAACGGAGGTAGATCCAGACGCCAGTGGTCTGCCCACCCCTCGGGCGCCAGGAGGATTTGGGCGTAACCGGACTGTGTGGGAGACGCGACGCGGAGTGCTCGGACGGCACGATCAATGCGCTCTTGAGGAATCGCAGACTCCTCGTACTTCCTCCGTCCAAGTACCCGGTCCCATGGAGCGCGATTGTCAACAACGATGTCATCAAGGATGATCGCGTGTGTCGCGGCGTTTATCACGCTCTCCGGCACGGCTCCGTACGTGTAGTCGCGGGCTCGTCCGAGATGTTCTTCATCTGTCAGCGGACGGATACATGTGTTGTCGTCCAATCGGAGCGTCCAGCCATCGGGAAAGACCGCAAACGCGAGCGGGATGATGACACTCCCCGGGAGCTCGTCAGCGAGAATCGATCTCTCAGCTTCGCAGTAAATTGGGCGAAACTCGTGCGGTTTCCTCGCTCCTAGGTGCATTGCCCGCTCGAACACGTCACGCGAAAGATGATCGAGCATCATGTCACTTAGCCACTCCAAGGCCATGTCCTCAGTTGGTAGCAGCTTGCCGCGGAGATCTTCACGCGATCGCCCATATGCAAGGAACTCTTGGTACGCATGCAGTTCCTCAACGGCGATCTTCGTGAACTCACCCTCGCGCTTTCCGAGCAGGCTAGACCAGTCCTTCGGTCGCCCGTCGCCCCAGCGTTCAACGTTCAGCCATGGCCAGTGGTGCTCGTGGCTGACCGTCGGGAGGTGGTCTTGGAGGCACCAACCGCCGCCGTCGATATAGGTATGGGCGGCGTTGACCATCTGTTCGATTGCCGGAGACGCAGCCTGCCATAGGGCATCATCCATCGGCACTGGCGTAGCACCTGTCACCACTACAGATTGCCAGAGATGGACAGGAAGGGGAGCAGTGCGTTGTGGGAAGCAAGTTGGATGGTGAGTCAACCTTTCATTGCGTCGTCTGCTGAGGAGAACGCGGTCCATGCTCGGTCGAGTAGTTCGTGCAGAACTTCGATGACGATGAGGTCAGTTACGCGATCATCGGCGCCCGGCACGGTGCTCAGGGTGTTCTCGGTGACTTGGACCAGCGACATCAGGGCTAGTTGAGCGGCGTCAGCCATTCCTCGTGGTGACGGTCCGGTGTTCCTGAAGGTGAGATGGCCATCGGTTTCGTGGTTCATGATCCATGACTTCGCGTCAGCGTGGACTTCGTGGCTGGCCCACGAGTAGTGGGCGCGCATGTGGTCTGCCCGGGCGAGCACTTCGAGGTCCTTGAAGCGGGGTGCCTTCTGGTTGCTCGTGAGGCAGGCAGCCCAGCCGTTCGGCTTGCCGAACGCCTCGCCATACGCTGCAACCGCCGCGTCACGCGGTGCCTGCAGTTCGGCCATCTCATCGTTGGTCAGCGGCTCGTGGCCGAGTCTTGGGGCGACTTCCTGGTACTCGACTGCATCCATCCAACTGACCACGTTCGCGTGTTGCAGGTATCGGCCCGCCAAGTCGGGATGGGCACCATCAAGGGCACCGTGCTCAGCCAGGACGGTTGAGATCGTCGCGATCTCTTGCAGCGTGCGCGCCCTGCCGAGGGCGCCGGCGCCGAGGCCTGCCCGCAAGAGCTCCAGCACCTCGACGCCAACGCGGCAAGCGCGGGCCTGAAGGCCAACCTGGGCGTGAACCATTGCGGGCGGTTCGTATCCCTTGACATTGAAATGCCGGGCGCTCAGGGCTCCCACGGTTTCGTGGCAAGACACCCACAGCATGCGGTAGATGCCGAGTGCTTCGCCCCAGCTCTCCTCGATTTCGGCGGCGTGGGAGGCGTCGAGTGCCCTGCACTCGGCGAGCAGCGCAGGCGCTGACTCGAATAGTGACTCGACGATGTGTCCCGCCGTGTCGCAAAACACCTTGGGGAGCCTCTCTTTGATCGCATCAAGGAACTTCTGCCGGGCTTCCTCACCCTCGATCCTGGCAATGTGCTCATCGACCAGCGTCAGGAGCCACTCATTGATCTCCTCGAAGGAACCAGCAGGATCCGTGTCGCGAGCGGACTTGTCCGCGGACTCTCGGGGGACGTTGTCATGACCAGCCACACCCCTTGACCGTATGCCCACGGGACATAAATCATTAACCCTTGCGGAGACTACCGACGATCTGGAGCGGAGCCTCCGGCTGGAGAACTGTCCTTTCGCAATCGTTTGGAGGCCTCTGCCGCGGCGGCAAGCAGGGGTCTACGCCTGAGACCTGCATACGCGGAACCGACCCCACGCATGCGGGGTCATGGCATGCTGATGGCCACCCTCCACGCCGCTGCCAATAGCCACTCGCACCGTGCCGCAAGTTGCGCCAAGGCAGCCTTACGGCTGACACTTCGCCTCGTCGGCCTTCCGTGTGGGAGTCACGACGGTAGTGCGGCCCGGTTCATGGCCGTCATCAGGGCGGGGCGGCGGCGGTAGACCTCGCGCAAGCGGGTGATCTCGGCGTCCGCCTCGGCTCGGTGGCCTGCCGTGTCGCAGAGGGCGCGTGCCTTGACGAGGAGGTCGACGATGGCCGGGTACCGCTTGGAGTCAGGTGTGGTGAGGGACTCCAGCACCTGAGCCAGGCACAGGCGGCCCGCCTGGAGAGGAAAGTCATCTTCGGAGGCGTCCACGAGTTCGCGCCACGCGTGGCCGGCGCCGAAGGCGTCCGCCGCCTCCCATGCTTCCGCGACGTTCCCGTCGGCGAGGTGGAGCCTGACGAGGTGGGCGCCGCCGCTGCAGTGCGCCCCCAGGGTGGCCTGCTCGAACGCCCACGCGCGTAGTTCCTCCTGCCGTTCGCACCGTTGGGCCACGGAGCTCACCAATCGGAAGGCGTCCACGCTGAGGTCGCGGTCGAACAGGGTGCGCGTGATCGCGAGGGCGGCGTCCGGACGCCCACCGTCCAGGTAGGCGTCGACGGCGTCCTCGACGGGCACGATGGTGGGTCCCGCGCGCCAGGCGACGTCAACGCAGCGCTGGGTGACGGCTCGGTCCAGACACGTAAGGAGGTCAGTGAACCGTCCGGCGTCACGCAACCGGCGGAAGATCTCCCGGTAGTACGGGCGGTCACCTCCGGACAGCAGGGCGACGGCCTCTTCGACGTCGCCGTCGTGGTCGGCCAGTTCCAGCAGCATGCGGTCGATCTCGCTGCGGTAGGGGTCTGCTGCCGGTCCACCGCCGCCTAGGGTCGCGACACCCGCGCGGTAGGCGTGCCAGGCGGGCTCGTCGAACGCGTGGGCTACGGCGTCCAACGCGAGCGACGGCCAGCCGCCGTACTCGACGCGGAAGCCGACCACCCAGCGGGCCAGGCTGACCGGGTCCGGGTGGCCTGCGACCGCGCGCCCGAACAGCGCCGACGCCCGTTCGGCCACCTCGAGCAGGGCGTCGGCGTTGTCGGCGTCCCGTGCCAGGTCGCCGAGCCGGGTGAGTAGGTGCTGGAGCACTCGTCGCACCACGGGGTGAGCGCCGCCGTCGAGGTGCCGCTCCAGTTCGTCGAGGGTCTCCTCGACCCCTTGGACGCCGTCGTCGACGTCTTCGTAGAAGGGGTCGTGGTAGTCGAGGTCGACTCCGGCCAGCGCAGCGTCCACGGCCGAAAGGAGTTCGGAGGCCGTCGGCTCGTCCTCCGGTGTGGCGCGCAGCTGCAGCGAGCGCATGGCCTCGGCGCTGTACGCCGCCATCTCGAGCACGAGCGACTGCAGCGCACGACGGTCCATCGAGCGCAGGAACCGCTCGACGTCTTGCGTGACCGGATACCGCACGCCGCTGGGCCCGATCACGTTCTTCACCCGCTGATTATCGCGAACCGTCCGCGCGTGGCCGGCGCGGTCCGCGTCGGTGTTCCCGTGAAGGGGAAGGACGACTTCACGAGGGCTGGCTCATCGGGGGGATCCGCCGAGTGTGTCGGGGGGCTATGCGGGGTAACACGCGGCCGACTAGGTGCTTTGGTCGGTGGTGGCCGCGTCGTGGGTCGCGGTTCGATGCCGCGGAGCCCTGTGGACTACGAAAGGAACAACGTCCGATTGGTGATCTTCCCGCATAACCACGCGGAAGGACCACGGCAATGAACATCACCGAGATGTTGGGCTTGCAGGACGAACGGTTGGAGTCCGTGCTCGCGGAACACTGGGCGACTTGGGTCGCCATCGAACCCCGGCTGGGCGTCGTCGCCGACCCCACTCGGCTCGACGCCTGGCGGCGAGCGGCTGAACCCGCGCTCGCCAACGACGTCCTTCTGGGTCTGGCTCGGTTGGCGGCGTTCGATGGGGCGGACGACCGGGATGCAGCGTTGGTGCTCGCGTGGTTCCTTCTGCCGACCGCCTTGCGCGTGCGGCGTCGGTTGGGCTTGAACGACGATCGGGTCGACGAGGTGCTGGCCGCCCAGCTGTGGGTTGAGGTCCGCGGCTTGCCGTGGCGGCGTCCGCACTGGGTGGCCGCGAAGGTCGCCGGGCAGTTGCGTGAAGGAGTTCTGCTGGACTGCGGCGCCTCGACGCACCACCAGCCGCGCCGGCTCTCAACCGTCTCTCTGGGCCCCGTCGACCCGGCGGACGATCGGCTCGTCGAAGACGAAGACCCCGCAGTCGAGTTGGCTGAACTCCTCGCCTGGGCCTGCGCCGAGGACGTCATCAGCGATGAGGATCGCGAGCTGCTTGTCAGTCTCATCGAAGCCGCGAAGACCCTTCAGACCGACGGCCATGCCCGGGAGGGCGGAGTCGCCGGCCTGTCGAGTCGCCAGCTCAGCGCCGTCGTGGCGGAGGAGTGGGGCGTGTGCGCCCGTACCGTGCGTCGTCGGACCGCACGTTGCGTGGCGGCTCTCAGCGGTGTCGCTGGTGAATACCTCAGGGCCACCTGCTGACTGTCCACCAGGGTGGCGCCGGTCCCGTTAGGTGTGGCGGAGGTGATGCCGAGATGACCAGCACTCCGGCCGAAGTGGCCGCCCTGTTGAAGATCGCGGCCATGGAACCGGCGACCCTGGACGACCTCGACGGCTGCCTGCGCAGGCTCCGGGACGTTCAGAAGGCGCGACGCGAACTGGCCAAGGTGCCTCCCTCGATGCTGCTGTCCGGACTGCTGGATCGGCAACCTTGGGGACGTGACCCGTCGTGACCGCGCACAGCGTGGCCGTGCTTCGAGAGGCGTGGCGCGCGATCGAGGCAGGCGAGTTTGCCCGCGGACCCCGTTCCGCCATTGCGGCCAGAAGCGACTTTGCCAATTGGACGCCCTCGCAGGGTGAACGGGTGGTCGCCGTCGTCGGCTGCGCCGGCGGGGTGGGTGCGTCCACGCTCGCGCTCGCGCTGGCCACCGCGACCGGAGTGCCGGCGCGCGTGGTGGAGTGCTGCCCTCCGCTGGCGTCCGGATTCTCGGCCGTGGCCAACGCCGAGCTGGGCACTGACGGCCCTTGGCGGCGCGGCAGCCGCGGCCACGTCTTCCTGGAGCGCCTGACCGCCACCGACGCGATCGTGCCGGTCCCGGCTGCATCGGCGGTCGAGTGGACCTTCCTGGACGCCGCCTGGACGACCGTGTCCGACCCGGGCGCCGGGTGGCTGGGGTCGCTGGTGCGCACCCTCGACGAGGTGGTGATGATCACCAACGCCACCGTGCCCGGACTGCGCCGCCTGGAGTCGTGCGCCGAGCTCCTCGGCCGGGACGCGCTCGGGGTGGTCGTGGGACCCACGGCCAAGCGGTGGCCGCGTCCGGTCAAGGTCGCCGCAGCCGGGATACCCGCACGAGTGCACATGACCGACTTTCCGCTCGACTCTCGCCTGCAGGTCACCGGCCTGACTCCCGACCCGCTGCCCGCCCCGCTGCTCAAGGCGGCCCAGAACGTCCTCGCCCTCCTCCGAAAGGACCCGACATGAATCCGCTGATCGTCCCGCTGAAGATCTGCCCGGTGGCGCCAACGGGCGTCGCCGCCTACACCGACCAGATCTCGGGCATGGTCCTGTGGTCCGTGCTGTGGCTGTTCGGCATCGCGGCCCTGGTGTCCGTCGGGGCGATCCTTGTCGGACGCGCCACGCACTCCCCGCACCTCTCGAAGGGCGGCATCATCGGCCTCGCCGGCGTCCTGGTGCTCGCAGTGGTGCTGATGGGCGGCTACGGGATGCTCAACGGCATCCTCGGCGACGGCTGCGTCGGCTGATGTTCCGGCGTCGCCCGCCCCGCCCGGCGAGCTCAGCCGAGGTCGTCCCGCTCTCGCGCGCGCAACTGCTGGCCATCCTCTCAGGGTTGTTGCTGGTGAGCGGCGTCCTGCTGTACGGGTTGGCCTACACCCTGGTCTCCAGCTTCTCGGCCGGAGCCGCGCCCGACGGCGTCCCGAGCAACGCTCATCAGGACGTCGACCCTGCCCAGCGGCGAGACCTCGTTGCGGCTGCGCCCATGGCGTCGGTGGCCGAGGACGCCGGCATCACGCCGGGGGTGGCGATCTCCATGCCTCCCGCGGTCATGCTGCCTGCCTCCACGACCGTCGGCGCCAGCGGTGTGTCGTCCGGCTTCCCGCGCACACCCGAGGGCGCGGCCGCCCAACTGGCGGCCATCGAGGTGCGCGTGCTGTCCGCGATGTCGCTCCCGTTGGTCACCGAGGTCTACCGCGACTGGGCGATGCCCGGCGGTGTCGGCGCCGCGGACTGGTCCCAGACCCGCAACGTGCAGTCGTTCCTGACCCACGCCCGGCAGTCGTCGAACCAGTTGGACCCCGGCACCCTGGTCAGCGTCACCCCCGCGGCCATCCAGATCAAGGGGACCGACGGCCCTGACTGGGTGGTCGCGTGCGTGCTGCTCGACGTGCGCGCCGCCCTCAGGGCAGAGGCCCGCATGGGATACGGCACCTGCGAGCGCATGCAGTGGACCGGCGACCGCTGGCTGATCGGCCCCGGCGCCCCACCCGCCCCGGCCCCGTCGACGTGGCCTGGTTCGGACGCCTCTGTCGAGGCCGGCTGGCAGCCGGTCGCCTCCAACTGAAGGAGCTGACATGCCCATCGATCCATTCGGACTGCTCGGCTCGGCCATCGCCAACGTGGTGACCGACAGCCTGACCGCGGCCATGCTCGCGCTGTGGAACGCCGGCCTGTGGGTGCTCCGGGCGGTCCTCGAGTTGGAGGACGCGATCCTGACCCCGAGCCTCGGCGAAGACGGACCGGTGGGCGAGCTGTACGCGACCACCTTCTGGATCGCCCTCGCGCTGGTCGGGATCCTCATGCTCGTCCAGGTCGGCGTCGCCCTCGGGAAGCGGGACGGGCACAGCATCGGCCGGCTCCTCGTCGGCGCCGCCCAGTTCGGGTTCGTGTGGTTCGCGTGGGTGGGCTACGGCGTCACCCTGGTCGCCGCCTGCAGCGGCCTGACCAAAGCCCTCATGCAGTCACTGCTCAACGTCACCCGCTGGAGCGAGTGGGAACCCTGGGAGCCGTTCACCGCCAGCGACGTCAGCAACGGCACCGTCGCCGTCATCCTCGGCGTCATGGGGATGCTGCTGTGGATCGCGGCGATCGGCCACACCCTGGTGATGGTGGCTCGGGCCGCCTCGCTGCTTGTGTTGGCCGCGGTCACACCGATCGCAGCGGCCGGGCTGGTCACCGACTTCGGCCGCGGCTGGTTTTGGAAGTCGTTCCGCTGGTTCCACGCCGCCGCACTCACACCGCCTCTGATGGTGCTCGCGCTCGGCATCGGCGTGAGGATCACCACCGAGGTGGCGGTCGGCGGGGAGGACGACGTCCTCAAATCGATCGGGACGGCGTTCGTCGGCGTCGTGCTCATCTGCGTGTCGTCGTTCTCCCCGTTGGCGCTTTACAAGTTGTTCGCGTTCACTGATCCGGGCAGCACCTCCGGGTCCGCCCTGCGCGCGGGGCTGGCGGCGGCCGGCGGCATCGGCGGCGTCCTCGCCGGAGGCCAGACCGGCAGCAGCGCTGCCACCACCACCGACGACGCCGGACGCACTGCCGGCGAGGACGGAGCTGCGGCCACCACGATCGGCCGTTTCGCGGCAGGCATGGGCCCGGTCGGTCAGGCGTTCTCGACGGGTATCGGCGTCATGGCCGCCATGGGCGGGACAGCCGCGGCCATGGGCGCCGACGAGACCAACCAGATGGGGGTCGGCCACAACAACTTCCCGCCCGACTACTCACGTCGCGGCGTTCGTGCCGGCAGTGGTCAGTCGGGTTACGACGACGGCGCAAGCGACGAGCCCACCAACCCCGACGACCCCACCGTGGACAACGGCTTCGACGGCGGCTGGGGAGGCCCGCCCCCGGACGCTGGGACGCGCGGATCGGGGCCTGGAACGGGCACGATGCCGCCCACAGGCACGCCTGCGCCCACCGTGGCGCAAGGGGGAACTGCCGCCAGCGCCGCCGTCAGCTCCTCCGAAGTGGCCGAGGTCGCGCAAGTGGCGGCGTTGTAATCGCGGTCTCGAACCTCCGGCCAGCCGTGCGCGACAGTGTCAGCGGGGCAGTGCAGACGCTTGCTGGGGGACGTTTTCGCTGGCAGTCGGGATGAGAGTGTGGCTCTTCTATCAAGCGATGAGCTTCCTACCTCGTGCGAGCAGACCTTTGACCTCGCTCAAGGCGGTTTCGAGGCTTGCCACCTCTTCTTCGTCGACGGTCTGCGCGGTGATCTCTTGGCGCAGCGCGTCGAAGTCTGGCTCAAGTAACCCCATCGCCTCTCCAGCCACGTCAGCGACCACGTTCGACACCGCTGCGCGAACCTTCTCCCGGTGCTGGCGCTGTCGGTCGCGATCGCGGTCGGCTTGCACCTTCTCCTCGATCATTGAGGCAAGGTCCAGTACGACCGGGAGAGCGGCGTCAGCGATGCCAGCGGCCAGGCCGAGCTTCGAAACCGACTGCTTCTTAGTCACGTCGAGAAGGTCAACGGACTTCTTCGGGTGCTTTACCGCTTGATCCGACTTCAGCACTCGATCGACGCCTTGGAGCGCGACCGTGACCTTCTTGCTGAGGGCCTCGATCTTCGGAACTAAGGCGGGGGGCTTCTCTGCGTTTTCATGCTCGGGCTGCGTGAATCGGCGGTAGACAGACTCCAACCGGGCCCATCCCTGGCCCTCTCGCTGCTGCTCCAGACCCTGAATCGCTTCCTGCCGGACGCGAGCGAGGCCCGCCTGCTGACGCTGCCACCACTCCTCAAGCACCGGGTCGACAGCGTTCCGAATCGAATCCGCATCAACCTCTGGACCGCCGGCGGCCCGCTGGATGGCGTCTTCGACTGCGCCCGCAAGCGAAGCTTGCGCTGCCGCGGCCAAGCGGTCGATCTGGTTGAGGAAGCCCTCCCTGCGCTGGCGGGAAATGTTCGCGACTTCAAAGGAGACACGCAGATCATCAAGTGTGGTCTGGACTTCCCCAATGCGGCTGGACACGGCTTGCTCCCAGAACCGCACCTCAGCTGAGCCCCGGTACACGGCGAGATCCTGAGCTGAGAACTCTTTCATCGCGGCGCTCAGTTCAGCCATTCCGTCCCAATCGCGCGAGTGGTCCCAGACAGTCGGTGTGGGCTCCGGCTCGTACGCTCCAAGCCCGGCGTAGTCCGGGACCAGTACAAATACCCGAACAGATTCGGAGAGCTTCAGCGATTGCTTCAACTCCGCGCGCTTGCGTGTGGACCACGCCTCGAACCCCTCCCGGTCGAGCGTCGGATCGACCCCGCCCTCGTCCGCACGCGAGATGAGGAACCAGACGCCGTCCTTCGGCCAGCCCCGCGAGAGTACGTCAACGAGTTCGGGGTGCTCGCTTGTCGTGAGCTGCGGATTCATTGTGACGAGGAGCACGTCAGTCCGGCCGAGCGATGAACGCGCGACCTCGGAGTTGCTCAGCGATCGCGCGTCCAACCCCTCCGGTGAGAGCCCAGGCGTGTCTCGCACGAGGCACCCGTGGACGGTGACTCCGTTCTCGGTGAAGGTCTCGTGGCGGGCGCTGACAGTCAGCCAGTCAGGTAGGGGCTGACCGGCGTCTACGAGGAGTCGCCGCAGGATAGAACTCTTGCCGGTATCGAACGCGCCGAAGAGCGTGAGGACGGGCCGTTCCCCCGCGGCGAAATCACTCCAGCCACTCGCCAGCCGCGAGGCGTCTGCGTCGCCCGACACATCGCCAATCCATGCCTGGCACTTCGCTGCTGCGGCCGACGTCATCGTGAGACTCTTTCCGTTGAGGTTCCGGCCAACCTCTCGCCAGCCGCCTGCAGTTCCATGATGCCGTCCCGGCGGTACCCGGCGTCGATCATCGCCTGCTCTTGGTGCCCACGCTGCTCTACGAGTTGTCGCAGGTGGGCGGCGAAGTTCGACTCTTGCTCTCGTGCGTACTGCATGGGGCCGCCTTCGTCATCGAGGATCTGCCCGACGACGTCGCCCGTTGTGGAGCGAATGAGCTCCGCGGCACTCTTGCGGGCATCCTCCCGCTTCGATTCCTTCCGCGCGTCCATCGCCCAGTCCACGACGTCGAAGCCCACGGCGACCACTCCCAGGACAGCGCCGACTCTGGCAAGCTTCGCGCCGAGCTTAACGGCGCCCCACGGCTTGAACTTCCCTCCGAAGGCCTTGACGATCGCGTACACCGCGTCGCGGTTCCCAACCGCTTTCACGACTGCACCGACGTGCTTGACTCCGAACGCTGCCGCGTGGATGCCGCCAGCGAGTGGGTCCCCAGCACGCTTGATGGGCCTGGTGGATTCGTATTCGAAACGTTTGAGTTCTCGGTCGTACTCGGATGCGTGTCTGCGCGACCATTCGTCGAGATCTCGTCCGATTTCCTCGGACAGAACCTCCAGCGCGCTACCCAGTCGAGGGTCTTCCCACCAGGTTGCCAGACGCTGCGACATCGCGTCTATCTCCGCGGGGCGAGCGCCGAGCGCCTCGGCCATGACCTCGTTGGCGTGATCCTCAACCACCCGTTTGATTCGTCCCTCGATCGAACGCTCGATGAGGCGCAGGCTCGGCGAGGACGCCTCGACAAGCCGCTCCATCCGCGCGCCCAGGGCCGTGGCTGCGGCCAGGTCTTCGATCTCCGAGGCGAGTCGATGAGACTCAGCCACAAGGCCCGAGCGCGCACGATCTAGTGCAGCCACGGTCCCGAGGCGCAGCAGTTCCGAGCCCTCAAGCGTGAGGAGCGGCTCGCAGAGCGTCGACACTCCGTCCCAGTCCCGCGCGTCGCTGGGGTAGTCCTCACGGGCCACTGGCGTGCGATCGCCGACGAGTCCGTTCGGGTCCGCTGCAAGTGCCAGGACCTGGGAGGGGTCGACGACGATGCCCTTGGACCGCAGGATGATGACCAGTTCCTCGATCTTTCGCTGCCGACGCACGATGAAGTCACGTGCGGAGATGTGCGGGTCCGCGCCCGCTTCGTCGATGCGGCCGATCACGAAGATCGTGCGAGTGGCCTTTCCGACGACCTGCTCGTCTCCACGCAGCAGGCGATCGATTCCGGCGGTGTCGCCGATGAGGAGGTTGACGTGCAGAACCACGATGGCCATCGCGGCGTTCAGCGCGGCTTCGACCGCTCGCATGCCATGCTCGGTGTGGCCGCTCTGGAATCCGGGCACGTCGACGAGTTCGAGTGAGCCGAAGGGGTAGGACCGGGTAGTCCCAGTTGCCGGGCCCGCTGCAACGTGGAGGTCAGGCGGAGTCGGCGCACCGGCCTCGGCAAGCAACCGCTTGATGAGGCTCGTCTTGCCAGCGCTGTAGTCGCCCATGACGACAACCGCAGGGCGCTCTGCCATGACTGCCCGCGCCGCCCGTACGTCGGTTCGCCCTTCGTCATCGAGGTGCGGAGAGGCGGCAACAGTGTTGATCCAGTCCGCCACATCGGGAGGCACGGTGCGATTCGCGGCTTCCGCGAGATACTCCGAGAAGGCGGTGCGGTTCTCTCTAGCATCCCGCAGCAGGATCTCTCGATTCTCTGCCGAGCTCGTGACGGATGCGGCGCCTTCGGACTCGTCGACGATCCAGTCCTCGCCGAGGAGCAATGCGGACATGCTTGGCGTCGCAGTCGCGACATTCAACAGATGCACCTGGTGAGTCGCCCGCTGGATGACCTCGGCGGGTGACGTGGTCGGAGGCTGCCGGTCAGCTTGGTCACGCAGCCAACTGGCTTCTTCGACCAGGCTTCGGCACCCAAGCCGCGTATGGATCGCGCCTTTCAGCAGTTCTTCGAGACTGGGGATCGCGAGTGATCTGGCGGCGCCAAGGATCTTCTGGAGCTGATCCGTCTCGCACTTGTCGAAGTATGCGTGGACTGCTGAACGTGCCGCGGCGACTGCCGCGGCACGCGCCCCGACACGCTTCTCCTCCGCGCTCATCCCGGTGCGCTTGGAAAAGAAGTTCAGTGTCGCGCTCACGAAACCTAGTCCGACCAAGATCACGGCGGCGACCCAGCCCGCCGGGTTCCATAGGTTCGTGAGCGCGATGATGCCCAAGACTGCGCCCGCTGACCCCGCCAGCAGCCCGCTCGTCCTGAGCACAGTCGCCATGTGACGCCGGACAGCCCCGGTGTCTCCGCGTACCTCGGCGGCGGCTCGATCGATCTCGGCGACGTCGATCTGAGCGTTGAGACCAGATAGTTTCAGCGAGTCAGTGACAAAGTCGCCAGCCTGACTCGCGACCATGGAGATGGTCCTCGCGATCGACAGGACGTCGTACACGCGCCGCTCAAACTCAGAGCCCGTGACGCTCTTGTTGTTGTCGAAGGCGTCGATGATCAATTCTTCGGCGGTACGAAGTGCCTTGATGCGCAGCGGTATACATGCGACTTCAGCAGGTGACGGACATGGCCTTCGAGCCTGCCTGAGACCGAAGCGCCAAACGGCTCACCCCGGGCCTTCTCAAGCTCGGCTAGAAGGTCGTCTCCAGCGCGCGTCTTCGGAAGGGCACCACGCCAGGACTCCTCGGGGTACCCGAGCACCGTGAGCCAGTCGGCGACGACCCTCTCCACTGCAACGCCGCGGGCGTGCTGTTCGACGGCTGCTCGATCAATCTCGTCCGCCCACTGGCGTAGGCCCGCCTGAAGTCCCTCGCGGAGCGCGGAGAGACGGAGATCGGCCGCACCCTCGGCGATGCACAAGGAGATCAACTGCTCCAAGATCGGGAGGTTCGACCAGCGGTCGAGGTACTCCCGGCCGTAGACGTAACGGTCCGCCTGCAGCTCGCTGGCGGCGGGACCGACGAAGGGTGTCGCCGCTCGGGAGAACAGTGCTCGTTTCGACTGGATAGCGACGATGGGTACTCCGGTGAGGCCAATCGCCTCGAGTTCGCTGGCGATGTTGTCGGCGTGCTGCCGTGCGGTGCGAGAGAGCCCCCTCCGCTGGGCCGGTGACGCCACTCGTGCAGGATGGCGCCACATGGCGTTGCGCACGTTCAGGACGGCGAGCACCGGTTTCCGGTAGTCGCGGACCCAGTTCGCGACCTTCCGGAACTCTGAGGCCTGCTGGCTCTGGCTGTCGAAGCAGAGCAGGACAACGTCCGCGACCTCGACGGCCCTTCGAGCGGTCTCCTCGAGTTCGGCGCGGGATCGTGTGCGCCCCCAGCCGTTGATGCCAGGCGTGTCGTAGAGGCGGCATCCTTGCCAATCCAGCGGTTGGACGTCCGTCGTGAAGTCGCTGCGTCCGTCCGAGACCAGCTCGCCGCTGAGGCCACCTAGCGCTGAGAGCAGCGTGCTCTTGCCAGCTCCGGTCCTGCCAAAGAAGGCGATGTTGAATGTGCTCGCGGCGCGACGACTCTCAGCGAGCCCGTCCGTGAGATCGGCGACAACGCCTTCCAGAACCTTCGAAAAGCCGTCCTCACGTCGAGTCCCGAAAAGTCCTCGCGGGCTCAACTCATCACGCGCGGCCTCGAATCGTCTTTGCGCTTCGGCTACTAGGGCATCGAGCCTTGCCAGCTCAGCCAGGCCGGTTTCCACTGCCTCCGCGACCGCATCTGTAAGGAGACGCTCTGGCTGGTACTCGCCGTCACCGTCGCGTTCTGGCCCCTCGTCCGCACTCATCCTGTTGATCGGGAATCAGGGGCGAGCGGCTGGCGCATCGCAGAGTGCGGCAGTCGCCTGTCGGTGACGACAGAAGTTGGCTTGGGCTGGATGTGGGTCCCCACATTCCGAAGGCCACTGGGGTGCGCCGACAATTTCGGTCCAGCGATCAGCCCGGGTCGTACCGCGCGGCACCGAGGCGCCACACCCGTTCAACCGCCCTGGACACCCACAACCCGCCAGCTGCTCGGTACAAGACTCCGGACTGCCGGCCTTCCTTCCCATCGATGAGCGTGGTGCAGCGGATGCAGGCAACCCCGCCATCGACCACCGGTTGGGGCTGCTTGGCGTCGACAATCATCGCACCCCCGCCTGCACCCCACCCCACATGCACGACTTGCCTGGGACTGTCCACGGGACATCCCGAGTCTCCGTTATGCGGTGTGGATGGCCTCATGGTCACCACGCCGACAGGAGACGCCCGCATGGATGACCGGACCTACCCCTACTCGGACGTCGAACCACTCGACTCGCAGCTGAACCTACTGGATCGGGATTGGCGCGTGGTCGAGGACCACCACGCCCGCGGGCAGCAGGCGGAAGCCGCCCGCGTCGCCGAACTCAAGCAGGCACATGCCGTGGACGGCGTCGGCAACCAAGTCGAGGCAGACGTCCCGCTCCCGTTCGCGTCACCGCCCGGTGCCGCGCCGGCCCTCTGAGTGACTGGCCACGTCATGGCAGCGGTCTACGACGACTACGGCCCGGACCGGGTCGGCTTCTTCTTCGGGCTGACCGGCCCCCGGCTGGCGGCCTTGACGCTCGCGGTTATCCCAGTGTTCGTGGCCGTCAACCAGCAACGCTGGCTGCTCGCGGCCCAGCTCGCCGCGATCGCAGCCGTGGTGACTGTGCTGGTCGTCGTCCCCGTCCGCGGCCGATCCGCCACCGGCTGGCTGCTCGCAAGCCTCAGTTTCATTGTCGGCAAGGCCTTCGGGTGGACATCGTGGCGCAGCAAGGCCGCCACCGGGAAGGCGGATGCCCTCGAGAGCGCGGACCTGCCCGGCGTGATGACGGGCATCGAGGTCCACGACGGTGCCCCGAAGGGCCCATCGCAGACCCGGTACGCAGTCATCCAGGACCACGGACTGCGCACCTGGGCGATGACCGCCGCCATCCGACACCCCGGCGTCGGCATGGCCGAGGGCGATCGTCGAGACCAGTACGGACGCGGCCTGACTGAGCTGCTCGACGTCGCCGCCAGGGCGTCCCTGATCAGCGACGTGGTGTTCCTGGTCCGCACCGTCCCGGACGACGGCGCCGAGCGGCAGCAGTGGATCGCAACCCATCGACGTCCCGACGGTCCCGAGCTGGCCCGGCGGATGAACGACGAGCTCGCGACCGCGTTGACCCGGGCCGCGGTGCGCACCGAGTCGTTCGTCACGTTCGTGGTTCCCGAGGCGCGGATCACGAAGCAGGCGCGCGAGTTCGGCGGCGGCCTCGAAGGACGCACCCGCGTGCTGTACGCCCTGGCCGACGAGATTGCCGCGATGCTGCGCGGCGGCATGGGCATGACCGACGTCGCCTGGCTCACCTCGCCCCAACTGGCGCTCGCGGTCCGCACCGGTTTCGCCCCCGCCGACCGGGCCGGGATCATCGACGCCCTCGCCGCCCACCAGACCGACCCGGCCGTGTGCACGGACGTGCCGTGGGCGATGGCCGGACCCTCCGGCGCCGACACCACGATGCGGCACTACTCCCACGACGCCTGGAACTCGATCAGCTCCACCATCAAGCTCCCCGACCGCGGCGCTTGCCTCGGCGCCCTCGCCCCGGTGCTCACACCCAGCGAACCGGGGGAGCGGCGCTCCTACACGGTCGTGTTCCCGATCCTGCCGTTCAGCCGCGCCGACCGACAGACAGCCTCCGGCGAATGGGCCGCCGACATGGGCGAAGGCCTCCGCGGCCGCCTCCAGATCCGGCAACGCTCCCGCGACCGCGCCAACGTCACCCGCGCCCATCGCCTCGACGCGAAACTCGCCTCCGGACACGCACTCACGCGCCCGTACGCGGTCGCCTGCGTCACCGTCGCCAAGACCATGCGCGTCGCCGAGTTCGGACGCCGCCTCGACGCATCCATCCGGCGCGCCGGCTTCGCACCGCTGCGCCTCGACCTCGCCCAGGACGCCGGCTTCGCCGCCGCCACCCTTCCCCTCGGGCTCGGGCTGACCCGGAAGGCCGACGAATGAGGACGCCGCCCCGCGGGCGCTCCACCGCCCAGCTGCTGGCCGACTTCGGTCACGACCTGCCCACCAAGCCCGAAGCCGAGAAGCCCGGTAAGGAGCCGTACCTGTTCCACGCGTCGCCGCGGCGGGGGCAGCGGCGTCCAGGGAGGGGTTGGAACCCCGCCCGCACTCCGGTCGTCCAGTACCGGATGACCAGCGACCAGGCTGCTGCGTGGTGGCCGTTCATAGCGAACCCGCCCCTGCCTCCCACCGGCGCGCAGATCGGCATCGACGAACTCTCCGGGGGCAGCTTCTACGCCGACCCGCTCGGCTGGGTGCTCGACGACACCGTCCCGGTCACCAACCCCAACGTCATCACCTTCGGCAAACCCGGCGGCGGCAAGTCCACCAACACGAAGAACTTCGCCACCCTGATGATGGACTTCGGCTACAAGGTGTTCGTCCTCGGCGACCCCAAAGACGAGTACGAACCCCTGTGCCGCGCGTTCGGCGTCCAACCCTTCGCCGTCGGTCCGGGCATGAGCGCCCGGATCAACCCCCTCGACTTCGGCCCCCTCGGCGACGGCTGGGACACCCTCGACCGCGTCGAAGCACGACGCCGCGCCGGCATCATCTTCCGCCGCTGGCTCACCCTGATCCGAGGGCTGGTCGGCTCCCAGTTCGTCGGCGAGCGACGCGTCCCGTTCGGACCCACCGACGCACGTGTCGTCGAAGCCGCCCTCGCTCAACTCACCGGCTACCAGCATGGGCACCACACCCTGCACGTGACCACCATCCCCGCCCTGTGGCAGCTGCTCGCCAACCCCACCGACGAGCTGGTCACCGAATGCCGCTACGCGTCCACCAGGCAGTTCCTCGACGAGACGCGCCTGCTGCGCGACGCGCTCGGCCAGCTGGTCACCGGGGCGCTGGCCGGCCTGTTCGACGCGCCCACGACCATCGCCGTCGACTGGACCGCACCCATCCAGTCGTTCTCCCTGTCCCGCCTCGAACCCCTCGGCGACGAGGCGATGGGCATCGCGCTTACCTGCCTGTCCTCGTGGGGGCGCGCGATGCGCGAGATCAAGGCCCCCGGCGACCTGCGGATCAACATCCGCGACGAGATGTGGAAGCAGATGCGCCTCGGTCTGGAGGCCGTCAAGAGCCTGGACGCTGACATGCGGTTCTCCCGCCGCGACGGCGAGATCCAGTTCGTCATCGGCCATAAGCCGGGCGACATGCTCACCGTGGGGGAGTCGACCTCGGCTGCGACCGCGATCGCCAAGGAACTGTTGAACCTGGCGGACCTGAAGATCCTGCACGGCCAGGACCCCAGCGTCGCCCGCGAACTCGCCGACCTCCTCGAACTCGGCCCGATCGCGGAACACCTGATGGCCGATTGGGCGACACAACGAAAGGGCCGCGCCCTGTGGTGCGTCGGCAAGCAGATCTACAAGGTGCAGACCGTCCTGCACCCCGCCGCCGCCGCTTTCACATACACCAACCAGGCCATCGACGGCGCTCGTTAGAAGTTCGCCGGAAGAATGACCGAAACGAGCTCACGATGAAGGCTGTTGCTTGGGCCCTTGCACTCTCACTGGGCGCCCTCCTCACCGTCCCCCTCGCGCTGGTGCTGTTCATCACCACGCTTGCCACCCCGGTTGCAGCCGACACTTGCACCCCGCCAGCGTCAGCGGTCGGTCTGCCGCAGCCTGGGAGCCCGCGTCAGGCGAGCCTGCACAACCCACCGACCGAGATCCCTGCACCCGTGCAGGCGCTCTACGAGGCCGCCGCGACCCGGTACGGGCTGCCCTGGACACTGCTCGCCGGCGTCGGCATGGAGGAGACCCACCACGGCCGCAACAACGCCAAGTCCAGCGCGGCGCCCGCGGATTGATGCAGTTCATGCCGGCCACCTTCGCCTTCTACGGTGTCGACGGCAACGGCGACGGACGCGCGGTCATCACCGACCACGCCGACAGCGTCCATTCCGCGGCCAACTACCTGGTCGCGTCGGGTGCGCTGTTGGGTCCCGACGGCGTCCGGAAGGCCCTGTTCGCCTACAACCACGCGCTCTGGTACGTCAACGACGTCCTCTACTACGCCGCCGCCTACAGCGGCGGCGACATCGCGGAGAACCCGTGCGTCACCGACGGCACAGACACCACCGGCACCCCCCTGACCGGCACCGGTCCGGCAACGGATGCCGTCAGCGCCGCGCTCCGCTGGATCGGCACCCGGTACAGCTGGGGCGGCGGCACTCCCAGCGGCCCCTCAACTGGCATCTGCTGCTCACCCGGCGGCCAGGACGGACGCGTCGTCACCGGGTTCGACTGCTCCGGGCTCGTGCTGTACGCCTACGCCCAGATCGGCGTCCGTCTCCCACACCTTGCCCACGACATCACCTACAACGCCGGTGGCCAGGTGATCCCGAGGGACTTCGCGCAGATGAGGCCTGGAGACGTGATCGGCTTCTCCTACACTCCCGGAGGCCGCGTGTTCCACGCCGGCATCTACATGGGTGACGGCCGTATGGTGAACTCCGACGGCAGCGGTGTATCCATCGACAGCCTCACCTCTGGCTACTACAGCCGCCTCGCCTGGCGCGTAGTGAGGCTGATTGCCTGACGGGTGGATTCGCGGATGAACATGGGCTGGGCGCTGTCGACCAGCCTGCTTGCAGCTTGGCCCGGATGCCCTCGATAGGGCGTTGCGATGCCCACCGCGGACGTTCACACAAGCCTCACTCAGACACGAGAAGCCATGGGGTCGGTCGATCCGCTCACCCAACTCTAGCTCACATCGGCGTGGTCGCTCGTTCCGCCGGCTACAGCTACGACTGCAGAGGCGCTGCTGCAGAGGCGTTCCATTGTTCGAACCGACTGGTCCGACAGGGAGACCTCGGATCGAACAAGGCGAACTCCAGTCCGCCGTCGTCGACATCCACCTGTAGAACCGTCGCCGCCTCCACAGCCACATTGACTACCAACCCGCATCGACTACGAGCCGACCCCTACGATCAACTACAGGCCACCTCACCCGAGTTGGTCACACAACCGAGGGCCTCAAAGACGCCGGGCGATGAAGGCGGCGGTTGGGGGGTTAGCATCGGAACCCCCAGAGGCGTGGAGAGAGACGGCAAGTGAGTTCAGAGTACGAACGCATAGGTGATGCGTTCGCCGACGCAATGTTCAGTTCGGCACATGCCGGAAAGCCGGTCTATACGCTCCCAGACGTTGCCACTCTCCAGGGCGTCCTTGACGCCGCAGCGGTCAACGGGGAGGGCGCGGAAGCCCTGGCCAGAGTAGTCAGAGCCTCGCTGCAGATCGACGAGATTGGTGTTGCGCCGTTCCGGCGGCAGGAACTGGGTGCGCTGCGCCACCGTGGGCAGCCGCTGGAGGTGCCGCCCGCGCTACCGCTGCTTGTCCTCCTCACTCTCGTTGCTGAGCAGATGCAGGCTGACGGTGAACTCGCCGCGCACAACTACTACTCTCGGTTGCACAGGCTCCTCAAGGTGCCGAGCACGACTTCCCAGCGAGTCGAGAACAACTACCGTCAAGTCGCTGACCTGCTCTGGGGTTCGCTGAACGCGTGGCTCGAAGCTTGGGAAGGCGAGCGAGGAGTTCCGACCGCCTACGTCGTCGGTGGACATGCCTACATCGGGCTCCCCATGTCCCAAGCAGTAGTCCGGAAACACGATCGTAGTGGGCTTCATGAACTGTTCGCTTTAGAGGGATTGACACCGGGTCTTCGGATATCTCCCGTGGATATGAATGCCGCAATGGACCCATACACGACGACCCTGCCGAGCCCCTTGAGTTCACATCTCTTGCGACTCTGGCGGACACCCGCTGCGCGCGAGCGCATCGTCGATGCTGCATGCTTGGAACTTGAGAACTGGGACGGGTCCGGCCTTGAGGAAGTGGCCTCCGGTCGACCTATCATCGCAACGCGTCTGCTGGCGTTCCTGCGGACATTCCCGCGACCGGCGATCGAGTTCAACCTGATGCTCCCTTTCCGATCGGACAGGCCAGACATGCGCGCGATTCGAGATGCATGGCGGCGAGGTTCAGGTGCCGACCGTTGCGGGACCGGGCGGCTCCACTCGGCTCACCGGCGTGGGAGGGGTGAGCGCAGCTTCGCTCGTCAATGACGAGTTGAGAGGCGAACTTGGGGTCGATGGTCATCGAGCATTCGGGCGGCGGCCGAAGCGCGTCACTGCTCTTCGCTGGGAGGACCTCCAGGGCGCGTATGTCGAGGTTGAACGCATCTCGCTGGGTGAGGACAGCATGGTCCTAGCGCGCAGCGATACGCGGCGCCGCGTGGAGGGTCACCTGACTGCACATGCTCGCCCTGGATGGTCGGAACTCACCGGAGCACCGGGAGTCCCGGAAGGATGGCTCGTCTATCAGCACGTTCAACTCGTCTCTGCGCCCTCTGGCCCGATGCACGCAGACCTCCTCCCCCTGGCGCCACGGGCAAGGACGAGCCTCACCCTCAGAGGCGGGTTTGTTCTCCCCGGTCTGCTCCGGAAGTGGTCCGTTCTTGAGCCGCCGGAGGCCGTCGCGGTTGCTGCAGGGGCGGAGAAGATCGGTGTGAAATTGTACCGAGGCACCCGGATTGATCCTGACGAGTTGTTGGTGGAGAAAGCTTGGGAAGGCGAACTCGTGGTGCTGCCCCTCGCGGATCGCGGGCTCGAAGACGGTGAGTATGCCGTGGCCATGTTCATCAATGGAGCCAGCAAGCCTGCATCAACGGCGTTGCTGCGCCTTCGCTCGGCGAATACGCCCCAGTTCCGACTCGCGGACACCGACATCCGTCTCGTGTACTCGCCGGACTCGTCCGTGAACTGGCCACTCAGTGCAGGGCCAGCGGAGTGGCCGACTTACGTCAACGGAGCCAGAACGCATGCTCTTCGCAGCACAGAAGCTGACGCTTCTTCGCGTACGACTATGCAGGAGTACGTTCCTCGGCGGCGGACGAAGGAGGCCGCCACTGCCGCCCCGCTTCGAGTGGGCATCGGTGTGGCCGAGGACTCCTGTCTCGTGACCGGAATGCACCGGTTCCTCCTGCCGCCGGTATTGCCGGGGCACCCGAGCACCCCGAGTGTTGAGGGCGAGTGCGCCACGTGTGGGCTCGTCAGGAGATTTGCCGGCACCCCATGGGCCGCAAGGAAGAGGGACAGGGCCACCGGGGCAGTCATTGCTGCACCTGCCATCCCGCCGGTGATGGAATCAACAGGACCTGACTTCGAGGTGGCATTCGACGCAGTGAACCACGTCGGGACGGGGACGTTCGGCGCCTTCGAGCGTATCGCCGCCCAGGTCGAGGGTTCTGGGCTCTTTGCTGATTCGTTCCTGCGTCGACTGGAGGTTGTCGGGCACATCGATGTTGCTCGTGACAACTACCTTCAGGCGACCGAGTGGGCTGTGAACACCCCCGTGCTGGTGCCCACCGCCCCTGGTCGCTGGGCTCTCATTGGCTCACGCTCACAGAGCCTTCTGGCGCAGCTAGCTGAGCGACTCGGGGGCAGCGGCGAGATCGTCGCCAGCATCGACGCTGGTCTCGCCAGAGTCGAAGTGGCCGGGGCGTTGCCCGAGGGCAAGTTCGCCGGGTTGGGGATTCAGGTGCTCTCCGATTCTGCAGCAGGAGTGATTGCCGCTGCACTCCCGCGTCTGAGCACAGTGGCGGCATCACTGAAGCGCGTGGCCGTACCGGCTTATCGGTCTGCTGAGTTCTGGGACACGCAGTCCGCGTCTTGGCAGCAGACCCACACACTCGTGCCCATTGGTGCCTACCGGCTGAAGGATTTCAACTCGACGTATGCGATCCGCTCCGCCAACGACATCGAGAACGGCACAATCGGCGTCGGAAACGCGCAGATCGTCAAGCACGTCGCGAATCTCTGGGCAAACGACCCTCTAGTCGGATACCACTCACGAAGTGGATCTGTCGTCACACCGCTTGGCGCCGACCTCCCAGGACTCTACGGACGGGCGCTATCCCTCTGCTCCGGCAGGGCACCCCGCGAGATCGTGGCAAACCGAATGCTTCAGTACCCTGGCGTGGCGCGTAACGTGGCAGACATCATCTTCGACCGAGTGAGTCAGTGATCCCCATGGATTTCCCCTAGCCCGTCACAGATCGCCGACGATCTGCGGGCGCCTTCCTCAGATACATCGACACAGCGTATGCGCTTCGAGACCCCGCTCTTGTCGAGGAGCGGCGTCGGCTGCTCCTCGAAGGTCAGGGCAACCTTTTCGCGCCTCTCATGCTGGAACCCGTACTTCCGTATGACGGCATCGCGTCGGTCGAGGCGTCAGCGCGGCAGGCCGGGGTGGATACTCGCGATCTCCGGGACGTCGTGCGAGCAGTGTTCGGCGTGAGCCCAGCGCAACTCTCTGACGTGCGACTTCGAAGCCATCAGGTAATTGCGCTCGCAACCCACTTCGCTCGCACCACTGCCCACAACCCTGTGGTTACTTCAGGGACGGGTTCTGGCAAGACCGAGTCATTTCTTATCCCCTTACTGACGCGCATCGCTGCTGAGAAGCGATCGCCCGCCACACTCCCGCCGATCCATGAGTGGTGGGATCTCGCGCATGCGGGAGACGTTTGGCAGCCTCCGCGGACCGCGGGAGCCACGCCCGCGGCAGTTCGCTCGGTCATCCTTTATCCGACCAACGCGCTTGTCGAGGACCAGGTCACCCGTCTACGACGCGCTGTGCGCAGGCTACGCGAGCAGGAGTCCCCGATCGACATCTGGTTCGGGCGGTACACGGGAGCGACACCCGGCTCTGGTGGCGTCCCATCGGGCAAGGCCTCTGTGGGACCGGCTTCGGACGTGGCGCGCGACATGCGGGAACTCGCGAGGCTGAACGCGCGACTGACCCGAATCGATGACACGGACCTAGTGAGCCAGTTCCAAGACCCGCACGCCGGCGAACTCGTCACGCGATGGGACATGATCTCAACTCCACCCGATGTCCTGGTTACGAACTACTCAATGTTGAACGTCATGCTCATGCGGGATGTTGAAGAGCCGATCTTCAATTCCACCAGGCGGTGGTTGGCGCAGTCCTTGGACAACGTCTTCACCCTCGTCGTCGACGAACTCCACCTGTACCGCGGCAGCACCGGCGCGGAGGTCGGGATGGTCGTGCGGAACCTCGCATCGCGACTTGGGCTTCAGCCGTCCTCGGGCCAGTTCAGAATCATAGCCACGAGCGCATCCCTACCCGGCGACGACTCCGGCCTCGAATACCTCGAACGATTCTTCGGGGTGGACAGGGCTTCCTTCGTCATCGACCCGGGCCAGCCGCGGACTCTTGAGGCGGGCCCAAAACCGACGCCGCAGCACGTGCTGGACGTCGAGGCCGAGGAGCTTGCATCGACTGCGGTCCGCGAACAATGGGCAGAGGCGATTGCCGCCACGTGCATCGACCCCATGGACTCGCGACCGAAAGCCACGCGGATCGACACGGTGGCGGCTCGGCTGTTCGGCAACACCCCGAACGGAGACGCGGCCCTCGCACGGATGCTCGACGGACTGGGTAGGGTCGTCAACCCCCCACTCCAGTTTCGCGGCCACGTCATGATGCGCGGCATGCGAGGGTTGTGGGCCTGCTCGGACCCCCGTTGCCTAGGCGGCACTGGCGCCGAGCCTCGCCGAGTTGGCCGCATGTACGACACTCCACGATCCACATGCCTGGACTGTGGCGCCCGGGTCCTTGAACTCCTTTACTGCTTCGAGTGCGGGGATGTCAGCCTTGGTGGCTACATCGTGGATCGTCCTGATCGTGGCGCAGTCGTGATGTCGACCACTCCTGTCATCCCAGGCGACAACTCCGGTGACTTCGTCTTCCGGAGGAACGACGACGAGTACCGCTGGCTGTGGTTGGGCTCGCCAGTGCCGGATGCGCCAAACCGCCACAGGCTTCCGGCGGACATCGATGAGGACCAAGCGATCATCGAGACCAACTTCGGAGCAGCGACCTGGGACCCCAAACTCGGGGCGCTCACCTTGGGACAGACATCGGACGGAATCTCCGCGGTTGTTCTGAGCCACAACGCCGGAGAGGAGCGCGGCCTCGCGCTCCCAGCGCTTCCGGAGGTCTGCCCAAGATGCGGAGGTAGCCAGGAAAACCGTGACGCAGCGGTCTACTTCGCGGGGAATGTGCGCTCTCCGATCCGAGCTCACACGTCCGGCCGGTCGCAACTCAACCAGATGGCGGTGTCGCAGCTGTTCCGGAGCCTTGGGTCCGAAGCGTCAGAATCAAGAACGATCGTTTTTACAGACAGCCGCGACGACTCCGCCCGCATTGCTGCAGGGATCGCACTCAACAATTTCCGAGACCAGGTACGTCAAGTTGTCCGGCAATTGCTCCACGGCCGCGAGAACCCGGTTCCTGTGCTGCGAGCGCTTCTCCGCGGGGACTTGCATGGGGATGAACTGATTCGGGCAGAGAAGGCTAGGGCGGGTCGACGTGAACTCTACGACAAGCTCCGGCTCGAGCGACTTGGTGCGGCCGACGATGCCGACTTGGCGACGATCGCGGCAGCTGAGCAGGAAAGTGCGGCATTGCCGTGGTCGACTCTCGTGCACGACGCCGAGAGGGTGATGATCGAGGTCGGCGTGAATCCCGCTGGCCCCGGGCCCTCCGTCTCACAGAGCGAGGGAGACGCTCCTTGGTACCGTGCCTACGACCCGCCAAGCTCTGGTGCATGGGTGCCTCTGCCGGACGCCGTCGCGCGCCCTGTCCGGCAGGATCGGTTCCGCCTCACGGCAACAGCCGTTGCAGAGGCCGTGTTCGATCGCGCATCGCGAGATCTTGAGTCGACGAGGCTGGGCGTCGTTCGTGTTCGCCCGGACGTGCCCGACAACTGGGGGATCTCCGCAGACGTGGCCGGAGACGTCATGGCGAGCGTGGTCCGCCTACTTGGGATCGCGAAGCGTTTTGAAGGTGGGTATGGCGCACAGACCAGCGCCGCCCCGAAGAGCGTAACTACATACCTGAAGCGTGTAGCTGTGAAGCACCAGATTGACTGGCAGATGCTGGTCGCGACCCTCGGCGAGTTCCTGCGAACAAACCGTGTCACGGACGAGACTTGGGTGCTGAAGACTCAAACCGGCCAGGATGCGTTGGAACTGCGGACGCCTGGCGAGAAGGTCTGGGTCTGCGAGAACTGCGACAGGACCCACCTCCACCCGTCCGCCGGAGTCTGCACCAACGAGGAGTGCCCGGCCGGAGTGCTGGTCGAACAGGATCGAACCGAGGAGATGGACTACTACGGATGGCTGGCTTCCCAGCCACTCCGAAGAATGCGGGTAGCCGAGTTGACCGGCCAGACGCGTCTCGGCGACCAACGCACGCGGCAACGGTTGTTCAAGGGGGCTGTGCTGCCAGCGCCTGCGGAAAGCGCGCTCGCCGACCCGTATGATCTCCTCTCGGTGACCACCACCATGGAGGTTGGCGTCGACATAGGCTCACTGCGGGCTGTGGCAATGGCGAACATGCCCCCGCAGAGGTTCAATTACCAGCAGCGCGTTGGACGCGCGGGTAGATCGGGGCAGCCATTTTCGTTCGCAGTAACCGTTTCCCGTGACCGTGCGCATGATGATTACTACTTCCAGGCGCCAGAGAAGATGACCGCGGCCGATCCGCCTGCACCGTTTATCGACCTGTCTCGTCCGAGGATCGTGCGCCGAGTCATCGCCGCCGAACTGCTCCGCAGAGCTTTTCTAGCAGGACCAAACCCACCGAGACGAACGGGTGACAGCATTCATGGCACCTTCGGGCTCACGAACGACTGGCCGTCTCGCAGGCTCGACGTCGAGGCGTGGCTCGCGGCCTCGACCGACGTCGACGGCGTGTGTGAGCGCTTCAGTGCTTACACAGCTCTTGGCGTCGGTGAACTCCAGGCGTGGGCGCGAACAGAACTTGTTGGCGACATTGACGAGGCCGTCGGCAACCCCTACTTTCAGCATGAGGAACTGAGTGAACTCCTTGCGAACGCGGGCGTGTTGCCGATGTTCGGTTTTCCCACTCGCGTGCGCCCCTGTACTCGAAGCCAGTTCGCACCAAGGCTGACGCCGAGCGCAACCGGGTGGCCGACCGTGATCTCGGCATGTCGATCACCGCGTTCGCGCCCGGCGCCGTCGTGGTCAAGGACGGGGCCGAACACCTCGCAGTAGGTTTTGCCGCATACACGTTCAGCGGTAACAAGGCACACGCAAGAGACCCTCTGGGGATACCTCTACCTGTCCACCGCTGCGGCCAATGTGGAAGCCTCGATACGCGACCAACCCGCGATGCGCTGAGTTGCGCGGTTTGCGGAGAAGAGATGCGGGCATTCTCTCTGTATCAGCCGGAGGGGTACCGGACGATCTACAGTCAACCGGACTACGACGACAACCACATCAGTCCGATGTACGCGGGCTATTCCGAACTCTCGACCAATGTGGGGCTTGGTCACGAGATCCGACTGCGTGGGGTTTCACTGCGCCTGCTGGAGCAGGCCGAAGTAGTCGCGGTCAACGACAATAATCGGAAGCTCTTCAACCTGAGCCGACTGTCCGACGGATCGGTGATCGCGCCGAACAGGGATCTGTACCGCAAGCCGCTTCCGGACTTCATGCGGACAGGTGGGCAAGCGCTTGAGCCGGCTGCGATCGGAGAGGTTCGTCGCACCGACGTGCTGCTTCTCGGCCTCGACGCACTTCCACTTCCCGACGGTGCGATTGCGACATTGCAGCGATCCTGTCCTGCAGGAAAGGGAGCGCTTCTCTCATTCGCTGAACTCCTGCGCAACGCAGCGAAGGAATACCTCGACATCGAGCAGTCCGAACCTGACGTCGGTCTCCAGCCGACTCGCACTGGCGCGACTGTTTCAGCACGAGTATTTCTCGCGGATGCCCTCGACAACGGCGCTGGTTATGCCGTCGAACTCGGCGCAGCCACAACATTCGACAAGTTGCTCAACTCGATTCGGGACACGACCGGGCAGCGGCTCCGAGACGAGCCTCACCGAGTTGCGTGCACGTCCTCATGCCCCGGTTGTCTTCGCAACTACGAGAACCGCTTCAGCCACTGGGCCCTCGACTGGAGACTGGGGCTGGACGTGGTCGATCTGGCCCTCGGCCGGCCGCTCGACCCGGCCAACTGGGCAGACCGTACAGCGGCGTTGATGCAGAGCTTCTCCGACGGTTACGGCCAGCACATTCGGGTCGAACAGGCCGTGGTGAACGGTTTGCCAGCCCTAATCGCGCCTGAGGGGCCGGGCGCAGCCATCGTAATCGGACACCCCCTCTGGCGCCACGAAGATGCCCACTGGAACCCTGAAGTCCGCCGAGCGACCACCGAGCTTCATGGCCGAGGGTTGGCGCACGTCACTGTGTCCGACACCTACGTCTTGGATCGCACACCGATCAAGTTGTTCAATGCGCTGATCGGGCAGTAGGTCCACGGCGAGTGGCGGGAGGCAAGGGGCGCTGGGCATCTGCCTGTGGCGTCGTCACCGATCTCTGGCCGGACATTGTGAACTGCCCGGTGTCGGGCAGGAGCAGTGGGGCAGTGGCGCCCATGCGTCTGCCCTGAGAGGTGACAACATCAGTGGCTGCGATCCAGTCAGCTAATTGCTGTCCCCGAAGCCGGCAAGCGACCCGTTATGTAGGTGGATCGGAGGAGCCGTAATGCAGCGGGAGCGCGTGGAGGACCAGTACCCCTGGACGTGGGAGATCCCCACGGCCGTCGTCTGCGCGATCATCGCCTCGGGGATCGTCGTCTGCCAGCTGAGCCGATCGTTCGCAAACTGGTTCGCCGGCGCTGGGTGGCGATGGCCCCCCGCGGGCGATCTCGTCAAGAGTCTCCCGGGCTTGTTGGCTGGTGACGCCGCTGCCGGGCTGTCCGGCGTCCACCCCGTGGCCAGCCCTGAGACCCTGTGGGTATGGCTCGGCGTGACGGGCATCCTCACGACCATGTTGCTCACCGTGACGGGTGTGTGGGCTTGGCATCGGTGGGGGCCGGCACGGATGCGCGGCATGGCGACGGTTGCCGAAGCGCACGAGCTCCTCGGGGAGGACCGGCTGTGGAAGGTGCGCCATGTGGTGCGACCGGACCTCTTTCCGGCACGGAGAGGGGGGACACGGTGACCGCTACCCAAGCCAGCGGCGGGAGTCGGCGCAGCCGGCCGAGTCGGTTCGACCCGGCACAAGTGGGGTGGCGGATCGGGGTCGGCTACCAGCCGATGTCGGGGGCGCTGTGGTGCCCGTGGGACCGGACCGCCGGCGTCATCGGCCCGCAGGGGTCCGGCAAGACGCTGGACCTGCTGACGCCGGCGCTCATCCACGCCCCCGGCGCCGCGCTCGTCACCCTCACCAAGCCCGACGACCTGCTCCTGTCCCTGCCTGAACGTTCCAAGGACGGACGCCCGTGCGTCGTGCTCGACCCGTTCGGGCTCGTCCCTGGCCTGCCGGAGCTCGTGTGGGACCCGATCGCAGGGTGCGTCGACCGCATGGTGTCCGAACGGCGAGCCAAGGCGTTCACGGCGGGGACCATCCACGGCACAAGTCACGGGTCGGGGGACGCCGCAGCCAGGTTCTACGCCGCGGAGGCCGCAAAGGTGCTGATGGCCTACTTCCACGCTGCAGCGCTCACCGGCAAGACCCTCGATGACCTCTTGATGTGGGTCGCCAAGCCGTTGTCGACCTCCCAGCCGGAGGAGATCCTGCGGCGACACCCACATTCCGATCCATTGTGGGCGGGTCTCCTGCAAGGCGCGCTTCGCGGAGACGAACGCACGAGCGCGAACACGATCACGACGGTCCAGCAGGCTATGTCCCTCTTCTTCCAAGACGACATCCGGCGCCGCTGTGTGCCATCGGAGCGCCGCCCCGCCACCGACGTCGCCGACATCATCCGTGAGCGTGGGACCGTCTACTTGCTCGGTCGTGAGGATCCCTACGCGTCGGCGTCCCCGTTGATGACCGCGGTGGCTGAGCATGTCCTGGACACAGCGCTAAAGCAGGCCAACGCCAGCAGGCACGGACGCCTATGTCCGCCGATGCTGGCCTGCCTGGACGAGTTGCCGTCCACCGCGCCGCTCCCGACACTGCGGACTCGGATGGCGAACGAACGAGCGCTGGGCCTGTCGTTCATCTACGCCGCCCAGACATTCCGGCAGTTGGCGGCGATCTTCGGCGAGCAGGAGGCCCGCGCACTGGTGGGGCTCACCAACGTCCTTGTGTGGTTCGGAGGCTCGAAGGACGTGTCGTTCAACCAGGAGGTCTCCGACCTGGTGGGCCGCGTCCGGGTGCCTCGATCGTCGTGGCAGATGGGCGGCGGAAGGGGACGCACGATCCACCCGAGGAGATCCCGATTCTGCGTCCCGGAGGAGCCTCCGGCAGCTCCCGGACAAGCAGGCACTCGTCATCGCCGAGAACGCCAGACCGATCATCGCCCGGCTGTACCGGTGCAGCGAGGGAAGAGACGGCCAACTACTCCTCGCCCAGCAGCGAGCGCTTCGCGAGCGACTCGCCGCCGGACACGCCGATGTCCGCGACGTGGAGGCGCGGACAGCCGCAGCCCTCGTGGAAGCGCAACGCCATGGTTGGTGACTGGACGAGTTTGGCCGAGCCGCTGGTGCTGGGCTTCCCAGCGCCAGGCAGCCGCGTCCAGAAGGCCTACCACGACCTTTGGGAGGCCCAGAACGGCAGCGAGGAACGGAAGCGGAAGCTGGGTAATCCGGCCAACCTGCCGCGTCCGTGGGATCCGACGACCTGTCTGGAGCGAGGGCTGCGATGGGAGCTGTGGCTGTGGCTCGATCAGGTCGTTGAGTGGATCAACTCCGAGTACGTGTGGGAGGCATCGGGAGGGACGTGCATCCCGGACTGTTGGCCGCTGCACCCGCACCTGGTCCACGAACTCGCCGTTGTAGCCGACCAGCGCCGACGGGCGGGCCACGCTCCGACCTCCGACATTCTGGAGAACTGGCATCGCTACGTCCTGCCTGGCTTCGTCGACAGGATGCGGCAGCGCCTCAAGCAGTCCTGCGACGACGACCACCAGCCGTGGCCAGCCCGGAGTCGTCACACTCGTCACATCAGTGAAGCGGCGTCCGGGCGACGTCTGGCGGCGCTCGAGGCGGACCTGCGGGCACTCCTGCGTGAAGAGGACGTACATCCCGCCGATCCCCAGTTCACCCTGCTGGACAGCGATGACTTGATCGACGCTGACACGGGTGAGGTGTTCTCACGGGATCGATGAGGATCTGCCGAACGGCCTCCACATTCCAGCCGGCCTGCCTGCCCTGGGCGGGGGCCGGGCGGGCCGGGCGGGCGGGGGCGGGGCGGGGGGGGGGGGGGGGGGGGGGGGGGGCGGGGGGGGGGGGGGGGGGGGGGGGCGGGGGGGGCCCCGGGGGCGGGGGGGGGGGGGGTGCGGGTCCGGGGCGGGGGGGGGGCCGGGTGGTTCCGGGGCCTTGTGTGGCGGTGTGTTGCCCCCGGGGGGGGGGGGCGGGGGGCGCGCCCGGGGGGGGGGGGGGGCGCGGGGGGCGGGGGGGGGGGGGGGGGGGGGGGGGGGGGGGGGGGGGGGGGGGGGGGGGGGGGGGGGGGGGGGGGGGGGGGGGGGGGGGGGCGGGGGGGGGGGGGGGGGGGGGGGGGGGGGGGGGGGGGGGGGGGGGGGGGGGGGGGGGGGGGGGGGGGGGGGGGCGGGGGGGGGGGGGGGGGGGGGGGGGGGGGGGGGGGGGCGGGGGGGGGGGGGGGGGCGGGGGGGGCTGGGGGGGGGGGGGGGCGGGGCGGGGGGGGGGGGGGGGGGGGGCGGCGGCGGGGGCGGGGGGGGGGGGGGGGGGGGGGGGGGGGGCGGGGCGGTGGGGGCGGCGGGGCCGGGGGGGGGGGGGGGGGGGGGGGGGGGGGGGGCGGGGGGGGGGCGGGGGGGGGGGGGCGGGGGGGGGGGGGGGGGGGGGGCGGGGGGGGGGCCGGCGGGGGGGGCGGGGGGGGGGGGGGGGGGGGGGGGGGCGGCCGGGGGGGCGCCCGCCCGGGCCGGGCGGGGGGGCCGGCGCGGGGGGGGGGGGGGGGGGCGGGGGGGGGGGGGGGGGCGGGGGGGGGCCCGGGGGCGGGGGGCCGGCGGGGGGCGGGGGGCCGGGGGGGCGCGGGGGCGCCCGGGGGGCCCGGCGGGGGGCGGGGCCCGGGCGGGGGGCGGGGGGGGGGGGGGGGGCCGGGGGGGGCGGGCCGCCGGGGGGGGGCGGGGGGCGGGGGGGGGGCGGGTTGGTCATTCCGAGGACTACCCCTGCCACGCGGTTGGCCCCAACGACAGGGTTGTCGGCACTGACTGTGGCCGGCAAGTTGATGCAGAAAGTCACGGATTGCGCGTCGACGTGGTGATGCGTGGACACGTCATCGCGACGGAGGATTTCGATCCTCGGATCCGCCATGTCGTAGCCTCGCACGAAGGCAGTCGTGAAGGACGTGGTGAACGGGGCATCGGTCGACATGGTGGTGTGGTTGTAGCCGAACTGGGATTCCGAGCCGTATGTGGCCACTCGAGTCGTGAACGCATCGACTTCACCATGGCTCCCAGTGGCTTCCAGACGATCGATGATGCGCTGGACGAGCATGGGGATGGCGAAGGAGTTGCTGCTCGGATCCGATTGCTGCAGGCCGATGCTCACGAGAAGGAGGCGTTCCTCCGGGGTCCCACCGTCGCTCCCGTCGGCGGCCTCGATCTGATGCAGCCCCTGGATGGTGTGGTGTGATGTGGCGCGCGTCGTGGTCTTGACCTCCAGCCCGGTCCTATCCCAGGTAAAGTCGCGTGCGGAGCGGCGCCAGCCGTCCCATGCCTGAACAACCTGTGCAACTTGGTGGTCCACTGCCTTACGGCTTACGGCATCGAGTAGGAGCAACTCACCGGCAAGACCGAGCAGGGCTGCCTCAGACAGTTGAAGTCGCTTAATGGCTAGCTCGATGATGGGCTCGGTGACTGCGAACGCCCTTTCGATATCTCGTTCGGCACCCTCGCGCAGGAGTTCAGTGCAGATGAATGCCCCCACATGGTCGAAGTGGCCGAAGGCGGGCAAGAGCAGACGAGTCGCACTCAGCGGCTGTCCCTGAGCGCGGTGCCACGCGTGAAACTCGATCGCGCTCTTGAGCGTGGCAGTCCTCGGCGTTAGTTGGGGTCCTGCCAAGAACACCTCAAGGCGACCCAACGGGTCGCGCGCGACGCCAATCACGTTCGCTTGGGTGAGCCAGCGTATGTCACGGTTGTTGCCGGCCACCCCGCTGGGGAGGGCGGCGATGTCCGTGAGGACTTCTTCGTAAGTATTCATCGGGGTTTTCGCTCCTCAAGTCAGCAGTACACCGGCACGCGTGGCTGCGAACTGCTCAGGGCCGCCGGCTGGGATGCACACACCCACTGCGACTGCGGGGTGTGGTTGGCCGGAATGTTGGTTGACGTAGAACAAGATCTGGCCGTCTGAGCCAGCTGGTCGCCAAGATGAGTCGCCGGTGGTTCTGGGAAGCGGCTCGTTGCGGTGGTAATAGTCGAAGTACACGTCGCCGCGGTAGTCACCGGGGCCGGCCGCGGGGTCGTTGGCCCCCCATGTCGTAGTGAGTTCATCCGCCTGTACGTTCTTGGTAGTTGCCCGCACATCGAACGGCAATTGGGACAAGGGACCGCTGCTGATCCGGGACCCCATCCCGTAGCGAATGCCCACCCAGAACTTGGGCTGATGGAGCACCTTCTGCTGGAGGTCGGCCATGGACCAAAGCGCTCCAGGCTGGCCCGTGACGAACAGGCCACGCACTGGTCGGGTCAAGCTCGCCGCCCATAGTCGCAGGTAGGCAGCCATCGCGTAGGGGGCAGGGGCGCCTCGATGCGTCGCCAGGGCCACCAGCCTGCGGCGGCCTGTAGAGGCCGGGATCGTCGAGGGCGCCCAAGGCCGCCACGCGAGCTTCGATTTGCTCCCAGTGGAGGGCCACAAGGCTCTCGGTGCCCGGCCGGTAGGAGTCGAAGCTCAGACGATCGAGCAGGTGGGCGGCCTGCGTGAGGCTGAGAGGGTCGTCCAGGATCTGCCCGCGGACGGATCGACCCCCCATCAGTTGGCTTGAGGGCGCGGACCCAAACAGATCGGCGGCGAGTTCAACGTTCGGGTCGGGCTGGAGTCCGCTGTTGATGACCTTGACGAAGGGCTGGGAGCCCGGCGACAGAGGGACGTTGCCGGTGTTGGCGATCTTGCCGGTGGCCGAGAAGTTCAGACCTTGAAGGACGGCAGGCTCGGGCGCGCCACCGGCCATCCGCTCGGTGATGGCCGTTCGGATTGCCTCGTCGATGTCGTGGTAAGACCCGAACAAGTCCAGTTGGTCTGAGGAGGCGAAAACCCGGCACAACTCGATGTAGGAGCCGCGGTACCCGAACCAGCGCTGCATCTGCATCTGGGTATCGGCCAGCGGAGTCGTGGACGAACGTTGGAAGAGCGCGGTTGTCAACCCCTCCAGGGTGAGCCCCCGCGCCATGACGTTTCCGGATACGAAAATCGTGCTGAGGTCACGAGCTGGCCTCCATTGCCCTGAGGCATCGTCCGGGGTCGGCTTGTAGCTCGGTCGGTCGTCAGCGACTGGGTCGCTGTTGACGACTGCGACACGGGTGCCTGGAATGATTTCGTCGGCCAGGAGGGCCCTGACTTGAGGCCAGTCCGGGAAGGGGATTGGGTTCATGAGGTTGAACTCCATCTCGATCTCGTGTGCCGATGCGCGATATCGGTCCAGCCACACCGTCCAGAGCGCGGTGTTGGTGTCCAGGGTCGTGGCCAGGTCGACTGGGAGATGTGCCCCGCCTTCTTCGAGAAGTTGCCGAGCCGTGATTCGATCCTGGATGCCGGCCCAGAGCAGCACGTCTTCAGCTCCGCGGAAGTGGTCAACGATGTTGGCCGATGGGTGGAACAGCATCGA
>JADJVZ010000014.1 GCA_016716635.1 Micropruina sp.
GTGTCCCGGCTCACAGTCCCCTGTGTCGATAGCTTCTGGGGCCTCGCGCCATCAGGAGGCACAACGACAGCCGGAGCTAACGTGGCCTCCCGGTAGGGTGAGGACCGCCATCATGGAGGTGAGGAGAAGCAGGCCACACTAGGCCGCGAAAGTTCCGGCCATCGCCCGAGTTCCTCTTCCGCCCGAAGCAGGGCGCTGAAGAACGCGCTTCGTTTCCGCCGTGCCTTGGCGGCGGGCCCGCCAACTGACGCTGGCACATATCGTACGAGGGTAGCCTTTTTCGCGCTGCTTACGGCCTGCCATCTTGGTGAGTTCCCCGATCTACTCTACATCAATGACGTCTGCGCATGCCGAGGCAGTGATCGCCTCCACCCGCAGAAGCGCCTGCGTCCATGGTCGCGTCAGGAGAACTCGAAACCCTGATTCGCGACTGAGCCTCGCCGCGATCCTCGGAGCGGCAGGGTTGACTGCCGCCCGCGATCGGCCACCCTGGTTACTGGCCAGACCCTTGGTCACCTTCGCGCTGCAAGTCGGCTACATGTTTTGGGGTGGAAAGACGACGGTGCCACTGATCGACATCGCGATCGTGGCCATGGGTTCTTGGCTGCGGGCCAGGCGGGCGGCGTTTCGCGTCCTCCGACATCCCGCTTCCCAATGGTCCTCCTGCTTTGCGGCGGGCTTCGGTCCCTGTTCATGGTTTCCTGCAAGCGCTACTGGAGATCGTTGAGCTGGGCGTTGAGGGCCGGAACGCCGCGCTCATTGACGATGTGACGGTCAGCTACCTGAGGTCGATCTGGACCAGACTTATCTGCGGCGGCGTCGTTATTGTCGCCCCACGCGCCCATGGGGCCTTCGACTCGCGCGAACCGTCCGTTCGGCATCACCTGACGGCCATTATCCATCGCCCTTTCACTCGCCATCCTGCGGTACGCGATGCGCATCGATGCGGGAGAGGCGGGCGCCCCAGAAGAGGGTCGTCATCCACGACCGCACGCTCCAAGCGCTGGGCTTGCTATGGGTCGTGACGCTGAGCGTGGCCCTCTTTCTTCCCTGAGCCGGACGCCGCGACTCAGAGCCAGTCGAACTTCCGGAAGAGGAAGAACAACCCGACGGTGCCCACGGTGATCAACGCGGCGGACTGGTAGAGGCCGAACGCCCTGCTGTACCCCCCGGGTAGGGGCACGTTTTGGCCAAACCCGTCACCGCGGTCGGGATCGCGATAATCGCACCCCACCCCGCCAGCTTCTTCATGATCGTGTTGGAGGCGTGAATCCTGCAGCGACAGATTGGTTTCGAAAACGCTGGTGACCAGTCGCGCCAACGAACTCCGTCCATTCCGACGCACGGATCACGTGGTCATAAAGATCGTAGCCCCCTCCAGCGCCCGCGGCATTCCTCCAACGGCGGCGTTGGATACTCGCCACCACCTCGCGCATGGGGAGAGCACGATCCTCCGGCAGAGCACCAGCGCTTTGCGCATCCCGAACACCCGCTGCTGGACCGCCGCCGATTGGATCTTCTCGTCGAAAAGCAGGTCCTCGCCCCTCCCAGGCGTCATCCATCGTTTGGATGTGTCAAGTGGCCGTCCACGATCGTGTCTTGCAGGCCGTGGACGAGGCCGCCAACACCAGCCTCAAAGCCCGTCGGCCGTCCAGCGATCCAACACCTCGGCCATGTTGGAGCCCGGCGCCGTCGCGGACGGTGATGAGCCCCTGCCGCACCACGAACGCAGAGACCCGTGAGGTTGCCAGTTCCCACAATCCTGCGTCGTCCTGGACCAGGTCGGTGGTGTAACAGGTGAAAGAACAAGTGGGAGGCGTGCCGGGTGGTTTTGGGCGCTCCCGGGGCCAGCGTCTTCGACGCATGCGGATCGAACCCGAGTTCCTCTGCGAGCTTGGCCAGCAGATCTGGCTCGGGGCTGACAAAGGTCCAACCCACCAACGCTTCCGGGGTAGCCAACCAGACGTCCAGTTCTTCCAGCGGGAAGTCTTGGGCCACCTGCCCCCCGTCGCGCCAGGCCCGGCTCTGCATCGTCACGCGCCAAGCATCGCACGGGCGTCCATGAGCGCCTGGGACAACGGAGTTTGAGACTCGCGGGACGTCCACCTCACCCGCGCCCGACGAGTAGTTCTAGACTGCGCGCATGCCGATCACCAAAGGTCCTCGTGGCCAACCGTGGCGAGATCGCCGTCCGGGTCATCAGAGCCGCCAAAGACGCCGGTTTGGCCAGCGTCGCGATCTACGCCGACCCCGATGCCGATTCTCTTTTCGTCAAGCTTGCCGATGAGTCCTTCGCTCTCAATGGGGCAACACCCGCCCAGACGTATCTGGATGCTGCCAGGTCCTGGATATCGCAGCGCGGTCCGGCGCCGACGCCGTTCATCCGGGCTACGGCTTCTTGGCGGAGAACGCGAGCTTCGCGCAGGCCGTCCTCGACGCGCGGCCTGATCTGGATCGGCCCTCCACCCGCGGCGATTGATGCGCTGGGTGACAAGGTCAAGGCACGCCACATTGCGCAGCGGGCTGGGGCTCCCTTGGTTCCAGGCACGTCCGATCCCGTCGCGAACGCCGACGAAGTTGTCGCGTTCGCCGACGAGTTCGGGTTGCCGGTCGCCATCAAGGCCGCTTTTGGCGGCGGCGGACGAGGCCTGAAGTGGCCCGCACCCGCGACGAGATCCCCGAACTGTTCGAGTCCGCAACACGCGAGGCGGTCACGGCGTTCGGCCGCGGTGAGTGCTTCGTCGAGCGCTACCGCGATCGTCCGCGGCGTCGAAACCCAGTGCCTGGCCGACAGCCACGGCAACGTCGTGGTGATCTCGACGCGACTGCTCGTTACAGCGTCGCCACCAGAAGCTCGTCGAAGAGGCTCCCGCGCCGTTCCTCACCGATGACCAGATCAGCAAGCTGTACGCCTCCTCCAAGGCCATCCTGCGTGAGGCCGGCTACGTGGGTGCGGGCACCTGCGAGTTCCTCGTGGGTCAGGACGGCACCATCTCCTCCTCGAGGTGAATACCCGCCTCCAGGTCGAGCATCCGGTCTCCGAAGAGGTCACGGGCATCGACCTCGTCCGCGAAATATTCCGCATCGCCGACGGCGAGGAACTGGGCCGACGATCCGGCGGTTCGCGGCCACTCGATCGAATCCCGGATCAACGCCGAGGATCCCGGCCGGAACTTCATGCCCGCACCCGACGCGCTGACGGCCTGGCGCCACCCACGGGGCCTGGCGTCCGTGTGGACACCGGGTACCTCGCGGGAATGGCCGTACCCGGTTCCTTCGACAGCCTCGTCGCCAAGATCATCGTCACGGGCGCCGACCGCGAGCAGGCCATCGGACGTCGCGACGCGCGCTGTCCGAGGACCGTCCTGGACGGCATGCCAACGGTCATCCCGTTCCATCAACGCGTCCCGACGACTCCCGCCTTCACGGCCGCCGGACGGCACGTTCGGCGTCCACACCCGCTGGATCGAGACGGGTTCTCCGGAGGCATCCCGGCCTACACCGGCATTCTCGGCACCGCCGAGGCAGAGAGAAGGGAAACGTTTGTCGTCGAGGTGAACTGGCCGGCGCATCCGGAGTGAAGCTGCCCAGCGCGCTGGCCGCCCCCCGCACGGGTCGCCACCGCCAAGAAGCCGATCAGGCGCGACCGCGGCGACCACAAAGCGAAGGCACCTTCGAGCAACTCCCTCACCGCGCCGATGCGGGGCACGATCCTGAAGGTGGCCGTCCACGACGGCGATGCCGTCTCCGAAGGTGACCTCATCGTCGTGCTCGAGGCCATGAAGATGGAGCAGGCGATCACGGCCCACCGGGCCGGCGTGGTGGCACGCCTGAAGGCCGTCGCCGGTTCCCGGTGGGGGAACGGGGAAACCCTCTGCGAGATCGTCGATCCCACCTAGAAACTGCTCGACGACGCGCCCCGTACCACTCTTTCTGGCACGGGGGCGCGTCTACTAATCCTGAGAGTCTACTCGATCCCCGCCTGCCATAACGCTCGTAGGGGGGATGCTTACCCGTGCAGTCTGGGACGTTATTAGTGCTCAGCGCCGTCGCCGCGGTAGCGGTGGTGTTGGGACGAGCGTGTTGCTGCGTCGGCTTGCTCGCCGCGCGGCCGAGGCCGCGCGCCTGGAAGCGTCGGGTTCCGCGGCTTCCGAGGACACCACGCGCTTCGCCGAAGAACTCCAGTTGGTCGACCAGATCATCAACGAGAAACCACCCCTGACAATGTTTTCAAGGACCTCTGAAGGCGCACGAGTGCCTCGCCACGGCCCAGACCGCGATGGACGGCAAATCGGGTCCCTGAGGCGATCCGGAAAGCGACCGCCGCCCTCGGAGAAGGTCGCTACGCCATGTCGCGCGTCCAGGCTTGGTTGGCCCGGACGCCCCGCACCTCGCGCCTCCGCCCCTTGCTTCTTCAACCCCCGCCCACGGCCCCTCAACGGCCACCGTCCGTTGGACGGATGCTCATGGGAACGAGTTCGCCGTTCCCGCCTGTGCCGCCCGCCACGCCCCGAAGGACACATCGGGTGCCCTCGGGGGCGGCAAACGTGGCGTTGACGGACCACTCCGCTTCCTTCCCCGGATCGACGGTGGCCGTCGTGCTGGCACTCGCCAACACCGTGGCCGCCTTCGAGGTGAAGAACACCGTCACCGTGTAGGTGCGCGAGGCCGACCCGGGGTTCTTCACCGTCCCGGCCGCGCGCCACCCCGCCAGCCGCGGCGCATTCGGTCAGGAGACCGACTTGCGGTCCTCCGGCACGTTCGCAACGTGGGTCGGGATGCCCCGGCGAGGCAGGGCTCGGAGTGGGCCTCCCGAACAACCCACGCCGAGCAGCGCCACTCCTGACAGGAGCACGCCCACCGCCACGCTTCTTTTCACCGTGCGCCTCCTTGCCGACGGCGAGCTGAGAGCCACAAGCCGGCGCTTCCTGAGGGCCAACAGGGCGAGGGCGAAGCCAACCCACGTCGCCACCTCAATACCCGTCCTCGACAACGAGGGGATAGGAACCGGCGCCTGCGGCACCGTCACTAAACACCGGCGCGCACTGGTTCGCGACCGGCGGCGTGCCGTCGGCACATAGCCCTCCCGGCACTGTCGGAACGGCCGCGTTCGTCATCCGCCGGTCCCCGTGGCTGGATCCCTTGACGGTCACGGAGTAGGTGATGGTGACCGGCAGGGGCGGATAGGCCAGGTCACCGGACCACGACAAGATCGACCCGGACACCGACACAGTGCCAGCCGAGGCCACGGCATCGGCGTTGTAGCTGGCGTCATCGAGGACCGCCGACAAATCATCGGTGAAGCTCGCACCCTCGAAGCCCACGCGACCGGTGTTCGCGACCTTAATGGTGTAGGTGACCTGGGGTTCCCGGCAGCGCCGAGCTTCACCGAGGCAGCCTTCGACACAGTGAACAGCTCGGCTGGGACCGGCTCGTTGTCTCTGGCCGTCACCGGTGGCCCCGTCGGCGGTGTCCCGCTGGCGATCGCTTCGCTGTCGATCAGACCGTTCTTCACGTCGTTCTGGGTCGTGGTGTGGGTCGCAGTACAGGTCATCGATTCCCCACCGCGAGCTGGGTCGTGGGGCACGACAGCGGCGAGAGTCCCGGCATGGGGTCAACCACGGAGACGCCCTGAAGCGACACGTTGCCGGTGTTCCTCACCAGGTAGGAGAACGTCACCACACTGCCCGGACCGGCGAAGGCCCCTGTCGTCGTCGACTTCTCGACCGTAATGTTGGGATTCTGCGTCGCCGACACCGTCACCTCGGATGTGTCCGAAACGGTGGCGCCCGTCGACGTCGACCCTGTGACTGTCCCCTTGTTGTAGACGTGCCCGGCATCCAGATCGGTTTGCGTGGTGGTGTAGGTCGCCAGGTGATGGACCCACCGACGCCCAGCTGCGTGACGCCGGAGCAGTCGATGGCGGACAGATTCGCCAGCGGGTCCGTGACCGTGATCGACGTCAGGGCACGGTGCCGGTGTTGGATACCAGGAACAGTAGGTGACCGCGCCCCTACTGCGCTGAAGGTCGTCGGTGAGGCCGACTTGATCCAGGGTGATCTGGGCGACCGGGACCGCCGCCTCGGAGATCGGCGACGTCACCGAAGACGTCAGGCCAAGGGTGTGCCGGTCGCGGTGGCCGCATTGGTGACCATTCCGTTGCTGATGTCGGCTGCCACGGCAGTGTAGGTCGCCTGGAAGGTGGCCGACTGACCAGCGTCAAGGTGGCGAGCGTCGTCCCGAGCAGGGAGCGTCCGGCGAGGTGAGCGCCCCGCACGTGATGGACGACAATCCGGTCGGGTTGCCCACCAACGTGAAGGCGTCCGAGACCGAGACGTTCGTCATGGGCTCCGTGCCGACGTTTGTCACGAGGAACGTGTACGTGACTTGCTCCCCCACGTGCGTGATGGTCGTCGGCGAGGCCGACTTGACCACGGTCAACGACTGCGCCGGAATGATGACCGGCGGGCAGGCGTCCGGCGCCTGCGGTGACCAGAACAGCGTGGTTTGGGTGCAGCTGCCACCTGGAGCGGTCGGAATCGCCACGTTGGTCATCAGGTCTCCCAGGGGGGCGCCTTCACGGTCACCGAGTAGGTGATCGTCACGGGAACCGCCCGGGTACGCCAAGTCGCCGGACCAGCTCAGGGTTGAGCCTATGAGCGAGACCGTGCCCGAGAAGCGACGGCATCCGTGTTGTAGGTCGCGTCATCCAACACGCCCGACAGGTCGTCCCTGAGACTGGCACTGGTGAAGGCCGCACCCCGGTGTTCGTTACCGTGACCGTGCAGGTCACCGTAGCCCCCGGAACAGTGGACGACTCCGAGGCCGTCTTCGACACCGCATACGCCATCACCGGCACCACGACAGCCACGCAGGTATCGCCCACCGGCGGATAGCCGTCCAACACAACCCACCCGGCACCGTCGGCACCGCGGCATTGCTCAGCGAGTGATCCCCGGTATCCGGGGGAGTTGACCGTCACCGAATACGTGATCGTCACCGGCACCGACGGGAACGCCAAGTCACCCGACCACGACAAGATCGAGCCCGACACCGAGACACTGCCCGAGGAGGCCATCGCATCCGTGTTGTACGTCGCATCATCGAGAACGCCGGACAGGTCATCGATGAACGCAGCCCCCGGGGAACGCCGCCCGCCCGGTGTTCGTGACCGTGATTGTGTAGGTCACCGCGCCGGCTGGCACCACGGACGCGGTCGAGGCCGCCTTCGACACTGTGAAGGACGTCACCGGCACCACCACCGCCGGACAGGCGCCCGCCACCGGGGCAGACCCGTCAGAACAGAATCCGCCTGGGACGCTCCGGGACCGCGGCGTTCGTGAGCCGCGAATCGCCCGGATCCGGATTCTTCACCGTCACCGAATAGGTCACCGTGACCGGCACGGACGGATACGCGAGGTCACCCGTCCACGAAAGGGGCGGAACCCGACCGCGACACGGTGCCCGAGGAAGCGACGGCGTCATCGTTGTAAGTCGCGTCGTCCAGCACGGACGTGAGGTCGTCGCTGAACGCGGCACCGGTGAAGGCTGCCTTTCCGGTGTTCGTCACCGTCACCGTGTAGGTCACCCTGGAACCGAGCACGGCGGTGCTCGCCGACGGCCTTCGACACCGTGAAAGACGTGACAGGAACAACGATCGGAGGACAAGCGTCCGGGGCGATAAGCGTGGCGTTGGCACAACTCCGCCCGGCACGGTTGGTACCGCAGCGTTGGACAGCAGCAGATCAGCCGTGTCCGGCGCCTTCACCGTCACCGAGTAGTTGATCGTGACGGGCACCGACGGGTAGGCCAGGTCACCCGACCACGACAACGTCGAGCCTGTGACGGACACGCTGCCCGACGAGGCCACGGCGTCGGTGTTGTACACCGCGTCATCGAGCACGCCGGACAGATCGTCGGTGACCATGGCACCTACAAAGCCGGTGCCACCTGTGTTGGTCACCGTGACCGTGTAGGTCACCGTGGACCCTGTCACGGCCGACGGAGTGGACGCGGCCTTCGCCACGGTGAACGACTGCACCGGGACGACCACCGCGGGGCACAGTCCGTCCTGCGTGGCGGACCCGTCCCCGCAGAACCCGCCCGCGGTCGTGGGCACGGCAGCGTTGATGAGCTGGTGGTCCCCTGATCCGGCGCGTTCACGGTCACCGAGTAGGTGATCGTCACCGGCACCGACGGATACGCAAGGTCACCCGACCACGACAGCGTCGAACCGATCAGTGCCACGCTGCCCGCCGAGGCCATCGCGTCCGTGTTGTAGGTCGCATCGTCGAGCACGCCTGAGAGGTCATCGGTGAAGGACGCGCCCGCAAACGCTGCACGCCCGGTGTTGGCCACGGTCACCGTGTAGGTCACCGTCGAACCGGTCACGGCCGACGTCAGGGAGGCCGCTTTCGAGACTGTGTAGGCGGTCACCGGCACCAGGACGGCCGGGCAGGTGTCGTCCAATGGAGCCGAACCGTCCGAGCAGAGCCCTCCAGGCGCGGTGGGCACCGCGGCGTTGGTGAGCACGTGGTCGCCAGTGATCGGCGAGTTGGCGGTCACCGAATACGTGATCGTCACCGGCACGGACGGGTACGCCAGGTCACCCGACCACGACAACGTCGATCCGGTCACCGAAACCGAACCCGAGGAGGCCACCGCATCCGCGTTGTAGGTCGCGTCATCGAGCACACCGGCAAGGTCATCGGTGAGCGTGGCACCGGTAAATGCCGCACCACCCGTATTCGTCACCGTCACCGTGTACGTCAGCTTGGAACCCGGCACCGCAGACGACACCGAAGCCGCCTTCGACACCGTGAACGACCTCACGGGCACGATCACGGCAGCACAGAGGCCGTCGACCGGGGCAGTGCCGTCCGAACAGAACCCACCGGGGCCTGTGGGGACGGCCGCGTTAGTCAGCACATGATCCCCGGTATCCGGGGAGTTGACCGTCACCGAATAGGTGATCGTCACCGGCACCGCCGGATAGACCAAGTCACCCGACCACGACAATGTCGAACCCGACAGCGACACCGAACCCGAGGAGGCCACCGCATCGTTGTTGTAGGTCGCATCGTCCAACACGCCCGCCAGCGCATCGGAGAAAGTGGCACCCGTGTAGGCGCTGCCACCGGTATTGGTGACCGTCACCGTGTAGGTCACCTTCGCCCCTGGCACCGCCGACGTCGCCGAAGCCGCCTTCGACACCGTGTAGGTCGTCACCGGCACCAGCACGGCAGCACAGAGCTCATCGACCGGGGCAGTGCCGTCCGAACAGAGTCCACCGGGGCCTGTGGGGACGGCCGCGTTAGTCAGCACGTGATCGCCAGTATCCGGGGAGTTGACCGTCACCGAGTAAGTGATCGTCACGGGCACCGACGGATAGACCAGGTCACCGGACCACGACAGGTCCGAGCCGGTCACCGACACACTGCCCGCAGAGGCCACCGCATCGGCGTTGTACGTCGCATCATCCAGAACGCCCGACAGATCGTCCGTGAACGCCGCGCCCGCAAACGCCGCACCACCCGTATTCGTCACCGTCACCGTGTAAGTCACCTTGGAACCCGGCACCGCAGACGACACCGAAGCCGCCTTCGACACCGTGAACGACCTCACGGGCACGATCACGGCAGGACACAGACCGCCCACCGGAGCAGTGCCGTCCGAACACAACCCACCCGGCACCGTCGGGACCGCCGCATTCGTCAGCGCATGATCGCCCGAGTCAGGGGTGTTCACCGTGACCGAATACGTGATTGTCACCGGCACCGTCGGGAACGCGAGGTCACCCGACCACGACAAGGTCGAGCCGGTCACCGACACACTGCCCGACGAGGCCACCGCGTCACTGTTGTACGCCGCATCGTCGAGCACTCCGGCCAAGTCATCGGTGAATGTGGCGCCCGTGAAGGGAGCCCCACCCGTGTTTGTCACCGTCACCGTGTAAGTCACCTTGGACCCCGGCACTGCAGACGCCACCGAAGCCGACTTCGACACCGTGTAGGTCGTCACCGGCACCACAACGGCAGCGCAGAGGCCGTCGACCAGGGCGGAGCCGTCCGAACAGAGTCCACCGGGCCCCGTGGGGACGGCCGCGTTAGTCAGCACGTGATCGCCGGAATCCGGGAGTTGACCGTCACCGAGTAAGTGATCGTCACCGGCACCGACGGATAGACCAAGTCACCGGACCACGACAGGTCCGAGCCGGTCACCGACACACTGCCCGCCGAGGCCACCGCATCGTTGTTGTAGGTCGCATCGTCCAACACGCCCGCCAGCGCATCGGAGAATGTCGCACCCGTGTAGGCGCTGCCACCGGTGTTCGTGACCGTCACCGTGTAGGTCACCTTCGCCCCTGGCACCGCCGACGACGCTGACGCCGACTTCGACACCGTGTAGGTCGTCACCGGCACCAGCACGGCAGCACAGAGGCCGTCGACCGGAGCGGAGCCGTCCGAACAGAACCCACCGGGGCCTGTGGGAACGGCCGCGTTAGTCAGCACATGATCCCCGGTATCCGGGGAGCTGACCGTCACCGAGTAAGTGATCGTCACCGGCACCGACGGATAAACCAAGTCACCCGTCCACGACAGGTCCGAGCCGGTCACCGACACCGAACCCGAGGAGGTCACCGCATCCGCGTTGTAGGTCGCATCGTCCAGGACGCCCGCCAGCGCATCGGAGAAAGTGGCACCCGTGAAGGTGCTGCCACCCGTGTTGGTGACGGTCACCGTGTAAGTCACCTTGGCTCCCGGCACCGCGGACGACACCGACGCCGCCTTCGCGACTGTGTACGACACCACCGGCACCACCGCAGCGGGACAGGCACCGGCGACCGGCGCGGACCCATCCGCGCAGAAACCACCCGGGACCGTCGGATTCGCCGCATTGGTGAGCTTATGGTCGCCCTCATCCGGAGAGTTGACCGTCACCGAATACGTCACCGTCACCGGCACCGACGGGTACACCAGGTCACCCGACCACGACAGCGTCGAACCCGCCAGCGACACCGACCCCACCGACGCCACCGCATCGTTGTTGTACGACGCATCGTCCAACACCGCGCTCAGATCATCATCAAACGTCGCGCCCGTAAAGACCGCGCCACCCGTGTTCGTCACCGTCACCGTGTAAGTCACCGTCGACCCCGGCACCGCAGACGCCACCGACGCCGCCTTCGACACCGTGAATGACGCCACCGGCACGATCACGGCCGGACACAAGCCGTCGACCGGAGCAGTGCCATCGAAGCAGAGCCCACCCGCTGTCGTCGGGACCGCTGCATTGATCAGCGCATGATCGCCCGTATCGGGGGTGCTCACGGTCACTGAATAGGTGATCATGGCCGGCACCGACGGATACGACAGATCCCCCGACCACGACAAGATCGAACCCGACATCGACACACTGCCTGACGAGGCCACCGCGTCGCTGTTGTACGTGCCGTCATCGAGCACGCCCGACAGGTCGTCGCTGAACGTCGCACCCGTCAACGCCGCACCGCCAGTGTTCGTCACCGTGACCGTGTAGGTCACCGTGTCCCCCGGCACCGCGGACGTCGCCGACGCGGACTTCGACACCGTGTAGGAGGTCACCGGCACGTTGCCAGGTGGGCACAGGTCATCCACCGGTTCGGAACCATCCGAGCAGAACCCGCCCGGGATCGTGGGCACCGCCGCATTGATCAAGGCATGATCGCCCACGTCCGGGGTGTTCACCGTCACGGAGTAGGTCACGGTCACCGGAACCGACGGATACGCCAGGTCACCGGACCACGTCAGGGTCGAGCCCGTGAGCGTCACACTGCCTGACGAGGCCACCGCGTCGCTGTTGTACGTGGCGTCATCGAGCACGCCCGACAGCTCGTCGCTGAACGTCGCACCCGTAAACGCCGCACCACCTGTGTTCGTCACCGTCAACGTGTACGTCACCGTGGCGCCCGGCACAGTGGTCGACACCGAAGCCGCCTTCGCCACCATGAACGACCGCACGGGCACGATCACAGCTGGACACAGATCGTCCACCGGAGCCGAACCGTCCGAACACAACCCACCCGGCACCGTCGGGGCCGCCGCATTCGTCAACGCATGATCGCCCGCATCAGGGGAACTCACGGTCACCGAGTAGGTGATCGTCACCGGTACGGACGGATGCACCAGGTCACCCGACCACGACAAGGTCGAGCCCGTCAGCGACACACTGCCTGACGAGGCCACCGCGTCGCTGTTGTACGTGGCGTCATCGAGCACGCCCGACAGATCGTCGCTGAACGTCGCACCCGTCAACGCCGCACCACCCGTGTTCGTCACCGTCACTGTGTAGGTCACCGTGTCTCCCGGCACCGCCGACGTTGCCGAGGCGGCTTTCGACACCGTGTAAGTGAGCACGGGGACCACCACGGCCGGACACAGATCGGCCACCGGCGCTGAACCGTCGGCGCAATACCCTCCCGGAGCCGTCGGAACCGCAGCGTTGGTCAGCGAGTGATCGCCGGTATCCGGGGAGTTGACCGTCACCGAGTAGGTGATCGTCACCGGCACCGAGGGATGGACCAAGTCACCCGTCCACGACAGGGTCGAACCCGACACCGAAACCGAACCCGCGGAGGCCACTGCATCCGCGTTGTAGACCGCGTCATCCAGCACGCCCGCCAGGTTGTCGGTGAACGTCGCGCCCGTGAACGCACCCCCACCGGTATTCGTGACCGTGATGGTGTAGGTGACCGTGCCGCCTGGCACCACGGACGACGCCGACGCCGCCTTCGACACCGCATAGGTCGTCACCGGCACCAGCACGGCAGCACAGAGGCCGTCAACCGGAGCGGAGCCGTCCGAACAGAACCCACCGGGCCCCGTGGGGACGGCCGCGTTAGTCAGCACATGATCCCCGGTATCCGGGGAGTTCACCGTCACCGAGTAAGTGATCGTCACCGGCACCGCCGGATAGACCAAGTCACCCGTCCACGACAATGTCGAACCCGACAGCGACACCGAACCCGAGGAGGCCACCGCATCGTTGTTGTAGGTCGCATCGTCCAACACGCCCGCCAGCGCATCGGAGAAAGTCGCACCCGTGTAGGCGCTGCCACCGGTGTTCGTGACCGCCACCGTGTAGGTCACCTTCGCCCCTGGCACCGCCGACGACGCTGACGCCGACTTCGACACCGCATAGGTCGTCACCGGCACCACAACGGCAGCACAGAGCTCATCGACCGGAGCGGAGCCGTCCGAACAGAACCCACCGAGCTCCGTGGGAACGGCCGCGTTAGTCAGCACATGATCCCCGGTATCCGGGGAGTTCACCGTCACCGAATAGGTGATCGTCACCGGCACCGACGGATAAACCAAGTCACCGGACCACGACAGCGTCGAACCCGCCAGCGACACCGAACCCGCCGAGGCCACCGCATCCGCGTTGTAGGTCGCATCGTCCAACACGCCCGCCAGCGCATCGGAGAAACTCGCCCCGGTGAAGGCCGCGCCACCGGTGTTGGTGACGGTCACGGTGTAGGTCACCTTGGCCCCTGGCACCGCAGAGGTCGCCGAGGCTGTCTTCGCTACCGTGAACGACGTCACCGGGACGATGACAGCGGCACAAAGGTTTTCCACGGGCGCCGATCCGTCCGAGCAGAACCCACCCGGGGTCGTCGGCGAGGCGGCGTTGGTGAGCTTATGGTCGCCCTCATCCGGAGAGTTGACCGTCACCGAATACGTCACCGTCACCGGCACCGACGGGTACACCAGGTCACCCGACCACGACAGCGTCGAACCCGCCAGCGACACCGAGCCCACCGACGCCACGGCATCGTTGTTGTACGACGCATCGTCCAACACCGCGCTCAGATCATCATCAAACGTCGCGCCCGTAAAGACCGCGCCACCCGTGTTCGTCACCGTCACCGTGTAAGTCACCGTCGACCCCGGCACCGCAGACGCCACCGACGCGGCCTTCGACACCGTGTACGACACCACCGGCACCACCAGCGCCGGGCAGGCACCGGCGACCGGCGCGGACCCACCGGCGCAGAACCCACCCGGCACCGTCGGATTCGCCGCATTGGTGAGCTTATGGTCGCCCTCATCCGGCGAGTTGACCGTCACCGAATACGTCACCGTCACCGGCACCGACGGGTACACCAGGTCACCCGACCACGACAGCGTCGAACCCGCCAGCGACACCGAACCCACCGACGCCACGGCATCGTTGTTGTACGACGCATCGTCCAACACCGCGCTCAGATCATCATCAAACGTCGCGCCCGTGAACGCGATGCCGCCCGTGTTCGTCACCGTCACCGTGTAAGTCACCGTCGACCCCGGCACAGCGGACGCCGCCGACGCCGCCTTCGACACCGTGTAGGACGCCACAGGAATCGATACGGCCGAGGTGTCAGTCACGACCGCCCCTGTCCCCGACGTGCCGGTCGCGGTAGCCGTGTTATTGATCGACCCGTTGGCTACATCGTCCGCTGTCGTGATGTAGGTGGCGGTGCAGGTGATCTCGCCGCCCACCAGGATGTCCGTGGCGCCGTCCGCGATGTCGGTGATGGGGCACGACACGGGCGACAGGCCCGGCATCGGGTCCGTCACCACGATGTCCTTCAACTTCACGTTTCCGGTGTTCTTGACGAGGTACGAGTAGGTGATCTCCGCGCCTACGACCACGAACGACCCCACCGAGGCGGTCTTCACCACCGAGATGTCCGGGGTCTGGGTCGCGGGCACGATGACCTCGGACGTGTCTTGCACCATGCCGCCGGCCAGGGTCTTCCCCGTTGCGATGCCCTGGTTGTACAGCCGACCGGTATCGACGTCACCTTGGGTGGTGGTGTACGTCGCCGTGCAGGTCATCGGCGGATCCGTCGGCGACAGCGCGGTCGCCGGGCAACTGAGGGCCGAGAGGCCCTCCATCGAATCAGTGACCGCAATGGGGTCGAGCCGAATGTCTCCGATATTGCTCACCACATACGAGTACGTGATGACCGTGTTGGGTGCCGAGAAGGTCGCGGGGGAGGCTGACTTGACCAAGGAGATGGCCGGGAACTGGGGCGACACCGGAACGCTGGCCGTCGAGGCCGCCGTCACCGCAGGACCTGAGGGGGGCGTGCCCGTCACGGTGGCGGTGTTGTTGATCGAACCGGCCAGCAGATCCGCTGCCGTTGCAGAGTAGGTGGCCGAGCACGTCATGGACGACCCCGCGGCCAGCGAGGAAATACCCGCGCAGTCGATCGGCGAGAGATTGGGGAGCGGATCACTCACCACCACCGGATTCAAGGTCACCGAGCCGGTGTTTGTCACCAGGAACGAGTAGGTGAGCACTGTGGGGGCCTGGTTGAAGGTCGCCGGCATCGCCGACTTGACCAGGGTGATGGCTGCGACGTTGACCGTGGCCGTCGTCGGCGAAGTGGTCACGGGAGTGGTCGTCCCCTCCGGGGTACCGGTGGCCGTCGCCTCGTTCACCACGGACTTGTTGGTGAGGTCGGCGGCCACGGCGAGGTAGGTGGCCTTGAAGGTGGCCGATTGCCCGACTGCCAACGTGGCCACCATCGATCCCGAGCAACTGCCGGCTGGCGCGGTGAGCCCCATGCACGCGATCGGCGAGAGGCCGGCGGGGTCCCCCACCGTGGTGAAGGTGTCCGACACCGACACATTGGTCATCGGAGTGGTGCCCGTGTTCGTGACGAGGAACGAGTACGTCACGTTGTCGCCCACCGCGTTGATGACCACAGGGGAGGCGGATTTCGCGATCGACAACCGGCCCACGCTGACGGTCGCCTGGGCGAGGTTGGAGGTGAGCGGACCACCGGTGGGCGGATTGCCCGTGGCCGTGGCGGTGTTGGTGATGGTTCCGTTGTCTAGGTCCTGCGGCGTCGTCACGTAGGTGGCCGTGAAGGTAGCCGTCCCTCCAGCCGCCAGGTCGGCAGTGGTCGGACCGGAGCAACTACCGGGGGCCGTCACCATCGAGCAGGTGATGGCCGAGAGCCCGGCGGGGTTGCCCGCTTGGGTAAGTGTGTCGGTGATAGCGACGCCGGTCAGGGCCATACTGCCGCCGTTGAACACCTCGAACGTGTAGGTCACCGTCTGCCCGACTGCCGTCACGACGGCCGGCGAGGCCGCCTTCTTGTGGACGAGTTTGACAACGTCGACCTGGGCGGTCGCTGGGGCGGAACTCGCTGGGCCGGCGATGCTCGACGCGTTCGCGATCGCCGAGTTGGTGATCTTCCCGTTCGTGATGTCGACGTCCGTCGTGACGTAGGTGGCCGTGAACGTGGCCGACTGCCCGACGGCCAGGCTGGTCGAGGAAGCACCCGTGCATGGCCCGGCGGGGCCCGCCAGCGAGGCGCAAGAGATGCTCGACAACGTGCCACCCGCGAGGGTCATGGTGTCGGCTATTGACACGTTAGTCAGCGTGGCCGTGCCGGTATTGGTGGCCACGAACGTATAGGTGACCGTTTGTCCGACCCCGCTAATGACCGTAGGCGAGGCAGCCTTCGTGAGCCCCACCCGGGGAACGGGTGCCGCGCACGCCACTGAACCACCCATGCTGGTCGTCACTGGAACCGAGGCCGCGTTGACGGCCAACAAGGTCGAGCCGACGATCGAGGCCGTGTTCAGCGAGGTTGCCGCTGCGGGACAAGTCGGGGGCAGAGTTGCGGCGAAACACACCTGCGGGCCCGAGCCATCGCTGGTGATGTGGGAAACCTTGATGCCGACCACGGTGTTCGCCGTCACAGTCAGCGTTTCCGGCCAGACGATCTGCACCTTGATCGAGGGATCCGTGGCGTACTTCACCGTAGAGGGGATGGGTATCGCCAAGGTCGCGGCAGCGGTCGAGTTGGTGAAAGTCGTCGAGTCGATGAGCGTGATGCCGTCGGCCTTGTAGTACTGCAACGTCGCGGGGCCTGTGAACGCCGGGACGTTGGTCAACGTCGTCTTGTCCCAAGAGATGACGGACGTGCCTGGCCCACAATGCTGGATCTTCGGATCCGGGATGGTCACCTGGGTGCCGTTGGCGGCCTGCGGGGTCGCGCAGCCTGTCGTCCACGCAGTCGCGACTGAATAGTCCTTGTTGTACGTATAGAACCGCCAAATATTGGGGTCGTCGTAGGACACCAGGCACGTGTCCGTCACGAAATCCACGCCATAGGAGTAGTTGCCTATGTAGCCACAACCGCCACTCACCGTCGCGCTTGTGTCTGAGGTATCGAAGCACCCGTAGGCAAGCGTGGTGGCTGAATACCACATCATGGCGGGCGTCACGTAGTCCGTGGAGTTGGGCACTGGGGTGCCGTAACTGTTACTCACCTGCGTTATCGGCGTCGTGGGGTCCGGAGCGAAGTTCCGATCCGGCAGCAGCACCATGTTGTAGTCGTAACAGTTCTGCACGGCTCCCGCGACAGAGCACACACCCGTCTCGATCGGGTAGTCGACAGCGCCCCCGGCAACAATGGGAAATACCGAGGCGTCAGTGGCCGCTCCGGTGCTCGGATACGTCTTCAAGGTGGTGGAGCCATCGTCGCAGTTGGTCACAGCTGGGCCGTTGAAGTCGACGCAGACGACCTTGCCGTCATCGGTCACCGTGGCGTAGCGATCGGGGTTCATGAAGACGTTGTGGCGATCCTTGGCAAACCCGCCATAGAGGTTTGGGTTCGCGAAGGTCGTCACGGTGGTGATGCCGGTCGTGACGTCGGTGGCCCACCAACGCCACCCGCCGCCCTCGGCAACCGGCGCTCCCCCGGACACGTAGATATAGTTCCCGATGGCGGTCACACCACGCACGGTGGTGGCGTCGCGCACGGTCTGCGGCAAGTCGATGGTCGGGCACTCGGCCGGGACGTCCAGTGAGACGTCCACGCAGGTCAACAGCATGTCGGTGTAGGTCCACGCGCCGGCGTACTTCCCCAGCATCGCCGGGGAGTAGATCCGATTGCCGATCTTGGCGTAGTAGATCGTGTTGGGCGAGTAGGGCATGGTGGCGATGCCGGTCCCCGAGGTCGGCCCCGGATCGGTGAGGCGTAGCGGGGTATTGGTCCCGTAGCAGGACGCCCACGAGGGGTAATCCAGGCAGGGAACGCTCGGCCCGGTGGCGTGGTGATTGATGGCCAGGACCTGTCGCTTGCCGGTCCCCGTGGTGTACGCGAAAGGCGCGAACCCGTCGCCGAGGCCAGCACCGGCCAACGTCGTCGTCTTGGGATAGAGCGTCATCCCCGCCGCGTACGCGTTAGAGCCCATCAACGGCTTGGCCGTCACGTCGTTGTCAAAGGTCGCGATGGGGGCCGCGTTGGCGGCCACGTCCCACGTGCCGATGGTCGTATTCGTCCCGGCCACGGCCGTGACCGGGCTGGACCAACCATCCGGGAGATCGGGGGCCGTGATGCCGGAGTGGCCAGCGGACAGCAGGTCGTTGAGGGACGTCGTGGTGCCCGTCGGCTCCGCGTTACCCGCGGCCGCGCCCAGGTCGACGACGTAGGTCACCTGGCTGCCGGCCGTCACGGTAGAGGCGGGCGTCGACGTGCCCGCGTTGTACACGTTCTTCTTGTAGGCGTTGGTCGCAGCCTGGGCCGTCTGAGCGCTGAGCGGTGCCATGACGAAAGCACCTAAGAGAAGGGCGACGACCGCCGATCGGGTGTGCTGGGTCGAACTCGGACGACGAGAGCTGTGAAAAGAGCGCATGGGGGGCTGCCTCTAGTCAGGCGGCTTAAGGCCGCGGTGACCCCCTCCAAGAAAAAGGTTAATTACCTTAAGTGCCTAACTACAACCTTAGGTGCCGTCCAACGGGGGCGGGTTTCAGCTCTGGGCAGCGACCGCTTCGGCCGCGCGCAGGTGCAGTTGACGGGCCGCCTCAGCCATGGATCCAGACAGCGACGGGTACACCGTGAACGAGTTGGCGAACTCGTCGACCGTCAGCTTGTTGCGGACGGCCAACGCGAAGGGGTGGATCAGCTCGGAGGCTGCCGGTGCCACCACGACGGCGCCGACAATGATGCCGGTGGTGGGCAGGCAAAAGACCTTGACGAACCCGTCATGGAGACCTTGCATCTTGCCGCGGGCATTGGTGGCTAAAGATCGGGTGTAGATCAGGGCGCGAATCCGTCCGGAGTCGATGTCGGCCTGGCTGATCCCCACGGTCGCTACCTCGGGGGCAGTGAACACCGTTGACGAGACCTGGCGAACGTCCAACGGCTCCACCGCGTCGCCCAGGGAATGCCACATGGCGATGCGGCCCTGCATGGCAGCGACGGACGCCAGCAGGAACACTCCCGTGCAGTCCCCGGCCGCGTAGACACCCCGCGCCGAGGTGCGGGAGACCCGGTCTACCTGGATATGCCCCGAGGGGGTGAGGTTGATGCCCGCCTCGGCCAGGCCGAGGCCTTCGGTATTGGGCAGCGATCCGACGGCCATCAAGCAGTGCGAGCCCTCGATCTGCCGTCCGTCGCCCAGGGTCACGATGACGTGTTCCCCCTCGCGGCGAGCTGCTTCGGCCCGCGCCCCCGAGATGACGTTCATGCCGCGGCGGGTGAAGACGTCTTGGATGACTCGGCCGGCGTCCTCGTCCTGGCCTGGTAGCACCTGATGGCGGGACGAGATCAGCGTCACCTTAACCCCGAGGGCCTGGTAGGCCGAGGCAAACTCGGCGCCGGTAACGCCCGAGCCAACCACGATGAGGTGTTCTGGCAGCGTCTCGATGTTGTAGACCTGCGTCCAGTTCAGGATGCGCTCACCATCGCAGCGGGCCGTCGGCAGTTCCCGCGGCCGTGTGCCGACCGACACCAGCGTGATGTCGGCGTTGAGCCGCTCCTCGCCCGCGTTGGTCGTGGCGATGACGCGATGGGTCCCGTCCAGGCGCCCCGAACCGTCGATCACGCGGACGCCCGCCTCCACCAATCGGTCGTGGATGTCGGCCGATTGCGCCCGGGCCAGGCGCATCACGCGCTCGTGGACGCTGCGCAGATCAACCTCAAAGCATCTCGCCAGATCGGCGTCGGGTTGCCCAGCGACCCGGATGCCAAGCTCGCCGGCGCGACCGAGCGCGGTCATGGTCTCAGCCGTGGCGATCAGAGTCTTGGAGGGCACCACGTCGGTCAACACGGCGGCGCCACCCACGCCTCGGCGCTCGACCAAGGTCACGTTGCCGCCGAGTTGCGCACCGACTAGGGCCGCTTCGTAGCCGGCGGGCCCCCCGCCGACGATCACCACGTCTGTCACAGGCGCCATTGTTCCTTACATTGCCCTTCGGGAAGTACGGTTCGACCATGAGCGACGCGACCGATCCTTACGTTCTTGCCCAGGCCGCCGCAGAGGCGCTGCTGGCCGCACTCGGAGTTACCCGGTTGACGACGGCGATCGTGCTCGGATCAGGCTGGGCGGGCGGCGCCGCCGACCTGCCGTTCGAGGCCGAGGCGCAACTCGCCGACCTGCCGGGCTTCAGCAAGCCTGTGGTCGCCGGGCACGGCGGGAGCGTGCGCCTCGTCCGGACGGGCAGCGGCGAGGCCGCGGCATTGTTCAACGGTCGGACGCACCTCTACGAAGGCCGGGGCGTGGCACCGGTCGTCCATGGTGTTCGGACGTCCGCCGCCGCGGGGGCGCGGAGGCTCATCCTCACGAACGGCTGCGGATCGGTGAATCCCGCTCTCGTACCGGGGCAGCCTGTGTTGCTGCGTGATCATCTCAACCTCACGGGGGCGACCCCGCTGGTCGGGCCCCGGTTCATCGACATGACCACCCCGTACGCGCAATCCCTGCGGGACCTCGCCCACCGCGTTGATGGCACGCTGCCGGAGGGGGTCTACGCGCAGTTCCACGGGCCCGCCTACGAGACCTCGGCCGAGGTGCGGATGGCCGGGATCCTCGGCGCCGATCTCGTCGGCATGTCGACCGGGTTGGAGTGCATCGCGGCGCGCGAGTTGGGCATGGACGTGCTGGGCATCTCGCTCGTCACGAACCTGGCCGCCGGACTCGCCCCCAACCCCTTGTCGCACGCCGAGGTCATGCAGGCCGGCAACGAGGCGATCCCGCGCTTGGGATCGCTGTTGCGCGGCCTGCTTGACCGGCTTTAGTTGGCGCTAGCTCAGGCGAGTCCCTGAGCCTTCAACCACTCGTCCGCCACCTTGGAGGCGTCCTGCTTGTCGACGACGACCTTGGTCACGAGCGTGGCCAGCGAGTCGGTGTCGAGCTTGACAGAAACGGCGTTCAGCGCCGCGGTCACCGTCGGGGTGGCCAGCGACTTGGTCACCACGGGGATCACATTCTGCGCGCCGAAGAGGTTCTTCGGGTCGTCCAGGACGACGAACCCGCTGGCCTTGATGGACGGGTCGGTGGTGAACAGGTTCGCAGCCTGAACCTGCCCGTTCTTCAGCGCGGTCACGGTCAGCGGCCCGGCCGTATCCAACGGCTTGAACTCCTTGAAGGTCAGTCCGTAGACGGTCTTGAGCCCCTGGACGCCGTTGGCGCGAGTCGCCCACTCCGGAGGGCCACCCAACACCAGCTGGGAAGCCACCGGCGCGAGGTCACCGATCGACTTCAGGTTGTACTGAGCGGCCGTCGCGGCTGTCACGGCGACCGAGTCCTTGTCTTCAGCCTTCGAGGGGTCCAGCGCGATGAGGGTCTCCGGCAGGGCTGCCTTGAGTGAGGCGAGCGACGTGGCCCCGTCCGTGACGACCGCCGCCTTGTTCAGGTAGAGCGCAAAGGCTCCCGTGTACTCCGGAATGACGTTGATCTCGCCGTTCTTAAGCGCCGGGACGTAGGTCTCGCGCGTGCCGATGTTGACCTTGGTCGTCACCGTGACGCCCTTTGCCTTGAGCGCGCCCGCATAGATGTCGGCCAACAGCTCACTTTCGGGGAAGTTGGCGGAGCCCACGACGATGGTGCTGGATTTCGAGGCCGACGTGCTGGGCGAGGCCATGGGGTTCGTTGAGGCACACGCCGTCAGGGCGAACGCCGCGGCAGCGCCGACGGCGAGAGTGCGGATGGTCTTCATTGTTTCTCCTTACGAGGCCGGGATGGCTTCATGGGTCTTCAGGGGACGGGCTGGGCGTAGCCCTGGGGACACGGCAACCCGTTGGACGAGGGCGAAGACGCCATCGACGGCCAGGGCGACAAGGCCGATCAAGAGCGCTCCACCGGCCATCTGGCCGTAGTCGCGGGCCGCGAGGCCATCGATCAGGAACCGTCCGAGGCCCCCGACGCTGACCGAGGCCGCCACGGTGGCGGTGGCGATCACCTGCAACGTGGCCGAACGGAGGCCCGAAAAGATCAAGGGCAAGGCGCACGGGATTTCGACCCCCCACAGCACCTCAAGCCCGCTCATGCCCATGCCCCTGGCGGCGTCCCGGACCCCCGGATCCACTTCAGCGACGCCCGCGTAAGCTCCGGCGAGGATGGGGGGCATGGCCAGCAAGAAAAGCACGATGATGGCGGGGGTGAGGAAGGCCCAGTCTCCCCGCAGCCTCGGGGCCAGCACCAACACCGACACGTAGAGCAGGCCCAGGGTGGGGACTGATCGCATGCCATTCACGACGTTGACCACGACCACACGGCCGCGGCCGGTGTGCCCGATCCAGAGCCCCAGCGGAACGGCGACGGCGGCCGCCAGCACAAGAACGAGGGCGCTGTAGAGCAGGTGCTCGGCGATCCGCGCGGGAATTCCGCCGGTGCCCTGCCAGTGGGCCGGGTCGGCCAGCCAGGCCCACACGAGGTTCATGCGGCGCTCCTGGCTGCGACCCACGGCGTCAGGACGCGAGTCACACCGATGATGAGAGCATCCAGGACCACGGACAACACCAGGCAGGCCACGATGCCGACCACGATCGGATCAAGGAAGTCTCGTGCGAAGCCGTCGGTGAACAAGCTGCCCAATTGAGCGATTCCCAACAGGGCGGCGATCGACACGATGGACACGTTGCTCACCGCAGCGACCCGCAACCCCGACGAAATCACCGGAACGGCCAGCGGGAGCTCCACCGTGAAGAAGCGCCGCGCCCCCCCGATGCCCATGGCGATGGCCGCCTGCCGCACGGTCTCCGGAACGGCGGAGAGCCCGTCCACGACCGTCCGGACGAGCAGCGCGACCGTGTACACCGTGAGGGCGATGATGACGTTGAGGGGGTCGAGGATGCCGGTGCCGAGCACCAGCGGCATCAGGATGAACAGCGCCAGGGACGGGATCGTGTAGAGCAGCCCGGTGCCCACCACCAGGATCGGACGCAGCACGCGGTTGCGCTCCGCCAGCCAACCGAGCGGGATCGCGATGATCAGCCCCAGCAGTAGCGGGACAACCGCCAGCCAGGCGTGCACCAACAACAACGAGCCCACCAGCGCGAGGTGATCCAGGAACCACGTCACGAGGGGGGCCCCGTTTCGTCGCGCTCGATCTCGGTGAGCACGTCCGTCGCGCTCACCGTGCCAACGAGGCGTCCGTCATCGTCGGCGAGCACCCCCCGGCGGGACGGCGAGGAGAGCGCAGCGTCGAGTGCCGCGCGCAAGGACCCGCCCACGCGGGCGACCGTGCCGCCGCGATGCAGATCGTCCCGACCGACCGTCGCGCCGAGTCGCTCCGGAGCCACCCAGCCGACCGGAGCGCCGTCCTCGACGACGAGCACCCACGGCGCGCCCGCGGCGACGGCCGCCACTTGCTCGCGAGTGGCGCCCAATTCCACGGTCGCCTCAGGCTGGATCGGCAGCGCCGGGGCGGCCACGAACGCCAGGGCACGGTAGCCGCGGTCGCGTCCGATGAAGTCGGCCACGAAGTCGTCGACGGGGTCGGCCAGCAGGTCGGCGGGCGGAGCCAGCTGAGCGAGCGTTCCCCCGACGCGCAGCACCGCCACCTGATCGCCCAGCTTGGTGGCCTCGTCGATGTCGTGGGTGACGAACACGATGGTCTTGCCCAGTTCGGCTTGCAGGCGCAGAAACTCGTCCTGCAACTGCTCGCGCACCTGCGGATCAACGGCGCTGAAGGGTTCGTCCATCAGCATCACGGGCGGATCGGCGGCCAGGGCGCGAGCCACCCCGACGCGCTGCTGCTGGCCGCCGGAGAGCTGGGCCGGATACTTCGAGGTGAGGCTGGCGTCCAACCCCATGCGCTCGATCAGTTCGCGCGCGGCGCCGTATGCCTTGGCCTTGCCCCAGCCCAGCAGCAGCGGGACGGTCGCGATGTTCTCCAGCACCGTGCGGTGGGCGAACAGCCCCCCGCTTTGGATGACGTAGCCAATGCCGCGCCGCAACGTCACCGGATCCAGGCTGCTGGTCGGACGGCCGTCAATCCCGATCGTCCCCGAGGTGGGTTCGATCATCCGGTTGATCATGCGCAGCGAGGTGGTCTTGCCGCAGCCGCTGGGGCCGACGAAGACCGTGATTTTGCCGGTCGGCAGGTCAAGGCTCAAGCCGTCGACGGCTCTGGTGCCGTCGGGGTAGACCTTGGTTACCTTGTCGAAGGTGATCATGCGGGCGTACTCCTAGTGAGGGTGGGCGCTCGCTTCCCTTAACAAGGTTCGGGACCTGATACTTCCGACTTGGCGAAAATCCAGCTAAATCGTGACCTAGAGGATCGGGGCCCAGGCGGGCCCGGTCTCACCGAGCTTGTCGTCCAACTTCACGAACAGCGGCGTGGGCTTCTGCAGGGGCGTGCCCGCCACGATCGGACGCGAGGCCCACACGGCCTGCTGGGCGGTGTAGTCCCCGGTCAGCACGGGGTAGGACGAACCACCCTCTTCTGAGACCGTCCGCAGTTCGGGCTGGGCGGCCCAGACGCCCGTCCCACCTAAGGCCTCGAAGACCTTCTGCGCCGAGTGCGGCAGCAGCGGCGTGAGCAGCGTGTTGCAATCCGATACCGCCTGTAGCGCAACGTGGAGCACGGTGTCGCGACGCGCCGGATCGTCCTTCAACTTCCAGGGCTCCTGGTCGGAGATGTACTTGTTGGCGAGGCCCACGATGCGCATGCACTCGGTGGTGGCGGCCTTAAACTTGCAGCGGCTCCACAGGTCCCCGACCACGGCGAAGGCCTGCTGGCAGGCGTCCAACAGGTCGCGATCAGCCTCTGTCAGCTCGCCGGCCACGGGCACTGCGCCGACGTTCTTGTGCGCCATCGAGACCGACCGGTTGACCAGGTTGCCCCACTCGTTGGCCAGTTCGTAGTTGTTGCGCCGGACGAACTCATCCCACGTGAAGTCGGAATCCTGGTTCTCCGGACCCGCCACCGCGATGAAGTAGCGCAGCGAATCGGGGCCGAACTCCTTGAGAAAATCACGGACGTAGATGACGTGGCCGCGCGAGGAGGCCAGCTTGGAGCCCGACATGGTGAGGTACTCGCTCGACACCACTTCGGTCGGCAGGTTCAGCGGGGAGTAGGCCGAGCCGCGTCCGCCCTTGTCGCCCTGCCCGTTGGCGCCCAGCAGGATGCCCGGCCAAATCACGCTGTGGAAGGTGATGTTGTCCTTGCCCATGAAGTAGTACGAGCGCGCCTCGGGGTCTTGCCACCAACGCTTCCAGGCGTCGGGGTCGCCCGAGCGGTAGGCCCACTCGATCGAGGCTGACAGGTACCCGACGACCGCGTCGAACCACACGTAGATGCGCTTCATCGGCGCGGTTTCCCACTCGGGCAGCGGGACGGGGATGCCCCAATCGAGGTCGCGGGTGATCGCGCGCGGACGGAGTTCCTTCAACAGGTTGAGGCTGAACTTCATGACGTTCGGACGCCAATCGGTGCGCGTGGCCAGCCACTCCTCGAGGGCGCCCGAGAGCGCCGGCAGGTCAAGGAAGAAATGCTCGGTCTCGATGAACGAGGGCGTTTCGCCGTTGATCCGCGACTTCGGGTTGATCAGGTCGATGGGGTCGAGTTGGCGTCCGCAGTTGTCGCACTGGTCGCCGCGCGCGGACTCATAGCCGCAATGCGGGCAGGTGCCCTCGATGTAGCGATCCGGGAGCGTGCGTCCGGTCGAGGGCGAAATGGCCCCCATCTGCCGTTCCGCAACCACGTAACCGTTGTCGTAGAGGGTCTTGAACAACTCTTGGACCACCACCTGGTGGTTGTGGGTCGTCGTCCGCGTGTACAGGTCGTACGAGCAGCCGAGCGCCTGCAGGTCCTCGGCGATGATCTGGTGGTACTTGTCGGCCGTCTGCTGAGGGGTGAGCCCCTCCTTGTCGGCCTGGACCTGGATCGCGGTGCCGTGCTCGTCCGTGCCGGACACCATCAGGACGTCGTTTCCCGCCATCCGCATGTAGCGGCTGAACACGTCCGAAGGAACGCCGAAGCCGGACACATGGCCGATATGCCGCGGACCGTTGGCGTAAGGCCACGCCACGGCCGCCAGGATGGTGGAAGTCATGGGCGCCACTCTATTCGGCGCGCCTCACCTGAGCCGAACCGAGCCTTGTGGACCGCCGAAGCCCACCCAGATCATGCTGAATTCCGGGTCTGTTTGGCGATACGCATCAGGCGGGGAATTTCACATGATTTGGGTGGGGTTGTTGCGCAGATCAGCCTGCATCTCGGCGTCACGTCCGGCTCGAGCGAGCCCGTAGAGGACGCTGCCCGGGACAGCCGCCACGGCGGCCGCGAACGCGGGACCCGCCCAGCCGAGACGTCGATCCGCGGTCCGCCAGACGGTCGTGGCGGCTGCCGCGACCCCGGCCACCGCCGTCGCTGCCGCGATGCCTGCGCCGCGCGGTCCTCGCCGGCCGAGCCAGGCGGCTGCTGCCGCCAGCACCGTGATGCCGAGGTCGGTGGCTGCCGCGGCGCCCTTGCTTTGGAAGCGATCCGGTGTGCCGTCCCAGGCCCAGTGCGAGGGCAGGTGCTCCGGCAGTTCGTCCCAGCGAGCGAGGTAGTGCAGGACGACGGCCGCGGCGAGCGCCGTCGGCACCACCGCCGCCCCCCGGAACGCGGATGCGGGCACGTTGGCGAAGGGCACATCTTCGGCGTCGGGCTCGATGAGGCCAGCCTTGACGGCAATCGCGCCGAAGTTGACCGTCCACCCGAGGCCGAAGACGTTGGGCACCATCACCTTGGGGTTGCGCGGATCCCAGAGCGTCTCGGCGAACCGCGACCAGCTGGGCAGACGCCAGCCCCCCGTGGCGGAATCCCCCTCAATGGGACCAATGTCGGCGATGATCCGACGAGCCTCTTCGACGCTCGTCTCGGCATCCAACCGCTCCATGAGGTAGCCCGTCAGCTCGGCGGCCGTCCCACGATCAAGTTCAGCCAGGTAGGCCTGGACGACCGCGCGAACCTCGGGCCGCAAATCGGTGAAGGTGGCCATCACGACGCCCCCACGATCGTGCCCAGATCGGCGCTCACCGAACGCCAGGCCTCCCGCATCGATGCCAGCGCCCGAGCCCCCGCCGGGGTCAGGACGTAGTACTTGCGCGGGGGCCCGACGGGCGACTCCTGCCAGGACGAATCTATGAGGCCCGCCTTCTTGAGACGCGCCAACAGCGGGTACACGGTGCCGGCGCTGATGGCCAGGCCCGGAAACCCGGCGAGGTCGTCGACAAGTTGGGAGCCATACCGGCGCTCCCCCGCCAGGAGCCCCAGGACGGCCAACTCGATGACCCCTTTGCGAAATTGGGAGACCCAGGCCTCCTGTTCAGACTGCATGGGTTCATGGTAAGACCCGTTACCTTGCCTTACAAGCTAGCTGGCCATACCTACCGGCACGTGCTGGAGCTGTTGGCCGAGCTCACCACCTGAGGCCGCCCCCGCGGAGCCGCCGTCAGTCGGTGCCGCGCGTCCAGTGCAGCAGGGCGTAGGAGGAGCGGATGTGCGCCTCGACCCGCTCGGCGGCCTCCGCCGGGCGGTGGGCCTCGATCGACTCGAAGACCGCCTCGTGCCCCGCGCGCAGTTCGATGACCAGGTCGTCCCAATCGTCGCGTTGGGCGAAGCTCTGCATGATCCACCAGTGCATCGCGTCGCGGATCGCCGTCGTCATGTCCGCCACGAGGCGGTTGTGCCCGGCGTCAGCGATCTGGACGTGGAAGCGGGTGTCGAGGTCATTGAACTCCGCGTGTGAGATGTCAGGACGCCTCATGGAAGCGAGCGTCTCGCGCAGCAGATCGAGCTCCTCCGGCGTGGCCTCCTGCGCGGCCAGCCGACACGACCACCGCTCCAGCATCACGCGGGCGTCGATGGCGTCCGGCATCGGGAAGGTGGACAGCCCGATGTGCAGCCGGAGCAGCCTGGTCAGGGCTGTCGACGACCCGGGGATCACGATGGTGCCGCCGTCGGTCCCCTGGCCGACCGCGGCCCGGACGACGCCCATGGCTTCCAGCGCCCGCACCGCCTCCCGCACGGACGGACGGCTGACGCCCAGCTGGGCGGCGAAGTCGCGTTCCCCCGGCAGCCGGTCACCGACGCGGAGACGCCCGGTGGCGATGTCCCGCTCGACCGCGCTCAGCACGATTTCATAGGCGCGGGCGCGGGGCCCGGAAGGGGTCGAGTCGGTCACGGGCCGATTCTCTCGTGCACCCTCGGCGCTCACGGCTTGACACGCAGTCGCCTGAGACCTACGTTTCGAACTAGGGAATGGTCTGACCATTCTCCCCGGATGCTCGACGAGGAGCAACACTCATGGACACGTTCCGACCCGATCTCTCCCCCCTCGGTCCCCTCTGGCTCTCGGCCCTGATCGGCTTCGTGCCGATCATCACGATCTTCGTCACCCTCGGCGTCCTGCGCTGGAAGGCACACCTCGCCGGGCTGGCCACCCTCGCCGTCTCGATCCTGATCGCCGTCACCGCCTGGCGGATGCCGGTCAACCTGGCCCTCCTGTCCGCCACCGAGGGCGCGATCTACGGCCTGTTCCCGATCGTGTGGATCGTCTTCACGGCCATCGTCCTGTACCAGGTGACCGTCGTTTCGGGCCGCTTTGAGGACCTGCGCTCGGTCTTCGGCCTGCTCAGCGACGACCCGCGGGTCCAAGCGATGCTCGTGGCATTCTGCTTCGGCGGCCTGCTCGAGGCCCTGGCCGGCTTCGGCGCCCCGGTCGCCATCACCGGCGTGATGCTGATGGCGCTCGGCTTCTCGGCGCTTCGGGCGGCCTCCATCGTGCTGCTCGCCAACACTGCGCCGGTGGCGTTCGGCGCCATCGCGATCCCGATCATCACCGCCGGCAAGCTCACCGGCATCCCCTACACCGAGATCGGCGCGTACGTCGGTCACCAGACGCCCATCCTGGCCGCCGCCGTCCCGCTGCTGCTCTGCCTGCTGGCGGACGGACGCCGCGGCATACGGGAGTGCTGGCCGGTCGCGCTGGCCACCGGCGTGTCGTTCGGCATCACCCAGTGGATCAGCGCCACCTACATCTCGGTGGAACTGACCGACATCATCGCGTCGCTCATGTCGCTCGGGGTCGCCGCGATCGTGCTGCGCTTCTGGCAGCCCGTGGGCACGGACGCCGCGCGGGAGCGTCTCGCGATCGACCGGAACGCCGAGCTGGCGTCGATGACCGAGGTCGAGCGCGGCCAGCTCCCCCAGCACGTGACCCGCACGAACACGCCCCTGACCGGGAACCGGATCCTCATGGCGCTGTTCCCCTACCTGCTGGTCATCATCGTGTTCTCGATGTCCAAGCTGATCCCGCCTGTGGCCGCCTTCCTCGCCGGCACCGACCTCAAGATCGCCTGGCCAGGCCTCGACGGCCACGTCCTTACGGTCGCTGGCAAGCCCAACTCGTCCACCCTCTACACCTGGCAGTGGCTGTCCTCGCCGGGCTCGCTGCTGCTGATCTGCGCGCTGATCGTCGCCCTGGTCTACCGGGTGTCGATGAGAGACTTCCTGGGCGAGATCACCGCCACCGCCCACAAGCTGCGCTACTCGATGCTGACCATCGCCTCGGTGCTGTCGCTGGCCTACGTGATGAACCTGGCCGGCATGACCATCACCATCGGCGCGTTCATCGCCGGCGCCGGGGCGTCGTTCGCGTTCTTCTCGCCGATCCTCGGCTGGTTGGGCACGGCCGTGACGGGCTCGGACACCTCGGCCAACGCGCTGTTCGCCACGCTGCAGCAGACCGCGGGCACCGCCGCCGGGATCGACCCGACGCTGCTGGTCGCGGCCAACACGGCCGGTGGCGTCGTCGGCAAGATGGTCAGCCCGCAGAACCTCACGATCGCGGCCACCGCCGTCGGACTACTCGGACGCGAGTCCGACATCCTCCGCAAGATGCTTAAGTGGAGCCTCGGGCTCCTCCTCGTCCTGTGCCTGCTCATCGGCCTTCAGTCGACGCCGGTGCTGTCCTGGATGCTCCCGCACTTCTGATCCATGAAGGCTCACGGAGGAATTATGACCACCACCCCGACCGCGCAGGGGCGTCCAGGCCTGGACGCCCCGGGCGCCGGCAAGACCGTCGCGTTGTTCTCGACCTGCGCCAACGACGTGATGTTCCCCCAGGCGCCGATCGCCATGACCCGGCTGCTCGAGCGGCTCGGCTGTCGGGTCGTCTTCCCGACCAAGCAGACCTGCTGCGGCCAGCCGCTGGTCAACACCGGCTACTTCGACCAGAGCGTGCCGATCGTCCGCAACTTCGCCAAGACGTTCGGCGGCTACGACTATGTGGTCGCGCCGTCCGGGTCGTGCGTGGGGGCGGTGCGGCATCAGCATCAGCTGCTGGCCGATCATGCCTTGGACCCGGGCCTGCGCCGCGACGTGGACGCGGTCGTCGCCGCCACCTTCGACATCAGCGAGTTCCTGATCGACGTGCTGGGCGTCACCGACGTCGGCGCCTACTTCCCGCACACCGTCACCTATCACCCCACCTGCCACTCGCTGCGCGTGGCGCACGTCGGCGACAGGCCGATGCGCCTGCTGCAGGCCGTCCGGGGCATCACGATCCGCGACCTTCCCGACGCGGATCGCTGCTGCGGTTTCGGCGGCACGTTCGCGCTGAAGAACGCCGACATCTCGGTGGCGATGGCCTCCGACAAGGCCCGCAACGTCGCCTCGACCGGGGCGGAGTACCTGGTCGCCGGCGACAACCTGTGCCTGCTGAACATCTCCGGCGTGCTGAACCGGCAGCAGTCGGGCATCCGGCCCATCCACCTGGTCGAGGTCCTGGCCGCGACGGAGGCAACCTCATGAACATCCCGTTGTCGATCGCCGCTGTCGGCCGGGACACCGCCGATTCCGTCCGGCTGACGCCCGCTCCGCCGCCCGGGCGGCTGATCGATTCGCCCCGCTTCCCCGTCCAGGCGAGGGTGGAGCTGGGCAACGCCGTGCAGCGCAAGAACCTGCACCAGGCGATGACGACGATCCGCGCCAAGCGCGCCGTCGTGACCGCCGAGCTGGACAACTGGGAGCAGCTCCGGCTGGCCGGCGAGGCCATCAAGAACCGGACGCTGCGCCACCTGGACCACTACCTCGTCCAGCTGGAGGAGTCGCTGACCGCCGCCGGCACCACCGTCCATTGGGCCCGGGACGCCGAGGAGGCGAACCGGATCATCGTCGGCCTGGTGGAGGAGTCGCTGGGCGAGCGGCGCGAGGTGGTCAAGGTCAAGTCGATGGCCACCCAGGAGATCGACATGAACGAGGCGCTGGAGGAGGCGGGCATCGCCGCCTGGGAGACCGACCTGGCCGAGTTGATCGTCCAGCTCGGGCACGATCGCCCTAGTCACATCCTGGTTCCGGCGATCCACCGCAACCGCTCCGAGGTGCGCGAGATCTTCAACGAGGAGATGGGACGCTACGGACGCCCGGCCCCCGAGGGGCTCGACACCGAGCCCGCGAACCTGGCCGGCGCTGCCCGGCTGCACCTGAGGGAGAAATTCCTGCGCGCCAAGGTCGCCATTTCCGGCGCCAACTTCGCCATCGCCGAGTCGGGGACGCTGGTGGTGGTCGAGTCCGAGGGCAACGGACGGATGTGCTTGACCCTGGCCGAGACCCTGATCTCGGTCGTCGGCATCGAGAAGGTCATCCCCACGCTGGAGGACCTGGAGGTGTTCCTACAGTTGCTGCCGCGCAGCTCGACCGGCGAGCGAATGAACCCGTACACCTCTCTATGGACGGGGCCCTCGTCCGGCGACGGTCCGACCACGACGCACGTGGTGCTGATCGACAACGGACGTACGAAGGTGCTCGCCGACCCGGTCGGCCGCGACGCCCTGCGCTGCATCCGCTGCTCGGCGTGCATCAACGTCTGCCCGGTGTACGAAAAGGTCGGCGGGCACGCCTACGGCTCGGTCTACCCGGGCCCGATCGGCGCGGTGCTGACCCCCATGCTGCGCGGCGTCACGTCGCCGGTGGACGCGTCGCTGCCCTTCGCCTCGACCCTCTGCGGCGCCTGCTTCGACGTCTGCCCGGTGCGGATCCCACTGCCGGACCTGCTGGTTCACATGCGGCACAAGGTCGTGGAGGCCAAGGCGGAGGCCGCCTCGGGCGGCCGGGGGCTGCTGCACCCGCACCTCGAACCGGTGCTGATGCGCGCGACCGGCACGATGTTCGCGAGGCCGTCGCTGTGGGCGGCCGCGGTCGCCGGCGGCACCCTGGGCGGCCGGATCCTGAAGGGACACGTAGCCCACTTCGGGCCCCTGCCCTGGCCGCTGGCATCGTGGACCGGCGCCCGGGACGTGCCAATCCCCCCGACCGAGAGCTACCGGGCCTGGTACGCCCGCACCCACCACGAGGACGGGAGCCTGAAGTGAGCAGTTCAGCACGCGAGGAGATCCTCGGCCGGGTGCGGCTGGCGCTGGCCGACGTGCCGCCGGCGGACGAGACCCCGATCCCCTGGACCTACGGTCAACCGCGCGCCCTGGACGACGTCCTGGACCGCTTCGAGGACCGGATCATCGACTACCGGGCCGCCTTCGAGCGCTGCTCAGGGGCCGAGGTGCCCGCCCGCGTGGCCGCCGCCCTGGCCCGCTACTGCGCCCGCTCGGCAGTACTCCCTGACGGCCTGGACGACGCCATCGGCGCGGCCCTGGTGGCGTCCGGGGTGGCCGTCCGCTCCGACCGGCCGCCGCTCACCCGCACCGAGCTGGACGCCACCGGCGCGGTGGTGACCACCTGCGCGGTCGCCGCCGCCGAGACCGGCACGATCATGCTCGACCACGGCCCCGGTCAGGGCCGCCGCGCCCTCTCGCTCGTCCCGGATGTGCATGTGTGCATCGTGCGGGCCGATCAGGTCGTCAGCGACATCCCCGAGGCGGTGGCGCGGACCGTCCGCGCCCTGCGGGAGCGCCGTCCGGTCACCTGGATCTCCGGCGGCAGCGCCACCAGCGACATCGAGCTCACGCGCGTGGAGGGAGTCCACGGCCCGCGGACGCTCCACGTCCTGCTGGTAGAAACCGAGGGCCGGGGCTAACGAACCACGATGCCCAGCACGTCCGCCCCGTAGAGCTCCAGCTTCTTCACGCCGACGCCATTGACGGCCATCAGCTCGTCCAGCGACGACGGCCGCCCCTGGGCAATCCCGGCGAGGGTGCTGTCGGGGAAGACCACGTAGGCCGGGACGCCGGCCGCGCGGGCCGTCTCGCCGCGCCACGTGCGCAGCAGCTCGAACAGGGCGCGATCGGCGTCGTCCAGGTCGGCGGCCGCAGCCGAACGGGAGCCGCCCGCCGAGCGGGAGCTCCGGGAGGATCGCTGCGCTCGCGCCAGCGCCTCCTGGCGAAGGCGCACCTCCTGCTCGCCGCGCAGCACGGCCCAGGATGCCTCAGTCACGCTCAGGGTGCCGTGCCCGTCCCCGGAGACGGCGAGCAGCCCGCTGGCCAGCAGCTGCCGCGCCACCGCGCGCCACTGCAGCTCGGTGAGTTCGCCGCCGATGCCGAAGGTGCTGAGCTGGTCGTGATCCCACTGGGCGACGCGCTCGGTGCGCTTGCCGAGCAGGATGTCGATCAGATGGCCAGCGCCGAAGCGCTGGTTGCGTTCCCGCTGCAGCCGGACGATGGTCGACAGCAGCTTCTGCGCGGCCACGGTGCCGTCCCAGGCCTCGGGGGGTGAGAGGCAGGTGTCGCAGTTGCCGCACGGCCCGCTCGGCTCCCCGAAGTACCCGAGCACCAGCTCGCGCCGACAGCCGAGGGTTTCGCAGAGCCCCAGCATCGAGTCCAGGTGCTGCCCCAGCAGGCGCTTGTGTTGGGCGTCGCCCTCGGAGCCCTCGATCATCTGCCGCTGCTGGACGACGTCGGCCAGCCCATATGCCATCCACGCGGTCGCAGGCAGCCCGTCGCGGCCGGCTCGTCCGGTCTCCTGGTAGTAGCCCTCGATGCTCTTGGGCAGGTCCAGGTGCGCGACGAACCGGACGTCCGGCTTGTCGATGCCCATGCCGAAGGCGATGGTGGCCACCATCACCACCCCGTCCTCGCGCAGGAAGCGGGTCTGGTTGGCCGCGCGCACCGGCCCGGGCAGCCCCGCGTGGTACGGCAGCGCGACGATCCCCTCCTTGGTGAGCGCCTCGGCGGTCTTCTCCACCGACTTGCGCGACAGGCAGTAGACGATGCCGGCGTCCCCGTCGTGCTCGGTGCGCAGCAGGCTCACCAGCTGCTTCAGCGGCTGCTGCTTGGACTCGATCCGATACTGAATGTTCGGACGATCGAAGCTGGCCACGAACATCCGGGCCTCCCCCAGCCCCAGCCGCTCGACGATCTCGCGGCGCGTCGCCGGGGTCGCGGTAGCGGTCAGCGCGATTCGGGGACGGTCGGCCACCGGTCGTGGAGCACCGACAGCCGCAGGTAGTCGGGACGGAAGTCGTGCCCCCACTGCGACACACAGTGCGCCTCGTCGATCGCGAACAGCGACATCTCCAGCCGATCCAGGAAGTCCTGCGTCCACTGCATCCCGAGCCGCTCGGGCGCCAGGTAGAGCAGGTCCAGTTCGCCGGCCAGGGCCGCCCGCTCGGTCGCCGCCCGCTCGTGGGGCGTGACGCTCGAGTTCAGGAAGCCGGCGCGCACCCCGAGCGCCTCCATCGCGGTCACCTGGTCGTGCATCAGCGCGATCAGCGGCGAGATCACGATCCCGACCCCCGGACGCACCATGGCCGGAATCTGATAGCACAGCGACTTACCGCCGCCGGTGGGCATCAGGACGAGCGCGTCCCCGCCATCGATGACGTGGTCGACGATCTGCTCCTGGTCGCCGCGGAACGCGTCGTAGCCGAACGTCAGGCGCAGGACGTCGAGAGCGGCGGCAGGAGTGGACACGCCCGTCATGCTAGACCGCGCCCCCGACACGAACCGCGAGCGCGTGGACGAACGGGCCGAGCGACCTCCAGGGGGCGTCAGCCGATGGTCAGCCGCACTGAGTGGTAGCCGGAGGCCACGTCCGGGAACGGGGAGGCGATCCGGTCGGGGGGCTCCAGCCGCTCCAGCGCTGCCTGGGTTCATGGCAAGACCCGTTACCTTGTCTTACAAGCTAGCTGGCCATACCCTTGTCGTAGCGGTCCGGTCGCCAAGGAAAGTAGCCATGCTCGAGATCTCCCACTTCAGCCACCGCTTCGGCCAGACGCTCGCCGTGAACGATCTCTCGTTCACCGTTCCCGCCGGTCGGATCGTCGGCTTCATCGGCCACAACGGCGCCGGCAAGACGACCACGCTGCGGGCGGCGGCCGGCATCCTGCCCGTCGACGAGGGGCAGATCGTGGTGGCCGGTCACGACGTCACATCGGACCCGCTGGCCGCCAAGCGGGTTTCGGCCTTTCTGCCGGACAACCCCGACCTCTACGACTTCATGTCGGGGTTGGAGTACCTCAACTTCATCGCGGACTTGTATCGCGTCTCGACCGAGAGGCGCCGGGAACTGGTGGCCCATTACGCCTCGGCCTACGACATCCTGGGCGACCTTGGGACCAGCATCGGCGCCTACAGCCACGGCATGAAGCAGAAGCTCGCGCTGGTGAGCGCGTTCGTCCGCGAGCCGCGCCTCCTGATGCTGGACGAACCCTTCGTCGGCCTGGATCCGATCGCCGCCCATACGCTCAAGGGCCATCTTCGGACGCTCTGCGACAGCGGGGGCGCCGTGTTGTTCTCCACGCACATCTTGGAGGTGGCCCAGGCCCTCTGCGATGACGTGGTGATCATCAAGCGCGGACGTCTGGTCGTCGCAGGTCCGACCGCGACGGTGATCGGGGACTCGTCTCTGGAGGCCGTCTTCCTGGAGCTCCAAGCGGACCCCGGGGCGGCCTGATGCGGGCCTTTTGGACCATCGCGTGGGTGCAACTACGCGGACTACTGAGCGCCACGGCGGGCGGCGCGCGCCGCACCGGGCAACGACGCTCCGCGGTGGCGATCCTCGCCGCCATGGTGGGGTTCTCGTTGTATCTCAGCTTCACCTATTCTTGGGCGCTGGCCTCGATGCTGCGCGCGTCGGAGACGACGGACTTGATCCTCGTCATGATGCCCCTCTTCGGGGTGGTGGGATCCGTCCTCGTCGGGGCCCAGGGCGCAGCGGGGTTCATATTCGGAGGGCGGGACAACGATCTTCTGCTGTCCTTGCCGGTTTCGCGCCTGCTGCTCAGCCTCGCCAAGCTGACCGCCCTCTTCGCCGACAGCATGGTGATGATGCTGGGCATCTGCCTGCCGGCCGGGGCGGTGTACGCGCTCCAGGCGCGGACGAATCCCCTGTACTGGCCGTTCCTGATCGTCGGGACGGTGATGTTGTCGCTGCTGGCCACGGCGCTAGGTGCGCTTGTCGGACTTGCGTTGAGCGCGTTTCGCCCCCAGGGAGGGGCCGCCGTCGTGGCCAATCTGGCGTCCCTGGCGCTGCTGTTGGCCATCGTCGCCGGGCTGATGGTCGGCCAGCAGGCGCTCCTGGCGCGACTCATCAGCGACCCCAGCGCCTTGCGGGCGACCCTCCGCGCGTGGGCTGCGCCCTTCTACTGGTTCCGCAATGCGGTCCTCGATGAATCCTGGCTGCACCTCGGCCTGGTGGCACTCGCTGGCCTCGTGCCGTTCACACTCGTCGCCGCCGTGCTGGCCCGCAACTTCCTACGCATCACCTCGGCTTTGGCGGCCCGCGCCCCGGCCGTCCGCGCCGTCGAGCTCACCGAGTTGCGGGCGCGGAGCCCCTTCAGGGCGCTGGTCGCCAAGGAAGCGCGGCGATTCTTCGGGACGAGTTCGTACGTGCTCAACTGCGGCATCAGCCCCGCACTCGCCCTTGTCGGGGGCGGTTACCTACTCGCTACCCGGCAGATACCCCCGCCTCTGGTCCAAGCGGCCGTGGCCGCGGGGGGCACACCGCTGTTCTTGATATCCGCGGCCCTCATCATGATCTGCGCGCTGGGCTCCACGACGGCGCCCAGCATCTCGCTCGAGGGAGATCGCCTGTGGGTGCTCCGCGAGGCCCCCCTCGCCGCCCGAACCATCCTGGACGCCAAGGTGGCGTTCAACCTCCTCGTCCTCCTGCCGCCCGTCGCGTTCGCGGTCCTCGCGGGCGCCGTGGTGAGTGGCGCGGGACCCCTCGAGGCTGTCCTGGCTTTTGCGGCCCCGGCCGCGACCGGGGTGTTCGCCGCCGAGTTGGGGCTGGTCAGCAACCTGGCGTGGCCCAAGCTCGATGCCGCCAACGACACGTTGGCCATCAAGCAGAGCGCGAGCGTCTTGATCGCCTTCCTCGGAACAATGGCGGTGGCGGGCACCGCTCTCGGCGTGAGCATGGCGGCCGCGCCCCGGCTCGGGACGACCGGCGCGCTGCTGATCGTCCTCGCCATCGTGAGCGTGCCGATCCTCGTTCTACGTCTGGTCCTGGCGGGCTGGGGGATTCGGACGTTCGCCCGGCTCGCGTGAGGCGGCGACCCGCTTCTTGGGGTGCGCATTGAAGCACCCTCAGATGAACAAAGCGAACCGCGTCCACGACCGTCAGGCGGGTTGCATGTGAACTGATGTTGGGACATACCATGAGCCCGTGACCCCCGAGCTTGTCGTGTTGGTGCTCGTCGTCGTAACGGCTTTGACGTTTGACTTCACCAACGGGTTCCACGACACGGCCAACGCGATGGCCTCATCGATCGCCACCAAGGCACTGAGCCCTAAAGCTGCAGTGACGTTGTCCGCCATCCTTAACCTGGTTGGCGCCTTCCTCTCGGTTGAGGTCGCTCTTACAGTGACCAACGCCGTCATCAACATCCAAAACCCCGACGGTACGCCCAAGGCGGAACTCACGGCTGACCACGGTCAAGCCTTGCTGATGATCCTCCTCGCCGGCCTCATCGGGGCCATCGTCTGGAACCTGTTGACGTGGCTCTTGGGCCTGCCGTCCAGTTCCTCCCACGCCCTTTTCGGTGGCCTCATCGGCGCCACCGTGGCCGGCCTGGGCTGGGCGGGCGTCAAGTGGCTCGGCACGGGCACCAAGCTCGATGGTGTCATCGGCAAGGTGATTCTGCCGGGACTGATGTCACCGCTAATCGCCGGGCTGGTCTCGATGACCGGCACCTGGCTCGTAGCCCGCATCGCCCGCTCCATCGACCGCACCTACGCGGCGCGAGGCTTCCGGTGGGGACAGATCATGTCGGCGTCGCTGGTATCGCTGTCGCACGGCACGAACGACGCCCAAAAGACGATGGGCGTCATCACGTTGGCCCTCATCGCCTCGGGCACTTGGACGGACGCGCACTCGGTGCCGTTCGAAGTGAAGATCGCCTGTGCGCTGGCCATCGCCTTGGGCACCTACATCGGCGGCTGGCGCATCATCCGCACCATGGGTAAGGGGCTCGTCGCGATTTCGCCCGAACAGGGCATCTCGGCCGACATGGCGACCGCCAGCACCATCCTGGTCTCCTCTCAGCTCGGCTTTGCGCTCTCCACCACGCACGTCGCCACCGGCTCGATCATCGGATCGGGCCTCGGAAAGGGCGAACCTATCCGCTGGCGCCTCGTCGGTCGCATGGGCCTCGCCTGGCTGGTGACGATCCCCGCCGCGGGGGTTGTCGGCGCCCTCGTGTGGTACCTCGGGCATGTCTGCGGCCCGGTCGCTGGACCCATCGTCATCTTCCTGGTGCTGTGCGCTGTGGGGTTGTGGATCTACTGGCACAACCGCAAGGCGCCGGTGCACCACGAGAACGTCAACGAAGAGTGGCAGGCAGAAATCAAGCGGGAGAAGGTGTCGCTCTAATGGATCAGCTCCTCGCAGCGCTCTACGGCGGTGCCAACGTCTTGCTGGTTTCGCTGATCTTCGGCGTCGGCTCCCCGGTGCTGTTCACCCTCGGGATCAAAGCCCTCGCGTGGAGCGACGGCAAAAGCCTCAAGGGTGGCCTGGCCATGCCCCATCCGATCGGGAAGCTCTACGCCGCCATCCTCTTCGGCATCATCGGTCTCGCCATCGCCTTTGGGATTTCCTACCTGGTCGTCCACGGCCTCGGCTACAAGGTGGTCTTCAACGGGATCGTCCCGGCGATCAAGAAGTAGCCGCCTCGGCGAAACCCGGCAGGATCACGTCGCGGATCAGCGCCTGACGCACCTCGAAGTCGACGAACGCCCCCTTGGCGGCGTTGAGAGTGAAGGCCCGCAACTCAGGCAACCCATAGCCGAAGGCCTCACAGAGGTGCGCGAACTCCTCGCTCAAGGTCGTCCGGCTCATCAGCCGGTTGTCGCAGCTGACGGTCGTCCGGAAGCCCAGACGGAACAACAGGTCGATCGGATGCTCGGCGTAACTGGCGCAAATGCCCGTCATGAGGTTCGACGTGGGGCACAGCTCCAGCGTGATCCGCTGATCCCGGACGAACCGTGCCAGATCGCCCAACTGCACGCCATCGGGGGTCTCGGTCAGGTCCTCCACGAGCCTGGCGCCGTGCCCTAGCCGGGCGGCCCCACACACCTGCACGGCCTCCCAGATGGACGGCAGGCCGAAGGCCTCCCCCGCATGGATGGTGTAGGCGACGTTGTGCTGGCGCAGGTAGGTGAAGGCCTCGAGGAAGCGCGAGGGCGGGAAGCCGTCTTCGGCCCCCGCGATGTCGAATCCACAGACGGAATCGTGGCGGTACGCGACCACAAGCTCGGCGATGTCGAGGCTGGGCTCGTCCATCCGCATCGAGGTGAGAATCTGGCGCGCTTCGATCGGACGTCCGAGCGCGACACAAGCAGCCATACCCTCGTCCAGGCCGTCACGGACGGCCTCCACGGCTTGGACCAGGGTCATGCCCTCACTGAGGTGCTGGGTGGGCGCCCAGCGGGCCTCGGCGTACACCACGCCGTCGGCGGCCTGGTCGAGGACGAACTCGCGCGCCACCCGCCGCAGGTTCTCGGGGGTCTGCATGACGGCCAGGGTGTGGACGAATGTCTCGAGGTACGACACCAACGAGCCGGAGTTGGCCTGGTCGTAGAACCAGTCAGCCAGGCCTTCAGGTGACGAGGCGGGCAGCGGGTGCCCGATCTCCAGCGACAGCTCCCACACCGTGCTCGCCCGCACTCCCCCGTCGAGGTGGTCGTGCAAGGCGACTTTGGGCAAGGCACGGATCTCGTCCAGGGTGAGGCTCATGTGCCGGTCACCGCCGTGATGTCATTGACGTCAAACGCCTGGGGAAGGACCTCTGTCATGGGCTGGATCCCCTTCGGGGTCTCGAGTAACAAATCGGGCCCGCCATGTTCCCACAACAGCTGCCGACACCGCCCACAGGGCATCAACGGATCACCGTTCTCATTCACGCAGGCGAACGCCACCAAGCGGCCACCGCCACCCGCCACGAGTTGCGAGATGACGCCGCATTCGGCGCACAGCGCCACCCCGTAAGCAGCATTCTCGACGTTGCAGCCGGACACGATGCGCCCGTCGTCCACCAGCGCCGCCGCGCCGACCGGGAAGTGTGAGTAGGGGGCGTAGGCTCGCCCAGTCATCCGCTGCGCCTCGCGGCGCAACGCTTCCCAATCGATGCTCACTTGGCCTCGCCCTTGCGGTACACCTGCCCGTCGGCGGCGGGCATTCGCAGCCGTTGCGACGCGAAGACCAGCACCAACAAGGTGGCGACGTAGGGCGTCATCGCGGTGAACTCGGCGGGGACCTGTGCCGACAAGGCGAACCAGGCAAATACCAGGATGGCCATGATGATGCGGGCCACGCCCACGATGGGCTTACCGTTCTTGCGTCGCCACAGCGACCACGCGCCCCAGACCGCCAAAACCACGGCCAGCGGCAGCAAGAAGGCGTGGATCACGTCGCCGCCGCCGCGCAGCTGAATGGCGTCGGTGTAGCCGAACAGCATGGCGCCGGCGGCCAAGCCACCCGGGCGCCAGTTGCCGAAGATCATGGCGGCAAGGCCGATGTAGCCCCGTCCGCCGGTCTGGCCTTCGCGGTACAGGTTGGACGCCACCAGGGTCAGGAAGCCGCCAGCGAGACCGGCCAGCCCGCCGGAGATCAGCACACCCCAGTACTTCATCCGAATGACGTTGACACCCAGCGTCTCGGCTGCCTGCGGCGCCTCACCGCACGACCGCAGCCGCAACCCGAAGGTCGTGCGCCACAGGATCCACCAGGAGAGGACGACCAGTGCCACCGCGATGAGGGTGAGCGCGTTGATGTTCGTCGTCAAGGCCCGGACGATGCCCGCCAGGTCGGCGATGAGCCACCAGTGCGTCTTCTCTACCGCCAACAAGGCGTCGCCGACCCCGGGGATGCTGAAGAAGGGTAGCTGCGTCAGGGGCGGCGATTGCGTCGGGCCTCCGCCTTCGAGGCCCGTGAAGGTCCGGACGGCGAGGTACGCGCTGGCGCCCGCGCCGAGGAGGTTGATGGCGACACCGGAAACGATGTGATCGACCCCGAAGGTGACCGTCGCCAAGGCATGGACGGACCCGGCGAGGACGCCGACGGCGACCGCGCCCAGGATGCCCGCCCACGGACCGTAGTGGTAGCCGAAGAAGGCCGCCCCCCAGGTGCCGAGCATCATCATGCCTTCCAGGCCGATGTTGACGACGCCAGCCCGCTCCGACCACAGGCCGCCCAGGCCCGCGAGCATCAGCGGCATCGCGAGCCCGATCGCCGCGGTGAGGGCGCCGGAGGAATCTATGTCGTTGGCGCCGGTCAGCACCCGGACGGTCGCCAGCACCAGGATGGAGCCGCCGATGATGAGGGGCCACCACCACATCGACTGCCTCAGCGACTTCTTCTTCTGGGCCACCGGAGCGGTCGCCGTCTGCGTCGTGCTCATGCTGCGACCGCCTTCGTCTCGGGCGCCTTCAGCGCGCCGGTTTCTTTACCGACTGTGCGTTCGTCCATGCGGAGTTTCGCGCGTCTGGCGAGTTCGTAGGCGATGACCACGGAGAGGACGATGATGCCCTGAATGATGAGCACCAGGCGGTCGGAAACGCCGGCGCCGATCTGGAGCCCGTTGGAGAGCTGATCGAGGTACCCCCACAAGATGGCCGCGAAGGCCATGCCGATAGGGTTGTTGCGGCCCAGCAAGGCGACGGCCAGTCCCGCGAAACCGAGTCCGGCTTGCACCGTGTCGCCGTAGTGGAAGTCCTGCCCGAACAGCAGTGGCATGCCGACCAGCCCCGCGAGGGCACCAGAGATGCCCATCGAAATCACGAGCATGCGCTTGACGTTCACGCCCGAGGCCACGGCGGCTGTCTCCGACGCTCCGGCAGCCCGCAGGTCGTAGCCGAACCGAGTCTTGTTGATGACGAACCAATACCCCACGCCGACGATGATCGCCAGGACGATGAGCCCGTAGATCTTGTTGGGCGTCCCGAGCCAGTCCACAGAAATGCCAGGGACGTGGGAGTCAGCCGGGATGTTCCGAGTGTTCGTCGCGTTGGAGCCCTCCACCTTCACGGCAGTCATCTTGAGGAAGTAGGCCACCAGGTATGTGGCGATGTAGTTCAGCATGATCGTGCTGATGACCTCGCTGACCCCCCGCCAGACCTTGAGCAAGCCAGCGATGAGGGCCCACAGCGCCGAGCAGACCATGGCTATCAGAATCGACACGATGATGTTCAGCCAGCCAGGAAGGAATCCCTGCCCGGCGAAGACCGCGGCCGCGAACGAAGCCACCCGGTATTGGCCGTCGACGCCGATGTTGAACAGGTTCATCCGGAAGCCGACGGCGACCGCGACGGCCGACAAATACAAGATCGCGGCCTCATTGATGATCTGGACGATCTGTCGGGGTAGGGGCACCTTGAGCAGCACTCGCCAGACGTCACCAACGGGGTCCCCTGCGACGACCAACATCAACGTGGTGATGAGGAGGGAGACCGCGATGGCGAGCACCGGGGCGGCCACGCTGATGGCGACGCGACGCCAATCGAAGGTTTTCACGCCAGTTCCTCCTGGTCGGTGGGAGCTGACGAACCGTCCGCGCCCGTCATGGCGGCTCCGAGTTCTTCGCGGGTCACGGTGTCGGGGTCGAAGGTGCCGGACAACCGTCCGCGCAGGATCACGCGGATGGTGTCGGAGAGCCCGACGAGTTCTTCCAAGTCCGCAGAGATCAGCAGCACGCCTAGGCCGGCTCGGCGGGCGTGTTTGATGAGGTCCCAGATCGAGGACTGCGCGCCGACGTCCACCCCTCGGGTCGGATGCGCGGCGATGAGCACCTTCGGCTGATGGCTCATCTCGCGCCCGACGATCAGCTTCTGCTGGTTGCCGCCGGACAATGAACCGGCGCTCACGAAGATCGACGGCGTCCGCACGTCGAACTCCTGCACGATGCGTCGAGTGTCGGCCTGGGCGGCCCAGGCGTCGATGAGCCAGCCCTTGACGTTCGGGCGCTCGGTCTGATGCCCCAGCATGCGGTTCTCCCAGAGGGAGGATTCCAGGAGCAGGCCGTGGCGATGGCGGTCCTCGGGAATGTAACCCACCCCCGATGCGCGGATCTCGCGGACGGGCAGTCCGGTGATGTCGCGTCCGAGAAGACCCACCGTGCCGGACGTCGGCTCGCGCATGCCCATGATGACCTCGACCAACTCGGCTTGACCGTTGCCTTCGACCCCCGCGATGCCCAGGATCTCGCCCGCGTGAATGTCGAGATTGACGTCGTCCAACAGCGGTCGTCGGCCCGGCCCGCCGGACAGGGTCAGCCCCCGCACCTTCAACAGCACTCGATCGGTCACCGTCGACTCTTCGGTCTGGGGGTTGGGCAGCGCCGAGCCGACCATGAGTTCGGCGAGTTGGCGAGCATTGACCGTGTGGGGATCAACGGCGGCCACCGTGGTGCCGCGGCGGATCACCGTGATGTCGTCGGCCACCGAGAGCACTTCGTCCAACTTGTGCGAGATGAAGATGACCGTGAGCCCCTCAGCCTTGAGGCCCTCTAGATTCCTGAAGAGTTCCGTGACCTCCTGCGGCACCAGGACGGCCGTGGGCTCGTCCAAGATGAGGATTTTGGCCCCGCGGTAAAGCACCTTGAGGATTTCGATGCGCTGGCGGGCACCGACGCCCAGCTCGGCAACCAAGGCGTCGGGATCGACGTCGAGGCCATACGCGTGGGAAATCTGGCGGATCTTGTTGCGCGCGGTGTCACCGATGCCGTGAAGCTTCTCGGCGCCGAGCACCACGTTCTCCAACACGGTGAAGTTGTCAGCCAGCATGAAGTGCTGGAACACCATGCCGATGCCCAGCTTGATGGCCTCGGTGGGCGTCTTCATCACGACCTGCTGGCCGTTGATCGTGATCGTTCCCTCGTCGGGCTGCTGGACGCCGTACAGGATCTTCATGAGCGTCGACTTGCCGGCACCGTTCTCGCCCACGATGGCATGAATCGTGCCGCGGCGGACCTTCAACTTAATGTTCTTGTTCGCCACCACGCCGACGAAGCGTTTGGTGATGCCGTGAAGTTCGACGGCGAGATCGGCCGTGGGTGTTGCCCCGGATCGATCAGCTTGGGTGACCACGCTGGTAATGTGCCCGCTCCTTTGCCGGCGCCTCGCAGCGAGCTGCGGGGCGAGTTGTGTTGTCACTGTAGTGAAAGCGAACGGCTCGGGCGAGGTTACCCTCACCCGAGCCGCATCATGTCTTACGAGGCGACGAGTTCACACCCGAAGCGCCCCAAAATCACTTGGCCGGAACCGTGATCTTGCCGTCGATGATCTGCTGCTTGAAGTCATCGAGCTTGGTCTTGATGTCGTCGACCTTGCCGCCGGTGGTGGCGTAGTCCACGCCGCCGGACTTGAGGTCGAACGTCTTCACGCCAGCCGTGAAGCTGCCCTTGACGACCGAGTTGATGAAGTCGTAGACACCAACGTTGACCTTCTTCAGCATGGAGGTCAGGATGACGCTGCGCACATCGGCCGCTGCGGTGAGGGCCTGGTCGGCGTCAACACCGATGGCCAGCTTGCCGGCCGCCTTCGCCGCGGTGAACACGCCGCCGCCGGAACCGCCGGCTGCGTGGTAAACGATGTCGGCACCGTTTTGGTACATGCCCTCAGCGGCAGTCTTGCCCTTGTCGACCGAGGCGAAACCGGAGAAGTCCGGCGGCTGGGTCAGGTACTTGACGTCGATCTTGATGTCGGCCTTGACCTTCTGAGCGCCCGCCGCGAAGCCCGCGTAGAACTTCTTGATGAGGTCGGTCTCGACGCCACCCACGAAGCCGATGTGGCCCGTCGTGGACTTGAGTGCCGCGGCCGCGCCGACGAGGAAGGAGCCCTCGTTCTCGGCGAACACGATGTTCTCGATGTTGGACCCCTTGGAGGCGTCCGAGGCATCGTCAACGATGGCGAACTTGGCGTTCGGGTTGGCCTTCGCGGCCGCACCGACGGCGTTCGCGTAAGCGAAACCGACGGCCACGATGTTGGTGTAGCCGGCGTCGACGAGCTGCTGGAGGCGCTCTTGCTTGTTGGCGTCGGACTCACCGTTGGCGGCCGAAGCCTCCTTGGTCTCGACACCGAGGTCGGCCTTGGCCTTATCAAGACCCGCTGCTGCGGAGTCATTGAAGGACTGGTCACCACGGCCACCCACGTCGTAGGCCATCCCGACCTTGATGGCGGTCTTGGGCGCCGACGAACTGGTCGTCGTGGCGGTGGGGCTGCTGCAAGCGGTCAGAGCAAGCGCCGCTGCCGTTGCCGCGATAGCGATCTTCATCACCTGTCGCACGGATTCTCCTTTACGGACTTCTGGCGCCATTCAGCGCTGAACAACGCGACTCTAGCGAACCTCTGACGCCTGGCGAACGTGGCGACGAGGCCCCGGGGTAACTGTTACCTAAACGCAAACCTGCTTAGCATGGGCTTATGGATACCGAGAGCTTCCTCAGCGAGGCAGAAGCCATCGTGACGAGCGCGACCCTGGGCTACGACCAGAAGATTCGACGCCTGGCAGGCCTCGCCGTGAGCGCCCTCCCCCTACCCCGAGCTTTCTCCCGCGTGCGCCGCAGCCTTGGAGTCTCGCGTCATCTGCGACATGTACGAGGGCAATCGTCCGTTCACGCCCCGCTATGTGCTGCCCGACTATGCGTTGGCGCTGAGGCAGGGCGTCCGCTACCTCGAGCTGGAACCGCCCACCGACCTGGACGGCGCGCTGACCTTCCTCACCTGCCTCTGCAGCCAGGTGCCCTCGGTGACGACCTACCCCGTCTACCTCGGCGATCTGGACGCCCTGCTGGAGCCGTACGTCCCCGCAGAGCTCTCGGATGAGGAACTGGACGCCAAGCTCCGCCGGTTCTGGATTCAGCTGGACCGGCTCGTGCCCGACGCCTTCGCGCACCTCAATGTGGGACCTAGCGACGGACGGGTGATCCGCGCCATTTGGCGCGTCGAGCGCAGTACCCCGCAGACAGTTCCGAACATCACCTTCAAGGTCGACCCGGCGCTCACCCCCGACGATCTGATCGCCGACGCCGTGCGCACCGTGTTCGTGACCGGCAAGCCGCATTTCGTCAATCATCCGATGATGACGGCCGATCATCCGGGCGGCTACGCGGCCGTGAGCTGCTACAACTCGCTCAAGATTGGCGGCGGTGCCCACACCCTCGTCCGGATCAACCTCGCCAAGGCGGCCGATCTCCACGACGGTGGCCTGGATTCGTTCCTGGCCGAGGCCCTGCCGCTGCTCGTCGAGCTGAACTCCGAGCTGATCGAGGCCCGCATCCGCAGCCTGGTCGAGACCCAAGGCTTCTTCCAGAGCAACTTCCTAGCCCTCGAAGGCCTCATCGACATCGATCGGTTCTCGGCGATGTTCGGCATCTTCGGCCTCGCCGAGTGTGTCAACAAGCTGATGGCCCGCGACGGCCATCCCGAGGCCACGTACGGGCATCACGATGCCGCCAACGTCGCGTCCTATCGGATCACCGAACGCGTCGCCGAACTCGTCCGCAGCCGTCCGCAGCCCTACTGCCAAGGCGGCGACGGGTTCGCCTACCTGCACAGCCAAAGCGGCATCGACCTCGACCTGGACGCCACCGCCGGCACCCGCATCCCCGTGGGCGACGAGCCCGGCATGCGCGAACACATCACCGTCGTGGCGCCGCACCACAAGCTGTTCCCGGCGGGCATCAGCGACATATTCCACGTCGATGACACGGTCAAGCGCAACCCCGAGGCGATGGTCGACATCATCCGCGGGGCGTTGGGCTTCGGCATGCGGGACTTCACGTTCAACCTCAACGACAACGAGTTCATCCGGATCACCGGCTACATGGTGCGCAAATCCGACCTGGTGAAGGACGACGCTCATGGTGCTCGGCACGCGTCCGACTACCTGGCCTCGACCGCTGAGATCAACCACACGGTGCTCACCCGCTGCCTGAAGCGGATCACCGCCGTCGAGTTGGATCCGCTCGTCTTTCGATGAACGCTGCTTCATGACCACGGGCCTGGTGACGGGCACGATCGAGTTCTCGGCCGTCGATGGTCCGGGCAATCGCTTCGTGACGTTCCTGCAGGGGTGCAACCTCGATTGCCTGGCCTGCCACAACCCGTACACGATCAACGTGTGCAACGACTGCGGGATCTGCGTGGAGGGCTGCCCGTCCGGCGCCTTGTCGCTGGTCGGCACCCGGGTCGCCTGGGATCCAACGGTGTGCCTTGGGTCGGACGCCTGCCTCACCGTCTGCCCGTACGACGCCACCCCGAAGGCGCGGACGATGACCCCGGCGCAGTTGGTGGATCTCGTCCGACCGGCCGCGCCCTTTTTGTCGGGCATCACCGTCTCGGGGGGCGAGGCCACGCAGCAGGCGGCGTTCGTGAGGGCGTTCTTCGAGGTCTTGCGCGATGATCCAGCGACGGCCGGGTTGACCCGATTCGTGGACACCAACGGCGATGCCCCCCAGGCAACCTGGGACCTGTTGGACCCCGTCATGGACGCGGCCATGGTGGACTTGAAGGCCCTTGACGCCGACCTGCACCGCCGCCTCACCGGGCATGGGAACGCGTTGATCCTCGATTCGATCCGGACTCTGGCAGCCCGCGGCCGACTGTATGAGGTGCGGCTGCTACTGGCGTCCGGGGTGAACGATTCCGACGACCTGCTGGCCCGGACCGGCGCCTTCCTGGCCGCCGTGGATCCGACGATGCGCGTGAAGGTGATCGGCTACCGTCCACACGGCGTCCGTCCGAGCCCGATCCCCCTACTCGAGCCCACCGCCGAGCACCTCGCCCACTGCGCCACCGTGCTTGCCGGCACCGGCGACTTCAAGCTCGTCACCCTCTGACCCCCAGCACCCCGTGGGGGGAGCCACCCGCCCGCCTCCCTCCCCTCCCTCATCCCGACCTTGCTTGCGTTTGTGGTCCTTGCTTGCGCTATATCGGCAGCAAGGACGACTTACGCAAGCAAGGTGGAAAGAAGAGGGCGTAGGCGCGAATATCGAGGGACACGTCAGCTGGCTTGCTGCAACCTTCGCCCTTGAGCGAAAGCCGAATTCAATCGCTGCGCCAACTGCGCCGGGCGCGCGAGATCGTCCCACATCCACCGAACGATGATCCATCCTGCGTCTCTGATCGCCTCCTCGCGTTGCTTCTCCTTGGCAAAGGCCTCCACGCCACTTTCCCCAGATTTGAGCGTCCCCCCGTACTTGATGAGCCCATCGAACTCTCCCAGAACTCGAAATTCTGGCCACCCGAAGTCGCTGCGGGCGATGAACACACCACCGGGCGAGAACAGGGGGAACTGGAGTTTCGGCTTCGGCAAACCCCATCGGTCAAAGACGACCCGACTTCGGGATTCCCCGACCGATTCACTCAGGGGATCGCTGAACGCGGCGGCTCGGCGTGCACAGACGATTCCGTAGCGTCTTGGCGCCTTGGATACGAGCTCCATCAGGTCATCTTTTGGCAGCCCTTGATGTAAAGCTGCGTCCATCACGGCGACGGCCCGCTCGAATTCATTGCATCGGGCAAGGTCCACCGCCGTCCGGGCAAGGGTCGTGACGCGCATCCCCTCAATCAGGTCCACCTCTTCAGGAGACACGGGACAAGCCCGCGTGTGCACCCATTGGGCCCGATTGCCGTGGCTCCCTGGGGGCCTGGTCACGCTCACCTTCGCAAGGTCGGAAGTCCACAAAGGGAGACCGTGTAGCGCCGCGGCAGACCAGTGGCTCACCACCGTGGTGAGGCCGAGCAGGGGATATGTCGCCGCCACGAGTTGCAGGTGTCGCTGGCGAGCGTCCGGAGCGATTTGATCCACATAACCCCCGCGGCGAAGGCGTTGGATATCGCCAGCGCGCACCAATCTGGCGACACTGCCCGGATCAATGCCATGGGCCCGAAAGTCGGATGGTCGTAGTGTTTGACCGTTCATAGAAAGAGGAAGCCAGTAAAGGTGAAGACAATCAACCTCACTGCCTCGTTATCCACAGGCGGCGCCGCTATTGGCGAGAATTGTGGAAAAGTGTCGGGCTGATCACACGCCCACCACCGCCGACCTCCGACTCGCTTCCCCTCTCTCCCTCCCGACGTTGCTTGCGATAGTGATCCTTGCTTGCGCTATTGAGCCTGTCGTTTTTTCGTGGCGGGGGTTGGTGGGGTGGGCGGGTCGGCCCGTGGGGTTGGGCGGGACCACCCCGGGGTGGGGTGCGTGGAGGGCTGTGGTGGGGGCCTTTTGTTAGGCGGGTTGGGGTTGGTAGCCGGTGTTGCGGAGGCGCATCAGGTTCGTGATCGCGGCGGCGAATCTGAGTTCGCTGTGGGCGGCGGGTTGGCCTCGTCGGGCGAAGACGCGGAGCCCTCGGCGGTCTTTGAGGTGGGCGTTGATGGGCTCGATCAGGGCGCTTCGGCGTTTGTACAGGGTGGCGGTGTCGGGGTCGCTGAGCCGGTTGATCATGGCGGTGCTGGCAGTGTTGCGTTCGTTGATCGGGCGGGGTTTCCCGGTGCCGGGGTTGTTCGCGGTGATGTTGTGGGCTTTCCCGGCGGCGATGATCCGGTCAGGGCCTGGGGCGGCGAGGTTGGCTTCGCTGTAGTAGCCGGCATCGGCGAGCACCGTGCGGATCTGGCGGGATTGTCCGGTGGTGGTGTTGATCAGGTCCACGGCCTCAACGGCTTTGGTCATGATCGGGATGAACTGGGCGTTATCGGTGGCCTGGGTAGTGGCCTGGGCTACCAGGATCAGCCCGTCGGCGCTGACCGCGATCTGACAGTTGTAGCCCTGGACCCAACCCTGACGGGTCTTCATGATCTTGGACTGGGGATCGGTCTGGTTCACCCGGACCGGGGACTGTCGGGTGAGGCGTTCCCGCAGCGTGGTAACGAACTTTTCGGCTCGTTCGGCTCGTCGTAAGGCTGCCTGGTGTCGTTTCGGGACCAGGTCCGGATCGAACGATCGGCCGATGTGGTTTCCCTGACGTTGGGCCTGGATACCTGCCTGCCGGGCAGCGACCAACGCCTCATAATCGGCTCGGGCCTGCCGGGCCCGGGCTTCGGCCTCGACCACTGGCTGGGTTTGGTTGGCTTGCCGGTTGTTGAACTCTTCGAGGACCTGTCTGATCCGTTCCCGACGACCCGACGGGTCCCGTAACAGTGGATCGGCTGGTTCCCCGGCGGCTGCCTCAGCGGCATCCTCAGCCTCGTCAACCTGGCTGGCTTCCTTGAGGAACGCCGCAGCGTGTTTGCGGTACCAGGCCAGATCCCGGCTGCGATCCAACGCGGCATTCGCAGCGATCTTCGTGCCATCGATCGCGACCAGATCAACCTGACCCATCCCAGCCCGGCCACACACCACCAGCACCTGAGCGAACAAGTCAGACAAGGCTCCCTCATGACCGGCCCGGAACCGGGCGATCACCGTATGGTCTGGCCGTCGCTGACCACACACGATCCGGAACGCCACATCAGTCAAACACGCCCGCTCGATCCCACGCGAGGAACGCAACCCCCGACAGTAGGCATACGCCAACAAAGTCACCATCATCACCGGGTCGAACGCTTCCCGACCCGCCCGACCCAACCGGTACCGGCCACGGAACGCCGACAGGTCTAACGACTCGATGACCTCGATCACGAACCAGACCAGATGATCAGCCGGGAGCCAATCCCGCATATCCACCGGCAACAAGAACCCCTGGTCCCGATCCACCGCCTTGAAACCCTTAGCCACAAGACAATTGTTCCACCCACACGCCCAGAAACCCGGCCCGACACAACCCCGAAAAAGCAACAGGCTCTATATCGGCAGCAAGGACGACAAACGCAAGCAACGTCGGGAAGGGGCGGGGCAGGACGGTGGGTGGGTGGTCCGCGGGGGTGCCCAGTTCGGGAGGGGTGCGTGTTGGTCCGCGGATCGGGGGCGCCTGCTGGCTAGGGTCCTGAGTTCTATGCGTCTTGTCGGGAGTCCCCAGCTGCCCTGGCCTTGGTGCGCCCAGACGCACCGGTCGGCGCCGCCAGAACGGGCTGACGCCACCACAGCGGGAGCCGCCCGGTGACGTCCTCGGTCTTCGAGCATCTCTCCCCGGCGTTCCCCGGCAAGGCACCCTGGGGAACGGCGTCCAAGCTGCGCGCCTGGCAGGTCGCGGCCCTGACGCAGTACACCGAGGCCGCGCCACGCGACTTCCTGTGCGTCGCGACACCGGGCGCCGGGAAGACCACGTTCGCCCTGCGGATCGCTCGCGAATTGCTGGCCGCGCGGACGATCCGTCGCGTCATCGTGGTGGCGCCGACCGAGCACCTGAAGGTGCAGTGGGCCGACGCCGCGGCGCGCGTCGGCATCCAGCTCGACCCCGGGCTCGGCGGATCGCGCCGCGGCCGCACCCGTGACTACGTCGGCGTCGTCGTCACCTACGCCGGCGTGGCGACGCGGCCGTTTCAGTACGAGGCCATGGCCTCGAACTTCCCGACGCTGGTGATCTTCGACGAGATTCACCACGCCGGCGACTCCCTGAGCTGGGGCGACGCCATCGCGGACGCCTTCCGCAACGCCACGCGCCGCCTCTCCCTCACCGGGACGCCGTTCCGCAGCGACGAGTCGCGGATCCCGTTCGTGAGCTATGAGCCGGGTCCAGGCGGCACGATGGTCAGCCGCGCCGACTACACCTACGGCTACGCCGAGGCCCTGGCCGATCACGTCGTCCGTCCGGTGGTGTTCATGAACTACGGCGGGGCGATGCGCTGGCGCACCAAGTCGGGCGAGGAACTCGAGGCGTCGCTCGGCGAGCCCCTCACCAAGGACGTCACCGCCCACGCCTGGCGCACCGCACTCGACCCGGCGGGCGAGTGGATCGCGGCGGTGCTGTCCGCCGCCGATCGCCGGCTGACCGAGGTGCGACGACACATCCCGGACGCCGGGGGCCTGGTCATCGCGTCCAACCAGACCGTCGCGAGGGCGTACGCCAAGGCGCTGGCGTCCATCACCGGCGAGAAGCCGGCGCTCGTGTTGTCGGACGACTCCGGCAGTTCGGCGCGCATCGATGCCTTCTCGGCGTCGGCCGACCGCTGGATGGTGGCCGTGCGGATGGTGTCGGAGGGCGTGGACGTGCCCCGGCTCGCCGTGGGCGTCTACGCGACGGCCACCTCGACGCCACTCTTCTTTGCCCAGGCGGTCGGACGCTTCGTCCGGACCCGCCGCCGCGGCGAAATCGCGACGGTCTTCCTGCCGACCGTGCCGATCATCCTGGCCCACGCCTCCGCCCTTGAGCGGCAGCGCGATCACGTCCTCGGCGGCAAGAAGTCGGACCCCGACGCCGGGCTCTGGGACGAATCCGAGGCGCTGATGGCGTCCGCCAACGAAGGTGAGAGCGCATCCGAAGACGAGTTGGGCGTGTTCGAGGCGCTCGCGTCCGAGGCGACGTTCGACCACGTGCTCTTCGACGGCGACGCCTTCGGCCTGCACGCCGAGCCCCACACCGACGACGAGCGCGACTACCTGGGCCTACCCGGGCTGCTGGAGCCCGACCAGGTGGCGGTGATGCTCAAGGAGCGGCAGCGGCGGCAGTTGGCCCGCCGCGAGGCCGGCGACCGACGCACCGCGCGGGCCGAGCAGCAGCCAGTCGCGGATGTCGCCCTGCATCGGACGCTCGCCACCCTGCGCAAAGAGCTGAACACTCTCGTCGCCCAGCACGCCCGGCTCAATGGGACGCCGCACAGCCACGTCCACGCGCAACTGCGGCGCGAGTGCGGGGGGCCAACGCTGGCCGAGTGCTCCGCGGCCCAGGTGTCGCAACGGCTGGCGAAGATCAAGTCCTGGCGTTAGTCAGGGGTGGCCTTGGGCCCGCACCTTGCTGCCGTTCGAGCCACTTGACTGGCGGTAGCCGTCATTGCTGGCGCTATGTCGCCAGCAAAGACGCCTAGCGCCAGCAGAGTCGTTGGGGCACCAGAATCGTCGGTGTTGCATTGCCGTGGAGTTAGCCCGCCAAGCGCAAGGTTCGACCCTGGCTGAAGGCAACGTTGAGCCGCCGGACCAACTGCGCGGGGTTCGCCAGGTCGTCCCACATCCAACGGACGACGATCCACCCAAGGTCACGCAGCGCGGCCTCGCGCTGCTTTTCCTGAGCGATTGCTTCGGACCCGCTGACGCCCAATTCAAGACGCCCTGAATACTTAATCACCCCGTCAAACTCTCCCAAGACGCCGAATTCCGGCCATCCGAAATCAGTCCTGCCCACGAAAGTGCCACTCCGCGAACACACCTCATATTGAAGGAGAGGCCGAGGCAGTCCCCAACGATCAAACACAATACGACTCTTCGACTCCCCGACGGATTCACTCAGTGGATCAGCAAAGACCCCGACGCGGCGCGCACGTACGATCCCAGGGCGGCGCGGAGTATCCGCGATGAGCGCCAACACGTCCTCGCGCGGAACGCCGAGCCTCAGAGCAGCGTCCATCACCGCAACGCCGCGCTCGAACTCAAAGGTTCTGGCGAGGTCGACCGCCGTCCGCGCCAAGGTCGTGACGCGCCACCCGTCCACGACCTCGACATCGTCGGATGGCAGGGGACAAGCCCGCGAGTGAACCCACCGATCACGATTCCCGTGGCTGGCAGGGGGGCGCGTGACGCTCACCTTCGCCAGATCAGTACCCCACAGTGGCAGTCCGTGGACGGCTGCTGCCGACCAATGGCTCACGACCGTGCTGAGACCGACCAAAGGGACGGTCGTGGCGACAAGTTGAAGATGTCGTTGTCGTTCGTTCGTGGCGACTTCGTCGACATATCCTCCCCGGCGCACACGCTGCAGAGCACCCGACCGGACCAATCGGGCCACGGACCCGGAGTCGATCCCATGCGCCCGAAAGTCGGACGCCAACAATGGCTTCTCGTTCATCGATCCAGAAAGCCATACCAGAATGCCCACAGGCAATAGTGGCGACACTTTCCATGGAAAGCTGTGCATAACTGTGTTTGATTTAAGCATGAATGCCACCGGATGCCAGTTCCAGGACAACACCTGTGACAACATTTCCACCTTGACGGAGCGCACGTTCTCGACACTCCGCGTCCAGATGGGAGCACCAGAGTTCACCTTGCTGCCGTTAGGCATGTTGACTGGCGAAATATCGCCAGCAAACACGGCGAACGCCAGCAGAGTGTGGCAAATGCCAGCAAGGACGAGTGGAGCGGCAGCAAAGTGAGGGGGCCAATCGGCTCGGCTCGATGCGGACCCTAGGTGCTCGACGGCCAGATCGTCGGGACGTCGGCGACGAAGGCGTCGAGGATCAGCTCGGAGCCTTCCAGCGCCGACAACTCCCCCGATCGGACGCTCGCCTCGACACCCGCGCGCAACGCCCGCACCTTCTCGGACCGCTTCAGCCCATCGAGGAGGGCGTCATCCACCAGGGACCAGAGCCACTCCTCCTGCTGGACGTTGCGGCGGCCTTCGATGCCGCCGTGGTCCTCGAGGTAGGCGCGATGATCCAGCACCGCCTGCCACACCTCGTCCAAGCCCTTGCCCGTGTACGAGCTCGACGTCAGCACCGGTGGTCTCCGGGCTTTGGGGTCGGACGTGATCAGCCGCATGGCGATCGCCAGCTCACGGGCGGCGCCGCGGGCGGCCACCTCGTTATCGCCGTCAGCCTTGTTTACTGTGATGACGTCGGCGAGCTCCAAAATGCCGCGCTTGATGCCCTGCAGTTGGTCGCCCGCGCGGGCCAGGGTGATGAGCAGGAAGGTGTCGACCATGTCGGCCACCGCCACCTCGGATTGCCCGACGCCGACCGTCTCGACGAGGATCACGTCGTAGCCCGCGGCCTCGAGCACCAGCATGGATTCGCGCGTAGCGCGCGCCACACCGCCCAGATGCCCACTGGAGGGTGAGGGCCGAATGAACACGTTCTCCATCGAGGCCAGATCGCCCATCCGGGTGCGGTCGCCGAGGATCGAGCCGCCAGTCCGCGAGGACGACGGGTCGACCGCCAGCACCGCCACCTTGTGGCCCCGCTCGATGAGCCGGCGCCCGATGGCGTCAATGAACGTCGACTTGCCGGCCCCGGGGACGCCCGAAATGCCGACCCGCACCGAATGACCGGTGTCATCGCGCAACCGCAAAAGCAGGTCGCGCGCCCGGTCTCTATCGACCGGACGCGACGATTCGACCAGCGTGATCGCCTTGGCGACCACAGGACGTGAGTTGGCCAACACGCCGGCGGCCAACTCCTCGACCGTCAGCTGTTTCCTCACGCCTTGGCCCGCTCCACCAGCTTTTCAAGCAGCTCGATGGCGGCCTCGGGAATGATCGTTCCGGGCGGGAAGATCGCATCGGCACCCGCGGCGCGAAGCTCATCGAAATCCTGCTCGGGGATGACGCCACCCACGACGATCATCATGTCCTCAGCGCCTTGCGCGTCCAGTTCTTGGCGAAGCGCCGGGACGAGCGTCAGGTGCCCGGCGGCCAGCGACGAGACGCCGACCACGTGAACGTCGGCCTCGATCGCCTGACGGGCGACCTCTTCCGGCGTCTGGAACAGCGGACCCACGTCAACGTCCATGCCGAGGTCGGCAAAGGCGGTCGAGATGACCTTCTGCCCGCGGTCGTGACCGTCTTGGCCCATCTTGGCGACGAGGATACGCGGACGACGACCCTGGGCGGTCTCGAATTGCTCGACAAGCTTGCGAGCCTTGGCCACGGCCGAGGAGTCGCCGGATTCGGAGCTGTACACGCCAGAGATCGTACGGATCTGAGCGGTGTAACGCCCAAACACCTTCTCCAACGCGTCGCTGATCTCACCGACGGTCGCCTTCGCGCGGGCCGCCTCGATCGCCAGCTTCAGCAGGTTGCGCTCCGAGTCGGTCGAATCGGGGTTGCCCGCGGCCCAGGTGAGCTTCTCGAGCGCCGCCTGGGTGACGGCCTCGTCGCGCTCGGCGCGAAGCTGGGCCAGCTTGGCCAGCTGCTTCTCGCGGACGGCACCGTTGTCGACCTTCAGCACCTCGGGCTTCTTGTCGTTCTCGACGATGTAGGAGTTCACGCCGATGAGCGGCTGGCGTCCGGAGTCGATGCGGGCCTGAGTGCGGGCCGCGGCCTCCTCGATGCGCATCTTGGGGATGCCCGCCTCGATGGCCTTGGCCATGCCACCGGCCGCCTCGACCTCTTGGATGAGCTTCCACGCGGCGTTCGCCAGGTCGTAGGTGAGCTTCTCCACGTAGGCCGACCCCGCCCACGGATCGACCGATCGGCACGTGCCCGACTCCTGCTGGATGAACAGCTGGGTGTTGCGGGCGATGCGGGCCGAGAAGTCGGTCGGCAGGGCGATGGCCTCGTCGAGGGCGTTGGTGTGCAACGACTGGGTGTGCCCCTGGGTGGAGGCCATGGCCTCCAGGCAGGTGCGCATCACGTTGTTGTACACGTCCTGCGCGGTGAGCGACCAGCCGGACGTCTGGCTGTGCGTCCGCAGGCTCATGGACTTGGGGTCCTTGGCGCCCTGCTCGCGGACGAGGCGCGCCCACAGCAGGCGCGCAGCCCGCATCTTGGCGACCTCCATGAAGAAGTTCATGCCGATCGCCCAGAAGAACGACAGGCGCGGCGCGAACTTGTCGACGTCCAGTCCCACGTCCTTGCCTGCGCGGATGTACTCCACGCCGTCGGCCAGCGTGTAGGCCATCTCGATATCGGCGGTCGCCCCGGCCTCCTGCATGTGGTAGCCGGAGATCGAGATCGAGTTGAACTTCGGCATATTCGCGCTCGTGAACGCGAAGATGTCGGAGATGATCCGCATCGAGGGGGTCGGCGGGTAGATGTAGGTGTTGCGGACCATGAACTCCTTCAGAATGTCGTTCTGAATGGTTCCGGCCAGCTGTGCCGGCGCAACGCCTTGCTCTTCGGCGGCCACCACGTAGAGCGCGAGGATCGGCAGCACCGCGCCGTTCATCGTCATCGAGACCGACATTTGATCCAGCGGGATGCCGTCGAACAGCTGCCGCATGTCGAGGATCGAGTCCACGGCCACGCCGGCCATACCGACGTCGCCGACCACCCGCGGATGATCGGAGTCGTAGCCACGGTGGGTCGCCAGGTCGAACGCGATCGACAGTCCCTTCTGGCCGGCGGCCAGGTTGCGGCGGTAGAACGCGTTGGATTCCTCGGCGGTGGAGAACCCGGCGTACTGCCGGACCGTCCAGGGCTGGTTGACGTACATCGTGGAGTACGGCCCGCGCAGGAACGGCGGGATGCCGGGGGCGGTGTGGAGGAAGTCCAAGCCGTCGTATGCGTCATCGGTGTACAGCGGCGGCACGAGGATGTGCTCGGGGGTCTGCCAGCCGTGGCTGAAGCGCGGCAGCGTGTGCTTGAGCTCCTCAAACTGTGCGGCGGCGTCGGCCGGGAGGGTGGGTGCACCCAGCTCGACCGAATCAAAACGCGGGAAAGTGCTCATTTGGCGGCCCCCAGTCGATCCAAGGTGGCGTTGGAGAAGGCCACCACATCCATTCCGTCGAAGATCTCGCCATCGATGACGGTGTCAACCTCGGTCGAGCCAACCTCGGCCTTGCGCCCGGCGAGGTAAACGGCCTTCACGCCGGCCGCCTTGAGGGCGGTCGCGACGGGTATCGCCTGGTCGGCGTAGACCTTGGCCGAACTGCAGAGTACGACCATCTCCGCGCCTGCGGCCGTGACCGAAGCCACGATCTCGTCGGGCGTCCCGCCCGCGTGCTCGGGGGTGGCGAAGCCACCGACCAGCAGCAGGTTGGACGTGAACTGCTCGCGCGGACCGAAGTCGCGGCGGGCGCCCAGACAGGCGAGGAAGACCTTGGGCTTGCCCGCGGCAGTCACCGCGTCGCGCAAGTCTTCGAACACCTGGGAGTCACGCACCGGGGCCAAACCCCCACGCTGGGGGGCAGCCGGACGAGGACGAACCTCAACCTCGGGCTCCACGGCCAGCGGGAACATGCTGACGCCGGTGATCGGCTGGCGCCGGGTCGACAGGCGCTTGGTGCGCTCGGCGACGACCTTGGCCAGTTCGCTCGCCACGACACCGTCGGCTAGAGCCTTGGCCATGCCTCCGGCTGCCTCGAACTGTTGGAACTGCGCCCAGGCCTTGGTGGCCAGCTGATCGGTGAGGCTTTCCACGTACCAGGAGCCGCCCGCCGGGTCGGTGACCTTGCCGAGGTTGGACTCGTCGGCGGCCACCAACTGGGTGTTGCGCGCCATGCGGCGGCTGGCCTCGGTCGGCAGACCGTGCGCTGCGTCAAACGGGAGGGTCGTGACGAGCTCGGCGCCGCCGACCGCCCCCGCGAACGTGGCGATGGTGCCGCGCAGCAGGTTCACATAGGCGTCATCGCGGGTCACCATGCGGAGCGAGGTCACGGCGTGCTGCATAGCGCCACGGAGCGCCTCGGGCACGTCGAGCACTTCGCCGACCCGCGCCCACAGCCGCCGCAGGGCCCGCAGGCGCGCGATGGTGGTGAACTGGTCGGCGTTGGCGGGCACCCGGAACACGATCTGCCCGAAGGCGTCGGCGGCCGAGATGCCGTCCGCGACCAACGCCCGGACGTACTCGACGCCGGTCGCGATGGCGCACGCCAGAACCTCGACATCACCGGCACCGGCGTTGTCGTAGACCAGGGTGTCAACAATGAGCGCACGGGCAAGCGGGAAGTCGGACCCGGCGAGCTTCACGTAGGGAGCCAGGACGCTGAGGTCAGCCGCACCGCCAGTGACGGCGGCCGCCCCCAGCGGATCAATGCCCAAGTTGCCGACGACCTCGGACGACTTGCCGCTGGCGCGCCACCAGGACGCGAGCGCGTCGGCCGCAGCCTGCTGCTCTTCGACCGACGACACCGCGACAGCGGCGAGCTCGGGGCGGACGCCCGCAAGGACGCGCGGCAAATCAGCGGCCGCGATGGCGTCCGGACCGATCCGCAACCACAGCGAGGTAGCGCCGCGCTGCAAGTCGTCCAAGATCGCTGCGTTGGTGACGGCGACGTCGGGGTCCTCGTGGAGCGCTCGGATGTCCCACCCAGCTCCGGGACGGACAGTGGTGCCCCGGGTGAACGGCATGACGCCCGGGAAGCCGAGCGGCGACGGCTCACCGTCGAGGGAATACAACGGCTCGATGGTCAGGCCGTCGACAGTTGTCGTGCGCAGCCGGGCCATGGCCTGATCGATGGACAGTTCCTTGCCTTCGGGGCGACGCCGATTGAGGACCTTAAGGACCTCTTTTTCCCACTGTTCGCGGGAGGGGGCAGCGAAGTCTCCGGCAAGCTGCAGTGCTTGGTCGGTCATAGCCGCCACACTATCGCCGCCGCGACGTCAATCCGCAGGAATAAGAAAGCGTCCACGTGGTGGTCCGGCTAAGAGACTTGCCGGACCAATGCCTCTGCCGAACGGACGATCCGCGCGGTCGCAGCTTCCCAATCGGGCTCCTGGCCACGGAACGGCCCGGTGGCCAGCGAGACGATGACTGCGGCGGCGCGCAGCCTCAGTTCGACGGGGTCCACACGCTCGTCGAAGACCGGCACCCAGTCGCGGATCAACCCGTGCACAAGGGCGGTTTGCTCGGCGTCCATGTGCTGGATCGTGGAGAGGTGCGCGACCATGCAGGCCAGGTCGTCGGCGCGCCGGCCGGGACCCACGGTGTCGACGTCGAGGATGCCGCACACCCGCCCCCCCAGCACGTGGACCTGGCCCTCGTGGAAGTCGCCGTGGGTCGGTTCGTTGCCATGCGGGATGGGGGCCAAACCCTCGGTCACGCGGGCCACGATCCAGTCGAGCTTCGGTTCCAGGACGGGCATCGCGCGAGCGACCATTGTCGCGTAATGGCCCACCGAATCCGCCCACGGTGCCCGCCGACTGAGCCCCGACACCGTCGCCGGCATTGAGTCGAGCAACCGGACGAGGTCTTCGGCGGAACACGGCGTCCCAGGATCGAAGATCGAGCGAGCCAGCGGAGATCCCGGCAATTCGCGGGTGATGAGCAAGAAGTCGTCTGTGGTCGCCACCACCTCCGGGGCCGGAACACCGTGCCTGGTCAACAGTTCGTGCCGCAGCCGGACATCGCGGAACGAGCGCTCCCGCAACACCTTCACATAGAAGACCGGACCACCGGCGCGGACAGCCAGCCGGACCACCGCACGCCGGCGCGGCCGGTAGCCGATCATCCTCAGATCCAGCTTGTCCGCAGAGGCACCACCCGGCACCAGGCCGTACGTATTGAGCACCTCAGCCATTTCGGTGGCGTAGGCCGCGCGGGCGAGCCCGGGGAGATCAGGGTCCTGGGGGTAGATCCACACCGCGACCTCGCGGTCACCGTCGGCGAAGATCTCGGCCCGTTCGTCGGCATCGGTCAAGCCGCCGACCCGGGCACTGACACCGAGAAGTTCTTCACGGCGCCCGTAGGACCACTCGACCAGGGCGGAATAGGTCGCGGTCGTGGAATGGCTCGGATGAAAATCGACGTGATCCAGCGTCCAAGAAAGCAGGGTGCCGCCGGCATGCTCGACGGCCACTTCCAGCAATTCACCGACAGCGGACGATGTCAGCAACGCCGAGCCGTCGTCGTCGGAGTCGGCTGGTCCCCGGAGGTTCACGCACACAACTTAGTGGCAGCCCGCCCTTAGGGTCAGTAAGTCACGCCTCGATGGCCCGGGCTTCGATGTGCAGCCGAGCGGCGCGGCGTCCGTCCAACTCGGTGACAGTGATGGTGACCGGCACCGGATCACCGTCGACGCCGGGCGTCCGAGTGAGGTCGAGGGCCACACTGTCCCCCACTGCGGGTAGGTGCCCCAGTCGCGCCATGACGAAGCCCGCAAGCGTGTCGTAGGGCCCTTCGGTGAGCACCAAGGAAAGCTTGTCTTGAAATTGCTCCAGGGTGGTCAGCCCCTCGATGTCGGCTGGCAGCTCGGTTGCCCCCTGGTGGGGCGACTTCGTGGCGTCGAACTCGTCGGTGATTTCCCCGATGAGTTCCTCGACCAGGTCCTCGATGGTGACGATCCCCTCGGTGCCGCCGTACTCATCGGAGACGATGACCATATGCATGTTGCCGGCCTGCATCTCGGAAAGCGCGCGGATGATCCGCACGGTAGCCGGGAGCGTCCCGATGGGCCGGATGAGCTGCCCGATCGGGGCGTTGCGCTGGGCCGGATCGAGGTCGAAAAGATCGCGGACGTGGATGAAGCCGAGCACGTCATCGGTGTTCTCCCCCACCACCGGGTACCGGCTGTGGCTGCCGGCCTGGATGGCGCGAATGGCCTTGTACGCGGGCAGATCACCGTCTAGGAAGTCGACCTCGGTGCGGGGCACCATCACCTCGCGGAGGCTCACCTGTCCGGCCGCGAACACCTCGTCCACAATGGCCCGTTCGGTAAGGCCCAGCATTTCGGCGTTGGAGACCATCGCCCGCAATTCTTCGTTGCTGACGCTCTCGCGGGAGGCGTCCGGGTCGAAACCCAACAACCGCACGACCGCGTTGGTGGCCTTCCCGAGCAGCCAGTTGACCGGGCGGAACAGCACGGACATGCCGTTGACGATGGGGGCCAGCGCCATCGCGAAGGTCTCCGCGCGCTGCATCGCGAGGCGCTTGGCGATCAACTCGGCGAACACGATCGAAATGAACGCGATGATCAGCGTCACCACGATGATCGCGATGCCATGCGCCAACGAAGCGTCGAGGCCCCAGCGCTCGAGGATAGGTTCCAACGCGAGGGCAGGGGTGTCGCCGCCGAAGGCACCAGACAGCAGCGTGCACAAGGTGATGCCGACCGACACGGTCGAGAGGAACCGGTTCGGATCCTGGGTGAGTTTCATCACCGTGGCGCCGCGGGTGCCACGGGTCGACAACTGCTTGACCTGAGATTCGCGGAGCGTGACCAGGGCCATCTCCGCGGCCACGAACATCCCCTGAGCAGCCAACAGGACGAGGATGACGAGAACGCTCGACACGACCGGATTCACGCGCCCAGTGTAAGGGACACGGTTTGCCTCCTCTCTTTGCGAGGCAGTTGGATCGACGCATGGAGCAAAGCTGGGCAGCCCTCGTGCCGATCCTTGGCGACGGTGTGGTGCGCCTGCGGGCCCACACGGAAGCCGACCTGACCGGGCTGACCTCGATGTGCCAAGACCCCGAGATGGCCCGGTGGACGACCGTCCCGCAGCCCTATGCCCCCTCGGACGCGCGCTACTACTTCGACGAGGTCATCGCTCCGGGCTGGCTCCACAACAACCAGTGGTCCTGGGCGTTGGAGGCAGAGCTGGACGGCGAGCCACGCTTCGCGGGCAACATCGACCTGCGTCTGGACGGGCTGGGCGGGGCGGAGGTCGGCTTCGCCACGCATCCGGACGCCCGCGGCCTTGGCCTGATGACCCGGGCCCTGCGGCTGGTGGCCGACCACGCCTTGACCCAGGGCCTCACCGTGGTCCGCTGGCGGGCTCTCGTGGGTAACTGGGGTTCGCGCAAGATCGCGATGCGCTGCGGTTTCCATTTCGAGGGCACGCTGCGCCGCCTCCTGCCCCAGCGGGGCGAACTACAAGATGCGTGGGTGGCGTCGCTGCTGGCGTCCGACGATCGAACCCCGCGCGACTGGCCCAAGCAGGTGACGTTGGCGGGAACCACGAGCGGGGGCGAGGCGATCGTCTTGCGCGAGTTCACGCTCAGGGACGCGCCTCGGATCGTCGAGGCCGCCAATGATCCGACCACGGCCCACTTTCTGCCGCTGCCGCGTCCCTACGGCGCCGCCGAGGCCGAGGAATATCTGAACCTGGCGGCCGAGAAGTGGGCGGCCGGCACGTCGGCGGTGTGGTGCATTTCCACGCCCGACGGGCAGGCGCTCGGCTCGATCGAGCTGATGCTCTTGGATTCGCCGGCCTCCCGGCGCGAGGTGGGTTACTGGCTGCACCCGGACGCTCGGGGGCGGGGCGTTGCCACCACCGCGGTCCGCATCCTCACCGATCACGCCTTCCGGGCGGGGCTGGCCCACAGCATCCTGCTGCAGGCGGCCGCGACGAATGAGGCGTCCTTGGCCATCGCGCAACGCAATGCCTTCCGTTCCCTCGGGGTGTGGCCGGACGCCCTGGTGCTGGACGACGGGACGCGGACGGACCTGGTGATGTACGCCGCGACGCTCCGGGACTGGTGCGCGGACGCTGGCCGACCGGTCAGCCCAGAAAGCTAGCCACCGCGTTGATCGTGACGGCCACGATGGCCGAGCCGAACAGGTAGCTCAACAGGGCGTGCCCCAACACCCGTCGGCGCATTGCCCGCGTGTTGAGGTCGGTGTCGCTAATCGCGAAGGACATCCCGATGGTAAAAGCCACATAGGCGAAATCGCGAAAGTCGGGATCGGTGGTCTTGGCGTCCACCCCGTTGTCCCGGAAAATGAACCCCACCGCACCGTCTGTATAGAACTGGTCGGCGTAGTGCAGTGCGTACTCCAGGTGCACCAGCAACCAGGACAAGACCACCGTCACCACACCCAGCATCACCAGCAACAGGTTGGGTGGGGAGCTCGTGTGTGCTTCGACCATCGCCGACAGCACTCCCACGAGCGAAACCACGGCGGCGAGCGAGGTGACAACACCCGACCAATTGCGTGACTCGTCGTCTCGTTCGCCCCACGCTTTGATCTGCTCGGGGGTGGACCACCACAGCCGCGCAATGATCGCCACGTTGACGAGGCAAAACACGCACCACCCAATGATTGAGCGGGTCGACACAGACAGGGTCGTCGGGGCCACGGCACCCACCAGAATGCCCATCAAAAGGGCAAGCAGCAGGCGCAGCATCGCCGTCCGAGACTTCACGAGCTACACCCCATCACATCGGTCCGAAGACACACCCCAAAGCCGCCCAGCGGACGACTCGTCCAGGCCGTCGTGATCATGGTGTCGCGCTCGACGCAAGTAGAAGAGGCGAGTAGAAAGTGGTCGCCGCGGAAGATGCGGGTGCGCGCACACCCGACCGGGTTACCTCAGCAAGCTAGCCGCCGCGTTGATGGTCAGCTCAGGTGGCGGGCCAAGGCTTCCAACTGGTCGATGCACGTGCCCCAACCCTCATAGAAACCCATCTCCTCGTGCTGGAGGCGACCGGCCGCATCCTTGTGGAGCACCGTGGCCGTGTAGCGCGTGTCCTGCCCCTCGTCTTCAAACGTGATGAAAGCCGTGAGGGGCATCCAGGGCTCCGGCGCCGGGCGCCAGCCAGCCAGGAGCGACGTCGTCCAGGCCAGCCGGGTCAACGGGACGACGTCTAAGAAGGCGCCCGGGTTGTCGCTGGTCCCGCCATCCGGGCCACGCATCAACGTGTGAAAACTGCCGCCCGGCACCAGGTCGAAACCCAACACCTCCGTCGTCCAGGGCTTCGGGCACCACCACAGTTTCAGCTGCTCCGGATCGGCCCAGGCCTGCCACACCGCTGCCCGCGGCGCCCGTAGGCAGCGGGAGATGACCAAGGTGACGTCTTCTGCCACCACGACTACGCCACCGCGCGCTTGATGAGCTCGGCGACACGGGCTTCGACCTCAGGCGTCCACTTCAGGACAGCGAAGGAGTTCGCCCAGATGTCACCGTCGTCCAGGTTGGCCGAATCGGTGAAGGCGATGTGGCCGAAGCGCGTCTTGAACTTGGCGGCGAACTGGTAGTAGAAGAGCGTCTTGCCGTCTTTCACGTACGCGGGGAAGCCGTAATAGGTCTTGCACGTGAGCTGGGGTTGCTCCCGCAGCACCAGGTCATGAAGTCCTTGCGCGATCGGCTGGTCCTGCTCGTTCAGGGCTGCGATCGCGGCCACGACGTCGGCCAACCCGTTCGCCCCTGCTTCGGTTCGCTTGCGCTCCGCGGCCGCCTGCCGCATCGCTGCCTTTTCCTCGGCCGAAAAGCCGCCACTCTTAGTTGCCATGCGGTGATCCTGCCACGGCGTGCGCATGAACAAAAGCGTGGGGAAGTGTACGTACCGGACGTGGGCGAGCGGGCTACCATCTTTCGCGACACCCCGTCCGGGAGTAAATTTTGAGGGTGCGGTCTTCCCAAATAAAGCACCTGCCGCACGCGATGACAATCGTCGTTGCCACCGTCGTGTTAGTAGGTTTCACCGGCACCCCCACCGGACCTCACTTGAGCCAGGCACTCGAACCCGATCTACCTAAGATACCGAGTTCGTCCCCACTAGCTCCCTCGTCAACGCCCTCCGCGTCTGCGACCTCAACCCCCCTCTCCCCCTACGACACCCTCGTCCTCTCCCATTCCCCCGTCGCGTATTGGCCGATCAGCAGCGGCGGCGGGGTGGTGGCAGACGTCTCGGGCCGCGGCCACCACGCGACTCGGATGTCCGAGCAAACCACGAACACCTTCGCCCCGAACGGGGACAAGGTCATGAAGTTCGACGGGGTCGACGACTACCTTTCGATCCCATCATCATCCGATTTCTCCATCGCGACCACCGGGAATTTGACCTGGGAGGGGTGGATCCGTCCCTCCACGCTTCAATTCCCGCATGCGTCCTCCGGCGACTACGTCGCCTGGATGGGAAAGTGTCGCGACTACGCGCCCTCGTGTGAGTGGGAAGCACGGATGTACTCCGCCAGCAACCCACAGGGCAGGTGCAGTCGGTTGAGCGCCTACGCCTTCAACCCCAACGCCGGGTTGGGCAGCGGGGCTTCGTGGCAACCTACCTGCAGTCTCGACCTGGCAGGCCGCTGGCTCCATGTGGTGGCCACGTACACAACCAAGAGCACGCCATCGTCATGTTCTTCGGCCTATCCAGGGCAGATCAACATTTGGGTGAACGGCATTCCATGGAACGCCGACATCCATCGCCCCACAGGCTGCATGAGCCAGTACAGCATCGTCCCTGTTGCTGGAAGCTCACCCCTGCTGATCGGCACGATGTCGAGGAGCAACTGGTTCGCTGGCGCTATAGGCAAGGTCGCGATCTACAACAGATTGCTCACCCAAACCGAAATTCGCAGCCACTACAAGGCGATGACCGAACAGAACCCGGTCGGATCCTGCGGCAACACCTGCACCCTCTGCTAGGCGTTCGAGCCCCTCCGCAACCTGGCTCCCTGGCGTCACCTTATGGACGACGTCAGGGAGCCAGCCGACTGTGACGCCGGTGCGTGAGACCTGGGTCAGGCTTTCAACGCTTTTGCGAGGTTCTCGTCCAGGGCCGCCAGGAACTCCTCGGTGGTGAGCCAGGACTGCTCGGGCCCGACGAGGATGGCCAGGTCTTTGGTCATCTTGCCCTCCTCGACGGTCTCGACACACACGCGCTCGAGGGTCTCGGCGAACGCAGTGACCTCAGGCGTGCCGTCCAGCTTGCCACGATGCTTGAGGCCTCCGGTCCACGCGAAGATCGATGCGATCGGGTTCGTCGACGTCGGCTTACCCTCCTGGTGCATCCGGTAGTGCCGGGTCACGGTGCCGTGGGCGGCCTCGGCCTCGACGGTCTTGCCGTCCGGGGTCATCAGGACGCTCGTCATGAGGCCCAGGGAGCCGAAGCCCTGGGCGACGGTGTCGGACTGGACGTCACCGTCGTAGTTCTTGCACGCCCACAGGTAGCCGCCCTCCCACTTCAACGCGGAGGCGACCATGTCGTCGATGAGCCGGTGCTCATAGGTGAGCCCCGCGGCGGCGAACTGATCGGCGTACTCGGCGTCGAACACCTCCTGGAACAGGTCCTTGAACTGGCCGTCATAGGCCTTGAGGATCGTGTTCTTGGTCGAGAGGTAGACCGGGTAGTGGCGCTGCAGGCCGTAGGCGAACGAGGCTCGCGCGAAGTCGCGGATCGAGTCGTTGTAGTTGTACATGCCCATGGCCACACCGCCGGCGTCGGGGAAGTTGGCCACCAGGAACTCCATCGGCTCCCCCTCGCCCTCGGGGGTGAACGTGATGGTCACTTTGCCCCTGCCGGGCACCTTGAAGTTCTGCGCCTTGTACTGGTCGCCGTGAGCATGACGGCCGATGACGATCGGCTTCGTCCAGCCCGGCACCAGCCGCGGGATGTTGCTGATGACGATCGGCTCGCGGAAGATCACGCCACCGAGGATGTTGCGGATCGTCCCGTTCGGGGAGAGCCACATCTTCTTGAGGCCGAACTCCTCGACGCGCGCCTCGTCCGGGGTGATGGTCGCGCACTTCACGCCGACGCCGTGCTTGGCGATCGCGTGGGCGGAATCAATCGTCACCTGGTCACTGGTGGCGTCGCGGTTCTCAATGGAGAGGTCGTAGTACTCGATGTTGAGGTCGAGATACGGCTCTATCAGACGGTCCTTGATGAAGTGCCAGATGATGCGGGTCATCTCGTCTCCGTCGAGTTCGACAACGGTGCCTTGGACCTTGATCTTCGCCATTGAAAAGCGCCTTTCCGTGTGGTGCGTCCCAAGATATAGCCCCGCGCCCCCGATCCGCAGATCGGGGCGTGGCAGCGGTGGGCAAGACCGATGGCTAACCTTGCCGGGTGATCGACTCCCAACACTGGGTTCTGACCCTCGTGTGCCCTGACCGTCCCGGTATCGTCCACGAAGTCACCGGCGCCATCGCGCGCGCCGCGGGCAACATCACCGAGATGAAGCAGTTCACCTCGGACGAGTCGGGCACCTTCTTCATGCGGGTGCAGGTGCAGTCGGGGTTCGATCGGAGCCACTTCGAGGCCGATGTCGCCCCTCTCGCCGCGTCACTGGACGCCACCTGGACGCTGGACTATGTCGGACGTCCTCGTCGGACGCTCGTCCTGGCCTCCAAGGCGGGGCACTGCCTCAACGACCTGCTGTTTCGCCAGCGGGCGGGGCTGATGCCGATCACGATCCCCTTGATCTTGTCGAACCACCCCGACCTCGCTGACTTGGCACACTTCTACGCCATCCCCTTCGAAGAGCATGTGGTGCTGCCCGAGAACAAGCGCGATTTCGAGGGGCGAGTGCTGGACGCCATCGATACCTACGACATCGAACTGGTGGTGCTGGCCCGCTACATGCAGATCCTCTCGCCTGAACTGTGCGCGGCCCTGGCCGGGCGCGCGATCAACATCCACCACAGCTTCTTGCCCGGCTTCAAGGGCGCCAATCCCTACCGGCAGGCCCACGCCCGCGGGGTCAAGCTCATCGGCGCCACCGCGCACTTTGTGACGCAAGATCTCGACGAGGGCCCGATCATCGAGCAAAACGTTACGCGTGTGGAGCACTCCATGGACGTCCCGCAGCTGGTGGCGATCGGGCAAGAGCAGGAATCCCGGACCCTGAGCCAGGCCGTCAAACTGTTCGCCGAGCACCGTGTGCTGCTGGACGGCACCCGGACGGTCATCTTCGGCTGACGCGATGCCACCGAGAATGGCCACCACAGCCTGCCTGCGGTCCCGCGACTAGATTGCAAGGGTGTCGCCACTCCACAGCGTCCGTGTGGCCCGATGGGCTACCGCCGCTCTCATTGCCGCCCTTCTGGTTGGCTGCGGTGCGGCGCCACCGACCCCCTCCACGGTGAAAGCGACACTGTCCCCCGCGCCCTCGCCTTCCGCTGCTTCTTTCCAGCCGACGCTCCCAACCTCCGAAAGCTCAGGCTCGTCCGGGCCCGCTCCCGCGTTGTCGCGCTACGACGCACTCGTCCTGAAGGCGGACCCCGAGGCCTACTGGACGATGGACGGCGCCGGACCCCTTGAGCGGGATGCGACAGGGCACGGACACGATGCGGCTGTGGTGGATGCGCAGCGCACAACCGTGGTGGCACCCAACGGGGACCGGGTGTTGGTCTTCGACGGAGTGGGTGACTACGCCGGGGTGGCTTCGTCCCCCCAGTTCTCCATTCCGACCACGGGTTCCATGACATGGGAGGGGTGGATTCTCCCCTCCACGTTGCAGTTCCCACACGGCTCCGCCACCGGCTACGTGGCTTGGATGGGCAAGTGTTACCGGCACGCGCCGACGTGCGAATGGCAAGCCCGGATGTACTCGGCAGACACAGCGCAGGGGCGTTGCAGTCGACTCAGCGGGTACGTGTTCAACCCGGAGGCGGGGCTCGGTAGCGGCGCGGATTGGCAACCTGACTGCACCATGCCCCTCACCGGGAGGTGGCTCCACGTCGTTACCGAGTACACCGTCCACTCGACACCTCCGGAGTGCCCATCCGGCCCCCCTGGCCAGATCAACATCTGGGTGAACGGGATCCTCTGGAATGCCGCGGCCCATCGGCCAACCGGATGTTTCAGCCAGTACCAGGTGATCCCTGTGGCGAACGACTCGCCACTGACGATTGGCACCATGGACGGAACAACCTGGTTCGCCGGCGCCATCGGCAAGGTGGCACTGTACGACCGATTGCTCACCCAGGCAGAGATCAGCAGTCACTACAAGGCAATGACTTCCCGCGACCCCGCGGGGTCCTGCGCCACCACCTGCACCTCGTCCTAGAAGCCTGGCGGGCGGCTGTCAGCCGAAGATCACCTCGAGCCACTGCCACCAGGGCGTCTGCGGCGGCGTTGCCTTGGTCAACTTCACGTCCAGACCCACTTCGGCGGGCCGAGCCACGACCACGCTCATCTGGTTTTGGGCCATGCCATACGCAGTGTCCAGTTGCGACAGTGTCTTGACCGAGATCCCCGAGGCCTTCACCGCGTCGACGATCTTCTGGAACTTCGCCAGGGGAAAACCGGCCCTCTCGGTGGGCGAGGCTTGGATCCGATGGAACGTCATCAGCAAGGTCGCCCGGCTTTGCTTCGCGTCCGCGATCACCTGAAATACGTCACTGAGCGACGTGTCAGACGATCCGGGGTAGATGGGGTCGGCATTGAACACTTCGAAATTACGGACTCTCATCGGCGATCCGTAGGGGAAGGCGTCCATGCCCGGGAAGGTGGTGCGCGCAAACGTGTAGTACTTCGCCACGATGGGGTCCAACTCACCATTGGTGGTGCCGTGTGGGTAGATGAACCAGTTCGGTGCAGAGTTCAAGCCTGCCTCCACCAAACGCTCGCGCCCCGCCAGCAAGTCGGCCTCGAAGGCAGCGCCCTTAGCGGCGGTGTTGTAGAACGCGGCCACATCGCGGTGCTCATCGGTGTGGTTGACCATGTTCCACCCCCACTCGTTTTGCAGTCGCTTGAGTTGAGGGGTGCTCAACGAACCATTGACCGGCGCCTCCACTTTTTGGCCGATCACCGCGACGTTGCCAGGCATCCCGGCCTCATGCATGACTGCAGCTGCCGGAAGGATCGACTCGTACCCGTCGTCGAAAACGAAGCAGATCTGCGCGGCTGCCGGTTTGGGTTGTGTCGCGAACCAGGCCAAGTCAAGGGTAGCCGCGCCCGCCTGGCTGGATTGGATAGCAGCGAGGCTGGTGATGTGGGTCCAGTCCACCTCGCCAGTGGGTTCCCAACGCCCGCGCAGGTCGGAGTTGACCCCCGTGGGGAGCGTGAGGTTGATCCACTGTCCGTCCCAAGTGCCCTTGACCACACTGTCCAAAGAGATCTCGGCGAACGCGGTCGGGCTGCTGGCCACCCGGACTCTGACCTTGGCACTGATGCCCGGGTTCATGACCCGCGCGCGCACCACAAGGTCAAGCTGTGTCAGGTCTAAGGACGGAACCTCGGCACTCGCCCGTGCCCCCGTGTCGCCTCCGTGCAGGGTGACTCCGACCGTCGAATCTTCGAAATCACGCCGAATCACCGCATTTGCGGTCGTCCAGGAGCCTTCCTTCAACACGAAGGGTGTGAGGGTGGTTGGCTGTCGGGGGGGAGAGCCGTGCGTGGTCGTGGCGGTGGCGGCAATGGCCTTAAGGGCGATCGTCCGCTCCCCGCTGGCTGTGACGATCGTGACGGTTTGGGTGGCTCCGTCGAAGCGTGCCGACACCGTCTTGGGCAATTGACCGGTGGTCAGCAGCGTCACATACTGGGCCGACGTCCCGGTCTGCCGGTAGGCGAACTGCGGGCAGTCCCGCGCCACCTCGTACTCAATGGAACACAATCCCTGCACGGTGCCGGTGCGTGACGTGGGCTGTGGCACCAGAGAGATCCCGTCCGAAGCCAACTGGGAGATCGTGACGGACTGGTCCGCGCCGTCCAAGGAACCGGACACCGTCAGCCCGTCAACCGAGACAGTTGCCCCCGGGGCGAGATGCCAGGTCTGGTCGTACTGGTGGGAGGTCTCACCCGCCAACCTGTCGACGACCAAATAGACACCCTTGTCGACCATGGCCACCGTGCGGGCGTCATCCACGCCGTGGTAGGCGGTAGTACTGGCCGACTGATAGGTGACCCCGTCGACGGTGGCCAAGTCGGAGGCACTCGTGGCTGCCTCGGTTTCGCTGGCGCCGTCTACGACCACCATGTTGTGCGCCGACGAACCGTTGAAGTAATCATGCATGGGACCGGGAACGTCGCTGTACAGACCCCCCTCCGGGAGCAGATCCGCGCCGTTGTCGAACAGCGTCACGCTGAGCAGGTCCAGGTGGCTGTGGCTCGTACGATGGGCGCCCGTGTTGAAGCTCAGATAACTCTGATCCAGAAAAGTGGCGCCTTTACCCCATGGCGAGCGTAGGACGGTGTAGCCGCTGGCACCGAAGTCGAGGCTGGCCTTGGTCGGCACGGTGCCCTTGGCCCCCCGGGTCAGCACATAGGCCAACTCGGGGTAGTGGGCCGCGATGTCGGCGAGCGTTCCCGCTGAGTGAAGGGTCTGAGCGATCGAGGAGCTCCACTCCGGGGTGGATCCGTCCGGTCGCAACACGTAAGTCGCGACCCGAACCATGGCCTCGATCTTGGCGCTGACGACATCGGACAAATCGATCCCGTTGACTGCCGCGAAGGAACGGATTTGCCACAGCTTCACCAGCACGTACACGTGATAAAAAGGCGAGTTCTCGACCAAGATGCCGTCAGAATCGATGAGGCTCTCCACCTGGTCGTTGAGCCGCGTGAGAGCTACCTCCCGCCACTCAGCGGCGCCTGGAAGCCCCGGTAGGGCAACCGCGACCCCTAAGAGTGCGCCGGCGAGGTTGATCCCGTGGTTCTTGGACTTTTGGAACTGGTTCGGATCGGCCAGGAACTCGGCGGTGCGCTGGATCTCGCGCAGCAACGCAGTGCTCTCGCCTTCACTGAGGACGTGGTGTTCCCGCAGGGTCCACCACTGCCACACCAGCACATTCGCCCGGAACGCCACGGAGTGCGGGTCGTCCCACATCTTCGTCGCCGTCGCGGAGTTTGCCTCGAAGTTGGCCAACACCTCCTTCACCCGGTCGATGTAGGCGCTGTTGTGGGTGGCCACATAAGCCAACGTGAGTGGAACGGTCTGCCGCAAGCCGTAGTAATAGAATTGCCAGTAGCTGCTCGGCTGTTCCACATTGGACCAGTCGGTATTGGCCGTGAACTGAACGGGGTCGAACCGCGGCAACTTCACGGAATAGGTGAGAAATGCGTCCGCCGTGGCTTGATCGGCCTTGAGATCGCCGAGATAAACAGTGCCCGCGGCCCCGCCCACGCCGCGATAAGTCTCGAACATAGTGCCGTAGGCGTCATGGGTGGCGTCCGCTGGGGCACACACGTAGCCGCCGGGCACGTCCAACTTGGTGCCCACGTCGCAACTGTGAAGGAAGGAAGCGTTGCGAGTGAACGAGTCGAACTGAGTGGACAGATTGGCTGCGTACTGCTCAATGGAGTCGATCCGCAAAGCCTTGGGGGCCGCATAGTTCACGACCTTGGTCGTCAGCAGCAGTGAGGCGACCAGCAGCAAGACCAGCCCGGCCCGCCAGTTACCTCGACGCTTTTTGGTGCTGATGTCAGCCACGAGACCACGTCATCTTCCTGAGTGTCACCACGGAGTAAGCGATGAGCCAGGTCAACACCAAGGTTGAAAACAGGCTCATCAGGGGCCGGTAGTACCAGCGGTAACCGCCATCGGGGTCTTCAGCGCGAAAGGCGGCCCCGAAAACGGTTCCAATCAAGGTGATGCCGGCGAGGTAGAGGAACATCGACTCGTAGCTGCCATGCAGGGGCATGTAGATGACATGCCGGAAGGCGATAAGCGGGCCGGCTAGGACGAACAGCACATGCAGGTAGTACACCAGGGCGGTCAGAAACGGACGTTTCCAATAGAAGGCGCCCGTGAAGAACAAGTTGCGGATGAAGCTCTTCTTCCATCGAACTTGCTGTTTGATCATCGATCTCATGCTGTCCGGGACGACCGTGAGGCTGCGGGCGCTCTTGCAGTAAATGGTGCGCCACTTCTGATGCGGGAACGCAGGTTCGGCGAACGCGGTGCCCTCGGCTACTTTTCGCACCTTCTTCGCGTGTCGTTCGTCCATGAGAACGAACCCAGTCATCATTCGGTCGGTTGCGAAGCGGAACTCCTGACCCAAGAACCGGTCCTTCTCCCAGGCGGGGACGTAGTTGTAGACAGCGGCACGGCGAAAGACCGCCAAGGGCCCGGAGACGCAGGTCACGGCGCCAAAGTGGCTTTCGAAGGCCTTGCGGACGGAGAACTGCCCCTCGTACCAGGTGTCCTGGATCCGGGTGAGGAGGTTCTTGTCAGCGTTCATAGCGCGGCAGTGGCCACTGACCGCCCCCACATCGGGGTTGGCTTCGAAAATCGAGACACAGCGGGCCACGGCGTTCCGAGCCCAGGTGGAATCACTGTCGGTGAACGCGAACAGATCCCCCTTGGCCACGAGCATTCCGGCGGCCAGTGCCTTCTTCTTCCCCACGTTGTCCGCCAACGACACGACCCGAATGGGCAATGTCTTCGCCAGCTCCGCCAAAACGGAGGCTGTGCCATCGGTGGAGGCGTCGTCGACAACGATGATCTCCATATGGGGATAGGTCTGCTGGACCATGGACCGGATGCAAATCTCGACGACTTCTTCCTCGTTGTGCACCGCAACGAGGGCACTCACGAACAACGGGGCGCCGTTCGGCGACAGACGTGTTCCCTTGAACGCGGGGTCGCGGTATCGCAGGAAAGCCACGGAGATCTGAAGCGCGGCGACACCGGTCACGGCAACCCCATACGCGTACAAGGTGTTACTGCTGTCCGGCAGCCGGAAGATGATCTTCACCAGGAGGAACGCCGAGATCATGAGCAGGGCGATGACCGCCCACAGGCCAACCCGGCGCCTTTCGAGCGCCCGGGCGGAGCCGTCTTCCGGAATTTGAACGGCCGTCGGAATCGCCGGCTCAGACACGTACCACCCCTTCGGCGGCCATCCGGTAAGAGGCGTCAAGAACCGTCGGAAATTCTTGCAGACCCACGACGTCACTATCGGGATGCACGGTCAGGACCACCACGAGATCAGTGCCAGGCGGAACATCGTCCCGGCTGGTCAACTGATGGCCGGCGAGGACAATCTCAGGGACGTAGCTATCGGTATAGGTCACCCGCAGGCAGCGCCGAAGGAGCCACTCCAGGATGTCAAGGGAGGGCGACTCACGCAGGTCGGCCACACCCGGCTTGAACGTGACACCCACGACGTGCACGCGGGCCTGACGTGGCGGAACGCCCAGGTCGGCCAATAGCTCAGTGATGCGAGTGGTGACCTTGGAGGGCCGCGCCGCGATTGCTTTCATTGCGGCATCGATGACGGGCGAATCGCGTCGTTCCGACTTCAACTGCCACAGCAGGTAGTGCGGGTCGCACGGAATGCAGTGGCCACCCACCCCAGGCCCCGGGTTGAACCTCATGAAGCCGTAAGGCTTGGTTGCGGCCGCCCCAATGACTTCCATCACGTCGACCCCCAAGGCTCGGGAGGCATCGGCGAATTCGTTGACCAAGGCGATGTTGACGGCCCGGAATGTGTTCTCCAGCAGCTTGGTCATCTCGGCCGCCTCAGGAGACGACACAGTGAACAGGTGCTTGCAGGTCGGCTCCAACAGGTCAAGACCGCGCTGGAGGCATGCCTTGGTGACACCACCTATGACGCGTGGAGTATCTTCGGGGCGATGGCTGGCCACCCCCGGGTCAATGCGCTCCGGTGAGAAGACCACATGAATGTCCACACCGGGGGTGAACCCCCGCGCCATCAGCGGCTCCACGACCAGTTCGCGGGTGCACCCCACGTAGGTAGTCGACGTGAGAACGATGAGTTGGCCTGGCACGGCGTTCTCGACGACCACGCGGCAGGCGGCACGCAGCGGCTTCAGGTCGGGGACCAGGTTGGCGTCCACGGGAGTGGGAACACACACCACCACGGCGACGGCGTCGCGCAAGGCCTCGCCACTCTCCGCGAGTGCGAGTGCGTCGGCCTCCAAGTGCCCGCGTAGGCGATCCCGATCACGGTCCAAGAGATCGACATCACCGCGCTGAATCTGCGCCAACCGAAGTCGGCTCACGTCCACGCCAATAACCTTCCTTCCGGCATCCATGAAGGACAAGGCGGTGGGCAAACCCACGTAGCCCATCCCCACAATGCCAACGGTCGGCACAGCAAAGTTGAGAATTTCACCGCAAAGGGACCTCTGTCCCGTCGGCGCCTGGGGATACGCGCCTGTTTTTGGGTAGGCAGAAATAGCAGTTTTCGACATGAGGCCCCTCTTCGTCGGGGTGTCCGGGCCATAGGGCCCGCCACCGGTGACAGGTTAACCAAACACCGGGTCGTGTCCGCAACCGTGACTCATGAGATGAGATTTCCCGCGCGCCAAGCAGGGCCTCAGGAGCGGCCGTACAACCAATTCTTTCAACACCTTAGATTGCCCCGCGATGATGGTCAGACTCTCCCAACGAAGCACTGATATCACCTCTGACAAGGTCATTTACCAGACCATTTCGCTCAGTCGGCGATTCCCCACACGCCCCCAATGTGACGCCTGGGACGAGCGGCTGGGGTAATATTTACTAGAGATAATTACCCCCTAGGGAAGGTCGCAGCCCCGGGCCGTTGGTCCCATTTGTATCAGTCGTAACAGCACCCAAGCCCTTGGTTGCCGATACCCCTGGCCCCTGCATCGAGGAACCCGAGCCCTCAATGACGATCGGACTTGCCCGACGGCGACTGATATCACCCTCCGGCAAGGCCATTTACCGAATAATTCACTCATTCAGCGATCCTCACCGCATCCAGTGTGACGCATGGGACGAGCGGTCGAGGCTCTATTGAATAGGGACAAGTACCAATCCTTGGAAAGGCCGCGGCCTGGGGACTCGTCCCATTTGCACCACCCGCAACAACGCCAAGCCCCGTGGCGGCCGATACCCCGTGGCCCTGCGACGAGGAACCCAGGCTTTCAAAGGCAGTCGCATCCCCAAAGAGAACCTAGTTGACCTTTTGACTAGATTGGATGGGCGGCAGCGATCCCGGCCCTTGCGGCCTCAGGAAGCGTCAGACGGGGCGTCCAAAGCGATCAGCGTCCACCCGGTGCCGGGCGTGCCCTCGATCTGGATGATGCCGGTGTTGGGCATTCCGAAGTCGTTCACGGCGGCGAGGAACCCGGAGACGCGATACGCGGCCCAGGTGCGCATGGCTGCGCCATGGCTGATCGCGACGGGACTGCGGTGACCGGCCGCGGCCAGGGACGCGATGGCGTCGTCGTAACGGGCTAAGAACTCGTGAGCGTTCTCGGCGCCACCGATTCGCGCTTCCGGGGTGTGCTCCCACCCCATCAAGGTTCCGACATAGCCCGTGGGGTCATCGGACATCTCGTACTCCCCCGCCAGGATCTCGTTCAACCCCGGCAGCACCAGCGGGGTAAGTCCCCGTTCGGCCGCCAACGGGGCCGCGGTCTGGTGGGTGCGAGTCAGCTCGGAGACGTAGATGGCATCGATGCCTTGGCCGTGGAGGCGTCCCACCAACGCGCGGGCCTGGGCGTGCCCCACCTCGTCCAGGTCGCTGCCCGGCGCTGCCGTATCGAGCAGCATCTTCACGTTCGCCGGGGTCCTGCCGTGTCTCACCAGTTGCAATCGCATGGCACCAGATTAGGAGGCCCGAGGGCCTCTTGGGCACGGCAGCGGAAGGCCCAGAGGGTGGGATACCGTTGGGGCGGACCCGCGTCAGTTACGAAGGAGTCAACGTGAGCAAAACCCCCATCAAGGTCGCTGTTACCGGCGCCGCCGGCCAGATCTGTTACAGCCTGCTGTTCCGCATCGCGAGCGGCGCGCTGCTCGGCCCCGATCAGCCCATTGAACTGCGGCTGCTCGAAATTACCCCGGCCCTGAAGGCGCTTGAGGGCGTCGTCATGGAACTGGACGACTGCGCGTTCCCCGTGCTGTCAAAGGTCGAGATCGGCGACGACGCCAACACGGTGTTCGACGGGGTGAACCTGGCCATGCTGGTCGGCGCCCGTCCGCGTACCGCGGGCATGGAGCGCGGTGACCTGTTGTCAGCCAACGGCGCCATCTTCACCGCCCAGGGCAAGGCCTTGAACGCGGTGGCCGCCGATGACATCAGGGTGCTGGTGACCGGCAACCCGGCCAACACCAACGCGCTGATCGCGATGACCAACGCCCCCGACATCCCCAAGGAGCGCTTCAACGCCTTGACCCGCCTCGACCACAACCGCGCCATCGCGCAGTTGGCCGCCAAGGTCGGCGCTCCGGTCACCGCGATCAAGCACATGTCGATCTGGGGCAACCACTCGGCCACCCAGTACCCCGACCTGTTCCACGCCGATGTTGATGGCAAGAACGCCGCCGCGTTGGTCAACGATCAGGCCTGGATCGCGGACACCTTCATCCCCACGGTCGCCAAGCGTGGCGCGGCCATCATCGCCGCCCGAGGTTCCTCCTCGGCGGCCTCTGCGGCCAATGCCACGGTCGAGCACATGCGCGACTGGGTGCTCGGCACGGCTGAGGGCGACTGGGTCTCGATGGCGGTGCCGTCGGACGGCAGCTACGGCGTTCCCGAGGGCATCATCTCGTCGTTCCCCTGCACGGTGAAGGACGGCGCCTACAGCATCGTCCAGGGCCTCGAGATCGACGAGTTCAGCCAGGGCAAGATCTCCGCGTCCGTGGCGGAGCTTGAGGACGAGCGCAACGCCGTCAAGGAGCTCGGGCTGATCTGAGGTCCGCTCAACGTCAAACGGCCGGGGTTTTCGCCCCGGCCGTTTTGCATCCCCTCGAAAGCGTCACACGACGGGCGTGACCCCGCGATCGTCCGAGGCGAGCCGGGCGATGTGGAGGGTGAGGTAGAGCAATTCGTCCTCGGTCAGGCGATCACCGACCTCGAACTCGATGAGGTCCTGGACGCGGCGGGCGACCACGTGCGCGTCGGGGTGGTTGACCCGGACGGCCACGGCCAAGGGGCTCGCCAGCGAGTTGATCTGGCGGTGTTGATCCAGCCGGACGAAGAGGTAGCGCAGGTGCGTGACAAAGCGGGTCGCGCTCATCGAGTCTCGATCGATCGCGACGCCCAGGGCCGTCCCGATCAGATCCAGCACGCGGTTGATGAGGCCCGTCATGCGGACCGTCCGGGTCAGTCCTTGGCGGTCAAACTGAGCGTTGACGAGGTGCATCGCCAAGGCGACCGCCTCGTCTGGCGGCAGTTCGACGCCGATGCGATGCCGAACCAGAGCGACCCCTAGCTCCCCCACGGCGACCTCTTCGGGATAAAGCTGGCGCACCTCCCAGCGCAGCGGATACTCCACCACGATGCCTTCCCGCGTCCGCTCGATCGCGAACGTGAGGTGGTCTGCCAGCGGCAAGATGATCGCTTGCGTCGAGGGTACCTTGAGGCGTTCCTCGGCCAACGCGGCGAAATCGCCGGCCAGCCGCACCATCTCGAGCGGCAGGTCGGCAAGCATGGCAACGAGCCGCTCGGCGCTCGTGGCGGCGTCCGGACGAAACACCTGATCGAGGAGGCCGGGGTCGATTCGGTCCCCCGGCCGCCGGCCGTGGCCGAGGCCGCGGCCCATGGCCACGACCCCCGCCCCGTCCAGTTCCCCGAACACGGTGTTGTTGTTCAGGACGCGCCGAACGACGAGCTGGCGCTGCGTCGCGTGCGTCGTCACTGCGCGCCCTTTCTCAATCTTCGAGGCCATGCCCCGTGGTGATGAGGCGCTCGTACCAATAGGAAGATTCCTTGCGGGTCCGCTTCAAGTCCAACAGGTCGAACTCGTCCCGGTTGACGTGGATGAAGCCGTAGCGCTTCTTCACGCCCTGGTGGGTGGAGACCAAATCGATCGCCGACCAGGGGCAGTATCCCAGGATCTCGACCCCATCGGTGAGCGCCAACTGCAATTGCTGGAGATGCCGCTTCAGGTAGTCGATTCGATAGTCGTCGTGGACCTTCCCGTCGGGGGTCAGCTCATCGAAAGCCCCCAGCCCGTTCTCCGTCACCAACAAGGGCAGGTGGTAGCGGTCCCACAAGGCGTTGAACTCGTTACGGAAGCCGACCGGGTCGATCTCCCAACCGAACGCGTTCGTGGGCAAGTGCGGGTTCTTCATTGCCCGGTAGATGCCCACCTCGCCCTGGACGATCTGCTGGTCGCCCGGGCGGTTCGACAGGTCCGCGGCGGTGCCGGTCGGTCCGGCGACCGTCTGCGTGGCGTAGTAGTTGAACGCCACAAAGTCCGGCTTGCCTGACTTCAGGATCGCGAGGTCCTCCTCGGTTACTTCCGGCGCCCAGCCCTTCTTCACCAGGTAGGCCCAGGCGAGGTGGTGGTAGCGCCCAAACACGGCCAGATCGAGATAGAGCCAGTTACGTACGGCATTCCAGTCAGCCGCCGCCAGGATGTCTTCCGGCGCACAACTGTTCGGGTACACGAGCGAGATGTTGGGGGCCGGGCCGATCTTGGCGGACGGGAGCAGTTCGTGACAGCGCGCCATCACCCGGGCTTGCGCCAAGAACATGAGGTGGTTCTGACGGTACAAGTCCCTCATGCCCTCGTCGCCGGTCAACGTGGTCGTGCCGATGGCGTTCCCGTACAGGATCATCATGTTCTGCTCGTTAATGGTGAGCCAGTAGGTCACCTTCGAGCCGTACTCAGCGAAGATCACCTCGCCGAACCGGACGAAGGCGTCCGCGGTGGCCGGGTTACCCCAGCCACCCTTCTCATCGAGTGCGGCCGGCAGGTCGAAGTGGTACATGGTGATGATCGGCTCGATCCCCGCGGCGAGCAGCTCATCGATGAGGTCGTGGTAGAACTTCACCCCGGCCGGGTTCACCTCCCCGTCGCCATCGGGGATGATGCGCGTCCACGCGATGCAGAAGCGGTAGGCCCGCAACTTCATGTCCGCCATCATCGCCACGTCCTCGCGGAAGCGGTGGTAGTGGTCCGCGGCAACCTTGTAGTCCGAGGTTCCCTCGGGGTACGAGGTCCGGACATCGATCACCGAAGGGCCTTTGCCGTCGGCGTCCCAGCCTCCTTCGACCTGGTAGGCCGACGTAGAGGCCCCCCAGAGGAAGTCGGGTCCAAATGGCTTGAGTTCTGAGTAATGCATGAAGGTCAGCTCCTTGCGCCGCTGTTGGTGACCGCATGCGCCTCGACGGGGCGGCCGGTGGTGGCGACGATGGACCCTGCGGCCACGTCGCCCGTTTCAATGAGTTGAGTCTCGGGGAAGTCCTGCGAGTTGGTGACGACCACCACCGTGGTGGTGTCGAAGCCAGCATCGCGGATCAACTGCAGATTGGTCTGGACGAGCACGTCGCCGACCTCCACAAAGTCGCCCTTGGCGCGCCCCCCGGTGAAGGGGGGTGCCCTTGAGCTTCACCGTGTCGAGCCCGATATGGACGAGCACCTCGACGCCCTCCTTCGTGCGGATGCCGTAGGCGTGTCCCATGGACACGATGATCGTGCCGGCCACGGGGGCGGTGACGCGACCGTCGGAGGGCACGATGCCGAAGCCGTGGCCGACCGCGCCCGAGGCAAACACCTTGTCTTGGACGTCTGCGAGCGCGATGACCTTACCCTCCACGGGGGCATGGATCGACACGGTGCCCGCCACGAGACCCACGGTGCCACCGGCGGCCTCAAGCTCGATGTCGGCCTTCTCTTCGGCGGCGGCCAGCAGATCCTTGGCCTTCTCATCGGCGCTAATGCCGAAGAAGTACGTCCCGACCGCGGCCAGCACGAACGCGACCACGGTGCCGACCACAAGCCAGATGATGTTCTCGGGGTTCTTGCCCGTCGGATCCACACCGATGGGGAGGGTCAGCAGACCGGGCGCGCCGGTGCCGTACACCGCCACGTGCATGCCGCCGATGATTCCGCCGCCAAGGGCACCAGCGATGGAGGCAATCACGAAGGGACGCTTACGCGGCAGGGTGACGCCGTAGATCGCAGGCTCGGTGATGCCGAAGAGGCCGGCGATAACGGTGCCCCAGGCGAGCGAACGCGTGCGGGCCGTCTTGAGCGTCAGAGCGACACCCATGGCGGCGCCGGCCTGCGACAACACAGCGGCGAAGGCAGCCGACTTGATGTAGTCCATCTTGAACTGGGCCAAGTTCTGAATGATGATCGGAACCATCCCCCAGTGGACCCCGAAGACCACGAGCACCTGCCACAGACCACCCAGCAGGAAGCCGAACACCAGCGGGGACAACTCGTAGAGGGACTTGAAGCCGCTAGCCAGCCCGTTGGCGAGGAACGTGCTGATCGGGCCGATGGTCATCAGGGTGAAGGGCACCATCACCACCAAGGCCAGGAACGGCGTCACGAAATTGCGCACGGCCTCGTGGATGTACTTGTTAAAGAACTTCTCCACCCACGACAGGGCGTACACCGCGAGGATGATCGGCAGCACCGTTGAGGTGTAGGACTGCAGCACGACCGGAATGCCGAAGAAGGTCACCGGATTCCCCGCTGCCCCAAACGCCACCATCGTCGCGGGGGCCTTGGCACCCGCGGCCGTGGTGATCGTCATGACGGGCTGCACGCTGACGTAGATCAGCGAGGCCGCCAGAGCCATGGCGGTGTAGATGTTGGCACCGAACTTCCGTCCGGCGCTCACCGCCAAGAACATGGGCAGCAGCATGAAGAGGCCATCCGCGACGGCCCACAGGATCTGGTAGGTCGTATCCGTCGTCGCCATCACCTTGGTCGCCAGGGCGATCGCCAAGAGGCCCTTCAAGATGCCGGTGCCTGCCATGACGCCCAAGATCGGGGCGAAGATGGCCGAGACGAGATCCACCATCCGTGGCACAAAACCGACCTTGGCGCCGCCGGCAGCCGCCGCAGCGCTGTCGTCGGTCAGGGCCTTGGGCAGCGCCGCGTACGCCTTGGGGACATTGTTGCCCACCACAACCTGGAACATGCCGCCGCTCTCGACGACGGTGATGACACCCGGAATCTTCTCGACGGCCACCTTGTCCGCGAGTTTGGTGTCCTTGAGGGTGAAACGCAGCCGGGTGGCGCAGTGCACCACGCTCCCCACGTTTCCTTCGCCGCCAACGCCCTTGAGCACGTCAGCTGCGAGAGCGTTGTAGTCAACACTCGCCATGGTCTTTCTCCTTGTCAGTCACGGGGTTGAGCCGGGTTCGGGCAATAAAAAAAGACCTAAGCGTGGCGGAATCCGCCTTGCTTAGGTCTTGCCCCTCATTGGGTTACATGCCTGAGTCGTTGCTCAAACCGAGGTTTGATGCACTCAAGTTATGGGATTGTTCGGCCCGGCGCAACATGTTGCCACCGAGTAGTCGCCAAGTGTTCGGGCGAACGCTCAGCCCGCCGTCTTCTCGGCCTGGTCGACCACGTTGGAGAGCAGCATCGCCCGCGTCATCGGACCGACGCCGCCCGGGTTGGGCGCCACCCAGGACGCCCGCTCCCAGGCGTCCGGCGCCACATCGCCGACCGTTTTGCCGTCCACGCGGCTGACGCCGACATCGAGGACGATGGCCCCGGGCTTCAGCAGATCGGCGGTCACCAACCCTGGGACGCCCGCCGCGGCGATCACGATGTCCGCCGATCGGGTGTGCGAGGGCAGGTCGCGGGTGCCGGTGTGGCACAGGGTGACGGTGGCGTTCTCACTGCGGCGGGTCAGCAGCAGCCCCATCGGACGCCCGACGGTAATGCCGCGCCCGATCACACAGACGTCTGCGCCGTTCCACGTGAGGCCGTGCCGGCGCACCAACTCGACGATCCCCCGCGGCGTGCAGGGCAGCGGGGCGGGCTCGTTGAGCACCAAGCGTCCGAGATTGAGCGGATGCAGTCCGTCGGCGTCCTTGTCGGGATCCATGAGAGCGAGAATCGCGTTCTCGTCCAACCCCTTTGGCAGCGGCAGTTGAACGATGTAGCCGGTGCAGGCCGGGTTCTCGTTGAGGACATGGACGGCCTCCGCCACCTGCGCCTGCGAGGCGTCCGACGGCAGGACGACCTGGAGCGACTCAATGCCCACCTGGGCGCAGTCGGCGTGCTTCATCCGGACGTAGTTCTGGCTCGCCGGATCATCGCCCACCAGGACCGTCGCCAGCCCGGGCACCACCCCGCGTTCACGCAGGGCGGCGACGCGGGTGGCGAGTTCGACCTTGATGGTGGCTGCTGTGGCCTTACCGTCCAAACGCTGCGCGGTCATGCGTGGCCTCCGTAAAGCTCAGTGGAAGAAGTGGCGAGCCCCGGTCAGGTAGAGGGTGACCCCGGCCTCCTGACACGCGGCGATGGTCTCGTCGTCACGGATCGATCCGCCCGGCTGGACGATGGCCTTGACTCCGGCCGCGATCAAAATCGCTGGACCATCGCCGAACGGGAAGAAGGCGTCCGACGCGGCGACCGAGCCTTGGGCACGTTCGCCAGCACGCTCGACCGCAAGGCGACAGGAATCCACGCGGTTGACCTGGCCCATGCCGACGCCGACGGAGGCGCCGCCGTGGGCGAGCAAGATGGCGTTCGACTTCACCGAGCGGCACGCCCGCCAGGCGAAGGCGAGGTCGGCCAGGGTCGCGGCATCGGCGGCGGGACCAGCGGCGAGCGTCCATGCGGTCGGGTCATCGCCGTCGGCCTGAAGGACGTCCTTCTGCTGCATCAGCAGACCACCATCGATCGGACGGGTCTCGACGCCACCGCGGAACGGGGCCGCCACCTTGAGGATGCGCAGGTTCTTCTTGCCCTGCAGCAGTTCCAGGGCAGCGGGCTCGTAGTCAGGGGCCACGATGACCTCGGTGAAGATCGGCTTGACCTGTTCGGCCATGGCCAGCGTGACCGTGCGGTTCGCGGCGATGACGCCGCCGTATGCGCTCACCGGATCGCAGGCATGAGCCTGTCGGTGCGCCTCCGCGATATCGGCGCCCACGGCGATGCCGCAGGGGTTGCTGTGCTTGATGATCGCCACAGCCGGCTCGTCAAAGTCGTAGGCCGCGCGTCGGGCGGAATCGGTGTCGACGAAGTTGTTGTAGCTCATCTCCTTGCCGCCGAGCTGTTCGGCGGTGGCCAACCCGGGAGCCCCGAAGCCGTTTTGATACAGGGCAGCGAGCTGGTGGGAGTTCTCGCCGTATCGCAGGACGCCGAGGCGGTTGTATGTGCCACCGATCCAGCGCGGGAACCCGGTGCCCTCGGTGCCGTCGGTCAGGAAGTAGCCCATCCAGGAAGCCACTGCCACGTCGTAGGTCGCGGTGTGGACGAACGCCGCCGCCGCGAGTGCCTTGCGCTGGTCCAGCGTGTACCCGCCTTCGACTAGCGCGGCCACGAGGGCCGGGTATTGATCCGGCGAGGTCACAATGGCGACAGACGGATGGTTCTTGGCCGCAGCCCGCACCATCGACGGGCCGCCGATGTCGATCTGCTCGACGCATTCATCGGGCGTCGCCCCGGAGGCCACGGTTTCCGAGAACGGATACAGGTTCGAGACCACGAGATCGAAGGGCTCAATCTCCAGATCGGCCAGCTGCGCCACGTGCGAGGGCAGACGGCGGTCAGCAAGGATCCCCGCGTGCACCCGGGGATGCAGCGTCTTCACGCGGCCGTCCAGGCACTCGGGGAAGCCGGTGAGGTCGGCGACCTCGCGGACGTCCACCCCCGCTTCCTTCAGCACGGAGTAGGACTTGCCGGTCGACACGACCTGCACGCCAGCGGCAGCCAGAGCGCGTCCGAGTTCGGGGAGCCCGGTCTTGTCGTAAACCGAGACAAGGGCCCGGCGGATGGGTGCACGATCGGTCATGGTGCCTTTCGGTTTAGCTCTGAGGATTCAGGGAAAGCTTGCGGACGGTCTCGACCAGGATGCGCCGCTCGACAACCTTGATCCGCTCGTGGAGCGTGTCGACCGTGTCGTCGGGCAGCACGGGGACGGCCTCCTGAGCCAAAATCTGCCCGGTGTCGACGCCGGCATCCACCTGGAACACTGTGGCGCCCGAGACTTTAACGCCGTGGGCGAGCGCGTCTCGGGGCCCGTGCATGCCCGGGAAGGACGGCAGTAGCGCTGGGTGGGTGTTGATCGTGCGTCCGCCGAAGCGAGCCAGGAAGTCGACCCCGAGCAGCTTCATGAAGCCGGCGCTGACCACCAGGTCTGGTTCGTAGGCGGCCACCGTCGAGGTGAGCCGCGCGTCCCACTCCTGCCGATCGGCGCCCTTGGCCAGGGGTAACGAGAACGTCGGAAGACCCGCCAGTTGGGCCCGGACGAGGCCAAATGCGTCTTCACGGTCCGAACCGACAGCGACCAGACGAACGTCCAACTGGTCGTCGGCGATCGCGTCAAGAAGGGATTGGAGCAGGGTGCCCGATCCCGAAACCAGCACCACCACCCGGAACGTCATGCGCAAAGCCTACCGAGCGGGCCCGCGTCAGTGCTGCTCAGCGGTCCGGCCTGGACAGCGGACGGGTCTCCTCGGCGTCGTCCGGCAGGGGCACGGTCACGTCATCGGCGCCATTCAGGAGCGGTGCGGTCACCTCGTCGGCGTCGCCAAACAGCGGCTTGGTCACCTCGTCGGGGTCGTCATCGAGTTCGCCCTCTTCGGGAGCGACAGGTTCGGTGCTGGGTGCCCGCCTGGCCAGCCAACGCCCGAGGGCGCCGATCGCTGCTGCGACGGTGAGCACCCCCGGCACGATGACCAGCAACGAGGTCATCCGGGGCCCCATCCCCACGAGGCGTTGGGTGCCGAGGTCGCCTCCTGAGAACCAGCACGAGGCGACGAACGCCGCGGACACCACGATGCCCGCAAGTGCGCCCGCGGCGAGCGCCTGGTAGGGACTGCGAATGCCCTGACGGACCGCCGTTATCCCCGTCAGAACGCCCACGACCGCGCTGCTCGCCACCCAGACATTGCCCATGCTGCCGAAAGGTTCAGTCGGCACCACTGCCAGCAGCGGGATGGCGGGCAGGATCCCGACCTGATTCAGGGTGGGGGTCACGATCGATCCGACCCCAAGGGAAATCCCGGCGCCGGTGGCATAGCTAGCCGCCCAGAGGACGGCATTGGGCAGATAGGCCAGTTGCGAGAGAAGAAGACTGAAGGCACCAGTCGGACCGTACGCGGCGAGCCCGGCCGTCAACTGCTCGACCCGGTCGCGATGAACGAGCAAACTCACGGTCAGTGCGCCTACGCCCAGCACCGTCACGGACAGGCATCCCACGCCGACCGCCCGCGGCACGCGGCCGAGCCAGGTCGGCAGGGCCGACGCGAGCCTGAAAGGAGCACCGAAACGCAGCCCCCATAGCGCTCCCAGGACGGCAACAACGAGGCCGCCCAAGAAGGCTCGGAAACTCTGGCTCTGCCCCGCCACCGCGGCCACGACGGCAACGCCCAGGGAGTAGACAGCCACGATCGTGCCAACGGTGCGCAGGAGCGCCATCGAGAGGCCGGTGGGCGGACCGCTCGTTTCGTCGGTGGCATCGGGGGCACCCGGACGGGGGGCGTCCGCCCGGACTGCATACGCGGACGCGACGGCGACGATCACCACGACGACCAGCGTGACCCCGAGGGGGGCGATCGTGATCACCATGGTGCCGCTGCGCAAGCCCGCCCCATGGGATGCCAACCACACCTGCGTCGCAAATCGAAGCGCTTGCTCCAGCGGCATGGTAGTCGCGGACGCCCACGCTGCCAGCACAGACGCGACCGCGGCCAACCACCCAACCACCAGGGCCCCCACGGCGGCGATCGGGGCAGTCGCGTACCACGGCAGGGTCAGGGACTTGGATGGGCGCGCGTCAACGCCCTCGGTGGGGAGGGTTACCGTCAGCGAAATCCGCCGAGAGCGCCGCGGCGACGTTCGAGCCATGATCCATTCATGCTGACTCACCCCCGACCTGCCTGTCCCTCGGACACGCAGAGGGTGGGTAAACTGCCCGATGTACCAGACCCCGGGATCGAGAGGCGCACGTGACCGACAACGAGCCGACGCGGCCCAGGCGAGCGCTGCCACCGGTATCGCCTGACGAGGTGCCAGCCTCTGGTCGCTTCGCGCGCGCCACGTGGACGAACGTCTCCTCCGACGACGATGTCGATTTCGGCGAGGACGATCCCCTCACCGTGACGGGCACGCGCTTTCTCGCGCTGTCTCATCTTGATGACGAGGACGAGGACGAGGCCAGTACCCCCGTGCCACCGCCCGCGCCGGTGCTGCCGAGCCCGCCGTTAGCGGATGGACGTCGCTACTCAAGCGCGACCCCTAACTCCCCGTTCAAGGTTTATGCGCCGCGCTTCTCCGCCACGACGGCGTTGACGCCGGCCTCACCAAACGAGCCGCCGAGCACCGCGCCCACCCACATCCCGCAGTTGCCGAGTCCGCCGTTCGTTGCGGCGGCGGTGTCGCCGCCAACCCCTGTCCGCGCGAGCGTGCCCGCCCCCACGGCGTCCGCATGGCCCGCAGAAGGTGAAGCGCACAAGGCCCCGTCCGCGTGGGCCCCGACTCCCTCCGCTCACTGGCCACGCACGAGCACTCCGCCGGTCGCGGCATTCGACGACGTTCCCGCCAGTGCGTCTGCGCAAAGCGGGCAAGGCGACCTCGACGGCGGCGACGCGAGCGGGGACTCGCCATCAAAGCCGAGGATGTCGACTCGGACTCGGATCATCTGGGCCACCGTGGCGGGCGTGGTGGCCTTGGCGCTGGTCGCGTTTGGCATCTGGGCTGGCATCCGCGCCTCGGGTCCGGGCGGAACCGGTAGCCCCACCCCTCCCGCCGCCTTGTCCGACGTCCACCTCATCTCGGCCGCCGACCTGAACGCCGCCCGAGCCGGCACGACCTGGGTCGTCAAGGACACGGTGGTCTCCCCAAGCGGCGGGGCGCCACAGCCGGTTTGCTTACTGACGACCTCCGATGGGCTCCCGACAGCGACCAACTCCCTCTTGCGCACCATCGGGGCGGACGCCGGCGGCACTGGTGCACTCCTGCAACGCGTGGATACCTACGCCGACGTGGATTCCGCCACCAAGGTCTTCAATGCCAAGAAGGCACAGTTGGGCGGCTGCACCCGAACGCTGGCCTGGATCGTGGGCGGCGCCGGCGTCACCGGCCTCGCTGACGACGCCACCATCGTCACCGTCGACATCCAAAACGCCATCGCGGAGTACCACACGCTGCTGCTGGTTCGCTCTGGGACAGCAGTTTCGATTGTTGACGCCACCCAAGTCTCGGCAGCGTTGACTCCGGATGAACTACTGGGAGCCGCAACCGCCGGGTTCACCCGGCTCTGCTCCCTGACCGCTGGCGCCTGCCCTTCTACCCCGAAGGCTGCGGCGGCGCCGCCGCCGGCCACCATCGATCCGGGCTGGCTGGCCACCAACGACCTGCCCCGCATCACGGCGGGCACCGGGCAGTGGGGCGCGACGAAGGTCACGTCCGACCTGTCGGTGACCGGATCGAAGTGTGAGAACGTCGACCTCAACACCCCACCGGGGGTCGCCAACAAGAACGTTCGGACGTACATCATGTCGAACGATCCGGCCGCCCAGCAGATCGGCTACGGCGTGGATGAAGTTCGTTACGGGCTCAGCGACGCCGCCGCAGCCACAGCCCTGGCGGATCAGTTGAACGCCAACCTGGCCGGCTGCGCGGCCCGCACCCCCACCGCCACCGTGCAATCGGTACCTGCGGTTGAGGCAGCCGGCGAACCCGGAACGAAGTTCAGCTTCGCCACCTACAAGGTCAGCCAGAAGGTCAACGACACCAAGACGATCTCGTTCCGGGTGGCGATTGTCTGGAACGGAGCCCGGGTGGTCTACCTGCTGGCGAATCCCGCCAACGGTTACGACTTCGCCGACCCGGCATGGACGTCCGTCGTGCAGCGGGCCGGCGAGCGGCTGACTCAGCTTCCCTGAGTGCTCAAGATCCTCGAGCTGCAGCACGGGGCCTAACCGCGTCGCATCACCTCGCGCACCAGCGCCGCGGTCTCTGAGGGCGTGCGTCCGACGAGGACGCCCGCCGCCTCCAGCGCAACCTTCTTCGCCGCTGCGGTTCCCGAGGAGCCCGACACGATGGCGCCGGCGTGGCCCATCGTCCGACCCACGGGAGCGGTGAAGCCGGCGACATAACCGACGACCGGCTTCGTGATGTGATCGCGGATGTAGTCGGCCGCGCGCTCCTCGGCGTCGCCCCCGATCTCACCGATCATGATGATGGCATCGGTGTCGGGATCGTCTTGGAACGCCTGCAGGCAGTCAATGTGCGTGGTGCCGATGATCGGATCGCCGCCGATCCCCACCGCTGTGGAGAAGCCGATGTCTCCCAGCTCGAACATCATCTGATAGGTGAGGGTTCCCGACTTCGAAACCAATCCGATGTGGCCAGACCGGGCGATGTTGGGCGGGATGATGCCCACGTTGGAGCGTCCCGGCGAGATGAGACCCGGGCAGTTGGGGCCGATGAGGCGGACGCCCGCCGCCTGCGCCGCCGCAAAGAACTCAGCGGTGTCCCGGACGGGCACGCCCTCGGTGATGCACACGATAAGTTCCACGCCGGCCTCGATGGCGTCCATCACAGCGCTCTTGGTGAAGGGCGCCGGGACGAAGATGACCGACACGGTGGCGCCGGTAGCGTGCCGAGCTTCCTTCACCGAGTTGTACACGGGGATGGGGTCCTCTTCGAAGGTGACCGAAGTGCCGCCTTTGCCGGGCGTCACCCCGGCGACGACCCGCGTCCCGTACATGACCATGCGCTGGGTGTGCTTACGCCCTTCGCTGCCCGTCATGCCCTGGACGATGACCTTGCTGCGGTGATCCAACCAGATCGCCATGTCAGTTGCCTCCCATGGCCGCGCTGGCCAGTTCTGCGGCCGCGCGAGCGGCCTCGTCCATTGTGTCGACGACCGTCACCAGCGGGTGGGCGTACTCCTGGAGGATCTCGCGTCCCACCTCCACCGCGTTGCCATCCAGGCGGACGACGATGGGCTTGGTGGCGCGATTGCCCAATTGCTTGAGCGCCTCCCGGATGCCCTTCGCCACCTCGGAGCAGGCGGTGATGCCGCCGAAGACATTGACGAAGACCACCGAAACCTGAGGGTCGGACAAAATGATGTCGAGCCCGTCGGCCATGACCTGAGCCGAGGCACCGCCGCCAATATCGAGGAAGTTGGCCGGTTTGGGATGACCCGTGAGCCCTCTCCCCGCGTAGGCCACCACATCCAAGGTGCTCATCACGAGCCCGGCGCCGTTGCCGATGATGCCGACCTGACCGTCCAACTTCACGTAGTTGAGGCCCTTCTCGCGGGCGCGCACCTCAAGCGGATCGTCGTGGCTGGTGTCGGCGAAAACTGACCATCCGGGGTGCCGGAAGGCCGCGTTGTCGTCGAGGGAGATCTTGCCGTCTAACGCCAGGATCTTCCCGTCGGTGGTCCTGACCAACGGGTTCACCTCGACAAGCGTGGCGTCGTTGTCGCGGTACACCTCACCGAGCAGGACGAAGACACGGACGAGTTCAGCTGCGTCCGCCTCGTCGAATCCCGCGCGAGCTACGATGTCGGCCGCGGTCGCCTCGTCCAGCCCCCGGCGCGGATCGATGGGCACCTTCAGCAGGGCGTCCGGACGCTCGTCGGCAAGGACCTCAATCTCCATACCGCCCTCGCGGGTGCACATGGCGAGATACCGGCGTTCGGCGCGATCCAACAGCAGCGAAAAGTAGTACTCCTCGGCGATCGAGGCGCCCTCAGTGACCATCACGGTCTCGACCACGTGATCCTTGATCGACATGCCGAGAATCTCGGCGGCCCGCTGAGCCGCCTCCTCGGGCGATTTGGCGAGTTTCACACCGCCCGCTTTGCCCCGACCGCCGGTCTTGACCTGGGCTTTGATGACCGTCACAGCAGTGCCCAACGCCTCAGCGGCGGCTTGCGCCTCCGCGGGCGTGCGCGCCACTCGGGCCTTGAGAACAGGCACGCCGGCCCGCTCCATGAGGTCACGTGCCTGGTATTCGAAGAGATCCACCGGAACCGCCTTTGTGCTCGATGCGAACCATGGCGAGCCTAGCTAAGGCAACAGCGCTTGGCACCCCCGCCATGGTGTCCCCGGACCACAGCCCGTCCGGCGATGCCTACCCGACACGAATTCTGAGGATCCTTGGAGGCCGTATCACTGCCTGGGCAGCCAATTCTGAGAAAAACCCCAAGCTCCGCTAAGGTAGAAGAAATCGTCCCTACAGGAAGCGATTCCACGTGAACTTGGTACCTCGCCTCAACGCTCCGGCCCGCCGGGCGGCAGAGGGTTTCGTAGATCCCGAGGTCGCGGAGACCCCTCCTGCACGGCGCCGTCCACGGTTTGCCCGCGTTGGGCTGGCGGCGGGTGCCGTCGCTTCCATCGCGGTCGCGTCCCTCATGATCTCGAACGCTGCGGCGAACTCGAGCGCCGTCACCCCGTTGGAGTCGACCGCGGTGGCTTCCCCGGGCACGGTCGCAGTCTTTGAGTCCCGCGGCTCCGATGTGAGCCGCACGGCCGAGGACCGGACGGCGGTGGACCAGGCCGCGACCGTCCGCGGCCAAAGCATCCAGGCTGAGAACGACGCCGTCGCGCAGGCCGCTCAACTGAGCGTGCTGCAGTCCCGCTCATCGTCGATGACTGAAGCGTCGGACGCCATCACCGCCCAGGCCAAGAAGCTGGCCAACAAGAAGAACTTCCTGATACCGACCGCCGGAGCGCTCGGCTCCCCGTTCGGCATGCGGTTGCACCCGATCCTGCACTACTGGCGCATGCACGACGGCGACGATATCGGTGGCGCCTGCGGTCAGCCCATCTATGCGACCCAAGACGGTGTGGTCATCAAGACCGAGTCGGGTTACAACGGCGGATCGGGTAACAACGTCGAAATCGAGCACGGCCAGATCGGTAGCGTGGACGTCCGTTCTGACTACTTCCACATGAACAAGTTCATCGTCCAGGTCGGCCAGACTGTCCGCCGGGGTGACCTGATCGGCTACGTCGGCGACACCGGCCTCTCGACCGCGTGCCACCTGCACTTCCAGGTGCGTGAGAACACGGTGCCCGTCGACCCGATCGGCAACGGCTACATCAAATCGCCGAACGCGGACGCCGCACCCACCACCGAGGGCTGAGCCCTCCTCAAACGAAAATCGCCTCGGACGCTCGTCCGGGGCGATTTCTTCTTCGTGTCAGATCTTCTCCATGGGTGCGTGCTTGAGGGAGAGCCGCTTCACGCCCGTACTGCCGAAGTCGACATCGGCCTTCGCCCCGTCACCTGTGCCGCTGGTTGCCAGGACGGTACCCATGCCGAAGGTGGTGTGCAGCACGCGATCCCCCGGTTGCACCGAGGGAACGGTCTTGATGGGAGCGGGGTTTCCGAAGCCGACCGTCTGCCGCCAGGCCGATTCGGTGCGGGACGCCTGGGACGTCGGCCACGTCGCGACTTGGGCGAGGCGGCGCCAGTCGAGGAGGTGCGCGGGAATCTCATCGAGGAAGCGACTCGGCGGGTTGTACTGCGGCTGCCCGAAGACGGCTCGCACGCTGGACCGCGTCAGGTAGAGCCGCTCCCGTGCGCGGGTGATGCCGACATAGGCCAGGCGGCGTTCCTCGGCGAGTTCGTCCACATCGGCGAGCGATCGCTGATGCGGGAACACGCCGTCCTCCATGCCGGTCAGGAAGACCGTTGGGAATTCGAGCCCCTTCGCCGTGTGTAGCGTCATCAGCGTCACGACGCCGCCGCCCTCGGCGCCCTCAGGAATCTGATCGGAGTCGGCGACCAGCGCGATGCGTTCCAAGAACGCAGGCAAGGAATCGTCCGGCTCGGGGAGACCCGCCGCCAAACTGCCCGGCACCGGACCCTCGGCAGCCAGCGTCTCGGCGTCGTCGGCGAGGTCGATGGCGTGCGCGGCGGCCACGAACTCGCCCGCCACGCTGACGAGTTCGACCAAATTCTCCAGGCGGGTGGCATCTTGGGGATCGTCGGAGGCCTCGAGGTCGGCAATGTAGCCGGAGTCCTTGAGGATCGAGGTGAGGATCTCGTCGGCGGGGGCACCCTCGGTGACCATTCTTCGATGCTTCTCGAGCAAGGCGACGAAGCCTCGGATTTGGTTGAGGGAGCGCACGGCCAGCCCGGAGCCCGAGTCCATGCGGGCGAGCGCGGTGCCGAACGACGTGCGCTCGGCCGCCGCGAAGGCCTCCACAACCTGCTCTGCGCGATCCCCGATGCCGCGCTTCGGCACGTTGAGGATGCGCCTGGTCGAGACGTCATCGGCAGGGTTCGCGATGGCGCGCAGGTAGGCGATCGCATCGCGGATCTCTTTGCGCTCGTAGAAGCGGACCCCACCGACCACCTTGTAGGGCATGCCCACGCGAATGAAGACCTCTTCCAGGGCTCGGCTTTGCGCGTTCGTGCGGTAGAAGACGGCGACGTCACCGTACTTGTGGGTGCCCGCGTCGGCGAGCGCGTCGATCTCGCGTGCCACGAACTGAGCCTCGTCGTGCTCGGTATCGGCCACGTAACCCACCAACAAATCGCCGTTGCCGGCGTCGGACCACAGGCTTTTCGCCGGACGATTCGGGTTGCGGGTGATCACCGCGTTGGCCGCGGTCAAAATGTTCTGGGTGGAGCGGTAGTTCTGCTCGAGGACGATCGTGCGAGCGCCGGGAAAATCCGACTCGAAGTCGAGGATGTTGCGGATCGTCGCGCCTCGGAAGGCGTAGATCGACTGGTCAGAGTCGCCCACGACCATGAGCTCGGGGGGCTCCACCGCGGTGACGCCGGGAGGCGCTTGCACGTCGGCGCAGAGCTCACGCACGAGGGCGTACTGGGCGTGGTTCGTGTCTTGGTACTCATCGACCAGGACGTGTCGGAACCGTCGTCGGTAGCTCTCGCGCAGGTCTGGGAAGGCCTGAAGCAGGTTGACGCTCATCATGATGAGATCGTCGAAATCCAGGGCGTTAGCCGCCGTCAGCCGCCGCTGGTACTCGGCGTAGGCCTCTGCGAACAACTTCTCTTGCGGGGTGTTGGCGTTCGCGCGGGCGGTTTCAAAGTCGATGAGTTCGTTCTTACAGTTGTCGACCCAGTTCATGATCGCGCGCACGGGGTAGCGCTTCGGGTCGAGGTTCTGATCGCGGACGACCAGGGACATGAGCCGCTTGGAATCGGTGTCGTCGTAGATCGAGAAGGAGCGCTTCATGCCGAATTTGTCGATGTCGGCCCGGAGGATGCGCACACAAGCCGAGTGGAAGGTCGAGACCCACATCAGACGTGCTCGGTTGCCGACGAGTTCTTCGACCCGGTGCCGCATCTCGGCGGCCGCCTTGTTGGTGAAGGTGATGGCCAGCACGGACCCCGGGTGGACGTTGCGCTGGCTCACCAGCCAGGCGATGCGCCGGGTCAGCACCCGGGTCTTGCCCGAGCCTGCGCCCGCGACGACGAGCACGGGGCCACCCTCGTGCAGGACGGCCTCCCGCTGCGGCGGATTCAGGCCCTCCAGCAACACCTCGGGGTCGATCTTCTTGGCCCTGCGCCGTGGCTCGCCCTCCGGTGACGGGGTGGCTGAAGGCGCCGCAGGGCGCCGCGGCTCCGCATCGGGCGCGAATGAAGGCCCTGCCCCGGCGACTCCGGGCCAGTCGGGAAAGAGGGTGTCTGTCATGGCTCGCACCAGACTAGGACAGCCGACCGACAGTTTCGGCCACTTCCGCGCCCCACAGTGCGAGCCAGGCCACGCGCGCCGCCACGAAGCGACTATGAGTGTCCGAACCGTGGACGAAAAATGTGACTAGGTTTGCGCGCGGCCACTCACTGACCCTAAGTACTTCTACGCCTCAGGGGTGACACGGACTAGACCCTGATCCGACGCGCCAGACCTTGTGTTCACAGTTTCCCGACGTACCGTCGAGCCATGGAATTCGTTCTCTTGATCCTCGTCGGCCTCGTAGCTGGTGGCCTAGCCAAAGCCATCATGGGCAACAACAGTGGCGGCTGTATCTCGACGCTGATCCTGGGTCTGATCGGCAGCTTCGTCGGCGGATCGCTGGGCCTTCTCTTCCTCGGCCCCAAGGCCGGCGGCCTGCTAAGCCCCTGGACCTGGTTGTTCGCGATTGGCGGTTCTATGCTCGTTTTACTCATTGCTCAGGTTGTAAGTGGCAGGCGCCGCTGACTAACCTGCGAGTGCGTCGGTTTGCCTCCCCCGAATGACCGACGCATGGCACCGGGATGAGATCCCCCGATTCTCCCGGTGCGGCCGGCGCCGACGTGGACGCGCCCGTCCCCTTCAGGGATGCGTCCGTCGGCGCCGTGCCACGTCCGCAGCCTTTCGGCGAGCCTGGGTCAGACCAGGCGACGATCCGTTGCCCAGCGCGTGAGTTGGTGCCGATTCGACAGCTGCAATTTCCGTAGGACGCTCGAGACATGGGTCTCGACGGTCTTGATCGAGATGAAGAGTTCTTTCGCGATCTCCTTGTACGCGTAGCCCCGAGCGATCAGGCGCAAGACCTCACGCTCGCGCTGCGAAAGCCGGTCGAGATCCTCATCGACGCTCGCCACGTCGATGGTGCCGCTGAACGCGTCCAGGACGAACCCGGCCAACCGCGGACTGAACACCGCATCGCCGTCGGCCACACGCTGGACGGCCGCGGCCAACTCTTCGGCTTTGATCGACTTCGTCACGTAGCCCCGAGCACCAGCCCGGATGACACCGATGACGTCTTCAGCCGCGTCGGAGACGCTGAGGGCCAGGAAGCGCAGCTCGGGGTGCCGCGCCAGCGACTGGCGCAACACCTCGACACCGCCGCCACCGGGCAGGTGCACGTCCAGGAGCACAACGTCGGGCATGGTCTTGGTGATCGCGGCGACGCCGGTCGGGACGTCCTCGCCCTCGCCCACGATGTCGCACCAGGCTGCGAGGTCGTGTTTGACGCCCGTGCGGAACATGGCGTGGTCGTCGACGATCACGACTCGCAATCGGCCGTGGGATTCCTCAGTCATCGGTTCATCTCCAGTTTCACTTCAGTGCCTTCGTTCGGCACGCTCTTGATAATGGCCCTGCCGCCGTGGCGAGCCACCCGATCGCGGACGCTCTTGGCGAGGCCCTGGCGATCGGCGGGCACGTCGTCGACGACGAACCCTTTGCCCCGGTCCCGGACGAACACCTCAACGCGATCATCCTCGACCTCGGCGTAGACGTCCACGAGGGTGGCGCCCGAATGTTTAGCGGCGTTCACCATGGCCTCGCCCGCCGCGCGGACGAGGGCGTCCAGATCGGGGGTGAGGGGGCATTCACCCACCGTGACCAGTTCCACGTCGACGCCGTGGGAGTCCTCCACCTCGGCCGCGGCCTCGACCAATGCCGCGCCGAACGTCGAGGTGGCGGCCGGGGTGTCGTAGAGCCAGGCCCGCAACTGGCGCTCTTGGCTCCGCGCGAGACGCATCACAGCCTTCGGGTCGTTCGCTTGGCGTTGGATCAAGGCGAGGGTCTGCAACACCGAGTCGTGCAGGTGGGCCGCGATATCCGCCCGCGCATCGCTCAGCAGCTTCTCCTCGCGGATAGCGGCGAGCTCGCGTCGGATTCGCAACAGCCACGGCGCCGCAGCCGTCACCAGGGCCGCCATCGCGAGTCCGATGAGGATCGCCGTGCGGGCCCCCTGCGCCACGTCCTGGAGCGAAGCCACAAACAGCCAACTGCCCACCGCAACCAGCGTGGCACCGAGCGTGATCGCCACGATCGTCGACCAATGCGCCAGCAGCGGCGCCAAGAGCCGTAACCGACCGGACGCGTTACGTAACCCCCGCGTCGAGACTCGATCGGCTTGGAACCAGATGATCGCCATGCCGCAGCCCGCGATGAGGAGGGGCCAGAAAAGGGATTCGTCCAACCCCCACCCCATCAACTGAACCAACCACAGGAGTCCGCCTGAGAGGGCGACGAAGGCCGCGAAGGTCCCGAGGTCGGATGCTCGGACGGTGGGGGCGGTACTGCGCATTCCCGAACGGTCCGCGGCGTCCACACCGGGGGCCTGCGGACGGGCAGTGGCGAGGGGCAGCAGGAGCCACAGCACGGCGTACGCAAACACCCCGGCGAATTTCGACACCGCGAGCACCACAAACACGAGGCGGACCAACATCAGCGGCCAGCCGAGCCGTCGCGACAGACCGGCGGCCACGCCCCCCAGCCAGGCCTCGTCGGTATTGCGCGTCACGGGCACCGTGGCGGGCAGCGCAGGAGTCATGACCCTAGCCTCACATGCACCTGACCCCACTGAAACAGGTTCCGGGGATCGGCCGGGGGTACCCCCGATGGAATCAAGGTGTCACCACGACAGACTGGGACCCATGACCATGCCAGTGCTTTACCGCCCCTCCAAGGGGGGGCCCGGTGCCGGGGTGGCGGCTGCCTTGTCGCAACTGTGGCACGTGGATGCTCAGTTGGTACGCATCGGTTTCGTGCTCGCCACCTTGCTTGGCGGCCTCGGCGCGGTCTTCTATATCGCCTGCATCGTAGCCTTGCCACGGGAGGGCCAGCAGTACAGCCAACTGCAACGGCTCGCGCCCGCCGCGCAGAGTTGGACCGCCGGCCGGCTGGTGGTGGCGGCAGCAGCAGCGGCGGTCGCTGTGGATCTGGCGTTCAATCGATCCTGGTTCACCCTCATGCTCCTGGCCGGCCTGTGGTTCGTGTTCCGCCATCGGGGTGGGAGCGGCCCGTCCACCCGGACGTCCGACTTCCGGGTTCAGTCGGACGCGTGGGCCCAGCGCGTGGCGGAGTACCAAGCCGACTCCTCGGCGGTGCAACGCTCACTGACGCCCGATCCGACCTTCACCCCACCTCCTACCCCCGATGACGTCCCCGCGGCCCCCAGAAGCCCTGCTCCGGCCCCGCTAGCAGCCTTCGCCGCCGGACATACCTGGAATGTGCTGCCCCAGCCGCCCGGGGCCACCCCGGTGCCGGTCTCTGACCGCCGCCGCGCGGCGGGCCCCAACCCCTGGCTTCTCACCCTCGTGGTCGTTGCCGCCTGCCTGACCGCCACCGCGATCGCCGACGCGCTCGTGGGCGTCCCCCCGGCGACATGGTCGGCGGCCGCGCTTCTCGGAGTGGGGCTGAGCTGCATCTGCCTCGCCTTCCTGCCCCGCCACCCACGCTTCTTACTGGTGGTGGGGGTCCTGCTCTCCCTGGCGACGCTGAGCATGGCCGTACCCACCTCAGACGCGGACATCCGACTGAGCTACACCAGCCTGGCGAGCGTTCCGTCCGAGCAGCACTATGCGGCGGGCCGCGTTGAGGTCGACCTCTCGGCGATCACCATCACCGACGATCGGACCATCGAGGTCGGGCTCGGCGTCGGCGAACTGGTCGTCAAGCTGCCTACCCAGGGAGCCGTCTGCGTGGCATCCCGGGCCCGGGTCGGCGAGATCGAGCTCTTCGGAAGCCAGAGCGACGGCCTCGGCGTGACGGCCAACGACTGCCTCGGTGCCGGCGACGCGGTGCTTCACCTCAATCTCAACGTCGCAGTCGGCAGCATTGCGGTGACGCGATGAGGCCCCCAGACATCCTGACGCTCGTGCTCGGCCTCACCTTCTGCCTCGTGGCGGGCATCGCCTCGTGGATCGCCATGGGTGCCCCGAGCGCCAAAGCCCTGCAGATCGTGATCCCCCTCGGCTTCGTCATTATCGGCGTGCTCGGCCTTGCCTTCGCACGCAAACGCCAACCCTGAAACCCCTACACCTGTTACCCAGTAAAGGAACAAACCATGAACGCGACACTGACGCGGAGCACCACCAACAAGCAGATCGCAGGCGTCTGCGGCGGCATCGCCAAGGCCCTCGACGTGGACCCGAACCTGGTCCGGGTCCTCACCGTGATCCTCGCCCTCTTCACCCAGATCGGCTGGATCGCCTACCTCGTGATGTGGGCCGTGGTGCCCGACGACCAGGGCCGCACCGGGCTCGATGACCTCAAGGGAGGGTCCGGCCACTCCACGGCGAAGACCCCAGCCGCCGCCCCCGCCGAGTACGTCGGCCAGAACAGCGACGACCTGCGCTGATCTTTCAGCCGCCCGACCTGGGAAACCTCAGAATCAGGCACGTTGGTTTCTGACTGCCCATCGTCGCGTTAGCTTGCGGCGGTGGGCAGGTTTCACCGCTGGCCGTCCAGCCGACGGCCGTCCAGGCGTTCAAGAATTCGATGCACTCCGATGCGTCGGTGTTGACGCACACCGCGCGCGGGGTCACGCCGGGCTTGGCGAGTTCTCGCGCCAGGGCTGCGGGGTAATCAGCCGGATCCCCGCCCGTCTTCAACCCCACGTAGTGGGCCGCCGAGCGCCCCTCTCGGAGGAGCCGCAGGGTGATCGGGACGGCAGGCCAGTAACTGCCGGCCACAAAGGTGATGCCCTCCTTGGTGGCGAAGTCCGCGGTCGCCGCGGTCGCCAGAAACACTTGGCTCTCGCTGGGTGCCCGAAGGGGACCCCGACCCACGAGAACGGCATAGGCCAAGAGAGCGACCACGATGAGTCCGCTTTGGATCCGGAAGACCAAGGCGGGCGTCGATGGACGTCCCAGTCGTGCCAACAGCCGCTGCGGGGCGGCGGCGAGTGCGGCCGTGGGCGTGGCCAACGCCATGATGACGGCCACAAAGATCGGATAGAAGTAGCGCGGGTGAAAACCGTAGGTTCGCACCCATTCGTTGGCGGCGAACAGGGCCCAAAAGGCCGCGCAAAACGCGCCCACCCCTAGACCGACTCCCGCCAACACCTTGCATCGATCGCGTGGGACGGCGATGAGCAACAGCGCGCCCACGATCCCGACAGCCCCCAAGGCGAGAGGATGGATGGCGCTGCCTTGGTGAACAAGCGCCTTTCGCCCGTACTGCAGGAGGTCGGTCAGGGAGAAGCGGAAGTATGCTCCCCCGCCCCCGGTGTCTGTTGGGGAGGCCTTCTCGCCGAACGTGCGGGACAAGAGCACCCAGATGCCCTCCCAAACCACCCAGCAGGCACCGAACAGAATCCAGGTCAGCCAGCGGCGATGGCGGATCGCCGACGCGAGGGCCAAGGCCCCGATCACCAGGACGCCGGACGGGTTCAACCCCACAGCCGGCCCCACCAGGACGACCGCCAGCACCCAGCGCCAACCACCGCCGCGCCGCCATAGCAGAAACGCCCACAGCGCCAAGCAGTACGACCACGAATAGGGCTGCGTTTCCAGCGCCATCACGTGCAGGTAGTCGGGTCGGATCACCAGGTTGGCCACCAAGATGGCCGTGGCGAACAGCGTGGCCACCGGCAGTGGGCGCCGCGACCCCGTCACCACCCCCGCCCCCAGGTAGCTGAGCGTGAGCAGCAACAGGTGGAAGCCCACGGCGTTGGTGACGAGGCAGGCCGCCAAGTTCAGGTCCGGATCGGCGATGAAACTCATCAGCAAGGGAACGAAGGAGAAGAACCGATCCTGGCCCCAGAAGAAGAGGTCCACGTGCTGGACGGACATCAGTGCCTGCATGACTCCGTCCGCCTGCAGATAGTCCGCGGTGTAGCGCCACACGGTCAGGAAGGATGCCCCCAAGACGCCGGCAGTGAACCCACTCGCCATTACCCAGGGCGCCCAGCGCGACGACCGCGCCGGCGCAACGTCGAGGCTCACGCCCCGAGCGCCAAAGTTCTGCAGATCCTCATCCCCTGTGCATCGTAGTCGTCGGCCCTTGGCCTCAGCGCCTCCCGGAATCGGCACCGCCTGAACAACCCCATCAGGTGACGCACGATGAACCCTATCAAGACCGTCGTGGCCCGCGGTCACCGCAGACCCCGGCGTCACCGATGAGGGGCGTAGGTGACTATCTGACAGCGTGGGGTGGCGACCGCAAGGAACACACTGTCTGCAGGCAGAGGGCACTGCGCGGCGGACGGTACCCATCCCGGAGCGGTCCAGGCGTCCAAATAGGCGATGCATTCCGCCAGATCCGCGTTGACGCACAGGGCTCGGGGCGCCGCACTCGATTTCGACAATTCCTCGGTAAAGGCGGCCTTATAAGCAGCAGGGTCGCCCCCACTTTTGAGACCGACGTAGAACGCGGCGTGGCGGCCTTGTCGCAGCAACTGCAAGGTGACCGGAACCCCAGTCCAGTAGTTGCCCGCCACAAACACGATGTTCTCATCGGCAGCGAACGACGCAGGCGCCGCTGTGGCGACCAAGACCTCGCTGCGGCTGGGGCGCGTCAAAGGACCTCGTCCCAGGACGACCGCCAACAACGCGATAGCACCCACCAAGCATGCGGATTGAAGGCGCACGATGACCGCATGCGTGAACTGCTTCCCCTGCGCCAGCGCCGGTATCCGGGGGCCAGCAATGGCGGCAGCGGTGGGAGCCGCAAGCCCCATGACGAGCGTGACAAAGAGGGGGAAGAAGTAGCGCGCGTGATAGCCGGACTTCCCCACCCACACGTTGGCGGTAAAGACTGCCCAGAAGGCGCAACAAAAGACGAGGAGCCACGATCCGACTCCCACGAGCACCCTCAAACGGGGCCAGGGTACGAAGGCCAGCATGACGAGACTTGCCACCGCCACAATCGTGAGGGGGCCAAGCCTGATGGCGGCACATTGAGTAACCACTGAGGAGAGCCACTGGTCGGTGAACTGGGCGAACGAAAAGCTGAAGTACGCATTGCCATACCCCGGGGCGAAGGGGGAATCCTTCTTACCGAACGTGTGAGACAACGCGACCCACACGCCTTCCCATACAACCCACACAAGCCCAAGCAGGAACCACCGGCCCCAGCGATGTCGGGCAATCGCATCGGCCAAGCACAAAGCAGCGATCAACAGGACGCTGGACGGGTTCAACCCCACAGCCGGCCCCACCAGGACGACCGCCAGCGCCCAGCGCCAACCGCCGCCGCGCCGCCACAGCAGAAACGCCCACAGCGCCAAGCAGTACGACCACGAATAGGGCTGCGTTTCCAACGACATCACGTAGAGAAAACTGGGCTGGATGATGAGGTTCGCGAGCAAGGCAGCCATGGCGAACAACGTGGCGACGGCCATCGGCTTTCGCGACCCTGTCACGAGCGGGGCACTCATGAAACTCAGGGTCAACAACAGCAGATAGAACCCAATCGCGTTCATCGTCAGGCACGCCGCAAGGTTCAAATCAGGATGAGCAATGGGGCTCATCAGCCAGGGAACAAAAGAGAAGAAGCGGTCTTGCCCCCAGAAGAAGAGGTCAACATGCTGGACGGACATCAAGGCCTGCATGACCCCGTCGGCCTGGAGGTACGCAGCGGTGTAACGCAACACGGTCAGCACTGAGGCAGCACCAACGCCCAACCCGAAACCGATGGTCGCTTTCCAGCTCCACCTCTGCTCTCGATGCCGGCCTTCTAGCGTCGTCACTCCCATTCGATGGTGCCCGGTGGCTTCGAGGTGACGTCCACGACCACTCGGTTTACTTCACGCACTTCGTTCGTGATGCGGGTCGACATCCGCTCGATCACGTCGTAAGGCAGGCGTCCCCAGTCGGCGGTCATGGCGTCCTCGGAGGTCACCGGACGCAGCACGATCGGGTGCCCATACGTTCGTCCGTCGCCCTGGACGCCGACCGAACGGACGTCCGCCAGCAGCACCACGGGGAACTGCCAGATGTCACGGTCGAGGCCGGACTTGGTGAGCTCGTCTCGGGCGATGGCGTCGGCCTCGCGCAGGATTTCGAGGCGGTCGGGGGTGACGGCGCCGATGATCCGGATCGCGAGCCCCGGGCCCGGGAACGGGTGGCGCCAAATCATCTCGGGCGGCAGGCCCAGCTCAAGGCCGACCTGGCGTACCTCGTCCTTGAACAGCGTCCGCAGGGGTTCGACGAGCTTGAACTTGAGGTCGTCGGGCAGTCCGCCGACGTTGTGGTGGCTCTTGATGTTGGCCGCGCCCTCGCCGCCGCCGGATTCGACCACGTCGGGGTACAACGTGCCCTGGACGAGGAACTCGACCCCGTCGGACGCCAGCTTGCGGGCCTCCTCTTCGAAGGTGCGGATGAACTCGCGGCCAATGATCTTGCGCTTGGTTTCGGGGTCGGTGACGCCGTCGAGGTGGCCTAGGAACTGGTCTTGGGCGTTGGCGACGACGAGCTTCACGCCCGTGGCGGCCACGAAGTCGCGCTCGACGGCCTCGGCCTCGCCCTTGCGGAGCAGGCCGTGGTCGACGAACACGCAGGTCAGCTGGTCGCCGACCGCGCGCTGGACGAGCGCCGCCGCGACGGCCGAATCGACGCCGCCGGACAACCCACAAATGACCTTCGCGTCGCCCACCTGGGCGCGAATGGCTGCCACGGAGTCGTCGACGATCGAGGAGGGCGTCCAATCGGGGCGGACGCCCGCGATGTCGTACAAGAACGACTCGAGCACGGTCTGACCGAGCTCGCTGTGGGCCACCTCCGGGTGCCACTGGACGCCCGCCAGGCGGCGTCCGAGGTGCTCAAAGGCGGCCACCTTGGCGCCCGCGGTGTCGGCGAGGGTGTCGAAGCCCGCCGGGGCTTGCGCCACCGAATCGCCGTGGCTCATCCAGATGCTGACGGCGTCCGGGAGCTTGGCGAGCAGGGTGCCGTGCTCGCGGACCGAAGCTGACGTGCGTCCGAACTCGGAGAGGCCGGTCTTGGCCACGTCCCCACCGAGCGCCTTGGCCATGGCCTGGAAGCCGTAGCAGATGCCGAACACGGGGATGCCCGCCTCGAACAGCGCCGGATCGACCTGCGGGGCGCCCTCGGCGTAGACCGACTGCGGTCCGCCCGACAACACGATGGCCTTCGGGTTCTTGGCGAGGATCTCTGCGACGGTCGCGGTGTGCGGAACGATCTCGGAGTAAACCTTGGCCTCGCGTACCCGTCGGGCAATCAGCTGCGCATACTGCGCGCCGAAATCGACGACAAGGACCGTGTCGTGGTGGCTCATGGGTCGAAAGTCTAACGGCGAACGTCCGGCGGCCCGCGCCACGGCCGCGGGTCCGGTCACGCGTCGGGGTACTGCTCGTAGCTCCCCGGCAGCTCAAGGGTTGCCGGGTCGAACGCCCCCGGAGTCGGCTCCCACCAGTCCCCCAGTTGTGCCAATTGGGCAAGCCGAATCCAGGGGCCGCGGATGGTCCAGCGGATCGCGGGCCCTGCCACGTCGAGTTCCCAGACCGCGTCGGCGGCACGAGTCCGCAGGCGCGGCAGCCCCACCCGCCGTGCGGCGACCGGGCGGACCTTTGCCAGGGGCAGGACGATCTGCGTCCCTTCGAGCGCCAGGGAAGCCTGGGTGCTTCCCACGTCCACGGGGAGCCACCACGTGCTGGACGATTCTGGGAGGCCTCCGCCTCGACCGCTGAGCTTCACCGTCCCCAACCGCGAAACGGGACCCCAGGAGCTCATGTGCCGCGCCATCACGAACCCGGGGACCCAGCCGAATAGGGCGTAGACCCAGGCATCACGGAGGAGGGCACCCGCCGAGAGGCGACCCATGACGGTGAGCAAGACGGGGAAAGCCAACGAGAACGGGACCCCTGCCAAGCCCCAGAGCGCGTCTCGACCAACCTGCCGCCACGCCGCCTCCGGCAAGGGGTTCCACGCCAACTCGGCGACCTCTAAGTCGCGGTTGTCCTCAGCTATCGGGAGCGCCTTCCAGGCTGGCGGTTGTTCGGTGGGCTCCGGCCAACCGGCAAGCGCCCCCAGGTAGGCCAACACCAGCCACGGGCCGCGGATGGTCCAGCGGACGCCGTCGGGTCCGCTGACGGTCAGCTCCCAGAGGGCCTCCACGCTCTGCGGTTTCGGAGCAGGTCTGCGGCATGAAGCCGCGTCCACCGTCAGACCCTCCAACGACAATCGATGCCCGCCCTTCGCGACGATGACCGTCCTCTTCTCGAGTTCTACCCCCACAAAACTGAGTCGAGCCTCCTCTGGCAGGCCACCCCCCACTCCCCGGACCGAAAACCGGCCGCAGGAGCCGTCGAAGGTGGCACCGAGTCGCTCCCTGACAGTGTCCGAGGGACGCCGAAAGGTCCAGGCTGCGTCATTCTCCAGCCACTTCACCGCCAGCATTCCGTCCATACCCAAGTGTGGCAGCAGCCCGGTCCAGGCCCATTGGGCGCCCTGAACCTACGGAGGTGCCTGATGGGTTGGCTCAGGCCAGCTTCCGAGGTAGCCCAACTGGGCTAGGAGCAGCCACCGTCCGCGGACCGTCCAGCGCTGCTCGCCGGGTCCCGATAGGTCCAACTCCCACACTGTGTCGATGGCGCGATCGGCGGGCGCGTGTCGGCAGACGGCAGCCTGGATTGCCAGGCCCGCGAGGGGTAGCGGTTCAGTGGAAGCCACCAGCACGGCCTTGTCGGTACACACGTCAATGCCCAGGGAACGCGTGGCTGCCTCACTGGGGAGGCCTCCCCCGGACCCGCGCACGGCGACACGTCCCAGGGTGCCGTCGCGGACGGCCCCGGCCAGGCGGCTGCGTTCCTCAGGCGTCGAAGGCTCAAAGGTCCACGTGACGTGTCCTTCGAGCCACCGCACCGAGTTCATGCCATCCATCGCTCTCAGTCTGGCAGCGATCTGGACCTCCCCGAGCCACCCAAATCATGCGGGATCTTTGCTTGCTTGCGCTCACGCTCATCAAGTCGGGGATTCTGCATGAGTCGGGTGAGGGTGGCGGCCGGTGTGTCCCGCTGCTTGATTGTTTGACGCCGTTCCCAGCCGTCAAGGGCGCCTCCGGCGTCCCTCCGGGATGGCCTGCGGCCACCCTTGACTGCCAGGGCCCCGGCGTCAAGAAAGGCAGCTAGGGGTTCACCCCCAGGAGTGCGTGACTCCGTGAGAGTCAAGGTTGGCGCTCGCATGCCCGTGAGCGGCGCGCATGGATGTCAGCTCCAGAGAGGGCGCCGGCGGGCACGTTTCGGTCAGGGTTTGGTCCCCCGAGCGCCAAACCGGGCACCGGTTGCACGGATCGACCCCCTTTCGGGGCGAGAAATCGCCCTCAACAACGAATCTGCGTCACTCGACAAAGACCCCATCTTCATCACCCCTTGTCAGAGGCATGTGAGGCTCAGCGCGAACTCGTCGACTGACGCGGATTTGCTGTTAGCGCCCGCTTCGGAACCAATTGAGGCACCTAGAGCCTCGACGAACTGCCCGCCGCCGACCAAAAGGACCTCGACGCCCCACTTCTGAGGCGATCCCGTAGCTGCGCCGGATCAGGAGGCAGATTCTGCATGATTTGGGCGGCGTCCGAGGGGTGCGGGGGTCGTCCGGCCACCGGACAGGGGTTGTCAAGGGAGGTCGCGTCCGGTCTCATGGACGCGTGACGAAGCCCAGCCTGTTGAATGCCGTCTGGTCGAGGATCCAAGAGGACCTCGACACGGCCATGCGCGAAGATCCCGCCGCAACCAACAAGCTTGAGGTGGCCCTGATGTACCCCGGCGTCCACGCGGTGTGGGCGTATCGGCTGGCCCATCGCATCTGGCAGCACCAGCCGGCCCTGCGGCCGTTCGCGCGCGCTATCAGCCAGCTTGCCCGCGGCATCACGGGGGTCGAGATTCACCCAGGTGCCATCATCGGACGCCGCTTCTTCATCGATCACGGCATGGGCGTCGTGATTGGCGAGACGGCCGAGATCGGCGACGACGTGCTGATGTACCACCAGGTCACCCTTGGCGGGCGTTCGCGGGGACGCTTCAAGCGTCACCCCACGATCGGCAACCACGTGTTGCTCGGCGCGGGCGCCAAGATCATCGGCCCCATCACCGTCGGGGACGGCAGCAAGGTCGGGGCGAACGCGTTGGTCGTCCATGATGTGCCGCCGAACTCGGTGGTCACCGGCGTCGTCGCCAACACCTCCGCGGGCGAGCCCGTCGCCTAACCGCCGAGGACCCCCGTGCTCACGGACGCCCCAGCTCCCGTGCTGAGGGGCGCGAACCCTGGCGTCCGCCGAGACCACCACAACCCGACCAAGAGCGGGAACTCAAGGTAGACGTGATAGGCCGCCAGCGACCCGTAGAGCAGCCGGCCCTGTGACCATTCGGTGACGAAAAGGGACGCCACGAGGAGCGCGAGCACCAGGGCCAGCACCGGGAATCGCCATCCCCGCAGCCGTGGGAAGGTGGCCTCGAATCGGGCCGTGGCGGAGCGGGCGAAGAGCGGGAAGAACACCAGCCACACCAGGTAATGCATCGTCTGACCGAACGCGAAGGCAACGCTGAACCTCGCCGCCACCAGCGCGGAGGCTCCGGGCGGCGCTGCCGCCGCAACGATCGCGGACCCATCGCCCACCAACCAGCTCACCAGCGGCGTGCCGAGGGTCGTCACTGCGTCAAAAGCCCCAGCCACGGCAAACAGGGGCACTCCGAAGGCCCACGTCAGCTGGACGGTGCGGAACCAGGTCCGCGTTCGCGCCGGTAGGTGCCCGGACCAATCCCACAGGAACGCAACTGGCACCAGGTTGTGCGCGTGCGTGAGCACGAAGAAGAACCAGCCCTGCCACAGCAACGCGGCGAGGGCGGAGGCAGACACCAGGACGAACCCGAGCACACGCCGTCGCCCCTGCAGCCACGCGGCCACCCCGACCGCCAAGACCAGGTGGCCCATGATGACTTCCGCGGGACGTCCGAACGCGACCAGCGGTACCGCCGTCAACCGAGCGGCCACCACGAGGGAGAGCACGAGCAGGAAGAGCCAGCCCAACCGTCCCGCCACGGCCGGCGCGCAGCGTCCGAGCACGTAGCGCAACTCGAAGGCTATGTGCGCGGCGCCGAAGAGGGCGAGCCCCATCACGGTAAGGGGAACACTCAAGCGAACCGCGAGCACCGCGACGAGCGCTGTGGCTCCGACGAAGCCGCCGATCAGACCGGCTCCAGGAACCCGCGCCTGCGTTGCCGCCGCCGTCACTTCTTCCGCGCGACGCGTGCGATGGCCCACACGACCACCAGCACCACGGCCAAGACCAACAGACCGCCGAAAAGGCCAAAGTCCATCCGGGGGATGGAGCTGACGTCCAAAAGATGCATATGCTCCCCTCCAACTTTCTCACTGCCTGGCACGACTGGCCCCACGCCCCACAAGGCCGAGCCACCTCGCGTGAAACCATGCTGCCATGACCTGGGTCACGTATTGGCTCACCTGCGCGGTGGAGATCCCCATCTCACTGCTGTTGCTGAGGCGCCTCGGATGGCTCCCCCGCGCGGGCTGGGGCAAGGCGCTGTTCGTCACGTGGGCCGTCAATCTGACGCAACCCGTGCTGTCAGCACTCCACCTTCAGGACTGGCCGTCCCTGCTCAGCGCTGAACTCATCGTGGCGTTGAGTGAGGGCCTCGTTCTGTGGTGGGCCTTGCGTCCCCGGGTGCCGGAAGCCAAGGCGTCGGACGCCCTCGCCTGCGCGATCATCGCCAACACCACCTCGTTCCTGGCCGGTGCCGCGGTGCTTTCGTTCCTACGTTGAGGACCGCTGGGACTCCCCAGCCATCACCTCGTCGGCGATCTGCCGGTGGTGCCGGACGACCTCATCGATGATGAAGGTGAGCACCTTCTCGGCGAACTCCGGATCGAGGCGGGCGTCCACGGCCAACTGCCGAAGCCGCGCGATCTGCCGCGTTTCGCGCTCCGGATCGGCCGCCGGAAGCCCACGGGCCGCCTTCAAATAGCCGACCTCTTTGGTGACTTTGAACCGCTCCGCGAGCAGGCAAATGATGGCGGTGTCGAGGTTGTCGATGCTGGACCGCAACCGATCGAGATCGGGATCCGGCTCCGTCATCGGATTCTCCGCAGGGTGCCCATCATGCCCAGTGCCGCGAAAAGCACGAACAACCCGGCCGTCGTCCCGCTGACGTAGTCGAACAGGTGACTCGTCACGTATTGGACCATCGTGATGCTGCCCTGGCCGGCGAAGTAGGTGTTGTAGTCGACGATCGCGCGCGGGACGCTCAGCGCGAAGAACGACAGCACCACACCAACCACGATCAGGACGAGCAACGGCACGAGCCCCTTCTTCGGGCGCGTCCCGGCCCCCTTGACGTAAAGCGCCACTCCGCCGGCGGAAATCACGAAACTGGTCAAGGCCGTGAGAAAGCCGACGGAGGCCAGAATGCCCGTCAATACGATGCCGACCACGACCGCACCGGAGGCGAACAGGAGGCCGCGTCCAACTTTCTCCGGACCCTGGGGCTGCGCCTGGTATGGGTTTTGGGGCGCCAACTGCGGGGGGTACGCCTGGTACTGCCCCGCGGGCGGCGGGTACGCCCCCGGCTGGGCGGGGTACGGGCCGGGCTGGGCGGGGTACGGGCCGGGCTGCGCGGGGTACGGGCCCACCGGTTGGGCGGGATACTGGCCCGGCACCGGCGCATAGTTGCTCGGGTACTGGCCCGGGATCACCGCGGGTCCTGTCGGCGGGACCCAACTCGACGGGGGCGCCTGGTGGCCCGGCGCTTCGAAGTTCGGCCCCGACGGGGTCTGCTCAGTCATGGCGCCATGGTAACGGCGCAGTGGACTGGGTTCGGGCCGGGATCAGCCGCGGACAACAATCTCGACGCGCTGGAACTCCTTGATGTCGGTGTAGCCCGTGGTGGCGAGCGTGCGACGCAGGGCTCCGACGAGGTTCATGGTGCCGTCGGCGACCACGGCCGGGCCGTGCAGGATCTGCTCCAAGGTGCCCAGCTGCTCAAACTGCACCCTCTCGCCGCGCGGCAGCGTCGGGTGATACGCCTCGGGGCCCCAGTGCCAGCCGCGGCCGGGGGCCTCAGTGGCCCGGGCCAGCGGGGATCCGACCATCGCCGCGTCCGCACCGCACGCCAGGGCTTTGGCGATGTCGCCGGAGCGCCCGAGAGCGCCATCAGCGATGACGTGGACGTAGCGACCACCCGACTCATCGAGGTAGTCGCGGCGCGCCTCGGAGACGTCGGCCAGCGCGGACGCCATCGGCACCTCGACACCGATCACGTTGCGGGTGCGCTTGGTGGCACCGCCGCCGAAGCCCACGAGGATGCCGGCGGCCCCCGTGCGCATCAGGTGCAGGGCGCCTTGGTAGGTGGCGCAGCCGCCCACGATGACCGGCACGTCGAGGGAGTAGATGAACTCCTTCAGGTTCAGCGGCTCGGAACTGGACGAGACGTGCTGCGCGGAGACCGTGGTGCCGCGGATGACGAAGAAGTCGACCCCGGCCTTTTCGACCGTGGCGCCGAACTTGCGGCACAACTTGGGCGACAGCGAACCGGCGACCGGCACGCCCGCGTCGCGCACCTGCTGCAACCGCGCGGAGATGAGTTCGGCCTGCACCGGCTCGGCGTACAACTGCTGCATGCGGCGAGTAGCGGCGACCTTATCGGTGATCGCGGCGAGCTCTTCGAGCAGTGGCTCCGGGTTTTCATACCGGGTCCAGAGCCCCTCCAGGTTCAGCACCCCCAAGCCGCCAAGCCGTCCAAAGTCGATGACCGTCTCGGGGGACATCACCGAATCCATCGGGGCGCCGACCAAAGGGAACCCGAAGTTCATGGCGTCGATGCGCCAGGCCAGGTTCACGTCGTCGATGCTGCGCGTGCGCCGGGTCGGCACGATGGCGATGTCGTCGAACTCGTAGCCGCGGGTGGCGCGCTTCGCGCGACCGATCTCGATCATGGGGGTCACCTTTGCGGGGAGTAGTTGGGGGCTTCCATCGTCATCTGGATGTCGTGGGGGTGGCTCTCGCGCAACCCGGCGGACGTGATGCGGACGAAGCGTCCCTTGCTGTGCAGTTCAGGGATGGTGAGGGCACCGGTGTAGAACATCGACTGCCGAAGGCCGCCCACGAGCTGGTAGGCGACCTGGGAGAGGTTGCCGCGATAGGCCACCTGGCCCTCGATGCCCTCCGGGATCAGCTTGTCGTCGCTGGCGACGTCGCCTTGGAAGTAACGGTCCTTGGAGTAGGACGGACGGCGACCGCGCTTGGCCATGGCTCCCAGGGAACCCATGCCGCGGTACGACTTGAACTGCTTGCCGTTGATGAACACCAGTTCGCCGGGCGATTCTTCGCAGCCGGCCAGCAGGGAGCCCAGCATGACGGTGTCGGCGCCGGCGACGAGAGCCTTGGCGATGTCGCCGGAGTATTGCAGGCCGCCGTCACCGATGACCGGCACACCGGCCGGACGACAGGCGCGCGCCGCCTCGTGGATCGCGGTTACCTGCGGGACGCCGACACCGGCGACCACGCGGGTGGTGCAGATCGAGCCTGGCCCGACGCCGACCTTGACGCCGTCCGCGCCCGCCTCGACCAGAGCCTTGGCGCCGTCGTAGGTGGCGATGTTGCCGCCCACGATGTCGACACCGGCGAACGCGGGGTCGCCCTTGAGTCGCTTGATCATGTTCAAGACGCCTTGGGAGTGCCCGTGGGCGGTGTCGACGACGAGCAGGTCGACGCCCGCCTCCATGAGCTTGCCGGCACGCTCCCACGAGTCCCCGAAGAACCCGATGGCGGCGCCGACCCGAAGCCGTCCCTGTTCGTCCTTGCTGGCCAGCGGGTACTTGTCGGACTTTACGTAGTCCTTGAGCGTGATCATGCCGGTCAGGCGGCCGTTGCCGTCCACCAACGGCAGCTTCTCGATCTTGTGCTCAGCGAGCAGCGCCAACGCCTGCTCGGAGGAGATGCCTGGGTGGCCAGTCACCAACGGCATCTTGGTCATCACCTCGCCGACCCGCTTCTCGGGGTCGTCTTCGAAGCGCATGTCGCGGTTGGTAACGATGCCCAGGAGACGCTGATCAGCGTCGACCACCGGGAGCCCGGAAATCTTGTAGGTGCCGCAGATCTCGTCAACCTCGCGCAACGTCGCCTCGGGGCCCACCACGATCGGATCATCGACCATCCCCGCCTCGGAGCGCTTCACCCTGTCGACCTCGTACGCCTGGTCCTCGATCGAGAGGTTGCGGTGCATCATGCCCAGGCCACCCTCGCGGGCGATGGCGATGGCCATCCGTGATTCGGTGACGGTGTCCATGGCCGCCGAGAGCAGGGGGATGCGGACCTTGATCCGCTTGCTCACGTATGTGCTCGTGTCGACCTGGGAGGGGATCACGTCCGACTCGTTGGGCTGGAGGAGCACGTCGTCAAACGTCAGCCCGAGGGGCGCGAAGGCGGCGGGCACCCCGACAGGGGTGAGATCGGAGAACGTCATTCACGACCCGTTTCTGTGTGAGGAAGTCTGCAGTCTACCGGGCGGCGCCACCGCCTTCTGGACGCGGATCGCCGGGGCGCGCGCCCACTCGACTGCCCCACTTGTCTTCATTGATGGGCAGAAATGACCCCTAGCTGAGCCACCCACATGATCCACTAGCTGCCAAGTCTGCCCCCGACTAGGAGAAACCATGACGAATCCCGTCGCCTCTGGCACCGAACCCGCGCCGACCGTGCTCACCGAATACCCCCCTCGACGTTTCCATTGGGCGGTTCGGCTGCTGCTCGCCATGGTGAGTATGTTCGCGCTCCAGCTGTTCGGAGTGATCCCTATGGTGTTGGTCCCCCGCGCCGATCCAGCGGCCGGTTACAGCTTCGCAAACCTGGCCATCGTGTCAGCGATCCCGCTGTCGATGGCCTTTGGCGGGGTCGTCTTGACTTGGCTGTTGATGCGCTTCGTCGACCGTCGCCCGCTGCGCCTGTCCGGCCTGTCGCTGAACCGATGGACGGTTCCCCATCTCGCCCTCGGCATCGCAGTCGTGGTGGGGCTCAACGTCCTCGTGCTGTGGCTGATGAAGGTGGCGAGCCTCACCTCGCCCGCCACAGGCATGAAGTTTGAGGCCAACGTGTGGGTGGGGATCTACGTGTCCCTGCTCATGGGCTTCGGTGCCCAAGGCTTCCCCGAGGAGGCCATTTTTCGCGGCTACCTGATGCAGACCCTGGTCCCGCGCAATCCGTGGGCCTTGTCGTGGTGGAGTGCGGCGTCTTTCGGGATCCTCCACCTGTTGTCCAATAGCGGGCAGTCCGGCATCGTGGAGCGAATCGTTTACCTGATCCAACCCTTCGGGTTCGCGTTCTTGGCCTGCGCCTTGGTCCTCGTCACGCGCAACCTGTGGGTGGCTGTCGGCATCCACGGCGGCAATCACATCGTGACCGGCATGCTGCAACCCTTCGTGCTCGACATCGCCGATGGTCCGCTGATTTGGACGGTGATGGGGTTCGCCGAGCTAGGCCTCGGGGTCGCCATTTTGGCGTGGCACGTGCGCCGGACGGGCTTGGTAACCGTCCTTGATCCGCTCTACGCCACCAAGTAGACCGGGAGGACGTCCGGGGACGCACCGCGTCACGCCCTATCGTTCGGCCATGCGTGGCTTGCCGCCTAACTTTCGGCTAGAACGCGGCGATCGATGACGGTGTGACCCGGAGCGGATGATCGAATGGCGGCGAATCTCTCCCACCTCCAAGGATTTCCTATGACTCAGCGCGCGACCTCCGACCACGACGCTCCGCCCACGATTCAGCCCGACTACCCACCGAGGCGGTTCCACTGGAGCGTCCGGGTCCTCATCGCCATGGCCTCGATGTTCCTCGTCTTGGCCTTTGGGGTGATTACTTCGCTGCTGCTGCCCCAACTGGACAAGGCGGTTCGCTACTCCCTCGCTAACGTGGCCCTCGAGTCGCTCGTCCCCTTGTCGGTGTCCTTTGGCGGGGTGCTCCTGGTCTGGCTCTGGATGCGATTCGTTGACCGTCGCCCGCTGCGCCTGGCCGGACTCTCCTTGAACCGTTGGACACTCCCCATGCTGGCCCTCGGCATCGTCGTTGTGGTGGGTCTCGACTGGGCCGTCTTGGAACTGCTGCGACTCGCCAACCTCACGCAACCGACCGCGGTCCCCCCGATGACGGGCAATGTAGGGGTGGCCATCTACTTCGCCCTCCTGTACGGCTTCGCTGCCCAAGGGTTCCCGGAGGAAGTGATCTTCCGCGGCTACCTCATGTCCACGCTGGTGCCGCGCGGGCCCTGGGCGTTGTCGCTGTGGAGTTCCGGAACCTTCGGGATCCTCCACCTGCTGTCAAGTGGTGGCCAGACCTCGATCCTGGAGCGATTCATCTACCTCATCCAGCCCTTCGGGTTCGCCTTCCTGGCCTGCGCCCTCGTCATCGTGTCGCGCAACCTGTGGGTGGCGGTGGGCATCCACGGCGGCGATCACATCGTCACCGACCTGTTGCAGCCCTACGCGCTCAAGATCGCCGACGGTCCGCTGGTGTGGACGGTCATCGGCTTGGCCGAGTTCGCCCTCGGGGCCGCCATTCTGGTCTGGCACGTGCGCCGGACGGGTCTGGTGAGCGTCCCCGATCCGCTCTACGCCACCCAGTAGACCGGGAGGACCCCCGGGGCCGCACCGCGTCACGCCCTATCGTTCGGCCATAGTTTCGCGACGGTTGCCGTAAGTCGCCCCCCTTCGTCGCTAACGTGCAAAACCGTGAACAACATCGCCACCGCGGCCCTCTTCTGCGTCCCGACCCTCGTCTACGTGCTCGTGAAACGCCGAACGCCGGCAGCGGCGCGGCGCCTCATGGGCCTCACGCTCGGAGAACGCACGGACTACCTGTGGACGGCGCTGGCAACAGTGGTCCTGGGAGCGCTGGCCTTCGCCACGACGCTGGTCATCCCCGCCGACATCATCGGCAGCGCCGGTGCCACCAACCGGATCACCACCCTCGTGGTGGGCGTGGGCGTGGCGCTCCGCTCGGCGGCCGAAGAGGTCTTGTTCCGAGGGTTCTTCCAGGGGTTGCTGGCCCGGAAGTTTGGCCGCTGGCCCGGCATTGTGCTGCAGGCCCTGCTGTTCCTGCTGCCCCACCTGGTCATCCTGACCGCGGGAATGCAGCTATGGCCGATCCTGCCGATTCAGTTCGTGGTAGGCGTGATCCTCGGTTGGGTGCGGTCGCGACACGACAGCGTGCTGCCGGGCGCACTCAGCCATGCACTCGTGAACGTGATGGCGGGGCTGTTGCTCTGACAGCAGGCTCAGAGCGCCGCTAAGGCAGCGTCGAGCTCGGGGTGGGTGAAGGAGAACCCCGCTTCCAGCAGGCGGGTGGGCAGAACGCGTTGGCTGGCCAGCAGCAGTTCCTCGACCGCGTCGCTGCCTAGGACGAACCGCAAGGGAAAGGTCGGCAGGGAGGCGATCACGGGCCGCCCCAAGCGCCTCGCGTAGGCCGCGAAGAGCTCCCGGTTCCGGACGGGGTTCGGGGCTGTCAGGTCGAAGGGACCCGCGAGGTGGCGATCCACGAGGAAGAGGATGGCGGCCACGTAGTCGTCGACCGAAATCCAGGACTGGTACTGGTCGCCAGGGCCTACGCCGCCACCCATCCCGGCGAGCACCAGCGGCTTCTGCTTGCCCAGGTAACCCCCCGAGGCCGTGAGCACGTGGCCCGTGCGCAGCAGCGACACCGGGACGCTGGCAGCCCTCGCCGCCGCCTCCCAATCGTCGACGAGATCGGCCAGGAAACCCGTCCCGCGGGAGGAGGCTTCGTCCAGAATCTCGTCCCCGCGATCGCCGTAGATGCCGATGGCGGAGGCATTCAGCAGCAGCTGGCAGCGTCCGTCCCCGTCGAGGGCCGCGGCGAGCGTCCGCGTGGGGCCCAGGCGCGAGGAGAACAACTCCCGCTTGCGGCCGGGCGTCCACGGGCGGTCGGCGATGCCCGCGCCGCAGAAGTTGATGACGGCATCGACGTCGTGCAGGCCGGGCTTCGGCAGCCGTCCGACCTCGGGAAACCATTGGCGTTCGTCGGCCTTGGTCGGCGCCCGCCGCACCAAGCGCACCACCTCGGTACCTCGGGTGATGAGAGCCCGCGAGACGGCCCCGCCCAACAGGCCACCGGCTCCGGCAATCGCTACGCGCATGCGGAGATTGTCGCAGGGCGAGGCAAGCCGGCGTTAAGGCATGGAGTGCCAGACCACCGTCTGGATCGCGTTCCAGGTCACAAACGCCATCAGGAACCAGGTGACCCACTTGTGCTGCTTGGCGGTGAGCGGGATGAGGGCCAGAAGCGCGAACGACCACGGCGTGTACCAAGGGTGCAGGCTCTGACCGAGAACGGCGAGCGCGAGAGACGCCCAAGCGAGGGCCGCCAACGGACGATCGGCGAAGCGGATCACGATCCACGCGAGCACGCCCAGCAGGGTGGCGTTGGCCAGCAGTCCGATCACGCGGACGAAACCCGACGGGTCGAGGCTCAGCGCCGTCAGCAGCACCGCGCCGCCCTTGCCGAGGATCGAAAAGGGTGCGGGCGTGCCGGTGAGGCCCATGAGGTCGAGCCACTTGGTCCAGCCGAGGCCGAGGCCGGTGGCGAAGCTCACGCCGACGAAGGTTCCGAGGGCCACCACCCCGGCGATGGCCGAGCGCCAGCCGAGCGTCCAGACACGGCGCGCCAACGGGAGGGAGGCCAGTTGAGCGGCAACCGGCAGCCCGGCGACGGCCAGGACAGCGAGCCCCGCCTGCTGCTTCAGCGCCATCGCGAGGCCGACCAGGATCGGGGCCACCAGCAGGGACGTCCACGCGCGCGGCACCGCCACGACCAGCCAGATGGCGAGCAGGGTGACCGCGACCATCGGGGCATCGTTGTGGGCGCCGCCGATGAAATGGACGATCAACATCGGGTTCACCACGCCGAGCCACACGGCCCGCTCGGGCGAGACACCCAGGGCGGCGGCCAGCTTGGGGACGATCCAGGCCATGACGGCAACCGCCGCCAGGGCTGGGAGCCGCATCGCGATGTAACCCCAGTAGGGCTGCGCGGCGGCGAGGGCCACGACACCCTGATCCAACAGCAGCGTCAGCGGCGGATAGGCCACCCCGTGGCCCGCCCACAGGGGATCGACCTGAGCGGCGTAGGGCCCTCCGGCCGTCGCCAGCGCCGTCGTGTAGGGGCTCAGCCCCAAGCCCCTGATCCAACCGAGGTCGGCGTAGAGCACGGCGTCCGCGGAGAGGGTGGGCGGTGCCAGCAGCAGCGGCGCCCCCCAGGCGGCCAGGGTCGCCCACACGCTTGGTCGCTTGCGGGTGGGGTCGTCCGACGGGGCCATCGTCCACCAGACCCAGCACAGCAGCGCCACGCCCGCCACGATGAGGATCCAGTCGAGGGGCAAGGGCGCCAAGCGTCCGAGGACCTTCACGCCCGCGTTCGGCCAGCCGTCCACGGCGTGCGAGAACTCATCGTTGCATGAACCCCAGGCGATCAGCGCGGTCGCAAAGGCGCCCGTCCACAGGGGATGGCGAGCGACGAACGAGGCGAGCATGGAGTCCTTTCGGTCGGTCCATGCTACCGAGCGCCCCGGAGCGGGACCGCCTGGTCACTCAGGAGGTGGCGCCCGCCGCAGCCGGACCCCCGGTGGTGGTGGCGGGTGCCGTCGCGGTCGCGACGGCCTGATGGCTGTGACCTTCGAACGATTTGCCGACGACCTGGAGGTGCAGGGCTTCGGTGATGGCGCGCAGAGCGGCCAGCTCATCGGCGTTGCGCTTTCGGTCCTCTTTGGCCATTGCGAACTCCGCCATGGTGGCCTTGTGGGTCTCGGCGATCTGCTTGTTGGTAGCCCGCGAGCCCAGGTCTTGGCCAACCATGATGACCGACAACAGCACCAGCTGCAGGAACGTCTGCGCGATCCAACCGATAATGGCCACCACGTCACGGGTCGCGAGTGCTGCCGGGAGCGAGACGAACGCCAGCAGTGCGAAAGCAATGGCGCACCACATCGTGCCGACGATGGCCGTGATCTTCTCCCCCGACCAATCCAACGCGTCGTTGATCTTCTTCCACATGGTTGTTCCGTCCCTATTTCTGCTCGCGAGGACCGCCTTCGCGTCCGTCCGGAAGAGTGTGCCCCGCGGGCGGTACAGATGCGAACTATTCTCCGGCCGCCACGAACTGGACTAGTTCGATGGGAACAGCCCGGCTAAGGAACCACAACTGCGCAACGGGCAGCTCGTGCGCGCCGACTTGGGCGGTCGGCAGGTAGGCAGCGGCCGTGAACGCGTCGTGCTCGGTGAATCCCGAGTAGGACGTTGGGTAGCCCAGCGCGAGCCCGGGGCGATCGTTCGTCGTCGTGAGGTAAATGCGCGGCTCCACCTTGCCTGTGAGCACGCAGTCGGCGGCGGCGATCATCAAATCCCCGCCCTGAACAGGCACTCGCACCGCTCCCGAGGCCCCCTCGCCGAAGGGCTTGCAGTAACCGGTTTGATGCAGTTCGTCAGCTGGCGCGAACGAGCCGTAGCGGGAGTTGGGATAGGGCACCCTTCCGAGATCGAAGAGGACCCCGGGCGGCACGTCACCCCGCATGAGAAAGGTCAGCATGGGGCCGAACGCGTCGCGGGCGTCCGTCACGAGGGCATCCGGTATCGGTTGAATCGCACTCCCCTGCTGCGCAAACACCCCCGACACCTTCAACCAGACACCGCCTGGCGGCCTCAGGTACACCGAGTATTCGGGGTCGTCGGCGTCACCACGGGTGCCGAACCGTTGCGCCACGGCGATCACCTCGTCGGTGCCTATGCGTCCGTAGCCGTAGTACTCGAGCAGGGTCGAAATTGGCGGCGGTTCGGGCGTCGCGGGCGTAGCCGGCACAAGTCCCTTCGCGACCGCGGCGGCGTGAATGGCGTCGTTGTAGCCGTCCATAGCCAAGATGGCGCCCGCGTCCGCAGTCTTCCAGGTCTCCCCCCGTGCCTTGATGGCGGGAATGTTCCGCGCGTCATAGTCGGCCAGGATCGCCACCACCTGGTCGCGGTTGGGACGGGTCGTGGCGGAAGGGACGGACGTCGCCGCCGGGGGGTTTGCGGCCTCAGACGTGCAGGCGGCAAGGAGCCCGCAGGCGAGCAGGCCGCCGAGCACAAGGGCGGAGACGAATCGCTGGCGCATGGTGATGTCCGTTCGGGGGTGACGCGACTACGGCTCACGCTAACTCCGACGTCGGCCACTCCGCGCGGTTATCCACAGGCTCAGGGACGGCAAAACGGGGCCCCGGATATCCGGGGCCCCGATTCGTTGGTTTCAGCGTTAGTGCTTGTGACCCTGGTGGAGGTCCTCATCATCAGCCGGCTTCTCGACGATCAAGGTCTCGGTCGTGAGCAGCAGGGAGGCGATCGAGGCGGCGTTGGCCAGCGCGGAACGCGTGACCTTCACCGGATCGATGACGCCCTGAGCGATGAGGTCGCCGTAGGTGTTGGTCGCTGCGTTGTAGCCGCTGCCGGCCTTCAGCTCCTGCACCTTGGAGACGATCACGTAGCCCGGCTCGCCGCCGTTTTCCGCGATCCAGCGAAGCGGCTCGACCACGGCCTTGGCCACGATCTGGACGCCCGCCTTCTCGTCACCGACGAGACCGAGGCCGTCCTTGAGAACAGCCGCCGCGTGGACGAGCGCGGAGCCGCCACCGGCGACGATGCCCTCTTCGATGGCCGCGCGAGTCGCAGACACGGCGTCCTCGATGCGGTGCTTCTTCTCCTTGAGCTCCACCTCGGTGGCCGCACCAACCTTGATCACGCAGACGCCACCGGCGAGCTTGGCAACCCGCTCCTGCAGCTTCTCGCGATCCCAGTCGGAATCGGTCCGGGAGATCTCCGCGCGCAGCTGGGCCACGCGAGCCTCGACGTCCGCCGACTTGCCGGCGCCGTCCACGATCGTCGTGTTGTCCTTGGTGATGACAACGCGGCGGGCGCGTCCGAGGACGTCCAGACCGATCTGATCGAGCTTGAGGCCGATGTCGGCGCTCACAACCTGGCCACCGGTGAGGATCGCCATGTCTTCGAGCATCGCCTTGCGACGATCACCGAACGCCGGGGCCTTGACGGCCACGGACGTGAAGGTGCCGCGCATCTTGTTGACCACCAGGGTCGACAGCGCTTCGCCGTCCACGTCCTCGGCGATGATGACCAGCTGGCCACCGGCGCCGATGACCTTCTCGAGCAGCGGCAGCAGCTCGGTCATCGAGGAGATCTTGCCCTGGTTGAGCAGGATGTAGGGATCGTCGAGGACGGCCTCTTGACGCTCGGCGTCAGTCACGAAGTACGCGGAGATGTAGCCCTTGTCGAACTGCATGCCCTCGGTGAACTCGAGCTCGGTGCCGAAGGTGTTGGACTCGTCAACGGTGATGACGCCGTCCTTGCCCACCTTGTCGAACGCGTCGGCGATGAGGTGACCGATGTCGGAATCGCGCGCCGAGATCGTCGCCACGTTGGCCATGTCGGCCGTCGTCTCGACGTCGCGGGCGATCTTCTTCAGCTCGGCCTCGACGGCCGCCACGGCCTTGTCGATGCCGCGCTTGAGCCCGACCGGGTTGGCCCCGGACGCAACGGCCCGCAGCCCCTCGTGGACGAGCGCCTGCGCCAACACGGTGGCCGTGGTGGTGCCGTCGCCGGCCACATCATTGGTCTTGGTGGCGACCTCTTTGGCCAGCTGCGCGCCGAGGTTCTCGTACGGATCGCTGAGCTCGACCTCTTTGGCGACGGTGACACCGTCGTTGGTGATGGTCGGGGCGCCCCACTTCTTGTCGAGGACGACGTAGCGACCCTTGGGCCCAAGCGTCACCTTGACGGTGTTGGCGAGGATGTCGACGCCACGCTCGAGGGAGCGACGCGCCTCCTCGTCAAACTGAAGGATCTTTGGCATTGATTACTTCCTTAGATCTTTGATCGTCACTTGACGACGACGGCGAGGATGTCGCGGGCGTTCAGGAGCAGGTACTCCTCGCCGGCGTACTTGACCTCGGTGCCGCCGTACTTGCTGAAGATGACGACGTCACCCTCGTGCACGTCCATGGCGATGCGCTTGCCGTTGTCGTCGGTGCGACCGGGGCCGGTCGCGATGACCTTGCCCTCTTGCGGCTTCTCCTTGGCGGTGTCGGGGATAACCAGGCCAGAAGCGGTGGTCTGCTCGGCCTCCAGCGGCTGGACGAGGACGCGGTCCTCAAGCGGCTTGATCGTGACTGCCACGTCAAAACCCTTTCGTTCTTTCGCGGGCTGATGCCCGGGATGTTCTGAGTTTTCGCCTTCCGTCGGCGTCGTCGCGGTGCCGCCGTGGTTGGCACACTCATGGTGAGAGTGCTAATCCGAATCTATACCCGGCTTAGCACTCGTTCAAACCGAGTGCTAGAAATTCTCAATAGCTGCCCCTGCGCACGCCCGAGCTTGCCCCCTCCTCCCCCGCACTTTGCTGGCGGTGCCCTGAGGTTGACCCCGAATTCCGGACAGGTGGTTGTTTGGTCAGGCGGCCTGGAGGGCCGTCTGTTCGGCCTGTCGGGCCAGGTGTTGTTCGTACTGTAATGGGCTGAGGTAGCCGATCGCCGAGTGGCGTCGGTGGGCGTTGTACCAGGCATCGATCCACAGGTAGGTGCCCCGGCGGGCGGCCTCGATCGTGGGGAACACGTGTCGGTGGTAGTACTCGTTCTTCAAAGTCGACCAGAACGATTCGGCCGGAGCGTTGTCCCAGCACACCCCGGTGCGGCCCATGGAACGCAATAGGTCGAGCTCACCGGCCAGATCGGCGATCTGCTGGCTGGTGTATTGGCAGCCGCGGTCGGCGTGAAAGATGACCTTCTCGGGCAGGTGACCCCGCAACGCGACGGCCTGACGGAGCGTGACGTCGACCAGATCGGCACGCAGATGATCAGCGATCGACCGGCCCAGGACCCGACGGGTGTGACCATCCCGGACCGCGCACAGGTACGCCCAGCCTTCGCCGGTGTCGAGGTAGGTGATGTCAGAAAACCACACCAGGTTGGGCTTGCCCTTATCGAACTCACGCTTCACCAGATCGGGGGCCGGGTCAGGGTTCGGGCCCGCCGTGGTGGTTGGTGGATGCCAGGTACGGGGACTGATCCCCACTATCTTGGCTAGCCGCATGCACTTCGCGACCGTTTTACGGGACACAACCTCACCCGCCTCGCGGAGGTCATGCAAGATCCGCGGCGCCCCATACGTGCCATCAGAAGCCACGTGAAAGACCCGGATCTTCTCCGTCAGATCGGCCCGCCGTTGCTCGGTCGGGGTCGGGCCAGTCGCCTGGCGTTGACGCCACTCATAGAACCGTCGCCGGTCCACCCTCAACAGCCGACACATCCGGCTGATCGTGTAACTCGCCTTCTCCGCCTCGATCACCTCGAAACACTCCGATGCGGACTGTTCTTCGCCGCGAAGAAGGCTGCGGCTTTTCCCAGGAACTCGTTATCGACCCTGAGTTCAACATTCTCGTGCCGTAACCGCTCCAACTCAGCCCGCTCTGACACATCCAACGGCGGCTCCGGCGCGGCCCCCATCCGGCCCCGCTCGACATGGACCCACTTGCCCAACAGTTGCTCACCCACATTGATCTCTGCCGCGACCGCCGCAATCGTGCGACCCGTGTCTATCACCAGCCGCGCAGCCTCACGCCGATACTCCGGGGTATAGCTCTTCCGATTCTTAGTTGTACCCATCAGGGACATCCTCTCCAGCGGCCCCTCACAAGGGAACCCGCCAAGACGGTGTCCGGGATCTGGGGTCAACCTCAGCCCCCCACTCTGCTGCCGTTTCTCGCACTCTGCTGGCGATGGGCGTCTTCGCTGGCGATATTGCGCCAGTCAAGATGGCAAACGCCAGCAAAGTGGGGAGAGAGCGAGAGGGGTGGGTAGGTGGGCCTGTGGGTGGGGCTTTGGGTGAGCCTGCGGGTGGGGCCGTTTTGAACGCCGACGCGGACGCCCACACGAAGGGGTGAACCCAAGCTGCCAGAAATGACGCCGGGGACCGACAGTCAAGGGTGGCCGGAGGCCATCGAGCAGCGACGCCGAAGGCGCCCTTGACGGGCGGGAACGGCGTCACACAATCGGCAGCGGCGCACCCCGAAACCGCAAGCCGACCGTGGTCACGGCACCCCGATACCCACCCTCCCGCCCAATGGCCGTGACCAAGACATGCCCGTGAGGAGCCTGCGTGGACGTCAGCTCCACGGCGGCCACTGAGGGGCATGTTTCGGTCACCAACTCGGACTGCCCAGCCGGAGGAGTGAACCCAAAGCTGCGAAATCTGACGCCGGGGACCCGACAGTCAAGGGTGGCCGGAGGCCATCCCGCAGGGACGCCGCAGGCGCCCTTGACGGGCGGGGGCGGCGTCGAACAATGAGCAGCGGGGCACCCCGAAACCGCCCACCTGTCGCGGCGACGGCACCCCTTTCCCTGCCTTGCTGGCGTTGGTGATCCTTGCTGGCGACACTGAGCCAGCAAGGATCACCAACGCCAGCAAGGTCGAAAGATCGAGAGCGGGGCACCCCGAAACCCGCCCGCCCGCCCGCGCTGCGCCGCCAACTAAGGAGCCACCCGTTGGACGATCAGCGCTTTCGCACCGGCCGCCGTCGGCGTCAACACGACCGTCGCCCGATTCGGGCCCGACGGCTTGAGCCGCTTCCGCAGAACAGCCGGGTCGATGTCGATGCCGCGCTTCTTGATTTCGAGGGTGCCGACGCGATGCTCACGCACCCAGCCGCGGAGCGCTTTCTCGCTCCACGGCAGCACCTCCTGCACCTCGAAGGCCGTCGCGAAGGGCGTCGCCACGGCCCGAGCCGCCGCGAGGTAGGCGATGCCCTCCTGCAGCGGCCGCGCCTCAAGTTGAGCAGCTAAGACCCCGAGACCACCGGCCCGGATCACCGCCCCGGAAGGCTCATAGAGGAACCAGCCAGTAGACAGTGTGAGTGAAGACAGTGTGAGTTCTGGGCCCACGCTGGACCCCAAACTCACATTGTCTTTACTGCTCAGGCACTCAAGGGTGTGGACGCCCTGGTCCATCACGACGGCGATTCGGCCCGGAGCCCACAAACCCGACCACAGCGACAGTTCGACCACCTCGCCGCCATGGTCCACCCAGACCGCGCGCACGCCGGAAGGCAGGTCGCGATGGGCCAGCCCGGGCCCGAGTTTCACGACGACCGGACGATCGTCGGCCATCAGCCCCGTCACAAAGTCCCAGGACGGACGCAGATCCTCCAGACGCCAACTGCGTCCCCGATCGCCCCGCCGGGCGGGATCCACGAACACGGCCTCCCCCGGACCGAGCAGCGTGGGCGCCAACTCCTCGGCGGATCCCACCCGCACCTCCATGCCGGTGTTCGCCTGGGCGAAGAGGGCGGTGACCTCGTCGATCTCGACCCCGCGCACGGTCAATCCGGCTCGACGCATCGCGAGGGCGTCCAACCCCAGCCCGCATCCGAGATCGAGCACGGAGGTCACGCCGGCAGCGGCCAACTCAGAGGCTCGCCACTGCGACACCGCTGGGCGGGTGGCCTGCTCCAGCCCCACGGGGGTGAGGTAGAGCTCGTCCGCGAGCGCCCCCAGCTTGGCGGCACCCCTGCGCCGCAGGGCGACCAGCCCAAGCGCGGCCGCGGCCTGCTCCGGTGCCCAGTGCCGACGAAGTCGCTCGGCGGCCCCGACCGACCCGGGATCCGCCTCGGCCGACGCGACCCCAAGCGCCTGCTGGCCCTCCGGCCCCAGCAGCCACTCGGCGGTTGTCGCATCCACGCGGGCAGCCTAGCCCTGCGCCTCAGTCGCGCGGCCCTGCGCAGCCTCGAGTGGCGGCACCAGCCCGTAGAATGCGACGCATGAAGATTCTTTCGCGCGTTGTGCTGATCGCAGGCGCGGTTGTCCTGGCCGCTGCCGCCGCCCTGCTCATCAGCAACATCTGGAACATTCAGATGATCTATCAGGTGGCCATGGCCAACAAGTCGACGGCGTCCATCAACGACCCCCTACCGATGGTGCTGCTGTCGGCGGGCCTGTCCGCCGTCGGCGGCTTCCTGGTCGGCCTCGCCCTCACCATGCCCAAGGGCAAGAAGGACGCACCTGTGGCCGCTAAGGCCAAGTAGGAGCCCTCACAAGCCTCGACAGAGCGCCCGCCGATCTTCCGGCGGGCGTTCTTTTTCGCGATGTGAGCCCTCAGCGACGCTCGACCACGACGGAGGCGCTCACCAACCGGTTGTCGTCGTCGTAAGGCAGGACGGCATGGAACATGGCCACGCTGTCATCGAAGACCAGCGGCAGGAAGTGGGCGTCGCCCTCCCAGAGCGGGAGTTCACCGAGCCGGTCGATCTCGACCCAGTGCAGCGGACCATCATCATTGCGTTCTGGCACGACGCCTTCGTAGGCGTCGACAACGAAGACGAAGCCGAACCAACTCTCCCCCACCTTGCCGAAACCCGGCCAGTTGACGGTGCCGCGCAGGCGAGCGGAGGTCACCTCGATGCCCAGCTCTTCGCGCAGTTCGCGGACGAGACAGGTGCCGATGTCCTCGTCCGGCTCCAGCTTGCCGCCGAGCCCGTTGTACTTGCCGGCGTGGGTATCGCCGTCCCGCGTCCGCTGGACCATCAGCACGCGGGTGCGATCGGCCGACAAGACGAACCCCAACGCGGCCACGATTGGCCGGTAGAGGGTCACACCAAGACTTTCGCTACCGGGAGTCCCGAATCGGCGCCGATCTCCAGGCTGGACGGACGCAGCCCGCGCTTGACCACCTCGACACCGAGGACAGCCATCATCGCGCCGTTGTCGGTGCACAACCCCGGACGCGGGCGCCGCAGCGCGATGCCTGCTGCCGCCGTTCGCTCTTCGAGCAGGGCCCGCAGCCGCGAGTTGGCCGCCACCCCGCCGCCGATGAGCAGCGTGGTGAGACCCTCGGCCTGGCACATGGCCACCGCCTTGGCGGTCAGCACATCGCACACGGCCTCTTGGAAGCTGGCGCACACGTCCGCCACGGGCACCTCGTCACCGTCGCGACGACGGGTCTCGACCCAGCGCGACACGGAGGTCTTCAGCCCCGAGAAGGAGAAGTCGAAGCGGTGGGCGACCAGATCCTTCTGGGCCGTAAGGCCGCGCGGGAAGGCGATCGCCTTGGGGTCGCCGTCGGCCGCGAGCTTGTCGATGACCGGGCCACCGGGGTAGGCCAGGCCGAGCAGCCGGGCGACCTTGTCGTAGGCCTCACCGGCGGCGTCGTCGATGGTCGCCCCGACCTCGGTGATCGAGGTGGCGATGTCGTCCACGACCAGCAGCGAGGTATGTCCACCGGAAACCAGCAGCGCCCCAGTCCGTTCCGGCAGCGGACCGTGATCGAGCAGGTCGACCGCCACGTGCCCGACGAGGTGGTTGAGCCCGTAGAGCGGCTTGTTGAGCGCCACGGAGAGCGCTTTCGCGGCCGACAGCCCGACGACCAGAGCACCCATGAGTCCGGGGCCGGCGGTGACGGCGATGCCGTCCACCTCGTCCAGATCGATGTCGGCGGTCGCGACGGCCCGCTTCAGCGCCGGGACGATCGCCTGCAGGTGGGCGCGCGAGGCGACCTCGGGCACGACCCCGCCGAAGCGCACGTGCTGTTCGACCGACGAGGCGACCTCGTTCGCGAGCAGTTCGTGCCCGCGGACGATGCCCACGCCGGTCTCATCGCAGCTCGACTCGATGCCGAGGATGAGCGGCTCGCTCACAGTGCCACCTCCATGACGAGGGCGTGGCGCCCCGTGCCGTAGTAGTCGCGGCGCTCGGCGAGCGGCTCGAAGCCGAGCTTCACGTAAAGCCAAAGCGCCGACGCGTTCTCGGTTTCGACCTCAAGCAGCAGGCGCTGGGCGCCCTGCGACGTCGCCCACCGGCGGCCGGCCTTGACGAGGTCGGACGCGATGCCGCGACGGCGGGTATCCGGACGGACGATCACGCGCAGCAGGTCGGCGGTCTCGCCCGCGAAGGAGAAGGTGGCGACGCCATCCAAACGTTCCCCGGGCTGCCGCACGACGAGGACGTGGCGGTCGGCACCCTCGATCTCGGTGCGCCAAGCGTCGGCGCTCCACCGGGTGCCCTCATCGAAGCCACCCTCCTCGAGTTCGAGGATCTCCTCGAGATCGGCCAGCGCGGCGGGCGCGATCACTTCACACCCCGCAGGGTCAGGCGCGGCTGCAGCAGCGTCGACTTGCGGGTGGTGGAGACCTCGGCGTCGGGGCGGCGCAGGTAGAGGGGCTCCAACCCCTGCTCTGGCAGGCGTCCGCCCACGAGAGCGAGGTGACCGGCGTCGAGCGTCCGTGGTCCCTCGACCGCCGAGGCGACGAGGTCGGCCCCCGTCCCGATGGTCGGCAACGCGGGCACGGCGTCCGGCGCCGTGACGAACGGGCCGTCAAGCCGCGTGCCGTCGGCAGCGTAGCGGGCCCAGTAGACCTCTTTGCGGCGAGCGTCCGCGGCGACGAGGAATTCCCCGGCGAACCGAGTTTCGGTGACGGCCTGGGAGGCCACCGCGTCGAGGCTGCCGACACCCCGGATGGGGATGCCGAGCGCCATCGCCAGCACTTCGGCCGCCGCGACGCCCACCCGCAGGCCGGTAAACGGCCCCGGACCAACGCCCACCACGACGGCGGTGAGATCAGCGGGCGTCCGGCCCAAGTCGGCCAGCAGTTCGACGACGAGCGGCATCAGCTTCTCGGCGTGAGCCCGCCGGTCCGCGATGAGGCCGCTCCTCAGCACGGACGCGCCGTCGCTGAGCCCCGCGCACACGTCGGTCGAGGTGTCAATGCCCAGAATGAGCGTCATAGGACGGCCTCCTCAAGCTCAGCGCGGACGCTCGTCCAGCGGGGGCCCACCGGCGTGAGCGACACCCACCGGGTGTCATCGGACGGATCGGCGCCCCGGCGAATGTCGATCTCGAGGCGATCATCCGCGAGGCCTTCGGCGACCCCGGCACCCCACTCCACGAGGGTGACCGAATCCGACAGGGACGCCTCCAGGTCCAGGTCCAGCACCTCCGCGCTGGAGCCGAGCCGGTAGGCGTCCACGTGGACCAGCGCCGGGCCGCCCACCATCGAGGGGTGGATCCGCGACAGCACGAACGTGGGCGAAATCACCGGGCCGCTGACGGCGAGACCGCGTCCGATGCCCTGGGTGAGGGTGGTCTTGCCGGCCCCCAAATCGCCGGTGGCGATGAGCACGTCCCCCGACCGCAGCACCCCCGCGAGCCGCTCCCCCAGCGCCTGCATGGCGTCTGCGGTCGGCACCTCGACCAGGAGCGGCACGGCGCGCCGTAGCACCCAGCTGCGCTGATGGTCCTCGGTGAAGACGAACCCGTGGCGCTCCCACCAGCGCCGGATCTCGGGAAACTCTTGGCGGACGAACAACGCCACTTGACGACAGCCCTGCAAGGCCAGCAGGTCAAGAGTGACCAGCACCATGGCGGAGGCGATGCCGAGGCCTTGGGCGTTCGGGTCGACCGAGACCCGCTCCAACAAGGCTGGGGGCGGCCCGGCGTCCGGGTCATGGTTCTCGGGCAACTGCTCGCCGGTGAAGTCGATCATGATCGTGCCGACGATCCGATCATCGAGAACGGCGATGACCACTTCGCCCTCGGTGATGGTGGCCGCGATCGTCTCGTCGGATTCCAACAAGGCGGTGGGCGGCGGATCGACCGGCCGCCGGGCCCGGAACGCAGCGTGGACGACGGTCACGATCTCCGGGGCATCCTCGGGGACGGCCGTGCGCAGGTAAAGGGTGCGGCCGTCGGGAACGTCGATCTCGGCGAGCGGCAACGCCGCCCGGGACTCATCCTGGGCGGTGGCGCAATCAGCTGACGTGGACAACCTGACCATTGTAGAGGTCCTCTCTGGCTCTCGCCGCGTCCAAAGACAGGTGCCCGCCCCCACGAAGGGGACGGGCACCTGGCGTCAAAAAGGGCGTCAGCCCTGCCACGCCTGCACGACAGAGACGATGTCCCCGTAGAGCGGGTGCGCGGGCTCCAACCCGGTGACCGTCGAGACGAACTCGTCGGCCGACATCGCGAGCAGCATTTCTTGCATGCCAGCCGCCTCCGGGTCGCCTTGTGCGTTGAAGAGCAGCGCAGCACCGACGGTCTCGACGAGGGCCGCCCGTCCCATGCCCCGTTCGGCCAGCTGGCTGGCCGGGGAGATGAACCGATCGTTGCGGGAGAGCTTGCGCAGCGGCGAGCGTCCGACCCGTTCGGTCGTGTCGGGCAGATCCGGATTGGCGAACCGGACGAGGATCTTGGCCACATACGCGGCCTGAACCTCGGGGTCGATGCCGTGCTTGGCCACCACGAGAGCCGAGGTTTCGGCCAGGACGGCCGCCACCTTGGCGTGAATAGCCGGGTCGGCCAACGCGTCGGAGAGCTTCGAGATCCCCGCCGCGAACCCGTGGTAGGCCGCGGTGGCGTGCCCGGTGTTCACGGTGAAGAGCTTGCGCTCGATGTACGGCTCGAGGTCGTCCACCCAGTGCACGCCTTCGATGGGCGGCAGGTTGCCGTTGAACGGCTTGGACTCCACGGCCCACTCGAAGTAGTTCTCCACGGTGACCGCCAGGCCGGCGTCGCTGGCCTGGTTCGGGACGATGCGATCGATCGCGCAGTTCGGGAAGACCGCCTTGGCGTCGAGGTCGTCGCCCGGGTAGTTCTCCGCGACCGCGGCGTGGAGGACGTCGGTGCCGTTGATCGCGTTCTCGCAGGCGATGACCGCAGCCTTGGGGGCTCCGGCCGGACGCGCGGCGAGACCCTGGGCGATGAGGCCGGCGATCCTGGGCAGGATCGTCACCCCCACGGCCGTCGTGATCACATCGGCTTCGGCGATCGCCGCGATGACGACCTCCGGCTCCTTGATCGAGTGGGCGGCCCGATGCCCGCGGACCACATGGGTCCGCGGGTGGTCGCCCACTTCGTGCACAACGTACGAGTCCGTGGCCTTGAGCTGATCGATCAGGTTGTCGACCACGTCCACGAACGTGACGTCGTAGCCCGACTGATTCAGCAGCAACCCGACGAATCCTCGCCCGATGTTTCCTGCACCGAAGTGGACGGCCTTCATCAGCCGTTGACCTTTCCGAGTGCGTCCGCAATCGCGTCCGCACTGGTGGCCTGCTCAAGCGCCGCAACATCGTCCTTGTTGCTGAACAAGATCGCGATCTTGGACAGCAGGGCGAGGTGCTCGTTGTTCGCACCGGCGATGCCGATGACGAACTTGACGGGCTTGCCGTTCCACTCAATCCCGTTCGGGTACTTCACGATGGCCATGGCGGACCGCTTGATGAGGTCCTTGGCTTCGTTGGTGCCGTGGGGAATGGCGAGCAGGTTGCCCATGTAGGTGGACACCGAACGCTCCCGGTCATGCATGGACGCGATGTAGCCCTCGTCCACGGCCCCGGTCTTGACCAGCAGTCGTCCGACCTCGTCGATGGCGCCTTCCTTGGTGGTGGCGGTGCCAGCGACCACGATCGAGCCCTTGTCGAGAATGTCCGCCTTCGCTGCCGCCACAGGGGCGGCCACAGCTGCCACAGTGGCGGCTGCGGGTGCCTCATAGGTGGGGTAGGCATTCGCCTTCTTGACGTAATCAACCACGTCGTCGTAGACCGGGCTGCCCATGAAGTTGTCCACGGTGAACAACTGAGCCGAAGGCACCTTCGGCGCGGCGCGATTAGCGAGATCCTGGTGGGTCACGATCACGTCGTAGGAGTCGGTCAGGTTCGCGATGGCCTGGTTGACCACCTTGATGTCCTTGTACCCGGCGTCCTGGATCTTCTTGCGAAGCAGGGAAGCGCCCATGGCCGAGGAACCCATGCCCGCGTCGCACGCGAACACGATGTTCTTGACCGGACCGGCCGCGACACCCACGGCGGCGCCGCCGGCGAGCAAGCCAGACACGGACGACTTCTTGCCCTTGAGGGCTTCCATGTCGGAGGTGGCCTGGGACAGGTCACCGTCGGAATCGTCCTTGCTGATGCGCAGCAGGAAGGCACCCACGACCAGCGACACCGCAGCCGCGCCGATCCACGAAAGGGTCACGCCGATGAAGCCCTGAGGCGTCACGGAGGTGTAGATCGCGATGATCGAGCCGGGAGCTGCGGGGGCGCGGAGGCCACCGTTGAACATCACGTTGATGAGGACGCCCGTCATGCCACCCGCGATCGTCGAGAGGATCATGACCGGCTTCATCAGAACGTACGGGAAGTAGATCTCGTGGATGCCACCGATGAAGTGGATGATCGCCGCACCCGGCGCGGACGCCTTGGCGGAACCCTTGCCGAAGATCGAGTAGGCCAGCAGCAAACCGAGGCCGGGGCCGGGGTTGGCTTCGAGCAGGAACAGGATCGACTGACCCGTCTCGGCGGACTGCGCCAAACCGAGCGGGGTCAAGATGCCGTGGTTGATGGCGTTATTGAGGAACAAGACCTTGGCCGGCTCGATCAGGATCGAGGTGAGCGGCAGCAACTTGGCGGTGACGAGCCAACCGACGGCGGAACCCGCCGCAGCGCTGATCGCCGTGATGACGGGGCTCAACGCGAAGAACGCGGCAACCGCCAAGATCATGCCCAAGATGCCTGCCGAGAAGTTGTCAACGAGCATCTCGAAGCCGGGCTTGATCTTGCCGTCCCAGATCGCGTCGACCTGCTTCATGGCCCAGCCACCCAGGGGGCCCATGATCATGGCGCCCATGAACATCGGGATCGAGGTGCCGCAGATGACGCCGAACGTGGCGATCGCACCCACGACGCCGCCGCGGACGCTGCGGTCGGCGTACATCATCTTGCCGCCGGTGTAGCCGATGAGGACCGGGAGCAGGTAGGTGATCATCGGGCCGACGATGCCGGACCCCATGGAAACTTCCTTGCCGTCGACCGTGTGGACGGCCCAGCCGCCCAGCTGGGCAACCCAGCCGTCTGTCGCGAGGTTGCCGCCGGCGAGGAGGTTAATCCAGCCGACCTTGATGAACAGCGAGGTGATCAGGCCCCAGGCGATAAACGCGCCGATGTTGGGCATGACCATGTTCGAGAGGAATGTCCCGAACTTTTGGACTTGAGTGCGCATCGACGGCGATGCGACGGTGGCGGTTGACATGAAACTCCTTCGTAAAGGGCTGACGGACCCGCACCAGCTTCACCGCAGGCTGGGTCCAGTTGGACCTTAAGCCCCCAAACTGGCGACTGGAAGGGGTAGTCAGAAAAATGAAAAGGGGCTAGACGAAGGTCGTTTGATCGTGCAAAGATGCCAAACTTCCCACAACTTCTGCGAAATGGGCCGCCAGCGCCTGAGGTGGCTGCGGCCCAAGGTGTCGGCGCGCAGCAACCGCTTGCAGGCTCGCTGCAGCGAGTGCCGCAGTTCGCGCCGACAGTCCGGCAGCAAGCAACATTCCCGCAGCTCCCGCTAGGCAATCCCCCGAGCCGGCCTGGGCGGTCCAGCCAGGCCCCTCGATCGCCAAGGTCGCGTGCACGTCACCCGGCCCGCGGACGACCTGTGTGGCCCCCTTGAGCAACACGGTCGCGCCAGTGCGCGCCACGGCCGCCGCGACGGCGGCCAGCGGATCGTTCGTGACATCGGGCCGGGCGACGCCCAGCATCACCGCGAGTTCACCCGCATGGGGAGTCAACAGCACGTGTGCCCCGAGCGGCCCGCGAGGCAGGTGTCGGAGGGCGTCGGCGTCCAGCACCAGCGGCGACCCCTCGGCCAGCGCCGCAGCCACGACGGCATCGCCGTCCGGACGCTCGCCCCACCCTGAACCCAGCACGCGGGCCTGCACCCGCCCGTCGCCGAGCACCACGTTGGGGTAAGCGCGGACGACCTCGCGCCCGACCGCTTTCGGACCCCGGTAGCGGACCATGCCCGCGCCGGAGTGGACGGCCGCCCCGACACCTAACACCGCCGCGCCCGGGTAGCTCGCCGAGCCGGTTTCGAAGCCGACGACGCCCCGGGAGTATTTGTCCGAGGTTGGCCCGGGGATCGGCCATACGCCGGCGAGGTCGGCGAGCGTCCAGGCGTCGAGGTCGGCGTCCGCAAGCGCGAGCCCAATGTCGACCACCTGGATCGCCCCGCAGCGCGACCGCGCGGGCTCGAGCACGTGGCACAGGCGACGCCCCCCGAACGTGACCGTCAGCGCCGCCGTGAAGCTCTCCCCCACGGTGCCGGAGTCGGCGTCCAGCCCCGAAGGGAGGTCGACGGCCACCACGGGCACCCCGAGATCCAGGCAAGCTGCGGCCAACGCCGCGACCTCGGACCGCAGCCCCGGACGGCCACCCAGCCCGAGCACCGCGTCGATGACCAGGTCGCAGTCGGCCAGCCACTCCACGGCCGCCACCGCGTCCACCACGCGCCCCCCAGCCCCGAGGAACGCCGCCCAGCCCCCCTCGTGGACGGTCGCCGCCGTGCGCCAGGCCCCCACCACGACTCCGCGCTCACACAGGCGGGCCGCGGCGTACAGGCCGTCGCCACCGTTGTTGCCGGGACCGACCACCACGAGCACCCGCCGGGCGTAACTGCCGCCCGCGCGCGAGCGCAGCTCACCCAGGCAGGCCGCCGCCACACCCACCGCGGCGCGTTGCATCAGGGTTCCGTCGGCCAGGAGGCGCGGAAGGGCCGCCTCGGCCGCGCGAATGGTGTCGGCGCGATAGGCGGTGAGCATTCAGTCCTCGCAGATGACGATCGCCGTGGCCACCCCGGCGTCGTGGGTGATGGAAACATGCGTCCGCGTGATGCCCAGTTCCTGGGCGCGGGCGGCCAAGGTGCCGTGCAGATCGAGTCCTGGGCGTCCGTCATCGGCCTTGGTGACCGTGACGTCCGTCCACACCAACCCCGCGGGGGCGCCCAGCGCCTTGGCGAGCGCCTCCTTGGCGGCGAAACGTCCCGCCTGCGTCAGGGTGGTGCCGACCTGCTCAACCGGGTTCAGCACCCTGTTCAAGAAGACGTCAGAACGCTCCGTGGCAGCGGCGAACCGGGCGATGTCGCAGGTGTCGATCCCGATGCCGACGATCATGGCCGCGCCCCGCCCTCGCTCACTCGACCGTGACGGACTTGGCGAGGTTGCGCGGCTGATCGACGTCGTAGCCCTTCAGCGTCGCCACCTCGGCGGCGAAGATCTGCAGCGGAACAACCGCGAGCAAGGGCTGCAGCAACGTCGAGCACTTCGGGTGACGAATGGTGACGTCGCTGTACGGCAGCACCTCGTCGTCACCCTCCTCGACCAGGACGATCGTCCGCGCACCGCGGGCCCGCACCTCTTGAATGTTCGAGATGACCTTGTCGTGCAACTGATCGCGGCCCCGAGGCGGGACGACCACGAACACCGGCACGCCCTCTTCGACGAGGGCGATCGGACCGTGCTTCAGCTCGCCGGCGGCGAAACCCTCGGCGTGCAGGTAGGCGATCTCCTTGAGCTTGAGGGCCCCCTCCAGCGCGACGGGGTAGCCCACATGGCGTCCGAGGAACAGCACCGACTGAGCGTCGATGAGATCGCGGGCCAGGTCTTTGACCTGCTGCTGGTTGTCGAGCATCGTCTGCATCTTGGCGGGCATCGAGGCCAGCTCTTCCATGACCTCGGCGATCTCGTCTCCGAACTTCATGCCCCGCACCTGGGCGAGGTAAAGACCGAGCAGGTAGCACGCCACGATCTGGGTGGTGTAGCCCTTGGTCGAGGCGACCCCGATCTCCGGACCGGCGTGGGTGTAGATGACGGCGTCCGACTCGCGCGGAATGGTGGCCCCGTTGGTGTTGCAGATCGCGATGATCTTCGCGCCCTGTTCGCGGGCGTGCCGAATGGCCATCAAGGTATCGGCGGTCTCTCCCGACTGGCTGATGGTCACCACGAGCGTCATCGGATCAATGATCGGATCGCGGTAGCGGAACTCGCTGGCGATCTCGACCTCGCACGGGATGCGCGTCCAATGCTCGATGGCGTACTTGGCGACGAGTCCCGAATAGAACGCGGTGCCGCAGGCGACGATGATGATCTTGTCGATGCGGCGCAGGGTTTCGGGGCTGATACGCACCTCGTCGAGGGTGAGCTGGCCATCGACCGTGTGACGTCCGAGCAGGGTGTCGGCGACCGCCTGCGGCTGCTCATGGATTTCCTTCACCATGAACCAGTCGTAGCCCTGCTTTTCTGCGGCAGAGAGATCCCAGGTGACCTCGTAAGGCTTCACCTCGGCGGGGAGGCCGTCGAAGTCCGTCACCCGGTAGCCGTCCCGCGTGATCTCAACGGCTTGATCCTGGCCGAGCTCCACAGCGCTGCTGGTGAACTCGATGAAGGCCGCGACGTCGGAGGCGAGGAACATTTCCCCGTCGCCCACGCCCACCACGAGCGGGCTATTGCGGCGGGCAGCCACCACGCGATCCGGCTGGTCTGCCGCGATGGCAACGAGGGTGAACGCCCCCTCCAGCCGCCGAGCGACGCTGCGAATGGCGTCAAACAGGTCGACCCCGTTGGCCAGCTCGAGGCCGAGCAGTTGAGCTGCCGATTCGGTGTCGGTCTCGGACGCGAAGACGGCGCCCTGAGCTTCCGCCTCGGCACGCAGCGACGCGAAGTTTTCGATGATGCCGTTATGCACCAAGGCGACGCGGCCGTTGGACGACACGTGCGGATGCGCGTTGCTGTCCGTGGGGCCACCGTGGGTCGCCCACCGGGTGTGGCCGATGCCGATGTGAGTCGTAGGGAGTGGAGCGAGCGCAAGCTCGGCGTCCAGGTTTGAGATCTTGCCGGCCTTCTTGCGCACGTGAAGTGAGCCTTCGTCCACGACCGCGATGCCCGAGGAGTCGTAGCCGCGGTACTCCATGCGCCGCAGGCCCTCGACCACCACGTCTTTGGCCGCACGTGGCCCGACATATCCGATGATTCCGCACATGTTGCCCACACTACCGGGCCAAGCCGGGCAGACTGGTGCCCCCGCCGTACGCCGGAAGGAGCCCTCGGTGTCCCCTGTGACCACCCCGCCCGCGTCCCCTGCCCCGGAGGATGCGCCGTACGGCCCCTTCCTGACACGCAATCGCGCGCACTGGGCGCAGTTAGCGTCAGCCAACAACCTTTCTCTGGAGCCGGGGACCCTCGAGGGCCTGCGCGGACTCGATGACCCGACGGACGAGGACGACGTCAGGGAGGTGTACTTGCCCCTCACCCAGTTGCTCGCCCTCTACATGGAGCGCACCGGCGCGCTCTACCACTCAACCCACAAGTACCTGCGCGTGAAGGGTCGCCGCACTCCCTTCGTCATCGGGGTGGCCGGCAGTGTGGCCGTCGGAAAGTCCACCACGGCCCGCCTACTCCAAGCACTCCTGCGACAACTGCCCAACAAGCCGAAGGTCGACCTGATCACCACGGACGGCTTCCTGTACCCCAACGCCGTTCTCGAGGGGCTGGGGCTGATGAACCGCAAGGGCTTCCCGGAGTCCTACGACCGCCACGCCTTGTTGCAGTTCGTGATGGACGTGAAATCGGGCGCACCCGAGGTCAGTGCCCCCGTCTACAGCCACCTGGTCTACGACATCGTCCCCGACGAAAAGATCGTGGTCAGGGCGCCGGACGTGCTGATCGTCGAAGGTCTCAACGTGTTGCAGCCCGCGCGCCGGCGCACCGACGGCACCACCGCGTTGGGGCTGAGCGACTTCTTCGACTTCTCCGTCTACGTGGACGCCTCGCGGACCAACATCCGCGATTGGTACATCCACCGATTCCTGAGCCTGCGCGAGACGGCGTTCAAGGACCCCACGAGCTTCTTCCGCCAGTTCGGCGACATGAGCGACGAAGAGGCGACCCGCACCGCCGCCCACGTGTGGGACACCATCAACGGCCCGAACCTGACCTACAACATTCGGCCAACCCGCGGCCGGGCCACCGCGATCCTGCGCAAGACAAAGAACCACAAGGTCAGCTGGGTTCGGATCCGCAAGGTCTGAGCGAGGATGCCCACCCTGCGCCCGCTCGTCGACGCCGATCTCGCCGATCTGGCCCACCTCGCGCAGGCCTGCCTGCAGCGGGACGGCGGGCTGCCGCGATTCGGGACGCTCGAAGGGGTGGCGGCGCTGCTGCGACGGGGTCCCGGCGTCGGCGTCCGGGATGCCACCGGACGCCTGGTGGCCGCCGCAGCGTTGGACGAGCCTCGCGCCGCCGCCACGGGGTTCGTCCATCCGCAATCCCGCGGGGCGGGCCTCGGCGCGGCCCTGCTGGACTGGTGCGTCGCCCACGCTGCGGGGCCGCTGACCCTGCGCATCGAGAACGTCCCGCCCGAGGGGGCAGCCCTCCTCGAGGCCGCAGGCTTTAGGCGGATCTTCGCCGAACATGTGATGCGACGCACCTACGCTGCGCTCTCCCCTGGGCCAGCCCCCTCTGGCGTGACATGCACTGCCTTCAACTCCGCAAGCGGCCCCGACTTCTACGCCGCCTACCGGGGGTCGTTCGCCGATCGTCCGGGCTTCCCCGACCCCTCCGCTGCCGAGTGGTTGAGCGACCTGAACTCGGACGATTTCCGACCTGCTGCCTCCGCCGTAGCCCTCGCCGACAGCGTCCCTGTCGGCTTCATCACGGCGAGCGCCCAGTGGATCGACCAAGTGGGGGTCGTCCCCGCGTGGCGCGGCCGCGGGCTGGGCCGGTGGCTCACCGCCTACGCGGTTGCGGCGCTGCAGGCCGCGGGTGATGACGAGGTGTGGTTATGCGTGAACGTGGACAACCCCGCGCATGCTCTCTACCGCCGCCTCGGTTTTGATGATCAAGGATTGCGCGCCCGCTTCCGGCGTCCGGATTCGTCCGGCACCATGGGCCCATGATCCGCACACTGACCGGTCGCGATAGGGAGCAGGCCGTCGCGCTCTGGGAGGCCACGGGGCTGACCCGGCCCTGGAACGATCCCCGCGCCGACTTTCAGCGCGCCATCGATAGCCCCGCGTCGGCCGTGTTGGGGTGGTGCGAGGACGAGGCGGTGCTGGGTACCGCCATGGTCGGGGACGACGGGCACCGGGGCTGGGTCTACTACGTGGCGGTGGCCCCCTCGCGTCAGGGACAGGGCCTCGGCCGGGTGCTCATGGAGGCCTGCGAGGAATGGTTGCGTCAGCGGGGTGCGCCGAAGATCCAGTTCATGGTCCGGACGTCCAACGAAGCGGTGGTGGCCTTTTATGCGCGCCTCGGCTACGAGGCGCAGGACTGCCTCGTGCTCGGTCGGCGCCTGGACGCCTGAGGAAAGAGCGCTCGTCGCGCTCCCTCGATTCGCCTTGGCCGACGGTCACCGAGCGGCGCGGCGCCACCCGATGGGCAACTGCCGCCGTGCCTGGGGCATGCGTTACTCCAAGAAAACGGTTAGGCGCCCGGCCGCACCGGGCCCAGGAATTCCAGGCCTGGGACGTTGCGCAGAACCCAATAGGCGAGGGTAGCCACGAGCACCGTCCACAGGACCCAAGGCGGCGCCAGCCACGCGCGGGGACGTCCAGTCACACTCCGCCGAGCCCATGAGAGCCAGGCCCAGACGAGGTACGGAATGGCCACGATGGCAAGGGGGTTCATGCGCCACGCCATCACCGGATCACCCGTGGCCAAGAAATGCAGGCATCGTAGGGTGCCGCAGCCCGGGCAGTAGAAGCCGGTCAGGGCAAGGCTTGGGCACGTCGGGTAGTGCCCTGGTTGGTTCGGGTCGACGACGGCCACCAGAGCCAAGACCCCGACCGCAGCCAGCCCGGTCCCGACGACCTTCGCAGCGGCGAGTTGCCGCTGCGAAGGTCGCACGGATTGGGCCAGCCTCACCGTGAAGCGACCGCAAACACAACCACGTAGAAGATCACGACCAGGACGAGGGCGATGGCGTAGCCGATCACGCTCCAGATAGCCCACTTCTTGGCGTTCGCCGCGGACTGCTGGGCGCCAGCGAAGTCACCCGTCGCCCACTTGGTGTTCACCTGGGTCGAGTAGACGATCGACACGATGCCGGCTGGCAAGCAGCAGAACACGGTCGACAAGATGGCCCACACCAGGAAGTTGTCCGGCGGGGGACCGGCCTGCGCGTAGGGGTTGGAGCCGTAGGTCTGGCCGTAGCCAGCGCCACCGTAGCCCTGCTGGGGGGAACCGGTGGGCGGCATGCCAGCGGTCCAGTTGCCTTGTGGCTCCTGCGGGTTTTGGCCGTAGGCAGGCGGCGGGGTTTGGCCATAAGGCTGCTGCGGGTTCTGGCCGTAGGGAGGCTGAGCGCCGCCCGTGTTGTCGTAACCATTGGGCTCGGTCATCGAAGATCTCCTTGAATGCTTTTCGCGCACATCAGGCGCGACAAGAAGGCTATCCCCTTGCAGAGCCAGGTGGGGTTTTTAGAGCGCCAACCGGGCGCGGACCACCGCGGCGAGGCGTTCGGCCACTTCCGCCGCCTTTTCGGGGGTTTCCGCCTCAACCATCACTCGCACCAAAGGCTCGGTGCCCGAAGGGCGCAACAGCACCCGACCGCGATCACCCAACTCGCGCCCCGCGGCGGAAACGGCGGCGTTGAGCTCGGGATCGAGGCCAGCACGGGCGCGGTTGACGTTCGGGACGTTGACCATCACCTGCGGCAAGCGGGTCACGATCGAGGCCAGGTCCGCCAAGGTGCTTCCCGTGCGATGCATCCGGGCCGCCAGGTGAAGGGCGGTGAGGACGCCGTCGCCGGTCGTGGCGAACTCGCTCATGATGACGTGGCCGGACTGCTCCCCGCCCAGGGAGAACCCGTTGGCGTTCATGGCCTCCAGGACGTACCGGTCGCCTACCTTCGTCACTTCCACCCGAATGCCCGCGTTCCGCATGGCGATCAGGAAGCCCAGGTTGCTCATCACCGTGGCGACCACGGTGTCGCTGTGCAGGGCCCGTTGCTCGCGCATGGCGAGGGCCAACACCGCCAGGATTTGATCGCCGTCGACGACCTCCCCCGCAGCGTCCACGGCCAAGCATCGGTCGGCGTCGCCGTCGAGACCGACACCGAGATCGGCGCCGAGATCCACGACGGCGCGCTGCAGGTCGCCGAGGTGCGTCGAGCCGCACTTGTCGTTGATGTTGAGGCCGTTGGGGCTGGCGTGGATCGCCGTCACCGTGGCACCGAGGCGCCGGAACGCGGCCACGGAGGTCTCGGAAGCCGCGCCGTTGGCGCTGTCCACCACCACGTGCAGCCCGGCGAGACTCGCGTCGGGGCCGAGGCTGCCCACCAGGTGGGTGACGTAGGCATCAACGGCTGCTTCGTCGGTGCGGACGCGACCCACGGCGTCGCCCACGGGCCGCTGCCAGGGCTCGCCGAGGTGGTCCTCGATGGCGTCTTCGAGGTCGTCGTCGAGTTTGACCCCGCCGCGCTTGAAGAACTTGATGCCGTTGTCGGGCATCGGATTGTGGCTGGCGGAGAGCATGACCCCCAGGTCAGCGTTCAGGTGATCGACCAGCCACGCGACAGCGGGGGTCGGGAGAACGCCAAGCCTGACGACGTCCACTCCTGCGGAGGCGAGCCCAGCGACCACCGCGGCCTCCAGGAATTCACCCGAAGCGCGGGGATCGCGACCCACGAGCGCGACGGGACGGGTGCCAAAGACACCCACCTCGCCGAGAACGTGAGCGGCGGAGACCGCCAAGTCGAGGGCAACCTCGGCCGTGAGGTCGACGTTTGCTCGACCTCGTACCCCGTCCGTTCCAAACAGACGAGCCATGGCAGGCGTCAGCGCTTGCTGTACTGCGGGGCCTTGCGGGCCTTCTTCAGGCCAGCCTTCTTGCGCTCCTTGACGCGGGCGTCGCGGGTGAGCAAGCCGGCCTTCTTCAGGGCCGGGCGGCTCGCCTCAACGTCAGCGAAGTTGAGCGCGCGGGCGATGCCCAGACGCAGGGCACCAGCCTGGCCGGTGACTCCGCCGCCGACGATCTTCGCGGAGACGTCGTAAGAACCGACGACCGCCGCGGTCACGAAGGGCTCGGACACGGTCTGCTGGTGCAACTTGTTGGGGAAGTAATCCTCAAGGCTGCGGCCATTGATCGTCCAGCGACCCGAGCCGGGAACCAGACGAACGCGCGCGATGGCCTGCTTGCGGCGACCCGTGGCAGCCGTGTTGGTCACGACGGCGGGGCGGCCACCGGGGAGAGCCACGGCCTCCTCGGCCTCGGCGCGGTAGGCGATCTCACGATCGTCCTCAACGAACGGGGCGAGCTCTTCGGTGAAGGTGTCTGCGGAGTCGGTCACGGTGGTTCCTTGCTTCACTGAGCGATCTGGGTGAGCGTGTAGGGCTTGGGCTGCTGAGCCTCGTGCGGGTGATCCGCACCGGCGTAAACCTTCAGCTTCTTCACGGACTGCCGGGAGAGCTTGTTCTTGGGCATCATGCCCCAGACGGCGAGCTCGACAGCCTTGCGCGGGTCGTTGGCGAGCAGGTCGCCGTACGACACGGACTTGAGGCTGCCCGGGCGAGTGGTGTGGCGGTACGCCATCTTGTTGGTCGCCTTGTTACCCGTGAGGGCGATCTTGTTGGCGTTGATGACGACGACGAAGTCGCCACCGTCGACGTGAGGCGCGAATGTTGGCTTGTGCTTACCGCGGAGCAAAGTAGCGGCGGTGGTTGCCAAACGACCGAGGACCACATCGGTGGCGTCGATCACGTGCCAGGTCCTGGTGATTTCGCCAGGCTTGGGGCTGTACGTAGACACAGTCGTTGACTATCTTCCCTGAGTTAGCTGCTTCGGCGTGCGCGGGCGTCCGGAGAGCGCGCGAATGCGCAACAGCGACAAAGATTACCGTGCCCCCCGGGGTGGGTCAAAACGTCGCTGCCCCCCGCCTCAGAGTGAGGATCTCAGAGTGCACGAAGACCGGCATCCCGCCTAGCGGCACTCGGTTGCAGGGGACCCCCTACGCGGGCAGAGTGTGTGCATGGTTTCAAAGGTGAACGCCGCGACAGGTCAAGTGTCGGATCCCGATGACGTCCGCAACGTCGTCCTGATCGGAAACGCCGGGTCCGGTAAGACGTCATTGTTCGAACAGATTCTCAAGACGCGCCTGACTGGGTACCGCGGCGAGAAGGACGACGCCGAGCGCGCGGCCCAGCTGTACCTCGCCTCGTTTGTCACCGGGGACGTCTTCGTCAATCTGTTGGACGCCCCCGGCCATCCCGACTTCGTCGGTGACTTGCGCGCCGGGATCCGTGCCGCCGACGCCGCCGTCTTCGTGATCTCAGCAGCGGACGGCGTCGACGCGTCCGCTCAAACCCTTTGGCAGGAGTGCGCGGCCGCCAACCTGCCTCGCGTGATCGCCCTGACCAAGTTGGACGTGGGGCACGCCGATTTCGATTCCTCTGTCGCCGAGTGCCAGGCCGCCTTTGGGGAGGGCGTCGTGCCCACCCACGTGCCCGTCATGTCCGCCCCCGGCGTGCTGTCAGGCAATATCGGCCTCCTGTCGCTCCTGGAGCACGACTACTCCGACGGCAAGGTCGTGGAGCGTGCGGTGAAGGCGGACGACAGCCACGTTGAGGCCTACCGCGGCCCGCTGATCGAGGGGCTGATCCAAGAAGCGGAGGACGACTCGCTGATGGATCGCTACCTGGGCGGCGAAGAGCTCGACACCGAGTACCTGCTCGACGACCTCATGAAGGCCGTGGCGTCCGCCAACCTCTACCCCGTGGTGCCCGTCAGCTCGGCGACCGGAGTCGGCGTCGAGGAACTGATCCGCCTCATCGAACACGGCTTCCCCACACCGTCCCTGCACCCCAACCCGGTCGCCACGACACCCGATGGGAAGCCCTTCGGGGACGTTTTGAGCAATGCGGACGGTCCGTTGGTGGCCCAGGTCATCCGGACGACCACAGACCCGTTTGCGGGCCGCCTGTCGATGGTCCGCATCTTCTCGGGGACGCTCAAGAACGACGACGTGCTGCACGTCTCGGGGCACCGGTCGCGCTTCGCCGGCAAGGCCGACACTGATCACCCCGATCACGACAACGAGGAGCGCATCGGCCTGATGTCAGGGGCGGTTGGCACCGACCTCAAGGCCCGCAACAAGGCCATCGCCGGGGAGATCGTGATGGTGCCCAAGCTGACCACCGCGGAAACCTCCGACACCCTCTCGGACAAGGCCCACCCCGCGGTCGTCGCGAACTGGAAGCTGCCCGATCCGTTGTTGCCGCTCGCGATCCGGGCGGCCACCCGGAACGACGAAGACAAGTTGGCAGCCGCCTTGGCCCGGCTGGCGCTCGAAGACGCGAACGTCCGCCTCGACCGCACTGGCGGCGACCAGTTGGTGTTGTGGACGACCGGTCAGGCTCACGCCGATCTCCTGGTCGCCCGCCTCAACGACCGATACGGCGTCAAGGTCGTCCAGGAGGATCTGAAGATCCCGCTGCGGGAGACGTTCATCGCGAAGACCGCCGCGCTCGGACGGCACGTCAAGCAATCGGGTGGTCACGGGCAGTACGCCGTGTGCAACATCGAGGTCGAGCCGCTCCCCCGCGGTGCTGGCTTCGAGTTCGTGGACAAGGTTGTCGGCGGGGCGGTACCCCGGCAGTTCATTCCGTCGGTCGAGAAGGGCGTCCGCAGCCAGCTCGACAAGGGCGTCCTCGCGGGCTTCCCGATGGTGGACGTGCGCGTCACACTCACCGACGGCAAGTCGCACTCCGTGGATTCCTCCGACATGGCCTTCCAGATGGCGGGCTCGCTCGCCATGAAGGAGGCGGCCTCAGTGAAGACCGTGGCGCTGTTGGAGCCCATCGACTTGGTCACCATCACCGTCGGCGAGGAGTACCTCGGCGCCACGATGACGGACGTCTCCGGACGCCGCGGCCAGGTGCTCGGCTCCGATTCGGAGAACCACAAGGCGATCATTCGGGCCCTGGTGCCGGCCTCCGAACTGTCCCGCTACGCCATTGACCTGCGCGGCATCGCCCACGGCACTGGCAGCTTCAGCCGCGAGTTCCATGCCTACGAATTGCTGCCATCCAACCTGGTCGAGGGCTACGTCAAGAAGGCGTAACGCCCCACACGCATCGCGGCCCCCGGATCTCATCCGGGGGCCGCGATGGTTGTGCAGGGGCTACTTCAGGAAGTAGCCCGCCACATCCGCCAACAGATACGTCGTACCCGCGGACTGGTTCGCCAACTTCACCTTGCCGTCCGTGCCACCCACCTTCGTGATCGTCAGGTTCGGATACGTGTCACCCGTCACAAAGTTCAGGTTCGACGCCGTCGGGACGCTCACATCAGATGGGTACACCGTGATGTTGCCCGCCTGCGACGGACCCGTCTCCGTCACGTTCAGCACCACCGCACCCACACCCGAGGCGGGCACCGGAGCATTACCTGTGACCTGCAACGCGATCGAGGCCTGCGCAGCCACCGCCCCCACCGGACCCGGACCAAACCGGGTATCCAACAGACGCGTCGGGGTCACCGGCACAAACATGCCCGGCAACGTCGCCGCCCCCGCCAAGTAATAGCCCGCCACATCCACAATCAAATGCGTCGACCCCGCCGACTGATTCGCCAACGACACGTTCCCGTCCGCACTGACCTTGACCGTCACCAGATTCGGACGAGTATCCCCCGGCACAAAGTTCAGATTCGACGCCGTCGGAACCGCCACATCCGACGGGTACACCGTGATATTCCCCGCCTGCGACGGACCCGTCTCCGTCACATTGAGGACCACAGCCCCCACACCCGAAGCCGGAACCCCACCCGTCCCCGTCACCTTCAACGTGACACTCCCCTGCGGAGCCACCGCACCCACCGGACCCGGACCAAACCGCGTATCCAACAAGCGCGACGGCGTCACCGGCACAAATGCACCAGGAGCAGATGGGGTACCCGCCACGTAGTAGCCCGCCACATCGGCAATCAACTGGGTCGAACCCGCCGACTGGTTGGCCACCTTCACCTTGCCGTCGGCACCCAGCTTCACCGTCACCAAATTCGGCACCGTCTGGCCGGGACCAAAATTCAAGTTCGACGCCGTGGGAACACTGACATCCGAGGGGTACACCGTGATGTTCCCGGCATTCGCAGGAGCTACCACCGTCACGTTCAAGACCACCGCTGAAGCACCCGAAACAGGAACACCACCCTGCCCCGCGACCTGCAACGACAACGTCCCCTGAGCCGCCACCGCGCCCACTGGACCCGGACCGAACCGCGTATCCAAAATCCGCGACGGCGTCACCGACACAAACGCGCCGGCGACCAAGCCCGTGCTATTCGTCACCACCACGCTGCCAGCCGCTGCCGACGTCCCATCGACCGCCTTCACTGCACCAGAACCGTCCGCACCATTCGCCACCAACGCATACGTGTACGTCCCCGACGGCACCAACGCGCCGCCGTCAGACTTCCCGTCCCAGGACAACCGCAACGACCCATCCGCCGACGCCGGCGTCGCCAGCGTCCGGACAGTCGTCCCCGAACCGTCCTTGATCACCAATGAACCAGCCGCCAGAGCCTTCGTCGTGTCCACCTCAACCGCCCACGACGACGAAGCCGACATGTCAAACGTGGCCGAAGCCAGCCAACCCAACACCCGCGGAGCCGACGTCGACAACGACGAGAAATCCCGCCACACCAAGTCCGTCGCGGTCGCGTAGGCGAGATGGCCGACCCCGTCGGAGGCCACCGGAGAGGCGGCCGCGAGCGGAAGGGCCGTCTTGGTGCCTGTCGCCGAGTTCCAGAGACTCACGGTGTCGGTCATCGTGTTCAGGTCGCTCTCCGTGATCAAGGCGTAGCCGTCGCCGGACGCCAAGAAATAGCGAGTGATCGTTGCGGTGTCGTCCAACTCCGCAACCACGGCGCTGGTGCGGAAGTTGTAGAGCACGAGGCGGTCGGAGTAAAGGCCGCAATAGAGGGCCAGCACATCCCCCCAGACATCGACCATGACACACCCGCCGAGCGACCCCGGGAGCGTGATCGTGGACGCGGTGCCCGTCGTCACATCGGTCAGGGAGAAGCTGGTCCACGGCGGTCCGGACCCCGCACCCTGCACCTGCAACGATCCGAACTGATAGGCGTTGCCCGCGGTTCGCAAGGGGGCGCCCCCGCGAACGGAGTAGACCTTGGAGGTGTCCACTCCGTCGAATTGGTTCAGATAGGGGCCGCTCAACGTCGGGTAGACGCTCGAGTAGGACGGCACCTCGTTCTGGAAGACGCCCCGGTCATAGTGACGGTAGGGACCCGTCCCGACGCCCACGAGGCGCCCCGTGGAGGCCCCCACCCACGAGAACTCGTCCGCCAGCAAGGTCTCCGCGCCGAGCCCAGCGCCCGTCACTGGGCGGGTCCAGGTCGGGAACAGCGGCCCGGTCGTCGAGTGCCGGTTATCGAGGCCTGCCACGGTCGTTGGCGTCACCGCCAGGGTGGTGGGCCTCGCCGGCCGGGTTGGGGTCGGGAACCCGGCGGCCAGCGTGCCATCAGGCTGCACGCGCTTGACGGTCGTGGTGCCGGTGCTGTCGTGAATGGTCCCGTAAGCGGTGTCGCCCACGAGGCAGGTGCCCAGAACCGAACCGTCCCAACTGGTGCCGGACGGAACCTGCAGGCTCGCGGCCGAGGAACCACTCATGACGTAGTTGACCTGGGTCGCGACCGACTGACCCGGAACCGTAAAGGAGCGGCGCACGATCCCGACGGTGCCGTAGGACGCGAAGGAGAAATCCCAGTGGTCAACGGAATAGCCGTCGTTCGGCGCCATGACCGTGCACACTTCGGCCGACAAATCGAAGGGGCGGGTGCAAAGGTCCATGGTGCTGCCGAGGCGAATCCAGGAGAGCGCGTTGCTCGAGACCCACACGGGCGCCGCCCCCGAGACCCACGGCCCGGCCGCCGCCGTCGGGCTCGCCGCCAGCGCCACGACGGGCTGATTGCTGCCATTGAGCCCACTCCAGACCACCGCACCGGTCGGCAAGAGCGTGGGTGTGGGGGTGGTGACACCACCAGGGACGAGGACGTTGGTGCGGGCGTCGCTGGCAAGATCCAGCGCCTGGAAGCCCACGACGTTGGGCACCGAGAAGAGCCACGTCGACTGGTTCATCGTGACCACGGAGTCAGTCGGCGTTTGGGTGTGGACGGTGCTGGTCGTGACGGTGTCCGTCGCGAGGGCATAGGCATCGAGCTGCCAGGCGGTCGTGAGGTTGCCCCCACCGTCGGACAGGTGCCGCCGCGCCTGCAGGATGCCCGGAGCCGCCCAGAATCCCGGCGCGAAGTTCAACGCCGCCGACTGCCAGGTCGCACCCGCATCGGTGGTCCGCATGAAGCCCGCGTTGGCCACGGCACCGGCGGATCGATCCGACAGCAGGATGGTTTGCCCGAAGACACCCACCACGCCCCAGTTGCCGTACGGCGCGGTGGTCAGGGGGACGTGAACCTCGGTGGCCGCCGTCGCCTTCTGGAGGGGAAGCCCCGCAAACCCCACGACGAGCGCCACCCCTAGGAACCAAACTGTCAACCTTCGGGTCCTTGAGCCTTGGTTCAACCTTCTGGGCATGAGGACCTCACAGACTCGCGGGTGGCAGCGCTGTCAATTATCGACCTGGAACCGCAACCCGCGACCGTGGGTGAATTGCGCAGTGGTGGCCTTCTGGCTCGCCGCCTCAGCACCACTGAGAGGCGCGGCTACCCGAGGAAATATCCTGCAACGTCGGCCAGCAGGTAGGTGTAGCCCGCTGACTGATTGGCGAGCTTCACCTTGCCGTCGCTTTCCGGGAAGCCGACCACCGGGGCAACCTTGACGATCACCGAGTTCGGATACGTGTCGCCCTTCACGAAGTTCAGGTTCGACGCCAGGGGCACGGTGAACCCGGCCGGGTAGACCGTGATGTTGCCGGCCTGCTGCGGACCCGTCTCGGTCACGTTCAGGACCACGGCTCCCACACCGCTGGACGGCACCGGGTTGTTGCCGGCGATCTGCAGGACGACGGACGCCTGCGGCGCCACGGCACCCACGGGCCCGGGGCCGTAGCGCGAGTCGAGCAACCGGGTCGGCGTCACCGGCACGAACATGCCCGGGAGCGTCGCCGTCCCAGCCAGGTAGTAGCCCGCCACATCCGCGATGAGATGCGTCGATCCGGTTGACTGATTCGCGAAGGTCACCTTCCCGTCCGCGCTGACCTTCACGGTGACCAGGTTCGGACGGGTGTCCCCCGCCACGAAGTTCAGGTTGGACGCCGTCGGGACGTTCACGTCCGAGGGGTAGACCGTGATGTTGCCGGGCTGCGTCGGAGCCGTCTCCGTGACGTTCAACACCACCGCGGCGACACCCGACGAGGGGATTCCACCGGTTCCGGTGACCTTCAGCGTGACCGCCCCATGGGGTGCCACCGCGCCGATCGGACCTGGACCATAGCGCGTGTCCAACAACCGGCTAGGGGCCAACGCGGCAAACGCGCCGGGTTGGGTGGGAGTCCCAGCCACGTAGTAGCCGGACACGTCCACGATCAGGTGGGTGTCGCCGGCCGACTGGTTGGCCAGCTTCACCTTTCCGTCCGATCCCAGCTTCACCGTCACGAGGTTGGGCACGGTTTGCCCCGCGACGAAGTTGAGATTCGAGGCGTTCGGCGCCGCGAGGCCGGAGGGATACACGGTGATGTTCCCGGGCTTGGTCGGACCCACGACTGTCACGTTCAAGACCACCGCTGAGGCGCCGCTGGCCGGCACGCCGCCCTGACCTGCGACCTGCAGGCTCACCGACTGGTTCGCCGCCACGGCCCCTGCGGCCACACCGACCCCGAACCGGGTGTCCATCAGACGAGCCGGGGTGAGGGGCATGAAGGCCCCCGGCAGCAAGCCGACGACGGTCATGGCCTGCTGGGCGGCGACGGCTCCATCGGTCGATTTGATAGGCCCCGTGCCGTCCGCCCCGTTGGCCACCAGGATGAGCTCGTAGGCACCCGACGGCACGGTTTGGCCAGCGTCGGACTTTCCGTCCCAGGTCAGCCGCAGCGACCCGTTGGGCGCTGCGGGGGTGGCGATCGTCCGGACGATCGTCCCGGCGGCATCTTTCACCTCGAGGGAACCGGCGGCGAGAGCCTTGGTCGCATCGATCTCGATCGTGGCGGGCGTCCCGGCGTTGGCGTCGAACTGCGGCGGCGCGATCCACCCCAGTGCCCGGGCCGGCGACGTCGAGAGGCTGGACAGGTCGTGCCACACCAGTTCCGTCAAGGTCGAATACGCGATATGTCCGACGCCGTCGGTACCCACCTCGACGATGTGGGCGTCGGGGAGGCTGATGTGGGTATTCCCCAACACGTCCCAGACGTACGCACCCTGGACGATCGCCGCGGTGTTACGGAGGATCACGTACCCATCGCCAAAGCCGAGGATCGTGGCGCTGGTCTCCGCCGTGGAGGCCACCAGTCCAGCAGTCCTGTAGTTGTAGACGTCGATCCGGGACCCGTTCGCGCAGTTAAGGACGACCTGATCGCCCCACACGCCGCCCATCTTGCAGTCGGTGGTGGCGTTGGGGAGCGGGTAGTGCAGGACCACGCCGGACGCCACGATCGTCTCGGTGAGGACGATCGGGAGATGGGTGATCTCGGGGTCGGTGCTCTGTATCCAACTCAAGCCGAAGAGGTAACCGTCCCCCTGTGGATAGGTGCCCAGCGCCCCGCCGTGAACGTCGATGGCGACCGACTGGTTGGCGCTATAGGGCTGGGCCGCTTGCATCAAGTACGGACCACTCAGATGCGGCGACGTCATCGTCGGCGGGAGGACTCTCTGGAAGGTGCGGCTGTCGTAGGCGCTATCGCCATCCTTGCCCCAAAGAACGGTGCGAGCATCCGACGCGGCGAACCCCGAGGCGCGCTTCGACAGCATGGTCTCGGCGCCGAAGCCGCTGCCGTTCACCGAACGGGTCCACACCTGATTGAGCGTGGACGCATCGCGATCGTCCATGCCGACCACCGAGTTCGGGGTCACCGCGAGGCGCTTAGGGATCGCCTTCCCCCCCGGCGGCAACGTGAACCCGCCACTCAGCGAACCGTCGGCGTTGACCTTCATGACCGTCGGCACCGTGTTCGCGTCCCGGATCATGAGGTAGGGCGTGTCGCCGTACCTGCTGTTCAACACCCATGGCATCGCGACGGTGGAACCAGCGGGAATGGTCACCTTGACCCCGGCGCCGCCGGCCCAGCGGTACACGTCGGAGAACAACCCGTTGGCGTCCTGGACGGCGATGACCCAGGTGGTTCCGAAGCTCAAGAGCAAGCCGCCGCCGTGAGCGGTGTAATCGCCGGTGGCCAACGGGGTGCAGGACTCCGTCGTCGGGGCGTTGAGCTCGCGCGTGCAGACCCGCAAACCGTTGGTATCGGCGAGGTTGTACACGAGCTGGGTCATGGTGGTGGTCGGGCTGAAAAGTTTGCCGCCCGCGCTCAGATCCACCCAGGGACCGGGGGTACCGGACAACGTCGTCGCGATGGCGACCATGTTGTGCTGAGGCACGGTTTGCGTCTCCGTCCACCACGCCACCATGCCCCCCGGCGTCAGGGAAGCAGAACCGACGTCGTAGCCGGAGAAGTCGGGCGTGACAACCGTGGTCGGGGTGGCCGTGGCGAAGTCATAGGCGATGCGTCCGGCGCCGGTGTTGACGAGTGCGGTGGTCGCGTTCACGCTCTCGATGAAGCCCGTGCCCGGCAGCGGGTAGTGAACTGCGGTGTCGGTGGCCACGGTGTAGACGTCGACGGCCATGCCCCAGATGCCGACCAGCACGCCCTCGCCCACGTAGGACGGGTTGAGGGGGATCCCGAAGGCCGAGTTCCAGGTGACTCCACTGTCGGTCGAGCGCGAGAGCGCCAGCACCGCCTTCTCGCCAAACACCGCGAACGGGCCGGAGGCCTGGGAGCCGGCGGCCAACGGGACGCGGACGGTCGTGGCCGCGGCGGCCTTGGGTGCGGCGACGGACAGGCCGCCCAACGCCAGCAGCAGGCTCAGTGTCAGCGTCACCCACGTGCGCCGAGTTGGCCCGGTGCGAGGAGCCCGCTCTGCCTTCAGATTTCGTGATGCGGATGTGCCGTGAGCCCGTGACCAAGCCATCGTGGTCCTCCCCCATGAATGGCATCCCCGCGACGCTTCCCGACGCCCCCGAAATGCGCAGCCCCCCTGAGCTGTCGGGACTGATCGTAGAGCCTTTGGCGAGGAGGACCTAGCGGGCCGGGTGTCGCTGGGGTTAGCCCCCGGACGCCCGCGCGAGCCGGCGAAGACAGGTTCGGTGGCCCAGGTAAGACCCTGAGCCACCGACCGAATCCCGTTGGCTACTTGAGGAAGTAGCCCGCCACATCCGCCAACAGATACGTCGTACCGGCGGACTGGTTCGCGAGTTTCACTTTGCCGTCCGTGCCACCCACCTTCGTGATCGTGAGGTTCGGATACGTGTCACCCTTCACGAAGTTCAGGTTCGACGCCGTCGGGACGCTCACATCAGATGGGTACACCGTGATGTTGCCCGCCTGCGACGGACCCGTCTCCGTCACGTTCAGCACCACCGCACCCACACCCGAGGCGGGCACCGGGGCATTACCTGTGATCTGCAACGCGATCGAGGCCTGCGCAGCCACCGCCCCCACCGGACCTGGACCAAACCGGGTATCCAACAACCGGGTCGGGGTCACCGGCACAAACATGCCCGGCAACGTCGCCGCCCCCGCCAAGTAATAGCCCGCCACATCCGCAATCAAATGCGTCGACCCCGCCGACTGATTCGCCAACGACACGTTCCCGTCCGCACTGACCTTGACCGTCACCAGATTCGGACGAGTATCCCCCGGCACAAAGTTCAGATTCGACGCCGTCGGAACCGCCACGTCCGACGGGTACACCGTGATATTCCCCGCCTGCGACGGACCCGTCTCCGTCACATTGAGGACCACAGCCCCCACACCCGAAGCCGGAACACCACCTGCACCCGTCACCTTCAACGTGACACTCCCCTGCGGAGCCACCGCACCCACCGGACCCGGACCAAACCGCGTATCCAACAACCGCGACGGCGTCACCGGCACAAACGCCCCCGGAGCAGATGGGGTACCCGCCACGTAATACCCCGCCACATCCGCGATCAAATACGTCGTCCCCGCCGACTGGTTGGCCACCTTCACCTTGCCGTCGGCACCCAGCTTCACCGTCACCAAATTCGGCACCGTCTGACCCGGACCAAAATTCAAGTTCGACGCCGTCGGAACACTGACATCAGATGGATACACCGTGATATTGCCCGCCTGCGACGGCGCCACCACCGTCACATTCAAAACCACAGCCGTCGCAATCGAGGCCGGAACGCCGCCCTGCCCCGCGACCTGCAGTGCCACGGACTCGTTCGGAGCCAACGGACGACTCAGACCGCCCACCCCAAACCGGGTATCCATGATCCGGGCCGGGGTCAGCGACACGTACGCACCAGGCGTCGGGGTGGTGACCACAACGTTCCAGGTTGCCGCAGAGGTGCCGTCGATCAGCTTGATCGCCCCCGAGCCGTCGGCCCCGGTGGCCAGCAGGGAGTAGGAGTAGGTGCCGGATGGGACGAACTGCCCGGCGTCCGAGGTGCCGTCCCACACCAGGCGCACCGAGCCATCGGGCGAAGCGGCCACGGCCAGCGTCCGGACGGTGGTTCCGGATCCGTTCTTAATCACCAACGAACCGGCGGATAGAGCCTTCGTGGCATCAATGTCGATCGCCATCGACGAGGTCGTCCGCAGATCGAACGTTGCCGGGGCCAGCGAGCCGAGCACCCGCGGGGGGGACGACGCGACGGACGAGAAATCCCGCCACACCAACTGGTGGGGCTGGGAGTAAGCCACGTGGCCCGCCCCATCAGTCACGGGACCGTTGAGAATGACTTGATCGAGGGCTGCCTTGGTGTTGGTGGCCCAGTCCCAGACCACGTTGGCGAGGCCGGCCCCAGATGACCAAGTCTGGACGACCGCGTAGCCATCACCCACCGAGGACGCCGCGGCGGAGGTGTCCGACAAGGACCCGAGCAAGGCATTGGTCTGGTAGTTGTAGACGTCCACCCGCGTGTAGAAAGCGCAATTCAACGCCACCGTTTCGCCCCACAAGCCAGCGACGGAGCAGTCCGCAGTGCCCGCCGGGAGGGTGAAGTTCGCGGGTGCGGCCACGCCGGTGAGATCAGTGACCGTGAGATGGATGGAGCCTGCCACCGGGTCCGTGTCTGTGGTGATGGTCACGAAACGGGACCCGAACAGCAGGCTCTCTTGCGAACTGGTGGCCTTCTGAGTCCCGGTCACGTCAAAGGCTGTGGTGGTCCACGACAAGGTGGTGGGGTCCAAGGCGTACTGCGCCCAGTAAGGCCCGCTCAGAGCGAGGTAGGCGCTGCTGGGATCGGCAGGTAAGACACGCTGCATCACACCCCGGTCGTAGACGGTGACCCCATCGCTCGACAGGTGAAGTCCACGCCCGGCGGATGCCCCCAGCCACGAGGCCCGCTTGGCGAACATCGATTCCGCCCCGAATCCGCCAGCGTTCACCGACCGCGTCCACGTCAGCGGCGCGTACATGTCCGAGGCGTCTCGGTTGTCACCCCCGACAACCCGATCCGGGGCGATCGCCAGCTCGCTGGGGACGTTGAACGCCTGGGGCGGCAAGGGGATTGTTGTCCCCAGGGTCCCGTTGGCATTGACTTGGTGGAGGCTTGGCACCGTGTTGGCATCGCGGACGAGGACAGTCGGGGTGTCGCCGTAGACGCGGCTGGCGGAAGACGGCATGTCAACGAGCGTCCCGCTCGGGAGTTGGATCTTCACCGCCGTGGACCCCGTCCACAAATACGCATCGGCCAGCAGCCCCGCGGCATCGTAAAGCTGGATGATGGACGAGGCGCCGAACCCATACTGGGCCACGTAGCCGAAGGTGTAGGCACCCGTGACGACCGTGGCGCACGACTCTGTCGACAGTGATCCCACGTTGCGATAGCAGGCCTGGACCCCCGCGGCGCCCCATTTGGCGTAGCGAAGCTGAGTGGCCGTGACGATTTCCGAACCCACGTTGTTCGCCGGCCCGACCACGACCCAGGGCCCCGGGGCCGCCGTTGTCGTCGCGGCCCTGGCGGCGACCATGTCGCCGGTATTGGTGACGTAACCGATCCACAGGAGTCCACCCCCTGGGGTGAGGTGCGGTTCGGGCGCCGAAGACAGAGTGCTCGCATCCGGCGCGATCACGGGTGCCGTGGCGCCGGAGGCCAACGTCGTTGCGGTGTAGACCGCACCATTGACCGACAGGGCCGTCGTCGTATTCACGCTGGCGATGCCGCCAAGCGCGGCTGACACAGGATAGGTGCCCGTGACGGTGCCGGAGGTGACGGAGTAGACGGTGGCCTGGCTCCCGACCCACCCGATGTCGACCATGGAACCCTCGCCTACGTAGGCCCAATTGGGATTGGGATGCAGGTTGGGCGACCAGGTGGTCCCGAGATTGGGCGACCAACCTGAGCTGAGGGCCACGCTGGAACCAAACGCAGCGAGGGGCCAATCGGCCGTGACTCCCGCCGGCAGCGGGGTGGTGACGATCGGCGCGGCAGACGCTTTCTCGGGGGCTACCCCGAGCGTGCCGATTCCCAGAAGCAGACTGAGAATGGCGATCACCAGGTGATGCCCCAGTGCCTTGGTTTCGCGAACGGAGTGCCGTGGCGCAAGGCCACGTCGCGCGTTGCTAGAGAGCATCTTTTCCCCTTTGAGCCGACGACCCAGAAAGCTTCCCGGCTTTCAACAGGCCACTAGCCCACCGTCGGGCCAGCTAGAGAGTATTCCCCGTGCTCCTGGTTCTGGAGGTTTCTCAAGCGGGTGCTTTTACCACCGCTAGGCTCACCACCGATGGTCACTTCCAAGCCCGCGCGACGCGACCTGCTCGGCCCCTGGGCGGTCGGCTTGCTCGTGGCCGCGCTGCCGCTCGCCGCCACTCCGCTGGTCACCGACCCGGTCATGCCTGTGCGGCTTCTGGTGCTCGCGGCGGGGATCACTCTGGGCAGCTTCGCGGCCGGCACCGGACGCCTGCCTCGGCTCATGCCCTGGGCGATCGGTTGCGCGGCGGCGGTCTTCGTCCTGGCGGCGCTCGTGAGCGCCACCCCGTGGTTGTCCTTGCTCGGACGCTACCCGCGCTACGAGGGGCTCCCCATGATGGCGGCTTATGCCGCGTGCCTGTGGCTGGGCGCTCGGCTCGCGGGTCCGGACGCGAAGCGGACTCGTGACCTGGCCACCTCGGCGCTGGCCGTCGGGACGATCGTCCAAGGACTGGTCGCGGTCGTCCAGGTGGTCACGACGCCGGACGTCCGCGTGACGGGATTGCTGGGTAACTCGACCACCCTCGGCACCTGGGGAGTCTTGAGCCTCGCCATGCTGGGCTGGCGCGCCTCGACCGGTAGGCGTTCGCTGTGGCTGGCGGGAGCCGCCGCCGGCGCCCTGGTCCTTGTGTTGTCCGCCTCCCGCGGCGCGCTGGTGGGCGTCGGCGCGGCTGCCGTCATGGCCACCGTGATCCTGCTGCGGAGTCGATCGCGCCGCTGGTGGCTGGCGGGGGCGGTCGCCCTCGGAACCGTTGTTGCCATGCTCCTCGTTCCCACCGGGCGGGCGCGCCTCACCGGCGCCACCCCCTTCGCGGAGGCCACCGTCACCGGACGCTTGCTGTTGTGGCAGGAGACGCTGGCGCTGCTGGTCAATCACCCGTTCCTTGGGGTCGGGCCCTCTCGCTTCGTCGACAGCATCGGCGGTTTCCACACCGCCGCCTGGGCTGCGGCCGTCGGCCCCTACGCCCCGCCGGACTCGCCACACACCCTGGTGCTGCAGGTAGCCGCCGCCACGGGGCTGCTGGGGTTGGCGGTTGGCCTGGTCGTGGCCGGCCTCGCGCTGTGGCCGCTACTCCGAGTAGCGAAACTCGATTCCTGGCAGTCCGGGGCCCTGTGCGTGGCCGTTGGGGTGGGGGTGACCTACCTCACGTCCTTCACCGATCCGATCACCACCCCGGTGACAGCCCTGCTGCTCGGCGGCGCCCTGGCGCAGCGATCCGGCCCCCTCGCCAGTACCTGGCGCGCGCGGTCCATCGGCGTCTTGACCGCGATCGTGGGGCTGTTCCTGGGCGGCACTTTGGTCGCGGCCGAGTACCTCTACACGACCGGGGCCGGACAGGCCACCAATCCCGGACCGGCGCTCATCAAGGCGACGACGGCGCGCCCCTTCGATCCCGATTTGGCGCGGCGGGTGGGCTACACGCTCGACCGGCTCGCCGAGAAGGGGCAGGTCGATCCCCTGACGGCGGTGCCCCTGCTTCGCAGCACCTGCACGAAGCTCCCCGGATCCGTCGAATGCCTGTTGGCGCTGGCGGACGCGCAGGACCTCGCCGCCGACCACAACGCAGCGCTCACAACGCTCAATACCGCGCTGCGTCTCGATGAGTTCAACGTCGACATCTATCTCAAGCGGGGTATTGCCCTCGCCTCATCTCACCGCTACCCGGAAGCGGAAGTGGCCTTCCTGAAGGCGTCCGACCTGCGCCCGACGGCGCCCGAACCTTGGACGAACCTGGCCAAGCTGTACCAACTCATGGGACGAACGTCCGACGCGACCGCGGCGAGTGCCAAGGCCGACCAGTTGGCCAAGCGCTAACCCCTCCGCACAACGGCGCGCTAGGCGGCCTTGAGGAAGCCCATCACGCCGTCGGCGATCATCTGGACGGCAATAGCCGACAACAAGACGCCCGCGATGCGCGAGGCCAGGATGGTGCCGGATTCGCGAAGCAACTTGCTGATGTTGCTCGCGTAGCGAAGGAACAGGTACACCAGCGTCATCGCGGCCACCAGGGCGAGCCCGACCGTGGCGTAATCGCCGACATTGTGGGCGCGGCCGACGGCCAGCATCATGGCGACGATGGCACCGGGGCCGGCGAGCAGCGGCGTGCCCAACGGGACGATCGCCACTCGCACGTCGGCGCCTGCTGGCGTTTCGTCCATCTCACCAGTGAGCAGCTGCAACGCGACGAGCAGCAACAGCAACCCACCCGAGGCCTGCAAGGCCGGAACGCTGATGTCGAGGTAGTCGAGGATGTAGCGTCCGAAGACCGCGAACACCCCGATCACCCCGAACGCCACCAGGGAGGCGCGCAACGCCGCCTGGTTGCGCGTGGCGGGAGACAGGCGTCCGGTGAGGCCGATGAAGACGGGCAGCAAGCCGGGCGGGTCGAGGATGACGAACAGCGTCAACAGCGTTGACACAAACAAGTAGCCGTCGAACCAAGACATGCGTCCAGATTAAGGCCCGGCGCGAGGATTCGCGGAATCGAGCCGCCCCGACGGGAAGTTCTGCGGTCAGGGGTCAGCTGAGCCAGCGGACGAGGGCGTCGCGGCAAGCGAACAGGTCCGCCACCGGACAGAACTCGTCGTCGGCGTGGGCCTTCCCCGGATCGGCGGGCCCGAAGTTGACCGCCGGGATGCCCAGTTCGGCGAAGCGAGCGACGTCCGTCCAACCGAACTTGGCCGAGGGGGTGCCGCCCACCGCGTCCACGAATTCGCGGGCGGCGGGCAGGTCGAGCCCCGGACGCGCCGCGGGCGCGAAGTCGGTGAAGGCCAGGTCGTAGCCCTCGAAAACCGCGCGGCAGTGGTCCTTGGCGTTCGCCTCGTCGCGGTCGGGAGCGAAGCGGAAGTTCACCACGAGCGCCCCCGCGTCCGGGATGACGTTGCCGGCGATGCCCCCGGAGATCGCCACGGCGTTCAGGCCCTCGCGGAACGTGAGGCCCTCGACCTCAACCGTCCGCGGCTGGTAGGCCGCCAACCGGGCCAGCGGCTCGGCGAGATCGTGGATGGCGTTGTGGCCAAGCCACCCGCGGGCCGAATGGGCCGCGACGCCCTGGGTGGCGACGGTGAAACGCAGCGTGCCTTGGCAGCCACCTTCAATGCGCGCCGAGGTCGGCTCCATCAACACGGCGAAGTCGCCGACGAGCCACTCGGGATGGGTGCGCGCCACGCGTCCGAGGGCGTTCTTGGCCGCTTCGACCTCTTCGTGGTCGTAGAAGATCCAGGTGACGTCATGCCGGGGGGCGGCCAGCTCGACCGCCGCCGCCAGCGCCACGGCCACGCCGCCCTTCATGTCACACGTGCCGCGCCCGTAGATGTTCTCGCCCTCGACCCACGAGGGCAGGTTGTTCGCCAGGGGGACGGTGTCCAGGTGCCCGGCGATGACCACCCGCGTCGGGCGTCCGAGGTTCGTCCGCGCCACGATCGTGTCGCCGTCCCGGTCGACCGTCAGGTGCGGGGCGTCAGCCAGGACGGCGTGGACGGCATCCGCGAGTTCAGTCTCGTTGCCGCTCACGGACTCGATATCGACCACGTCACGAAACAGGCGGACCAGGTCGCCGCGGGCATCCAAGCTCATGGCGGCGAGCCTAGCCGCTGGAATCGACTCGCCCACCTTGACTCTCCTGGCACCGCCACGGAGGGTGGAGCCATGACCATCGTGTTCAACACCGCCACCACCGCGAACGGGTACCTCGCCGACGCGGACCATTCCCTGGCGTGGTTGTTCGAGGTGCCGGGCGAGGTGCCCGACATGGCGCCGTTCACCGAGTCGGTGACCACGCTGGTCATGGGGTCCCACACCTACGAGTGGTTGCTGCGTGAAGAGCGGCTGCTCGATGATCCGCAGAAGTGGCAGGGTTTCTACGGCAGCCGTCCGACCTACGTCTTCACCACCCGCGACCTCGAGGTCGTGCCGGGCGCCGACCTGCACTTCGTCCACGGGCCGGTGACCGAGGCGTTGCCCGCGATCCGCAGCGCCGCCGAGGACGGAGTCATCTGGTTGATCGGCGGCGGCGACCTCGTGGGCCAGTTCTTGGACGCCGATGCCCTGGACGAGATCGTCCTTGCCATCGCGCCGACCTTCCTCGCCGTCGGGCAACCACTGCTGCCGCGTGACCTCCACGCCGATCGTTTGTCCCTGCACGGCGTCGAACGTGTCGGCCAGTTCGCCCTGGTGACCTACCTGGTCGGACGCCACGACTGATCGCCGCCTTATTTCGCCCCGATACCCTTGGACGCATGACGACTCGCACCGCCTGGGGCTGGGGCCTCGCCACGCAGCACGCCTCCGGTCAGACCCTGGACACCTGGTACCCCGATCCTCGCCTCGGCGACGCCGACGAATCGGAGGCGCCCGAGGCCCTCGTTTCCCTGGTGTTGGTCGATCCGCTGCGCCACACCGCGACCGAGATCGTCCACACCGTCATCGACCTCGACGCGCCGCCGGCGTCCGTCCCTGACGCCTACCTGCGCCTCCACCTGCTGAGCGCGCGGCTCGTGCAGCCCCGGACGATCAACCTCGACGGCTTGTTCGGGGTCCTGAACAACGTGGTGTGGACCAACCACGGTCCCTGCGCCGTCGAAGGATTTGAGGCCACCCGGCTGTTGCTGCGCATCCGCGGGATGGTGTCCGTCTTGGGGGTCGACAAGTTCCCGCGCATGGTGGACTACGTCCTGCCCGAGGGCGTCCGGATCGCCGACGCCGACCGGGTCCGACTTGGCGCCCACCTGGCTCCCGGCACCACCGTCATGCACGAGGGTTTCGTCAACTTCAACGCCGGCACGCTCGGCACGTCGATGGTCGAAGGCCGCATCAGCCAAGGCGTCGTGGTCGGCAACGGCTCCGATATCGGCGGCGGCGCCTCGATCATGGGCACGCTCTCCGGCGGCGGCACCGAGGTGGTCCGCATCGGCGAGCGCTGCCTCCTCGGCGCTGAAGCGGGCCTCGGCATCGCCCTCGGAGACGACTGCGTGGTCGAGGCTGGGCTCTACCTCACCGCGGGTACCAAGGTCACCCTGCCCGACGGCACCGTCGTGAAGGCACGGGCCCTGTCAGGTCAAAGCGGCATGCAATTTTGGCGCAACTCTGAGACGGGGCGCGTGGAAGTGCGACCCAAGGTGGGCGCGGGTATCGAGCTGAATGCCCAACTCCATGTCAACTGAGGGAACGCGCTCCGACCGGCGACGCACCCCAGGTTGGGTGCGTTGGGTCGCGCTGCTGGTAGCACTCATCGTGCTGGCCGGCGCGGCATTCGCGATCTGGTCGGTCTTCATCCGACCGACCGAACAACTGGATAAGTGTCGCGCCATCACCACCACCGAAAGCGTCACGGCCTCCCCCATCGTGGCCCCCACCTCGACGGTCGTCCCCGCCGCGTCCGTCAGTCTTGATCCCGAACAGGCCCGCAACGCCGCGATCATCGCTGGCATCGGTATGAAGCGAAACCTGCCCGTCCGGGCCGCCGTGGTCGCTCTGGCCACGGCCTATCAGGAATCAAAGCTGCGCAACATCGCCTACGGCGACCGGGATTCGCTGGGGTTGTTCCAGCAGCGCCCCTCCCAGGATTGGGGCACGGCCGAGCAGGTCATGGATCCGTACTACGCGACGAACGCCTTCTACAACGCGCTGGTCCGACTCAAGAACTGGCAGACCATGGACGTGAACGACGCCGCCCAGGCCGTGCAGCGAAGCGGCTTTCCGACGGCCTACCGTCAGCACGTCGCGAACGCCACGACCCTGGCGATGGCCCTCACCGGACAGTCCGAAGGGTCCTTCTCATGCGCGGTCAAGGATCCGCGGTCGGGCGACCCTGAAGCGGCCCAGACCTGGCTGACGAAGACGTTAGGCCCGGACGTCAAGGGCACGCTGAACGGACGGACGGTGACTTTCACCGCCCCAGACCAGACCAAGGCGTGGCAATGGGCGCAGCTCGCCGTCGCTAACGCGGGTGGTTTTGGCCTGGAGTCGGTGCAGGTCGGCAAGCGCACCTGGACGATGGACAGCTACAAGATCGCGAGCTGGTCCCCTGGCGAAGAGTCGACGACGGTTGTCGTCACCTTCCGCCCGTAGCCGGCGGCCTTCTCAAGCCCGCAGACGGGCCGCCGCCGCCGCGATGCGCTCGTCGGTGGCTGTCATGGCGACCCGGACGAACTGGCGGCCAGCGTCGCCGTAGAAGTCACCCGGCGCGGCGAGGATGCCCCGCTCGGCGAGCCATGCCACGGACGCCCGGCAGTCTTCGTCGCGGGTGCACCACAGGTACAGCCCGCCCTCGGAGTAGGCAACGCGGAAGCCCGCGGCCTCCAACGCCGGACGCATCAGTGCGCGTCGGTGGCCGTAGCGGTCCCGCTGCACGGCGACGTGGTTGTCGTCGGACAGGAGCGCAGTCATCGCGGCCTGGACAGGCGAAGAGACCATCATGCCGGCATGCTTGCGAAGCTCCAGAAGCTCCGACACGAGCCTCGGGTCCCCGGCCACAAATCCGGCGCGATACCCGGCCAGGTTCGAACGCTTGGAGAGGGAGTGGACGGCTAAGAGCCCGTCCGGACGCCCGCCGTTCACCCGCGGATCCAGCACGGACGTGAACACGCCCTCCCAGGCGAACTCGGCGTAGCACTCGTCGGAGGCGAGGACGGCCCCGACCGAACGGGCGTAGCCGACCCAGGCGGCCACCTGATCGGCGCTGAGAATCGCGCCGTGCGGGTTGGCCGGGGAGTTGATCCAGATCAGCTTGGGCGACAAATCACCAAGCTCGGTCGGGTCGTCCGAGCGCACGACGTCGGCGCGGGCGAGTCGAGCACCAACCTCGTAGGTCGGGTACGCGGTTGTGGGGATGACCACGGTGTCGCCCTGCCGCAGGCCCAGGAGGGTCGGCAGCCAGGCCACCAACTCCTTGGTGCCGACAACGGGCAACACCGAAGCGTCCGCGAGCGGAATGGCGTGGCAGGCCCGGGTGAGGTAGCCCAGGATCGACGCGCGCAAGGCGGGCGTGCCCCAGGTCAACGGGTAGCCCGGCGAATCGGCATGGTCGATCAGCGCCCGCTGCCCCAGCTCAGGAACCGGGTCGACGGGCGTGCCCACCGACAGGTCGACGATCCCCTGTGGATGCGCCGTCGCGGTCGCTTTCGCGTCCGCTAGCGAATCCCAGGGGAAGTCAGGAAGGTCGAAGCTCACGCCTGAGGCGGAAGAGCGGCAACCTCGGGGGCATCGGCGTCAACAACACCAAGACGCGCCGCGCCTCCGGGGGACCCCAGGGTGTCGAAGAACTTGGCGTTGATCGCGGTGTAGGACGTCTGATCGGCGGGGACATCGTCCTCGTAGTAGATCGCCTCGGTCGGGCACACCGGCTCGCAGGCGCCGCAGTCGACACACTCATCGGGATGGATGTACAGCATCCGGTTGCCCTCGTAGATGCAGTCAACGGGACAGACCTCGACACAGGCGCCGTCCTTGATGTCGACACAGGCCTGGGTGATGACGTACGTCATGCCGATTTCCCTTTCGTTTGGGTCGAAATCACTCTACATGCGCGGGCCCGCGGGCCAGGGTGCGCACGAAAAGTCACAGGCGTGGACGTCACAGGGCGGCCTTCGCCTTCGCTGCCACGTTCTCGCCGGTGAAACCGTACTTGGCGAACAGCAGCCCTGCCGCCGCCGACTCACCGAAGTGTTCAAGGGAAACCACGACACCGGTGTCGCCCACGTACTTGTACCAGCCCTGGGCGATGCCCGCCTCGACGGCGACCTTGACGGCCTCCTTCGGCAGCACGCCGACCCGGTACTCCGCCGACTGAGCGTCGAACCACTCCACGCACGGCATCGAGACCACACGCGTCGGGATGCCCTCAGCCTCGAGGAGGGCCTGGGCGTCCAGGCACGGCCCGACCTCGGAGCCGGTGCCGATGAGCACGACCTTCGGTGTGGCCGAGGCCTCCTTGAGCACGTACCCGCCCTTCACAGCTTTCTCGGCCGGCGCGCAGGCACCTGCGCCGCGTTCGACCGTGACCAGGTCTTGGCGCGACAAGACGATGCCCGCCGGGCGATCGACGTTGCGCAGGATCTGCGCCCAGCACTGCGCCGTCTCGTTGGCATCGGCCGGACGGACGACGTCGAACCCCGGAATCGCCCGGTAGGCCCACAGGTGCTCCACCGGCTGATGGGTCGGACCATCTTCGCCCACGCCGATCGAGTCGTGCGTCCACACGTAGGTGGCGGGGATCTTCGACAGGGCCGCCAGGCGCACCGGCGGACGCATGTAGTCGGCGAAAACGAAGAACGTGCCGCCATAGGGACGCGTGAGCCCCGACATGGTGATGCCGTTCACGATGTTGCCCATGGCGTGCTCGCGGATGCCGAAGTGCAGCGTGCGGCCGTCCTCATTTCCCTGCCAGTCGTGGCTCTGCCGCTCGGGCGGCAGGAAGGAGGGCTGCCCCTTCATGGTGGTGAGGTTCGAGCCCGCGAGGTCGGCCGAACCGCCCCACAACTCGGGAACGGCGTCCGCGAGGGCGGTCAGCACGGCGCCCGACGCCGACCGGGTGGCCATCTTGCCTGCCGGGAACACCGGGAGCGCGGCCTCGAAGCCCTCGGGCAGCGCCCGGGCGACAAGGCGGTCGAACAGCGCCGCCTTCTCAGGGTTGGCGGCGCGCCAGGCCTCGTACTTGGGTGTCCAGACTGCCTTAGCGGCGGCGGCACGATCGGCGGCGTTGCCGCGCGCGTAGGCCAGCACCGCTGGATCGACGTCGAAGTTCTTCGCCGGATCTAAGCCGAGCTCGGTCTTCAACGCCGCGATCTCCGCACCGCCCAGCTTGGCGCCGTGCACCGAGTGGCTGCCCGCCAGGTTCGGCAACGGCCAGCCGATGACCGTGGTCACCTTGATGAAGTGCGGACGATCGGTGACGGTCTTTGCCTTCTCGATGACGTCGTAGAGTTCTCCGACCTTCTCCTCATAGGTGGTGAAGCCGTTGGTGAAGTCCACGTGGTACGTATCCCAGCCGTAGGACTCGTAGCGCGCCTGGACGTCCTCGCTGAACGCGATCTTGGTGTCGCCCTCGATGGTGATGCGGTTGTCGTCGTAGATCAGGAACAGATTGCCGAGGTCTTGGGTGGCGGCCAGCGAGGAGGCCTCCGAGGCAACGCCCTCCTGCATGCAGCCGTCGCCGGCGACGCAGTAGACGAATCGATCGAACGGCGAGGTTCCGGGGGCGGCGGTCGGGTCGAGCAGGTTGCGCTCCTTCCGGGCGGCCATCGCGAAGCCGACGGCGATCGCAACGCCGGCGCCCAGCGGGCCGGTGGTGCATTCCACGCCGCGGGTGTGGCCGAACTCGGGGTGGCCCGGGGTCAGCGCACCCTCGGTGCGCAGCGCCTCGATGTCGCCGATCTCCAGCCCGTAGCCGGCGAGGAAGAGCTCGGTGTACTGGGTGAGGGAGGAGTGCCCGGCGCTCAGCACGAAGCGGTCGCGCCCGACCCAGTGGGGATCGGCGGGGTCGCCGGTCATGACCTTTTGGTAGAGCAGGTACGCCACTGGGGCCAGCGAAATGGCGGTGCCGGGATGGCCGTTGCCTACCTTTTCCACCGCGTCCGCCGCCAGAACCCGAGCGGTGTTGACCGCCTTCTCGTCGAGCTCGCTCCAGGAGAGTGCTTGTGCCATACCGATTCCGTTCTCACGTGGTTTTCGTCCGTTTGAAGCCTTACGAAGCCAATCTACGGGAGCCGCCCGTGGTGGCGGCAGCCCGTTGCCACTTTGTGCCGCGAAAGCTGGCGAGCGTGGATGGCACGGCTCCGCGGAGCCCCGGGCAGCCCCCTGTGCCTCAACGCGAAGCGCCCTCTACTACCGTCTGTCGTATTGACCTACGCTCAAGGGAGAGCCGGTTCGATTTAATACCCCCAGGGGTATACCGTTGGACTGTTCTCGAGACAAGGAAGTCGCTCATGAGAAGAGTCGTGATCCTGGGTGGCGGCACGGCCGGCACGATGGTCGCCAACAAGTTGCGCGCCGCATATCCGCAAGAGCAGCTCCACCTCACCGTGGTCGATCAAGACGACCATCACCACTACCAGCCGGGGTATTTGTTCCTCCCCTTCGGGCAGCTGGCACCCCGGCAGATCGTCCGAGCACGGCACTCGTTCATCCCCGACGGGGTCGATTTGGTCCTGTGCGGCATCGAGTCGGTGGACGCGAAAGCGAAGACCGTCCAGCTCCGGACGGGCGACCAGCTGAGCTACGACACGCTCATCATCGCGACGGGCGTCCAACCGCGCCCGGAGGCCACCGAGGGCGGCGACGGCCCCGAGGTGGGCAAGAGCGTCCACCACTTCTACGATCTGGCCGCGGCCGAGTCGCTGCAAGAGGCGATGCGCACGTTCCGCGGCGGCCGCCTGGTGATCCACATCACCGAGATGCCCATTAAGTGCCCGGTGGCGCCGCTGGAGTTCACGTTCCTCGCTGACGCCTTCTTCGCCGACAAGAAGATCCGCAAGAAGGTCGAGATCGTCTACGTCACCCCCCTGGACGGCGCCTTCACCAAGCCCATCGCCTCCCGGGAGCTCGGGGACGCCCTCGCCAAGCGCAACATCGCGCTCGAGACCGACTTCGCCATCGAGCGGATCGACAACGAGACCAAGGAGATCGTCAGCTTCGACGACCGCCACATCCCCTTCGACCTGCTGGTGACCGTGCCCCTCAACATGGGTCCGGACTACATCGCCGCCTCGGGCCTGGGCGATGAGAACAACTTCGTCCCCTGTGACCAGGGCACCATGCAATCGCTCGCCGATCCGGACATCTTCGTGCTCGGCGACGGCGGCACGCTGAAGACCTCCAAGGCCGGTTCGGTGGCACACTTCGCCGTCGACATCTTCATGGAGAACTTCCCCGACTATCTCGCCGGCCGCCAGCTCACCCACAACTTCGACGGACACGCCAACTGCTTCATTGAAACGGGCCACGGCAAGGGCATGCTGCTCGACTTCAACTACGAGACGCAGCCCTACACCGGGGCCTTCCCGCTGCCGGTCGTGGGTCCGATGACGCTGCTGAAGGAGACGCCGGCCAACCACTGGGCGAAGGTCGCGTTCCGTTGGGTCTACTGGAACCTGCTGATCACCGGGCGTCCGCTGCCGTTCACCGCCGACATGTACCTCATGGGCAAGAAGGTCGAAGACACTGCCTCCGGCACCTCCACCAAGGACCTGCTCCTTGGTCTGTTCGGACGGCGCAAGCACGGCGGCTCGGCCGTCACCGCGCCGAAGGCGTCCGCCCGCCCGACGCTGCCATCGTCCGCGGCGGGCAAGCCGGCGGCCAAGTCGAGCGCCAGGCCCGCCTCGCGTCCGGCTGCTCGGCCCGCAGCCAAGAGCGCTGCCCCGGCGGCGCCCGTCCCTGCCTATGTCGCCCAGAAGGGCGTCGACTCCACGGCAGACGCGGCGAGCGTCCTGCCGGATCCCATCCTCCCCAAGTTCTGATTTCAAAGGAGAAACGAACACCATGCCCACCACCAGGATCGCTGAGCGTCCGATCGACGTGAACGATGAGGGCTTCCTCACCAACTATGACCAATGGGACGAAGATCTCGGAGCGGTTCTCGCGGGCTACGCGGGAATCCAAGAGATGACTGAGGAGCATTGGGCGGTCATCCGCTTCCTGCGCGCCGACTACCCGGCCCGCAAAGAGACCGCCACCCTGCGCCGGACCGCCACCGTCGGCGGCTTCGACATGAAGCGACTGTTCGTCCTGTTCCCGGGCAAACCCGCCAAGAAGATGTCCTACATTGCCGGGCTGCCCAAGCCCAAGGGCTGCGTCTAGGCCTTAAGGAGACCACGATCATGACCGCACCGATCATCCCCGATTTCGGCGGCACACCCGCCGCTCCGGCCGCCAAGGCCCCCGCCAAGAAGGCGTCCGCGAAGGCCGCCGCCGAGCCCGTAGCTGTCGCGGCGGAGGCCCCCAAGCGCAAGATCTGCTTCATCGCCTCCAAGGGCAATCTCGACATGGCCTACCCGGCCCTGATCATGGCCAACGCCGCACTCGGCGAGGGCATAGAGACGCACATCTTCTTCACGTTCTGGGGCTTCGACCTCGTCACCGAGCGCACGATGGATTCCCTGAAGTTCACGATGCTCGGCAACACCGCCATGCACATGCCGTTCGCCAAGAACCTGCCGATCTGGTCAGGGATGGGCGCCCTGCCCGGCATGACCACCGTGGCCACCAAGATGATGAAGGGGCAGTTGGACGACCTCGAGATCCCGAGCGTCCGCGAAATGCTCGAGATCATCGTCGCCAGCGGCGGGCACCTCTGGGGCTGCAAGCTGACCTTCGATATGAACGGTCTGGCCGAGGACGACCTGTACGAAGGCGTGGAGGCCATCATCAGCGCGACCGACTTCATCGAACTCTCCGAGGGCGCCCAGGTCATCTTCGTTTAGCCGGCTTGCGAGGGGCGGGGTGCTCCGCGACCCAGGAGCCGTGGACGCACCCTTGCGCCCCCCTTCGGGGCCCTCCCCGCTTCCCCTTCGGGGGGTGGTGGACCTGGCTGGCTTGCCGGCTTACATCGCTTGTTCCTGACGGGGAGGGTCCCTGGCCGGGTTGGTGCTGGTCCACGAGGCGTTCGGCCTCGACGACCAGATGATCCTGCACGCCGACCGGCTCGCTGGCATGGGCTTCTTGGTGGTCGCGCCCGACCTGTTCTCACGGGGCCGCCGAGTCAGCTGCCTGATCGCGGCGTTCAAGGCAGTTGTCGCGGGCACCGGGGTTGCCTTCGAGGACATCTGATCAACACCTTCCTCCACGAGCACCTGGACGCCTCCAAGGCCGAGTCACAGCCCCCACTGCAACAAATCACGCGCTCAACCACAGAAATGGGCGTTTTTGGTCCGATCTTGGAGTTGAGTGCGGGTTTTGTTGCAGCTGAACCGGGCGTGCTGACGATTGTCAGGCGCGAAGCAGCGCCCACGAGCTGGCCAAAATTCCGAGCTCGATCCGTGACCCTTATCTCCACTTTGCTGGCGATAGGCGTCATGACTGGCGAAATATCGCCAGCAATGACGCTCATCGCCAGCTTGGTGGCTCGAACACCAGCAAAGCGCGGGATTTCAGACGCATGGTGCGGTTTCAGCGGCGACTGGCACGTCCCTATCTTGAGGAACTGGACGTGGAGATCCACGGGGTGCAGATCTTGTCGCCATAGCTGGCTTTGGCCAGTTGAACGGCCTCTCGGCCCGCCTCGCCAGTATCGACTCCCAGGGCCTTGCTACCGTCCCAGGCGCAACTGACGACGGCGATCCTCTCCCCGTCGGTGACCACCATCGCCAAGCCACTATGAGACCTCAGTGGGCCGGACGAGTCGTGAACTTTCCCAAAGATGAGCGTCCGAGCCGCGGGGAGATCCACCGCTGACACCGGATCCGCAGGGTCGATGTAGGCGCCGATGCGCCCCAGAAGCTGCCGCTCACCTGCGGACGCTTCCCGTGCCGACCCTGGGACCGGTGTGGATCGCGAAGGGACGGTTGCTTGGGGTGCACTGGTCTCCACGGGCGGACGAAGAGACTCCGACGGCCTGGGGGTAGGAGTGGCACTGCAGGCGCCGAGGCTGACGGCAAACGCCACCGTGACGACACGGAGCAACGTCGCCATGCGGCCGATTCTCGGTCCGCTGATTCCGCCGTCATTCACCGCCGATACCGTAACCCAGCGGCAACAAACCACCAGAGCTTTGACGCCGATTCCTGTGCCATGCTCATCACTCCTCTGGCCGGATGAGCCGGTGCGCGTCAGCGGCGCCCCCGCGGGCGCGTCCGATACTTCGCATCAGGCTCGCCCGCTGCAGCGGCTCACGGCGTGCAGCGCCTTGGGACCGTCGGCCAAGGCGATTCCGGCCAGAGCGAAGGCACCGTTCCAGCCTCCCGGATCGCCCGTCCAGTTGATACGACTCCCGTTTGTCACCAGATAGACGGCGAATGGGTTTGGCGATGGGGTCGCCGTGGACCCCCCGGACAGGACGACCCCGATGACGGCCCAGCCCTCCCCCGCATCAACCGCCTTGGCGCCACCCCGGCCCCTTTCCGTCGTCCCGACGAGCTTCGAGACCATGTTCCATTCGGCATCGGTGACGGGCCTGCACGTGAAGGTGGCGTTGGGGTTCGCCGGGATCAGCCGCATGGTCACGGTCCCCACCACCGCGACGGACGGCTTGCCCTCCACTGTGTAGAGACGCTCGGCCTCCGGCACGCTCGGCGACGGTGACGGCGTCAGCGAAACGACATGCGTCGGGGTGGGCGTGCCGGATGGCGGCAAAGCGCCGGAACTGCACGCGGCCATGGAAAGACCCGCAAATGCGGCGACGACAATGCAAACGGGGGTGCGCATGTCGTCGACGTTACCCCCCCCCAAGGAGGGCAGGGCTCTCGCGTATTGTCCGAAATCCCGCGCGCAATCCCCGGAATCGATCGGCCCCTGGCACCTTGCTGGCTGTAACCGTCTTTGCTGGCGATATTCGCCAGCAAAGACGACTATCGCCAGCAAGGTGGGAAAAAGGGGGTGACGGGTTAGGCCTCGTCGGCGAACTCGAATCCCTGCTCGCGCATCGTGGCGGCCACGGTCGGGAAGTAGACCGTGCTGTAGGCGGTGCCGACCGCCTTGGAGTAGTCGGGCATCTGGTCGAGGCCCTGGGCGTCCCACCAGCTGCGCAGGGTCTGGTCATAGGCCCTGACGCCGGCAGCGACCAGGTCGGCGTCGTAGCGTTCGGGCATCGCGAAGGATTCCAGCGGCACGCGCGGCTTCACCTGCGGGAGGCGCTCCTCGTCGGGAACGCCCAGAATCGCGCCGACGATCGGGTAGGTGAGCGGCGGTAGTTCCAGCAGCGCGATGAGCTCGGCCGGGTTTCGGCGGATGCCACCGATGGAGGTGGTGCCATAACCCAACGCCCCGGCGGCGGCCTGGAAGGTGGCCAGCGCGATGCCGGCGTCCACGGCACCAGTCAGAATGCCCTCGGCAGAGCGAGGGATGACCTGCTCAAAGCCCGCCTTTTCGGCGGCCACGGCGGTGCGGTTGAAGTCCACGACGAACGCCACAAACACGGTGGCGCCCGCCACCTGGGGCTGGCCGCCCGCGACCTTGGCGATCTGGGCGATCCGTTCGCGATCCTGGACGACGATCAGGCTGAGCTGCTGGCCATTGATGGACGACGGCGCCTGCTGGGTCGCCGCCAAGATCGCCTGCAGATCCCCAGGCTTGACGGGCTCGCCCGTGAAGGCACGGACGGAACGTCGCTGGTTCAGCTGGTTGAGAGTCGGATTCACGGTCACCATCACTTTGGTCTGAACCCGAAACCGCTTCGGGCCATTAGTTATAAGCACTAATTGTTCCGGAACTATTCCGGCGCTCGGACATCTCCTGGGCATCGGCTGCGCCGCACCCACTCACCAAATCGAACTGAATTCGCGGGTTGAGGCGCGTCGGCGCAGGCAGGTCCCGGATTCTGCACGACTGGGGTGGCCGCCGAGAGCCCGATCAGCCCTCCCAGACCTTCGTCCCCAAGGAACTGGCCCGGGCACGCGCCTTGGCGAAGGCCATCCGAGCAGCCAACTCCCACCTTGATTGAAACCGGTCGGTTGTTTTTATGCTGACTGGTCAGTATGTTTCAGGCATGACGTTGAACGTTCTCGAACGAACCCTCCCCATGGCCATCACGGCCCGTGATCTCGCGGTCACCGGCGGCCGTGGTCCGGTGTTCGGACCCCTCGACCTGGACGTCCCCCACGGCTGGGTGGTCGCCATCGTCGGCCCGCAGGGCTCCGGACGCACGTCCCTTCTACTCACCCTCTCCGGCCGCATGCGCCCCTCCTCCGGCAGCCTCGCCGTCCTCGACACGGACGCCCGCAAGAACCCCCGCCGCGTCCAGCGGCACTGCGCGGTGGCCGGCTTCTCGGCCATCGACACCCTCGATGAGGGTCTGCGCGTTTCGGAAGTCATCCGGGAGCGCGCCGACATCGTGGTGCCGCTCTGGCGGCGTCCGCTGCACGCGACCGACCCGGCCTTCGAAACCCTGGTCACCGACGTCTTCGGCGATGATCCGCTGGAGCTCACCGCCCCGATCGCCTCGCTGAGCGCCCTCGATCACGCCCGGCTGCGGGTGCTGTTGGCGCTCATCGGTGATCCCGAGCTCGTCGCCGTGGACGATGTCGATACCGTCCGCGATCCCGCCGAACAGCGCAAGCTGTGGCAAGCCCTGCAGCGCGTGTGCGCCCGCGGCCTGACCGTGGTGGCCGCCGCCACCAGCGCTGCCGCCATCCCCGGCGACATCCGCGTCGTGCGGCTCGCCCCCGAGACAACGCCACCTGAACCCACCCCCACGGCGCCCGTCCGCGCGCTGATCACCCTGGAGGCCTGACATGCGCCTTTTCCGTCCCGGCACCGAACTGCGCCGCTTCCTGCGCTCCCCGATGAGTCGCGCCGCCCTCGTGGTCGCCGCCTGCATCCCGCTGCTCTACGGCGCTTTGTACCTCTGGGCGTTCTGGAACCCCACCAGTCACGTGGACCGGCTTCCCGTCGCCCTCGTCGTTCAGGACGCGGGCGCCACCGACTCCGCCGGCGCCAGCGTCACGGCCGGGACGAAGATCGCCGACGACCTCACCTCCAAGGGCACGGTCGCGTGGATCCGCACGGACGCCGCCACCGCCAAGCAGGGCCTCGCGGCCGGCACTTACTACGCCGTGCTCACCATCCCCAGCCAGTTTTCGGCATCGGTCGTGACCGCGGGCACCGATCATCCCGTCAAAGCCCCGCTTGAGGTGGTGTACGACGACGCCAACGGGGTCACCGCGCGGACGATCGTCGCCTCCGTCATGCGCGAGGTCCGCACCGCGGTCTCGGACTCGATCGGCGAGCAGATGGTGAGCAAGGTGCTGGTGGGGGTCGCCGACCTTCGCACCGGTCTCGCGAAGGCCGCGGACGGTGCCACCACACTGGCCAGCGGCTCGGATACGGCAGCAGACGGCTCGGCGCAGCTGGTCGCGGGGACCACCACACTCGCGTCGGGTCTGCGCACCGCCGACTCGGGCGCCACTCAGCTGGCCGCGGGCGCCCAGCAGCTGGCGGACGGCACCACCGCGCTCGCGAACGGGCTGCCCGCGGCCCAGCAGGGCGCCGCCTCCCTGGCCAGCGGCGCGAAGAGCCTCGCCACCGGTGAGGCCGCGCTTGCCACCGGCCTCCACAGCGCCGCCACCCAGACCGCCACCCTCCCTGCCGCCACGACCCAGCTGGCGACCGGCTCGGCCCAGGTCGCGCAAGGCCTGACCACGCTGTCGGGGCAGCTCACCGCCTCCTCGGGGACCCTCGCCACCTCGACCTCGCAGCTTCGCGCTCTGCTCGCCTCGCAGTTGCCCCCCGGCTCCACGGCCCTGACGGCGTTCGACGCCTACACGACCCAGCTTTCCGGCTCGATGGGCAGCGTCTCGACCGCCGTGACCAGCCTCTCGGCGGGCGCCACCGCGGTCGCGGCGGGCGACGCGAAACTGGCCGCCGCCGCGCCCAGCATCGCCTCGGGGCTGGCCGACGCCGCCGCGGGGGCCGACAAGCTCACCGCCGGAGCCGGGACGCTCGCCCAAGGCGCGGGGACCCTCGCCACGAAGTTGGGCGACGCCAGCACCGGGGCCACCACCCTCGCGAACGGATCCGCCACCCTTGCGGCCAAGACCGGCGAGCTCGCTACCGGGATCGTCCAACTCGACGACGGAGCGGCCCAACTCGTCACCGGCGAGGCAAGCCTGAACGAGGGGCTCGGCAAGCTCGCCACGGGCTCCCACGAACTGGCCGACAAGCTGACCACCGCCGTGGCGGACGTCCCGGACCTGAGCACCGCCCAGCAGGACGCGAACGCCACCGTGATGAGCGCCCCGGTGGCCCTCGACGCCTCGTATCTCAACCAAGCCCAAGGCGTGGGGGAGGGGATGGCGCCGTACTTCTCCGGGCTGGCCCTCTACGTCGGCGCCATGATCATGTGGATGCTGCTGCGCCCGGTGTCGCAGCGGCTGCTGGCCGCCCCCGTCCCTGCCAGCCGCGTGGTCGCCCAGAACGCCACCCCCGCCCTGGTTCTCGGCGCCGTGCAGACCGCACTCCTCACCGGCACGCTGGTGATCGGGCTGGGCCTGCGCCCCAACCACCCGGTCGCGTTCGTGGGCTTTGCGCTGCTGGTGTCAGCGGCCTTCGTGACCCTGCAACAGGCACTCAACATCTGGTTCGGGCCCGCCGTCGGACGGCTGGCCACCTTGGTGTTGCTCATGCTGCAGCTGACGTCCGCGGGCGGCACGTATCCGGTGGTGACGTCCGACCCCTTCTTCCAGTGGCTGCACACGTTCATGCCGATGTCCCAAGTGGTCAACGGGCTGCGCGAGGCCATCACGGGCGACCTGAACCCCCTGTTCTGGACGTCGGTTACCTTCCTCGGCGTCCTCACCCTGGCGAGCCTGGTGCTCTCGACGTGGGGGGCGGCGCGGGCCCGCACGTGGACGATCGTCCGCCTTCATCCCTCCATTTCACTGTGACCGCCGTTAGGCTGGCGAGCGTGGAGCGCACCGATGGACGCACGGCGCGACGCGCCGCCTCGAAGGAGCGCATCCTCGCGGCCGCGGCAGAACTGTTCGCCGAGCGCGGCTACGGCTCCACCACCATGGACGAGGTCGCCGAGGCCGCGGGGGTTTCCAAAGGGACGATCTTCTACAACTACGCCACCAAAGCCGAACTGTGCACCAGCGTGATCCAGGTCGCCGCAGAGGACATTGCCGACGACATGGCGTCCGCGGGCGAGGGCCTTGTCGGGTGGGAGGCGCTGCAGGCGATGGCCCTGTCCGCCATGCGCCGCATCGACGCCCAACCGGCACTCGCGCAGTTCCTGATGACCGAGCTGTTCCGCACCCATCGACCCTGGGCCGCCGAGTTGCCGGCCGTCCGCGACCGGCTGATCGCCCCCCTCATCAAGACCGTGATGGAGGTCGCCGAGGAGCGACGCGCGGCCGGTCTCATGAAACACGCGGATGCCTACCCGGGCAACGTCACCTCGGTCGCCGTGTCGCTGTTGGGCGCGCTGGTGACGGCCACGCTCGATCACCGGGCCTTCCCCGGCCGGACGCTCGAAGAGGTCCACAGCGGCCTGCAGGCGGCCATCTCGGGGGTGCGTCCGCCGACGCCCTGATCACGGACGCCGGACGAAGACACGTCGGGGCTACGACAGGCCGTACGCCTTGTGGATCAGCCACACGGGATGCTCGACCTGGACGCCCGTGCCCTTGCGGATCTGCCAGCGGCACGTCTCGGTGTCGCACACGGCGAGCCCCTCATTCGTGGCTTTCACCATGTCGAACAGCGGCTTGCCGACGGCCTGCGCGATCTCGTACTTCTCCTTCTTGAGGCCGTAGGTGCCTGCGATGCCGCAGCAGTTGGCGCCCGACTCGACGACCGTGAGGCCCGGGATCAACTCCAGCAGCGGGATCACCGGCAGGCCCATGCCCTGGCTCTTTAGCTGGCAGGGGGCGTGATAGGGCACGACCTGTTCGATGCGCTGGAAGTCCTCGGGCAACTCGCCCTGATCGTGCAGCTCCAGGAGGAACTCCGAGATGTCGCGGATGCGCGTGCCGACGTCCTTAAGGCGGCTGTCGTCCACGCCCATGATCTCGTGGGCTTCGTGTTTGAGCATGCCCGTGCATGAACCGGACGAGGAGATGATCGTCAGGTCCTTGCCCGCCGACGTCAGCTCGTCGCACAGCTTCAAGACGGCCTTGGTCGCCGTGTCGAACAGCCCGTTGGACTGCTGAGCGAGACCGCAACAGCCCTGCTTCGGGACCAGAACCTCGTAGCCGATGTGCTCCAGCACCTCGACGCTCTTGATGGAGGTCTCGACCTCGAAGTACTCCCCGGCGCAGCCGTGGAAGAACACGAGGGCGCCGCGAGGGGCGGGGGTCGTCCGCTTCGGACGCTTGTTGAACCAGGCCTCGAACGTGCGTCCGTTGGCCACCGGCATCGGGGCGTCCTCGTGGATGCCGACGATCGCCTGGACGATCTTGCGCAGCGGCTTGATGCGCAGCGCGCCGTTGGCCAGGGGCGCCACGGGGGTCATCAGAGCGCCCATGACGGTCGTCCGCGAGACCAACTGGTCGCGCAGTGGCATGTGGTCTTCCTTCATGACCGCGCGGGCCTGAGCGTTGAGCTCGGCAATCTGGACGCCCTGTGGGCAGCTCAGCGTGCAGATGCCGCAGCCGGAGCAGTAATCGAGCGAATGGTCAACCGATTCGCCATTGCGGAAGCGTTCGGCCTGCGGCCCGATGTACTTCGGCCCGGGGAACTTCGAGGTGACCGCCATGACCGGGCACTGCGTCTCGCAGATCGTGCACTTCACGCAGTTGTCGAGGCTCGCGCGCGTCACCGCCAGATGTGCGAAGTCGTTCATGCCCGCCCTCCCAGGATCGAATCGGCGGCGATCACAGCGCTGGCCGCCGCGATGCCATCACCGGATAGTTCTTGCCAGCGCTGCGCCCCCGCGAGGACGCCGCCCGCCGCGCGCAGGTTGGCGTACACCACGCGATCGCCGTCCAGCACTCGCATCGAGGAGTCGACCGCAACACCAGCGGCGAACACCGGCTGGGCCGCCCCCCAGTAGTCGCCGTGGATCAGCGGGGCGTCCAGCCCCACCAGGGGCAGGCCGAAGATCGTGTCGGTCACGACGCCATAGCTGTCCATGTCGAGCGCGCCGCTTTCGAAGCCGCCCGCCGCGAGCACGAAGGCATCGGCGGCGATGACAACCTGGCGTCCGGCCTCGCCCAGGGTCACCGAGCGCAGGACGTCGCCGTCGGCCGCGAAGCCCACGACCTTGGAGCCGAGGATGAACCGCGCCCGGGCAGCCTTGAGGCCATTCGTGAGCGTTTCATTGAGGCGCATGCCGGGCACCGAGGGTGGTGGCAGCGGGATCTCGAAGATCGGGTGACCGATGAGGTCTTGCAGCGCCCGCCAGGCGTTGCGGTCTTTCAGGCCGAGGATGCCGGGGAGGCCGACGCTCTCCCCCGGTTCCACCAGCGGCTTCACCGCGGCGGCGAACCGGGCACGGAAGGCCGGATCGTCCAGCGCCCGCGCGTAGGTGAGCCCGGACGAATCGACCTCGTGGTCGCGGCCAGGGAGGTCGAAACTCGCCGGACGGGCGTCCAACCGGCCCCCGTCGGGGAGGTCGGTGCGGGCGAGGTTGCCGGCGATGAGCGCGGGATGGAAGTCCTTGAGCTGCTTGGGTCCGACGATGACGAATCGCGCCCCGCGGACGCACTGCCCGCCCAGCATCGACGGCTGCGCCAGCGCGGTCGGACGCACGGCGCCCACGGCCGTGGGCAGCCACACGTTCTGGGCGGCTTCGCCGGCGAGCAGATCGTCGACCACCACGTCGGTGAGATAGCCGAGGGCGGTGGCCACGGCCTCGGCGCCGATGGTCCGATAGGGATGCTCGGCGGGTAAGGAAGCCAGGGACTCCAGCGGACGCTCGACCCGCCCGGGGGCGTACCCGAGCACATCGATCGTGCCCTGCGAGAGCTGCAAGCCACCGAGCCCCTTGGTGACCAAAGTCACCCGGGCGCCTCCGGCCATGAGTCGGTGGGCGGCAGTGAGCCCGGCCAGGCCGGAACCGATGACGACGACATGGGGGGTACTCACAGCGCCACCTCTTGAGTGGATTCGGGCAGGTGATCAATGTTCAACGTGGAGTGGAACATCCAGTTATCGAGGGCGGTCTGGCGCAGTTGTTCGCCGTGCAAGATCGGCCACAGGCCGATCCAGCGGTTCTTGAGGAACAAGCGCAGCAGTTCCGTGGCGCGGTCGATGTCGATGTGGCCGGTCTCGAGCGCCACGCCGGTGGCGCGCATGCTGCAGAAGCCGCCCTGACAAGGCCCCATGCCCAGGCGAAGCTGGCGGCGCAGGTCGTCGAACGAACCGCGCGGCTGCTCGTCCAAGGCCTCGACGAACATCTTCTTGGTCATGAGCTCGCACTCGCAAAGCACCTGGTCGTCCAGGCGGTCGTGCTCGCGTTCACCGAGGCGGTGCGTGACCAGGTAGTTCGCGCCGGACTCAGACTTGGGCACCGCTTCGTCGGCCGTCCGGCACGGACGCGGGTCGCCCAGCTGCTCGCACATCTGGTCGACCACGTGCTCGGCCATGAGCCGATAGGTGGTCAGCTTGCCGCCGGTGATGGTCAGTAGTCCCTTCACGCCATCGCGCTCGGCATGGTCGAGCACCGACATGCCGCGGCTCATATGCCGGGTGTCGGTGGCCGACACGCGGGCGTCCTTGACCAACGGACGGGCCCCGGCCCAGGCGTGGACGGCCCGGGCCTCGCGGAAGCCGGGGACGAGCAGGTCGCCGTCGTCCAGCATCTTTTGGACCTCGTCGCGCGGGATCGACAGGTGATCGGGATCGTCGGCCTTCACGTCGGTGGTGCCAATGATGCAGACCGTGTGCACCGGGACGATGATGTCGCCGTCGGCGGGGTACACGCAGCGGTTGACCACGTGGTTCACCAGCCGGTGATTCATCGCGATCATGATGCCGCGACCCGGGACGACCTCCACGTCGGGGCAGTCGGCCATGGCCGCGATGCGTCCGGACCAGGCACCTGCCGCGTTGATGACGAAGCCTGCCTCGATGGCCACGTCCTCGCCGGTCTTGCGGTCGACGCAATGAACGGCCTTGACCGCCCCGTCGGCGGTGTCGATCTTGACCACCTCGTGGTAGGTCAGGATCTGGGCGCCGTAGTTCTTCGCCGAGTTCGCCGCACCCCAGACCATTTGCCAGCCGTCGACCGAACCGTCCTGGACTGCGAACGCCCGCTGAATGCCGGGGTTCAGGCGCGGCTCGCGCTTGAAGGCCTCGGCGAGGGAGATCTCCTCGACCGGCACTTTGGTGTCGATGGCACCGCGCAGGAAGCGGTCGGAGAACTCCAGATCGTCGGCGGGGGTGACCACGAACAGCCCGCCCGTGCGCTCCACGGCGTCGGCGTGGATGCGCGTGACGATGGCGTTCTCTTCGGCGCACTCGGTGGCGGAGCGGGGATCGCTCACCACGTAGCGGCCACCCGAGTGCAGTAGGCCGTGGTAGCGGCCGGTCGTGCCTTGGGCTAGGTCGGCGCGGTCGACAAGGATCGCGGAGTAGCCGCGCATCGCAACATCGCGTACCACCCCCGCGCCGGTCGCTCCACCGCCAATGACAACAACGTCAGCTGACAGTCGTCTCATGGATCACCTCGTCGTACTCCTGGGATTCGCCTCAGGCTAAATCCCCTACCCGGGCCGGGGAAACACCTCCGGCCCCGACGCGGAAAAGGTGCACCCCCCTGCGGAAGGGCTGAACATCCGTCCACGGGGGCTGCACGAACGTTCAGCGACGTGGCGTGCCGTCACTCAGGCCCCAGAGGGGCCCCACCAGGGCCGGCCGGTGGACGCACCTCAGCGGACGGGTGACGCCTTGGCCACGAGATCGCGACCCCACCCCTCTGCCCGTGCCAACTCGCCGTCCGCCAGGACCGGCGGCGATCCGGCGACCCGAAAGCTTTGTCGGTCCACGATCGTCGCGCCCAGTCGCCGAGCGCGCTGGACGATCTGCTTGGCCGCCGAACCCGAGAAGACGCTCGGGACGGCCGTGTCGAACGAGGCCACATTGCGGCGATCGAACCGCCCGAGGGACGCGAGCCATTCGGCAACTCCGCAAGCGGGCACCTCGGCGCCCTGGCTGGCGGCGATCTCCCGCGATTTGGGCGTCGGCAGGCCGAGGTTGTGGGTTGGCGCCCCGACCAGCACCAGGTCGGCGCCGGCGGGATTCGGCGCGTGGTCTGCCGCGACCAGTTCAACCTCGGCGGACGCGCCTCGGAGACCGGCGGCGATGGCCTGCGCGACCGCCGCCGTGTTGCCGAACATCGACTCGACCACCAAGAGAACTTTCATGGGGCACCTTCTTCGTTTGAGGAATCGCGGGATCAGCGTCGCGTGCTGCCAGGAGGCAGATCGCGGTGGCTACCCTCGTTCACACTTGGTACTTCAAGTACCAAGTATCTTTCTGTCACACTAGTGGCGTGTCCGATCCTCTGCAACTCCAGCGGAACCCCCGTCGCCGTCCGCGATTGTCCGACGCCGACACCGAAGGCCGAATGCTGGCAGCCGGCGAGCGCCTCATCGCAACCCAAGGCCTGTCGCTGTCGCTCGAGCACCTGCGCATGGAGGAGCTGATCACGGACGCGGGGGTCTCGCGGACGTCGTCCTACCGGCGCTGGCCCACCAAGGACCTGTACGCCGCGGACCTGCTACTCCACGTCGCGGAACACACTCAACTCACCGACGACCTCACGGTGTATCTCGACGCGACGAGCCGCTTGGCCCCGGACCTGGTCACGGGGATCACCACCCCACAAGGGCGCCGCGACCTCATCGTCGAACTGATGCGCCTCATCACGGCGGCCGACTTCACCCTCGCCTTGGCGTCCAGCACCTGGCGCGGCTTCGTGATGCTACGCGCGGCCCACGGCGGGCTGCCGGACGGTACCCTGCGGGCCCGGGTCGCAGCAGCCCTGAGTGCGACCGAACGCGGCTTCCAATCTCGCCGAGAAGCGGCACTGCGGGCCGCGGCTGGCCTCATGGGCTACCGACTCCGGGACGCGAGTTCGGTCGATTGGCCCGACCTTGCGCTGCTGACGAGCGCCTCGTTTACGGGGCTGTTGATCCAGGCCTATTCCGATCCGGACGCGGTGCTGGGCGAATCCACCCGCACCGCCTTCGGCTCAACCCGTGCGGCGCCGTGGAGCGCCGCCACGCTGGCCCAGGCGTTTCTCTTCTTCGGAGCGGCCGAACCAGATCCCGCCGTTGCCTGGGACGACGAGCGCCTCGCCACCACCGGCGCCGCGCTGGGCGACCTCAGAGCAACCTTGGGGGCCCTGTGGGTTGCCGACGAGCAGCGACAAAGGAGCTAGTGCAGGCAGAAGCAGAACGGGTGACCAACAGGGTCGAGGAAGACCCGGAAAGTCTTGCCGGGCTGGAAGTCGGCCTTGGTCGCTCCCAACTCGAGGACCGCTGCCTCCGCCTCGTCGAGGTCATCGACCACAAAGTCCAGGTGGAACTGTTGGGGCACCTCGCTCACCGGCCAGGTGGGGACTCGATAGTTCTCGACTCCTTGGAAAGCGAGTACCTGTCCTTCCGGTCCGGTGACCTCGGCCCACTGCTCGTCGTCGTCCTCTTCGAGGACCACCTTCCAGCCGAGCAGGGCTCCGTAGAACGAGGCGAGGGAGATCTCGTCCGGGCAGTCCAGGACCACCTTCGGGTTTCGCGCAATTGCCATGCCCCATCACAGCAGGTGCCACCGACAAAAGCACCAGCCAGCGACGCCCCGTGTCACCGAGGAAGTGGCAGGCCCGGGAGCAGCCAGAACCCGCCCAGGGCGAGGCAGCCCACGGTGATCAGCAGCCATAGCACCAGCCACACCACCCGGGGAACGTGGGTTCGGGCCGCCAACTGATCGGCGTCGGAGCCCTTGCCTTTCGCATCGCGAAAAGCCTCCAGGACCACGCGCGGCGCGCCGAGCAGCAAGAGCCACGCCAGCCCCGCACCAACCCAGCCCAGGGCCGAAGGCGGGGCGTACCAACTGGTGAGGGCCAGGCCGCCGCCGATCACCACCATGGCCAGGGCGCCGTACCAGTTGCGGATCCCCAGCAGCATGACGGCCGACAGCAGCACGATCGTCCACAACAACCCCGCCGCGTGACCGGCGCGGACGGCGGCGGCGGCCGCGAGCCCCACCAGCGCAGGTGCGGGGTAGCCCGCGAAGAAGATCAGCCCTTGCCCGAAGCCGCCGGCCGGCCCGCTCGTGCGGGTCAGGCCCGACGTATCGGCGTGCAATCGGATGCCCCGCAGGCGGCGCCCGGTGAGCAAGGCAACCACGGCGTGACCGCCCTCGTGGCAGACCGTGAGCGGCATCCGGGCGGGCTTCCAGGCCAACACCAGGACCGCGAGGGCCACGAGGCCCGCGATCGCCGCCTGCTGCCACTCCAAGACCGGCGTGGTCACCGTGGCGCGTCGCCACAGATCGGCCAGGACCTCCACGGGCTCAGTCCCGCGGACGGACCAGGACGCCGACCGTCCGGCCGGGGATGGTCACTCCGTCGCCCGTCCAATGCGTCCGACGGACGATCTCGTCGGCGCCCGCCTCATGCACCGGGTGCAGCACCCAGCCCTGCCCGGAGACCCCCGGCAGCGCCTGGTGCACTTCGTGCGGGGTGGTGTTGAACACCACGAGCAGTTCCACAAACATCGGATCAACGGGGGCGCCGCGGCGATCGTCCAAGAGCATCGCGATCACGCCAGGAAGCTGCACCCAACTGCCCGACACCGGGAAGGAAACCTTCTCGATGATGGCCTCGGCACGACCCAGGCGGAACAGCCGGCTCGACGCCCGCAACCGCAACAGGTCGAGGGCCTGGGCGTGCGCCGCCCGAATGTCGGTCGAGGCCGGACGCAGGTCGGGGTTGGCCAACAGCGGACGCAGGTAGGACCAGACGTGCCCGTTGTCCTGCTCGGGCGGGAGGCCCGCACCGAAGCCGTTGTGCGTCAGCGAGAAGTCCAGGTAATTGAACCAATCGCCCGAGCTGTAGGAGTTTCGGTCGAGGTTCTTGGTGCGCAAGAAGTCCGAACCCGCATGCCACAGCACCGGCGATTGCGACAGGGTCGCGAACGCCAGGCACACGGTGTTCATGCGGACGCGGTCGGCCATCGGTGTCCCCACCGGCAGCTTGAGCGCCAAGACGTCGAAGAGGGTCTCGTTGTCGTGGGCGTCGACGTAGTTGATGGCCTCATCGGGGGCGTCGCAATAGCCCGCGGAGCCCATGGAGTACTCGAACCCGTCGCCGCGCAGCAACGTGCCGCTGCCCGCCGAGGCGAACGCGAAACGGCGCAGCCCACCCGCTAGCCCGATCTGGGCCAGATCCGTCTGGCTGAACAACCGCCGCTCCTGGGCGCCGCGATCGCCATTGATCGGGGAGCCGTTGTCGTCGGTGAACAACCCGGTGCCGAGGCCCTGCCCCCGTGGATCTTCGTCAAAAGGTCCACCGCCGCGGACGGCATCGCGCAACCGATCGTTGAAGGTGGCGATGTGGGTGCCGCCCAGGTTGCCCTGCCGGGCCTGGACGAAGCGGGCATCCCACGCCACCTCGCCGAAGTTCCAGCCCTCGCCGTACATGGTGACCGCGCGTCCATCGACGCCGTCGCGTTCGACGGTCAGCGCGTCCAGGGCGGCCCGCACGGCCAGCAGGTTCGCCTTGCTGGAGTGGCCCATCAGGTCGAAGCGGAAGCCGTCCACGCGGTGATGTTTGGCCCACACGACGCAGGCGTCCACCATGAGCTTTTGCGCCATCAGGTTCTCGGTGGCGATGTTGGCGCAGCAGGTCGAAGTCTCGACCTCGCCCTCCAAGCTGAGGCGGTGGTAATAGCCGGGTACGACCCGGTCGAGCACTGACTTGCTGTTCTGCCCCGAGGTGGCCGTGTGGTTGAACACCTGGTCGGTGACGACGCGGAGCCCCATGGCGTGCAGCGCGCCGATCATGGTGCGGAACTCGGTGATCCGCGCTGCGGTGTCCGCAGCCGCCATCGTGGCGTAAGAGCCCTCGGGGGCGAAGTAGTGGAACGGGTCGTAGCCCCAGTTGAAGCCGTCGCGGTTCCTTGACTCGCGGACGCGGCGCTGCTGCTCGGGACTATCGGGAGGCAGCGCCATCAGGCTTGCCTTCTCGGGGGCTGCGCGGAACGAGTGGTGCTCCTCGACGCTCGCGTTGTCGAACACCGGCAGCAACTGGACGGTGTTCAGGCCCGCCGCCGCCAGCCCGCGCAGGTGTCGGGTGCCGGCCGAATCCTCGGCGAAGGCCAGGTAGGTGCCCCGCACCGGCAGCGGGACGGTCTTGTCGTGAATGGAGAAGTCCCGGACGTGGAGTTCATAGATGCATTGATCCACGGGGGTGGCCAGCGTCGGCTGCGGCGCTTCCCGAAACACGTCCGGGACCAACGCCGGGTCGTCGAGGTCGATGACCAGCGAGTGAGTGGAGTTGATGGTGAGGGCCAACGAGTAAGGGTCGCTGACCACATTCACCACCTCGCGGCCGAAGGCGGCAACGTAGACGGTGATCCGATAGCGGTAGCGGCCATGACGCCAGCCGGGCTCCCCCACAAGCGCCCACGTGCCATCGGGAGCCGGCTCCATCGGACGCGCGAGGTCGGGCTCGCCGTGACCGTCGCCGTGCGTCCACAGCAGCAGTTCCACCTGGCGGGCCGTAGGGGCCCACACGCGCAGAGTGGGACGTCCCGCATCCCACGACACCCCGAGCGTCGCGTTGGCCGCGTCGGAATAGAGGTCGTCCAACACTCCGGCGATCTGGACGCCCGTCGCACCCACCAGCCGCCCGGAGGCAGCGTGGCCCGCTACGACGATCTGGCCTTTGAGGATCTCCGGAGCGACCGCGACCGTCTCGGCGTCAAGCCGCAGGACCCGATGGCCAGCGACGTGGGGAGCCCGAGCCAGCAAGTCCGGGGAAGGCCATCCCTCGGCGACCAGCCAGGCGCTGCCCCACGGAAGGGGTTCGGACGCGTCGGGATCGATCCCGCCGCCCTCGGACCACTGCAGGAGCCATTCCAGCTCGTCCGCGTCCGCGCCGAACGGAATCAGCGACGGCGACACAAGGATCGTGTCGCGCGTGAGCCAGAGCGCGGAGGCTTTGCTCAGATCGGCCGCGGCGGACCCCTCCGCCTTCCTGGAAACCATCAGACCATCATGCCGCGTCCGCGAAAGAACATCGGTCCCCACGCGCGGAGCGCATCCGGCAGGCGGCGAGTGACTACTGTGCCTGCCCGCGGTTGGCGGCGTCGGAGCTCGACTGCGGCGTGGCGCCCGGCTGCCCTGCCGCAATCGGGGTGACCACGACCGCCGTGCCATAGGCGCACACCTCGGTGAAGGACTGCGCGATGTCGCCGTTGTCGAACCGCATCGCGATGATGGCGTTGCCACCGCGATTCACGGCCTCTTGCCACATGCGCGCCATCACCTGCTGGCGGGATTCGTAGACGAGCTTGGTGTACTCGGTGACCTCGCCGCCGCCGATGGATCGGAAGCCCGCCACCAGGTTGGCGCCGATGTTGGCGCTTCGCACGGTCATGCCCATGACCTCGCCGAGGACGGCGTCGATCTGGTAGCCCGGAATGTCGTTGGATGTGACGATCAGCATGCGTCCAAGTCTGTCACGCGGGCGTCGTGTCCGGGCCTTGCAGTCCCCGGGAAAGCAGTTGGGCGTAACGGCCAACGGCCCGGGCAAGCTCCTCGTGGGTACCTTGCTCGATCACGGTCCCGGATTCGAGGACGGCGATCTCGTCGGCGTCCTGGATGGTGGTGAGTCGGTGGGCGATGGTGAGGGTCGTCCGCCCAACGGCGAGGGCATCGATCGCCAGTTGCACCTCACGCTCGGTCTCGTTGTCGAGTGCCGAGGTGGCCTCGTCAAGAATGAGGATCCTGGGGTTCGACAACAGGGTGCGGGCGATGGCCAACCGCTGCCGCTCGCCTCCCGAAAAGCGGTGCCCACGGGCCCCCACGACGGTGTCGAGCCGATCGGGCAGCGACGCGATCAGACCGTCGACGTGCGCGGCCGCCAACGCCGTCCACAACTCGTCCTCGGTGGCTCCCGGCACGGCCTGGCGCAGGTTGGCGGCCACCGTGTCGTGCGAGAGGTAGGTCTCCTGGGAGACCACCCCCAAGAATCCCGCCAGGTCGCCGGAACTGATCTCGCGTAGGTCGACCCCGTCGATGGTGATCGACCCGGACGTGGGATCGGCCAAGCGCCCGAGTAACAGGGCCAGTGTGGACTTCCCCGAGCCGGTCTCGCCCACGACGGCGAGCGTCCGACCGGGCGGGATCGTCAGCTCGATGTGGGTGAGCGCGTCGACATCCGCGTCCGGGTAGCGGTAACTGACGTCCCGGAAGTGCACCTCACCGCGGACGGCGCCGCGCGGCATCGGTACGGGGTGTGCGGGCTCGGGGACGTCCACCGGCAGATCCAGGTAGCCAAAGATCCGGCTGAGCAGCGCCATCGAGGCAATCCAATCGGCGCCCACGTTGAGCAACTGCATCACGGGCCGGAAAATCGCTACCTGGAGCGTTGCAAAGGCGATGAGCGTGCCGATGGAGATGCCTCCCGATACGGTCGGGAACCCGGCCGCGAGGTAGAGGGCGGCCGGGATCGCGGCGAAGACAATCTGCATGGTCGCCATCCGCCACCGGCCCGCCAACTGCGCGCGGAGCTCCAGGTCGATCAGCTCCCGGGAGGTGGCCTCGAACTCCTCCGAGCGCGCTGGGGCGGTGCCGAGGGTCTTGGTTAACAAGGCCCCGTTGACCGACAACGACTCCTCCACCTGGCCGTACAGGTTGGCGAACACGCGCTGCTGTTGGGCCGTGATGTCGCGACGCACGAGAGCGACCCGACGGGTCAGCAAGACCGCGGGCGGCAGGATCGCCAGCGACACCAGCGTCAGGCGCCAGTTCAGGGCGACCATGGCGGCGAGCGTCCCGATGACGGTGGTGACGTTGGCGGCGATCGAGGTGGCGGTATTGGTGACGACCGACTGCAGCCCGGCGACGTCGCTGGAGAGTCGCGACTGGATCTCCCCGGCCCGGGTGGCCTTGAAGAAGGCCAGCGACTGACGCAACAGATGCCTGAATACTCGCGCCCGCAGGTCGTGCATGACGGCCTGCCCCACGAGCGTGGCTTGCCAGGCCTGGACGAGGCTGAGGAGGCCAGTCACAGCGGCCACCGCGACCATACCGAGGCACAACCAGGCGAGGAGGCTGGTGTTGCCGGTGGGCAAGGCCACGTCGATGACCTCGCGCAGGAGGAACGGCTGGGCCAGCCCGATCAGGGAGGCCACGACGATGACGAACACGACAAGGGTGAGCCGCTTCCAATAGGGGCGGAAGAGGGCCATCACACGGGAAGCCTTCACCGGCGACTCATTCAGCCGACGGCGATCGTCCTCATCGACGCGACGGGGGCCATACATGCGACCCTCCCCCATGGGAGCGGGCATCAGACTCACAGCGGCACCTCCACCACGCGGGTGCCCAGCGGCATCGGCACAACGGTGCCGTGGGAGAGGTTCGCGATCAGGCCAGAGAAGGGGGCCGGGTCGGCGACCTCGGCCTCGATCGTGACGACCTCGCCGTAGGTGACCACGCCGATGCCGACGCCCAGCGCCCGCAGTTCGGCCTCGAGGCGACCTGCCTCAAGGTGGGTCACCTCCAGGCTGAAGGTATGGCGCGCCTCCGGGCTCACCCGCGGCACCATCACCAGGGCTTGCGTCACCGCGTCGGCGTAGGCGCGGACCAACCCGCCCGTCCCCAGCAGCACCCCTCCGAAGTAGCGGGTGACGACGGCGGTCACATTCAGCAGCCGCGAACCGCGCAGCACCTCCAACATCGGAGTGCCCGCAGTTCCGGCGGGTTCGCCGTCGTCCGAAGAACGCTCCGTGGGGTTCTCGCCGAGAGCGCTCAGGATGAATGCGGAGCAGTGATGGCGAGCGTCCGGCCAGGTGCGCCGAGCGTCCGCGATGAGTTCACGGGCGGCGGCTTCGTCGTCGGTGCGCGCCAGAGTGCAGAGAAACCGAGACCTTTTCACCTCGGTCGTCGACGTCGCGCGATACCCCGCCGCGGGCCACTGCACCATGGCCCCATCTTGGCAGGTGCCAGAATGGCTGCCGTGATCACCGCTGCCGCCGACGGCTCGTCGCTTTCCAACCCGGGCCCCGCTGGCTGGGCCTGGTACGTCTCGGACGACTGCTGGGCGGCGGGCGGGTGGGCTCATGGGACGAACAACATGGGCGAACTCATGGCCGTCCTGGACCTTCTTCGCCAGACCCGACACGTGCCAGGCGAGCGCGTCCATGCCCTGTGTGACAGCCAATACGTCATCAACTCGGTCTCGAAGTGGATGCCCGGCTGGAAGCGCAAGGGGTGGCGCAAGGCGGACGGCTCACCGGTGATGAACGTCGAGTTACTCAAGGAGATCGACGCCGAACTCGCCGGACGCACGCTCACGTTCGAATGGGTCAAGGGGCACGCTGGCCATCGGCTGAACGAGGCGGCCGACGTCCGGGCACGGAACGCCGCCACTGCTTTCCAGCGCGGGACCACCTTTGATGCGGGTCCCGGGTTCCAGGGGGCCGCGCGTGAGACCACCCCCGACGTCGCGCCCTCTCGCCGTTCGGATCAACCCGACCTTTTCAGCGCGGGGCCCGCCGAACCGCCGTCGGTCACCGACATCCTCCTCGATCTCGAACGCGCGTTGCTGTCGTCGGAGATCCGCAGTGATCCCCGCCGGCTGGAAGCGTTGCTCCACCCCGATTTCACCGAGATCGGCCAATCCGGGCGACTCTGGACCCGATCTGCGGCCCTGGCCGAGCTCGCGCCCCTCGACGGCCTGCCCGCGGTGGAGTACGTCGCTTCCCAGACTCTCAGCGTCGACCTGGTGTTGCTGACCTGGCGAAGCCGACGTCCGGACCGAGTGGTGTTGCGATCGTCGCTGTGGCAGCGCATGGACGGCCGTTGGCGCCTGCGCTTCCACCAAGGCACGCCCTCCTCATAACCGACACAGGCATCGAATGAATAGCCCCCGCACCAGCTGTGCAACGAGGGCGCAATGCCCGTCCGGCCAGGAGTAACGGTCTGGATACGGCTTAGGGATCTGACTGCCGAGGGCCGCTGGCGCGACCTACAGTGGTCGCATGCCGCACCCCCGCCTCGTCGTGATCACTGGAGCGAGCGACGGGGTTGGACGAGCTGCGGCACGGGCCCTCGTCCAAGGCGGTGACCAGGTCGTGGTGATCGGACGCTCGCCGAGCAAGGTTGAGGCCGTCAAGAACGAGTTGGGCGTGGACGGCTATGCCGCTGATTTCGCCCGCTTGGACGACGTGCGCCAACTGGCCGCCACCCTCCGTGAGAACTATCCCCGCATCGACGTGTTGGCTAACAACGCCGGCGGGGTCTTCAGCCCTCGCACGACGACGGTTGACGGCCACGAACTCACGTTCCAGGTGAACCACCTGGCCCCGTTCCTGCTGACCAACCTTCTGCTGGACCTGCTGATCACATCCGAGGCCCGGGTCATCAACACCGCCTCGGCTGCCCACGTGGCCGGAAAGCTCGACCTGGCCGACCCCGAAATGGGCGCGAACTGGTCCTCCATGAGGGCCTACTCCACCAGCAAGCTGTGCAACATCTTGTTCACGCAGGGTTTGAGCCAGCGGACGACGTCCCGGGGGATCCTGACCGTCTGCTTCCACCCCGGCGTGGTCGCCTCCTCGTTCGGTTCCACGGGCGGACGCCTCGTCAAGGCTGCCTACAACCTCGGGCTCCTGAAGCGGTTCATGGTGACGCCCGAGCAGGGAGCGGACACCTTGGTCTGGCTGGCGACCCAACCCGATTTCGCGATCGAACCGGGCGGCTATTACGACAAGCGACTGATTGCCCAAACGTCGCCGGCCGCGAGGGACCAAGCGTTGGTGGCGGGGCTGTGGCGCTACTCCGCGAAGGCTGTTGGCATTCCCCGGTAGGGCGTTACGCCCAGATTGCGCTGCCCAGTCGGCCATCGCGTGGAGCATTTCGGGAAGCGGGTCGAAAGGCAGCGAGGCGAGCGGTGAACTCTGAGACATGTGCCCAGAAACGCTGATCGTCCGGGTACCCCCCCTCAGACGCACCCGGACGAAAACGCGGTCTTGCCGCGACAGCCTCGCTGCCACTCGGGGAGGGACGAGCAAGCCTTGACCTTGGCCTTCTGCGGATGGGAGGACCCGCATCTCGTGCCCACCGGGGGGTGGGTGGCGATGACAAGACCATCACATCAGCACCTCACGATGGTGGCTAAGTGTGGCGGCCAACACTGTCCGAAAGTTAGGGGGGCAGCCCTACCCCCCCAACAAGTGATGAAATAGCGACACTGAGTACCCCAAAGAGCGGTCCCCGCATCATCGCTTACGTCGCGATCAGGCGAGCCACCACTTCGGGCGCAGGCTGACGCAACGCTGGCAAGGTCGGGAGCGTCGTCGCGGCGATCGTAAGCACGGTCGTCGCGCCCATGACGATGGCCAGATCGGCCCAAGGTATGCCCACGGCCACCTTGGCGCCGGGAGTCGCCGCGAGCGCGACCAGCAAGCTGGCGATTCCCGTGCCCATCATGGCGATGCCCAGAAGGAAGGCCGTCACCGACACAATGACGGCTTCCATGATCGGGACCAGAATCCGCTGCGCCGGGGTGGCGCCGACGATGCCCGCCAGCGCCAACTCCGCGTCGCGCTGCCGACCCATCATGAGAAGCGCCGAGAGACCGCCGGCCACGGCGATGACCAGCGGAAGGCCGACGAAGTTCAGAGTCGAGAAGAGCGACACATGGTCGAGTTGGGTCGATGATCCCGACGCGGCCAGGGTGGCGTTCAAGGTAGCGGCGATGCCCACCATGCCGGTGAGCAAGCCGACCGCGAACATCACCGGAACTACGGATTTCACGAGCCGGTCCGCCTTGGCGATGACTGTCCGCCGCGCCAAGTGCCAGGCGACCCCGCCCGGGATGAGGGACGTCCATGCCCTCGTGATGGCCGCGACGGACAGCGGTGCCGCGGTGGCGAGGGTAACCCCCGCGAGCAGGAGCAGCAGCATGGCTGTTTGCAGAATCGAGCTTCGCACCCCGGGGTTGTCGGACTCACCGAGCCCCTTCATGGCGGCGACGCCGAAGCCCACCAAGCCGACGAGCAGCGCGGTGGCGATCCAGCGCCCCACGCCTGGCCTCCGCTGAGGAGCGCCCTGCGACTGCCGCAATGCCTCGACGGGCGGCACCCGCGTACCGACCCGTGCCTGCCGCCAGCCGCCGACAATCGCAACCACGACGCACAGGGCGCTGCTCCACAGCAAGCTCGTGAGGCTCCACGTGGCGGGCGGCACGGTCGCCCACTCGCGCTCCGCGGCCTCGGCGACGAGGTAGGGGTGGAAGAGTGCCACGGCGAGGGCGTCACCGATGACGGCACCCGCCAAGCTCACCACAGCAAGTTGGGTCAGCACCGTACGCAGCACCTGCCCCGGTGATGCTCCGGCCAGGGCCAGGCGAGCTAGCGCCCCACGCCGCGAGGAGACGACCAGTCCGGCCGCCGCTCCGATCACGGCCAGCGAGGTCAGGATGGAGGCCGCGAGGTTGAATCCTCCGCCGATCACCAAGATCTGCGGCCCCTCCTCCCAGGGATCGGGCCACGGGTACGAGCGACCCAGGTCGTATTGCAGCAGGGACAATCCCAGCGCGAAGTTGGCCGCGACAAACGTGGCCAACACGCTCAACCAGGCCACCCAGGAACCCCGGATCTCCGCCGCGAGCAACTGCCTCATGCGACCGGCCCCACGGACGCCGCCAAGCCCGTCAACACGGTCGAGACCTGTTCGGCGCTCGCCTGGTGCAACTCGTCAACCAGGTGCCCGTCCCGAAGGAACAGGACCCGATCACACGTCGCCGCCACCGCGGGATCGTGGGTCACAGTGAGGACGCACTGTCCTGGCTGGTGCGCGATCTCGGCAAGTTCGGCCAGCACGGCGCGCCCGGAGTTGGTATCGAGCGCCCCGGTGGGCTCGTCCGCGAAGATCACCTGCGGACGCTGCGCCAGCACCCGGGCGAGGGCGACGCGCTGCTGCTCGCCCCCCGACATCGAGGTGGGCATCGCGTTGCTGAGGGCGGCAATGCCCACCGCCTCGAGCGTCCCCTCAATGAGCTCCCGCGGGGGCGCCTCGCGCCGCAGTCGGTAGGGCAAGGCCACGTTCTCGTAGGCCGAGAGGGTCGGGATCAAGTTGTACTGCTGAAAGACGAATCCAATGTCTCGGCGCCGGAGTTGCGCTAGGCGTCCGCGCGACATCCCTGCCAAGGACTTTCCGGCGATCAGCACGTCCCCGGAGGTCACCGGCTCCAACCCCGCCAAGCAGTACATGAGGGTGGACTTGCCGGAACCCGAAGGACCCATGACCGCCACCATCTCGCCAGGCCGCACCTGCAGCGAAACACCGTGGAGGATCTCGATCTGCCGCCGTCCGACGGCAAAAGCCTTCGTAACCTGATTGGCGATGACGAGGGGGGCCGTCGTGTCTGCGGTGTGATCCGCAGAGCGAAGGGCGGCGGCGGTCATAGGGTTTCTCCAGTCGTTGGGGGTGGCCGACGCCCTCGATCACACCACCCGAGACCGGATTGACCGCCACCCAAATGGCGAAACTCTCCGAACTTTGACCGAAAGTTAGGGCGTGACAAGTCCTGTTTGGATGGCCCGAACGAGCACTTGGGTCCGGGTTCGGACGCCCAACTTCGTCGCGACCTGCGACAGATACTGCTTCACGGACCCTTCGGACAAGAACATCCGCTCGGCAATTTGGGCATTGCTGAGCCCCTCGGCAAGCAGGGTCACCAGCTCGGTCTCGCGGGGGGTCAGGCGGGCCTCCGACTCCACGTGAGAGGCGGCCACCGTCTGAACCAACGCCCGCCGCACGGCCGCGGCCAGCGGCATCTCACCGAGGACGGCTTGGTGGATCGCTTTGGTGAGGCCCTCGGCAGTGACGTCCTTTAAGAGGTATCCGGCCGCGCCGGCCTGCAAGGCGGGCACGATGCGTTCGGTCGTGGAGAACGTGGTCATCACCACGACGCAGGCATCCGGACGCGCCGCGCAAATTTGGCGGGTCGCTTCGACACCGTCCAAGACGGGCATCTGCAGATCCATGAGCACGACGTCCGGAAGATGCTGCGAGGCCGCCGCCACGGCCTCCTCACCATTGGTCGCCTCGGCCACCAACTCGAATTCGGGGCGACGCTGCAAGAACGCCCGATAGGCATCCCGCACCAAAGGCTCGTCGTCAACAATGAGCACCGACAAGACCATGACCGCATGGTAGATCGTGGAAGGGTATGTGGCGAACAATCTGCGCCGAATTGCGATATTCATCGTGGGCCAGTCGCATGATGGAGACATTCGAGCCGGGCGGCGCTCACTACGATGAACCACGGAGGGAGACGTCATGACCAGCACCACCGCCGCGAAAGCGCGCGTGGCGCGGCCGCACCTCTCCCCGACTCTGGTGAGCGAGATCATCGTGACTCTCGGCGTCGCCGCGCTCGCCATTGCCGCAGCCCTCGTCTCCCCTGAAACTTTCTCCCACACTTGGTTGTCGCCCGCGGGCGAGTGGTTCGTGGCGGTGTGGACGCTCGTCTCCTTGGGGCTCATGGTCTGGCGTCCGCGCTGGGGCTTCCTCGTCGCGTTGCCGGCCCTGATCGCCCCCCTGGGAGCCACGAACGCCTTCGACCTCGCCATCGTCGCGGTAGCCCTTCTGATGGCGTGCGCGCAGGGCTCGCGATGGTGGATTCTGGGCGCGACCGCGCTGGCCGCAGTCGAACTCGCTCTCCGAGCACCACTCAACCCGCAGCCCGTGAGCGTCTACGGGACCGCCAGCACCATGTGGCTGTGCGCCGTCACCGGAGGGGTGCTCGTCCGTCAACTCGAGGCAACCCAGGCCAAGAATCAAGGGCGCATCGTGGCGCTCCGCCAGGCGAACCTCGACGCTCGGGCCGAGGAACGCGCCAACTTGGCCCGCGAACTGCACGATCTGGTGGCGCATCAGCTGTCGATCGTGTCGCTGCAAATCATGGGCCACAAAGAAAGCCACGACCCCGACCAGCTAGCGCTGGTGCTTGCGCGCGTCGGGGTGGCCGCCCAATCGGCCCTCAGCGAGCTTCGCGTGCTGGTGGGGGTGATGGGCTCGCCACCCCACGACCGTTCCGACCTCGAGGAGGCCCCGGTCACCACCGAGATCGCCCGGCTCCGCGACATTCTGTTGGCCGCTGACCATCCGACGGTGGTCGCGATCGATCCCGACGTGGATGACCTCGAAGGCACCATTCGCTGGACGCTCGTCCGCCTTTTACGCGAATCGGTGACGAACATCCTCAAGCACGGCCCGGACGGCGGGGAGTGCCAGTTGGGCGTCCAGGTTTCGACGGACGAAATACACGTGGAGGTTGTCTCCCCCTTTGGCTCCCCACGGCGGATCCCCTCCCCCGGCGGCCTCGGACTCCGCGGCCTGCATGAACGGGTGAACCTGTCCGGCGGCAGCCTTGAAGCTGGGCGCCGCGGCCGGGAATGGGTCGTCGTAGCAAACCTGCCGAGGGCATGACCATGCCCCAGAGAAATACGGCGAGGCCACACCAAACGGCGGTGTGGGGAAGCCGCTTGGCCGTCGGTGCGCTGTTGACGTTCGTCGTCGTCGTGGCTTCGGATCTGACGGCTCTCGAATCGCTGTCCGAGCTGCCACGCGTCGGGGTGGCGGTCCTCGCCGTGGCGGCAGCGCTCATGATCCCCAGGCGACCCGTCCAGGGCGCCCTGCTGGCCATTCCCCCGATTTTCGCCTGTCTCGTGTGGCCGAGCGCGGCCGACACCGTCCTGACCACCTTGGTGATCGCGGTCTTTGCAGCCAAACGTCCGTGGCGCGAACTCGCCGCAGCCCTAGGTGTCTCTTTCGCCTACCTCGCGGCTCACGTCAGCATCAATCCTGGCCGATCGCTGACCTACACCCTGACCTTCTTCGCCGTGGTGTGGGCGCTCGCCCTGGGCATCGGGGTCGCCATCCGGGGGTACTACGGTCGCCAGGCCGAATCGCGCGCCACCATCTCCGCCCTGGAGAGTGAGCTCGAACGCGTCCGGACGGACGAGCGCCACGCGCTCTCCCGGGACCTTCACGGCGTGGTCGCCTACCAACTCGCCATCATGACCTCCGAGGTAGCGGCCCACGGCGGTAGCCGCGATGTCACCGAGCTTCGGGGCGCCTTGGAGCGGGTCGAGACCGCAACCCGTTCGGCGCTGATTGAACTTCGGGGACTGTTGGGGGTCCTTCGCCAGGAGGGCACGGCGATGGAGAACCTTGAGGTGGAGTTGGGGCGGTCGATCCCGTCCGTCTGCATCGACCGCATCGCCGCCACCCTGCGCGGGCACGGCTTCCACGTCGCCAGCACCTGCGAGGACGGCATCGATGAGCTTGAGCCCAGCCTGCGTCGCACCTTGTGCCGCATCGCGCAGGAGACCGCGGCGAACGTCCTACGACATGCCCCGGCCGGGGCGTGCTACGCCGTGCGGCTCACTCTTGACGGCGACTCCGCCCAGGTCCGGGTGGAATCCTCGCGGGACGTCGAGGCGACCGTCCGCGAAGCACCCGCCGGGTTCGGGCTGCGCGGCTTGCGGGAACGCGTCAGCCTCGTGGGCGGTACCTTCTCGGCCATCCCCGAGGGGCCGACCTGGGTCGTGACTGCCACCCTGCCAGTCGGCGGGGCTCCGCTCCCGGACGACTTGATCGATCCCCGCCCGGGTTTGGCGGAGGCCCTACTCGCATCCGACTCCGCCCTGGGATCGCTGACTGAACCGCCGTTGATCGAGATGCCCCGCTCGGCCGGGGCCGAGGCTGGCGGATCTCAGGCCTGAGCGCCCTTGTAGGCGGTCACTTCAATCTCAATCTTCATGGCCGGATCGGCGAGACCGCAGACCTGCATGGTCGCGGCCGGACGAATGTCGCCGAAGGCCGCCCGTAAGGCTGGCCAGCAGGCTTCGAAGTCGTCCGGGTTGGGCAGGAGATAGCGGACGCGCACCACGTCGGCGAGGGAGGCGTCCGCCTGCAGCAGCGCCGCCTCGATGTTGGACAGCGCTTGCGCTGCCTGCAGGGCGACGTCCGAGCTGATGGTCATCGTGGCGTAGTCGTAGCCGGTCGTCCCGGAGACCCAGACCCACGGCCCCTCGGCGACCGCGCGGGAGTAGCCGATGGCGGCCTCAAACGAGGACCCTTGCGAGATCAATTGGCGCATGAGGCAAGCCTGCCACGGGTGGCTTCCGCTCAGTAACTGCGCCTGGGAGCAGCCTCCCGTGGGCCTCACTTGAACCGTATTTCACGATCCAATTACCCCTCTGACGACGTTTGAACACAGACGGTCAAACCGGTCATGTCGGCCTGCAAGAATTTCCTTGTCTCAACTTTGCCCAATCGATTGCCCACAATGCACTCCCAGGAGTACGTTGGGGCCAATCGAGTACCTGGCTAACACTCGCTGCCCCCCATTTGCCCTTAGATAAACCCAAGTCGCTCACGCCTGCGTTCGCGTGACACTTTGACGCACCCTTGAAGGGAGCCCCATGCCCCCAATCGCACTGATCGTCGCCGCCCACGGGAATTTGGCGCCAGCTTTACTGGAATCCGCGGCAATGATCGCCGGCACCATCGAAAAGGCGGCCGCCATCACGTTCGCGCCGTCCGAGGGACCCGACGACCTCCTGGCCAAATACGAGGAGGCCGTGAACCAGCTCGGCGAGACCGACGTCTTGTTCCTCGTCGACCTGTTCGGCGGCAGTCCCTACAACGCAGCCGCTCGGTTCGTCGCCCCGCGCGGCTCTGCTGACATCCTCACGGGCGTGAACCTGCCGATCCTGATCGAGGTTCTCGCCCGACGTCAGCGCTCCGGGGTGACCCTCACAAAGCTGGTCAAGGCAGGACAACTTGCCGGCCAGGCGAGCGTGCGGGTGTTCTCCGAAAGTTACACACCAACAACAACAACCACCTCAAGTGAAGAAGGGGATGAACTCTGATGGAAATCAAACTGATGCGGGTCGACTCGCGGCTGGTCCACGGCCAGGTCGCCAATAACTGGGCGGGCACCCTCGGTGCCGAATCAATCCTGGCCGTATCCGACGGCGCGGCCGAGGACGAATTGCGCAAAACGCTGCTGCTCCAGACGGGCGGCGCCGTGAAAGTGCATGTGCTCTCGGTCGACAAGGCAGCGCGCGTCTACAAAAACGAGAAGTACGCCACCATGAAAGCGATCATCGTCGTCGAGACCCCCGCCGATGTCGTCCGTCTCCTCGACGCGGGTATCGAGGTGAAGGAAGTCAATATCGGCGGCATGACCTTTAAGCAGGGCACGAGCCAGCTCTCACAGGCGGTCTTCGCTTCCCCCGAGGACGTCGCTGCCTTCAAAGAGCTCAACGCTCGCGGCATTACCCAATACGTCCAGATGGTGCCTAGCACTGGCCGCGACGACCTGATGACCGTCCTGAAGTCCAAGGGCCTCGCCTAACCCCTTCGCCGACCCCAACCCCTGGCACGTCGGCCAAACCCCTTAAAGCAAGGAGGAACCCCATGCAGATCAACGCTGTCCAGTTGATCCTCGTCGTCCTCGTGGCATTCATTGCCGGACTGGCGAGCGTCCTGGACGAACGACAATTCCACCGACCTCTGGTCGCCTGCACCCTCGTCGGGCTGGTCCTCGGCGACATGACCACCGGAATCGAAGTAGGTGGAGCCCTGGAGCTGTTGGCACTCGGGTGGATGAACGTCGGCGCCGCGATGGCCCCAGATGCCGCCTTGGCATCCACCATCTCGACCGTCATCGTCATCGCCGGCAAGCAGAGCCCCCAAGAGGCTATTGCGGTCGCCGTCCCGCTTGCCGTCGCCGGTCAGGCCTTGACGATCATCGTCCGGACCATTGCGGTGTTCTTCCAACACCAAGCCGACAACTTCGCCAAACATGCCAATTTCAGAGGCATCGAGGCCATGCACCTGTCAGCGTTGGCCTTGCAGGGCCTGCGCGTGGCGATTCCGACGGGCATCGTGGCCGCCCTCGCATCCGGGAATCTGGTCAAGGACGCCCTGAGCGCGATCCCAACGGTGGTCACGGACGGTCTTCACATCGCCGGTGGCTTCATCGTGGTCGTCGGATACGCGATGGTCATCAACATGATGAAGGCGCGCATCCTCATGCCGTTCTTCTTCCTTGGTTTCATCATCTCTACCTTCATGACGACGCTCGGCACCGGCATCACCCTCGTCGCCCTCGGCATCGTCGGCACCTGCCTCGCGGTGGTCTACGTGCAACTCAATCCGGAATTCCAAGCCAAACCGCCACAGCCAGCCATGGCTGGGGCGCCAGCTGGATCGTCCGGCGACCTCGACGACGAACTTGACTGAACGAGAAGGGAACCTGACATGACTGACACAACCACGGCCACGGCCACGGCCACCAAGGCGCTGACCAAAGGCGACATCCGAAATATCTACTGGCGCTCCACCACGCTGCTCGGCTCGTTCAACTTCGAACGCATGCAAGCGATGGGGTTCTGCGTCACCATGATCCCCGCCATCAAGCGGTTTTACCCCAACAAGGACGATCAAGCCGCAGCGCTGGAGCGTCACCTGGAGTTCTTCAACACCCAGCCCTGGGTGGCGTCCACTGTGGTCGGCATCACAGCCGCCATGGAGGAGGAACGCGCCCGAGGCGAGAGCATCGACGATGCCACGATCACCAACGTCAAGATCGGCCTGATGGGGCCCCTTGCTGGCGTCGGGGATCCGATCTTCTGGGGTACCGCCCGACCGGTACTCGCGGCGTTGGGTGCCTCGCTGGCTCTCACTGGTTCGATCGTGGGCCCGCTGATCTTCTTCGTAGGGATCAACCTCATCCGCATCCTGACCCGCAAGTACACCTTCGCCCTCGGCTACGACCGCGGCACAGCCATCGTTCGCGAGGCGGGCGGCGGCCAGCTCAAGAAGATCACGCAGATCGCGTCGATCTTGGGCCTGTTCGTGATGGGCGCGCTGGTGTCGAAGTGGACGTCGATCAAGTTCCCTGGCGTGGTCTCGACCATCACGGCGGCGGACGGAACCAAGACGGTGACGACGGTCCAGTCGATCTTTGACTCGCTGCTGCCTGGCTTGGCGGCCCTGGGGCTGACCTTCTTGTGCATGGAACTGCTCCGGCGGAAGGTCGACGCGCTGTGGATCATCCTCGGGATGTTCGCCCTGGGCATCTTGGGCGCATGGACCGGCTGGCTCGGCCTATAAAACCCACCCCCGACGCGGTGAGGTCGCCAAGCACAGCGACCTCACCGTGCGTCTCTCTCCCCCCACGTCGCACGGCCCGCCTTCAGGCGACATTCCCCGAGGAGTCCCCATGACCGCCCTGCTCTCCCTCGACCTGGACGGCACCGCCGTTTTCGACAGGATGGTTTCGGCACGGGACAAGAAGGCGCTGGACCGCTGGCGCAACCACGGCAACCTGCTGGCCATCAACACGGGGAAGTCGATCTTCGCCACCGACTCGGTCCTGGCTCCCAGCAGCGTGACCTTCGACTACTGCATCTGCTTCACCGGCGCCGTCGTCACCGACGCCCACTTTCGACCATTCCAGGTGCACTACATCCCGCCGGAGCTAGTCGCCGCCGTCGTCGCCGACCTGGCTACTGAACTGGTCAACATCTACGCCACCACGCTCGATAACGACTGGTCGCTGGTCACGAACATCGACCGGCCATCCACCATCTTGTCGCTGTTCACCCGCATGGAGCTCTCCGCCATTCAGGACCACGAGTTCATCGGAGTGCCCATCCTGGCCCTGGACAACACGCTCCGCGACTCCCTTGCACAGCGGCTCACCGACCGCTGGCACGACGTGGCCGACTGTCACCGAAACCAGGAATTCCTTGATCTGGTGCCGGTAGGTTGCAACAAAGGCACCGGGTTGCGGGATCTGTTGTCGGGCCCCCTTGCCGATCGGAACCTCGACGTGTGGAGCATTGGCGACTCGTGGAATGACATCGAGATGCACCAGGTGGCCGATCATGCCATCTGCCTACCCTGGTCACCCCCAGAAGTCGCGGCGGTCTGCGAGCGCACCGTCGACAGTGTCGCTGACCTCATCGACTCCATCCTTGGAAAGGACCCCTCATGGGACGCGTAGCCGACTGGCTCAACGGGGGCGACCCCGACGGACCCGCGAAGGTCAAAGCGTGGCTGACCGGGAACGACGGACGGCCCGAGGGTTACACCTACTCCGTGTCGATCCTCGTCACCGGGCTCATGGTGGTGGCCATCGTGGTGTACCAGTTCACGAATGGGTACGGATCGATCATCGCCCTGGTGGTCGCATTGTTGGCCATGGTGGGTCGACACCTCCTTGAGGCGCAAAGTCGCCGCGACTTCGCCGCCCTGCATGAAGCACAAAGCCAGTTCGGGCGTACCCGAAACCAGGACTACGTCCGCTATATCCGGCTGCGTGGGGAGAGCATGTTGCGGGACAACCGCGCCCTGCGGCCCCAGTCGCGTGCCCAGATCCGCGGACTCCTGGAATGGGCAGAACAGCGCGAGAAGAAGGTCAGTGGCGCATGATGGTTTCGAGCCTCACATTGAGCCGCGAATCACCGTCAGGGGTTGCCATGTCCGTTCGCCCATCACGTCCGAATCGTTGACCATGAATCGGTCAACGCAGCCCACTGCGCCACCCCCGCGAGGGGTCTCGATGGCGGAAGTTGCCATGCGCGCTGGCGTGTCAGTGACCACTGTTTCTCACGTGCTCAACGACGTGCCCGGTAAGCGGATCCGACCAGCCACCCGAGCACGGGTGCGCAAGGCCGCCGCCGAACTGGGCTACGTGATCAACGGAGTGGCGCGCAGCCTTCGGACGCGTCGCTCTCACACCCTCGCCCTCGTGGGCGACGCGGTGGCCCTCACACCGCATGCGGTGAAAATCGTTCTAGGGGCCCACGAAGCGGCAGCCGCGTTGGGCTGGTTGCTCCTTCACACCGACACAGGTGACGACCCGAACGTCGAACTCGCCCAGATTCAAGCGTTGCAACAGCGCCAGGTTGACGGGTTCCTTTACACCCGCCTTTGGGCGCACCAGGTCACGATCCCCGCCGCACTGGACGGTCTACCGACCGTGCTGGTGGACGCCACCAGCACGGATCCGACGATCTCCTCGGTGGTGCCGGACGACTTCGGCGGGGGGCAGACGGCAACTCGAGAACTTGTCAGCCATGGTCACCGTCGCATCGCGTTCATCAATAACGCCGAGGACATCCCCGCGTCCCACCTGCGGCTAGCCGGCTACCGGTCGGTGCTGGAAGAAGCGGGCATCATTTACCGCAACGACCACGTCATCGCCGCCTTCCCCGACGCCAAAGGTGGCCGAGAGGCCGCCAGGACGCTGCTCGACCTGGCGGATCCACCGACGGCGATCTTCTGCTTCAGCGACCGCATGACGATGGGCGTCTACCAGGCCGCCCACGAGTTCGGGCTCCGGATCCCGGACGATCTGTCGATCATCGGGTACGACGATCAAGACCCCATCCCCGAGGGGCTCTTCCCCGGGCTCACCACGGTGGCTTTGCCGCACTACGAGATGGGAGCGTGGGGGGTTCACACCCTGATCCGCCAGATCGAAAATCCCCACGAGGTCACGCCCACGCAGGTGTCGATCCCTTGCCCGATCGTGCGAAGGGGGTCCATCGCTGCTCCACCCACCAAGTGACCGATCCACTGTTTCTCGCTAACCGCCCCATTTCGGGTCTTTGAGCCGCCCGGCAGCACCCCACCCGGGCTTTCCCCGGCTCCCCCACGGCCATGCCGATCTCCCTTGTCCGCTTCGCACGACGTCGCGCCGACGCGCTGTGGTGCGCCCTTTACCCCCCCTTTCACCCCCTGAAGGAGTTTCACCATGTCTCACCCGACCACCAGATTCGTCCGCGCACCCCATCGAAAGCGGGCACGAAAGGCGCCTGTCGCGGCCCTCTTGGTGGCAGCCCTTGGCGTCTCCGCGTCGCTGGCGCTGTCCCCCACCCAAGCAACCGCGGCTGGTGAGATTCCTGCCGCCTACGCCCAGACGTACCGTCCGCAGTTGAGCTTCTCCCCCGCCAAGAACTGGATGAACGACCCGAATGGGCTGGTCTTCTATGAAGGCCGGTACCACTTGTTCTTCCAATACAACCCGCTGGGCAATACCTGGGGAAACATGTCCTGGGGACATGCCGTCAGCCCTGACCTCGTCCATTGGCAGGAACTTCCGGTGGCCATCCCCTTCGACGCCAACGAAGGGGTGTTCTCGGGCAGCGCCGTCGTCGACAAGGGCAACACGAGCGGCTTCGGCACGGCCGACCATCCGGCGCTTGTGGCTTTGTACACCAGCGCCAAGCCCGGCAGCCAGTCTCAGTCACTGGCCTACAGCACCGATGGCGGCCTGACGTTCACCAAGTACGGCACCGTTCTGGACATCGGCTCGTCCGAGTTTCGCGACCCGAAAGTGTTCTGGTACGCACCCGCCAAACAGTGGCGCATGGTGGCGGTCCAGGCCACCGACCACAAGGTCAGCATCTACAGCTCCCCCAACCTCAAGGATTGGACGCACCTCAGCAACTTCGGCCCCGCCGGGGCGGTCAGTGGGGTTTGGGAATGCCCCGACCTCTTCCCGCTCGCCGTCGACGGCGACCCGAAGAACGTGAAGTGGGTGATGGTCGTCAACCTCAACCCGGGCGGCATCGCCGGCGGATCCGGCGGCCAATACTTCATCGGCACCTTCGACGGAACCACGTTCACCTCCGACGATCCAGCCACCTACACGCCCCCCAGCGGGACCGTCCTGGAGGACTTTGAATCGGCGTCCTTCGCCCCGTGGACAACGCTGGGCACCGCCTTCGGGAACGCACCGACGGCTGGCAACGCCCCCGGGCAGGGCGGCGTGAGCGGCTACCTCGGGAACATGCTGGCGAACAGCTTCAACGGCGGCGACGGCCCCATAGGCACTCTCCGCTCGCCTTCCTTCATCATCGACAGCCCTTACCTCAACTTCCTCGTCGGCGGCGGCAATCACCCGCACCTGGCCGGAGCCACGCTGGATCCCACACCACCCCCTGGTCCGGTGTTCGCCGACTTCGAGGGCACTACCTGGGGTGCAGGTTGGACGGCCACTGGTGACTTCGCCAGTGTCGGCCCCGCCGCCGGAACCTTGTGTGACCAGCAGCCAATCACCGGCTACCTCGGGAACCAACTCGTCAACACCTACTTCGACTGTGACCGTTCAACGGGAACGATCACCTCACCCACGTTCGTGATCAGCAGCGCCTACATCGACCTGCTTGTCGGCGGCGGCAACCACCCGTACACGGCCAACCCGGCGCCGGGCTCCGAGCCCACCGCCGTTAATCTGCTCGTCGATGGAAAGGTCGTCGCCTCGGCCACCGGGTCGGACAGTGAGGCCATGAACTGGGTCGCCTGGGACACGTCGGCCCTTCAGGGCAGGCAGGCCCAGATCCAGATCGTTGACGCCAACCCTGGCGGCTGGGGGCACATCGACGTCGATCACATCGTGTTCTCCTCCGAGGCCGCGGTGCCCGTGTCGACAGAGACGTCCGTCAACCTCCTCGTCGACGGCGTGGTCGTCCGGAGCACCACCGGTCCCAACAACGAGCATCTCGACTGGGCCAACTGGGACCTGCGCGACCTGCAGGGCAAACAGGCCTCCATCGAGCTGATCGACAACAACACTGGCGGCTGGGGACACATCTTGGCCGACCAGTTCACCTTTGCCGACAAGCCCGCCCTGTCGGCGAACGAACGCGCCCACTGGCTCGACTACGGTCGCGATTTCTATGCGGGTGTCACCTTCAACGACACGCCGGCCGAGAAGCGGATCATGGTCGCTTGGATGAACAACTGGCAGTACGCCGGTCGCATCCCGACCGATCCGTGGCGCAGCGCCATGAGCGTGCCCCGGGAGCTGACCTTGCAGGAGATCGATGGCAGGACCGAGCTGACCGCCCGGCCCCTCATTCAGCTCAACTCGCTGCGGGGCGGAAGCCTCCTTCAGGACTCGAAGATCAAGCTCATGGATGGCACCAAAGCCCTTGGCGAGGGCGTCCGCGGGGACACCGTCGCTATCGAGGCCACCTTCAAGCTTGGGGATGCCCAGAAACTGGGCTTCAACGTGCGGGTCGGCAACGGGCAACGCACCACCATCGGCTACGACGTGGCACGTGGCGGTCTCTATGTTGACCGGACAGCATCCGGTGACGTCGCATTCGACAGCACCTTCCCCAGCATCGAGTTCGCACCTCTCACGGCCAAGGACGGCGTCGTCAGCCTGACCATCCTCGTCGACCGGTCTTCGGTAGCGGTCTTCGGGTCGCAGGGTGAACGAACCATCACCGACCAGATCTTCCCTGACCCGGACAGCCAAGGGATCGAGGTCTTCGCCACTGGAGGCCAGGCCGAGCTCACCAAGGTTTCCATCTGGAAGCTGAAGTCCGCCTGGAGGTGATGCCAGGGCAAACCCCATGGACAGCCCACCCGCCCGGGTGGGCTGTCCATGCCTGTCACGGACTTACCCAATCGGACGCCCTCATCGGGATGCAGGGAGGTGCAACGGGTCCATGAGTGCCTCCCCGCACCTTGCTGGCTCAGTTGAGCGTCTTTGCTGGCTCTATTGAGCCAGCAAAGACGACTAGCGCCAGCAAGGTGGCGACGTGGGGGCCAACGACGAGAAAGTTGGTCCGTCTCGGAGGGCACAAGGGTGAGCCGTGCGCTCAGCAGCCGGACGTTGTCGCCTCCCAGCTTTATTCACGAAGTTGTTGTAACTATGGTGGACGCATGACTGATCTCCCCATCACCGAACGCCATACCTGCGCCTGCGGCGAACATGACGCCTCGATCCCCGAGCTGGATGCGCGCGTGATTCCGCACGCGATCCGGCACGGGGTCATCTTCGGCGCGGTTGACTCCCTCGCCCAGGGTGGGGCCATGGTCCTCGTGGCGCCGCACGACCCGCTGCCGCTGCTCTCGCAGTTGCAGGACCGCTACAACGGGGCCATTGCGGTTTCCTACCTCGAGCGCGGCCCCGAGGCGTGGAAGCTCAAGCTCACCCGCGGGTGACCTCGCCGGGCGTCCGAGTCGCCCTGATGGTGACCGGCGGTGCCTCGATGCTCGCCGGTCTTGACGCAGCGCTGCTACGTCTTGGGGTCTGGGCTCCCGTCCACTCTGATGCACTGGCGGACGTCCACGGACCCGTCATGGTGCTCGGCTTTCTCGCCACCGTGATCGCCGTGGAACGGGCCCAGGCACTAGGGGCAAGCTGGGGCTATCTCGCCCCGGCGCTCCTGGGTGCAGGGGGATTGGCGTCCGCGTCGGGCGTGGGGCTGGCCATGGGAAAGATCCTGCTCGTCCAAGGCACGTTGGCGTTCGTCGCGCTGCTGATCGCCTTGTGGCGCCGCGCACCCACGGGCCTCGTGGCCGCGCAGGTGGCCGCAGCCGTCACGGCCGCCGTCGCGGCGACCCTGTGGCTGTGGGTTGCCATCCCGTCGCTGATCCCGCTGCTGGCGACCTACCTCGTCATCACGATCGGCGCCGAACGGGCGGGCATGGCCCGGCTCGCGACCGGCCCCCGCTTCGAGGCTCTCCTCGTCGCCTTGACCTGCCTCCTGGTGGCCGGGTCGGCGTTGTCGCTGGCGCTGCCCAGCATCGGGACGCGTTTCATGGGTGCGGGCCTCATCATCACGTCCGTGTGGCTGATCCGGGACGACGTCGGACGGAGACTCGTCCGACTCTCCGGAATGCAGCGCTACAACGGGTCGGCCCTGCTCGCCGGCTACTTCTGGTTGGGGGTCGCCGGGACGGTCTGGCTCGTGGCGGGTCCGGTGATGGCGGGCGGTTACTACGATCTCGCTGTGCACGGCATCTTCCTGGGGTTCGGCATCTCGATGGTGCTCGCCCACGCGCCGATGATCTTCCCGGCCGTCCTGAACCGCGATCTGCCCTACTCGCCGTTGCTGTGGGCGCCGCTGCTCGTACTACACGTGGGCATGATCGTCCGGGCATCCGGGGACCTCAGCGGCACCACCCGGCTGTGGCAGATCGGCGGCGTCACCCAGGTCATCGCCCTGCTGCTCACCGCCGCGTCGATCGTGTTTCTGGCCGTGCGTCCCAGTTCGTCCGTCCGGACGCCAAACATGCGGCCCCGCACGCCGAGTACATCACCTCAGGCGCCGGTGGCGCCGTGACCACTCCCACGCGCAGGCCGCCCACGGGGCGCCGCACCGGGGACTGGGTCGTCCCCTTCTGGCTGGTCGCCGCGGGCGTGGTCGCGCTCACCCATAACTTGTTCCCGGAGTCGACGTGGCTCATGGTGCACCTCGTGATGCTCGGCGCGTTGACCCATTCCGCCGTCGTGTGGAGCGAGCACTTCGCCCAGGCGCTGCTGCGCAGCAAGGCCGGCAACGAGCGCGTCGTCAAGGTGAATCGGGCTGCGCTTGCAGCCGGATCGCTGCTGGTGTTCGTGGGCGTGCCCGCGGAGCTGTGGTGGCTCACGGTGGCCGGGGCCGTCGTCGTCTCCGGGGCGGTGCTGTGGCACGGCTGGGGGTTGTGGCGCGACCTTCGCGCGGCGCTGCCCGGGCGGTTCCGGGTGACCATTCACTACTACCTGGCGGCGGCCCTGTGGCTGCCGATCGGGGCGGGCTTTGGGGCCACCATGGCCCACGGCCAAACCGACGAATGGCACGCACGCCTGCTCGTCGCCCACACGGTCACGATGTTGCTGGGCTGGATCGGGATGACCGTGGTGGGGACGCTCGTCACCTTCTGGCCGACCGTCCTGCGCACCAAGATGGATCCGCGCGCCGACCGGCTCGCCAGGCAGGCATTGCCCGTGCTGTTGGCGGGGGTGGTCGTGGCGGACGCGGGCGCCCTTCTTGGCTGGCGCTGGGTTACCACGGCCGGGCTTGTCGCCTATTTGGGTGGGCTCGTGTGGGTCGGACGCGGGCAACTCATCCCGCTGCGCAAGCGTCCGCCGAGGGAGTACGCCTCGGCTGCAATCGGCCTGGCGCAGGTCTGGTTCGTGGTGGGCGTGGTGGCGACCGCTGGCGTGGTGGTGTGGGCCCCGACAGTCCAGGCCATCACCAACACCTATCCGTTCCTCGCGGCTGTGTGGGTCGGGGGGTTCGCGCTGCAGTTGCTGACCGGGGCCTTGTCCTACCTGTTGCCGTCGGTGCTGGGTGGCGGGCCGTCCGTCGTCCGGGCCGGCAACGCCTCGGCAAACCGCTACGCGGCCACCCGCTTGACCGTCATCAACCTGGGGCTGCCGCTGTGGCTCGCCCCCATCCCCAGCTGGGCCAAGGTGACTGTGTCGGCGACGGTGCTCGCGGCCTACCTGGCCTATCTGCCCCTCGGGATGCTGAGCCTGCGGGCCAGCCTCGCGGAGCGGCGTCGGCTCGCGAGCGGTGAGGAGGCGACCGTCCTCACCGAGGCGCTGCCGTCCGCGCTCACGTCGTCCGGCCTGATCGCGGGCGTCACCGCTCTGGCAGTGGCGGTCGCCGTGGGCGTGGGCCTCGATCCCGCCGCCGCCGGCCTGGCCTCCGTCGGATCATCGGCCGCCTCGACCCCCGGCTCCACCGCCGGCGTGACCGCCACCGGACGCACGGTCGAGGTGACCGTCACCGCCGCCGACATGAAGTTCACGCCCAGCACGGTCACCGCCAACCGCGGCGATCGGATCATCGTCCACCTCACCAACGCCGATCCCACCACCACCCACGACCTCACCCTGAACGGGGTCACCTCCAAACGCCTCGCGCCCGGGGAATCGACAACGCTCGATGCCGGCCTCGCGTCCACGTCAACCCAGGGTTACTGCACGGTGGTCGGCCACCGGTCCATGGGCATGGTGTTCGACCTTGCCGTGACGGGATCCACGGCCTCGGCCTCCGCGTCCCCCACCGCGACCGGCATGGCGGGTATGGGTCACTCCGACATCCCCCTCACTCGGACGGTCGACGCCACCGCCCCTGCCACCCCCGCAGATCACCTGCACCAGGTCACCCTGCATGTTCAGGAGGTGCCCCTCGAGGTCGCGCCCGGGGTGTGGCAAACGCGGTGGACGTATAACGGCGGACCCGTCGGCCCCACCCTGCGCGGCGCGGTCGGGGACGTGTTCGAGGTGACCCTGATCAACGACGGCTCGATGGGCCATTCGATCGACTTCCACGCGGGCGAACTAGCGCCGGATCAGCCGATGCGGACGATCCCGCCAGGCGGCACGCTGGTCTATCGCTTCACCGCGACGCACGCCGGCGCCTGGCTCTACCACTGCTCGACCGCCCCCATGACGGCCCACATCGCGGCGGGCATGCACGGCGCGGTCATCATCGATCCGCCGGGCTTGGAACCGGTGGCGCGGGAGTACGTCCTCGTCCAATCGGAGATCTACCTGACCGCCCCGGCGGCCTCCGCGTCCGCCGCCAAAGAGGTCAACGCCGAGGCCGCCAAGGCGAACACCCCCAGCTACGTGGCGTTCAACGGGGTGGCTTCGCAGTACGACCAGCAGCCGCTCACCGCGCGCGTGGGCGATCGCGTGCGGATCTGGATCGTGGACGCCGGTCCGAACCGGGCCTCAAGCTTCCACGTCGTCGGCGGGCAATTCGACACGGTGTTTTCCGAAGGCGCTTACCAGCTCAAACGCGGACGTGACGCCTTCGGCACCACCGGCGGCGGCGCCCAATCCCTCGCGGTGCAGCCCGGGCAGGGCGGGTTCGTCGAGTTGATCGTCCACGCGGCGGGCCGCTATTCGCTCGTGACCCACATCATGGCCGACGCCGAGCACGGCGCTCACGGCACCCTCGCGGTGACCCCGTAACTAGCTGGTTGGGCGCCCCGGGTGCAGGGTCTTGGGAAAGACCTTGCGCTCGACGAGGTTGAGCACGATGAGCAGCACAGCCAGCACGGCTGCCGCGGCCACCGCGGGGACCGTCGTCCCCACGGCGATCAGCCCCAGGCAGACGAGCGCTGCTACGAGGCGCGGAACTCCGACCGTGTGAAACAGCCGCCAGCGTGTGAACACGAAGGTCGCGAGATAGAGCGCCGCCCCACCGAACAGCAGAGAGGCGGTGTCGCGGGGCAGCGGTTCCAACGGGTCTGCCACCACGCGGCCTACCGCCGCCGCGAAGGCGACGATGCCGCTCACCAGGGCCAGGTGACCGTACGACAACACCGGACGGATGACCTCGATCCGAGCCGATCGGGACTCAAGTTCGCCGCGGATCACGTCCGGACTGTAGGCGAAGTAGACCCACCACAGGGCGCAGGCGATGACGAACGCCACCATGAGACCCACGAGGTGCCAGGCGTCGACCGACTCCGCACCCGCGGCGGTGGCCACCACCGTTTCGCCGAGCGCGATGATGATGAACGTGCCGAACCGCTCGGTGAGATGGTCCGGACGAAACGGACTGTCGGCGAGTCGGCGGCGCGCGAACCAAGGCACGGAGAGATCGATGGCCGCCGCCAGCGTCCAGATACCCAAGCGCACGTCCCCTTGAAGCAGGCCACCGACCACCATCAGCGGCCCCGTCACCGTCGCGGCCACGGTGAAGCTCAGGAAGCCCTTCCGATAGTCGCGCCCCGACACCAGTGCGACCAGAATCAGCCGCGCTACCCAATACGAGGCCCCGAAGAGCACGCCGAGCCCCTCGTAGGCCTGCGGAAGCGCGACGGCCAACAGCAGGCTGCACAGCCCCACCGCGAACATGCCGATCCGGTCGCGATCGGTGTCCACGTCGTGCAGGTTGGCGTGGATGGTGTTTCCAACCCAGATCCAGTACAGCGGCACGAACGCCACGAGGGCGCGGACGACCCCCAGCGCCGAATGGTCCGCGTGCAGCAGTTGAGCGGCCCGGGTGACGGCGAAGACGAAGACCAGGTCGAAGAAGAGTTCGGCCCAGGTCACTCTCTTCTCATCGGAGACCCGCGGCTGGACGGTCGCTGCCGTCACGCCACGGCCCTTTTCGCCGTGACCGGACGGGCACCGGCGTCACCGACATGAGCCATGGAAATCTCCTTGAGCTGGGTCGGCTGGGGTTCAGCCGACGGGAAACTCCAGCACAATACGCCCCTTGGCTGCACCTGATTCCAGCGACTGGTGTGCACGGGAGGCTTCGCGGGCAGGGAATGTCTCGCCGAGGTGCACCGGCAGGAGGCCTTGTTCGACTAGATCACGAAGGGCCGAAAGGGCGGCCTGATCCGTGGCCCGCTGCCGCACGTTGAGACCATGGACGGTGATGCCCCGGCCCGCCACGCCCGGGAAGGGACGCAGGGCGGCAACCTGGCCGCCGTCCTTGACCGCGGCGGCGGCGGCCTCGCCCAAGCCGGCTGTGTCTACGACCGCATCGACCCCCTCGGGGAGGAGTTCGTGCACAGCCTCAGCGAGATTGTCGTTGCGGGAAACCAACCAGGTGGCTCCGGCGGACCTCGCCCGCTCGACGTCACCGGCGCCCACCTGGGCGACGACCTGGAGACCCTCGCGGGCAGCCAACGTGGTGACGTAGCCGCCCACCGCACCGGCGGCACCCGTCACGAGCAAGGTCGCGCCGGGAGCCAACTGGAGGGTGTCCAGCGCATTGCGCGCCGTCAGCGGGTTGAGGACGGTGGTCGCTGCCTCCGCCATCGTGAGGCCCTCCGGGGCGCGGATGACGGACGCCGCGGGCACGATGACCCAGTCGCTGTAACCGCCATTGGCGCCTGCAAACGAGACGAAGGCGACCACCGGGCTACCGAGGGGCAGGTCGTTCGTGGTGTCGGGGCCGACCTCATCCAGGATGCCCGCGACCTCCATGCCAGGAACGAACGGCGGCTGCTGGCCCTTGTAGAGGGGCGCCAAGAGACCGCTGCGCGCCATGGCGTCGACGGGGGCGACACCGGCAGCCGCGACCCGCACCCGCACCTGGCCGGGACCGGGATGGGGCTCGGGCAGGTCCACGACGTGAAGGGCGTCAGGTCCGCCCCAGGTCTCAATACCGATGGCTAACATGCTGATCCTTTGTGGGAGGAGGGACGGGGCGTCAGGGCTTGAGCATGACCTTGAGGGCCTGACGGGAGTCCATCAGCCGGTAGGCCTCGGGGGCATCCTCCAGCGACACCGTCCGATCGAAGACACGTCCGGGGTTGATCCGTCCGGCGAGGACGTCCGCGAGAGCGTCTTCGAGGTAGGCCCGGACGGGGGCAGGGCCACCGGTGAGGGTGATGTTGCGTCCGAAGAGGGACCCGAAACCGACGGGGGCCTCGTCGTACTGCGGGACACCGACCCGGCTGATCACGCCTCCGGAGCGGACGACACCGTAGGCCTGGTGATACGCGGGCATGTGGCCGACCGCCTCCAGGACGGCGTGCGTCCCGAGACCACCGGTGAGCTCCCGGACCTTCGCCACCCCCTCATCGCCGCGCTCAGCGACCACGTCCGTGGCGCCAAACTCGCGCCCGAGGTCGGTGCGCGCCTGATGGTGGCCCATCAAGATGATCTGCTCCGCGCCCATGCGGGAGGCGGCCAGCACGGCCGAAAGACCCACGGCTCCGTCGCCGATGACCGTCACGGACATGCCGGGAGCGACCTTCGCCATGAAGGCGGCGTGGTAGCCCGTGAGGTAAACGTCGGCAAGGGTCAGGTAGGAGGCGAGCGTCGCCTCGTCGTCCGTCGCCGGAGCCTTGACGAGGGTTCCGTCCGCCTGCCCGATGCGGGTCAGTTCCGCCTGGGCCCCGCCCACGAAGCCGCCGTGCAGACAAGCGGTCTGGAAGCCGTCGCGGCAGATCGGACAGGTGTTGTCCGAGAAGGCGAACGGGCTGATGACGAAGTCGCCCTTGGTGAGCGTGCGGACGTCCGCACCGACCTGCTCGACCACCCCGATGAGCTCGTGCCCCATCGCCTGCCCGGTCGTCGAAACCGGGATCGAGTGGTACGGATGCAGATCCGAGCCACAAACGCAGGCCCGCACGACGCGGACGATCGCGTCCGTCGGCTGCAGAATGCGGGGTTCGGGACGGTCCTCGACACGGACCTCGCCGGGACCGAACATGAGGGTGGCTCGCATCAGTGATGCTCCTTCTGGAGTGGTTGGTTCCTCATCATTCTGCGCGGCTGGTACGACGAATCCCGCACGCAAACCTAGGAGAGTTTGTCCCTGGATAAGGCGGCAATGCTTCAGGACACTGCCTGCCTGGGGCTGCGATAGTCGTCCTATGTCCGCCACCTCGCCGCTCGGAGAGTTCCTGCGTGCTCGCCGCGCCAGCCTCTCCCCCACCGACGTGGGCCTGTCGCCCATCCTCGTTCGGCGGCGCGTTCCGGGCCTACGCCGCGAAGAGGTCGCGCAACTCGCCGCCATCAGCACCGACTACTACACCCGCCTCGAACAGGGGCGGATCAGCCCTTCGCCGACGGTCATCACCGCCATCGCGCGAGCCCTGGGGCTGGACGATGATCAGCGCGCCTACCTCGTCGAAATCAGCGGACTGGGTGCGACGGCACCTCGTCGGCCACGGACGTCCGACACGCTGACCACGACGCCGCTGCCGCATCTGCAGGTGTTCATTGACGACCTGGTCACCACCCCGGTGTTTGTGATCGGCCCGCGCACCGAGATCGTGGCCTGGAACGTCATGGGAGCGGCGCTCATCACCGATTTCGCGACGATCCCCGAGGCGCAGCGCTACTACATTCGGCTGCTGATCACCGACCCGAGGATGCGCCAGTTGTACGCCGACTGGGACGACGTGACCCGCCTGGCCGTCGAGCAATTGCGCCGACTGAACGCCACCGCGCCCGAGGATCCGCAGCTCGTCGCGCTCGTCCGCGAACTGTCGGCCATCGACACGCAGTTCAAGCAGTGGTGGGCCACCCACGACGTGGCGCCCCGGACGGCGGGCTCCAAAATCCTGCGGCATCCGGCCGTGGGCACGCTGCAGCTCGACTGGAGCGCGTTGACCTGGAACGCCGACCCCGACCTCCAGCTCATCGTTTGGACGGCACCCCCCGGGAGCCCGACACGCGAACGCCTCCTCAGGCTACGTGCTCTTGCGGACGCGAGCCTTCCACGGGAATAGCGCGGACGCCTTCGTGGTTCATTGAACGTTCCTGCGGAGCTCGCGTCCCCCGGGACCGACTACCGCTGCGAGTTCCACCGAATCAACTGAAGGCACGATGCAGACACCCGAACCGATCACCGAACTCTCCGACGAGGCGAGGCCAGCGCCGGACGCAGCGTTGGATTCCGCGTCCGACAAGCTGTCCGCGCGGACGATCACCGTCCTCGGCGTTCTGCTCGTGGGCGCGTTCGTGGTGATCCTCAACGAGACCGCCATGAATGTCGCGCTCTCGCGAATCATGATCGACCTCCATGTCGATGAGCGCACCGCGCAGTGGCTGACCACGGGCTTCATGCTGACGATGGCTGTGGTGATCCCGACGACGGGCTGGCTGCTGCAACGGCTCACGACACGGCAGGCATTTGGGCTTGCCATGGGCCTGTTTGCGATCGGCACCGCGGTGGCGGCGGCCTCCCCGAGCTTCGCCTTCCTCCTCCTCGGACGCATCATCCAAGCCTGCGGCACGGCCATCATGATGCCGCTGTTGATGACGACCGTCATGGAGCAGGTGCCGCCGGCCGCGCGCGGCCGGGTCATGGGCACCATCACCCTCGTTATCGCGGCGGCCCCGGCGATGGGGCCCACGATGTCGGGGCTCATCCTGCAGTTCCTGAGCTGGCGGTTCGTGTTCGTCGTCGTCCTGCCCATCGCTCTCACCATCATGATCGTCGGCCTGCGGATCGTCCCGAACTTGCACGAGCCACGCCAAGTCAAACTCGATGCGTGGAGCATCCCTCTGGCAGCGCTCGGGTTCGGCGGGCTGGTCTATGGGCTCAGCCTGGTCGGCAACGCGCAGGTGCCCCCGTGGGAGTTGGCCACGGTGCTCACCGTGGGGGCGGTCAGCTTGGCGGCGTTCCTTGCGCGCCAGGTGGTGCTGCAGCGGACCGACGACGCCCTGCTCGACCTGCGGACGTTCACCTACCCGACCTTCGCGATCTCCATGTCGCTGATGGCGCTGGTGATGATGGTGCTGTTCGGGTCGATCATCGCCACGCCGTTGATCCTGCAGCAGGTGATGCACCTCGAGCCGCTCATGGTCGGGCTGATCATGCTCCCCGGCGGGTTGTTGATGGGCCTGCTCGGCCCCGTGGTCGGACGGCTCTACGACCGCGTCGGCGCCCGCGCCCTCGCGGTGCCGGGGGCTGTGGTGGTGGCCTTCTCGTTCGCCATCTTCGCGACTATCTCGACGACGACCCCCTGGTGGCACATCCTCGTGGCGAGCCTGCTGCTGAACCTCGGGTTGGCGTTCATGATGACGCCCCTGTTCACCGTGGCGCTGTCGTCCTTGCCCCCGCACCTTTACAGCTACGGCTCGGCCATGATCGGCACCATCCAGCAGGTCGCCGGCGCCGCCGGAACGGCGTTGTTCGTGACGATCATGGCGACGGTCCGAGCGTCCGCTGCGGCTGGCGGCGCCGAGGCACCGGACGCCCTGGCCGCCGGCGCCCGCGCGGCCTTCGTGGTGGCGGGCTGCCTCTGGTTGCTGACCATCGTGGGCTCGGCGTTCCTGCCCAAGCGCGATTCTGCGCCCACCACGTAGGGGTCCCTGCTCTTCGTGTTGATTTCTTCCTGACGCTCAGGAAGAAATCAACACGAAGATTCCAAAGATGGGCACGCTTGCACACTGCTAGCATTGATCCATGACGACGCTCTACATCCGCGACATCCCGGAAGCGGTCACCGGGACTCTCAAGGAACGGGCGGCCGCCCAGGGCCAGTCGCTATCGGCGTACGTCGGCGCCGAGCTCACCAAGATCGCTGCCCGTCCCACCAACGACGAAATCGTGTCGCGCCTTCGCGCCCGGGATCACTCGAAGGGACCGACCACTGACGAGATCGTCTCCGCGGTCGAGGCGGGTCGCCGGTGATCGTCGTCGATGCTTCGGCGATGATCGAAGCGCTCGTCGGACGGGAAGTCGATCGAGACCTTCTCGATGCCCTGAGCGGCGACATAGCGGCGCCGCACCTTCTGGACACCGAGGTGCTCTCCGTACTGCGCGGGCTGGTCCGGGGCGACAAGCTCTCGTTAGAGGAGGCTGAGTCGGCACGGCTGGACCACTTCGCGTTCACCATCCAGCGGCACGAGACCGCCCCGTTGGCTGAGCGCATCTGGGAACTGAGACATCAGTTCACGGCCTACGACGCGACCTACCTGGCGCTCGCCGAGGCCCTCGACGCACCGCTCCTCACCTGCGATCGGAAGCTGGCGACTGGCGGCCACGCGGCGACCGTCCGGCTTGTCGGCACGGGCTAGTGATGCCCCACAGTCGTCCTTACTCTGCGCTTCAATGAGCGCTGAGGGCAGGGCAGCGATCGCCTGCGCTACCTTTCACAGCCCTCAGACGCTACCTTCCGCCCGCTCTGAGCAACAGAGACTTCAGACTGAAGCCACACGCACCGTGGGGAACAGCACGCTAAACGAAGCACAGCGCCCCCACTTTCAGAAATCGCCCACCGTCCGTGTTTGTGGGGCGCGCCCTAAATCCAGATGACGTCTCCGGTCGAGACCGTCAGCACTCGCCGATCAGCCACCGTCTCGATGTCGTCACCCAGGGCGATCTCGACCTGGTGGGCTGAGGCCTGGATCATGTCGGCGTGGAGCCACAACTCCGGAGGTAGTGGCGACCCCGGTCCGATTGGGAGCGAGGTGAGAACTGGGAGCTTGTCCACGATGCGGTGCTCTTCTCCACCAGCATCGCGGACGATGACCTCGAGCCAACCCGGAAAGTCGTCCGAGACCCATCCCACGACCCTGGCGCGAACCTTGATGACGACGGACTCCATGTCAGCATCAAACCACCAGGTGAGTGACAAACGTGGTCATGAAGGTTCATCCGCGCGCTCGATGGTGACGGTCGGCAAGGCCTAACCAACCGCCCCATGGGCGATGCCCTCCATGATGGCTTCGATCAGGTCCAGGCGTCGGTCCTCGCCCAAAGGGGACAGCCCACCAGAACTTTGAGGCCCTACCGGCTAACTTCAGGATCATGGCGGCCTCGTCACACCGGGACGACGACGAGGATCTCCTCGAGGCCAGCAAAGTCGTCAGGATTACGGGTCACCAGGGGCAGGCCTTCAGCCACGGCGACGGCGGCGATCAGCAGGTCTGCGAACCTCCTGCGTGGCTGGCGCCCAGCAGCAACCACCGCTGCGTGCACCCGCCCGTAGGCGCGGGCGGCTTCGCTGCCGAAGGGAATGGCTTCGAACGCCGCCTCGGCGCGCTGCAGCCGATCTTGCCGACGGGCCCGTTCGGCCGAATCCTGGGTCGCGGTCGGACCGGCGGCCAGTTCCGCCATGGTGATGGCTGTCACGCCGACCGTCAGCGGCAAGGCGTCCGGATCGATGAGGTCGAGATCAATCACGACCGACGTATCCAACAAGCCGGAAGCGAGCTTCTCAGGCACGGGGTTCCGCGTCCTGCTCGACGACGTCATCAAGATCCCGCCGGAAGCGAGTCGCGTCGACGCGCGGGGCGCCGTGGAATAGCTCGGCCACGAGACGCACGTCCACCAGCCGCTGGCGGCGAAGCGGCCGCAACTCCCCCACGGGGACCGCGTTTCGCGTCACGACAAAGGAGCGTCCCTCATCGAGCCCGCGCATGATGCGACCGCTGTCGTTGCGCAGTTCGCGTTGGCTAATCACCTCGCCCATGCCTTGACTGTAGCACTGCGTGCTACACGCCACCCAGCGCCAGCAACCGCCAGAATCGCCGCCGAACCGTACAAAACGCAGGATCTGAATCCTACAAATCGCCGAGTTCGCGGCGCGAAACTTGATGAGCCAGGAAACCACGCCTCGACGTGCCGCAGCATGATGGCGAGGCGCACCGTTCACCAGGGATCGATCCCGTCCGTGAACTCGCTGATCTCGGCGTCGGTGGCACGCCACGGGCGTCGAACCTCGGCCAGTTTCACCAACCCGAGAACGGCCACGGGGTCGTCCGCGCGAAAGCTGGATCCACCGAGCTTGGCCACGATGGCGTCGCCTTCCCGCTCGACGGTGAAGCCCAGTGCACGAAGCGCCAAGACAGCCGGGACGACCGTGTTTCCTGCTTGGGTCAGGGCCACCCCCTCAATCCGGAACGGCAGGGACATCATCGAGAGCCCCGCCGCCGGGCAACCACCCGCGTTGCACTCGACGTCGGGATCGCCCCTGTGCTCGAACTCATAGTGGAAACACGTGTAATGCATCTTCTCGAAGACGTCATAGTGGGCCCGGGAAGCTTCGACCGGCAGCCCACATCGGACGCAAACCGGACCAATCGGTTCCTCTGGCTCGTTCATGTGGTCACCCTGCCACACGCCTGCCGGCTCTAGGCTCCGCACACCAGGGGGTGTCGGCGAATGAGGGGGACCATCGCGAAACCCTCCGCTGCCAAACTGGCGGCCTGGAACTCGGCAGAGAACGCGTTTGGTCGTGGGCCAGCGTCCCGGTCCCCCTTCGCCATCAAATCGACCATGCCCCCACCGTGGAGGAGTCACGACAACCCCTCGGTTGGCACGCCGAAGCGAACAGCGTTGATGAAACGTGCGGGCGGCAGGTACGCGTGCGCTTCGATGTAGTGCACGATCAGGACAGGTGCCGCGTAGTTGGTGCCATCAGGTGAAGTAAGCCACACCTCGCCGTTGCCGCGGGGCACGTCGGGCGCCTCGTACAAGTTGATGTCGGCCCGCAGCAACTTCGGTGGTGGTGCTGAGTGCTCACAGAACTGGCAATAGTGGTACCCGCGCATCAGCCGGACGGGGGCCGACGCGAGCACCTTCAGTCGCTCTGTGACATCCGAGGGGCACGCCCCCGTCTCGAAGCGTTCGGCTCCGTCGAGCCAACCGACAGCCAAGGCTTCCGAGGCTACGGGGTAATAGTCGTACGCAGCGAGATCGGCAATGAAGGCCACGTCCGATCATCCCATGGGACGCACTCGCGAGGCTCAACCGGCTCAGCGCCTGCACCGGGAGGCAGACCGGAACTACACGTCGAAGCGGAACTCAACCGAGTTCCGTAGCCGATTGGCGTGATGACACCAGGAAACCGATCAGTGATCGATCCGCGTCGCTCGGCGTTCACGATCGCGGCGTTACCCGGTTGCTTGCCCCGGCGAAATCACGTCGATCCCCACCGACTGAGCCGCGTCACGCAGGCGATGGTCATAGGTCAAGATGGCGTCGACATCCAACCGGATCGCCGCCTCCAGATGCAGTGCATCGAGGGTGCGCAGGTACGGCATGGGGAGGAACCCCGCGTTGCGATACACGGCCCGATCGAGAGCCGCGAGCGCCACACCATCGAGCAGGCGAGTGACGTCCCCCTGATCGAGACCCTCGCGAACCGCCAGCCGTCGCAACTCCGTTTCGAGTAGGTCGCTGGAGACGAGAGTGGCCGGAGTCACATCCAGCCAGGCCACGAGGGCCGCACTCTCCGGCTGATCGATGAGTAAGGCAGCAAGAGCTGAGGTGTCGACGTAGATGACCGCGTCCGCCATCAGAAGCGGTCCTCGCGCAGGTCGTCAAGCGTGGCCGACAAGGAGCGACCCGCCGGTTTCCGCTTGATGCCCAACTCAGCCCACCCCCCGACCCGGCGCGCTTGCCGGGCTATCGCCAGGCCCGGGCCTGGCGCGCCCAGCGGCACGATCCGACCGACGGGCACTCCGCTGTTCGTCAGGACGAAGGAACGACCCTCGCCCACTGCCCGAAGTACCCGGCCCGACTCATTGCGAAGTTCCCGCTGCGAAAGACTGTCGGGTGGGCTTTCCTGAGTACCCATGCTGCGATCGTAGCACGCATGCTACACCGCCCCTAGGGTGCCGTCTCGGCGGTCGACAAAACTCTTTTCATGCCAGATGTCCACAAATCAACTGCATGGGTAGCTGTTGGCTCGGTTGGTCGATGGTGACGATTGCGTTGCTCCTTATGCATCCCAGCGCCTGAGACTCAGACCGAGGCAACTTGCAGGAACTCAGAGGCCGCGCTTGGAGTTGAGCCACTCGGCGTCGTTCCACATCACGGGCATCGCACCAACCGGCTCGAAGGCTAACTGAGGGTCGTTCGTCTGCACCAAGCATATGATTCGATGGCCGACCAAGCTCGCAAACCGGGCCTGGTCCGCGAAGATGTCGAGCATGATCTGAGCGGTCTTGCGATCGACCGCTGTGAAGGCATCGAAGGCCCTGAGCACGATCACCAGGCCGGTCTGGGCATCCACATCCCAGCCGTAGGCCCCCGAGGCGACGTCCCTCATGCAGTCATTCAGCGCGTCCAGGTTGCGTCCGAAGTAGTCAGGGAAATCGATGCCCGCGGCAATGTCTTCGTACATGTCGGCATCCGAAGTCCAAGACGCGGCGTCGAACTCGACAACCCGATAGTGGTGTGACCGAAGCCAACCGACCGTCTCGTCGAGCAGCGACGGCTGCCAGAACTTGGACACGAAAGTGTTGCGCACGAGTCGGAAGTCAACGTCGTGGATGGTCTCGACGTCAGGGTCCCAATTGGCCACGAACTCAACGTACAGCCCAAGGCCATCGATGGCTCCTTGAACCCCCACACTTGGGGGGAGTGCCACCGTGCCGCCTGCCAAGCAGGAAGGCTCGACCACTACACGTTAAAGCGGAACTCCACCGAGTTACGTAGTCGATTGACATGAAGGCAAGCGGACCTGATCAGTCGACCCGCCTAGCCGACCTGCAAAATCCAGTCCCTCATATGCAGCCTCAGCCTCTGCAACTCCCTGTCATCGAGAGTGTTGCTGTGAGCCACAATGTTCCGGGTCGCCTCAAGCTCATCGAGACGCGTCATGACCCAGTTCTGGTCGGGGAAGAGATCCTCGAAGGAGCCCCAGTTGTTCCGGATCAAAGAAGTCAAGTCACCAAAATCGGTGTAGTAGATCTCGCTGGCACCACGTCGCATGTGCCATCGCTTGACGCCCTCAAGGGCTTGTCGATCAGCCACCTTCTTCTTCAGGTTCGTAGATGCAGCCGACTCCCACCAGCCTGCACCGTGCGCCTCGGCGAGTCGTTCTGCCACGAGTTCCCGTATGGAGTTCTCCAAGCAGAACAGCGCTAGGTAAGAGGGCATTGCCTGCAGTGCCGCACGCCGCACGTCGAGAGAAAAATCTTCAATGGGGAGAACCCTCTGAACAGCGCCAGGATCCTCCGCAGCCCGAACCGAGATTCCGTCGGCCTCAAGCCCGTCGAGGAGATCTTCCACGGCGAGCCCCTTGAATAGCCACTCTCTGAGGGACGTGCTCACGCTCCCAATTCCTCGCGTAGAGCTCGGAAGATGGCACGATAGACCCCCACGTCTGAACTCGGCGGCAAATGCAGGTGGATGTCATGGTGCAGGCTCAAGGCGCTGAGGCCTCTCAGCGCACGATCCGTGGAAGCATCCGTCTGGTTCAGAGGTAGAACTTCCTCCGCCCGCTTATCTGCAGGGGGCGGGCTGGACCAACTCGCCTCGCCGGCGAGCGCTCGAAATGTCGTTGCCATCTTCCTGGCAACAGACTCGCTCTGGCCTGTTACTCGCTGAAACACGCCAGTCAACTCAGCCGCAGGTAGCTCTTGGGCGTTCGCCTCGGCCAAGAAGATGGGAGCCCACCCAACCCGCAGTCCCTCTGCGAGAACTGCGCCAGCTGTGGCGGGCACCTTGTACAGGTTGTACGCCTCGGTAGGCACGGAGCCCGTGTCCAAGAAACCCAATTGCTTCAGCACCCTTGGCATCCCTCGGTCCTGCGACGAGCCAAAGCCCAACTGCTTCAAGAACTCCAAGGTGAACTTCGGTGGGGTCCCCGCGGAACGGATCTTCTGGAGAACCTTCGAGACGTTCCCCACGGCCGGGAGGTATGGGAGATCTTCTGCCATTTCAATGGGCACGCATGTAGGTCATGGTGGCAGCGTAGCCGCGTACAAAGTGGCTCTTCACAATCGAGGGTGTAGGTGGGGTCTGAATCCGCCGGTTTCGAGCAGGCTGCGGGCGATGTAGTTGGTGAGGTTCCGGAATCCGAGGGCGGAGCCGCGGAGGTGTTCGAGGCGGCCGTTGATGGCCTCGGTGGGACCGTTGCTGGTGCCTGGCCGGTCGAAGTAGGCGAGCACGTCGACGGCCCTGGTCTTTAACGTTCGGCCGAGGGTGCGGAGTTCTATCAGCGCGGCCGGGATGCCGCTGCTGAGGCTGGCGATGAGGCGTCGCATCAGTTCCCGCCCGTGAGCGGGGTCGGGTTCGCGGTAAGCGGTGATCATCTGCTGATAGGCGCCCCAGGTGACCTCGACCTCGAGGTGGTCCTCGTCGGCGAACAGCGCCTCCAAGCGGGTTCTCTGTTTGTCAGTGAGGAGGCCGTCGCCGGTGTGCAGCAGTCGACGTGCCCGGTACAACGGATCGTTGGCGCGTCCGCGGTGCCCATGGAGGGTCTGTTGGATCCGGCGGCGGCACCGGTCCAGGGCATCACCAGCGAGCCTGACAACGTGGAAAGGGTCCATCACGGTCACTGCGTCGGGGAGTTCCTCAACGGTGGCGGTTTTGAAACCGGTGAACCCATCCATCGCCACGACGTCGACCTTGTCCCGCCACGCTTCCGGTCGGTTGGCGAGCCATGTTTTGAATACCTGTTTGGAGCGGCCCTCGATCATGTCGAGCAGGCGGGCCGGTCCGGTGTTGTTCCTTGTCGGAGTCAGGTCGATGACCACCGTGACGTACTTGTCGCCTCGCCGGGTGTGCCGCCAGACATGCTCATCGACGCCGATCGTGGTCACCCCATCGAACCGGGCAGGGTTGCTGATCAGAACACGGCTGCCCTCGGTGAGGATCGCGTCGTTGGCGGTGTTCCACGCCACACCCAGTCCCTCGGCGACCCGCGCGACGGTCAGATGTTGAAGCACGATGGCTTCCAACGCCCACCGCAAACCCCGCCTCGATAGCTTCGCTTTCGGTTCAGCCATTCTGCTGGTGTCCTGCCGCCACACATGCTGACAATCCGAGCACCGGTACCTGCGGATCGTGACCACCAACACAGTCGGTCGCCACCCGAGTGGTTCGTGGGCCAGGCGCCGAACCACCGTGTCCCGCACCATCCCTTGCTGGCCGCAGCGGTGACACCAATCATCGGGATCGGTCACCCGGCAAGCGATGATCGCCCGCCCTGGCTCGAGGCGTTGACCGACCGCGACCAGCCCAAGCTCATCAAGGCGGCAGAAAGTGGTCAGGTCAGGGGCAGCGAAGGTAGCGTCAAGCACGTCGAGGTCTTCTTGATGGGTGGTGTGAGAACTTCCATCATCTGAAGACCTCGACCCCTACCCAGTGACCGACGCGCCAAACCCATCTACACCGTCAACTGTGATGAGCCTACAAAGTCCACATGCCTGGCGCCATCTATGTCGCGTGCCGGAACTCCACCGAATTCCGTAACCGAAAGGCACCACGGAGCGGCGCGACCCATCGTGGGCATACCTCCACACGGGGTGGCGCCAAAATCGATGCCGCGCCGCGGCACCAAAGGCCCCGACGCTGGTTGCTTAGGCGAGATCGCGAGCTGGTCGGGCACCCCACTTCTCAATCACAAATCGCCAAAAGAGGGGGAGGATCTCATCAACCGGGCGGATTACCACATCACCTTCCGTCGCCGCCCAGCTCTTGCGATGGGCGATTCGCACAGTGCCCAGTGGTCCCACCGATACGCGTAACCAATCCGGCTCAGAGCTGATGGGTGCCGCGGTGATCACGAGCTCGTGCATCGAGGTGAAGGCGACCAGCTTCTTTGCAGCACCTTGGTCGACGATGCTCTGCGTCAGCCACAGCATCGGGGTGAGGAAGTCGATTCCATGGAGGGTGACCAACTCGTTGTATCGCTGCTCAACGTCACTCCAGGGATCGATCACGAACGGCTGCATGGGCTCACCATCTCACCCTCACCTGTCCAGTCGCTGGTTTCCGTTGCGACGACCAACCATTTCCAGTGACCCGGTTCCGATGCCGGCCTTCGTTGAGGAGTTGGGAGTCTCCTCCCTCAGGCTGTCCGAAGCGGACGAATACCATCCAGGGAGTCACCCAAGGCGTCCCTCTCAACCTCAAGGTCGTAGTGGGACTGCAAGTTGATCCAGAACTGCGGATCTATCGCGAAGTAGCGTCCGAGGCGGAGGGCGGTGTCAGCCGTGATCCGGCGCTGGCCGTGGACGATCTCGTTGATCCGCCGGGGCGGCACACCGATCGACACGGCGAGCTTGTTCTGCGTGATCCCGAACCCCTTGAGGAAGTCCTCCATGAGGATCTCACCAGGGTGCACGGGGGCCCACTTCTCAGTGGTAGTCGACGAGTTCGACATCGTCAGCACCTCCTTCGGTCCATGTGAAACAGATTCGCCACTGATCGTTGACGCGGATGCTGTGTTGTCCCGCTCGATCGCCCTTCAGCGCTTCCAGCCTGTTGCCGGGTGGCACTCGAAGCGAGTCCAAGAAGCACGCAGCATGGAGTTGAGCCAGCTTGCGAAGCGCCACCTGCTGAACCCGAGGATCGATCGAGGGCACCTTCTCTCGGTGCCAGAGCCGTTCGGTCGCCTTGTCCGCGAAGGACCTGATCACCCCTGTAGAATATACCGCGATGCGTTATTAACGCTAGACGTTAAACCGGAACTCCACCACGTCGCCGTCTTGCATGACGTAGTCCTTGCCTTCGAGGCGCATCTTGCCGGCGGCCTTAGCTGCCGCTTCGGAGCCGAGCTCGATGAGGTCTGCAAAGCTCACGATCTGGGCCTTGATGAAGCCCTTCTGGAAGTCGGTGTGAATGACACCGGCGGCCTCAGGCGCGGTGGCACCCTTCTTGATCGTCCAGGCGCGGGCTTCTTTCGGACCCACGGTCAGGTAGCTCTGCAGCCCCAGGGTGTCGTAGCCGACGCGGGCCAGCTGGTTCAGTCCGGGCTCGGTGACGCCCATGTCGGTGAGGAACTCGGCGGCCTCGTCCTCGTCCATCTCGACAAGCTCGGATTCGAACTTGGCGTCCAGGAAGATCGCCTCGGCGGGAGCGACGACCTCGCTCATGCGCGCCTTGAGGGCGTCGTTGCCGAGCTCGTCCTGGTCGCAGTTGAAAACGTAGATGAACGGCTTGGCGGTCAGCAGGAACAGGTCGCGCAAGTGCTCAAGATCGAGCCCGGCGGCATAAATGGTCTTGCCGGAGTTCAGCACCGCCTGGGCTTCGAGCATGGCGTCGAGCTTGGGCTTGGTCTCCTTGCGGATCCGCGCCTCCTTCTCGACGCGGACCAGCGCCTTCTCCATCGTCTGCAGGTCGGCCAAGATCAGCTCGGTGGTGACGGTGTCGATGTCGTTGCCCGGGTTCACGGCGCCATCGACGTGGGTGACGTCGGCGTCCACAAAGACGCGGGTCACCTGGCAGATCGCGTCGGCCTCGCGGATGTTCGCCAAGAACGCGTTGCCCATGCCCTCGCCCTGAGAGGCACCCTTCACGATGCCCGCGATGTCGACGAACGACACGGTCGCCGGCACCAGCCGCTCCGAGCCGTACAGCTCAGCCAACTGCGCCAGCCGGGGCTCGGGAACCCCCACGACCCCCACGTTCGGCTCGATCGTCGCGAACGGGTAGTTCGCGGCGAGGACGTTATTGCGGGTCAGCGCGTTGAAGAGGGTGGACTTGCCCGCGTTAGGGAGTCCGACGATGCCGATAGTCAGTGCCACGAGGGTCAAGCCTACCGGGACGAACCGGTGGGCTCGGCATGGCAGGTGAGGGGGACCCACAGGACGGCGGTCAAGGAATCCGCCTCTTGAGCGACGCCCCAGGGCACTTTGCTGGCGTTCGGCGTCTTGCCTGGCGCAATATCGCCAGCAAACACGCCGAACGCCAGCAGGGTGCGTGTAACGCCAGCAAAGTGCCTCACAAATCCAGCAAAGTGCCTCACCATGGCGGCGGCTGTGCGGTCAGGTGCGTCTCCCAGGGCGGGACTGGGACGGAGCCTCCCCCAAGCCCTCGGATCCACCTGCCACACTGGACGGCATGCGTCCCATCATCCAGAGCAAGAAACTCCAGAACGTCCGTTATGACGTCCGCGGCCCGATCCTGGTCGAGGCTCAGCGGCTGGAGGCAGAGGGCCACCGCATCCTCAAGCTCAACATCGGCAATACCGGGCCCTTCGGCTTCGACGCCCCCGAGGCGATCTTGGCCGATGTCATCCACAACTTGCCGGACGCGCAGGGCTACTCCGATTCCAAGGGCATTTACTCCGCCCGGACGGCCGTCGCCCAGTACTACCAAAGCCACGGGTTGACCGACGTCACGAACGAGGACGTCTTCATCGGCAACGGTGTCAGCGAGCTCATCACCATGACACTGCAGGCCTTCGTGGACGATGGCAACGAGATTCTGATCCCCTCCCCCGACTACCCCCTCTGGACGGGCGCGGTGTCGCTCGCAGGCGGTACGCCGGTGCACTACCTCTGCGACGAGACCGACGGCTGGAACCCCAGCCTGGAGGACATCGAGTCAAAGATCACCCCGAACACCCACGGCCTGGTCATCATCAACCCGAACAACCCCACCGGGGCGGTCTACTCGAAAGAGATCCTGCAGGGCCTGGTCGACCTCGCCTCCAAGCATCAACTGACGATCTTCGCCGACGAGATCTACGAAAAGATCCTCTACGACGACGCCGTACACCACCATGTGGCCTCCCTCGCGGGCGATGACGTGCTCGTGTTGACTTTCTCAGGCTTGTCGAAGGCCTACCGGGTGTGCGGGTATCGATCCGGGTGGGTCATGGTCAGCGGGCCCAAGCAAATGGCGACCGACTTCCTGGAAGGCCTGACGCTGCTGTCGAACATGCGGATGTGCGCGAACGTCCCCGGCCAGCATGCCATCCAAACCGCGCTCGGCGGCTACCAGTCGATCAACGAGTTGATCGTCCCCGGCGGGCGCTTCTATGAGCAGGTCAAACTGGCCAGCCAGCTACTCAATGAGATTCCCGGCGTCAGCTGCGTGGAGCCCAAGGGCGCCCTGTACTGCTTCCCGAAACTCGACCGCCAGATGTATCCCATCGCGGACGACCAAGAGTTCGTGATCGACATGCTCCGGGCGAAGAAGATCCTGGTGACGCACGGACGGGGCTTCAACTGGCCCGACCCCGATCACTTCCGGGTGGTCTGTCTGCCCGAGGAAAAGGTGCTGCGCCAAGCCATCGCGCGCATCGCCGAATACCTTGAGGCCATCCGCGTTTCCTAGCTGGCCTTGGGCGCCTTCACGAGCCGGATCGCGAGCTTCGGGCACGCCCGGACGGCCTCCTGGGCGTCCGCCAAGAGCTCTTTCGGGATGTCGCCAGTGATGATGGGGTAGCCCCACTCATCCAGCTTGATGCGCTCGGGCAAGAGCTCGAAGCACAGACCCCGCGCCTCGCAATTGGGCCAGTCGACGCGCAGCCGTCTCGTGGAGTTCATGCCGTCACCGCCTGTGGTCGATGCGACTCGGAGAAGGTGCAATGCCCCTCCGCGTGTGCGGTGACCTCATCGTGGAAGTTCCTCATCAGAGAGACCACCAGCCGCACGGTCCCGTCCGGGTGCGCGCAGGCTCCCCGTCCCGGCAGCTGACCCGTCAGCTGCAGAACGCGCTTGGACGTGTCTCGCCCGCGGGCCAGCGCCGAGACCGCCTCGGCAAGGGCGGGCAGCCCGAACATGCAGGGTCCGCACCGTTGGGCGCTCTGCTCGGCCAAGTAGCGCACGATCCGTGCTGTTTCCCGCAGTGGGCAAGCCCCTTGCATGAGCGGCAGAACAATGCCGGCGCCGAGGGAGAAGCCGAGCTCCTGGGCTTCCACGCGGGACACCACATGCCCCGAGAGCACCCCGCCAGGCACCCAGGCGCCGTGGAAGCCGCCCAGTAGCACGGGACGTTCCAACACCGCGCGCCCGAGGATCCGCTCCCAGGGGGTCCCAAAGGGCACCTCAACGACCATCGGGGTGGCAGACTCCCCCGCGAGGGTCATGAGCATCGTGCCGGGCTCGTCGGGCAATCCCACAGATGCGAAACCGGCAGTTCCGAAATGCCAGGCCATCGCGAGGTTCGCGTAGGTCTCGGCGTTCGACAGGAGCGTGGGGCGTCCGAAAAGGCCGGAGAAGGCCTCCGGTTCCCACGCGGTGACGGGCAGGTTCTCCTTGCCCGTGAGCAACTGCAGGACGGCCTGGGCTTGGCCCGCCACGAATCGACTCGTGGCCGTGCGCGTTTCCCAGCGGACGGGGTCCGATGCTCGCTCCGCGATGGCCTTCTCCATGACGGCGCGCACCTTTTGGTGTTCGCCCGGTAACACCACGTGGATCCGCCCGGCCTTCACGGCCAACGCCGCCAACAGGGCCCCGTCCAAGATCAGATGGGGTCGCGTGAGCGCCAAGGCAGCATCCTTATAGCTCGCCGGCTCGCCCTCCGAAACATTCACGACCACCTCGCGCGGCCCGTGCCTCTCGGCCACTGCCCGAAGCTTGGTGGCGAAGGGGAACCCAGCCCCGCCGCGTCCACGCAGAGCCACCGATTCGGCGGCCGTCGCCAGTTCAGACGCCGACACCTCTTGCACGGCGGGAAAGCGACCCCGGTGGCGCAGCAGGCCGGTCCCGTCCTCGATGTTGGCCAGCAGCCAGGGGCCGTCGGTCACCCAGACCCCGGGTCCCTTCGCCGACGCGTAGACCAAGCGTCCACTCATGCTTTGGCTCCTTGCACCCAACCGCCGACGAAGCGGATCGTCCAGGCGATGGCCACGGCGGCCACGCACAAGACGGTGACCCACCACGACCAGGGGGCGAGCGCGTCGGTGCCGATGCCGAGCCCGTGCACCACGGAGACTCCCCAGGCGCCGTAACTCAACAGGTGCAGCCCACGCCAGAGTCGCTCGTTCATACGATGCCGCAGCAGGCTCGTGACGATGGTGACCGCGATCAGGTCGAGGGCTAGCGTCCCGAATCCGAGCCACAACGGCTTGTAACTTCCGATGAAGGGGACGATCGCGTCGACCCAATCGATCGTCACGTAGCTATCCAGAACGGCGGCCGCCACGTGGACCACCAGGAGCACTGCGGAAACAAGGCTGAGGTTGCGGTGCAGTTGCTGCGTCACAAACCGGGGCATGCCACGACCGGCGCGTCCCGTCGTCGTCCAAATCCCCAGGACGACCGTCAGCGTCATCAATCCGAGCAGCACCACGCCCGTCCCACGATTAAGAAACCAAAGCCACATCTGGTTCATTGAGGCCTCCTTCGTCAGTGGGCCAGCCACCCGTCGTTGTGATGGTTCCGTCGCTCGCGACGAGCCGGGCGGCGACGTGGCGGGCATTCAGCCACTCAGTCGCCTCCTCGCCGAGGACGATCGCCGCCGTTGTTGCCGCGTTGGCGGCCACCGCAGAGGGCCCGGACGCCGTGACGGTTCGCCACACGTCGGCCGCCGGGGCGCCGGTGCGTGGGTCGATCAGATGATGGGCAGTGATGCCCGCCACGCTCCAGCGCCGCACTTGGGTACTGGAGGTCGCCAGTCCGCCCTCGCCGAGTTGGACGATCTGGGTGTGACCCGGGCGATCGGGATGTTCGGTGATCTCGACCGGCCACGAGGCGACCTGCCCCTCGGGTGTGGCCACGGCGATGTCGCCGCCCACGGAGATGATCACCCCAACCCCCAGCTCGCGGACGATGGTTTGGGCGATGATGTCGGCCGCCCAGGCCTTGCCCGTCGCGCCAAGGTCCAGGCTGTGGCCAGCCGGAATGCGCACGCTGCCTTCGCTCACTCGAATGTCCCGCCAGGCATCCAGGTCGACGGGCGCCGTGGTGATGTCGGTCACCCGGCCGGCATCGAGCTGGCTGTAGGTGGTGTTGTACCCCAGCCGGACCATGGTGTCCCCCAGCAGCGGGTGAACGATCCCCTGGGTGTGCCCCGCAACCTGGACGGCTACCTCCACCGCCATCGCCAAGAGCGGACTCACGGACACGTCACGCCCCGCAGCCGCATTGACGCGGGAGAGGTCGGAATCAGCACGGAACCGGCTGCAGGCAGCGTCGATGCGATCTAAGAGGGCGCGCGCGGTGTCTTCGGCAGAGGAGAGTTTGGTGGCGTCCGCGACTGTCAACTGAACGTAGGTGCCCAGCGCCGACCATTCGGCCTGGTCGCGGGCCACTGTCAGGATCCGCTCGTCTTGGTCTTGGTGGTAGTGGTCGTGGTGGTGGTTGTGGTCGCAGCCTTGGTAGCCACGGGCACCGCCACCGCCTTCGTGGTCGTCGCCGCGGCGGCAGCCTTGGTGGCGGCTGTGGTTGCCGCCTTGGTCGCGGTCGCGGCAGCCTTGGCAGCGGCGGTCGTCGGAGCGGACGTCACGGGGCTGGAAGCTGGAACCGTCGAGGTCGCAGTTTGCGTGACCTGCGCGCGGTCTTGGGTCAACGTGGCCTGGGCGGGCTCCTGCTCGTTCGCAGCTGCCTGCGCCTTGGCGGCCTCCTTGGCTGCGGTGTCGTTGGAGGCAAGGGCGGACACGGCGCCTGTGGCGGCGATGGTTCCGGCCACCATGACGCCGCTGGCGGCAGCGACGAAGGCGCGGTAGCGATCGCGGGTCTGGGCGTTGTAGGCCATGAGAGTGGACTCCTGTAGCTTGTGGCTGTTTTTGTCTCACTCCTACCCTGCCTCGCCGCTCGGCAAGGGTTCCTCATGGCAGCGTTAAGGCCTTCTTAATAGCCTCGACGCCCCACCAGCACGTGCCGCACAGTAGTTCCACAGGTTCACGACGTTTCGATGAGGTGCCATGAAGGGCGTAACGCTCGCCAGTCTTGCAGGTGGGGTGCTGTTGGGGTGCCTCGGTGCGGTTTACGCAGCCGCCTCGCTGCGCGTGGAACCGGCGCCGGTGGTCACGCCACCGCAGCCGACCATCACCACCACGACCCTGGCCGCGTGCGCCCCACCGGCTGTCCAGGTGAACGAATCGTGCGTCACGACGGTCCAGGTGACCGTGACAGCCACGCCCGCTCGGCCGAGCCCCACCCCGTCAGCGAGCACGTTATCGCGCCAGGTCACCGCCCGAACGACCACCGCGGCCAGGGTTACCACTGGGCAGGCACCGGCAGCCGCGGCTCCCACCGCCCGGACGACCTCGACCTCGACCCCGAGCGCGAGCCCGTCCGCCACGGTGCACACCGAGTCCGAAGTCGAACACGACGGCACCCCGCCCCCGGAGCATGACGACTGAGTCAGCTGACCGGTAGGCGGACGGTCACCACCGCGCCCTTCGACCCGGGAGCCGAGCGGACGACCGAACCGCCCTGCGCCAAGACCGCCCGCTGAACGATGTCCAGGCCGAGCCCGGTGGACCCCACCCGTTCATCCTGTACCTGACCAAGGGGTGGGAACCCCGGACCCCCGTCGGCAACGCGCAGAACCGCCATGGCCGCCTCGCTGCTCAAGGTCACCGCCATGGGAACCTGCTCGTCGGTGTGGGCGAAGACGTTGTCGATGAGAATGTCCACCACATCGCAGAGGTCGAGAGCACCCATGCGAACCGGCAGTGCAACCGTGGGTAGTGAAATATCCAGCTGTCGCCCTTGATCCTCGGCCAGCGGCTCCCAGAAGGCGAGCCGGTCCCGGACCGTGGTCGTGGCATCGCACCCCGGCGCGAGGTCCTCCCGCAGAGGACGGCGAGCGTCCTTCACGATGGCATCGATGGCCCGCTGAAGTTCCTCAAGCTTCGCCTGCAGCCGCGCGGCGACCTCCGGATCGTCGACGCTCTCGGTGTCGAGGCGCAGCGCGGTCACGGGTGTGCGCAACCGATGAGCCAGATCCCCCACCGCGGCACGCTCATTCACCAGCAATTCACCGATGCGGTCCGCCAGCCCGTTCAGCGCCGCGGCCAACTCGATGGTTTCAGCGGGACCCCTGACGTTCGCCCGCGCGCTCAAATCACCGGCCCGTAGCTCGTGGGCCGTGGCGGCGACCTCGCGCAAGGGTCGGCTGATACGCGTTCCCGCCTGTCGGGCGACGATGAGAGAGATGATGATGAGGGTCAACCCCAGCGCGATGATGCTGAGCCAGGCCGGGAAGACGCCCTCGTACAGCAGATCTGGGGGCGCCGTGGTGCGGACCACGGCGGTGCCTTTCTCCATGATGACCGGCACCAGAACCCGGCCACCCTGGTCATCTACCACAGTGAAGGCTTCTCCGCCGGTAGCTCGCTTCACTTCCGGATCGTTGGCGAGGTTCGGCGCGCTGGCACCCAGCACCGCCCCGTTCGGCATCAGAACACTGGTCGGGCCTGCAAACCGAGCGTCTGCAGGCGTAATCAAGGCCGCCAAGTTCGGATCATCACTCAGCGTTGACACCAAGATCGCGATGGTGCGGGCCTCTTCGTCGGCGGCGGCCATCCCCCGGTTCTCCGCGAGCACCCGCACCAGCAGGCACAGTGGGATCAGGAACGACACGACGATCGCCGACGACGTCCAGGCGACGATGCGCGAGATCTGGCTCCTCACGCGCTACTCCTTGGCCGGGTCGATCAACCGGACGCCGACGCCGCGCACACTGTGCAGATAGCGTGGCTCGGCGGCTGTTTCACCAAGCTTGCGCCGCAACCACGACAGGTGGACGTCGACGGTCCGGTCTGCGCCACCGAAGGGTAACTGCCACACCTCAGCCAAGAGCTCCCGCTTGGTCACCACCTCGCCCGGCCGAGAGGCCAGCAGGAACAACATGTCGAACTCTTTGCGCGCCAACGCGAGTGGAACTCCATCGAGGGCGACCTCGCGAGAACGCGGATCGATGGTGAGCCCTCCGATCGTGATGGCCTCATCCGCGGCTTCAGTGCGGGCCGAACGCCGCAGCACCGCCCGAATCCGCGCGGCCACTTGATCGGCGCCGAAGGGCTTCACGATGTAGTCGTCCGCACCGGCATCCAACGCTTTGACGATGGTCCGGTCGTCGTCTTGGGCCGTGATCACGATGATGGGGACGTCCGAGACACCCCGCAGCATCACGATGAGGCGCTGGCCGCTGATGTCGGGCAAGCCGAGGTCCAGCAGGACGATGTCGGGCTCTTCTTTGACGGCCAGCGATAGTCCCGTCATGCCGTCCGCCGCGACGGCCACGGCCTCACCCCGCTCCGTCAGGACCCTTTTCAGGGCCGTGCGGATCGCAGGGTCGTCCTCCACGATCAGAATGCGCGTCACCCTCCCAACCTATCGACTTGGTGCACTTGAGGGGGCACGCCGCGTGGCATCATGGCCAGGTGATGAGGCGGATTCCGACGCTCAGCGTCCTGGCGGCCTGGGTGGCCACCGTCACCCTCGCGTCCGCCGCCATTTGGTTGGTGGTATCCAGCGCCGGCAACCAGGTCGGATCCACGTCCGTGGCCATGTCGACCATACGACCGTCCGCGACGCCCACCCCGAGCGTGACGCTTTCAGCAACGCCGGCGGCCCCGACGCCAACCCCGGACGAGACCGACGCCAGCCCACTACAGCCCTCACACTCGGCGGGGTCTCCAAGTTCGGCGGCGCCGCCCGTCCCGGAGGCGGTCACCCGCACGTGGTCGGGCGGGCCCGGCATCGTGACCGCGACCTGCCGCGGCACGTCGGTCACCCTCCAAGCGGTGCCCAATTCGGGATATCAGGTCGAGCTCCGTCCGGCGTCTGACGGACCCGGCAGCGTGGAGTTTGAAGGCCCCGCAGGTGAGGTCCACGTCCAGGTGTCCTGCGCCGATGGAACCCCGACCTTCCGGGTAGGACACGAGTGATCCCCGGTCGGCGCTGACGTCAGGCCCATCGCAGATGTCTGATACAAACCGTGTTCGGCGAACTGCTCAAACGTCAGGTCGCTGAGGTTCGGCGGCAACCAGTTGCGTAGGAAGGCGATGGGCTCGCTCCACCAACCGCAGCCGTGCCACGAACCGCAGTGGCGCGTCGACTGGTCGCGCGAGTTTCTCGGCAGCCCACTTCGACGCCTGACACAATGCCGGGGTGGCTATGAAACTCACCCGCAAGCCGGATCGCGGCTCCGATGATCGCGCCGAGCTGGACGCCTTCCTCGACTCCCAGTTCGCCGGGACTCTGAGCGCGGTCGTCGACGGCTTCCCGCACGTGATTCCGATCCTGTACGCCCGCGACGGGGATCGGATTCTGCTGCACGGATCCACGGGCGGCGGCGCGATCCGCCAGGCCGCGTCCGGCGCCCCGGTCGCCTTCTGCGTCTTCGCGCTCGACGGCATCCGGGTGGCCCACAACGGCTTCCACTCCGGGGCGAACTACCGCTCGGCGGTCCTCACAGGCACCTGCGAACTGCTGCAGGGCGACGAAGCCTGGGCGGCCCTCGATGCGCTCACGTCGTCGCTGATTCCCGGACGGGCGTCCGAGGTGGTCGCCATGACCCGCAAAGAGGTGGCGCAAACGGCCACCCTGGCCCTTCCGATTGTGGAGGGCTCGTGGCTGCTGAAGGCAAAAACCGGGCCCGTCACGGTGGATGACGAGGCCGGGGAGACCTGGATGGGTTACGTTCCGCTGCCTGTGGTTGCTGGCGATCCGATCCCGGCCGTCGGGCAGGATCCGGGCATCGAGGTCCCGGCATCGGTCCGCGAGCTAGTTCGCCGGCACCGGCCTTAGGAGCCTGCGGAACTTTCATGTCCCGGCTGCGGCGCACCCAGGCGAGCGATCGGCGGCACCTGACGCTGGCGTGGGATGTTAGGCGAACCACTCCTGGCAGGCGTCCAACCCGATGATCCGGACGTCCCAACCCTGCGCGAGCGCGGCCCAGCGCGCGGCGTCCAACCGGACGTGTACGAGGGTGCCCTCCCGGTCGGCGGTGGCGTGCGGACGAGCGTCCTGCACCTCGTAGCCGAGCCGGGACGATACCCGCAGGCTCGGGACATTGTCGTCCCAGGCGGAGCTGACGGCCGCGGCCGCACCGAGCCGCCCGAGCGCCAGTTCGAGGATCGCCCGCCGCATGTCGGTGCCGTAGCCCTGACCGCGCGCCGGAGGCGCCAGCCAGGAGGCGGAGTCGACCGTCCGATCGATCCCCCAGTTCGGGGCTTCCAGCACCTGCAGGCCCACAATGATGTCGCTGACGCGGACCGTGAACGACAGCTGCCAGGCGTCCGGACGCCAGGAACCGCGTCCGTCCCACACGGACTGACGCAGAATGCGGCGCCGATTCGCGTCCGCGGTGAGCGTGGGCCAGGGGTCATAGCGCGGGTCTTGCTCGAAGTCGGCGGGCAGTAACCCCTCCAAGGTGGTGAGGTCCTCGTCGGTGACCGGCCGCAGTTCGACCGCTCCGGTCCACAACCGGAGGTCAAACAGCGGCCAGCCGCTCACAAGGACGCTCGCAGCGCCCGCAGCCTCGCCAAGGACGAAACCTTGCCCAGGATCTCCATCGACTCGAACAGCGGCGGCGACACGGTGGTGCCGGCGAGGGCCACCCGCACCGGCCCGAAGGCGAACCGCGGCTTGAGACCCAAACCCTCCACGAGGGACGCGCGGAGTGCCGCCTCGATGGTGGCGTGGTCGAAGGCGTCCAGGCCCTCCAGCGCCGCCACAGCGGCGTCCAACGTGGTGGCAGCGTCCGCCGGCAGAGTCGCCCGGGCCTCGGGGGTCACCACGAGGTCGGCGTCGGCGACAAAAAGGTAGCCGAGCTGCGGAATCGCGTCCGCCAGCAGCACCATGCGCTCCTGGATGAGCGGCGTGGCCTGGCGCAACACCTCCCGCTCGGCCTCCGTGGGCGCCTTCGCGAGCTGCCCCGTCCGGATGGCGTGCTCGATGATCCGATCAGCCAACTCCCCAGGCGACAGCGAACGGATGTAGAAACCGTTCAACCAGTTCAGCTTGGCCAGGTCGAAGATCGGGCCGCCGGTGTTGACCTTCGCCCAGTCGAAGGCTGCGATGAACTCCTCGAAGCTCGCCACCTCGGTGTCGGGGTGGACGGGCGGGTAGGCCAGCACCTGGAGGAAGTTGCGCAGCGCCTCGGGCAGGTAGCCCTGCTCGCGGAACCACATCAGCCGCGCGGCCGGGTTCTTCCGCTTGGAGATCTTGCTCTTGTCGGTGTTGCGCAGCAGCGGCATGTGCGCGAACGCGGGCGCCTGCCAGCCGAGCCAGCGGTACAGCAGCAGGTGCTTCGGGGTCGACGAAATCCACTCCTCGCCGCGCACCACATGGGTGATGGCCATGAGGTGATCGTCCACCACGACGGCCAGGTGATAGGTCGGGAAGCCGTCCGTCTTCAGGATGACCTGATCGTCCGGACGCGGCGCGTTGACCTGCCCGCGGATCAGATCTTCGAACACCAGCGAGACGTCATCGGGGATGAGCATCCGCACGACGGGCTTCTCGGAGAAACCGGGCAGCGCGGCGCGCTCCTCGCGGGTCTTGCCGTAGCAGAGCCGGTCGTAGCCCGTGACGGCCTGCTTGGAGGCCTCCTGCGCCTTGCGCATCTCGGCCAGCCGCTCGGGCGAGCACCAGCAGTAATAGGCGTGACCCTCGTCCAACAACTGCTGCACGAACGGCGCGTAAGTCTCCAGGCGCTCCGACTGCCGATAGGGGGCGTAAGGCCCGCCCTTGTCGGGACCCTCGTCCCAGTTCAGGCCCAACCATTCGAGCGAATCGTAGATTTGCTGCTCGGAGTCGGCGACGTAACGGGCGCGGTCGGTGTCCTCGATCCGTAGGACGAACGCGCCCCCGGTCTGGCGGGCGTAGGCCAGGTTGAACAGCGACATGTAAGCCGTGCCGACATGCGGATCGCCGGTCGGGGACGGCGCGACCCGGAGGCGCGCAGGTGCGAGGGAATTCGTCATGGTAGAGACATTCTACGGATCCCCGGGTGCCCTAGGCTCGGGCCATGTCTGCACACATCACCGTCATCGGCGAGGCGCTCATCGACATCGTGTCTGCTGCCGGGCGCGAGCCCGTCGAGCACGTCGGCGGCTCCCCCACCAACGTCGCGATCGGCCTTGCCCGACTCGGCCACCCGACGACCCTCGTCACCCAGCTCGGGCCCGACGAGCGCGGGCGCCGCATCGCGACGCTGTGCGCGAGTGAGCGCGTCGAGTTGGCGCCGGGCTCCATGACCGCCCACCACACGTCCACGGCGCTGGCCGAGATCGATGCGCTCGGCAATGCGCACTACGTCTTCGACTTTTCCTTCGACCTTCCGGCCGGCTTGGGCTCGCCGACGCCTGGCCACGTCCACACCGGCTCGATCGCCGCCACCGCCCCCGGCGGCCACGCCAACATCGCCAAGCGGTTGGCAAACGTCCGCGAGGTCGCGACCGTGAGCTATGACCCCAACGCCCGTCCGGCGCTCATGGGCACCCCAATCGAGGCCCGGGCCATGGTCGAAGAACTGATCGCGCTCTGCGACGTGGTGAAGGCCAGCGATGAGGACGTCGACTGGCTCTACCCCGACAAGCAGCTCCCCGACGTGCTGCGGCATTGGGCAACCCTTGGCCCGCGTCTGGTCGTGGCGACCCGCGGCGCGGAGGGCGCCCTCATTCTCGTCGGCGACACCCTGCACGAGTTGCCAGCATTACGGACGGCCGTGGCCGACACCGTCGGCGCCGGGGATTCGTTCATGTCGGGATTGATTTCGGGGCTCTTGGACGCCGACCTCCTGGGCGGACCTGAGGCCCGGGCGCGGCTTCGTGCCGCCACCTGGCCGATCGTCCAGCCGGCCATCGAGCGGGCCCGGCGGACGTCCAGCATCACGGTCTCGCGCCCCGGTAGCAATCCCCCAACGCGTGAGGATCTCGATCGCGGGTAGCCTCGAGGGCAGGAGGTGGCGTCATGGAGACGATCATCGGCATCGGTGTCACGCTCCTCGTCGGTGCCCTGACGGCCATCGTGATTGGGTGGCTGGCTGATCGCGGGATCGCGTCCGGACGCCTCCGCCTCGGAGGCGGCGGTTCTATGGCCACGGGCCCCTTCACCCAGGTACTCGAGCCCGGCTCACGCCATCTCGAAGAGGAACAAGACCGGCTGGCGGTGACCGTCACCCAGCCTGAGAGCGGGGCCCCAGAACTCCCTGGCGGCTACACGGTCACCCTTTACCGCCCCGAGGCCCCCGAACCCAAATAGCCACTCGCCACCTCAGGAAGCGCTTCAAACCCAAACAAAGCAGCGAGGGCTCCCACCAAACGGTGGGAGCCCTCGCTGATGCTTGGCGACTAGATCACTTAAGGATCTTGGTCACGCGGCCGGCGCCGACGGTGCGGCCGCCCTCGCGAATGGCGAACTTCAGGCCGTCCTCCATGGCGATCGGCTTGTTCAGGTGAACGGTCATGTCGGTGTTGTCACCAGGCATAACCATCTCGGTGCCCTCGGGGAGCTGAACGATGCCGGTCACGTCCGTCGTACGGAAGTAGAACTGCGGGCTGTAGTTCGAGAAGAACGGCTTGTGACGGCCACCCTCCTCCTTGGTCAGCACGTAGACGTTAGCCTCGAAGTCGGTGTGAGGCGTGGTCGAACCGGGCTTGATGACGACCATGCCGCGCTCGACATCGTCCTTCTTCGTGCCGCGGAGCAGCAGGCCGACGTTCTCGCCCGCACGACCCTCGTCGAGGATCTTGCGGAACATCTCGACGCCGGTCACCGTGGTGCTCTGCTTCTTGTCGTGGATGCCGATGATGTCGACGGTCTCGCCAGTCTTGACGATGCCGCGCTCGATACGACCGGTGATGACGGTGCCACGACCGGTGATGGTGAAGACATCCTCGACGGGCATGAGGAACGGCTTGTCCGTCTCGCGCTCCGGCTGGGGGATGTACTCATCGACAGCGTCCATGAGCTCCAGAACAGACTCGCTCCACTTGGGATCGCCGTTCAGGGCCGGGAAGGCAGCCACGCGAACGATCGGCGCATCGCCGTCGAACTCCTGGGCCTCCAACAGCTCACGAACCTCGAGCTCGACGAGCTCGATGAGCTCCTCGTCGTCGACCATGTCGCACTTGTTGAGCGCGACGACGATCGCCGGCACGCCAACCTGACGGGCGAGCAGCACGTGCTCGCGGGTCTGCGGCATGGGGCCATCGGTGGCGGCCACGACCAGGATCGCACCGTCCATCTGAGCGGCGCCGGTGATCATGTTCTTGACGTAGTCAGCGTGCCCGGGGCAGTCGACGTGCGCGTAGTGACGCTTCTCGGTCTGGTACTCGACGTGCGCAATAGCAATGGTGATGCCGCGCTGGCGCTCCTCCGGAGCCTTGTCGATCTGATCGAAGGCCGACACCGCGTTAAGGGTCGGGTACTTGTCGTGGAGCACCTTCGTAATCGCCGCGGTGAGCGTGGTCTTGCCGTGGTCGATGTGCCCGATGGTGCCGATGTTGCAGTGCGGCTTGGTCCGCTCGAACTTGGCCTTTGCCACTTGGGCTCCTTTTGCTTTGCGCCACGCATTGTGCGGGGCGTCAGTTTTACCTATCCCAGGTCGCGTCCGGCACAAAAAGGGGCACGGACCCGACAAGTCTTGTCGAATACGAGGAGCGAGTCAAACCGAGTCACCCCTCGCGGGAGGCGGGAGGGCGCTGTTAGGCGCCGCCCCGACCCTTGGCGATGATTTCGTCGGCCACAGACTTCGGGGTCTCGCCGTAGGAGTGGAACTCCATGGAGTACGAGGCCTGACCGGACGTCTTGGACCGAAGATCACCGACGTAGCCAAACATCTCCGACAGCGGCACGAGAGCCCGGACAAGCTGGTTGCCGTGCGCCTCCTCCATGCCTTGGACGTGTCCACGACGGGAGTTGATGTCGCCGATGACGGTACCGAGGTACTCGTCGGGCGTGGTGACCTCGACGGCCATCAGCGGCTCGAGCAGAGCCGGATCGGCCCTGCGGGCGGCCTCCTTGAAGACCATCGAACCGGCAATCTTGAACGCAAGTTCCGAGGAGTCGACGTCGTGGTAGGCGCCGTCGACCAAGGTCACCTTGATGTCCTCGACCGGGTAGCCGGCCAGCGGGCCGAACTGCATGGCGTCCTTGATGCCTGCATCGACCGCGGGGATGTACTCGCGAGGGATGCGGCCACCGGTGACACCGTTGACGAACTCGTAGCCCTTGCCAGCCTCTTGCGGCTCCAGGTTGATGAGCACCTTGGCGTACTGCCCGGATCCACCAGACTGCTTCTTGTGCGTGTAGTCGATCTTCTCGACCGCGCGGCGAAGGGTCTCGCGGTAGGCAACCTGCGGCTTGCCAATGTTGGCCTCGACGCGGAACTCGCGCTTCATGCGGTCGATCAGGATCTCCAGGTGAAGCTCGCCCATGCCGGCGATGATCGTCTGACCGGTCTCCTCGTCGGTGTGGACGCGGAAGGTCGGATCCTCCTCCGCCAGCCGCTGGATGGCGGCGGACAGCTTCTCCTGGTCGGACTTCGTCTTCGGCTCGATGGCCTGCTCGATGACCGGCTTCGGGAAGTCCATGCTCTCCAGGATGATCTGGGCCGACGGATCACACAGGGTCTCGCCCGTGGTGGTGTCCTTGAGACCCATCACGGCGACGATCATGCCGGCACCGACCTCGTCGATCTCCTCACGCTTGTTGGCGTGCATCTGGTAGATCTTGCCGATCCGCTCCTTGCGGCCCTTGCTGGCGTTGATGACCTGCGAGCCCGCCTTGAGGACGCCGGAGTAGATCCGGATGTAGGTCAGCTTGCCCAGGTGGGGATCCGCCGCGATCTTGAAGGCCAAGATGCTGAGCGGCTCGTCGTTGGTCGCGTGGCGAACCAGCTTGACCGACTCGTCGCCCGGCTTGAAGCCCTCGACCGGCGGCACGTCCAGCGGGGACGGCAGGTAGTCGATGACCGCGTCGAGCATGGGCTGGACGCCCTTGTTCTTGAACGAGGTACCGCAGATCACCGCGGTGATCTTGTTGCCGATCACGGCGCGACGAATCGCAGTCTTGATGTCGGCAGCGCTGATCGCCTCGCCGGTCTCCTCGGCCTCGAGCCACAGCTCGGCGAACGCGTCGTCGTGGTCGGCGAGCACCTGGATGAGCTCCTCGTGCGCCTGCTCGGCAGCGTCGAGCATGTCGGGAGCGATCTCCTCGACGGTGTAGTCCTCACCGATCTGGGTCTCGCCGCGCCACATGAGGGCGCGCATCTCGACAAGGTCGACGACGCCCATGAAGCTGGCCTCAGAGCCAACCGGCAACTGCAGCACGGCCGCCACGGCGTTGAGCCGCTCGCGGATCGTCTTCACGCAGAAGTCGAACGAGGCACCGGTGCGGTCCAGCTTGTTCACGTAGCAAATGCGGGGAACGCCGTACTTAGTGGCCTGACGCCACACGGTCTGGGACTGGGGCTCCACGCCCGCAACGCCGTCGAACACCGCCACAGCACCGTCGAGGACGCGCAGCGAACGCTCCACCTCCACGGTGAAGTCGACGTGGCCGGGGGTGTCGATGATGTTGATCTGGTTGTCATGCCAGAAACAGGTCGTCGCGGCGGACGTAATGGTGATGCCGCGCTCTTGCTCCTGCTCCATCCAGTCCATCGTGGCGGCGCCGTCGTGCACCTCACCGATCTTGTAGTTGATGCCGGTGTAGAAGAGGATCCGCTCGGTGGTGGTCGTCTTGCCCGCGTCAATATGCGCCATGATGCCGATATTGCGCACCTTGGCCAGGTCAGTCTTCAAATCAATTGCCATCGGGATTACTTCCTCGGTTCAACGTACGTAGACATGCAGGGACTCTCCCCCGCCACTGAAGGCGAAGGAGAGCCTTGGGAGTCTCACCAACGGTAATGAGCGAAGGCGCGGTTGGCCTCAGCCATCTTGTGGGTGTCCTCGCGACGCTTCACCGAAGCGCCGAGGCCGTTGGAGGCGTCCAGCAGCTCGTTCATGAGGCGCTCGGTCATCGTCTTCTCGCGGCGAGCGCGGGAGAAGCTGACGAGCCAACGCAGAGCCAGCGTGTTAGCGCGGCCCGGCTTGACCTCAATGGGGACCTGGTAGGTGGCGCCACCGACACGGCGGGACTTGACCTCGATGGCCGGACGGATGTTGTCCAGGGCCTTCTTCAGGGTCTGCACGGGATCAACACCGGTCTTGACGCGGGTGCCCTCCAGCGCGCCGTAGACGATGTGCTGGGCCGTGGTCTTCTTGCCGTCGAGCAAGATCTTGCTCACCAGCTGGGAGACGACCTGGGAGGAGTAAACCGGATCGGAAACGACCGGCCGCTTCGGTGCGGGACCTTTGCGAGGCATTGCTTAACCCTTCTTCGCGCCGTAGCGGCTGCGAGCCTGCTTGCGGTTCTTGACGCCCTGGGTGTCGAGCGCGCCGCGGATGATCTTGTAGCGGACACCGGGAAGGTCCTTCACACGGCCACCGCGGACAAGCACCATCGAGTGCTCCTGCAGGTTGTGGCCGACGCCCGGGATGTAGGCGGTCACCTCAACACCGGAGGACAGCCGGACGCGCGCCACCTTGCGGAGGGCCGAGTTCGGCTTCTTCGGTGTCGTGGTGTAAACGCGGGTGCAAACCCCACGGCGCTGGGGCGAGCCCTTGAGCGCAGGCGTCTTGTTCTTGCTGACCTTGTCAGCGCGGCCCTTGCGGACCAACTGCTGGATGGTGGGCACCGGTCGGTATCTCTTTCCTCGTGGCTGATCACGTCCCGAGGGACGCAGTCGGTGGGCGCAACGCGACGTTGGGCCGAGTGTCTGGGTCTCAGGCACGCTCGTTGCGTTACTAGCCGTGCGCGCCAGCGTCCGGTGAGGCCGGTCTGCGGCACGCACGATGGTTCGGTCTCCCGAACACAAGGACTAAGGCTAGTCGCCCGGCAGAGGACCGTCAAAACGTCGACGAGACTCACGTGAAGTCCCCGCATGGGTAGGGGCCGTGCCTCACACATTTTCCCCCGGGAAGCTGGCCCGGCACCGTCATGAAGGACGGCCAGGGTTCACGATTTCAAGCTGGGTTCCATTCGGCAAGCCGTCACATCCCCGCGAGCCTCCGCTGTGGAGTTGACATCCACGACGGACCCTGACGGGGATGTGAAGGATAGGCCTGTGGGTGGGTGGGTGGGTTTCGGGGTGCCCCGCTGACAGGCGCGGGCCACCGGCTTCGGCGCTCAAAACAGCCCCGCCAACGGCCCTCATGGAGCTGACATCCACGAGCGGCCCTGACGGGGCTGTCTTGGTCATGGTCTGTGTCGGGTGGGCGAGTTTCGGGGTGCCCCGCTGCTCATTGTTCGACGCCGTCCCCGCCCGTCAAGAGCTCCTGCGGCGTCCCTTCGGGATGGCTCGCCACCCTTGACTGCCAGGACCCCGGCGCCATCTTGGGCAGCGATGGGTTCACCCCTCGATGTGGGCGGTCCGGCGTGTCGCCCGAAACATCCTCCGCAGCAGCCTTCGTGGAGCCCATCCACGATCAGCCGAACGGGGATGTCTTGGTCAGCGCGAGGGGCGCTTCGGGTCAGCATGTCGGCTGACGTCGGTGTCCCGACCCTCACGCGAATCATGCAGGTTTCCGACGCTGATGAGATCCACGAGAAGCAAGGGGCACATTCAGTTCGATTTGGGTGCGGAAACCACGGGCGAAAGCCAGCCCTCCCGACCTTGCTTGCGGTAGTCGTCTTTGCTGCCGATATTTCGGCAGCAAAGACGACTACCGCAAGCAAGGTGAACAAGAGTGACGAGTGGGACGAACATCGCCGAGGCGAGCGTCGGCCAGCACGCGCGCCCCACCAACACTTTGGCTGGCCCAGGTGGAGGGGAGCACCAATTGCTCCCGAGGTGAGCGGACCCTCAGCTTGCCCATGTGGAGGGGGGAACCCATCGCTGCCTTCAATGACGCCGGGGACCCGACAGTCAAGGGTGGCCGCAGGCCATCGCGAAGCGACGCCGAAGGCGCCCTTGACGGGCGGGGGTGGCGTCGAACAATGAGCAGCCGGGCACCCCGAAACCCGCCCGGCCGACACAGACCATGACCAAGACAGCCCCGTCAGGGCCGCTCGTGGATGTCAGCTCCATGAACGCCGCTGACGGGGCCGTTTCGGGCGACAAACCGGACAGCCCATGTGGAGGGGGGAACCCATCGCTGCCTTCAATGACGCCGGGGACCCGACAGTCAAGGGTGGCCGCAGGCCATCGCGAAGCGACGCCGAAGGCGCCCTTGACGGGCGGGGGTGGCGTCGAACAATGAGCAGCGGGGCACCCCGAACCCGCCCACCCGATACAAACCATGACCAAGACAGCCCCCGCCAGGGGCACTCATGGATGTCAGCTCCATGAAGGCCACTGACGGGGCCGTTTTGAGCGCCGAGGCCGGTCGCCCACACCTGGCGTCAGGCGTCCGCGGTCAGCTGCTGCCGGCGCCGGACCAACCGGACGACCATGCTGTGGATTGGACCGACGAACGCCAGCACGGCCAGCGAAAAGAACCCGAAGCTGGGGCTAAGCCCGAGGCTTGGAATGATCATGGCGATCGCCAAGGCGCACACGTACAGCCCGGACACCACCCAGGAGACACTGGCACGCTCCCAACCGAAGGATCCCGGAACCACCTGCCACTCCGGATGACGCCAGATCAAGGCTGCCATGAGGGACATGACGAAGGACGTTGCTGTCATAGTCCCGATATAAAGGCCAAGGATTCCGCGATCGGTGACGGTCTCATACATCAGCGCCGAGGGGATCTGCAGGAAGACGACCAGCGCCATCCAGAGCAGGTTGAGCACCATGAGCGGCCCTGGGAAGCGAGCAACATAGGTCATTACGCGATTGTGGGTGACCCAGAATGAGGCCAGGACGGCGAAGCTCGCGACGAAGCTGATGATCTGAGCCCAGTGTTCTCCCAGCCACTGCGACGCCCTCAGATCGCCCGGAATATCTTTGGGTACCCCCTCCAAGAGGGGCAGCACTAGCAAGGTCAGGGCGATGGCGACAACTGCGTCCGTAAAGAACAGCGGACGCTCGGGGTTATCGGGACGCGGCCCTTCCGTTTGCATACCTCACCCTAACGGCGGCGGCGCCTACGTCCCGTCAGCGGGGCGTAAGTCGCTGGTCGGGGGTACGAGTTCGTCCACGGCCAATCCGGGCTCCATGGCGTGGGGTGGGGCTCCGATTTGGGCCAAGAGGATGCCAGCGAGCATGAGGGCGCAGCCGACATAGCCGCGCAAGGTCATGGTCTCGCCTAGCAGCAGGGCTCCACCGAGGGCGGCAAAGAAGGCCTCCAGGCTCATGATGAGCGCCGCCACGGACGCTCGCGCCCCGGCCTGGCCGACCACCTGCAACGTGAAGCCGACGCCCACCGACATGATGCCGCCGTAGGCAATAGGGAGCGCCGCCTGAACCATGCCGGCGAAAGGGTGCGGCTGGGTCGTGACCGCCACGATCGTGCTCAGGGCGGCGCAGACCACGAATTGGACGAACGCCAGCCGCAGCGGATCAACGCGCCGACTGAAGTACTCGATACTCAAGATGTGCGCGGTCCAGCAGACGCTGCCGACAAGAACCAGGGCGTCGCCGGCGCCCATGGAAAAGCCGTCGGTCACGGTCAGCAGGTAGAGCCCGCTCATCGCGGCAACCACCCCGAGCCACAGCCAGCGGCTGGGCCGGTGCCCCTGCAGCAGCCCCACCAGCGGCACGGTCACGATGTACAAACCGGTGACGAACCCGGCGTTACCTGCCGTCGTCCGCTCCACGCCCAACTGCTGAAAGGTGGAGCCGGCGAAGAGAATGACGCCGACGACGAACCCGGGAAGCAGCACCCCACGCCAGGGGTGCGGGCGGGTGCCACCGCGGCGCCCCAGAAGCACCATCACCGGGAGCAGCGAGAGTGCCCCCAGAACGAAGCGAGCGGCGTTGAAACTGAAGGCATCCACAAACTCCGCGCCGGCGCGCTGGGCCACGAACGCCAAACCCCAAATGGCGGCGGCGATCGTGAGCAGGAGGTAGGAACGGGCGGTGCGGGACACCGCGTCAGGGTATCGGTCCTTGTGAATCAGGACGCGCAGCGGTGACGCCCGGTGGGACGTTCACGTCGAGCTCCGGCGGCAACGGACCCTCGTGGACGATCGTCAGCGACGTGACCGCCCGGGTGAGGCAGACGTAGAGCCGTCGAAGGCCCGTGAGTTCGTCGGGTTCGGCGGCCACGATGGCAGCCGGTTCCAGCACCACCACGTGGTCGAACTCGAGGCCCTTCGCCAGGCTTGCGGGCACGACCTCCACGTGGGCCACAAACTCCGGCGCCCCGGCGATCAGGGCGTGGTCGATCGCGGCGTCGGAGAGCGCCGTCGTGATCGCGGCTACGTGGTCGTCGGCGACGATGAGCCCTACCGAGCCCTCCCGTCCCGCAGCCCGGCGGACAGCCGCCACCACACTCGTCAGCCCACCCGTCACTAGCTCGAGGTCACCGGGCGAGCGTCGTACGGAGCGGGGTGGCACCAGCCCCGGCGCGATCAACGGGAGCAACTGGGACGCATAGGCCAGCACGGCGGCGGGCACCCGGAAGCCCTCGGTGAGTTCCGTGAGCTCCGCGTCAGGTTTGCCGAGATGGCCGAGCGCCTCGGGCCAGGTCGCCGCGGCCCACGGGGTCGTGCCCTGTGCCAGGTCCCCCAGCACCGTCACGGAGCCGGTGCTGGCGCGTCGTCCCACGGCCCGCAGCATCATCGGCGAGAGGTCCTGCGCCTCGTCCAGCACCACATGGCCCAGCGAAGGCGTCCGGCTGAGCAGGTCGCCGATCTCGTCGAGCAGGACGACGTCGGCGAGCGTCCAACGAGCGGTGCGGGGGGTGCGCGGCGGACGCTGCCAGACGAGGACGTCCTGCTCAGCGTCGGACAAGATGCCCTCGGCGGCGACCCGAAGCGCTTCGCGGTCGGAGAGCAGGTCGAAGAGAACGGCGCGAGCGTCCAAGGCGGGCCACAACGCGGCCACAGCCGCCTTGACGGCGGGCGTCCGGGCCACGGCCGACTGGACGCGATCGTCCGTGCTCTCCCCCATCCCCTCAAGCCGCAGCAGGACCTCGTGAGCGAGGCGCTGCGCCAGCAGCGCGCGCCCGGCCGTGTAGCGCACGCCCGTCGCCCGCAGCGCGGCCACCGTGGCATTCTGGCGGCCCGTAGTGACCCGGATCTGCCACGACCCACGCGGCACCACCAGCGTCTCGCTCGCGTCCCGCAGACGCGACCACACGGCCCGCTGGACCACCTCGGCGAGGCGGGCGTCCCCCTTGAGGACGGCCACCGGCGCCGCCTCCGTCCCCGTCACCTCCACGCCGGTCGCCGACCTCACCATCGACTCGACAGTCTCCTGGGTGGCGTCGATTTCGCCGAGGGCGGGCAGCACGTCCCGGATGTAGGACAAGAAGCTCTCGTTCGGCCCTACCACCATGACCCCCGAGCGCGACAGCTGGTCGCGGTAGGCGTAGAGCAGGTAGGCGGCGCGATGCAGGCCGACGGCCGTTTTACCGGTGCCGGGGGCGCCCTGGATGCACACGGAGCGGGCCAGGTCGGTGCGGACCAACGCATCCTGATCCGGTTGGATCGTCGCCACGATGTCGCGCATCGGACCCGTGCGCGGACGCTCGATCTCGTCCGCCAGCAGCCGACTCTCACCGACCACCCCGCGATCGAGGTGCTCGTCCTCGTAAGCCGTCAGGCGTCCGTGGGAGAAGCCGAAGCGGCGCCGCGACCGCACCCCCATGGGGTCAACGGGGCTGGCCCGGTAAAACGGACGAGAAACCGGCGCGCGCCAGTCCACGACCAGCGGATCACCGCCGAGTTCGCCACTGATATGCCGGCGCCCGACGTAAAGGGTTTCGTCGAGTTCGGCACCGAGGTCCCGGGCGTAGTCCAGGCGTCCGAAGAACAAGGGCACGGTCGGGTCGTCTTCGAGGGCCCGCATCCGGCGGTACAGCACCTGCTTGAGGACTTCGGTGGAGACCGCATTGCCTCCGAACACCTGCAGGCCAGCGACCGCTTCCCGCATCGCGTGGAGCGCTTGCCGGGAGTCTTCCAGGTGTGTGCGCTCAGCCGTAAGGACGTCATTCATGGCGCCAGCTCCTTCCCTCAAGGTTCCAGGCCAAACGCCCGACTCTAGGCGACCCCTCCTGGTTCGTCCAAATCGCAGGAGCACACAGCGCGCGGAGCAACCCGAGAAACAGCAGTGGGCGCCCCCCGAAGGGGACGCCCACTGGTGAACGCTGTTTAGCGCAGTTCGCCGAGATCGAAATCGTCCAGGCTGGCAGCCGTGGAGGCGATGTCGTAGTCGTACGGGTCGTAGGACAACTCGTACGCCGCCGCGCGGGCCTCAGCGGTGGGCTCAACCCGGATGTTGCGGTAGCGATCCAGACCGGTACCGGCCGGGATCAGCTTGCCCAGGATGACGTTCTCCTTCAGGCCCACTAGCGAGTCGGACTTGCCGTGGATGGCAGCGTCCGTCAGCACCTTGGTGGTCTCCTGGAACGAAGCCGCGGACAGCCACGACTCGGTCGCCAGGGAGGCCTTGGTGATGCCCATCAGGACCGGACGACCTTGAGCCGGCGTGCGGCCCTCGGTGACGGCCTCACGGTTCGTCGTCTCGAAGGACGCCCGATCAACGAGCTCACCCGGCAGCATGTCGGTGTCACCGGACTCGATGACGGTGATCCGACGCAGCATCTGCCGAATGATGATCTCGATGTGCTTGTCGTGGATCGGAGCGCCCTGCGTCCGGTACACGGCCTGCACCTCGTCCACCAGGTGCTCCTGCACCTTACGCAGACCGTTCACCCGCAGGATGTCCTGCGGATCGGGCGTACCTGCGTAGAGCTGCTGACCAGCCTGGATGTGATCGCCATCAGCCACCGAGTGGCGCTGATGGAAGGCGTCATCCCACTCCAAGCGCACACGGCGCGGCAGCGGGTACTCCAGATCGGGCTCGCCGTCGTCGCGGACGAGCACCAGCTTGCGCGTGCGATCGCCCTCTTCGAGGCGGAGGCGTCCGGCCGCCTCAGCGATCGGCGCCTTGCCCTTGGGCTGACGGGCCTCGAACAACTCGACCACGCGGGGAAGACCCTGCGTGATGTCGTCGCCCGCGACACCACCGGTGTGGAAGGTACGCATGGTGAGCTGCGTGCCGGGCTCGCCAATGGACTGCGCCGCGACGATACCGACCGCCTCGCCGACGTCCACGAGCTTGCCGGTGGCCAGCGAGCGGCCGTAGCAGGCCGCGCAGGTGCCGGTGGCAGCCTCACAGGTGAACACCGAACGAACCTTGACCTCGGTCACGCCGTTCTTGATCAGCTTGCGAATGTTGACGTCACCAAGATCGACGCCCGCCTCGAGCAGAACCTTGCCGTTGGCGTCGGTCACGTCGGCCGACAGCGTCCGGGCGTACACCGCGGTCTCGACATCAGACGCCGGGACGAGCTTGCCGCCCTTGCCGATGCCGACGATCTGCTTCACCAGGCCACGCTCGGTCTGGCAGTCCTCCTCGCGAATGATGACGTCCTGAGAGACGTCGACCAGACGACGGGTGAGGTAGCCCGAGTCAGCGGTACGAAGGGCGGTGTCAGCCTGACCCTTACGACCACCGTGGGTCGAGATGAAGTACTCCAGGACGGACAGGCCCTCGCGGAAGTTCGACTTGATCGGACGGGCGATAATCTCGCCCTTCGGGTTGGCCACCAGACCTCGCATGGCGGCGATCTGACGCATCTGCGTCATATTTCCGCGGGCACCGGAGTGCACCATCATGTAGATCGGGTTGGTCTTGGTGAAGTTGGCCTCCATGGCCGCCGTCAGTTCGGCCGTGGCGTCGGTCCACAGCTGGATGAGCTCCTGGTGGCGCTCCTCCTCGGTGACCTTGCCGCGCTCGTACTGCTTGCTGATCTTGTCGGCACGCGCTTCGTAGCCGGCGAGGATCTCAGGCTTGGACGGCGGGGTCTGCACATCGGAGATCGAGACGGTGACGCCCGAACGGGTAGCCCACTTGAAGCCCAGATCCTTCAGGGCGTCCAGCGTGGTGGCCACGTCGACCTTGGCGTAACGCTCGGCCAGATCGTTGACGATCTGCCCCAGCTTCTTCTTGCCGACCTCCATGTTGACGAAGGCGTAATCCTTCGGCAGCGCCTGGTTGAACAGGGCGCGACCGAGGGTGGTCTCCAACATGAAGCCACCGTCGTGGCGCAGCTCGACGCCCACCGGGGGAACGACCTTCTCGGACAGGCGCAAGTTGATCTTGGTGCCCACCTCGATCTGGCCGCGGTCGAACGCCATCATGGCCTCGTCCACGGACGAGAACGTCCGACCCTCCTCCGGGTGCCCCTCACGCATGAGCGTCAGGAAGTAGTGACCAATGATCATGTCCTGGGTGGGCATGGTCACGGGACGACCGTCGGCCGGCTTGAGGATGTTGTTCGTGCTCAGCATGAGGATGCGGGCCTCGGCCTGCGCCTCCGCCGACAGCGGCAGGTGGACAGCCATCTGGTCACCGTCGAAGTCAGCGTTGAACGCCGTGCAGACGAGCGGGTGAATCTGGATGGCCTTGCCCTCGATGAGCTGCGGCTCGAACGCCTGGATGCCGAGGCGGTGCAGGGTCGGTGCGCGGTTCAGCAACACCGGGTGCTCCGAGATGACCTCTTCGAGGACGTCCCACACGACCGGGCGCTGACGCTCGACCATGCGCTTGGCGCTCTTGATGTTCTGCGCCAGGTTGAGGTCGGCCAGCCGCTTCATGACGAAGGGCTTGAACAGCTCCAAGGCCATGGCCTTGGGCAGACCGCACTGGTGCAGCTTGAGCTGCGGGCCGACAACGATGACCGAACGGCCGGAGTAGTCGACGCGCTTGCCGAGCAGGTTCTGACGGAACCGGCCCTGCTTGCCCTTGAGCATGTCCGAGATCGACTTCAGCGGACGGTTGCCCGGACCGGTGACCGGACGTCCACGACGACCGTTGTCGAACAGGGAGTCCACGGCCTCCTGCAGCATCCGCTTCTCGTTGTTCACGATGATCTCGGGCGCGCCGAGATCCAACAGCCGCTTGAGGCGGTTGTTGCGGTTGATGACGCGGCGGTAGAGGTCGTTGAGGTCGGACGTGGCGAAGCGGCCGCCGTCCAACTGGACCATCGGACGCAGATCCGGGGGGATCACGGGGACGGCGTCCAGCACCATGCCAGCAGGGCTGTTGTTGGTGTTGATGAACGCCGAGACGACCTTGAGGCGCTTGAGCGCCCGGGTCTTCCGCTGGCCCTTGCCCGTCTGAATGATGTTGCGAAGGTCTTCGGACTCGGCCACGAGGTCAAAAGTCGCCAGGCGACGCTTGATCGCCTCGGCACCCATGTAGCCCTCGAAGTACTTGCCGAAGCGCGTCTTCATTTCGCGGTAGAGGATCTCGTCGCCCTCAAGGTCTTGGACCTTCAGCGACTTGAACCGCGACCAGACAGCGTCGAGCCGGTCGAGATCGCGCTGGGCGCGATCTCGGACCATCTTGACCTCGCGCTCGGCGCCATCGCGCACCTTCTTCTTCAGGTCGGCCTTGGCGCCCTCGTTCTCGAGCTGCGCCATGTCCTCCTCAAGCTTGTGAAGGCGGGTTTCGGCGTCGTTGTCGCGACGCTTCTCGATCTGCTTGCGCTCGACCTCAACCTTGGCCTGCAGGGACGGCAGGTCGCGGTGACGCGCCTCCTCGTCCACGGCGGTGACCATGTACGCGGCGAAGTAGATGACCTTCTCCAGGTCCTTCGGGGCGATGTCCAGCAGGTAACCCAGCCGGGACGGAACGCCCTTGAAGTACCAAATGTGCGTGACCGGGGCGGCCAGCTCAATGTGCCCCATCCGCTCGCGGCGGACGTTGCTACGGGTCACCTCGACGCCACAGCGCTCGCAGATGATCCCCTTGAACCGGACGCGCTTGTACTTACCGCAGTAGCACTCCCAGTCGCGGGTCGGGCCAAAGATCTTCTCGCAGAAGAGGCCGTCGCGCTCAGGCTTGAGTGTGCGGTAGTTGATCGTCTCCGGCTTCTTGACCTCACCAAACGACCACTCGCGGATCTGGTCCGGCGTAGCCAAGCCGATGCGAAGTTCGTCGTAGAAGTTGACGTCCAGCACGTTTTTACCCTTTTCTCCTGCGCTACAGGATGTTGTGCTCATGTCCGGTTTCCCGGATGGGCCGCGGACGACCCGGGGGGTTAGTGCGTGGTGCGGGGGCTTTCACCCCCGCGCCGCGCTCAGACTTCTTCTAAGGAACCGAACGAGTCGTGACCGGGACGACGAGAGAGATCGATGCCGAACTCCTCGCTGGCGCGGTAGTCGTCTTCAGAGTCGCGGAGTTCCACGACCGTGCCGTCGGAGGAGAGCACCTCGACGTTCAGGCAGAGGGACTTCATCTCCTTGACGAGCACCTTGAACGACTCGGGGATGCCGGGCTCAGGGATGTTCTCGCCCTTGACGATGGCCTCGTAGACCTTCACACGGCCGGGAACGTCGTCGGACTTGATGGTCAGCAGTTCCTGCAGTGCCCAGGCGGCGCCATAGGCCTCGAGGGCCCACACCTCCATCTCACCGAAACGCTGGCCGCCGAACTGCGCCTTACCGCCCAGCGGCTGCTGGGTGATCATCGAGTACGGACCCGTCGAGCGGGCGTGGATCTTGTCGTCCACCAAGTGGTGCAGCTTCAACATGTAGATGTAGCCAACACCGACCCGCTCGGGGTAGGGCTCGCCGGAGCGACCGTCGTACAGCTTGGCTTTGCCGCCCTCGTCGACGAGCATCATGCCGTCGCGCTGGGGCAGACCGTGCTCCAGCAGGCCGGCGATCTCGTGCTCGTTGGCGCCGTCGAAGACCGGCGTCGCCAGGCGAGCCGGACCATCGACGTGACCCAGGCCGACGTCACGCAGACGCTCCGCCCATGCCTCTTCGACACCCTCGAGGTCCCAGCCGTTGCGAGCGACCCAGCCGAGGTGCGTTTCCAGCACCTGGCCGACGTTCATTCGGGAGGGGACGCCCAGCGGGTTCAAGACGATGTCGACCGGGGTGCCGTCCTCCATGAACGGCATGTCCTCGATCGGCAGGATCTTGGAGATAACACCCTTGTTGCCGTGACGGCCGGCGAGCTTGTCACCATCGGAGATCTTGCGCTTCTGCGCGACGTACACGCGCACCAGCTGGTTGACCCCCGGCGGCAGCTCGTCGCCCTCTTCGCGATCGAAGACGCGGACGCCGATGACCGTTCCGGTCTCGCCGTGCGGCACCTTCATCGACGTGTCGCGAACCTCGCGCGCCTTCTCACCGAAGATCGCACGGAGCAGGCGCTCCTCCGGGGTCAGCTCGGTCTCGCCCTTGGGCGTGACCTTCCCGACCAGGATGTCGCCGGTTCCGACCTCGGCGCCGATGCGGATGATGCCGCGCTCGTCGAGATCGGACAGCATGTCCTCGCCGATGTTGGGGATATCACGGGTGATCTCCTCGGCGCCCAGCTTGGTCTCGCGGGCGTCGATCTCGTGCTCCTCGATGTGGATCGAGGTCAGGACATCGTCCTGAACGAGACGCTGCGACAAGATGATCGCGTCCTCGTAGTTGTGACCTTCCCACGGCATGAACGCCACGAGCAGGTTACGACCGAGGGCCATCTCGCCACCGTCGGTGCACGCACCGTCGGCCAGCGGGCTGCCGACCTCGACCCGGGCCCCGGCGTTCACCAGCGGACGCTGGTTGATGCAGGTGGCCTGGTTCGAGCGACGGAACTTCGCCAAGCGGTAGGACGACTGCGTGCCGTCATCGTTGAACACGTCGATGATGTCGGCGCTGACGGCAGTCACGACGCCCGGCTTGCTGGCCAGGGTCACGTCGCCAGCGTCCACCGCACCGCGGTACTCCATGCCGGTGCCCACGTAGGGGGCCTCGTTACGGATCAGCGGGACGGCCTGACGCTGCATGTTGGCACCCATCAGGGCGCGGGATGCATCGTCGTGCTCCAAGAACGGAATCAGCGCGGTAGCGACCGACACCATCTGGCGCGGGGACACGTCCATGTACTGGACCTGCGTCGGCGGCAGCGTGTCAACGTCACCGTGCTTGATACGGACCAGAACCCGGTCCTCGGTGAAGTGGCCGGTCGCGTCGAGCGGGGCGTTGGCCTGCGCGACGACGTAGCGATCCTCCTCATCGGCGGTCAGGTAATCGATCTGGTCGGTCACCCGTCCGTCCACGACCTTGCGGTACGGGGTCTCGATGAAGCCAAACGCGTTGACCCGGGCGAACGACGCCAGGGAGCCGATGAGGCCGATGTTGGGACCTTCGGGGGTCTCAATCGGGCACATGCGGCCGTAGTGGCTGTGGTGGACGTCTCGGACTTCCATGCCGGCGCGGTCGCGGGACAGACCACCGGGGCCGAGGGCCGACAAGCGACGCTTGTGGGTGAGCCCGGCGACGGGGTTCGTCTGGTCCATGAACTGCGACAGCTGCGAGGTGCCGAAGAACTCCTTCAACGCCGCCGAAACCGGACGGATGTTGATGAGCGTCTGCGGCGTGATCGCTTCGATGTCCTGGGTGGTCATCCGGTCACGGACGGTCCGCTCCAGGCGGCCGAGACCAATGCGCAGCTGGTTTTGGATCAGCTCGCCCACGGTCCGCAGGCGACGGTTGCCGAAGTGATCGATGTCATCGGTCTCGATCGGCAGGTCGCCAATGCTGTCGCGGCCTTCGTGGAGCGCGACGACGTAACGGATGGCGGTGACGACGTCTTCCTCGGTGAGGACCTGCTTGTCGAACGCCTCGTGAACGCCCAGCTTCTTGTTGATCTTGTAGCGACCAACCTTGGCCAGGTCATACCGCTTCGGGTTGAAGTAGTAGTTCTCCAGCATCGCCTGCGCGGCCTCGCGGGTCGGCGGCTCGCCGGGACGAAGCTTGCGGTAGATGTCGATGAGAGCCTCATCGGTGTTAGCCGTGTGGTCCTTCTCGAGCGTCAGCCGCATCGACTCGAAATCACCGAACTCCTCGAGGATGCGCTCGTTGGTCCAACCGAGAGCCTTGAGCAGGACGGTGACGCTCTGCTTACGCTTGCGGTCGAGACGCACGCCGACCATGTCGCGCTTGTCGACCTCGAACTCCAGCCACGCGCCGCGGCTCGGGATGATCTTGCACGTGAAGATGTCCTTGTCGGACGTCTTGTCGGCGGTCTGCTCGAAGTAGACGCCCGGCGAACGGACCAGCTGCGACACCACGACACGCTCGGTGCCGTTGATGATGAACGTGCCGTTCGGGGTCATCAGCGGGAAATCGCCCATGAACACCGTCTGCGACTTGATCTCGCCGGTGTCGTTGTTCATGAACTCAGCCGTGACGAACAGCGGCGCCGAGTAGGTGACGTCGCGGTCCTTGCATTCCTCAACGGAGTGCTTGGGCTCTTCGAACCGGTTGTCCCGGAACGAAAGCGACATGGTCTGAGAGAGGTCCTCGATCGGCGAGATCTCCTCGAAGATCTCCTCCAACCCGGACTTCGTGTTGATGTCGGTACGTCCCTCAGCCTTGGCTGTGGCCACGCGGGTCCGCCATGCTTCGTTGCCGATCAACCAGTCGAAGCTCTCAACCTGCAGGTCAAGCAGGTTGGGAACCTCGAGGGGTTCAGCGATCTTGGCGAATGAGATTCGTCCGCTAGTGGAGACGACGTTGGTGTTCTTCGACGCAGCGCGCGAGACGGCCAAGGTTTGGTCCTTCCAAGAGACCCGGCAAAGCGGTTCCGATGCACGCCGAACGACCCGTGTCAATAACGGGCAGTCCTTGGGCAATGGGCAAACCACTACAGTAATACGTAGTGCGTCCCTTGTAAAGTTGGGAGCCCCCGCGCCGTTGCCGGGGCACGGCCACGAAGATACCGCCCGCTGGGGCCGCGGGCCAGGGTGGCGCGCTAAACAGCGATCGATTCGTGATCTTTGGGCGGTCGTCGCACGCTCACGGAGCACTTGGCCCGGGATGCACGATACCCGCGGCGGTGGTACGGGAGGATCCACAGGCCGCGGGTATCGTTCGGTGTCAACGTGTCGGGGGGCGCTGACAGGGATACTTCATCATGCGGTGGAAGTCTTGTCAAGAGACTTGACAGAGCCCTGTTCGGAGAGGGTCGTCGCCCGTCGCCAGGCGAGTGAGATCAATCGCCAGGAGCCGTGCTTTTCAAAGACCGCGGCGGCCTTCTGGTAGGCGTGGAGAGCCTCCGCTGGCCGTCCGAGCGCTGCATAGGCGTCGCCCTGCACCACGATGGCTTCACCCGAAAGCAGGTCCTGATCCACGGTGTGCTCGCTGCGCAGGATCGACGCAGCCAGGGTCGCGGCGTCGGCAGGCCTACCCTCCAGCAACTGGAACTTCGCCTGCGCCAGGGCAAGTTCGGCCTTGTCGATCGGATTGCCGACCAAGGCGAGACCCCGCTCGGCGTTGTTGAGTAACTCGACCACACCGGTTCGGATGCCAGCATCGAGGCGGCAACTCGCCATGGTTCGTTGCAGGCGCACCCATTGCCGGAAATCGCGGTCGGGGTTGATGAGCGCGTAGGCGGCGTTATGCCAGCGCATGCCCTCGTCGTTCTCGCCGAGACGGAAGTAAATGGTGCCGAGCGTCCACGAGGCGATCCCTCGCGCGTTCTCGGATTCGAGGCGATCGACGACCTGCTCGAGGCGCAACGCAGCACCACGGACCTCGTTCTCCCCCGCGCCAAGCTCAGCCAAAGCGCTCAGAAGGGCCATCAGCGCCTCCGCCTGCAGCGCCGGCGCTGCCCCGCTGGCGAGCTGAACCGCACGCATCGCGGCGGCTAAAGCGGTATGAAGGCGATCACCGGCCCGGTAACAGACAGAGGACAGCGCCAGGGCCTGTGCCCGCAGTTGCGGTGCGTGCTCTGAGACGGAGTGAGTCACCAGGCTGGTGGCCACCTCGGCGCCCTCGATGAAATGCCCCTCGTAATAGAGCGCCTGCGCCTGCAAGTAGAGCGCCTGCCATTCCCGATCAGGCATCTCGGCCAGTCGCGCAGCATCGGCGGCCCGGCCAGCGAAGCGAGAAGCGGCCGGGAAGTCGCGATCGCGCCAAGCTCGCTCGGCGTCTAAGAGGGCCTCCAGGGCGTCCACATTGCTCACCGCCGGTGTGGCCACCACACCGATGCCCAGTTCGGCGGGAGCGACGCCCATGCGATCGCACAAGAACTCAATGACCTCGGCGGTGGCAACGCGCCGACCGCTCTCAAGGTAGGAGATGTAACTGCCCGAATACCGGTTACCGCCGAGCTCAACCTGGGACAGCCCGATTCGACGACGAGTTTGACGCAACTGCGCCCCAAACCGCTCAGCCTCAACAGGTAATTCCATAAGACCCTCCTCTTACAAATACCTCTTGACAAATCTTGACATACGAGTCAAGCGGTCGCTACTTTTACCGCAGACTCATACTCACCCTTGGGAGATTAGCCATGAACACGTACCTTCGCCGAATCATCGCCGCGACCGCCGCGCTTATGGTGCTCGCACTGCCGGTTCTCACCTCCAAGCACATGCAGCCCACCGGCGGCGGCGACTACCCGTGGGCTGGTCAGCATCTCTGAGGCACACACCTCGGAGGAACAAACCTCGATAGGGCCGGCGGCTAAAGCCTGACCCACCCCCCGCAAGCGGTCCGCGTCGACAAACACGACGCGGACCGCTGGGGTATTTAGGCCCGCTTTTCACGTCAGGGGGCCTGAAAATGCTTCTGCGTGGTGGGCCTTGGGCCCACCACGCAGAAGTGTTTTGTTGCTAAGTGCGCGTCACTTGATGGTGACAGCGGCGCCGGCGGCCTCAAGGGCCTCCTTCGCCTTCGCGGCAGCGTCGCGGGTGACCTTCTCCAGGATGGCCTTGGGAGCGGCCTCAACGAGGTCCTTGGCCTCCTTCAGACCGAGGTTCGTGAGCGCACGGACCTCCTTGATGACCTGGATCTTCTTGTCGCCAGCGGAATCGAGGATCACGTCGACCTCGTTGCTGACCTCTTCCTCGGCCGCGGCGTCGCCGGCAGCAGGGGCAGCAGCCGCAGCCACGGCCACGGGAGCAGCGGCGGTCACGCCGAAGGTGTCTTCGAAGAGCTTCACGAACTCGGAGAGCTCGATGAGCGTCATCTCCTTGAACGCATCAAGGAGCTCGGTGGTGCTGAGCTTCGCCATAGTGGGCGTCCTTCCGGTTGTTAGTTTGATGCAGCGTCAGCCGCGTCGGTGGCCTCCGCAGCAGGTGCTGCATCGGTTGCCGGGTCTTCCCCGGCCTGCTTCTTGGACTCAAGGGCGGCCAGGGCGCGAGCGGCCTGGCTAAGCGGAGCGGCGAAGAGACCCACGGCCTGCGAGAGGCTGCCCTTCATCGCACCTGCGAGCTTGGCGAGGAGGACCTCGCGGCTCTCAAGATCGGCCAACTTCTTGACCGCATCGGCATCGAGGACGCGACCGTCCATGACACCGCCCTTGATGACAAGAAGCGGGTTCGCCTTCGCGAAGTCACGCAGACCCTTGGCGACGCCAGCGACGTCCCCTTGGATGAACGTCAAAGCGGTGGGTCCAGTGAGCTGAGCATCGAGTCCTTCGATGCCCGCCTCCTTGGCCGCGATGGCGGTCAGCGTGTTCTTGGCAACGGCGTAGGTGGCGTCCGCACCGAGAGCGCGTCGCAACTGCAACAACGCCTTCACGGTGAGTCCGCGGTACTCGGTCAGCACGACGGCAGCAGAGGACGTGAACCCGTCCTTCAACTCCTCGACGGCTGATGCCTTGTCCGGCCTCGCCATAGTGTTCCTTTCCCACTTTTACGTCACCGAGACCCCTGACAAACAAAAATCCCCGTTCGCGCGAGGCGATACGGGGCAAGCTCAGAGCTCTTAACGTTTCACCTGCGCGGGGCTTATGCTCCGGATTTCTCCGGAATGCCAGCGGTCTTCGGCCTTGTCAGACTACCGGGCCCACGACCTCCCGGCCAAATCAGCTTCCATGGAGTGCTGGGCCTAGCTAGAATACGGGCATGGTGCAACGCATGACGCTTCCGACGAGGTTCGTTCTCCAGGTGTTGCTGGAAGATCCGGACGCCGAAAGCTACGGGCTGGACGTGGCCCGCCGCGCGGGACTTGCCACCGGCACCGTCCACCCGATCCTCGCGCGGCTGGAGTCCGCGGGTTGGCTCGTGTCGCGCTGGGAGGAAGTCGATCCCACCGAAGTGGGGCGGCCTGCCCGCCGGTTGTACCAACTGACCCAACCCGGGACCCTGCGTGCGCAGGCAGCCGTGGCGAAGGCCTCGCCGTTGCATGTGCTGCGAAGCGAGGCGTCACCGTCATGACCTCCCTGCCTGAGCACATCATCGAACTTGCGTGCTCTCGAATGTCGGTGAGTGCTCGGGCTCGGTATCGCCGCGAACTCTCCGCGGACCTGGCCTCCCTGCCCGGCCACGACCGCTGGCGGTTCGCCCTGCTGGTGCTCGTGGCCTCACCCCGCCTGCGGGGCGTCGTCGATCCCGACAGCCCCCACGGGTCCTGCCTGGTCGGGTACCACTCCTGGGGACGCGCCTTGACCGAGGACGGCGGTCGATTCGTCCAATGCGTCCGGTGCCACAAACTGGCCAAGGACACGTGGTGGGGCACCAGCCTCATTGGCCCGTACTCGCAGTGGTACCCCGGAACGTGAAAAAAGGGGGCCCCGGACATGACGTCCGGGGCCCCCTTTCTGCGTTGCTTATTCAGCGTGCGGCTTGGTCTTCTGAGGATCGACCGCGACGCCCGGACCCATGGTCGAGGACACGGTGACCTTCTTCAGGTAGCGGCCCTTGGAGGAGCTGGGCTTGAGCCGCAGCACCTCGTCCAAAGCGGCGAAGTAGTTCTGAGCCAGCTGCTCCGGGGTGAACGACGCCTTGCCGATGATGAAGCAGAGATTGGCGTGACGATCCACGCGCATCTCGATCTTGCCGCCCTTGATGTCGGACACGGCCTTGGCCACGTCCATGGTCACGGTGCCGGTCTTGGGGTTCGGCATCAGGCCACGCGGGCCGAGGACGCGACCCAGGCGGCCGACCTTGCCCATCAGGTCCGGGGTCGACACGGCGGAATCGAAGTCGGTGTAACCCTTGGCCACCTTGTCGATGAGATCATCCGCACCAACCTCGTCCGCGCCGGCAGCCAGAGCCTCGGCGGCCTTCTCACCGGTGGCGAAGACGATGACCCGAGCCGTCTTGCCGGTGCCGTTGGGAAGGTTCACGGTGCCGCGGACCATCTGATCGGCCTTGCGGGGATCGACGCCGAGTCGCATCGCGACCTCAATCGTCTCGTCAAACTTGGCGGACGCGTTGTCCTTGGCGAGGGTCACGGCCTCCTCGGCGCTGTAAAGCTGCGCCTCGTCGATGTTCGCCTCGGCTGCCTTGTAGGCCTTGCTGCGCTTCATGTTCTGGTCTCCTTCTTATCCGACCTCGTGTGGCCGGTGTGCCAGGTGTGGTGGGGACGGGTGTCCTGCCACGGTGGTTGTTGCCGGTGGTGGGGCGAGGCTGGGCTCGTCACGCCACCGAGAGGTATTCAGTTGTGGTGATCGCCGGTCAGCCGGCGATCGTGACGCCCATGGAACGAGCGGTGCCCTCGACGATCTTGGCGGCAGCCTCGATGTCGTTGGCGTTGAGGTCGGGCATCTTCACAGCCGCGATCTCGCGCACCTGGGCGGCGGTCAGCGAGCCGACCTTGTCCTTGTGCGGACGAGCGGAGCCGCTCTTGAGGCCGGCAGCGGTCTTGATGAGCTCGGCGGCCGGCGGCGTCTTCGTGATGAACGAGAACGTGCGGTCGTCGTAGATCGTGATCTCGACGGGGATGATCGTCCCGCGCTGGGCTTCGGTCTCAGCGTTGTAGCGCTTGCAGAACTCCATGATGTTCACGCCGTGCGGACCGAGGGCGGTACCGACGGGCGGGGCAGGAGTAGCGGCGCCGGCCTTGAGGGCCACCTTGACGATCGCCGAGACCTTCTTCTTGGGAGGCATTGTTGGGTCCTTCGTTGCATGGTGGGGGGCACCCCACCGGGTTTTGGGTTAGGGCTCAGGCCTTCTGAACCTGGGGGAAAGTCAGATCGACCGGGGTTTCCCGGCCCATGATCTCCACCAGGGCCTTGATCCGCTGGCTGCCCGCGTTGATCTCGGTGATGGTGGCGTGAATGCCCGTGAACGGGCCCTGCACGACCATGACGCTGTCGCCGACCGAGTAATCGGCCACCTCGACCTTCTTCCTGGGTGCAGGTCCGGACGCCGCCGCGGCGGCCTTGGCCAAGGCTGCCTTGGACAACTGCCTGTGCACCTCGTCCAACGACAAGGGCACCGGTGCATTGGCGTGCGCCACGAATCCGGTCACCGACGGCGTGTGCCGAACGGCGGCCCAGGAAGCATCAGTCATCTCCATGCGCACCAAGACGTAGCCCGGCAGCAGGGTGCGGGTCACCGTGCGGCGGGTTCCGTTGCGGATCTCGACGACCTCTTCGGTGGGGACGACGGTCTCGAAGATGTAGTCCTCCATCCCCAAGGTCTTCACGCGGTTGTCCAGGTTCTGCTTGACCCGGTTCTCCATGCCTGAATAGGTGTGGATCACGTACCAGTCGCCCAGCAGGCTGGCCAAGTGGTCGCGCAGTTCGGCGAGGACAGTCTCCTCATCGGCACTGTCGGTCAGGGTGTCGTCGTCCTCGCTGGCGGCGCTGCCGTCAACGGGGGCAGACAGGTCGAGCGCAAACTCGTCCTCGGCATCGTCGGCACCAAAGTCGAGAGTCAGGTCCAGGTCGTCCTCAGACGATGCCTCCATAGGGCCGAGGACGAGCTCAAAATCGTCTCCGGACTGGGGGATGCTGTCGTCAGCCACGTGTCGTCTCCGTCATTCTCATTCTCTTAACCCAGGGCCTTCAGCAGCAGCTGGCCGAACAGCAGGTCGAGACCACCAACGAAGGCGATAACGATCACCACGAACACCAACACGGCCACGAAGTAGGTCACCAGCTGCGACCAGGTCGGCCACACAACCTTACGGAGTTCCGCCGCCGACTCCCGAACGAACTGGGCGGGCGAGGTTCCCTTGCGGGCCCCAGCTGCCTTGCCGCTCTTTTGCTTCGGCGTCGGGTGGTCCTTCTTGACGGGGGCTGCAGCCTTGCGGACGGGGCGGCTGCTCGCCGCCACCGCGGCGACCGCCTCGGCCTCGCTGAGCTGTTCAGGATCATCGACGTCCTCGGGGGCTTCCGCCTCCGTCTCCGTCAGTTCCTCCGCCTCGGTCTCGTCGGCCGAAATCGCGTAGGCGCCCGGATCGATCAGGTGATCGTCGGCCAGCAACTCGCCAGGAACGTCAGGGTCGAGGGACGTCGGCAGCGGTTCGGGCTCGGGTGTCACGCCACGCACCATTTTGTCTGCCACCTGTTGGTTCCTTCGCTCATCACGGCCGTCGGGACATGTTCCCGGCAGCAGGGCAAGAGGGACTTGAACCCCCAACCTGCGGTTTTGGAGACCGCTGCTCTGCCAATTGAGCTATTGCCCTAGGGTTTGGTGATTCCAACCTTCAGAACGCCTTGTGGGCGTGACAATCCAAAGGTCGAGAGCCACCAAGACAAGAAGTGTAGGGGAATCCCACAGCCGAGTCGAACCGGGGAAGCTCAGTCCAGCGCGCAGTTGACCAGGTTGGGTTCAGGCTGCAGTCGGACGCCAAACCGCGCCTCCACCCCATCGCGAACCTGCCGCGCCAATACCAGGATGTCGTCGGTCGAGGCGCCGCCCCGGTTGGTGATCGCCAGCGTGTGCTTGGTGGACAAGGTCACCCGCTCGCTGATGCCGTACCCGCGCGTAAAACCGGCCCGCTCAATGAGCCAGGCGGCGGAGGTCTTGATGGTGCCATCGGGCTGCGCGAACCGGGGCGCGTCCGCTGGCAAGGTGGCGGCCTGCTCGGCGTCCACGACGGGGTTGGTGAAGAACGATCCCGCGCTCCAGGTGTCGTGATCCTGCTCGTCGAGGACCATGCCCTTGCTGGCTCGCAACGCCAGCACCACCTCGCGCACCTGCGTCATGGGGGCGCGCTGACCGACCTCAATGCCCAATCGGGACGCCAGTTCGGCGTAGCGAATCGGGAGGGAGTTTTGCCCCTGGAAGAACTGGAACTGGACGCTCAAGACCACGAGGCGCGCCGCCTGGGCCTTGAAGATGGAGTCGCGATAGCTGAAGCGACACTCAGCCAAGGGGAACCAACGCCGCCGCCTCTCGAAGCGATCCCACGCCGAGACCCCCGAAATGGTGTTGGCGACCTCGCTACCGTACGCCCCGACATTTTGGATGGGAGTGGCCCCGACACTGCCAGGAATGCCCGACAGGGGGGCGAGGCCACGCCATTCGTTAGCGACGGCGAGGGCCACGAAGTCGTCCCAGACCTCCCCGGCGGCGACGTCGACGATCACTCCGCCGCAGGCCGGTTTCGAGAGCTCGCCAGCGGAACTGTGGGCGTGGATGCCCTTGGTCGCGATCTGCACCACGGTGCCGGGGAAGCCGGCATCACCGACGAGCATGTTGCTGCCACCAGCCAGGATGAGGAGCGGTTCGCCGGCCTGGTCGACCGAGTCGATCGCCTCCACCAGTTGTTCTTCGGTGGTGGCGACCACCCACCGCTTGGCGGGGCCGCCCACGTGGAAGCTGGTGTGATCAGCTAGCAAATTAGTCAACACGCACCTCGGCGGTGGCCGAACCAAGAACCTTCACGTCAGCGCAGACAGCATCGATGGACACCGTCGCCACACCCTCGACCACGGCGGTCACGACGCCCGTAAAGGTCACGGCGGCGCCGATCCCGTCATCGGGGACCGCGACAGGCTTGGTGAAGCGGACGTAGTAGGTCAGCACCCGCGCCGGGTCGCCGCACCAGTCCGTGACCACCCGAAGAGCAGTGCCCATGGTGAGCATGCCGTGGGCGATCACGTCCGGTAGCCCGAGCGCAGCAGCGGCGTGGTCCGAGTGATGGATGGGGTTGAAGTCGGTGGAGGCACCCGCGTAGCGGACGAGGTCCGTCCGGGTGAACGTCACGGTCAGGCTGGGGAGTTCGAGCCCCTCGGTCACGATCATGCGACGTTCTCCTCGGGCCAGGTGTGCAGCAGCGTCGAGGACGCGGTGCAGACCCGCTCGCCCTCGGTGGTCGTCAGGACGACGGCGATCGTCACGAAGGCGCTGTTGCCCCGTGCCCGGACCTTCTCGATCGTCAGTTGGGCCACGATGGCGTCCCCAAGGCGAAGAGGGCGATCCCAGACGAAGCGCTGATCGACGTGGACCGTGCGACGCAGATGCATGTCGAGCGCGGGATCAGCGAAGAGGGCTCCCCACGCCTCGGACGACAGCACCACCGCGAACGTAGGCGGAGCGATCGGGGTCGGCCCGGCGTAGGCCGGATTGCTGTCCCCCAGTGCCGCCGCGAACTCTGTGATCTTCGCTCGACTCACCTCGTAAGGGGGCGTCGGCGGGTAGGTCTGCCCTACGTTGGCTTCGCTGATGCGCATGAGGGCAGCCTAACCTCTCGGCCCGCGCGCGGACTAAGGACGTCGCGGTGGCGAGAACTGCGCACCGGCCCAAGGGTTGAGTGCCGGACGGGGACGTACGCGCCCCGGAAATGCACAAAGAGCCGCACGATGGCGGCTCTTTGAAGCAGGTACCTGCTGAGGTCAGCGGGTTTCCTTGTGCTCGGTGTGGTGGTGGCACTTCGGGCAGAACTTCTTCAGCTCCAAGCGATCCGGATCGTTGCGCCGATTCTTCTTGGTGATGTAGTTGCGTTCTTTGCACTCAGTGCACGCCAAGGTGATCTTCGGCCGAACGTCGGCTGTCTTCTTGGCCATTTGCCTTGCCCTTCTGGGAGTTGCCTGCTGCGCTGGTTCGGTAGCGGGAACGGGACTTGAACCCGTGACACAGCGATTATGAGCCGCTTGCTCTACCGTCTGAGCTATCCCGCCCCGCCCCGATCGAAAGTTTTGGCAAGCTTCCGAACGAAACGCGAGCCCCCATGCGGAATCGAACCGCAGACCTTCTCCTTACCATGGAGACGCTCTGCCGACTGAGCTATAGGGGCCTGAACCTCGAATGACGATACACGAACGGCCAAGACCAGCCCAAATCGTTCATGGTTAGAAGTCCAAGCACCCGCCGATGTCGCAGCCGTCACCGATGCCGTCCAGGAAATCCAGGGACCCCATGAAGTCGCCGAGACCCTCGGCGACGCTGCCCAAACCCTCCGCGGCAGCCCCCAAACCGTCACCCAGACCGCTGAGCACGTCCAGCGACCCGTCGAGCGAATCCCACCACAACACGTCCGTCCCAAGGTCGATCACGTCGAACCAGGTGAGATCGAAGGCGCTCATCGAGGCCCCTTCGACCTGGGCCAGATTCGCCACGTCCCCAAAGACCTTCGCCCAATGCTGGGCGACCCCGAACACCATGGCGTAGGGCAGGTAGCGACTGAAGATGCCCGCAGCCTCCTCGAAGCTGAACTGGCCAGCCTCGGCCGTGGCGAGGTACTTCTTGAAGCCCAGTGCCTGGATGCGGACGGCCGTGCCTTCGGCCGTGCGCGGCGAGCGTCCACGAGTGACGCGAGACAACGCAATGCCGGCGCCCAGGGCGATCACGGCCGCGATGTAGGCCTGGATGGATCGGCCAGCCATCGCCATCAACACAGCGAGGAGAACGCCGGCCCCGATCGGCAGACATCCCCACCCCCCGGATTTCCGCGGGTGTCGCTTGTACCAACCTCGCGCCATCACGTCGGCGTAGAACCCAGCCTGGGTATGGCGCAGCGCCTGCAAGCCGCTGTCGCCCAGTTGCGACATACGGACCGATTCCGCCCCGCCCAGAACGCCTTGGATCAGGGATTGCTCGAAGGGTGCGAGCTCATCACGCGGCGTGCCGGTCGGGTGTCCGATTACCCAGTCAACCTTCGGGACCTCCCCCTCCGGACGCTTGGCGAAGCGCTTTCGAGCCGGGTTCGCCTCCTGATCAGCGGGAACGGCGGTGATGGTGAGGTGACCGCGCACGGCGAGATCGACCAGCGTCGCGGTGATGTCGCGGGAGTCCACGCTACCGTCGATCACCGTTCCCACGAGCCCGGGGGTGAGCCCTGCGGGCGGCGAGAAAGCGACGGCGATTTCGCCGTCGTACTCGCGGCTGGCGCTGCGCACCCGCTCGCGCGGCGCCGTCGCGGGGTCGGGCGGGATCAGGCCGGGTGGCAGCCCGGTGAACATCTCATCGCGTCCGAAGAAGCGAACCAGCAAGGCGGCCAACCCCACGACCACCCATGCAAGGGCGGCGAGGCCAAGCAGGCCCAGATCAAGAGAGTTCACAGAGGAAGTGTTCACGACGGAAGTATTGCGCGGCGTGGCTCATCGGAGGCCGGAAACGACAAAGCCCGGCCGAAGCCGGGCTTTGTGGCAGGTGTAGGGTTCGAACCTACGTAGGCGTTGCCGACGGTTTTACAGACCGCTCCCTTTGGCCACTCGGGCAACCTGCCGTGCTTGTTAGCGGGGCCCACCATAGCAAGGACAATGGGGGCGGGACCAATCCGTTCGGCGGCGGGACAATGGGTGCCAGCACCCCTCAGGAAGGACATCCCATGGCAGGCGATAGCTCGTTCGACGTGGTCAGCAAGGTCGACACCATGGAGGTCGACAACGCTCTCAACATGGCCGCCAAAGAGGTCTCCCAGCGTTACGACTTCAAGGGCACGGGCGCTTCGATCAAGCAGTCCGGTGAGTTGATCGAGATGGAAGCCAACGGCGAAGAGCGCGTGAAGGCCGTCCTGGACGTGTTCCAAACCATGCTCGTCCGCCGCAAGGTGAGCCTCAAAGCCGTGGACGCCGGCGAACCCCGCCTCTCGGGCAAGGTGTGGAAGATCACCGCCTCCATGAAGCAGGGCATCACCCAGGACAACGCCAAGAAGATCGCCAAGTTGATCCGCGACGAAGGTCCCAAGGGCATCCGGACGCAGATCCAGGGCGACGAAATGCGCGTCTTCGGCAAGAGCCGCAACGACCTGCAGACGGTCCAAGCGTTGGTCCGCGAGGCTGACCTGGACTTCCCCGTCCAGTTCGTCAACTACCGCTGAGGCCTAGCCGAGAAGGGTAAATCCGGACGGCAGGCCTTCTCGTCCGGTGGCGGCCAGCAGCAGCGGGATGGCGAGACCGCGGGCGTCCGCGATCTCGGCCGTCAGCTGTAGCGCCGGGCTGACCGCCCGCTGCAGATCCTCAGGGACGCTCAAGCCTGTCGCCCGAGCCAGATCCAGCCCGTGGATGGTCAACTCGTAGGCACGCGTCCGCACGAACTCATAGAACGGCAGCGGGAAGATCCGCGTCACGATCAGGCGGTTCGGCGACGTGGTCGCCACCTGCGAACGGGCGATGCGAGCGGATTCCACCATGGCTGCCGACGGGTCGGGACCAAGCTCCGCAGCGTCCTCGCGACCCCGCTGGAGGACGCCCACGTGGATGGCCGGATCAACCAGTCCCTGGGCGAAGTAGCTGGCGGCGGTTCCCTTGGCGCCAGCCGGGCTGTCGGGCGGCTCAGGTTCGGCGAGGTAAGTGCCGATGAGCGTCCACGAGCGCCGGATGTGGGCCAGTAGCTCTCGTACCGTCCACTCCCCCAAGCCCGGGGCATCCCAGGCGGCTGCCGGAATCTGGTCCACCATAGCGAGTACTCCCGCGCTCGCGTCATCGAACCAACCGGCGATGTCATTCGTTGCGTCCATGACCCAGTATCAACAGCGATCACTGCGGGCGTTCTACCCCTCCGTATCCTGGAGGGGTGGTGCCTCAGCCAATCCTTCCCAGCCGTCCCCTCGCGGCGATGGCGCGTGGCGTGGGAGCCGTCCAACGAAGGTTCGGTGAGTCCCTGCGGACGCGCGTAGCCGGCGACGACGCCGCGGAACGCGGAGAGCAGATTTGGGGCAAACCGGGTGAGCGTTGGTTCAGCCCCGAAGATCCGATCTGGCGCGTCCACGAGGACGCCTCCATGTTCGTCGGCGGCATCGCTGCACTGTTGCTGCAGTCACTGCACCCGTCCGCGATGGCGGGAGTGGCGGGGCATTCTGGGTACCGCTCCGATCCCTGGGGCCGCCTCAAGCGCACCGCCGACTACATCGCGTACACGACCTATGCCACCATTCCGGATGCGGAGGCCGTGATCGCGAAGGTCCGGACGGTTCATGCTCGCGTCCGCGGCAAGGACGAGGCCGACCGCCCCTATCGGGCGTCCGATCCGCACCTGCTGACGTGGGTGCATGTCGCCGAGATCGAGTCGTTTCTGACCGCGTATCAGGCCTACGGCGGGGGCCGCCTGACACCGGAAGAGGCCGACACCTACGTCGCGCAGACCGGGGTCGCGGCCGCGCTGCTCGGCGTGCCGGACCCGCCGACGACCGTGGCCGCCCTGGGTGCCACGATCAGCCGCTACCGGCCGGAGCTGGAGCTGACCCGCGCCGCGCGGGACGCAGCAGACTTCCTCATCGCCTCCCCTCCCCTACCGTGGGCGACTCGTCCGGGCTACTACACCCTGGTCGCCGGGGCGATCGCCATCCTGCCCCGCTGGGCCCGCGACCAGCTGGATCTGCCCCTCGATCGTCTCGCCACGCTTGCCGGACGTCCGCTGGGACGCTTCGGCGCCGGTGCCGTCCGCTGGGGGCTAGCCGGCGTTCAGGACGGACGCCGCTCCGCCCCACCCGCCGTCTGAGCCTGCCTTGCCCCTGCCCCACCCCCACCTTGCTGGCTCAGTGTCAGGGTTGCAGGGCCACGGTTGTGGTGGTTGGGTCCTGATCGTCTGGTGTTTGGCTCTCTTGCTGGCTGCCGCCCTGTCGGGTTGGCTGTATTACGTTTTGCCGATGCCAGGTGTGAAGGACCGGTCGGTGTGACTTGATAGGAGCGTGGCTTTCGCCTCGACTGAGCTGTGTCCACCGACCGGCCCAACCGTCCGATCACTGAATCAGAGTGAAGGGAGGCAATCACCATGGTTGTCGTTGGAGTCGATGTACACAAGCGGACGCACACCTTTGTGGTGGTGGATCAGGTGGGAGCGAAGTTGGGTCAACGGACCTGGGCTGCGACCACGGCCGGCCACCAGCAAGCCGTCTGCTGGGTCCGGGAACAGTTCGGGGCTGAGGTGGTGTGGGCTGTTGAGGATTGTCGGGGGCTTTCGGGCCGACTCGAGCGGGACCTCCTCGCGGCGGGTCAGCGGGTGGTGCGGGTGCCACCGCCGTTGATGGCCGAGCAGCGTCGTACTGCCAGGGCCCCGGGGAAGTCAGATCCGATTGATGCCCTGGCGGTGGCCCGGGTCGCGCTACGGGAACCTGACCTGCCGGTCGCTGCCCATGATGAGGTGTCACGCGAGATGAAGTTGCTGACTGATCGGCGGGATGACTTGGTGAAACAGCGCATGGCGATGATGAGCAGGTTCCTGGGCAAGCTCCATGAAATCGAACCTGGATGGTCCCCGCCGGCCGGGTCGATGGACCGGCCGACGTGGCAACGCAAACTCGCAGACAGGCTCGCTGACGTGCCCGGGATCGTGGCTGAGCTGGCCCGTGACGAGTTGGCCGACATCACGAGGGACACCGTGACGATCAACGCCTTGGAACGGCGCATCGCCATCCTGGTCGGCCCCATGGCCCCGACCCTGCTCGCTATGCCTGGGGCGGGTGCGTTAACCACAGCGAAGATCCTGGCCGAAACCGCCGGGATCACCCGGTTCAAATCAGAAGCGGCGTTCGCCCGTCATGCCGGGATCGCTCCGATCCCGGTCTGGTCAGGCAACACCGCCGGCAGGGTCCGGTTATCCCGGGGCGGGAACCGACAACTCAACGCCGCGATCCACCGCATCGCCTTGACCCAGATCCGCCTCCACGGACCCGGGAAGACCTACTACGAGAAGAAGAAAACCGAAGGCAAAACCAGCCGCGAAGCCCTCCGCTGCCTGAAACGCCAGATCCTCGGCGTCGTGTACCGACACTTGCTCACCGACCACAAAACCGCCACCCAGACCGCCCTAAGGGCCGCCGCTTGACATAGGAGAAACGTTAGCCGTCTTGACTGGCGCAATAGCGCCAGCAAACACGCCGGACGCCAGCAGAGTGCGCCGAACGCCAGCAAAGTGGCGCGCGTCGCCAGCAAAGACGCTTCGAAGCGACCGCGCATCGCCGAGTTCGGAGCCGCCCACAGGAGGGGTGAACCCCTAGCTGCCAGAAAGGACGCCGGGACCCGACAGTCAAGGGTGGCCGCAAGCCATCCCGCAGGGACGCCGCCAGGCGCCCTTGGCGGACGGGAACGGCGCCACACAATGAGCCGCGGGGCACCCCGAAACCCGACTCGACCCCCCACCCCCACCATGCTGGCGTTAGCCGTCTTGACTGGCGCAATAACGCCAGCAAACACGCCGGACGCCAGCAGAGTGCGCCGAACGCCAGCAAAGACGCTTCGAAGCGACCGCACAGGGTCGAGTTCGGAGCCGACCACAGGGAGGGGTGAACCCCTAGCTGCCGGAAAGGACGCCGGGGACCCGACAGGCATGGGTGGCCGCAAGCCATCCCGCAGGGACGCCGCCAGGCGCCCTTGACGGACGGGAACGGCGCCACACAATCGGCAGCGGCGCCACACAATGAGCAGCGGGGCACCCAGAACCCGACTCGACCCCCACCCCCACCTTGCTGGCATTGGCCGTCTTGACTAGCGCAATAACGCCAGCAAACACGCCGGACGCCAGCAGAGTGCGCCGAACGCCAGCAAAGTGGCGCGCGTCGCCAGCAAAGACGCTTCGAAGCGACCGCGCATCGCCGAGTTCGGAGCCGCCCACAGGAGGGGTGAACCCCTAGCTGCCAGAAAGGACGCCGGGGACCCGACAGTCAAGGGTGGCCGCAGGCCATCCCGCAGGGACGCCGCCAGGCGCCCTTGACGGACGGGAACGGCGTCACACAATGAGCAGCGGGGCACCCCGAAACCCGACTCGACCCCCCACCCCCACCTTGCTGGCATTGGCCGTCTTGACTGGCGCAATAACGCCAGCAAACACGCCGGACGCCAGCAGAGTGCGCCGAACGCCAGCAGAGTGCGCCGAACGCCAGCAGAGTGGCCCGCGTCGTCAGCAAAGTACCAACCTGCGCGAGATGAGGCGGAGGGCTTAGGCGTCGCCGGGGAGCACCTCGGGGGCCTTGGAGTCGCGGAGGGTGAGGGTCAGGTAGATGACGGACCCGATCCAGATAGCGATGACGCCGATCCAGTAGGAAAGCGCCACGGCTTCCTTGAAGAGGAAGATCCCGAAAAGGAACTGCATGGTCGGGGTGACGTATTGGAGGATGCCGACGACCCCGAGGGGTAGCCGGGTGGCCGCGAGGGCAAAGAGATACAGCGGCAAGGCGGTCACGATCCCCGACGACATCAACAGCAGGGTGATGCCCGGTGCGGTTCCAAACTGGCCTTGGCCCTGGGTCCCCAACCACACCAGATAGATGATCGCGAAGGGCAGGAGCAGCCCGGATTCAACGAGCAGGCCCTGCAACGGGGTGAGGTGAGCCCGCTTCTTCACGGCCCCGTAGCCCCCGAACGAGAGGGCCAGCAGGAGCGAAATCCACAGCGTGGACCAATGCCCCCACGAAATGATCACGACCCCCAAGAGGGCGATGGTGCCGCCGATGCGTCCGCCGCGTCCGAGCTTCTCCCCGAAGAACACGACGCCCAGCAGCACGCTCACCAGCGGATTGATGAAGTACCCGACGGAGGCCTCGACGACGTGGCCGTCATTGACCGCCCAAATGTAGATCAGCCAGTTGGCGCCGATGAGGACGGTCGCGGCGGCTAGCCAGCCGAAGGTGCGGCGGGTAAACACTCCCGTCCGGAGCCAGGCCCAATCGCTGCGCGTCGCCACCAACGTGATCAGCACGGCGGCAAAGGACCACACAATGCGATGGCCCAGGATTTCCAGGGGGGTCGCCGCCTTGAGCAACGAGAAGTACGGCGGGAACGCTCCCCACATCACATACGCCGCGAGCCCCGCCGCCAGCGCTTGCTTTCGCGTAATCCCCGTCACCCCCGGATCGTTTCACTCGGAACCCTGAGGCACGAAATGCGCCCGGTTGGCGTCTCGAAGCGTGAGCGAGTGCGACCTCAGGCGCGTTCGAGGGCGTCCGCCTCGCCCGCGGCGCGGGCGATGGGCATCACGGTCAGGCCTTGGACGGCGATCGAGAACAACACCACGGCAAAGGTGACCGTCACGAGCTGAGAGGTGTACGGCGACGAGGGAAGGCCGAGGACGAGGCTGATGGCGATGCCCCCACGTAGGCCACCCCAGGTCAACAGCCGGGCGGTCCAGGGCCCGTAGAAGCGCCGGGAGCGCGGCGATAGCGCCAGGGGTACCCCCACGCTCACGAGACGGGCGACCAGGGCCACCGCGATCATGAGGACGCTCGCCACGACGGTCGGCACCGCCGTGTCCGTGAGCAGCACGTCAAAGCCGATGAAGGCGAAGAGCAAGATGTTGAGGACCTGGTCGAGGGTCTCCCAGAAGCCGATCACCTGTGATTTCGTCTCGGCGTCGAAGGCGACATCGGCGGTGGCCGACATGATGAGCCCCGCCACCACCATCGCCAGCGGACCACTGACCCCCATCACATTGGCCAGGGCGTAGCCGCCCACGACCATGCTCAGGGTGATGAGAACCTCGACGACATGGCCGTCGATGGTCCGACAGGCCCACGACGTGACCCATCCCAGGACGAGGCCGAGGAGGACCCCACCTAAGGCCTCGCGCAGGAAGAGTTCCACCACGCCGATGAAACTCAACTCCACACCGTGCGCACCGACGCCGGCGACGGCCGTCGCCACGAGGAACAGCACCACGCCCACGCCGTCGTTGAACAGACTCTCGCCGGCGATGAGTACCTTGAGTCGCTCAGGGACGCGCGCCCGTCCGAGCATGTCGATCACGGCCACGGGGTCGGTGGGGCTCAGCAGGCTCCCGAGGACGATCGCCCATACCAACGGCACCCCCAGGCCGACCAAGGCGAACACCCCCCAGGCCCCGAGCCCGATCAGCGCGGTGCTCAGCAGGGTGCCGAAAACGGCCAAGACCAAGATGCTGCGCCGCTGCTGCCAGACCTGCCGGGCGTCCAGCGCGAGCGCCCCCGCGAACAACAGAACACTGAGAACGCCGTTGAGCACGAAATCCGAGAAATCGAGGGTCTGCAGTATGCCGACAACCTGGTCGTACAGCGCATTGCCGAAGCCCAACCGATGGGTCACGGTGATGCCCATGGCGGTCAACGCCGCCGCCAGCGTCACCCCCACGGTGGTCGGGATGCGGAAGAACCGTTCGTTCAGCCAGGCCAGGGCGGCTGTCACACCAAGCAAGATGGCGAAGGCAGCGAGCATGCCCCCACCTTATGGCCAGCTCGGGGCACCGCGTCCGATGGCTAGGGTGGCTGCGTGCTGCGCATCGCCACCTTCAATGTCAACGGAATCCGGGCCTCCCATCAGCGTGGGTTCGCCGCCTGGAACGAGCGTGCACTCCCAGACGTGGTGGCCCTCCAGGAGGTGCGCTGTCCCGTCGAGTCCCTGCCCCCGGACGCGTGGTGCGGCCTGCACGCCGCCTACGATCCCGGGACGCTAGCCGGACGCAACGGCGTGGCCGTCTTGAGCCGGGTGCCGCCCGCGGATGTCCGCACCGGCATCGGTGATCGGGAGTTCGCCCACGAGGGTCGCTACCTCGAGGTCGATCTCGACCTGCCCGAAGCGCCCCTGACCGTGGCCTCGCTCTACCTGCCCAAGGGCAGCACCCGCGCCGGCGACCCCGCGAAATACCAACGGAAGCAGCGCTTCATGGCGTCGTTCACCCGCCACCTCACCAAGGCCCGCCGGGACGCTCGTCGCCGCGGCCGGGAGTTTCTCGTGATGGGTGACTTCAACGTGGCGCACACCACCTTGGACGTCACCAACTGGCGCGCCAATCAACGCAACGAGGGGTTCCTCCCCGAGGAGCGCGCCTGGTTCGGCGAGCAGCTCGGCCCGCGGACCCTCGTGGACGTCGTGCGGACGCTCCACCCGGACACGGCCGGCCCCAACTCCTGGTGGCGTTGGGGTGGCCGCACCTTCGAGGACGACACGGGTTGGCGGATCGATTACCACCTCGCCTCCCCGGGATTGGCGTCCCGGGCTGTGGCGGCGTGGACGGATCGCCCAACGAGCAGCGGTGACCGCCTCAGCGATCACGCACCCGTGCTGGTCGACTACGCCTTCTGAACCTAGAGCGCGGCGTCGTCGCGGTCACCTGTGCGGACGCGCACGACGGTGTCGACGTCGATGGCCCACACCTTGCCGTCGCCGACCTCGCCCGTCCGCGCTGCGTCGACCATCATCGCGATGACCCTTTCGGCGTCGGCGTCCTTCACCAAGACCTCGATGCGCACCTTCTGAATGAAGTCGATCGTGAACTCGGCGCCGCGGTAGACCTCGACGTGGCCGCGCTGACGGCCGTGGCCGTACACCTCGGTCATGGTCATGCCAGGGATGCCGTTCTTGATGAGGGCCCGCTGGACGTCCTCGAGCTTCTCCGTCTGGACGATCGCCGTAATGAGTTTCATGCTCGTACCTCTTCTCGCGTGGCCGGAAGGTCTTCCGGGGTCATGATCAACGTCTGCCGCACACCGCGATAAGCGGAGTGCTGCACCGGGGTCAGGTCGTACCCGACCTCGGAGTGTTCGGCGAGGTCAATACCGCTGACCTCGTCATGGGGGTTGAGTCGGATGCCGATGGTCCTGGCCAGGGCCTTGGCGATCACCCAGGTCATCGTGAAGGAGAAGGCACCTGCCGCCAGCACCGCGACGCCTTGGCGCCACAGCTGGTGGGTTCCGCCGCCGTAGAGCAGGCCGGCGACCTTCGTAGCCGTCCGCGGATCAGCGAAGAACCCGATGCCGAGCATCCCGACGACGCCACCGACGAGGTGGACCCCGACGAGGTCGAGGGAGTCGTCGAAGCCGAACTTGTACTTCCAGCTCACGGCCCAGGCGCAAATGGCACCCGCCGCGAGGCCGATCATCATGGCGCCCAACGGGCTCACCGAACCGCCGGACGGGGTGATGGCCACCAGTCCCGCCACCGCGCCGGAGGCGGCACCCAGGGAGGTCGCGTGACCGTCCCGTCGCTTCTCCAGAACGAGCCAGGCGAGCATGGCCGTGCAGGGGGCGAGCAGGGTGTTGATCCAGATGAGGGACGACCAGGTGCCCGCGGCCAAGGCGGACCCGGCGTTGAAGCCGAACCACCCGAACCACAGCAAGCCGGCTCCGAGCATGGTGAGGGTCATGTTGTGCGGACGCATGGGGACCGAGCCGTACCCGATCCGCGGCCCCAGGACCAACGCCAGCGCCAAGCCAGCCGAGCCACAGGCGACCTCGATCACCGAGCCACCCGCCAGGTCGATGGCCCTGAGTTGGTTCGCGATCCAACCACCGTGGGCCGAGACCAGCCCGTCCGTGGCGAACACCCAGTGAGCCAGCGGCGCGTACACCAGCACGACCCACAGCACCGAGAGCACCACCCAGCTACGGAAGGTCATGCGCTCCGCAATCGCACCCGACAGCAGGGCCACCGCCAGAATCGCGAACGTGGCCTGGAAGCCCACAAACGCAAGACCGGGCACGGTGCCAACCGCGTGGTCACCCGTGACAAGCGAATCGAGGAAGGCGAACTGAAATGGGTTGCCGATGAGGCCTCCGAGCGAGTTCCCGAAGGCCTCGCTGTAGCCCACTAGGGCCCACGTGACGCCGACGGTTCCGATCGAGACGAAGCTCATCATGATCATGTTGAGCACGCCCTTGGAGCGCACCATGCCGCCATAGAAGATGGCCAGCGCCGGCGTCATCAGCAGGACGAGCGCGGCGCACATCAGTAGCCAGGCGGTGTCACCGGAAGAAATCTCAAGAAGCACCCTTGAAGGGTGCCCGCCCGGTGTGTCACCGGTGTTTCCGAGGATTACGGCCGTGTGAGTGCTTCGTTACGGTCGTGTTTCCGTGAGTGGACACCCGCTCAGATCGGGTCGAACAAAGCCTCGACTTCGCCGCGGGACACGTCGGCGAGTGAGGCGTGCGTCCAATGGGGGTTCCGGTCTTTGTCGACCAACTGGGCCCGGACGCCCTCAGCGAAGTCGGGCATCATCACGAGCCGCGAGCAGACCCGCAGATCCAGGTCGAGGACGTCCGCGAGTTCCAAATGCGCTGCGCGGCGCAGGCCCTCCAAGGCGGCTGCCACCGACAGCGGGCAGCGGGTGGCGAGCAGCATCGCGGCCTCGCGCGCCGCCGGATCGGCGTGTTCGCTGAGGTTGCACAGAATCTCGGCCGGATCACTGCTCCGGTAGCACTCGTCGATCCACCCCTGATGCGCGGGCCAGATGCCGGGTTTGAGGGGCGCGGTGGTCGAGTCGGCCAGGCCGGCGGCCAGGGCGTCCGCGGCACCAATCGTCACGCCGGTGAGGGCCAGATGGGTGCCGAGTTCGCCCGGCGCGCGCGCCAACAACCAGTTCATGCCCACATCGGGAGCCAACCCGATCTGGGTTTCGGGCATGGCCGCCCGGGTGTCGGCGCCGACATAGCGCCGCGAACCGTGCGCCGAAATTCCCAGCCCGCCACCCATCACGATGCCGTCCATGTCGGCGCGGTAGGGCTTCGGAAAGGTCGCGATGAGCAGGTTGAGGAGGTACTCCTCGCGCAGGAACTGGACGGCGTCGTCCGACCCCGCCAGCGCCGCCTCCCGGAGCGCCCGGACGTCCGCGCCGGCGCACAGCCCACGCGGACCCGCCCCCTCGATGTGGACGCTCGTCACACTCGAATCGTCCGCCCACTGCGTCAACGCCGCCGAGAGCTCCCGGATCATGCCCAGCGTCAAGGCGTTGAGAGCGGCGGGGCGGTTGAGGCGCAGCCGTCCCACCCCGTTCTCGACCCAGCTCAGCACGTCGTTCATGCGTCCACTCCCTTCGGATCAGCGGCCCTTTGGACGTGCCACCACATCACCGCGATGATCAACCCGAGGGCCGCGAAAGCCAAGGCGATGGCGTCATTGCGCCACGCGAAGTTGCCCACCGAGTAGCCGAGCAGCACGGCGGTCACGATGACGGCGGTGCGCGTCCACCGCTCGGAGGCGTCCGACAGGGGCAGCAGTTGCCCGCCCCACTGCAGGTACCAACTGTGGAGGGCTGGGGAGCCGAGGGCCACCGCGAGGTAGCTCCACGAGAGGAAGGTGAGCGGTTCGCGGCGCCCGCGCGTGACGGCCAGCCGCAGCACGACGAGGGCGGCCAACCCCAGGCCGATGTACCTGCACCAATCCAGGGCGAGGTGCCCGGACGGATCGAGGTTCCACACGTTGAGCAGGCTCTGAATGCCCCAGCCGAGCAGCGTGAACGGCGCCAGGCTGATCACCATGCCCGGCACGGCGACGGCGTTCAACCACCCGAAGTTCAGCCCGGTGGCGATGGAGACCGCCGCGAAGGTACCGATGCTCACCGCCGACGCGAAGCCGAACCGCAGCAGCATTTTCCGCGTGGAGCGCCAGCCCCACCCGTCCCAGGGATGGTTCAGCAGCGCCACGGGATAGGCGGCCAGGAAGGCGGGTTGTTTGATGGCGGCGGCCAATCCCACCACCACGCAGGCCCAGAGGAAGCGGTTGCGATCGGCCAGCCAGAGCGCCAACACCACCCCGCCCATCATGAGGGCGTCGTTGTGCATGCCGCCGACGAAGTCGATGATCAGCAAGGGGTTGATGGTGGCGAACCAGGCGGCCGCCTGGGGGTCGCGTCCGTGTCGGACGGCCAACCGTGGGATCAGCGCCGCCAGCAAGCCCACGCCGATGAGCGCCGGGATGCGTTCGAGCACCGCCGTGTAATAAGGGTTGAGCCCGGCCAGCCGCACCAGGCCGTTTGAGATCTCCAGGCTCAGGGGCCCGTAAGGCGAGGGGGTCTGGCGCCACACCCAGGCCACCTGGTCGGCGAAGGCCCCGGGCAGCGTACCCGGCCCCACCTCGTAGGGGTTCAGCCCGTTGTACATCAGCCACCCTTGGGCGGCGTAAGAGTAAGCGTCATGGCTGAAGATGGGCGGCGCCGCTAACAGCGGCAAGCTCCACAGCAACAGCACGGCCCAGTGCTTGACCTCGTGGTAGACGCTCGGACGAAGGCGGAACCAGGCGTCCACCAGCAGCGCGGCGCCCATGATCACCATGAGCGTGCCCACGACGACACCAGGCCCCGAATCGAGCCCCAAGGCGCGCAACGGCGTCCACCACGGCGAGTTCTGCGGCAGGTAGGCGGGCGTCAGCGATCCGAGGGAGAGCAGGGTGGTGCCGAGCAGGCCCTTGCGTACGTTGGGGATGCGCCAGGCGGCGCTCACGTCCGAGGCGAAGGTGAGCCACCGATGCGTCACGTTGAGCCGGGCTCGCAGTCGCGCGAGCCCACCCTCGCGCTGCGCCATGGTGACCTCCTGGCCGTCAGCCTACTGGCGGCCTGGAGCGCGGCCACGTCCACGAGCGGCCGCGAGCGCGGCGCGTCATCTCGTTCACGGCTCAACTTCCTGACGATCAGCGTTGCGGGCACGTAGACTCATGCACCGGCGCGAAAGGCGGGAAAGTCGGAATGACGCAAGTGCAGAAGGTGGAGCGGGTTGCAGTCCGGTTTGCTGGCGATTCTGGCGACGGGATGCAGCTCACGGGGGATCGCTTCACGGCCGACACCGCCGTGGTCGGCAGCGACTTCGCCACCCTCCCTAACTACCCCGCAGAGATCCGGGCACCAGCCGGCACGCTGAACGGCGTTTCGAGCTTCCAGGTGCAGTTCGCCGACTACGACATCCGCACGCCGGGCGAGCTCGTGGACGTGCTCGTCGCGATGAACCCGGCCGCGTTGAAGTCGAACCTCAAGGACTTGGCTCCGGGCGGGACGATCATCGTCGACTCCGGCGACTTCACCAACCGCAATCTGACCCGGGTCGGCTACACCTCCAACCCGATCGAGGACGGCTCGCTGAGCTCATACGCCGTCCATGCCCTCGACCTCACCGGCGCGGCCGTGGCCGCGGTCACCCCGTTCGGGTTGAACCGCAAGGACGCCTCGCGCACCAAGAACATGTACGCGCTGGGCCTTGTCACCTGGCTGTTCAGCCGCTCCCCCGAGGGCACCCTGGAGTTCCTGGCTACGAAGTTCGCCAAGAAGCCGCACCTTCGCGACGCCAATGTGGCGGCCTTCAACGCGGGTTACAACTTCGGCGAGACGGCCGAACTGTTCGCCGTCCGCTACGAAGTCGGACCCGCGCCCCTGCCGCCGGGCACCTACCGCCAGATCAGCGGCAACAAGGCCATCGCCTTGGGCCTGGTCGCGGGCGCGGTGCAGGCCAAGCTGCCGCTGTTCCTCGGCGCGTACCCCATCACGCCCGCCTCGGACGTGCTGCACGAGCTGTCGACCTTCAAGAACCAGGGCGTCATCACGTTCCAGTGCGAGGACGAGATCGCGGCCATCGGGTCGGCGCTCGGCGCCTCGTACGCCGGCAGCCTCGGCACCACGGTGACCTCGGGTCCGGGCCTCGCGCTGAAGATGGAGACCTTAGGGTTGGCCGTCATGTTGGAGTTGCCCTTGGTCGTGGTCGACGTCCAACGCGCCGGACCCTCGACGGGCATGCCCACCAAGACCGAGCAGGCCGACCTCCTGCAGGCGCTCTACGGACGCCACGGCGAGGCGCCGATCCCGGTGTTGGCCGCGCAATCCCCCACCGATTGCTTCGCGATCACGGTCGAGGCGGCCAAGATCGCCGTTGAGTACCGCACGCCGGTCATCGTCTTGTCCGACGGCTACCTGGCCAACGGCGCCGAGCCGATGCTCGTCCCGTCCGTCGAAGACCTGCCGGCGATCGAGACCAACTTCGCCACCGAGCCCAACGGGCCCGACGGCACCTTCTTGCCGTACCTGCGTGATGCGAAGGGCGCGCGTCCGCTGGCCGTGCCCGGAACGCCCGGGCTCGAGCACCGCATCGGCGGCATCGAGAAGGCCGACCGCACCGGCAACATCTCCTACGACCCGGCGAACCACGACTGGATGGTCCGGCAGCGCCAGGCCAAGATCGACGGCATCGCGGCGCACATCCCTGATGTGGTCGTCGATGATCCGTCGGGGGAGGCCCGCCTGCTCGTCGTCAGCTGGGGCTCGTCCTTCGGGCCGGTGTCGGGGGCCGCGCGGCGCGTCCGCCGGACGGGGCGCAAGGTCGCGCACGTCCATCTACGGCACCTCAACCCGTTCCCGGCCAATCTCGGCGAGATCTTGAAGTCTTACGACAAAGTGATCGTCCCCGAGATGAACCTCGGACAACTGGCCTTCGTGCTCCGGGCGAAGTATCTGGTCGACGCCGAGAGTTACGCGCGCGTCCGGGGCTTACCGATTTCCATCACCGAACTCAGTGGCGACCTCATGGACGCCCTCGATCATCTGGAGGCGTGATGACCACCACGACTGGCCTTGGACGCGTGCCGCTGTCGCTCACGCCGCTCAACCGCAAGGACTACACCTCCGATCAGGAGGTGCGTTGGTGCCCCGGGTGCGGCGATTTCGCCATCCTGGCCGCCTTCCAGGGCCTCATGCCCACCCTCGGTATCAAACGCGAGAACACGGTCATCGTGTCGGGCATCGGCTGCTCGTCCCGGTTCCCGTATTACATGGACGTCTACGGGATGCATTCCATTCACGGCCGCGCGCCCGCGATCGCGACCGGTGTGGCCATCGCCCGCGAGGACCTCAACGTGTGGGTCGTCTCCGGCGACGGGGATGCACTCTCCATCGGTGGTAACCACCTGATCCACGCCCTGCGTCGCAACGTGAACATCACGATCATGCTGTTCAACAACCGCATCTATGGGCTCACGAAGGGGCAGTACTCCCCCACGTCCGAGGCTGGCAAGGTCACCAAGTCGACCCCCACCGGCTCGATCGACACCCCGTTCAACCCGTTGTCGGTGGCGTTGGGCGCTGAGGCCAGCTTCGTGGCGCGAACTGTTGATTCCGACCGTCAGCACCTCTCCGAGGTGCTCACCGCGGCGGTCGCCCACCGAGGCGCCTCGTTGGTCGAGATTTACCAGAACTGCCCGATCTTCAATGACGGCGCCTTCGACGAGGTCAAGGGCGCCGAACCAGGCGTCATCCCCCTCGTGCACGGCCAGCCGATCGTCTTCGGCGACAAGTGCGTGGTCCGCGACGCGGACGGCGACTTGCGGGTTGCGGACCTGGCCGAGGTCGGCGTCGAGGCTGCGATCGTCCACGATGCGCACCGTCCGGACCCGTCCCTGGCGTTCGCGCTCTCCCGGCTCACCGATCAAGGCAAGATCCGCCAGGCCCCGATCGGCATCTTCCGGGACGTCGATCGTCCGGCCTACGACGATCTCGTGCGTTCGCAGGTGTCCGTCCCGGACGACCGCGCCGCCGCCCTCCAGGCCCTGCTGACCGGCCCCGAGACCTGGACTGTCGCCTAAGCAACGGAGCGACGTCACTCCAGGGGACTTCCCGAGATCCCCTAAGATGTGCGAGTGGCAGGAGAGGCGTGACGGTGTCAGGTAGCGAGCCGCGCCTGGCCGACGTCGCGGCCCGCGCCGGAGTATCGGTGGCAACCGTCTCCCGAGTTCTGAACAACCGCGGGTATCTCAGCCGCGATACCCGCGACCGGGTTGCGCGCGCGATCGCTGACTTGGGTTATCGCCCCAACCTGTTGGCACGCGCCTTGCTGGGACGTCGCACCCAGACAGTCGGCCTGATTGTCCCCTCGGTGGCGTTGCCGTTCTTCGGCGAGGTGGCGGTCGGTGTCGAGAATGCCCTGGCCGAGCACGGCTACCGCCTCCTGCTGTGCAACAGTCTGGGACGGGCCGACCGCGAACGAGACCACCTCAACCTGCTGTTGGCGAACCGCGTCGAGGGCATCATCTCCGGCGCCCACAACGACCCGGTGACCGAATATCAGTCCGTTGAGATGCCGCTGGTCACCATTGACCGCGAGCTTGCGCCTCACATCCCCAACGTGCGCTCTGCCAACGTCTCGGGCGGCCGCCTGGCGACTGAACACCTCCTGCAGAGAGGGGCTCAGCAGCCGGCCCTGCTGACCTCGCGGTCGCGCCCGCAGAATCTACGGGAGCAGGGTTACCGCGAGGTGCTGACAGAGGCCGGGATCGTGCCCGAGATCATGGCAGTCGACTTTCACACGCCCGAGAATGAGCGATTCCCGCGCATCACAACCTGGCTGGACGCCGTGCAAGGGCGCGTCGACGCTGTCTTCGCGACCGACGATTTGATGGCTGCCACGGTGTTGGAGTGGGCCCATCGGGCCGGACGGCGGGTGCCGGAGGACTTCAAAGTCGTTGGCTTCGACGGAACGCTTGCGGTCCGACGCGCCCTGCCTGGCCTCACCACCATCCAGCAGCCCATTGACGCGATCTGCCGCCAGGCCGTCGACCTCCTGCTGAGGCAGATCGAGGGACGGGTCACCGGCCAGGCGCTCGACCAGAACCCCCTCGCCCTGGTCGAGCTGCCCGTGACGCTGGTACCGGGCTGGACGACCTAGTCCCCCAGCCCGGAGGTCAGCGTCAGACCAGTGCCTGCTTCGGGGTCACGACGAGCAGCCGATCACCCACGGCCACCTCACCACTGGCGGAGGCTTCGACCCCACCCAGCTTCTTGGTATTGCTCACCACAACCGGCGTCACGAGGTCGTAGCCAGCCGCGGCAACCGCGGCCCAATCGACGGTGGCGAGAACATCACCGCGACGCACGACCTGCCCCTTCGTCACCTTGGGGACGAAATGTTCGCCCTTGAGCTGCACGGTGTCCATGCCGATGTGAATCAGCACTTCCACGCCGCTATGAGAGCGCAAGCCGTACGCATGCCCGGTCGGGAACGCCACGATCACGGTGCCATCGACGGGCGAAACAACCGGACCACTACTGGGGACAATGGCGGCGCCCGCCCCCAACATGCCGGAGGCGAAGGTTGTGTCCTTGACGTCCGACAAGGCGATGGCCCGCCCCTGAACCGGAACGGTGACCTCGAAGTCAGTCTCGGCACCGACCGGGAGCGCCGCAGTGTCGGCACCGAGCGGGGCCGGCGCAGCGATCTCCACCTCGGACTCGTCCACCTTCGTTCCCGCGAGGGATTCCTTGCCGCGGGTCGAGGCGTAGAACATCGTGGCACTAAAAGCGATGACGAAGGTGATGGCCATCGACAACAGGTAGTTCGGGATGTCGGTCGGCTTGATCGACACGAAACCGATCAGGCCAGCCGCGCCCAGTGCCAGCGCCCGAACATTGAAGATCGCAATCAGGGTGCCGCCGATGCCCGCGGCGGCAATCCCGATAAAGAAGGGCCACCGAAGGCGCAGGTTCACACCGAAGATCGCAGGCTCGGTGATACCGAACAAGGCCGACATGGCGGAGGCGCCCGACATGCCCTTGAGCTTGGCGTCCCGGGCCTTCAAGAAGACGGCAAGGCACGCGGCACCCTGGGCCACGTTGGCCATCGAGGCGATCGGGAAGATGAAGTCACCCACACCACTGTTGATCAGCGGTAGCTCGACAGCGGGGAAGGACTGGTGGAGGCCGGTCACCACGATCGGCGAGTACACCAGGCCAAAGATCAAGCCACCGAAGGGACCGGCGGTGGTGTAGATCCACTGCAACCCGACGGTGATCCCGTCGGCCATTTCACGTGTGACCGGGCCGACCACGACAAAGGCGAGGAATCCGGTGATCAACATGGTGAACAACGGAGTCAGAAGGAAGTCCGCCGTGCCCTTAAGGATCTTGTGGAACCGCTTCTCAATGAAGCAGAGGAGCCACGAGACAGCCAGCACAGGAATGACCTGAGCTTGGTAGCCGACCTGGGCGACGTCGAGCCCAAAGACGTGCCAGTAGTTGATCTTGCCTTGCGCCTCCAATTCCACCACGCTCCAGGCGTTGGCCAGGTTACTGCTCACCATGGCGGCACCCATCGCGGCGCCGAGGTACACGTTGCCCCCAAAGCGCTTCGTCGCCGAGAAGCCGACCAACACCGGCAAGAAGCCGAACGCAGCCGAGGAGATGACGTTGACGATGGCGGCGTAGTCGGCGATGGCCGGGTACATCTGCACGAGCGACTTCTCCCCGAACAGCCCCTGCGCGGTCAGAACGTTGTTGATGGCCATCATGAGACCACCCGCGATCAGCGCCGGGAGGATCGGGACGAAGATGTCGGCGATCATCTTGATGAAGCGCAGGATCGCGGGATCCTTCTGCGCCGCCACTTGCTTGGCTTCGTCTTTGCTGACCTCGTGAACGCCCAGCCCGATGAGCTTGTCGTACACCACGTCGACGTCACCGGGGCCGATGATCACCTGGAACATGCCGCCGGCGGTGAAGGTGCCCTTCACGTCCACGTCGTTGTCGAGAGCTGCTTGATCGACCTTCGAGGGGTCGTTCAACACGAGGCGAAGGCGTGTCGCGCAGTGGGCGGCCGCCGAAATGTTGTCTGGCCCGCCGACATCGGCGAGCACCCTTTGTGCTACTTGAGCGTGATCCATGAAAATCCTCTGAAGGGAGCGCCACACAGGGCTTGGGGGGAGCTAGGGAGGTGTATGTCAAACGTTTGACATACGGGTATGGACATCGTAGGAAAATGACGGTTTCACCCGCAAGGGTTTCCGACCTCTATTCGAAGGGCGAGATCGTGGCGGACATGACGCCCAGTGCGCCTGTCGCCGTGAGCTGCACTACGAAGGGGGCCTCGCTGAGGTAGGCGCGAAGGCTGAACGCCAGCGCGCCCCTCCCGAAGAAGACCTCCAAAACCGATCGATCGAAGTAGAGGTCGAGCTCAATCGTCGGAGTTTCGGGGAGCGTCACCGTGCGACGACCACCGTGGGGATAACGGGTCGTCGAGCGGTCCACCACCAGGCGTCCCTGCGCCACGGCGAGGTCAATGTGACAGTCCTCCGCCCCAAGCCGCAAGGACCACGATTGCGCTTCGGTGACGTCAAGGCACAACCCCAACGCGAACGATCGGACCCCTCGTGCCTCGACCAGCTCAACTCGCTGATTACGGAGTTGGCGCCCGTTTATCTGCATCGAGGTGCGGGCGGGGCACTCGAGGCGCGGACGCTGGACGAGACGTCCGTCTCGCACGGTCAGCTCCCTCGGCACCGACAGGGTGTGAACCCAACCGTGCGCGAGCGAGGGCTGGTCATCCTCACCGGCGTTGCCGAGCCAGGCCAGCAGGAGCGGGGGCTCGCGGTCAGCGTCCTGTCGCGCGACGACCTGAGGCGCGTAAAACTCGAAGCCGCGGTCAAGTTCGACGAACGGTCCGGTGTCCCGAAGTTCGGTGCCCACGAGTCGTCCGATCACGGAACCACAAGGGAAGATGTTCTCGAAGCCCTCGCCCAACGGCGCAATCCCCTGGGGGCAGAACACCAGGACGTCGCGCCACTCGCCTGACGCCTCGTCGGGGACGCGAATCAGGCTCGGACATTCCCACATGTAGCCGAATGCATCGAAGGCACCTTGCGCGTCCGGAAAGGATAACTCGCCCTCGAACCACCACTGGATGCCGTCATTGGAGCGATAAAGCAGCGCGCACCCAGTCTCGTTGGCACGCTGCGCGCCGAGGCACATGCGATAGCTGCCATCGGCGTCCCGCCACACTTGCGGGTCCCGTACGTGCGCGGTGTAGCCAGGCGGGGGCACGGGAATCAGAGGATTGCCGGGATGCTTGTCGAATCGCTCGAGGTCGGTCGACGTGACTAAGCACTGCGAGGTGTCGCGGCCGCCGTCGGGGTGGCGCAGGTTTCCGGTGTAGTAGAAGCGCACGTCGGGACCATCGAGGACAGCACTCCCCGAATAGGCGCCGTCGGCATCGTAACGGGAGTCCGGCACGATCGCCGGGCCGTCATCACGCCAGTGCGTGAGGTCGTCCGAACTCGCGTGCCCCCAGTAAACGAGCTTGCGATGCGGGTGGAACGGGCTGAACTGGTAGAAGGCGTGATACCTGCCGTCCCGCAGCACGAGGCCGTTCGGGTCATTCAGTCGACCGACGGGTGGGGCCACGTGAAAGAGCGGATAATCAGGGTCTTGAGTAGCCAGAGATCCAGCGATGGCGTTCTCGGCGGCGGCGAAGAGATCCTCATTCACGCGGCCACGCTAGCGCATATGTCATTCGTTTGACATATAGCCCAGGCTTCGATCGCCATGATGGTCGCAAAGACGGCCTTGCCGCAGTCGACGCCCTGCGGGAAGCACCCACGTGGTCGGAGATCCGGTCAGGCGACGGCTTCGGGCCACAACACTGCGATAAACACGTTCAGCACCGTCAAGGCGATGGCCACGTTGATCAGCATGTCGCTGGGGACGCCGCGCTTCGTGCGGACGTTGGCCATCTCCGCGCACGCCACCACGGCCAGGGCAACCAGCAGCTTGACGCCCCAGAAGGCTGGCGAGACGCGGTGTGCGCCCGCCTCGTTCAGGGCCACCAACACCATGCCGGTCACCAACTGTGCCCGCGCGCCCCAGACGAGCGGGATGACTGCCTGGGCAGTACCCAGACGATGGGCGACAAAACCGCCCACGATGGCCGCCATTCCCAACATGTGAAGGGCGAGCGTGACGCCAATGATCCAGTCCATGAGAAGCAGCCTAACCAACCGCATCCCCAGGTTGGCGCTGGTGGCCTCGCAACGCCCCTGCTGCATCATCGACGAGCTCCTAGGACTCCACCTGACTGCCGTCTGAGTCGAGTAGGGCGCTGCCTGGATCCGTCGATGCGCGATTGGCGTGGGTTGAGCAGGCAACCCACGCCACCGGAACCTCAGATCAGGACAGGATGAAGGTGGCGACGCCACCCCCCACGTAGTAGCCGCTGGCCGAGGACACCATCACCTGCGCTTGGAAAGGGATCGCCGTGCCGACGGGGCCGGACGCGTAGATCTGGGTGTTCATCGTGCAGCTCCCGCCGGGGATCAACACCGTGCCCGCACCGCAGCCCGGGTAATCCGTGGTGATCCCGTTCCAGGTGTTCACGAACTCCGCCACCGTCACGTTCTCGGAGCGGTTGTTCGTGACCGTGAGTTGGATGTACGACGCGCCCCCGGTAGCCGGGATCACCGTGATGGACGGAATCACGCTCAAGCTGAGCGAACCCGTGGGGAACAAGACGGTAACCAAGCCCGTGCTTGTGGCACTGGCGCTGAACCCGTTCGCGTTCACACTCGCGCTGAAGACCTGGCTGATGGGGGCGGCGACGTTCGAGGAGAACTGCCACAACTGGGTGAACGAGCAGGCGGCACCTGCCGCGAGGACCGTGCCGACCGTGCAGGACGCCGATCCCGCCAGAGTGCTGCCGTCCGCCGTCAGGTCGGAGATCGTCTCGGGCGTCGCGCTGGTGTTCGTCACCACGTAGGTGCCCACCGTCTTGCCACCCAGGCTCGGCACATAGCCGGGGGCGAAGGTCAGGGCGGTCGACACCATCGGGAGAGCGGCGTAGATCAGCGTGGCGGTTCCAGTTCCCGGCGCGCTCGCGGTCGCGATGGTCTTGGCCGTCGCGGTGAAGGTATTGGTGACGACGGTCCCAGGCGCAGCAGGGGCGAAGGCCTTCGTGGCCGCGAAATTGCAGCTTCCGCTGGCTGGGATGACGGTGCCGACCTGGCAGGTAGAGGAGCCTGCCAGCGTCCCGATCACAGTGTCACTCAGGGCGGTCACCGTCACGGCCACAGGATTGGGATTCTTCACCTGGTAGCTGTAACTCACGGTGCCTCCCGTTTCACCGAGCTGCGACGGCGGGGTCGCCACGGTCGCCTGCATGGTGATGGGGCTCGCCGTCTGGTTGAAGGTGCAGGTCGTGGCACGTCCGGTCGCAATCTTCACACCGGTCACGTTGGTGCCAGATTGCGTCCCGGTGGCGGAGCCGTTCGCCACACAGGAGACCGTGAAGGCACCGTAGCTAGCCGGTGGGGTGACGCTGATGGTGAGGGCGTTCGTCGGATTGAAGCTGAGCGAAGCGCTGGTCGCGCCAGCCGCGACCAAGACCGAGGACTGGCCGGTGGTGGTTCCCGGAACGAAGCCGAAACTGAACGTCCCGCCGGCGCCGGCAGGCGCCTTGTTGATGATGGTGAGGGTTCCAGGGGGTGGGGCGGCCTCAGCCTGGGCCGCGAACGAGAGGGACAGGAGGGACGTGGCAAGGCATGCCAAAGCCACGCGAGGAATGCGGAACATGGTCGGGTTCTTTCTCAAGGGAAGGGGGGGTGATCCCACAAAACCAGGCTGGGCCTACCCGACGTAGCCCACTCCCGTACCTGGAAGTAAAGGGTGACTTCAGTGTCGATCACCGCAAGAGCGGGGACAACTTAGCGACATCAACATGACCGACTTACGCAAACCTGGTCGGATTCTGATGACTCGCGAGGCCGTAGCGGTCCGACAATCGCCCTCAGTCGTCCAGCGCAGGACGCGTTAACCGGCTCTTCACAATCGAGGGTGTAGGTGGGGTCTGAATCCGCCGGTTTCGAGCAGGCTGCGGGCGATGTAGTTGGTGAGGTTCCGGAATCCGAGGGCGGAGCCGCGGAGGTGTTCGAGGCGGCCGTTGAATCTCCTATGTTTGTCAAGCGTTGATGGTGGTTGCTGTGGCGGCGTTTAGGTGTCGGTAGATCTGGCGGGCGAGGTAGCGCTTGAGGGATCGGCGGATCTCGCGGTGGGTGCGTCCTTCGCGGGTGCGTTTCTCGACATAGGAGCGGGTTTCGGGGTCCATGCGCATGCGGGTGACGACGGCCATGTGGAGGGCGCTGTTGAGGCGTCGGTCTCCTCCGCGGTTGATTCGATGGCGGACTGTGTTCCCGGATGAGGCCGGGATCGGGTTGACCCCGGCGAGGCTGGCGAAGGCTGCTTCCGAGCGGACACGGCCAGGGTGTGACCAGGCAGCGAACGCGATGGCTGCGGTGATGGGCCCGATTCCGGGTTGATCTAACAGGTGAGCTGCCGGACTGATGGCTAGAAGGTCAGTCATCTGCCGGGTGAGGGCCGTGAGTTCTTTTGTCGAATCGTGTACTCGTTTGGCGAGTCGGACGGCCTCGGCGCGGGCGATCGCGGCGGCGAGTTCTTCGGAGCGGCTGCGCCAGGCCGCGATCGTTGCGATCTGGGTGGCAGTGAGAGACCCCCGTGCGTCAATGCCGAGATCGACCACCCTCAAGAGCGCGATCAAGGCGTTGATCGCGGCGGTTCGTTCGTTGGTGATCTGGTCGCGTGACGCGATGAGGATGCGCAGTGCAGCTCGAACCCCGTTGTCGCTCCGCGGTTGCCGTAGCTGTGGCTCTGTCATTGGCAGGACTGCCTGGGCGATGCGGCGCGCGTCGAGAGGATCAGACTTCCCAACGCCGCGGTTGGCGCGTGCGCTCATCCTTGAGGCTTCGACCACTGGATATCCGGCGTCGGTTGCGGTGCGGGCGAGACGGGCTCCATAGGTACCGACGCCTTCGATGACCCAGAGGGTGTCGAGGTCACCGCCAGTACGGCGAGCGACCCAATCGAGGGCTCGTCGCATCCCAGCGGCCGTGGCGGGGAACTGCGCTTCATCGAGCAGTTCGCCGGTCGGACAGCCAAGGATGGCTAGAGCGTGGGTGCGGGCGTGGGCGTCCACGCCGATAACGAAGGGACGAGTGTGCGCGACGATTGACAAGGTGATCGACGCTCCTTTCAGTTGATCTGGATGTGTCGGTCGCTAGCGGTCGGCACATGTCCGGGTAGAGATCACGTCGGGGCATATCTGTGATGAGTCACGACCCGCTGTCACTAGTCGGGTCGGACAGTCTCCTAATCAGGTCACCGAAGTGGGCCGGACGGTGCCGGCCGCGCTGCTCGCCTGGACAATTCAACGGAAGAGCACCGGGGAACGGGCCAATAGCTTCGAGAGTCACAGCCGAACAGCACGACCGGAACCATCGTGACCAGCCAGTCCCGGACCAGCCACTACAACACTCACAGATGGCTTCGGTGGGGCCGTTGCTGGTGCCGGGCCGGTCGAAGTAGGCGAGCACGTCGACGGCCCTGGTCTTTAACGTTCGGCCGAGGGTGCGGAGTTCTATCAGCGCGGCCGGGATGCCGCTGCTGAGGCTGGCGATGAGGCGTCGCATCAGTTCCCGCCCAAGGGCGGGGTCGGGTTCGCGGTAGGCGGTGATCATCTGTTGATAGGCGCCCCAGGTGACCTCGACCTCGAGGTGGTCCTCCTCGGCGAATAGCGCCTCCAAGCGGGTTCTCTGTTTGTCAGTGAGGAGGCCGTCGCCGGTGTGCAGCATCCGACGTGCCCGGTACAACGGATCGGTGGCGCGTCCGCGGTGCCCGTGGAGGGTCTGTTGGATCCGGCGGCGGCACCGGTCCAGGGCATCCCCGGCGAGCCTGACAACGTGGAAAGGGTCCATGACGGTCACTGCGTCGGGGAGTTCCTCCACGGTGGCGGTTTTGAAACCGGTGAACCCATCCATCGCCACGACGTCCACCTTGTCCCGCCACGCTTCCGGTCGGTTGGCGAGCCACGTTTTGAATACCTGCTTGGAGCGGCCCTCGATCATGTCGAGCAGGCGGGCCGGTCCGGTGTTGTTCCTTGTCGGAGTCAGGTCGATGACCACCGTGACGTACTTATCGCCTCGCCGGGTATGCCGCCAGTTGGGTCGGGCTGTGGCGCCCTGTCACGGTTGCCCGTGGTGGGTTTCCACAGCCCGCCCGCCGAACCCGGCGTGCGATTCTCACCGCACCGGGCTCTCCACGTGAGGTTGCTGGTCTTCTTGTGACGGTTGATGGGTCCACGGGGTCGGGATGTGGTAGCCGCGGTAGCGGTACCGGATAACGGGGACGCTGGCTGCGCCCTTGAACCTGATCCCGTCGTGGGCGAGCCGCCAGGTGCCGGGCAGGCAGTATCTGCGCCGGAGCTCTGGCCATCCGATACGGTGTTTCTTCCGCAGCCATGACGTGATCCGTTCCCAGGTGTAGGAATCGATCGCGTTGAAGGCTCGTTTGGCCACCGCGTGCCGGAAGTAGTTCGCCCATCCACGCAGCACTCGACCCAGGTAATCCATCAGATACCCGGGGTCGCGGTGCAGCGTGTTTCTGTACGTCATGGCCTTCACCCGTGCCTTGATCGAGGCAATCGCCTTGGTCGAAGGCAGGGTGTACACAAACGACTTGTGACTACCTCGTTTCCTCATCCGTCGGATGTTGAAGCCGAGGAAGTCGAACCCGTCATCGATGTGGACCACCCGGGTCTTGTCCAGCGACAGTCGCAGCCCCATCGGGGCCAACACGCCTGCCACCTGGCCACGCAACTGCTCGGCGTGACGCCGTTCGCCGGTGACGACGATGACGAAGTCGTCGGCGTAGCGGATCAGTCGATAGTTCGGTTGACCGTGGCGTCGGCGTTTCTGCCGCTGCTGCTCGTTGGCCATCGTGTCCTGCCACTGCCGGGCGAAGTGATCGTCCAGGACGGACAAGGCGATGTTGGCCAGCAGCGGGGACAAGATCCCGCCCTGAGGGGTGCCGGTGACAGTTCCCTCGGTGGTGCCCACCGTGGTGAGCACCCCGGCTTTCAGGAACGCCTTCACCAACGCCAGCACGCGTTTGTCCGAAACCCGCACTCGGAGCCGGTCCATCAAGGCGGTGTGGTCGATCATGTCGAAACACGCCTCAATGTCGGCCTCCAACACCCACTCGTACCGTTTGCTGGTGAAGTGGTGGATTTCGGCGATCGCGTCGTGCGCGCGCCGGTTCGGGCGGAACCCGTACGAGCACGACTGAAAGTCGGCCTCGAAGATGGGTTCCAACACCAGCTTCAACGCGGCCTGCACCACCCGGTCGGTGACGGTCGGGATGCCCAACTTGCGCAGCTTGCCGCTGGCTTTCGGGATCATCACCTGCCGCACCGGCACCGGCTGGAACGTCCGGGACTTCAACTCGTCGCGGACCTGCCGCAGGAACGCCTCAACCCCCATCCCGGAGGTGACGTGGGCCACGGTGGCCCGGTCCACCCCGGGTGTCCGTGCCCCCTTGTTCCCGGCGACGCGTTCCCACGCGATCGTCAGGAACGCCGGGTCACAGACCAGGTTGTACAAATCATCAAACCGGCGACCACTGTCAGTGGCCGCCCAACAATGCAGTTTGGTCTGCATCCTCCGTACCGCCAGATAAGACCGGGCGAAGCTCGGCCACCCGGCGGCGTCGGTATTCACCGGCGCGTCTTCGGACACCACAGTTCCTTCCTGTTTCCTCTCGCTGCCGCCCTTTCCCATGTGGTCGGCTTTCCCGACCTCGGAGTACTACAACGGCTCCGCCCCCACCGCACCCTTCAGCCGGCAACGCACCTATCCCCGACAAGGGGAACGGAGCGCGGAGGGTTCCCACGTTCACTGCTGTTCGGTTGACGGGCGAGGTGCCCGGCTTTGCCCCTGCGGCATCGTCGTGGCTACGCCGTAGACCTTCACCACGACCTGCCGGACCCGACACGTTCACCGTTCCGACAGTTCCCCACCCCGACGGCCGTCTGGCTGACGACCCCGTAGGCGGTTACGCACCGCATACCAGCCCGCATCCACCGGGTTCGAGCTGGTCGACGATTAAGAGGCTTTACGACACCGGTTCCTCACGTACACCTTCCCGTCTTGCTCACCAGGCCCGGCCCATCCGGTAGTGCTGGACCGTCCTGACTTTGTCGCGGCTGCTCCCACCCGACCCCGGCGTTCCCCGAAGCCAGGCTGCCGCCAGCTTCACCCCGCTGCTACGACAACGGTGCGATGCAGGTCTCTCACCTCCATCCGAACCAACAGCGCCTCGTGGCGCACCACATGCTCATCGACCCCGATCGTGGTCACCCCATCGAACCGGGCAGGGTTGCCGATCAACACCCGCTGCCCTTCGGCGAGGATCGCGTCGTTGGCGGTGTTCCACGCCACACCCAGTCCCTCGGCGGCCCGCGCGACGGTCAGATGTTGAAGCACGATGGCTTCCAACGCCCACCGCAGTCCTCGCCTCGATAGCTTCGCTTTCGGTTCGGCCATCTTGGTGGTGTCCTGCCGCCACACATGCTGACAATCCGAGCACCGGTACCTGCGGATCGTGACCACCAACACAGTCGGTCGCCACCCGAGTGGTTCGTGGGCCAGGCGCCGAACCACCGTGGGGCCTTGACCCCTCTGAGTGGACACGCTGAAAGCCGGGCTTCGGTCTGGAGGAAGCGAGAAGATTCAGTTATGCCTAGGAAGACGTATTCGGAGGAGTTCCGCCGGGACGCGGTGGAGTTGTATCGGTCGATGGAGTCGTCCTCGATCGCCGGGATCGCGGCGGATCTGGGGATTTTGGACGCGACCTTGTCTGGGTGGGTGAAGGCCGCGGGGGTACCGATTCGGGGAGTGTCACGGCCGCCATCGACGCCTCCACCAGCGGAGGAATCACCTGAACAGGAGGTGGTCCGGCTCCGGGCCCGGGTGAAGACGTTGGAAGAATCGGAGCGTCGGTTGAACACCGAGCGGGACATTCTGAGGGCGGCGGCTAAGTATTTCGCCGGGGAGACGAACTGGTGAACCGCTTCCAGTTCGTCGTCGATCACCAGGCCACCTTCGGGGTGAAGCGGTTGTGTGAGGTCGTGCATATCGCACGGTCATCGTTCTATAAGTGGTTGGCTGCCGCTCCAGCCCGGGCGGCCCGGCAGGCTGCCGATGCGGCGCTCGCGCAACAGATCCGGGAGGTCCACGCTCAGGATCGGGCTTACGGGGCGCCGCGGGTCACCGCCGAGTTGAACGACGGGGTCCCCGCCGAGGAACGGGTCAACCACAAACGGGTGGCTCGGGTGATGCGCGAGGAACAAATCGTCGGGATCCGGTTACGGCGGCGGGTTCGGACCACGATCCCGGCCGCGGATACCCAGCTGGTCCCCGACCTCCTGGACCGGGATTTCACCGCCGTAGCGCCGAACGTGCGTTACGTCGGGGATATCACCTACCTCCCCTGTGACACCGACGGGTTCTTGTATTTGGCGACCGTGATCGACTGCTTTTCGCGGCGGATCGTGGGCTGGTCCATCACTGATCACATGCGGACCTCGCTGGTCACCGGAGCGCTCCGGGCCGCCGCGAGCCTGCGGGGATCATTGGCGGGGGCGGTGTTTCACTCCGATCACGGAGCCCAGTACGCCTCGAAGGAATACGCGGCCCTGTGCCTTGAGTTCGGGGTGACGCGTTCCATGGGGGCCGTGGGGACCAGCGCCGATAACGCGCTGGCCGAGTCGTTCAACGCCACCCTGAAACGTGAAACCCTCGCCGGCGCCGCGAGCTGGCCCGACCAGGCCAGCGCCCGCCGGGCCGTGTTCGCCTGGATCACCCGCTACAACACCCGCCGACGACACTCCACCTGCGGCTACCAAAGCCCTATCACCTACGAGAACAACCACCACACAACTACGCTGGCAACCGCAGCGTGAAACACACCGCGTGTCCACCAGAAGGGGTTAAGCCCCGTGTCCCGCACCATCCCTTGCTGGCCACAGCGGTGACACCAATCATCGGGATCGGTCACCCGGCAAGCGATGATCGCCCGCCCTGGCTCGAGGCGTTGACCGACCGCGACCAGCCCAAGCTCATCAAGGCGGCAGAAAGTGGTCAGGTCAGGGGCAGCGAAGGTAGCGTCAAGCACGTCGAGGTCTTCTTGATGGGTGGTGTGAGAACTTCCATCTTCTGAAGACCTCGACCCCTACCCAGTGACCGACGCGCCAAACCCATCTACACCGTCAACTGTGATGAGCCCGTTAACCCTTGGCGTTCCATCGCGCGATCACTCGGGGACCGCGTTACGAGGCGAGGGTTCCGACCTTAAATGGCATCGACCTGCTCCGACCCGAACGCAAAGGCGAGAAACCCGTAGCCGCAGCCCGGTTCTTCAAACCACTCCGGCAAATCATCGAGTCGGTCAACGACACGTTGAAAGGACAACTCGACCTCGAACTATCCGGGGGTCGAACCACCTCTGGCGTGTGCGTACGGATCGCCCAACGCATCCTCGCGCTCGTTGCGGCCACCTGGCACAACGACCAAGCCGGCCTCAGCGTCCGACGATCTCTCATCGCCTATCACCACTGACCCCTTGGAATTGATCATCTAGGACGGCTTCGGGGTCGCCGACGGCGAAGCCCCTGGCCGCCCCCACTTGGCATAAAGCCCTTCCAATGACTCGTGGGCGAGATTCACCTTCTGGCCATTTGGGTCCCATGCCTGGATTGAGATAATCCCAACATCATAAAGCTGGCCCCAAATAATCCTCAGAATGTCGTCGCGGACCTTGACATAGTCTGGAGAAGCAGCACCTGCCGCATCGAGCAGGTCCACCGTCAGCACGATATTTGTACCCCGCGACCCGCTGATCGTTGCCGCATGGTAACTGATTTCTACCTTTGTTATGTGGGGGACGCCAGACACTTGCGCCTCCAAGGCCACGATATCCGCATCCGTGGGGATTCGAAGACCCAAACTCGTTGTCTCACCCGGCGTCGGCTGCCGATTCGGGTTGAAAAACTTGTCGCCCTCGATCCGAATCGCCGAGACCACCACCCACGCCAATAGACCCGCCAACACGACCGCAGCGACCGAAACGACGAGAGCCAAAAGCCACTTGTTTCGCGCTCTCACGGCACCCTCGTCACTTTGTAATCTTCGTAGGTCATGGTGGGGGCGATGGTAGCCGGTTGTGGTTCACTGATTTGGACGTGGTCCCACCATGGAAGAAGAACGATCGAGGGGGGACGGATACCCCCTCCGGGTTCCATCGGACCGTCTCGCACCCGCTACGCTCAACCAGGGTCGGCGATCACTTCCCGGCCAAAGGGGATGGTTCGAACCATGCAGACGCAGACCCTGCGCGTGGACAAGAGGAACGCACCACTCGATTCGCATGCCATGAGTGGCATTCCGTTCGGCCTTCGCCGCAGGGGGATTCTATGACAGCCCGGCTCAGCGTCCGGGCCGTTCACCGTCAGGTTCAGCAGTACATCCTCGCATTGTCTGCATCCTTCGCTGTCGTTTTGACGTTCGCATGCGGCGCAGGTTTCGTGATGCTGGCGCAGATCGGCGGGAATCCCAGCACCGAAGCTCGAGATGCCTGGTTCGCGGCGCACGTGCCTTATATTCCCTTGCTCATCGCGGCGGCAACAACGGCCATCAGTTGGATCATCGTCGCCCTTGCCTGGCGGTGGCGGGCAACTCTCGCCTACGACAAGGAAATGCGGGGACAATACGAGTTGGCCGGGCTGGTCACCGTGTTTTACGGGATGTGGGGCAGGCCTCCCTTAGGCATCGCCTTCGGCGTCATCGCTTGGATCATCGCGTTTGCGTCAGCTCGCATCCCGGCCCGGCGAGCCTCTGCGGCGGCACCCACGAGCCGCTCCGCTTTCACTAAGCCAAGCCTGCGTGCGCAAGGATCGTTCACCGTTGTCGAGGGAGTCCACCTGGACGTCGATCCGGATCCTACCCTCTGGCTCATGGGGCCCGATGAAACTAGACCCCCCGACGTCTGGGTGCCAGCTGCGCTACAGACCGTCACGAAAGACTTGAACCTCACCGAGCCAGCTGCCATCGGGACCCTGGGCTCCATTCTCGATGTTTTCGCCAGGCGGAACATCACGGCCTTCACCTACCGCGCCCTCCGCCTGCGCACCTTGGCGGAGCCCATCTTCGTTCTACACTTTGGGATGTTCCCGATCTCAGAACGCCGGGACGACGGGTCGGCGTTGCTGGGTCTCGACGACGACCTCCCCCTGTTGGACGCGCCCCAAAGAGCCATCCTCCCGCGAGGCGACGGAACCATCGTCCAACGCGCCGTGCGGCACTGGATCGACTCCGACAACACTGTCATGGCGGAGGCACGCTACTTCGCGACGCAACCGGAGTTGGGAGTGGACGTGGTCGCGCTGTGCAGCATCCCTGACGCAGGCATCCTCGAAGAACACCTCCCCGAGATCGACTCCTTTGTCCTAGCAATGCATGCCTCGTCCGCGCACAAGACGAGCCTCTGACTTCCTCGCGGATCAGCCGAGGCCCAGGGCATGGATTCAAACGGTGTCACCGCAGGGTGCTCCGCGGCAGCATTTCGTCAGCGGCTTGTTGACCATCCAGACGCGTCCGCGACCACCCAGAGAGCCCCTGCTACCTGCCCGACCGGATCGGACGAGGCCCGTCGCGCAAGAAACCCCCGTGGTCTACACCTTTGCTTTTAGTTTGTGGTTCAGATGCCATCGGATCCCTGTGGTGCGCAGCATGACCCCCAAGCAGCCCCCGTACACCAGCAGCGGCAACACCCACCGAACGACATCACCGCTCCACCCACCGCTCTGCGTCGCAATCGGCGAGGAAGCCGCCACGCCACCCAGATAGAAGACGGTGAGAAACAGGAGGTTGAACAGCAGCGTGTAGCGGGCCATGGCGCCACACGCGTTTCCTTGCTCGGCAGGGGTCAACGCCAACCCACCAACTTCGCCCGACGCCGCCATGTCCACTGTTCGCGAGGTCGTGGATACGTGATGACGTGGGGCGCGGTGGGTCATCCGAATCCCGGCGGCAGCGCACAACTCGGCAAGTTCGGTGTGCCCGGCGCCGTCCGGGCAAAACACGTCGGCACTGACGTTGAGATAGGGATTCAGCACACCGTCGGTGAACCTGATCACTGACCCGTCAACCCAGCAATCGGTGACGGCCCCCAACGCGGGGCCCGGGACGCTGAACTCCGCAGCTCGAACATGAATGCGCACCACGTCCGGACGAATGACCAACACGCTCTCTCGAAGGCCACGAATGCTCCCACCGCTCGCCTTTAGCGTGTGCTCGGGATCATCAGACAGTGCGGGAACCGCGGCGCAATATGCCCCAATCAGTACCTGCATCCGTACCACCAACGGCAGCAACGCCACGAACGCCGCCGCCATCAGCAGTTCACCGGCAACCCCACCGAGAAGCAGCCAGGCGCACACCAAGACCCAGAGAGCAACAAGGGCGACCCACGTGCCCCAGCGGGGCCCCCATACCTTCTCCGAAAACGGCACCACCGCCGCCGCCACGCCTACCCTGGACGCCAACGCGGCAACCTCAGCAGGATTGGCCACCGACAACGTCACACCCAGCGCGGCCACCACCGCGTTGACTCCACTTGCCTCACGACGTTGCCCGACCACCGACTCTGGCAGCTCGTCCAAACCCGGCACCAAACTCGAGAAATCAAGAAGGCACACCACCAACACCGGCACCGGACCCGCAAACAACGCGACAATCTCCACCGGCCCCGTGAGCAACGCCAATCGCTCCTGGGGCACCGGAATCGTTCCCCGCTTGGCCCATCGCGGCAGCGTGGTCGTCACCACCGCGCGCGTCACACTCCCCGCCGGGATCCGACGAATCTCACCAGCATCATCACTGACCACGACCGATCCGTCTGCCACGACCTCGATACGCAAACCCCGCCCGAACCGGGAACTCGCACCCCGCGCCTCACCACGAATCATCACCGGAGCCCGAGGGGTGCCGCGTCGCCCCCCTGACGCCAGTTCCATGCAGATCCCCCTCCGAGCAGCCGCTTCAACGATAGCGGTTCACCCCCGGGCCCTTCCTAGTCTTGTTGAGGCGCCCGTGTCTCCAACGCAGGCACGCTCACGTGCACCCCGAGGAGCCCAGCTCCGAGGGTTCGGAGACTAAGACCCTGGGCCCCATCAATCCACATACGGGCGCACTATCGTCCGACCAAGACTCCCCCACGTGTGCACCAGTGGGAACCCGGGTTCGGGGAGCCGGGTCGGGGCGAAGCGATGCTCTCCACTATCGGACATCACCACAACGACTGACCTATGACGCGAGAGTGCCGACCTTGGCACCAGCCAGGACGCCCGCGACGCGTCCTTCCTTGCCGTGCTGGACGGTGAACTCGGCCGTGCCGTCTTTGCCGCAGATGTCGATGATCCGCTGGGAGCCGCCCGGGTGTTGTTTGACCCAGGAGGTGAGGTTGTACACGTTGCCTTTGATGACCGACCAGCAATCCGACGCCGAAGAGTGCTCGGCTACCTGGGAGAGGGTGTAGGGCGTGTTGGCGGCGGCCGCCGCGGAGCTCGCCGCCGCCTTCTCGTTGCCGCCGCAGCCAGCCAGAGCGAGAACCGTCGTGAGGGCGAATGCAATGCCCGCGGTCTTCAGGGCGAGGGTCATGGTCGGCTCCATCAACGGCTGGACGAGTACGGGCAAACATTAGTGGGCGTCCTCAAACGGGTTCCGGGCACCACGCCTCTGGGTCCTCAGGTCTGTCGGACCAACGACGTAGTCTTGGGAAATGCCGCATTTTCAGTTGGACGACGCCCACCGCCCGCAGGACGATCTCTTCCGTCGCGTGAACGGTCACTTCCTCGACACCGTCGCGATTCCGGACGACAAGTCCGGCGCGGGAGCGTTCTACGACCTGCGAGACGCGTCCGAGGCTGCCGTGCTGGCGATCCTCACCGACGCGGAGTTGAGCCAGACCGCGCCCGCGCGGCTGTTCGCATCCTTCATGGACGAGCAGCGCGCCGAGCAGTTGGGGAGCGCTCCCCTCGCCACCCGCCTCGCCGCCGTGGACGCCCTGGATTCCATCCCCGCGCTACTGGCACACCTCGGCACCAGCCTCCGCGACGGCGTGGGCTCCTTACTCGCCGGGGAGGCTGAATCCGACCCGGGCGACCCGCAGCGCTACGCCCTGTTCCTGGGCCAAGGCGGCCTCGGCTTGCCCGATGAGGCCTACTACCGGCTGCCCGAGCACGCCGACATCCTCACGGCCTACCGCCAGCACGTCGGCGCCATGCTGACCCTCGCCGGCGCCGCCAACGAAGCCGACGCCGTGGTCGACCTCGAGACCCGCATCGCCGGCTTCCACTGGGACAACGTCCGCACCCGTGACATCGAGCAGATGTACAACCCGATGCCCGCCGCCGAGCTCGACGCTGGGCTGGGGTGGACGACCGCCCTGACCGCCGCGGGGCTCGGGCACGTCGAGCGGATCATCAACTGCCAGCCCTCCTTCTTCACCGACGTGGCCACGCTGCTAACCCCCGAGCACCTGCCCGCCTGGCGCGCCTGGGCCCGCTGGCATCTCATCGACGCCTACGCCCCCTACCTGTCGACGGCGTTCGTCGAGGCTGACTTCGGCTTCCACGGCACCACCCTGCAGGGCGTCCCGCAGCTGAAGGAACGCTGGAAGCGAGGCGTCGCCCTGGTCGAGCGGGCGCTCGGCGAAGAGGTCGGCAAGACCTACGTGCAGCGGCACTTCCCACCGGCGTCGAAGCAACGCATGGACGTCCTGGTCGCGAATCTCATCGAGGCCTACCGACGCTCGATCACCGACCTCGAGTGGATGACCGACGCGACCAAGGCCGAAGCCCTCACCAAGCTCGCCAAGTTCACCCCCAAGATCGGCTATCCCGACGTGTGGCGCGACTACACCGGCCTCACGATCGACGCGGGCGACCTCGTCGGCAACGTCGAGCGCTCGCGCGCCTTCGAGTTCGCCTACGCGGTCGGCAAGCTGGCCGGCCCGGTCGACAAGCACGAATGGCTGATGACGCCCCAGACCGTCAACGCCTACTACCACCCCTTCCGCAACGAGATCGTCTTCCCAGCCGCGATCCTGCAGCCGCCGTTCTTCGATCCGGACGCCGACGACGCCGTCAACTACGGGGCCATCGGGGCCGTGATCGGACACGAGATCGGCCACGGCTTCGACGACCAGGGTGCTACGTGTGACGGCGACGGGGCGTTGCGGGACTGGTGGACGGCCGCCGACCGCGAGGCCTTCGCCGAGCGCACGAAGGCACTCATCGCCCAGTACGACGTCTTGCATCCGCGGCAACTGCCTGACCTCCATGTCAACGGTGCCCTGACCGTCGGGGAGAACATCGGCGACCTCGGGGGGCTCAGCATCGCCCTCTTGGCCTGGCGGCTCGCCACGACCGACGTTGAGCCCCAAGGGGTCGACGGGCAATCGCCGCTCGCGCGGCTGTTCTACTCGTGGGCCAACACCTGGCAGACGAAGCGCCGCGACGAAGCTCTGAAACAGCAGATCGCGACCGACCCCCACTCCCCCGAGGAGTTCCGCTGCAACCAGGTGGTCCGCAACCTGCCCGAGTTCCACGACGAGTTCGCGACGGTCCCGGGCGACGGGCTGTGGTTGGCCCCCGAGGAGCGCGTCAAGATCTGGTGATCACGCGTGCGCCGTTGACGGGTCGTCCAGGCGACCCAAGAACAACGGCGTGCCCGTGGGCACATGCACGAGGGCGTACCAGAAGGCCCGGTTGAACTCAGCGACGAGCCGCGAGGCGCCCGCGGCCATGCCGATGGAACTCCCGGCCGCCGCTTCCGCGCCGTCCTCGTTGACGGAGATGAACGCACGATGCGACACGAAGCTCACACGGAGCGGGGGCGTGTCCGCCATCCCGGTGAAGTCGGCAGCCGGGGTGAAGATCGTCCGGACGCCCAGCGCCTTGAGGTCGCCGGACAGTTCCTCGCCCGACGCGAACGTCCAGCGGGGCATCGCGATGAACTTCTCCGATATCGGGGCGCTCAGCAGCTGCTGGAAGGCCTCCACCGGCGGGTTCCCCTTGAGACCGCCTTGGATCGGCATCACGAGCGCCAGCGCCAGCGATTCGTCGCGCAGCGGGAGGAGCGCCGCGTCCCAAGCCTTGGTCGACACGAATGCGCGCTTGACGTTTCCTCGCATCATCGGGACCGTCACCCTGGTGCCACTCGAGGTGGTGAAGGGGGCATCGGCCGTCTTGGACGGGTCAAACCTCGTCGTCCAGGCGCCCTTGAGGTGCACCGCGTTGGCCAGTACCGAGACCGTCGCGGGAGTGAGGAGGGAGCGGTCCACGATCGTCGGGATCAGCCCGTTCGTCGCGGTGCTTACCCAGCCGTTGATAGCCCTGGCGGCCCCTTCTGGATCCGCCGCGAAGTCGACCTTGTAAAGGCCGGCGCCGTACCAGCGTGCGAGTTCGTCCAGGAAGTCCTGCTTCCAGGCAATGCCAGGTTTTACCCAGATGGAGTTGGCGGACGTCATGGTCGCTTGCCCACCCTTGGTGATCGCCGCGAGGGTTTGGCTCAGGGTGTTCAGCTCAGTGTTGAGGGCGGCGACGCTGGACCCGAAGAAGGAGTCCAGCTCGGCTGCGCTCTGGCCCCGCGCACCATTGCGAAGCATCCCGAGCGCGTTGGCCAAGGACAACGGTGACACCAGCGCGTTCCCGGCCGGCAGCCCACTGAGCAGGCCCACTGCCATCGGCCATAAGGAACTCGGTGCGGGGGTCCCCGGGGCTTCGCGTTTGATCGCGTCGGCGAAATACTCGGGCTTGGGCGCGGACGGTATCGCCTGGCAGGCGGTCATGGCGAGCGATCCGGGGACCAGTCCCAGCAGGGCCGCTTGCAAGAGGTGTCGTCGGTTCAACTCTCCCCCTCTCACCTGAACTAACGTGGTGGGTGTCCCCAGCGTTGCACGAAGCAGGGTCTGCACAAGCTGGGCACGGAGTCACGATGAGGAACCCAGGATGACCGCGATGATCGACGAACCTCGACGCATTAACCCGGTGCTGCGCCTGGGAATCTGGGCGAGCGACAAAGCGGTGGGCAAGCGGCTCTTGCAGGCGCGGCTCCTCGCCTGGGTGCCGCGCGCGGCGGTGGGGGCCGGCGCCATGGAGGCGCTGGTCGTCCACCGTGATCGGACGATCAGCGAGCGGATCTTGAAGCTCGTCCGGATCGCCGTCTCCCTCGCGGCTAACTGTGCTTTCTGCATCGACATGAACTCTCACGAGTTCGATCTGGCGGGCATCACCGACGACGAACTGGACGCCCTGCGGCGCGACGGCCTGGCGCCCACCTTTACCCCCCGCGAGCGCATCGCGATCAGGTTCGCGCGCCTCCTGACCGCGACGCCGCTGGCCGTCGATGACGCCACCCGCGCCGAACTCACGAGCCTCTTCGATGACCGCGAGATCGTCGTGCTGGCCACCACGGCAGCTCAGGTGAACTTCTGGGCCCGCCTCACCCATGGCCTCGGAATTCCGCCGGCGGGCTTCTCCGAGGCCTGTGCTCTCTGACTCCGTGACCGCCGGTCACAGCCCCTGCTGACCGCCCGCCTAGGTGCCGCCACGGCTGGATCGATATCGTGGGAGGCGAGCGAAAGGTCATAGATGCGCGTCTTAGTCACCGGCGGGGCCGGCTACATCGGGTCCCACACCACTTTGGCACTGCTGGAGGCCGGGCACGACGTCCTGGTCGTGGACGACCTCACTAACAGCCACGCCGAATCGCTGCGCCGCGTCGCCACGTTGGCCGGACGCCCGGCCCAGTTCGTCGAGGCGAACGTGCGCCATGACGACGTGATGGAAGCCACCTTCGCCCGCTTCCTGCCGGAAGCCGTCATCCATTTCGCCGGCTGGAAAGCCGTCGGCGAATCCGTCGCGAAGCCGCTCGTCTACTACCGCGAGAACCTCGATTCGACGCTGACGCTGCTCGAAACCATGCAGCGTCACGGCTGCACCCGCATCGTGTTCAGCTCCTCCGCGACCGTGTACGGCGCAGGAGAACCACCGCTGTCAGAGGACGCCCCGACGGGTGCGACCAACCCCTACGGACGCACGAAGCTCATGATCGAGGAGATCTTGGCCGATGCGTCGGTGGCCGATCCCGACCTCGCCGTGGGCGTGCTGCGCTACTTCAACCCCATCGGCGCCCACGCTTCGGGCATGATCGGGGAGGATCCGCAGGGCATTCCCAACAACCTGGTGCCCTATGTGGCCCAGGTCGCCACCGGACGGCGCGCCGAGCTCTCCGTCTTCGGGGACGACTACGACACCCCGGACGGCACCGGCATCCGTGACTACATTCACGTGCTCGACCTCGCCGCCGGTCACCTGGCCGCCCTGGACTACATCCGCGACCACGCCGGGTACCACGTGTGGAACCTGGGCACCGGCAGGGGCACCTCGGTGTTCGAGATCATCAGCGCCTACGAGCGGGCATGCGGCCACCCGATCCCCTACCAGGTCCTACCGCGTCGGGCTGGCGACGTGGCGCGCTCGTTCGCCGATCCGTCCAAAGCGAAGCGCGAACTGGGCTGGGAGGCGACCCGTGGAATCGACGAGATGTGCGTCGACAGTTACCGCTGGCAGTCGAACAATCCTCGGGGGTTTACGGCCTGACGTCGTCTTACGACGACCGTTCGACCACCTGATCGCACAAGGCGGCCAACCCGTCGCGGGCCGGGCCCTCGGGAAGGACCTCTAAGTGCGCGCGCGCCGCGTCGGCGCGGCGACGGATCTCGATCCGGGCCTGCTCCAACGCGGGATGGGCCCGCATCAGGGCCAGCGCCTCGGCCAGCTCCACCGGATCGGGAATCTCGCGTCCCAGGAACTGCTTGAGACGGCCGTCCGCGGGGTCCTCAGAGGCGCCCGCCAGCAGCGTGGGAAGCGTCCACACCCCCTCGCGGAGGTCGGTACCCGGGGTCTTCCCCGTGACGTCCGACTCGATGTCGATCAGGTCGTCTGCCAACTGGAAGACCACCCCGATCTCTTCGCCGAACGCCGCCAAGGCCTCGAGTTGATCCGCGGGGGCGCCGCACACCATGCCACCAAACACCGCCGAGGTGGCGATGAGGGAACCAGTCTTGTCGGCGACGACGTCGAGGTAATGATGCAGGGGCTCAATACCCTCGGGCACGCCCCGGGTCTCGGCGATCTGGCCCTGCACGAGGCGGGCAAAGGTGTTCGCCTGCAACAGCACGTAGTCGGTGCCGAGCGTCGCCACGATGCTCGAAGCGCGGCTGAACAGGAAGTCGCCCACCATGATCGCGACCGTGTTGTCCCAGCGCCGGTTGGCCGCCGGAGCGCCGCGGCGCAGTTCGGCTTCGTCCATGACGTCGTCGTGGTACAGGCTCGCGACGTGGGTCAGCTCGCAGACCATGGCCGCGCGGATGATTTCGTCCTGGACCGCCCCAGGGTGCAACTGGGACGCGAGAGCAACCAACAGTGGACGGAAACGCTTACCTCCGGCGCTGATGATGTGGGTGGCTGCTTCCGTCACGAAGGGGGTGTTCGCCACCGCCGCCTCGTAAAGGGCAGTCTCCACCTCCGCCAGGAGTTCGCGGATCCGTTGATCCAATGCCTCGTCGACCTCGCTCACCCGATCACCTCAAGAAGACGTCCGCGGTGGACACCACGTCGAGAAGCAAGCCCGGCGCCACACCCAACAACAGGGTAGCCAGCGCCCCCACGATGATCGGGACCCAGGTCAGCGCGCTCGGCACGGCCACCTCCACGCCCTCGGCAGGCGGCTGGAACCACATGATCATGATGAGCTTCAGGTAGAAGAAGGCTGCGATGAGGCTGGCGATGACCGCCACCACGACGAGCCACTTATAGCCGCCGCGCCACGCCGACTCGAAGGCGGCCCACTTGCCGATGAAGCCGGCGGTGAGCGGGATACCCGCGAAGCTCAGGAGGAAGAACGAGAAGATCCCGGCCAGGACCGGGCTGCGCCGGCCGAGGCCCGCCCAGTCGTCCATAGCGTTGGTCTCGCCGCCGGAACGCCGCACGAGCGTGACGATGGCGAAAGCACCAATGGTCGCGAACCCGTAGGCGATGAGGTAGAACATCACGGCACCGACGCTCGTGAGCTGTCCGGTGGCCACGATGCCCTGCGCCCCGACCACGGCGGTCAGGATGAACCCCGCGTGAGCGACGGATGAGTAAGCCAGCAGACGCTTCACGTCGGTTTGGGTCAGGCCGAACACGGCGCCGAGCAGCATGGTCAAGATGGCGATCACCATCAACACCGGCTGCCAACTCCAGCGCTCGCCGCCGAAGGCGGTGTAGAGCAGGCGCAGCAGCGCCATCGACGCTGCCGCCTTGGTGCAGATCGCCATGAACCCGGTGACGGGCGTGGGAGCGCCCACGTAGACGTCGGGCGTCCAGTTGTGGAACGGCACGGCGCCAATCTTGAACAGCACGCCGACCACCATGAGGGCCAAGCCCGTGATGAGCAGCCCGCGTCCCTGGGTGGGCAACGTCACCGCGATGGCGATGTCACCGAAGGTGAACGAACCCGTGTAGCCGTAGACCAGGGCCACGCCGAAGAGGAAGAACGCCGAGCTGAAGGCTCCCAGCAGGAAGTACTTCAGGGCGGCCTCTTGGCTCAGCAGGCGCCGGCGACGGGCCATGCCACACATGAGGTACAGCGGCAGCGAGAATACCTCGAGCGCCACGAACAGTGTCAGCATGTCGTTGGCGGCCAGGAAGAGCATCATGCCGGCGAGGGAGAACAAGAACAGCGGGAAGATCTCGGTGTGCTCGATGCGGGCGGCGCTGGCCGTCGCCTCGGCCTTGCTTCCCGGCGTGGTGGCGGCAGATGCGGCGAACGTGGTGACCCCACCGTTGGCTTTGCGTTCCGCGAAGACGAGCACCGCCAGCAACCCGAAGACCAGCAAGCCAGACCACATCACGTAGGTCGGTCCGTCGAGCGTCAGAGACCCCATGGCCATGATGCCGCTGCGGCCCTGCCGCCAGTTGGCGATCAAGCGGATGAACGCCCCCACGATGGCGGCGCCGACGATGACGAGCTGGGTATGGAACCGATGATGACGCGGCAGGAACGCCTCGACCAGGATCCCGATGCACGCCGCCCCCAACAAGATGAGGATCGGCATGAGGGCCACATATTCAATGACCGGTGCGGTAGCAGTGTTCATGACAGATTCACTTTCCTGCCTGCGGCACGGGGTCGCTGAGCTGAACGATCTTCATCACCGAGTCGGCCGTGGGCTGCATAGTCTCCACGGTGCGCCCCGGGAAGAACCCGAGCAGAAGGATGATCGCGATGAGCGGCAGGACGACGAGTTTCTCCGAACCGGAGAGGTCCGACTCGAACGACTTCGCCACATCGGCGGAGAGCGGTCCGGTCATCGTCCGGCGGTACATCGACAAGATGTAGACCGCAGACATGACCACGCCGAGCGCCGCGACCGCCGCCACCCAGGGGAAGCGCGTCCAGGTACCTGCCAAGACCAAGAACTCCGAAATGAAGGTCGACATGCCGGGGAGCGCGAGGCCGGACAGGCCAGCCAGCAGGAACGAACCCGCCAGCAACGGTGCCACCTTCTGCACTCCGCCGTACGCGTCGATCTGGGCGGTGCCCCGGCGCTTGATCATGAAGCCCACGACCAAGAACAAGGCCGCGATCGAGAAGCCGTGATTCAGCATGTAGAAGATCGAGCCCGTGATCGACTGGCTGGTGAAGGCATAGATGCCGAGCACCATCATGCCGAAGTGGCTGATCGAGGTGTAGGCGATCAGGCGCAGGAGGTTCTTGGAGGCGAACGCCGCCGCCGCCCCGTAAATGATCGAGATCAGCGCGAGGCCAATCATGAAGGGGGCCACCCACCGGCTCGCCTCGGGGAACAGCACCAAGCAGAACTTGATCATCCCGAAGGTGCCGATCTTGTCGAGCACGCCGACCAGCAGCACCGAGGTTCCCGGCGTGCCTTGCTCGGCCGCCTCCGGCAGCCAGGTGTGCACCGGGAACATCGGGGCCTTCACGATGAAGGCCAACAAGAAGCCGAGCATCAGCCAACGTCCGCTGGTGCCGTCGATGTGCAAGGCCGCCAGATCGGTGATCAGGTAGGACGGCTTGCCAGCGCTCGCGGAGACCGCGTAGAGCCCGATCACCGAGGCCAGCATGACCAGACCGCCAGCCAGGCTGAACAGCAGGAACTTCATGGCGGCGGCCCGACGGGCAGCGCCACCGAACCCACCGATCAGGAAGTACACCGGGATCAGGGTCGCCTCGAAGAAGAGGTAGAAGAGCAAGACGTCGTCGGCCATGAAGACGAACAGCGACATGCTCTCCAGCAGTAGCACCAGCCCGAAGAACGAGGCGGAGCTCCAGCGTCCGATGCGCTCGGGGAGCTTGCGCTCAGCCACCAGGACGATCGGCGTCAGGATCACCGTCATGAGCACCATCGCGAGGCTCATGCCATCGAGGCGCAGCGACCACCAGGCGCCGAAGGTCTTGATCCAGGGCACCTGCTCGAGGAACGTCGTCCCGCCCAGGTACATGCCGCCGATCGCGAGGCCGACAGCGGCCGTCACGAACGAGACGATCAGACCCACCGGACGCGCGGCGAGGCGCACCGGAAAGAGCATGAACGCGGCGCCGATCAGCGGGATGATCCCGAGAATCGTGAGCCAGGGGAATGTCATCTCAACTCCTCCCTCAGCCCATCCGACTGAGGATCATGACCAGGCCCACGAGCAGGACGCCCGCGGTCATCGTCAACGCGTACGTCCGGACGTAGCCGGTCTGCAGCTTCCGAAGGGATTCCGAGACCCCTTGCAGCAAGGTGCCCATGCCCATGAACCCGGCGTCGACCAGGTGCGCGTCGGCTCCCACGATCCCGCGGCCCAGCGCCGCGTAGGGCTGGACGACCGCGACGTCCATGATCGCGTCGGCGTAGGCGTCGTTGCGTCCCATGGTGACGAAGGCGTTCGCCTTCGGGGCCTCGATCGGAATGGTGACCTCAGGACGTCCGAAGGTGTACCAACCGAGAACGACACCGAGAACGACGACCGCGAGGGTCGCCCAGCCCGGCAGGCTGGTGAAGGGTTCGAAGGGCATCGTCTCGTGGTAGCCCAGCAGAGGCTGCAGCCAGGTCTGGATCCACCAGAACATCAGCATGCCGCCCACGACACTGAAGAACGCGAGGATCACCAGCGGCCAGGTCATCACCTTGGGCGACTCGTGCGGGTGCACGCCCGGACGCCAGCGCGCCTTGCCCCACCAGGTCATAAACATCAAGCGAGTCATGTAGAACGCGGTGATGCCGGCGCCGGCGATGGCCAGCGCCCCGATGAACCAGCGGAACTCGACCGCGGCGTCGATGATGAGGTCCTTGGAGAAGTAACCCGCCCACCCCGGAACGCCGATGATGGCCATGTAACCCATCAGGAAGGTGGCGTGCGTGATCGGAAGTTCCTTGCGCAGCGCCCCGTAGTGGCGCATGTTCACGTCGTCGTCCATGGCGTGCATGACCGAACCGGCGCCCAAGAACATGTTGGCCTTGAAGAAGCCGTGCGTGAGCAGGTGGAAGATCGCCAGCGCCAGGGCCGGTCCGCCGATGCCCGCGGCGAGGATCATGTAGCCGATCTGCGACATCGTCGAGCCCGCGAGCACCTTCTTGATGTCGTCCTTCGACGAGCCGATCCAGGCACCGAGCAGCAGCGTCACCGTGCCGATGATGACCACGGCCATCGAGGCGAACGGCGTGTGCTCGTAGACGGCGTGCGAGCGGACGATCAGGTACACGCCCGCGGTGACCATAGTGGCCGCGTGGATGAGCGCCGACACCGGGGTCGGGCCTTCCATGGCGTCCAACAGCCAGCCCTGCAGCGGGAACTGCGCCGACTTGCCGCAGGCAGCCAGCAGCAAGAACAGACCGATCGCCGTGGCCCAGCCCGAATCCACGGCCCCGATCATCGAGTTCACCGCATCGAAGCGGACGGTGCCCACCTGCGCCAGGAACGAGCCGATCGCGAAGATCATGCCGAGGTCGCCGACGCGGTTCATGATGAACGCCTTGTTGCCGGCGGCGGCAGCAGAGGGCTTGTGCTGCCAGAAGCCGATCAGCAGGTAGGACGCCAAACCGACGCCCTCCCAGCCGACGAACAGCAGCAGGTAGTTGTCGGCCAGGACCAGGGTCAACATGGCGGCGACGAACAGGTTCAAGTACGCGAAGAAGCGGCGCCGCCGCTCATCGTGGGCCATGTAGCCGATCGAGTACACGTGGATCAGCGAGCCGACGCCTGTGATCAGCAGGGCGAACAGAATCGACAGTTGGTCGATCTGGAACCCGACCGGGAACTCCCAGACCCCCACCTTGAACCAGGTGTAGAGCGGGGCGTCCACGGCGCGATGGTCGGGCGCCATGCCCACCATCTCGGCGAACAGGCAGGCCGCGATCGAGAACGAGTAGACGACGGCGCCAACGGCCACGAAGTGGCCCCAGCGGTCGGCGACCTTTCCGGCGAGCAGCAAGAAGGCGGCGACGGCCAACGGCACCGCGATCATCGTCCACGCCCAGGTGAACATGCCCACGGCGGGCAGCAGTCGCACTGAGGTTTCGAGCAAAGTCATCGTCGTCCCCTCAGAACTTCAGCAGGTTGGCTTCGTCGACCGAGGTCGAGCGGCGGGTGCGGTAGATCGTGACGATGATCGCCAGTCCCACGACGACTTCGGCGGCAGCGACCACCATGACGAAGAAGCTCGCCATCTGGCCGTCCAGTTGGCCGTGCAACTCGGCGAACGCGACGAACGCCAGGTTGGCCGCGTTCAGCATGAGTTCGACGCTCATGAACACCACCAGCGCGTTGCGGCGCAGCAGGACACCCGCGGTGCCCAGGGCGAACAGCAGCGTGGCCAGGTAGATGTAGTTCTCGACGTTCATCACTCGTCCTCCTCGTCCCGGACGGCCTCGATCGCCTTGAAGGCAGTTGCCGTCTGGGCGGCCAGGGCGGGGGCGTCCACGATGGCGCCGCGCTCGACCAGCGTCTGCGAGACCGAGGCCTCGGAGATCGTCCCGTCGGGCAGCAGGGCCGGTGCCGTGATCGCGTTGGTGTGGGCGTAGACGCCCGAGTTCGGCAGCGACCCCGGGTGGTCACCCTTCGTCGCGTAATCGGAGAGTCGCTTCTCGGCGAGCTCGCGCTGCGTGGGCTTGCGTCCCACGCGTCCGATGTGAGCCAAGGTCATCGCACCGACGGCCGCGACGATCAGCAGGGCGGAGGTGAGCTCGAAGACAAAGACGTACTTACCGAACAGCAGCGCCGCCAGGCCTTGGACGTTTCCGCCCGCGTTGGCCTTATTGAGGCCGACCGCGGCGCCCTGGATGGCGCCGCCGATGCCGAACATCAGCAAGGCGAACAGCCCCACCGCGACGAGGATCGACAGCACCCGCTGGCCCTTGATCGTCTCGACGACGGACTCGGTCGAGTTCGCCCCGACCATCATCATCACGAACAAGAACAGCATCATGATGGCGCCCGTGTAGACGATGACCTGGACGGCGAACAGGAACGTGGCTTGCAGGGAGCCGTACAACACGGCCAGGCAGATCATCGTCAGCACCATCGAGAGGGCCGAGTAGACGGCCCGCCGGAACAAGATCAGGCCGAGCGCGCCGAGCACGGCAAGGGGCCCAGCGATCCAAAAGGTCACCTCCGCCGCGGTGACGAGAGGAACGGGAATCATGGGGCGACTCCTTCGGCAACGATCGGGGTCCGGGTGTCCGGCGTGCCGGTGCGCGGCAGGCCGAGGAAGTACGAGGTCTCGTCCGGGCCGAGCCGACGCGGATGCGGGGGCTCTTCCATGCCGGGCAGCAGCGGCGCAAGCAGCCGATCCTTGGTGTAGATCATGCTTTCGCGGGTGAAGTCGGCGAGCTCAAACTCGTTGGTCATCGTGAGCGCCCGCGTCGGGCAAGCCTCGATGCACAACCCGCACAGGATGCAACGCAGGTAGTTGATCTCGTACACCTTGCCGTAGCGCTCGCCGGGGCTGAAGCGCTCGTCGTCGGTGTTCGCGCCGCCCTCAACGTAGATGGCGTCCGCCGGGCAGGCCCAGGCGCACAGCTCACAGCCGACGCACTTCTCCAGGCCGTCCGGCCAGCGGTTGAGCTGGTGACGTCCGTGGAACCGCGGTGCGGTGACCTTCGGACCCTGCGGGTACTCCTGGGTGAAGGTCTTCCAGAACTGGGTGCGGAAGGTGACGCCGAAACCGGCCCACTGATCCAAGAAGCCCATCAGGCCTGCCCTCCATTCGGTGCCTCGGCCGCCGTGGCCTCCGAGGTGACAACCTCCGCCATTTCAGGCAGGTACTCATCGTCGTTCGGCGGCACTGGGTAGCCGCCGGCGAAAGCGTTGAACGGGCCCGCAGGTGGCATGACGAGTGGCTTGTCGGCGGCCCGTTCCAGCAGCAGGCTGATCACCAGCGCCACAAGCAACACCCCAAAAATGATCGCCACGATCACGAAACCGGCCTGGGTGGCGATGCCGCCATGGGCGAAGACCCAGCGCATCGATCCGGCGAGCATGATCCACACCAGCGAGATCGGGATGAGCCACTTCCAGCCCAGATCCATGAACTGGTCGTAGCGGAACCGCGGCAGGGTGCCACGCAGCCACACGAAGCCGCCGATCAAGACCTGAACCTTGAGGAAGAACCAGAGCAGGCCCCACCAGCCGGCGTCCATGGCCGGGATCAGCGCGTTGATCGGCCAGGGAGCGTGCCACCCACCCAGGAAGAGGGTGGTGCACACCGCGGACACGGTCGCCATGTTGATGTATTCCGCGAGGAAGTAGATGGCGTAGCGGAAGCCGGAGTACTCGGTGAGGTGACCGGAGACCAACTCCTGCTCGCACTCGATGAGGTCGAAGGGGGCGCGGTTGGTCTCGGCCACCATCGAAATGGCGTAGACGACGAAGGACGGGAACAGCAGGAACCAATACCACTGCTGCACGCCGATATCGATCCCGAAGGGTGCGAACGGCGCACCTTGCTTATCGACGATCTCGGAGGTCGACATGGTGCCGCTAAACAGGAAGACGCCCACCATCGAGAGACCCATCGCGACCTCGTAGGAGATCATCTGGGCCGAGGAGCGCATGGCGCCGAGCAAGGAGTAGGGCGAGTTGGACGACCACCCGGCGAGCACGAAGCCGTAAATCGCCACGGACGAGATGGCGAGGATCAACAGCACCGCGACCGGCATGTCGGTCACCTGAAGCTTGGTGGTGACGCCGAAGATCTCGACGGTGCCGCCCAGCGGAATGACCGCCCAGGCGCCGAAGGCGCAGACGCCGGCGATGATCGGGGCCAAGGTGAAGATCACCTTGTCGGCCTTGGACGGACGGAAGTCCTCCTTGAACAGCAGCTTCAGACCGTCGGCCAGCGCCTGGCCGAGGCCAAAGGGGCCGTTCATGATCGGGCCGAGGCGGTGCTGCATCTTGCCGACCAGCCGCCGCTCGAACCAGACGTTGAAGATCGTCCAGGTGAGCAGCAGGACGACCACGATGATCACCTTGATGAGCGCGAGCCACCAAGGATCCGTGCCGAATAGGCTCAAATCAAGCGGATTCATGCCACACCTCCTGCGGTGAGTCGCACGACGTCCCCGGGCTTGATCCCTAGGACGCCAAGGTCACCCGGTAGCCAGACCACCGAATCGACCATGCCGGGCTCCACGACGACGGGCAGCACCCGGTCGCCGTCTACGCCGAAGATTGTGATGGGGTCGCCGCCGGTGACACCCAGGGCCTCGGCCGCCGCGGCGTTGATCCGAGCGACGGCGGGCTTGGCCGTGACCAGAAGGTCGAGCGCCCCATCGTTGCCGCGGGAACCATCAATGAGCTGGCGCCACGAGGCGATCCGGAAGGCCCCCTGCTCGGGTGGCAGCTGCTGCGCGACCGGCACCGTCGGTGCGGCAGCGCGGGCCCCCTCCCAGGCACCCAAAGACTCGAGCTCGGTGAGCGCCTCTTTCGGAGTGCGGATGCCAAGGCTCGTGCCGAGGGCGTCGGCAAGGGCGGCGAGTACCCGCAGGTCGGTCATCGGCGAGGCCGCCTGGCGGTTCACGCGCGTGACGCGACCCGGTCGGTGCTCCCAGTTCAGGAAGGTTCCGGCCTTCTCTTCGATGAGCGCCACGGGGAAGACGACGTCCGCACGGGAGGTCACCTCGGAGGTGCGCTGCTCGATGCTGATGACGAACGGGGCCTCTTCGATCGCGGCGGTGGCACCGGCCACATCCGGAAGGTCGGCCAGTTCGACGCCGGCGACGATGAGGGCCTTGAGCTCGCCCGTGGCGGCCGCGGCCAGGATGGAACGACCGTCGCGACCAGGCGCGGACGGCAAGGAACCGGAGCCCCAATGCGCCGCCACGTCGACACGAGCGGTGCCCTCTCCGACCTCACGTCCGCCCGGGAGCAGGTTGGGCAGACAGCCAGCCTCGATCGCGCCCCGCTCCCCCGCGCGACGCGGGATCCACGCCAACCGGGCGCCCGCCTTGGCGGCGAAGTCGGTCACGGCCGAGAGCAGCCCCACGAACGCGGCAGCGCGCTCACCGACCAGGACGATCGTGCCGGCGTCGGCGTCGACGCCCGCGAGAGCGGCGGCTTCGCCACCGGGAGCGCACGGCACGAGGGTCGCGCTGAGCTTCTTACCGCCATTGGAGAGGTAGGGAGCTACCGCGGTGACCTGCAGGCGCTTCTTGCGCACGGCCTTGCGTAGGCGCAGGAACACGATCGGCGACTCTTCTTCGGGCTCGAAGCCCACCAGGATCACCTTGCTGGCCGCGCCGAGATCGCCGTAGGTGACACCGTCACCAAGGCGACGCCCCGCCACCTCGGCGGCCAGGAAGTCAGCCTCCTCGGTCGAGGCGACCCGCGCGCGGCAATCGATATCGTTCGTGCCCAGCACCGCGCGGGTGAACTTGGCGTAGCCGTAGGCGTCCTCCAAGGTGAGGCGGCCGCCCGTGAGCACGCCCACCGCGGAGCCGGCCTTCTTCAGACCGGCGACGGCGACGTCGATGGCCTCGGCCCAGGAAGCCGGCACCAGCACGTCGTCCTTGCGGACCAGCGGGGTCGCGAGGCGATCGTCCAGGTGACCCGAACGGAAGGCGAAGCGACCGACGTCGCAGCTCCACTCCTCGTTGACCTCGGGGGCATCACCGGCGAGGCGACGCTTCACCTGGTAGTGACGGTGGTCGGTGCGCAGCTGGCAGCCGGCGGCGCAGTGCTCGCAGGTGACTGGCGTGCTGACCAGGTCGAAGGGACGCGAGACGAACCGGTAGTCGGTCGAGGTCAGCGCGCCCACGGGGCAGATCTGGATGACGTTGCCCGAGAAGTAGCTGTCGTAAGGCTGGTCGGCGTACATGCCGACCTGCTGCAGCGCACCGCGCTCGACCAAGGCGATGAAGGGATCACCGGAGATCTGCTCGGAGAACCGCGTGCAGCGGGCGCACAGGACGCAGCGCTCCCGGTCCAGCAGGATCTGCGCCGAGATCGACACCGGCTTGGGGAACGTCCGCTTCACACCCTCGTAGCGGGTCTCGCCGCGACCGTTGGACATGGCCTGGTTCTGCAACGGGCATTCGCCACCCTTGTCGCAGATCGGGCAATCCAACGGGTGGTTGATCAGCAGGAACTCCAAGATGCCGGACTGCGCCTTGGCGGCCACCGGCGAGGTGTTCTGCGTCTTGATCTGCATGTTGGGCGCGACTTCGAGCGTGCAGGAGGTCTGCGGCTTCGGGAAACCGCGACCGTTGCCCGCGTCCGGCACCTCGACCATGCACTCGCGGCAGGCGCCCTGCGGGTCGAGCAGCGGATGATCGCAAAAGCGCGGGATCGCGATGCCGAGCTTCTCGGCGGCGCGGATGGCCATCGTCCCCTTGGGGACGCTCACCTGGATGCCGTCGATGAAGAGAGTGACTTCATTGCTCGGGACGACATCGCCGGGCTTGGTCTGGACGCTCACTTGGCACCGCCTTCGACATCGAAGAGCGCCGAGCGCTCGTAGGGGAACAGCTCCCAGGCGGGCGTCTTGTAGCCGGCCTCGAACTCGGAGCGGAACTTCTTCACCGCGGAGGTGACGCAGGCCACGGCGCCGTCGGCCAAGGCGCAGAAGCTCTTGCCGCCGATGTTGTCGCAGATGTCGAGCAGCTTGTCGACGTCACCCTCGACGGCCTTGCCGGCCTCGAACTTGGTCAACAGCTGGACTAGCCACCAGTTGCCCTCGCGACACGGGGTGCATTTGCCGCAGGACTCGTGCTTGTAGAACTCCACCCAGCGCAGCGTCGTACGGACCACCGACGTGGTCTCGTCGAAGCACTGCAACGCCTTGGTGCCGAGCATGGTGCCGGCGGCGGCCATGCCCTCGTAATCGAGCGGGATGTCGATGTCGTCGGCGGTGAGGATCGGCGTCGATGATCCGCCGGGCGTCCAGAACTTCAGTTCGTGACCGTCGCGCATGCCGCCGGAGAGCTCCAGCAACTGGCGCAAGGTGATGCCGAGGGGAGCCTCGAACTGCCCGGGACGCTTTACGTGCCCCGACAGCGAGTAGAGCGTGTAGCCCTTGCTCTTCTCGGAGCCCATCGAGCCGAACCAGGCGGCCCCGTGGGCGAGGATGCTCGGCACCGAGGCGATCGACTCCACGTTGTTGATGACCGTCGGAGAGGCGTAGAGGCCCGCCACGGCGGGGAACGGCGGACGCAGGCGCGGTTGCCCGCGGCGCCCTTCGAGGGAGTCGAGCAGCGCCGTCTCCTCGCCGCAGATGTAGGCACCCGCGCCGGCGTGGACGATGATGTCGAGGTCGAACCCAGAGCCGTAGATGTTGGAGCCCAAGTGGCCGCCGGCGTAGGCCTCTTTGACGGCCTGCTGCAACCGGCGGATGACGTGCAGCACCTCGCCGCGGCAGTAGATAAACGCGGTGTGCACGCCGATCGCGTAGCTAGAAATGAGGATGCCCTCCACCAGGGTGTGGGGCGAAGCCATCAGCAGCGGCATGTCTTTGCAGGTGCCCGGCTCGGATTCGTCGGCGTTGACGACCAGGTATTTGGGGTTCGGGTTGTCCTGCGGCACGAAGCTCCACTTCATGCCCGTGGGGAAGCCCGCGCCGCCGCGTCCGCGGAGACCGGAATCCTTCACGATGCCCATGACCTCGGCCGGGGTCATCTTCAAAGCCTTGGCAGCGGCGTCGTAGCCGCCGCGGCGCTGGTAAGCGCCGAGCGTCCAAGCCTTCGGATCCGCCCAGTTGGCGGACAGGACGGGAGTCAGCGTGTCAGTCACTTGTCCTGGGCCTTTCGCGTGCGCCGCACCGATGCGGGCTTAGCTTCGGGAGCGGCCGGCACGGCGGGCTCGGGAGCCACCTCGGGCAGCGGCGGGGCCTGGTCGGGAGCCGCCCAGCCCTTCTCGTTGGCGATCGTGAGGCCCAGCAGCGAGGCCGGGCCAGCAGCCGGGCCCTCGTTGGCGCGCCCGTCCGGGAAACCTGCCAGCACCCGCTCGGCCTCGCGCCACGACGTGAGCTCGGCGCCGCGGGTGGAGGAGACCTTGTCCCCCGCCACGAGGCGGTCGATCATTTCCTCGGCCTTGGCGGGGGTCATGTTGTCCATGAACTCCCAGTTGACCATCATCACGGGGGCGAAGTCGCAGGCGGCGTTGCACTCCAAGCGCTCCAGCGAGAACGCGCCGTCCGGGGTCACTTCCCCTTCGTGGATGCCCAGACGCTTCGAAACGCGATCCAGCAGGATGTCGCCACCCATCACCGCGCACAGCGACGTCGTGCAGACGCCGATGTGGTGGTCCCCACCGGGGCGCCGACGGTACATCGTGTAGAAGGTCGCCACCCCGGAGACCTGAGCCTCGGTAATGCCCAGGATCTCGGCGCAGGCCTTCACGCCCGCCGGGGAAACCCGACCGTCGTAGGACTGGACGAGGTGCAGCATCGGCAGCAGCGCCGAGCGCGGCTGCGGGTAGCGTCCGGCTAGTTCGCGAAGCTCGGCCAGGGCCGCCTCGTCGATGGCGGTGGACGTATCGGAGTAGTCGATCGACCCCGAATCGGGGAAGTAGGACTGGAACTCGTGACCGCTCATCGGTCAACGCCTCCCATCACGGGGTCGATGGAACCGACCGCCACCACGACGTCGGACAGCATGCCGCCCTCGCATTGCAGCGGGACGGATTGCAGATGGTTGAACCCTGGGTCACGGACGTGACACCGGAACGGACGCGTGCCGCCGTCGGAGACGACGTGAGCGGCGAGCTCGCCCTTGGGGGATTCGATCGGCACGTACGCCTGGCCGGTGGGCACCTTGAAGCCCTCGGTGACGATCTTGAAGTGATGGATCAAGCCCTCCATGGACTGGCCCATGATGTGCTTGACGTGCTCGTTGCTGTTGCCCTGGCCGTCGGGTCCGACCGCGAGGTCGCCCGGCCAGCCGAGGTGCGCGTCCTCCACCATGACCGGCTGCCCGATCGAGGCTTCGAGGCGCTCGGCGCACTGTTCGACGATGCGCAGCGACTGCCACATTTCGTCCAGCCGAACCCGGAAGCGGCCGTAGGCGTCCGAGGTGTCCCACGTGCAGACGTCGAACTCGTAGGTTTCGTAGCCGCAGTAGGGCTGCTTCTTGCGCAGGTCCCAACCGTAGCCGGTGGCGCGCAGCATCGGACCGGTGACGCCCATGGCCATGCAGGCCGTGAGGTCCTGGTAGGCGATGTCGCACATCCGCAGCTTGAAGATGGGGTTCTCGTTGCAGAACTGTGCGTACTCAGGCAGGTGCTTGTGCAGCCACGCGATGACGTCGCGCAGGTGGTCGATGCCACCCTCGGGTAGGTCCGTTGAGACCCCGCCCGGACGAATGTAGGCGTGGTTCATGCGCAGGCCGGTGACAGCTTCCAGGAAGTCGAGGATCATCTCGCGCTCCCGGAAGCCGATGGTCATCATCGTGAGGGCGCCGATCTCCATGCCACCGGTGCCCACGGCGACCAGGTGGGACGAGATGCGGTTGAGCTCCATCATCAGCACCCGGATGTCGTTGGCGCGCTGCGGGATCTTGTCCTCGATGCCGAGCAGCCGCTCCACGGCCAGGCAGTAGGCCACCTCGTTGAACAGCGGAGCGCAGTAATCCATACGCGTCACGAAGGCCACGCCTTGCGTGTACGTCCGGTACTCCATGTTCTTTTCGATGCCGGTGTGCAGGAAGCCGATGCCTGGACGGATCGACGTCACCGTCTCGCCGTCGGCCTCGACGATGAGGCGCAGCACGCCGTGCGTCGAGGGATGCTGCGGACCCATGTTGATGACCAGCAGTTCGTCGCCGCGCTCGGCTTGCTCTTTGGCGATGGAATCCCAATCGCCGCCCATGGAGGTGTAGACCGTGCCGACGGCCTCCTCGCCCGGCTGGGCGTAGTAGTCGGTGTGGGGGGCACTCATCGGTAAACCCTTCGCTGATCGGGGGGCGGGACGACCGCACCCTTGAACTCCACCGGAATGCCGCCGAGCGGGTAGTCCTTGCGCTGCGGATGGCCCGCCCAGTCATCGGGCATGAGGATGCGGGTGAGGTGCGGGTGACCGTCGAACACAATGCCGAACATGTCCCACGTCTCGCGCTCGTGCCAGTCGGCCGCAGGGTAGGTGGGCACAGCCGAGGGCACGTGCGGGTCGGTGTCCGGGCAGGTGGTCTCCACGCGCAGCCGCCGGTTGTGGGTCATCGACTGCAGGTGCAAGACGACGTGCAGTTCGGCGCCCGCATCGTCGGGGTAATGGACGCCCGAGACCGACGCGCACATTTCGAAGCGCAGTTGGGCGTCGTCGCGGAGGCTCTTGAGAACTTCGGTGAGCTTCTCGCGGGCCACGTACCAGGTCATTTCGCCCCGGTCGATAACCACGCGGACGATCGGATCGGACACGAGGCTCGCGATGCGATCGGAGGCCGCGTCGTACCAGCCCCCGTACGGACGCTGGGCGGTCGGGATCACGTGGGTGAAGCGAGCCAGGCCACCGAAACCGGAAACGTCGGGCGAGCCATCGGACCACATGCCACCCTCAACCGACACGGGGGCCGGCGTGGGGGCGACCGGGGTCTCGGGGACGGCCGGGGTGTTCTCAACGGTCATCGCATGAGCCCCTTCATCTCGATGGTCGCGGGGGCTTCAAGGGCGGCGGCCTCGCGGGCCTCCATCAAGGCCACGCGGTGCGCACCCATCGGATCCTTGGCCACGATCTGCTTCTTCAGCTTGAACATCGCGTCGATGAGCATGTCGGGACGCGGCGGGCAGCCGGGCACGTAGACGTCCACCGGGACGATGTGATCGCCGCCCTGGACGATCGCGTAGTTGTTGAACATGCCACCGGAGCTGGCGCACACGCCCATCGCCATGACCCACTTGGGGTTCGGCATCTGGTCGTACACCTGCCGCAGGACGGGCGCCATCTTTTGCGAGACGCGTCCGGAAATGATCAGCAGGTCGGCCTGGCGCGGTGATGCCCGGAAGACCTCTTGCCCCCAGCGCGCGGCGTCGAAGCGCGGCGCCCCGAAGGCCATCATCTCGATGGCGCAACAGGCCAGACCGAAGGTGGCCGGCCAGAACGACGCCTGGCGCAGCCAGCCGGCCACGCCCTCGACGGTGGTTGTCAGAATGCCCTCGGCGGGCAGCATGTCTTCAATACCCATGTGCGGTGCGCCTCACTCCCAGTTCAGGCCGCCGCGCTTGAGCACGTAGGCATAGGCAATAAACACGGTCGCCATGAACAGCACCATCTCGACGAGCGCGAACAAGCCGAGCTGGTCGAAGGACACAGCCCACGGGTACAAGAACACGATTTCGATGTCGAAGACGATGTAGAGCATCGCGGTCAGGTAGTACTTGACCGGCACGCGTCCGCCGCCCATCGGCTGCGGCGTCGGATCGATGCCGCACTCATAGGTGTCGTACTTCGTGCGGTTGTACCGCGCCGGGCCCAAGAAGATGCTGACGATGATGAGAACCGTCATCAGCAGCGCAGCCACGAAGATCACCCCGATAAGGGGGATGTAAGGACTCATGACGTCAACGTCCTTTCTTGGAGCCCGGTACTCATGCCGATGGTGTCACCTTGGTGAGGGTGGTCAGAACTTTGTCCATCCAATCACCATCGTGAGTGTCGTAAAGGTTGGCGAGCAGTTTCATCACGAACTTCATCAGCGTTTTGCGCGGCAGACCGTAGGTCGTGCACAAATGCATGATCTCCGGGCGTCCGATCAGTTTTACGAACATACCGCCCAAGCGGTAGTAGCCGCCGAGGCTGGCCTGGAGTTCTGTGATGTAGCCGTTGAGGGCCTTCTCGGAGGACGGGGTACCGACGCCTCGGTAGTGGGCTTCGGCCACCGCATCGGCGGCCAGCGCCGCGGATTCCATCGCGTAGGCGATGCCCTCGCCGTTGAAGGGGCTCACCATGCCGCCGGCGTCGCCGACCAGAAGCAGGCCGCGGCCGTAAGCGGGCTTGCGGTTGAACCCCATCGGAAGCGCCGCGCCGCGGATCTCGCCGATCATGTTCTCGTCGCGGAAACCCCACTCCTCGGGAGTGTTGTCGAGCCAGCGACGCAAGAGTTCTTTGTAGTCGGTCTTGCCGTAGGCGGTTGAGCTGTTCAGGATGCCGAGACCCACGTTGCAGGTGCCGTCGCCCATGCCGAAGATCCAGCCGTAACCCGGCAGCAGGTTGGAGGCGCCGGGCTTCCCGTCCCACAGCTCCAGCCAGCTCTCCAGGTAGTCGTCCTTGTCGCGCGGGGACTTGTAGTAGGTGCGGACGGCAACACCCATCGGACGCTTGTCCATCTTCTGCAGCCCCATCGTGAGGGCGAGGCGGGAGGCGTTGCCGTCGGCGGCGATCACCAACGGGGCGCGGAACTCGCGGCCGTTCTTCGCGGTGACGCCGATGATCCGATCGGTGGCGTCGTCCATGATCGGGCCGGTGACCGTGGTCTCTTCGTAGAGGTGGGCGCCTGCGGCGACGGCGTGCTTGGCCAACATGTCGTCAAAGTCCGCCCGCGGCCGCACCAGACCGTAGTTGGGAAACTCAGCCAGGTCGGGCCAGGGCAGTTCGAAGGGCTCGGAGCGGCCACCGTAGACGCGAAGCCCCTTGTTGCGCAGCCAACCCGCTGACTCCGAGGTATCGATGCCGAGCTTGATGAGTTGCTTAGTGGCGCGAGGCGTAAGGCCGTCGCCGCACACTTTTTCCCGCGGGAACGTCGTTTTCTCTACCAGGCTGACGGTGAGCCCGCGCTCGGCCAGATACCGCGCCGCGGTCGATCCACCAGGACCAGCACCGACGATGACGACGTCTGATTCGACGACGCGACCTTCGGGTGCGGCTGACCCCGGAACCTCGGTTCCGATCCCCGCCATTCCCTTGCTCCTTCAACGACGCGCCGTAGTGGGCCTCAGCATACGGAGTTTCCAGCGCGACTTGCCATCCGAACCCCCGGCCAGGCGGACGCGGACGCCCTGGGTGCCCACTTGGTGGACAAACCAGCGATTTGCCGTTGAACACAGGCCAGAACGCCCTCGTAAGCCGCTCGCATGGTGGTGCCATTTGGACCAAGCCGAAGGCCGCAATATCCTCACGCGAGTGAGTCGTCCCTCGTCCCGACCGGCCTGGCGCGCCCGGACCATCGAGATCCCCGACCCCGGTCTCCTCGAGAACTACGTCGTTCCGGGCGGCAGCGCATGGCTGCGCCGCGGCGACGGTTTGGTGGGCTTCGGGGAAGCGCAGCGGTTCGCCGCCCCTTCGACGGCGGAAGCCGACGCCTGGTGGGCCGACTTCGCGCCGAGTATCGAGCACGAAACGCAACTGCCGGACGTCTGGGGCGCGGGGCCTGTCGCGTTCGCGAGCTTCCTTTTTGACGCCAGGCACTCCTCGCGGGAGTCGGTGTTGATCGTTCCCCGGCTGATCCTCGGACGTCGGAAAGGGCGCGCCTGGCTGACCGCGATGTGCGCGTGTCCCGATCCGAGCGCGGATGCGGCCATGCCGGGGCAGGTCTCCCCCGCGGCCCCCGAGGTCGTCGAGGTGGGCAATCCCGGCCTGTCAGATGAGGCGTGGATGGCGACCGTCCACGATCTCGCGGGCCGCGTGGCCGCCGGCGAGGTCGAAAAAGTGGTGTTGGCCCGATCGCTTCGGATCCGCGCCGCCTCGCCTCTCGATCCGGGCTGGCTGGTGCGGCGGCTGGCCGGGGGCTACCCGTCGTGTTGGACGTTCCTCATCGACACGATGGTCGGCGCCTCCCCCGAGATGCTCGTTCGCCGCGAGCAGGGCTTGGTGACCTCCCGCGTCCTGGCCGGGACGATCACCCGCACCGGCAACTCGTCGGACGACCTCGCCTTGGCCTCGGCCCTGGCCCGCTCGTCGAAGGATCTCGTCGAGCACGAGATCGCCGTGGAGTCGTTGGCTCAGGCGCTCGCTCCCTACTGCTCGGCCATGAATGTGCCGGACTTCCCCTCGATCCTCGAGTTGCCGAACGTGATGCACCTGGCCTCGGACGTCACCGGCGTGGCGATTCCCGGGGTGACAGCGCTTGGCCTCGCGGACAAGCTGCATCCGACGGCCGCCGTCTGCGGCATGCCCCGCGAGGACGCCCGCCAGCTCATCGCCGCCCACGAACGCCTCGACCGCGGCCGGTACGCCGGTCCCATCGGGTGGACGTCCCCCGACGGTGACGGCGAGTTCGCGATCGCGTTGCGCTGCGGTGAGATCGATCCGGATGACCCGAGCGCCATCACGGTGTTTGCCGGCTGCGGCATCGTGGCCGAATCCGATCCCGAGACCGAGTTGGCCGAGTCCTACGCGAAGTTGGCCCCCATGCTTGAGGCGTTGGGCGTCCGAGAAGGCTGAGCCTCTCGTCCCACCCGCTCCTCCTGTCCACCTTGCTGGCGGTAGCCGTGTTTGCTGGCGATATATCGCTAGCAAACACGCTAAACGCCAGCAAAGTCGTGATTGGCGATCGCCCGAACCATGCTCGAGGCGTTGGGCGTCCGAGAAGGCTAAGCCTCTCGTCCCACCCGCTCCTCCTGTCCACCTTGCTGGCGGTAGCCGTGTTTGCTGGCGATATATCGCTAGCAAAGACGCTAAACGCCAGCAAAGTCGAGTGGGCAGGCCTTTCTAGGCTGATTGCAGGAACGTCCGGGAACGGGGCTGGATCAGCCAGCGAAGGGCAACGATCCGCGGCTGCCTGACTGCGACACCTCGGCGTCCAGCAGGATGCGCCAGGCATGCACCAATTGCGGGTCCACGTCGGCCGCGAGCGAGCGATTCGGGCGCACCGACGAACTCACCTGGAAGGCCGAAACACCCGTGCGCGCCAGCCAGGCGACGTGATCGGGGCGGAGGCCGCCGCCGGCCATGATGAGTCGGGCCACCGTGGGATCGGCTTTGGCCCGCGCCAGCAGATCGTCCAGGCCCGCCTCGACATCGCGGGCCGACCCCGCGGTCAGCACGGCGTCCAAGCGCGGAAGTTCGCGGACGTCCCGCCAGGCCCGGTCGGGATCGTGCAGGGAGTCGAAGGCGCGGTGGAACGTCCACGGCCAGGAGCCCTCACCCGCCAACGCCTCAAGAATTTCCAGATCGACTTGCCCCAAGCCGTTCACGAACCCCAGGACCATGCCGTCGGCGCCCTCTTCGAGGTAGGCCGAAATCAAGCCCTTCAGTCGGATCGCTTCGCCGCCGTCAGTCGAGAAACCCTCGCGCAGCCGCACCACGGGACGCACCTGGACGCTCGTCGCTTTGCGCACCGCCGCCACGAGGCCCGGCTCGGGCGACAGGCCGCCGTGATCGAGGGTGCCTACCAGGGTCACCCGGTCGGCGCCGCCCGCCTCGGCGCGCTCCGCGTCGCGGGCGGTGAGGACAAGGACGTCCAACAAGCCGGTCATGGCTCCATGATGCGGGTGCCGGACGATCGCCCCCCGCTGACACGCGGCAACCAACCGCAACCGGACGACCAGTGCCGCAGCCCGCCATTACTGTGTGCGCCAACGGAAGGGGTTTCCACATGGTCGTGGCACTCATCATCGGGCTGGACGTGGGCACCACCGCCGCGAAAGCCACCGTGTTCGGCGTGGACGGACGCATCCACGCCACCGCGGCCCGCGAGTATCCGCTGCTGAACCCGCGCCCGGGGTGGCACGTGCAGGATCCGGACGGCATCGCCGCAGGCGTCCTGGCTGCCCTGGCCGAGGCCGTCGCCCAGATCGCTCCCACAGACGTCGTCGGGATCTCGATCAGCACGGCCATGCATGGCCTCATGGGCCTGGACGCCGACCGCCGCCCGCTCACCGACCTCATCACCTGGGCGGACGCCCGCGCCGTCGAGCAGGCGGCTCGCCTCAACGACAATCACGCGACAGGTGCCCGCCTGCATCGCACCAGCGGGACGCCCTCGCACCCGATGTCCCCGCTGTTGAAGCTGATGTGGTTCCAGGACAACGACCCCGAGCTGCTCCACCGGGCTGCGCACTGGGTGGGCCTCAAGGATTGGGTGCTCGCCGTCCTCACCGGCGACGTCGTCACCGAACTCAGTTGTGCCTCCGGCAGCGGCATGCTCGATCTGGCCGAACACGCCTACAACCCGGAGGCGGTGGAGTTGGCGGGCGTCCGGCCGGACCAGCTGCCACTGATCCTCGACACCACCGACATTCTCAAGCTCTCCCCCGAGGCCGCCGCGCTGATCGGGCTCGCCGCGGGCACGCCGATCGTGGTGGGCGCCGGGGACGGCCCCCTGGGCAACCTGGGCACCGGCGCCATGACCCCCGGGCTCGCTGGGCTCTCGATCGGCACCAGCGGCGCCTTGCGCATGGTGGTGAAGCAGCCGGCGATCGCCCCCGGGCTGTTCTGCTACGCCCTCACCCGGGACGTCTGGGTGACCGGCGGGGCCATCAGCAACGGCGGGCTCGTCCAGCGCTGGCTGACGCGGACCTACGCCCCAGACGCCGACGACGCCGAGGCCTGTCGCCGCGCCGCCCAGATCCCCGCGGGGTCGGACGGACTCGTCATGATCCCCTACCTGGTCTCGGAGCGCGCGTCACTGTGGGATCAGGAGATCCGCGGCGCCTTCCTGCACGTCCGCCAACCCCACACGCCGAACCACTTCATCCGGGCGGGGGTCGAGGGAGTGGCCCTCCAGCTCTGGACGATCCTCCGCCGCCTTCGCACCATCGCCCGCGTCGAGCAGGTGCGCGCCACGGGAGGGGTCTTCCGCTCGTCGCTGTGGCGCGAAGTGACGGCGGGCATTCTGAACCGGCCGCTGGTGGTCACGGGCGCCGCCGAGGGATCGGCCCTGGGTGCGGCGATCCTGGGCGCCAAGGCCCTCGACATCGTCCCCACGCTGGCCGAGGGCTACAGCCTGCTGCGTCCAGACGCGGTGGACGAGGTCGTCCCCGTGTCCCCGTCCGACGCCCTGGTCTACACCGAACTGCGGGAGGGACTTCAGGGATTGTTGGAGCGTTTCGGACGCCTCGGAATCGAGTTCCGCTAGCCGCCCGCAACGCACGAGGGGCGCCCAGGTTGCGCCGGATCCCCTCGATGTGGGTGCTTGGTTGGATCAGAAATCCAGTCACCCGTGCCGGTGGTGAGGAACAGCGCCGCGCACTCCGGCTTAGTCCTCGGCCAGGAGGGCCGCCGTGGGGACCCGCCGCAGCAGCCACGCGGGGACCACTGTGGCAAACAGCGCGACCAGGACGGACGCCGCTCCCGCCGACAACGCCAAAGCGAGGATCTGGGGCGAGGATGCCGCGAGCACGGTGGCCGCGAAGGCCAAGGCCCCGGCTGCACCCAGGAGTCCACCGAGGAGTCCCACCACGAGGGCTTGCCCCATGAGGGATCCCACCAACATCGACTCTCGCCAACCGGAGGCCCGCAGGGTGGCGAACTCGCCAGCCCGCTCTCGGACCTCGATGGACAGCGCGTGGGTCACTCCGACCCCGGCGAGCACGAACATGGCCACCGCCGCAGCCAGATCAGGTCCGCTGACCTGCATCGTGATGGCGTCGCCGAGGAGCGTCCCTACAGCCCGCCCACGGAACTCCGCCTGGATCGTCCAGAGAACGCCCATCGCCGCCGTGGCAGTTGCCAGCGAGGCGACGGCCAGCGCGGCGCGCCCTGGGGCGGCGGTGATGCCCCGCAACGACATCCCGGGCAGGCCGGCCACCGGCCGCAGGCGCCCTCGGGAGCGACGAGCCCCAGCGGGGGCCACCGCCTCCAAAGGTGAAAGCCGGGACGCTTGGGCAGCGGGCGCCAACGCGGCCAGCACTCCGACCCCCAACGCTGCCGGGAAAGCCCACGCCACCTGGCGCCAGTCGAACTGAAGACCGAAGATCCGGATCAGCGCAGCGACGGCCGCCCCGATCGCGCCGGCCACCAAGCTCACGAACGTGACCGCGCCGAGGATCCAGCCGAACACCTGCCACGACGTCCAGCCGGAGGCGCGCAGCAACCCAATCTCGCGACGACGGGAGCGCACCTGGGCGAACACGGCGTTGTTCACCACGACCCCCGAGATAGCCAAAATGCCGACGTTCAGCAGGAGCGACTTGCGGTCGGCCGCGGCGATCAAGGCGACCGCGACTCCCTTCTTCACCCAGCGCTGGTCGATGGTGAGCTCGGGGCGCCCATGGGTGCCAGCGTCCACGGTCAGTCGCTGCGGCGCGGGTGAACTGCCCATCACGATGTCCACGGTGAGACCGGTTGTACGGGCGATGTCCTCGGCCACGAGCCGGACCTTCTCGCGGGCGACCGCGTCGAAGGATTCAACTCCCGCGACCCGCACCCGGATGGCCGAGAGCGGCGCTTTACCGACCGGAGCCTCGGCGACCATGTCCTCGGTGGGGGTGGTCTTGCTCCATCCCGCCGCGAATACGGGCAGCGAATCGAGGGTCGTCAGCATCAGCGGTGGTGCCTGGACGTAGCCCCACGGCATAGCGGGCTGCCACGGACGATCACCCAAGGTGGCGCGGCTGCGTGCATCCGCGCCCGTGGGTGCGTCGAAGTCATACGTGCCGAGGGGCAGCCGCCCGAGGCCGGTATCGCTCAGCCGCTGGGCATCGAACACGCCCCTCTTCACCAAAGCAATGCCTTGATCGCTCTCGCCCGAAGGCCAAAACCCGTACACCGCCCGAGAACGCATCAACGCGTCGTCCCAGGCAAACGGAAGTTGCCGCCCGCCGTAGGCATCAACTGGCCACACCCCCTGATCTTGGCCCACGGCAGTGGCCCGCATGCCTCCCGCTGCCTCCGAGGTCACGGACGTGGCTCCCGTGCGGATCAGGAGCCGGCCGTCCGAAGCGGACATCGACACCAGCGGGCCACCCTCGGTCACCATGCTGCTCACCAAGGTCTGATAGCTGTCGGAGGCAGAGGTCTCATCGGTGGCCAGGGTCGCTCCCGAGCCGCCGTGCCCGCCCTCGGCGGCAGGGCCTTGGTCGCTCAGGGCGGAGGAGACCGTCATCTCGACTCCGGGAGCGGAGGCCACCAAGACGGGCACCCCGACGGCGGTGAGATCGCCGACTCCCGGGAGGTGGTAGTAGGTGCCGACCGTGGGCGTCCCGGGTTCCAAGTAGGACCCGAACACCACGGCTTTATCCAGTCCGGCCAGCGCTGCCTCGGACGCCGGGTCGACCGCCGCTAAGAGATAGGGAAACGACACCGCAACCGAGAACGACCGCGGATCCACCGCCCCCTTCACGATGGGGACCACTTCCGGGTGGTTTCCCCGCTGGGAGAGGGACGGGATGAGGTGGGTGACGACCGTCCCGTCAGGCATGGTTTCCAGCCACGCCGCGGGGCCCAGCCCCTGGTCCCCTGGACGGAAGATCGTTGGGTTGGGCGTCAGATAGAACCATTGGGCTGCCTCGATCACACTGGCGCCGTTGTCGTAGGCAAAACGACTCGAGAGCTTCACCAGCGTGGGCTCCTTGATGCCGGCGACGAACGAGGCGGGCGGCGCGACGTTCACCCACTGTTGCTGGATGGTCCACCCCACCACCGCCACCGGCGCCGCCACCTGGACTCCGGCGATCCCTTGGATACCTCGCCAGGCCTCCATGGTGATGCCCGTCGGGTACGCGCTCAGGAACCCCGGCTGGACGAGATTCAACGTCTTCTCGACCTCGGTGCGGGTGTCCTTGGGCCGCACCAAGATGTCGTAGGCAGCGCGGGCGTTGGCGTTGACCGTGCCCACAACGTCCAGCCGGGTGGTGATCGACTGCGCGGTGAGGATGGCGAATCCCGCAGACGCCACCACGAGCGTGGTCAACAACGTGCCCCAGCGCTGACCTCGGCGAAGGACGTCCGCGAGCAGCCATGACAGCCTGCGCGCCCGCACTTTAGTCCCCGCCCTTGAGGGACCCGATGCGGGCCTGGGTGAGCATCGGATCAGCCGGCGGCGCCAGGTCATCGTCCGCCACGATGACACCGTCCTTCAGGCTGATGATCCGATCGCAGCGCGAGGCGATGGCGTAGTCGTGCGTGGCCACGATTAACGTCATCCCCAGGGCGATGCGCAGTTCTCCGAGCAACTCCATGACCTCGGCGCCGGTGACGGAGTCGAGGGCACCGGTGGGCTCATCGGCCAGCACCAGGGTGGGGTGGTTAATGAGCGCCCGAGCGATGGCAACGCGTTGCTGCTGACCTCCGGAGAGGCGGGTTGGCGGGGTGGACGCTCGCGCGTCCAATCCCACGGCGGCGAGCAGCTCGCGCCCACGTGCCTGCTTGTCGAAGGTCGTCCGAAACGGGATGACCGGGGCCAGAACGTTGTCGAGGGCGTTCAGCGTGGGGATCAGGTTGAACCGTTGGAAGACGAATCCAAGGCGGCGCCGGTAGTCACTGAGGGCTTTGCCCTTGAGGGCTCCGACGTCCGTGCCGTTGACCTCCACGGTGCCGGACGACGGAGTTTCCAGGGCAGCGACAAGGTGCAGCAGCGTTGATTTGCCCGAACCGGACGGACCTACCAGGGCCAGCGCCTGACCATCAGCGAGGTCGAAGCTCACGCCGTTGAGCGCGCGCACTTCCTCGCTGCGACCGGCTTGGAACACCTTGGTGACATTGCGCACCTGGATGGCCACCACGCCTCCCCTCCTGGGAGCTGCGTTGCCCCCTCCGCGACCAACTGTGGCCCCTTACCTAGCCACTAGGCAAGTCGCCATGCAAGAATCCCCCTATGGCACTGCACCACGCGGTCCTGGCCCTGTTGGCCGATGGTCCGAGCTACGGTTACGAGCTGAAGCCCGCCTTCGAGGCAGCTGTGGGGCCGAGCTGGGGACCCCTGAACATCGGCCACCTCTACCAGCTGCTTGAGCGCCTTGCGCGCGATGGCTTGGCGTCCACGTCGCGGCAGCCGCAGGAAGCCAAGCCCGATCGCCTTGTCTACGCACTCACCGATGCCGGGCGGGAGGAACTGGACGCGTGGCTGGCCGAACCCCCTCGCAGACCCACCGGCCATCGGGACGATTTCTTTCTCAAAGTGATGGCGGCGAGCCGCTTGGGCAATCGGTCGGCCCTCCTTGGCGTCCTCGCTGACCGCCGTCGGATGCTCGTCCAAGAACTGCGCGATCTGGCGGCGCTGCGGGCTGCCAGCGCCAGCGACGATCCCCTGGACGCGCTGCTGGTGACCGCCGCGGAGCTCCAGGCGCGCTCAGGACTCGAACTGCTGACCCATGTGGAAGCCTCCGTCCCATCCCTGCTGGCAAGGGCTGTCGCTCGTCCCTCGTCGCAGTCATCAGCGAACGAGGTTCCGGACGATCGGGTCGCCTCCGCCTGACCTCACCGCCATCTAGCTGGCCGATGCCAGCCAGTAGCTCAGCGAAACCCCAACTCATGCCACGAGGGGCGCCCGGGTTGCCCCGGACGCCCCTCGTGAGGGTTTGGTTGGATCAGAAATCCATGCCGCCCATGCCGCCGTCGCCGCCGGCCGGCATGGCCGGGGTCTTCTCCGGCTTGTCGGCAATCACGGCCTCGGTGGTGAGGAACAGCGCCGCGATCGAGGCTGCGTTCTGCAGCGCCGAGCGGGTGACCTTGGCGGGATCGATGATCCCGGCCTTGATTAGGTCAACGTAGGTGCCGTTGGAGGCGTCCAGGCCCTCGCCCGCGGGCAGGTTGGCGACCTTCTCGGCCACCACGCCACCTTCGAGACCGGCGTTGATCGCGATCTGCTTCAGCGGAGCCGAGCAGGCGGTGAGCACAATCTGCGCACCCGTCCGCTCGTCACCCTCAAGCTCGTCGAGCTTGACGGCCTTGGCCGCCTGCAGCAGCGCCACGCCGCCGCCGGGGACGATGCCCTCTTCGACGGCCGCCTTCGCGTTGCGAACGGCGTCCTCGATGCGGTGCTTGCGCTCCTTGAGCTCGACCTCGGTGGCCGCGCCAACCTTGATGACTGCCACGCCGCCGGCCAGCTTGGCCAGGCGCTCCTGCAGCTTCTCGCGGTCGTAGTCGGAATCCGACTTCTCGATCTCCTTGCGGATCTGCGAGACCCGGCCGGCGATCTGGTCGGCGTCGCCGCCGCCTTCGATGATGGTCGTCTCGTCCTTGGTGACGATGACCTTGTGGGCGGTGCCGAGCAGTTCCAGGGTGACGGCGTCAAGCTTGAGGCCGACCTCCTCGGAGATGACCTGGCCGCCGGACAGGATCGCGATGTCGCCGAGCATGGCCTTGCGACGGTCGCCGAAGCCCGGCGCCTTCACGGCCACGGACTTGAACGTGCCCTTGAGCTTGTTCACGATGAGGCCCGCGAGGGCCTCGCCGTCGACGTCCTCAGCGATGACGAGCAGGGGCTTGCCCGACTGGACGACCTTCTCGAGCACCGGCAGCAGATCGCGGAGGTTGGAGACCTTGCCGTTGACGATGAGCACGTAGGGATCGTCGAGGACGGCCTCCATGCGCTCGGTGTCGGTGACGAAGTACGGGGAGATGTAGCCCTTGTCGAACCGCATGCCCTCGGTGAGCTCCAGGTCGAGGCCGAACGTGTTCGACTCCTCGACGGTGATGACGCCTTCCTTGCCGACCTTGTCCATGGCCTCGGCGATGATCTCGCCGACCGTGGTGTCAGCGGCCGAGATGGAGGCGGTGGCGGCGATCTGGTCGCGCGTCTCGACGGGCTTGGCCATGCGGCTGAGCTCGGCGGCGATGGCGGCGGTGGCCTTCTCGATGCCCTTCTTGAGGCTCATCGGGTTGGCGCCGGCAGTGACGTTGCGCAGGCCTTCGCGGACCATCGCCTGGGCGATGACCGTAGCGGTGGTGGTGCCGTCGCCAGCGACGTCGTCAGTCTTCTTGGCGACCTCCTTGACGAGCTCGGCGCCGATCTTCTCGTAGGGGTCCTCGAGCTCGATCTCCTTGGCGATGGACACGCCGTCGTTGGTGATCGTGGGGGCTCCCCACTTCTTCTCGAGCACGACGTTGCGGCCCTTGGGGCCAAGCGTGACCTTGACGGCGTCAGCGAGGACGTTCATGCCCCGCTCCAGGCCGCGACGCGCTTCGACGTTGAATTCGATGAGTTTTGCCATGGGTAAAGGCAATCCTTCTTCTTCTGCGGGGACGAACCCCGTGGCTGTCTTACGACGTCTGCTTGCGATGCCCGCGACGGACGATCAGATCGATCTCATCGGATCAGACGGTGGCACTCTCGTAGCGAGAGTGCTAACTCATGTTTAGCACTCCACCCAAGCGAGTGCAAACGTTCGACAGTTCTCTCCCCCTCGCTGGCTTGACCGAAACAGCCCCGCCAGGGCTGGCCATGACACAGACGTCCACAGCGGTGACTCACGGGGCTGGTTTGGGCGCGACCTCATCCAGCGAGGCGCCTCATGCCAGACTTGGCCCCTATGGAGGCATGGCGTTTTCGACAGGTCGCGAACGCGCTGAACGGCTCGACCCTGCTGGGCATGGGCATGGCGCGCGCGGGTGGCGCACGCTTGACGCCGTTGGGCAGGGGCCTGTGGTTCGCCGAGGGCTATCGCTGGGACTTCCCGGACGGCAGCGCCTTCACGGTCGGCAACGTGGTGTTGACCCGGTACGACGCCGAACGCCTCGATGAATGGATCCCGCGGTGGCGCGACCATGAGGAGAAGCACGCCGATCAATATGCCGCGCTCGCCGGCCTGCCGTTCTTTCCCCTGTATGGGCTCGCGGCCGTGTATTCCTGGTTGCGGACGTCCGACTGGGCTGCGGCCAACGTCTTTGAGATCGACGCGGGCCTGGACCACGGCGGCTACCCCGAGAAGCCCCGCACCAACGAGGGCCTTCGGCACGTGGGCCGCGCGGTGAAGCGCACGACGGCGAAACTCCGTCCCAAGCGGCGACGCAACCGGCCGAGCAGCTGACCCCCCGTCAGGCCCCAGACGCAACAAAGCCCCGGCGTTTCCACCGGGGCTTCGCTTGACGTTTCTTTTAGACCGTGATGTGCATGCCGAGGCGACGCGCGGAACGCTCGCGTTGGCGCTGCTCACGCTGGCGCCGCAGGCGCTTGACCAGGAGCGGCGAATAGGCCAGGGCGGCCGGCTCGTCGAGCAGCTGGTTCAGGATTTGGTAGTACCGGGGGCTCGACAGGTCGAACCGCTCGCGGATCTCGTCCTCTTTATTGCCGGGGGACGTCCACCAGGACTTCTCGAAATCGAGGATGGCGGCGTCTCGCGCGCTGAGCTCCCTCACCTGGAGCGGCATGGCATTGGACATGCCCCCACTCTAGACCGGAACTACACCTGTGTCATTCGGTAGGACGCCGTATCCAGGAGCGCACCCGTCTCGCGTACCACTGCTTCCACGTGATGGGTTGGGGCAGGTTCACCGCCGAGATGGACTCGCGAATCAGCACCACGCTCTCCGGCAGCCGGTTCTTGACCTGGGCGACCAGGGTGGCGCCCGACTCCCAGAGACTGGGTTCGATGCGAAGGGTGTCACCGTCGGCCGATACCAGCGTCGTTCCACCATCGCGCCGGACGAGAGCAGCGGCAACGTGCGGCAGCGACAACGTGAAGGATTCGGCCGGGGTTTGATGGGACACCGTTGTTGCTCCCAGGCGGATCACGGGAGTTTCTCGGTCCACCCACCTGGAAGGACCTTTGAGGCGATAGGTCCGAGAAGGGGTGTCCGGCGCCGGATCGTGAATCGGCGTCCAGGTCAGATCCCCCTGACCGGATCGATCAGTTCCAGGCGGCACCTGGACCAGCAGCGTGTCCTGCACCTGTCTACAAACAGCGGCCACATCTGATGGCGCGACTGCTGAGAACTCGGCCACTGTTGCTTCCCCATCGCGGGCCGTGAGCCCGGCCAGACTGCGACGGGCCACCAGCCAGGGCTCGGCCTTGTTGTAATCGGCGGAGGTCGCGCCGAGTCGAACCCGCGTCACCTCGTCCGCAAGCTCGCGATCGGTGGGACCAACACCGGCAAGGTCGTCGAGCGAGGTGCGGATCGCTTCCAGGGTCTCCCTCGCCCCCTTGTCTCCGACATGAACGATGATCCCGAGGATCTGCTCGGGGCCGGCAAACTCCGACGCCAACGTGACTTGCGAACGCGGGCCTATCACACGACCAAGCAGAGCCTGACGGACTCGGCGCCGCCAGACATTCCCCGCCAGCGTCACGGCAGGCCCGTCAGGCACCTTTCCGGTCGCGATGACCACGCCCCGGTAACCCTCATGAGCGGTCGGGAAGGTGAACGGGCGAGCGACCGGAGGCACCGTTGGTCGGCGCGGACCCGAGGGCAGCGGCAACCGAAGACCAGTGGGGATGGGACCATCGAGCGTCAGCACCGCGTTCCCGGCCGTGAAGTAGCGCTCTAACCAGGGCGAGACACTTTCTGGGCGCAGATTCTCAATCGCAAAGTCACTCCACCCCGCCAAACCTAACCCGGTGACCCCAAAGCGAACGGCTAGCGCGCGTCCCATCGCGCTCACACCTCGCTCGGCCCGCTCGGCCGCAAGAACGCGCCGTTCATGATTCATGTCACCGAACGGGAACTCGGAGACACGTCGGCAGACCACCTGGAGATAGGCGACAACATCGTCGGGGGCACCGGAAACGTCCAGGGAGGTCAGCTGAGAGGCAGTGGAGCCGTTGACTCGAAGGGCCCCGGGTGGTTCCCCGTGCAGCAACAGATGCTCGATCAGGTGAGTGACCCCGGCGGTCACCAACGTTTCGTCCGACCAACCCACGCGAAAGATCAGTGACGCCGAGAGCACGTCCCTCCCGGATTCAGTGAAGAAGACCTCCACACCGTCGACGCTGTCACGCTGCAGCGTCATCGCCGCCCTCCTTCTCCGCCTGGGGGCCCCGCATCGCTGGATGCGTCAGCGACGGCCCCGCACTCGGCTGGTGATACCCCGAGTAGCCGGACTCGCTCTTCGACCAAAACACATTCAGGGCGAACATGGCGAGCATGGGGATGAACAGCGTCAGCTCCCTCGCGGTGCCCTGTCCGACCGCACCTGGTAGGGCCAGTACTAGCAGCACCAGGCTTGTCAGCAGGGTCCCCACGGCGAGGGTCAAGGGAGCGCGGAGCAAGACACGTTCCAGGGCCGACGGCGATTGAGGAATCGCGTCCGGCTCGCGAGGGGGCTGCCAGATCACCCGCTCACTCGGGACTGCGGCGTCGATGGTCTGAATGAGCTCGTGCCCACGAGTCACCAAGGAGGGCTCGACCGGGATGGCATAACCATCCGGACGGATCAACCGCCTAGCCCCGTCCCGCCAGGCGAACATCGCCGCCACCTCGTCAAAGGTGACGGTCGTCCCATGTTGCGCCCCCCTGTAGAGCTGGCGCCCATCGAGGGAGACAAAGTAGACCGGAACGTCCATAGTGCCCGGACGATAGAGGCCCTTGCGGGGGTCGTAGCGACGCCCACCGATGCGCGGATCTTCGGGGCCCCTATCCCAGTTGAGGGCGGCCACGTTCGTCTTGGTCTTCCCCGGGACGCCCAGCATCGCGGTGTCGATCATTGCGTCGATCACCCTTTGCACCTGCTCGGGCGTGACTGTCTGCAATTCGGCGAGGAGGTCATCTTGGGTTTGAGGGGGTTCATCCGCGAGGAACTGTCGCCCTTGAACCCAAGGCAGGCTCCGGGTCGAACCACTCGTGACCTGGCGGGCCATCGATATCACCTCGGCCGCCAGTTCCTCTTCATTTGGCCCCCAGGCGGCCAACGCCTGCACGGCGTCGAAGATCTTCTTCACGGCGGTATCGGCATATTGGTCGGGGACGTCGGTTTGCACACCGATGAGGTCATGGTGGACGAACGGGATCCGGATCGTGTGGGGGCTGTACACCATGCCTAACTCGTGGCGCAGCGCTGTCACCACGCGCGCTGTTAGGACCCGGGAGGCCACCAGCGAGGCGGCCCCATGGGGTGCGGTGGCGGAAAGGATGATCTCCCCAGAACTGGAATGTGGGTAACCGACCGGGAAGTCGAGCGCCAGTGGAACCGGGTCGGCGGCGACCCAGCGCGACCCCGCCGCAAGTTCGATGCTCAGGTCGGACGGAAGCGGAGCCTCAGACACCACCACCACGTTGTCGCGGGCGAAAGCCCGCCGGGCGACGTCGAGGGCCGTCGCCACGTTGAAGGCGGCGAGGCCCATGCCTCGGTAGCTCTGCAGCCCCGGGCCTGTCGCCCCATAGCGATACGTGAGGGCCTCCACGACAGGATTGGCGGCGGCCACGTCATCGTCGGCAATCAAGGAGGCGAGGGCGCACAGTTCCTCGGGATCCGGGGCCCGCATTCGGGCGGTGATCGCCGCGAGAATGTCCTTCAGGTCTTCTGGCGGGGCCGCCACGTCAATGGTGAGGAAGTAGTGATCGAGGGACATCCCCACGCTGACATACGGCGGGGCGTCGATCTCGGTGACGTAAAGGCCGAGCAGTTCGATCGTGCCGGCTGTCGGGAGGGTCTCGTCAGCCGCGCCCGCCCGCACGATGAGGCTTACCCGCTGCAGCGCATCTGGCTCAGCCGTCCCGCAGAAGACGGCGACCCCGTCCACACGAACGGGATCGGGGGCGGCCATGGCGACTATCTTGTCGGGCGAGGGGGTCGCGAAGACCCCTGTTTCCTCATCGGGTTCCACGGATGCGTCGATCCGGGAACAAGAACGGTGCCGCGCCCCGAGGGGCGCGGCACCGCTGAAATGGAGAGGTCAGTCCTCGTCGTCGTCGTCTTCTTCCTTGGACTTCGCGAGGGCTTCGGTGGCGAGCCAGCGGGCCTCGCGAGCCGTCCGGGCCTTGAGGACGGCCTTGGCGGCCGCCTTGCAGTCGTCCATCGTGACCTCGCCCAACTGGACGCCCACAGCCGGGACGGCGGCCACGGCCATCGACAGGGACGTGATGCCCATGCCGATGAGGACGCACGCCAGCACCGGATCGGCCGCAGCCTCGCCGCAGACGCCGACCGGCTTGCCGGCCTTCTTGCCAGCCTTGGCCGTGCGGGCCACCAGGCGCAGGACGCCCGGCTGCCAGGGGTCGGTCAGGTCGGCCAATGTGGGCGCCATGCGGTCGGCGGCCATCGTGTACTGCGTCAGGTCGTTGGTGCCGATCGACAAGAAGTCGACGACCTCGAGGATCTGCTTAGCCATCATGGCGACGGCCGGAACCTCGACCATGACGCCGGCGACCAGGCCGCGCTTGTGCACCTCGTCCGCGAAGGCCTTGGCCTCATCGACCGTGGCGATCATCGGGGCCATCACCCAGGTCTTCGCCTCGCCCGCAATCGCGACGGCGTTGGCGATGCCGTCGAGCTGACGGTCGAGCATGCCCTCGTTGGCCAGCGACATGCGGATGCCGCGAACACCGAGCGCCGGGTTCTCCTCGTGCTCGATCTTGGCGAAGGGGACGGGCTTGTCCATGCCAGCGTCGAGCGTCCGGATAACGACCTTGTGGCCGGGGAACGCCGCGAGCACCTCGCCGTAAATGGCGGCCTGCTCAGCGACCGTGGGTTCGGTCTGCGCCGACAGGAAGCACAGTTCGGTGCGGAACAGGCCGACGCCCTCGACCGGGGCCTTGGCGGCCTTCTGGGCGCCGGGGCCGTCTTGGACGTTCGCCAGCAGCTGTACGGGCACGCCGTCCGCGGTGGCGGCCGGGCCAACCCAGGCGCGCAGCTTGTCACGGCGCTTGCCGTCTTCGGCGACCAGCGCCTGCGCCTCGGCCAGCGGCACGCCCACGTGGACGTCGCCCGCCGAGCCGTTGACCAGCACGGGAGTGCCGTCGACGATCTTGCGCAGATCCGAGACGGCCACGATGCACGGGATGCCGAACTGGCGGGCGATGATCGCGGTGTGGCTGGTCGGACCACCCTCGGCGGTGACGAGGGCCACCACAACGTGCGGATCGAGGCCCGCGGTGTCGGCCGGGGCCAGGTCGGTGGCCATCAGCACGATGGGCGTGGTCGACTTCGGGATGCCCGGCTCGGGCACACCCATGAGTTCGGCGGTGACCCGGTTGCGGACGTCCTTGAGGTCGGTGGTGCGCTCGGCCATGAGCCCACCCAGCGCCTGCAGTTGGCTGACAAAGCCGTCGATGGCCTCGTTGGCGGCCATCGCCGCCGGGCGTCCAGCGAGGATCAGTTTGTTGGCGGCGCGCGTCCAACCGCGGTCGCGGGTGAGGCCGGCGGTGGCCATGAGCACCTCGGTGGCGACGCCGCTGGCCGTGAGGGCGCGCTGCTCGAAGCGCTGCGCCACGGTCTCGACGGCCGTCCCGAAGCGGGCCTTCTCGGCCTCGCGCTCCGCTTCAGGGATCACCCGATCGTCTTGCGGGACGGGTGCCAGGTCTTGCACCCAAGCCGCGGGCGCGTACGCAATGCCGGGAACGACCCCGGTGCCCTGTACCAACCAATGAGATTCGACCGCCATGATCAACCCTTCGCGAACGTGAAGAAAAAAGCGGCGTGTTCGCCGATTGGCGTCACTCTATTGCCGGGTCGTGTCGCCGGGGAGGGGTCTCGCCATCGCGTTTTGTGTAGCCAGCAGCGATGTTCCTCGGTTTAAGGGCGCGCTCCGCTCACGACGGTAGAATGGACGCGCGACGGACGCCGACCATACCCCCGTCACCGGACGAAGGATCTTCATGCAGCAACTCCATGGCACGGTCATGAACTACGCCTGGGGCACCTCTGATGCCATCCCTGCCATCCTCGGCGAGCAGCCAAGCGGCAGCCCGGTCGCCGAATATTGGCTGGGCGCCCATGCGTCCTCCCCCTCCACGCTCGACGGTGGGACCCTCCCCCAGCTCATCGGTAGCGACCCTGACGTTCTCGGCGGGGCGTCTCGTGAGGCGTTCGGCGACCAGCTCAGTTTCCTGCTCAAGATCTTGTCGGCGGGCTCTCCGCTGTCGCTGCAGGCGCACCCCAATCGGCAGCAGGCCGAGGTCGGGTTCGCGCGCGAGAATGAGGCCGGCCTGGCCCTGGACGATCCCGTCCGCAGTTACAAGGACTCCTGGCCGAAGCCCGAAATCATCGTGGCGCTGTCGCCCTTTGAGGCTCTTTACGGCTTCCGGGAACCCCTCCTCACCGCCGTTCTTTTCGCTGGTCTGGGGCTGGGCGATCGGCTCGATGCCGTCATTGGTCCGCTCACGCACCGCACGGGATCCGCGGCGTTGGCCGAGGTTTTCTTGGACGTCCTGAGCCTGGACGACGAGCGCCGCCAACTGCTCGATGAGGTGGCGGCGGCCGCGGTCAATCACGTCGATGATCCGGGCGAGCTCGGACTGTTCGCGCGGACCATCGTCGATCTTGATGAGAAGTTCCCCGGCGACCCCGGGCTGCTCGGCGCCTTGCTGATGAACCGCCTGACCCTGCAGCCGGGCGAGGCGTTGTTCGTGGACGCGGGCGTGATGCACGCCTACCTCAGCGGCACCGGCATCGAAGTCATGGGCAACTCCGACAATGTGATCCGCGGCGGGCTGACCGCCAAACACATCGACGTCGAGGGGCTCATTCAGGTCGTGGACTTCACACCCTGGACGCCAGACGTCATTCGTCCGATCGAGGTCGCCCCGGGCGTGTGGAGCTATGGCGCCCGCTGCCCCGAGTTCGAGGTGTGGAAGCTCACCGTGGCCCCCGGCACCCCAGTCACGCTGCCCGGCGACGGGTCCGCCCGCGTGGCCCTGCTCACCGCGGGGCACGTCGAGTTCGCGGGCACGTCCGGCACCCTGAACCTGCACCAGGGCCAGTCTGCGTTCGTCGCGGCGGACGAGGCAGCCGTGGTGCTGACCGGAGACGCGGACATCTACGTGGCGGCCTCCGGGCGCCGGTGATTTCCCTCACGGAACTGCTCGCAGACGCCCTTCGCTCGGCCGCCCGTCCCGTGGTGCTCATCGACGGCGGTGCCGGGGCTGGCAAATCGTCCCTGGGGATCGCGTTGGCGTCGGCGTGGGGTCCGGACGTCCAACTAGTCAGCATGGATGCCTTCTATCCCGGCTGGGACGGGCTCGCGGCCGGCTCGCGGATCGTCGCGGAGGACGTCTTGGACGATCGAGAGCCCCACTTCGACCGGTGGTTATGGGCGTCCGAGACAGTCGGCGAGCGCGTGGACCTCGACCCGAATCGTCCGCTGATCGTCGAGGGGTGCGGGTCTCTCACCCCGGCGTCCCGGGCACGGGCGTCCTACGGGGTCTGGTGTGAACTCGATACCGATTCCCGCAAGCAGCGCGCGCTGGCGCGCGACGGAGCGGTGTTCGCTCGCGAGTGGGATCGGTGGGCGTCCGAGGAGGCTCAGCATTGGACGACTCATCGTCCGTGGGAGCTCGCCGACACCATCTGGCGCGCGACCTGAGTGGCAAGACCCAGGGTTGGTCCGTCACAATCATTCGGGGCCTGTGCCCCGAATGCCTCCGTAGCTCAGTTGGTAGAGCACCCGCCTTGTAAGCGGACGGTCGCGGGTTCGATTCCTGTCGGAGGCTCCAGGAGCTTCGTCAGGCGCGCCAGACGAGGCCGGCATAGGGGCCTCGGGTCACGACGACAAGTGCGATCGGGGCCTGTTCGTCGGGGAGAGGGGCTTTAGCATTGAGGGCACTGACTCCCGCCTACGAAGGCGAATGCTGACCCAGACACGCCTCCCTACCCGACTTCAGCGGCTCGGGGCGGCGCCATCTCTACCGTCAGGCCCAGCGATGACGGGCAGCCATCGAGGGCGACGAACTCGCGTTCACGGGCAGTACGCTAGAGGCCAGGTAGATCCCTCACCTAGGCCCAGGGGGGTGGCAGCTTGCTTACACAAAGGCCCGGGGGGTGCGTTGCCCACCTGACAAGGCCCGATGCCACCAAAACTGCCAGTTCGGGCACCCTTGCGCCAATCGAAGTAGCGAGGGTCTGCAACAGTGATACGTTTCCCCTAGTCACAAGGTCAGAAAAACCGCCGGGGTTGCACGGCACCCCACTCACGAATGTGAATTGAAACTGACGAGTCCGTCGGGTTGGGCGTCGGCGTGGCCGATGTTGCACGGCACCCCACTCACGAATGTGAATTGAAACCACGACGCCCAAGAAATCGAACTCGCAGTCATCGCGTTGCACGGCACCCCACTCACGAATGTGAATTGAAACTTGGCGGAACCGACTGTCCATCGATGACGGTGTTGCACGGCACCCCACTCACGAATGTGAATTGAAACTGTGAGGTAACCTACCCCCCCCAATGACAAGTAGCAGTTGCACGGCACCCCACTCACGAATGTGAATTGAAACTGTGACCGTCGGGGTTTCCGTCGGCGTGACCGTTGCACGGCACCCCACTCACGAATGTGAATTGAAACCCCGTGATGACGGGCGCCGTGACGGCGTCGTTGTTGGGTTGCACGGCACCCCACTCACGAATGTGAATTGAAACTCGGCGGCAGACCCGGCGACCACCGTCACCTCAGGTTGCACGGCACCCCACTCACGAATGTGAATTGAAACTGGTCGTGGTGACCGGAACCGGAGTCGTGGTCGTGGTGACCGGAACCGGTTGCACGGCACCCCACTCACGAATGTGAATTGAAACCTTCGCCGGGCATGAGCAGATCGCTCACAGTCCGGGTTGCACGGCACCCCACTCACGAATGTGAATTGAAACTCCGTGACAGTCGTGACCGGAACCGGGGCCGGAGCCGGGGTTGCACTGCACCCCACTCACGAATGTGAATTGAAACGACCAGATGACCGGGATCGGATCGCCTGACGCCTTGTTGCACTGCACCCCACTCACGAATGTGAATTGAAACCGGCCACTCCTGTCAGCGTGACGGCGGAGTGCAGCGTGTTGCACGGCACCCCACTCACGAATGTGAATTGAAACGCTTCTCGACCTTGTCGACGCGCTTCTTCAGGTTGCACGGCACCCCACTCACGAATGTGAATTGAAACTTCATCAGAAGGCCACCCGGTTCCCGAAGCGAAGCTCAAGTTGCACTGCACCCCTAGCGCGCGCTCGACCGTCGAACACCATGCTGATCCCGTCATCGCTGACGCTGGACGCGAACCCCCCACCGCCATGTGGCAGCAGGCGAGCCTGAGGGTCAGGCAGTTGGTCGCCTGCGGCGCGGGGCGAAGGCATTAGTTGGCAGATCCTCGGGCCCTCCCAGAAGCGGCAAAGCGTGCCTCTGGGGGTGGAGTTTCACCCCCTCCTTGGGTTTGTTCTCGTCGTTGACGAACCATTGGTAGGTCTCGCCCTGCGGGGGGACGTCATGGGTCGACCCTTGCGGAGGCACCCGTGGGTAATGCACCGGGAGCGTTGTGCCGCGAGCCGCGGCCAGGAACGCCTGGTAGGCCGCGAGGGCGGTTTGACGGAACCGCGTGTCGAACTCCTCCACCAAGTGCTTGACGCTCGCATCGACCGACGTTCCCTCCGACTCCGGCGTCACCAGGGAGGTGTACCTGTCCTTCGTTTCCGTGGCGTCCGCGAGTGTGCTCTCGCTGGTGTCGAGTCGCAGTTTGATGCTTCCGAACCCCAACGGTTTGCCCATGCCCAGACGAAGATAGACGTCCTCGGCGAGCGTGACGATCCACAACAAGGCGGCGAGCTCCTCGGGGGCGACGTTCTCTACATACAGGGTTGTCTTGAACTGCGAGCCGACGGGCACCCAGTCCTTGATCGCGATGGACGTGTCTGGGGACTGGTCAGGTGCGGCAAGGAAGTTCACGTACTTGTTCTGTACTTGGCGCGGTTGATCCCCGGTCTTATATCCCCCAAGGGGCAGCGCCCAGTACTCATCCGGACGCCCCGCGTGGTGTGGATAGACCTTGTGGCCCGCAAGGATCTGTCTCGCTTGGTACCCGTCCTGGCGCCTCTGCCCGTGCGGTGGCGAGCCGTCCCCATCCCGTGTGTAGAAGCGCGCATGTGAGGGCTTCGGTGAGTTCAGCGTCGCCAACTCCCAGGTGTCGGTGTCAGCGTGTCGCCCACCCGGCCCTACGCCGAGGCAAACGACCCCACCGACGCGTAGCTGCCCGCGGTGAGCCTGATCGGGACTACCCTCTTTGGCTGGCACCCAGCCGAACAGGCGCTCGGCAGCCGTGAGTTGCTTAGTGTCTTGCGCTGACCAAAGCGTTTCATCTAACAGTGTCTTAGGCGACTTGGGATAGCTGTGGCGGGTGATGAGCGCCGGGAAGAGCTTGCTGTGCGGGTCTTCTCGCCACAAGTACACAGTCTGCCCAGGCAAGAGCTGCTTCCACGTGGCCTTGTGGGTGACGTATTGCCCCACCTCGAGGCGGACATCGCCTTCTCTTGCGGGCTTAGTATTGAACGACTCCAAGCGCCGCCCCCAATCGGCCATCACGGCGTCGTAGGCACCCCCCTGAACCTGCCACTGGTCTATAACCGCGTCGACGGAACCCTCAACGACCTCGTCGACGAAGAAGCGCTCTTTGCGTTTGCCAGGGAAGGTCCGTCCGGTTACGTGCAACCGACCCATGAGCAACGCGAGAGTGCCGCGCACGGCGGTCGACGGCTCGGTGACGTGCGACCTCGGCAGGGGTTCCAGGCTCGGTTTGGTGAGCGCGCGCCAAACGTAACTCCCGGACTTGTTCCGCTCAAGGTAGACCCACACTGCCACCTCGCGACCATGACATTCTGCGTCGATCATGGATCGCTGAATCGAAACGCCATAGAGCACCTGGCCCGGTGCCTCGGCCTTGGGTATCAAGTCCTGAAACACGCTCAGGCGAAGGAGTTTGGCATCCCGATCATGCGACACCACTTTGGCCAATCGGAGCCTTTGGGCGTCAAGCGGCTCAGAGCGACGGATCAGGGGATCCTCGTGACTGAAGTGCGCGAGGCGCGACCCCGTGATTTGCTCGTACGCCGCCCGCAGCATGCCTTTGATCGAGGATCCCGGGATGATGGGTAGGCCCTCTGGATCCCGGCGGACGCTGTACTCCCCCGGCCGGTTTTTCGCCCGGTTAGTCAATTCCATGGTCAACAGCGGGGTGACGGTCTCCATGGTCACCACGAGCTTGGCGTTGTAACGGTCACTGGCTGACCGACCGTGAGGTTTTGCCTGTCCCTGGGCTAGTTGCCCCGTGCGCATCAGCGTTGAGAATGGAACGAAGTTGTACGGGTTGGCGAAGTAGCCCGTAACCTCCCCCGGATTCGTCCTGACGGCTCGAGGGTTTGCAGTTCCTTGATGGCCTCCACGGTTCCCCGTCCCCCCGGCGCCGGACCTGCCAGGCGCCCCGAGCCCGTAGCCACGTTGCGTGCCTGGCCGGATTCTGGCCTCCTGGTGCTGTCGTGAGCCTTGGACGTTTGCGGGGGTTGGGACGGGCGGGGCAATGGGCTCAGGCACCGGTGAGGTGTCGATGCGCACGGCGGACACCGTTCCCGTCGCGTCGAAATCCACCGAGAGCCGTTGCCCGGGTTGGAGCCCGTCTCTCAGGGATATGGGTAGTGACGCCCGCTTATCGATCGCTGGGTTACTGGGGATCAAATCCCAGATCTTCCCCGTGACCTTCAAGGTGTAGCGACGATCTTTCATGCCTGATCCCCCTTCGAGGACTCTTCTATCCCCATGAGGCGTTCGGCAACGACGCCGACATTGCCGTGGGTATCCCGGGCGGTGTATTCAGCCACCTGCACCTGAAGCCGAGCTCCGCGTTGCGATTCGATGGGCACCCACAAAGGGCGTGAGTGGCCGTCGTGGACCCGCGACCAGCCGTTCAGTGAGGTGCCTACGCTGCCACGAATGAGCCGCGTATCGGTGCCTCGGTTCTTCCAACGGAGTTCGTTCGCGGCCTCGTCGTTCAGGACGGACCAGGTGCCGACGGCCTCTCGCTGGTCCCACCACCAGTGCAGCTCAGCTTGCGGCCAGAAGAGCCGCAGATCGTAGATCCAGTCGAGGTCAACCGGTTCGAGCCGAGATCCGTCCGACGTGGGCGTGACTAGGCTCTCGCCTTCGCGTCGGATGAACACCGAGGACTGCGGAGACTGCGCGAACCCCACAACCAGCGCGGAATCCGCAGCGGCGAGCGCCTCGACCAGGGAGCCTGTGTGGGGCATACGTGGAACGCTCATCGGTCCCCTCCTTGTGCGCTCTCGTTGGCCGAGTCGGCCCTGTGCCGCACCGCCTCACACTCGGCATTCCAGGCCGCCACCATGGGCGCGGCCCAGTCCGGTGAGGCGAAGACCTGTGTGACCGAGAACGACGCTGGAAGACCCGGCGCAGCCTGGTCGGCGTTGCTGATGGTGATGTCGCCGAGGGTGGCCTCGATCTCACCGAAGCCGCGGGTGGTGCCGAAGCCGATGCCGATCCATCCCTCCGCGAGGTCACGAAGGACGAACACGAGCAGCATCAGGGCACTTCGACGTTCGTCGTCCGTGGCACCGAGGCGCGACACGTCCAACTCGAGAACGAGCGGATCCCAGGTCGCCTCGCCCGGCTTGTCGCCGCGGCCAAACCAGGGCCCCGCGGCCACCGTGGCGAAGAGCTTGCCGTCCTCCGCCCCACCGGTCCAGCGACTGATCGCGACATTCTGGCTCAGGATCAGGGGCTTGCCCTTGAGTAAGGCATTGACCGCCGCGGTCTGAGCCCCTTTGGCACGGCTCCGATCAAGCGAGTCGTCGTGTTCACCGAAAGCCGCCAGCTTCGTCATCAACTCACGCCAGCCCTTGACCTCGGGTGAGTACACCTCGTGGACGCGGAGCGCTCCAGCCTGGCCCGGCTGCGCCTTCGCCTGGCCGTTGGCGCGAAGAGGTGTCCTTCCGAAAAGCCGCTGAACGGGTCCCAGATCCTGACTCATCTGCGCGAGGAAGTCTTCGGGAGCGTCCTGCTCGATCAGCGTCCGGACGATGCGTTCGGCACGCGTGCGAAGAACGCCCTTCCATGAACGTCCGGGGATCACCAAACTCGTGGTCGCCTTGCGCGCGGCGACCCCAGCGACGCCGGCCCTGCCGTCGCGAACGCTCGTTTGCGGCACGCGATCTGCCAGCCCGTTGGCTCCCACAGAGACGAGGAGCGGGCTCTTGGCGCGCCAGGGAATGACCACGCGGATGCGCGGCCCGCCCGTCCCTCCGAGCGCCCCGAGGGTCGCTTCCCGTGCTTCTGCCAAATCCAGCTGAGCCTTGGCGGGGTTTTGGTATCCGTCCTTAAGGAAAGCCAGGAGGGAGCCGCGATCCGCCATGCCGATCCAGCGCAGGGAGGCATTCGTGAGTTCGAGAGACCCAAGACCGGTCGACGTTCCTCGACCCACCGACTGGGGCGTCGCTAGGTGCCCCGCGATGGCCATGATCCACGCCTTCGCCTCATCCTTACTCAGGCCCACCCCAGAGACTGGAGATTCACCGTGCACGGCCGTGGGGGAAGCCACGGCTTCGAGCCTGATCCGCAGAGTGAAAGTGCTGCCTCGGGCGACCACTTCGTGGGCGTAGAGGACGGTGTCCGCAGCCGCCCCCGTGCGTCGGTCGATGCCGACACCATCGCGAAACTCCACCACCGGCGTCGCGTCGTCGCAGACGGCGTCGTCGATGAACAAGTGTGAGGCCACCGCCTGGCTGCCGAACGGCGCCGCGTCGTCACCGAACCGCTGGCGCAGCAACCCCGCGAGGGCTGTGCCCGGGACGATCAGCCGATCGTTGCCGTCCCGCACACAGGTCGAATCGACCCCAGCCCCGGGTTCGCCACTGCCAATGGCAACGGGGCTTCGCGCCTCCAGCGTTCCTTCGAGCAGGTATTCCCCCACCACATGGCGACTCATCGCACGCCACCTTTGGCGTCCCGAGTGGCTGTTCGTTCACCGTTGCGTCCGGGCGATGCGTCTCGCGATGCCTCAGCGAGCACCTCGCAGAGGTAGGCAACAGCCACGTCTTGCGGAGGCACTCCACCCAGATCGCTCGGCACCGCCGGTGAGGTCTTGTCGAGCGCGTTGAGTTCAGCAGCGATCCTGCTGGCCCACTCGCCTTGGGGGGCCTTCCCACCCACCTTCACGATGTGGTCTAGGGATTTGCCCCAGTTGCCATCCGAGCCTTCCTTGAAGCGGGTGGCTGTGACCCACCGCGCGACGGAATCGGCATCGGTTGGCAGTTGCCGCGCAGATTCGCGCAAGGCACCCAATTGGGAGGTGGTGACCTTCGGCCCCGCCACGGCTCGACGGGTCGTCGGATTGCCCGCCATCAGCTGGATCCGTCGTCGAAGTTCCGCTCGCCATGCGCTCCGGAGGAGGCTGTCAAAGCCAACGGGTGCCGTATCGCTAGAAGCCACGGCTTCTGGCTGGACGGTGTCCGGTCGCTTGGCGATCATTCGAGTAGGAGGACTCGTGAGCAGTCGAACCTGGCCGAAGCCTTCGGTGCGACGCTCGCCGATGCCACCGCGAAGGGCGGCTTCGATGTCCGCCAGGGGCCGCGCAGTGGCGATCGTGAATCGGGCCACAGACCCGCCCGCAACGCAGGGCAGCGAGAGCCGGGGTAGCGCTTGGGTTGCCGTCCAGGACTCCCGTCGCACGACGCTCAACAGGGCCTTCTCGGCGTGCGGGGTGACCTTCGTTGAGAGCGCGGCTCCCAAGGCTGCGGCCAGCCCTGCCAACGTGGGATCCGCGTTGCCGAACTGGTCAAGAACGTAAGCGTCCGAGGTGAGCCAGAGGTCTAGGGTGTCGACAGATTCGGCACCCACCTCGGTAGCCCCGGCCGCCGCCACCGTCAGGTGGACGGCCCCGAAGTCGCCGCGGCGATAGCGGCCCAGGGAATGCGCGGCTGGGAGGCGGAGAATGGTCTGCCATTCCGCCGCGCTGAGCTCCTCGCTCCCCCAGACTTCAGCCCGGAGAATCACCCCCGCAGGGATGGCCTCGAAGGTGTAGAAGCCGTCGGCGTCAGGGCGCTGGGTGTCGTCGCTGATCGAGGCGTGAGCGGTGTCGACCAGGGTTGTGTGGGCTGCCAGCCAAGCCTCCTCCGAAGGCACGCACCACCCGCTCAATGCTCGGGCTCCCGTCACGCCACCGAAGGCGTCCGCGACCACCCCGGTGGTGTGCCAAGCGCGCCCCTTGTCGCCGGACACAACGCGCTTAGGCATGGGGGCGGCGCGTCGTCCGTCCACACTGACCGTGGCATCGGTGACGACGAGGTGCCCGCCGCGGATGAGCCCCGTGGCGCGATCGCCCAGGGCGCGCGCGATGATCGGGAGAATCGTGGCACCCGGAATCATGTCGTGACCGGTGAGCACGTTGCCCTGCACGCCCTTCGCGCACAGCACCGGTGCCAGGGTGGTGATGACGATCTCCGCATGGCGAGCCAGGAAGCCGGCTCGCGTGGGCACTGCGGCAAGCGGGAGCGGCGCGGCTGCGGCAAACGTGACACTGCTCGCCTGGAAGTCACGCACCTCGTTGTCGGTGTGCTTGGCCAGGAGTGCGAAAGGCGTCTCCACGCCGGTGAGGGTGACCTGGCAAGCACCCGCCCCGCGGCGCCGGTGGGAGCCGGTGTGATGCCACAGTGACACCCCTGCCTGCAGCAGCAACTCGAGTGCCCAGGTGTCGCCGTCGACCTCCAGATGGAAGGGGGTTTCGACGCTCAAACCCGCGCGGGCGTATTCGATGAGCCTGAGCGTGTCATCTTCGGCGACACCGGTGTCGTTGTTGATCGCGACGCCGTAGCGGCTCACCGTGAGCGCCGAGCGCAGCATGGTTGCCAGTGTCGGATCGGTGCCCTGGGGACGCAGGTGGGCGCGCCAGGGTTCGGGTAGGCGTGCCGGTTCGACGTACAGGCGCCCGCGTGACACGTCCGGATCGTCTCCGCCGGCCGAGCCGAAGATCCGCCGAACCAGCTCATTCCAGGCCCCATGTGGGCCCTCGTCGAGCCCGTTCGCCGCCTTCTCGCATGCGTCGCGCCACAGCCCGAGAACGGTCTTCGCGGGCACGAAGGGCAGACCATCGACGTCGCGGGCGATGGTCCGATCGAAGCCGGCGTAACGGGCCTGACCGCTGCCGCAATGCCAGTCGCTATCGAACCGAATAGTGAGCATTCCAGAGACCACGGTCATGGCCGTCCTGCCTTCGCCGAGGCCGCTGGACGAACGCCTTGGGCCCTGCCTGCTTCGATGTCGACCAGATCGATAGTGGCGAGGATCCGCCCGAAGGTGACGGGGTGTGTCGCTGGGTCCACGGCCTTTTGGTCAATCTGGGCTTCGATGAAGCGGTCAAATTTGGGTCGATTCGCTGGCTGCAGCGTGCCTCGAATTCGACGGCGGGCCACCTCGAAGGCGCTTCGGCTCTCGACGGCCGCGACCCGTAGGTCGTGGATCGCCGAGCCGCTGAGCAGACGTTCGTCCCGGTCGCCTCCAAGCACTTGCGCCGCCGCAAAAAGGTGGGCGTCATCCCGCACGTTCTCGGCGGCACCGACGCCGCTGGGGGCGAGGAACGGCCCGGCCCAGGCGGAAACCGTGTGCGCGGTGTCGTCCGTGAGGTGCGTGGTTACCAACGCGTCCCGCAGGTCCGACAGCGGACGCGCGACCGAGTCGTGCAGCACGTGGAAGTCGTAGGACGAGCGTCCGACGCTCGAGAATCCCCGCTCCTTCACGCTGTGCGCGAGGGACTCGGCGAGGTCGTAGGCGGCATGGTAGGGAAAGTGTGGTTTGACCAACGCGATGCCGGCGGCCGCCGTGAGGTGCCCCGCTTCGGCCGCGGTGGCCCCGTTTGCCGCTGCCTCAGCCACCGCATCACGGATGGGCGCGCTGGCGGCGGAGGCGTGCTCGAACGCGGTCAAGTAGGCGGAGGTGAAGCGGATCGCCAGGCGTCCGTCGCAAATGAACGTGGTGTCGTCGCCGCCCAGGATCAGCGGCAATAACCAATCCTTGAGATCGGGCACGGACTGGCTCACGGCCGCCACCGCAGCGTCGAACGCGCTGGCGGTGCAGTCGGCGAGCGCTTCGCTAAAGGCGCGGTAGGTATCCACCTCCACCAGGCGTTGGATGATCTCGCCGATCCGGTTTCCGTCCGCGTGCACGATGGCCACCCAGCCCGCGTTTGCCACCTCGCGGGAAAGGTCCTTCAACGTCACCCTTCGCACCTCCTTGCTCCAGGAGGCTCGGGCCGTATCGGCTCGCTCGGCCGCAAGGCGGGCCAGCGGCGAGACTTGGGTCTTGGCGCCCGGCGCGAAGTTCATGAGGGAGGCGGACGGACGTCCGGTCAGGGAACAAGCCTCCATGAAGGGCTGTAACGGCGCCCGGACCCGAGGAGAAGGACGCCCCCAGCGCGCTCGGGCGTGGAACCCATGCAGTGCCTCAAGGCGAACCATAGGGTCGCCCGCCAGTGTCGTGGGCTCGACGTAACCCCAAAGATCCATGCCTGGCGCCTGGTCGAGGGCCCGCAGGGTGACCGCCGTGACGATCTCGCGGCCAACGGCAGGGTCATCGACCAGCAGCACCGCCTTGCCTGAGGTACAGACGACGATGTCAACCTGGGATTGGTGCAGGCCACCGAGGGCCTTCACGGCCTCCTCGACCCAGGTCGCCACGTCTTTGATCAGGGCGCTGGCGCCCACCTGAAACCGCTGCCGCGAGGACTGAAAAATGAAGTCCTGATTCGATCCGGTTTCGATCAAGACCCAGGCTCGCGCCTTGGATTCCACGACGGTGCTCATGCCTGTCGCCCTTCAGGTGTTCGGATGTCGGGTTGTTCTAGCTGTTCCCTGGTAAGCAGGCCACCGACCGGCATGGACGGCTCGTGTGAGATCGCCACGATGTAGGCGTCCAGCTTGGGATCGAAGATGGCAACGGTCGCGAACCGATGGGCCAGCACATGGACGATGGCCGCCATCGCCGCCAGGCTGCACGGGCCGTTGACCCCGATCAGCCCTCCGCCGTCGAGTTGACCCTGGGCTGCAAGGGCGTTGATAGCTGCCGCGGCATCCCGGACGACCGCGTCGCCGCTAGCAGGCTCCCCGAACCCCACGTGCAGCCGTCTTCCGACTCGGGTGATCAAGAAGGTAGGCATTCCTATGGCCCCTTGACCGTGTTAGGCGCGTGGGACGTGAACAGATTGTTGGGATCAGTGAGCGCCAGTAGCATGAACCGCCCATCCGGATTCCCCGGAAACCCCGACGGTATGACGGTGGCCGGCAGCCCCGCAGCGGCGGCAACTAGAAACATCGTGACACCCATGGGCTTGTTGTCGCTCGTGATATCGACGATCGCACCGTCACCGGGAAGGTCGCGCACGTACCTCTCGAGGTCGGCGATTCTGCCTTCCTCGACCGCGAAACGACTAGGCCGAATGCCGCCGACCTCGGAGATACTCACGAGGTGCCCTTTGCTTTGTGCCCACTTCCGCAAGGTCGTCAACCACTGCTTCTCGTTATCGACAGGTGGGGCGCCAGGAGAAGATGCGCTTTGCCCCCCGGGTGCCGCCAAGATCACGTGGACGCTAGTCAGGTTCGGTAGGTTGATGATCAGCCGCTGCACGGCACTGATCTTTCTTTCGTCCTTTTCTTCTTCTTCCGCGGTGGCTCCGAGGACGCTGATCAGCGTGGTGATCTTCTCCAGATCCTTGCCATCAAGGCTGTCCACGGTCGTCGGCAGCTCTAGGCGCCGCCGTCGCGCGAACTCCTTCCCCGCGAACAAAAGGAAGAAAGCGAGCGTGAAGGACCCCAAGATAATGACCCATCCCAGCGTCGAGATGCTCGTGCCAATCAGAATGAACACCTGGGTCAAGAGCGAGGGAATCAAAGCCACCGTCACAAGAAGGCTTCCCTGCGCAGCCCGTCCAGCCCCCATGATCGAGCCCCACGTGGGTGAAACTTTGCCTCGATGTCTCACAGTCCCTCGCTATCGTCAGCACATCATCGTTCACAAACCGCGACTGCGAGGAGCATGGCATGCCGACGATCTGGGAAGTGCGCATATCGGGGATTGAGCCCAGTAACGTCCGAATGTCGGGAATGCATCGGTTCTTGTCCGCATGGTTCTCCGAGACGGACGTGGAGCATGCCAGCCGAAAGGCGTACAGCGTCAAATCTCGCCTCGACGGTTCAGCAGGGGTGGCGTTTCGGATCGGTTGCGTCGAGGACGGCCTCGCGCAGGCGCTGAGCACCTTGCAGTCGGGGCGCGCCATTCAATTTGGAACGACCTTCCCGCGTGTGGGCATCGTGGAGTCGGTCACCTGCGTGGCCGAAAGCACCTGGGCCGACCTGGCGGCCGACCTTGGCACCGCGCAGTGGCGCCTTGAGTTCACGTCCCCATGCGTGGTGCGCACAGCCGGGGTTGCCCAACCGTGGCCGGAACCGTTCGCGCTCCTTCGTGGATTGGCAGTGCGCTGGCCCGCGCAAGAAGGCGCCGCAGAGTTCGACGAGAGCGCTGCCCGCGCGGTTGCCGTGACCTCGGCGACGATCCGCGACGTCGCCTATCTTGACGCACCCACGCCTCTGCGCGGGGCCGTCGGTACCGCCGAATGGACCTGGGTACCAGCGCGTTCGGGGCTACCGAGCACGGATGAGGGTCGCCACACGATCGAACGACTCATGCGCCTCGCAGAGTTCGCCGGGATGGGAGGCTACGTTCAACACGGCATGGGGTCTGTTGTCGTCGCCGGACGGGCCGGTAAACCCGCCGAACGATGACACAAACGCTCCATCAGCGATTGGCCGAGATCTCTACGCTGAACGCAGCGTGGCTGGAGCTTGTGGCCAAGGACGCAGCAGACGGCGCGATCAGCGCAGGATTGGCAGCCTTCGCCGAGAACCTCAAGGAGAACCTGCAGGAGATTGCGACTTCCCTCACTGACGGCACCTTCGAACCTGACGATCTCGTCGAGGTTCGCATCCCCAAGGACGACGGTTCCAAGCGGGTCTTGCAGATCCCCACGGCCAGAGACCGGGTGGTTGAACGCGCCCTGCTCGACCTCATCACTCCCTGGGTCGACCCTATCCTCGGGGCCGCCGCTTTCGGCTTCCGTCCAGGGCTGGGAGTGGTGGACGCCGTCCAAGCGGTGGTCCGCTTGCGGGAGGAGGGATACAACTGGGTGTTGCGAACGGATATCAAGGACTGCTTCCCCACCCTTGACCCAACCCAGGCCACGGGCGCCTTGCGGTCGCTGGTTCCCGATGCTGCGGTGGTCGCCCTGGTGGTCAAGTTCACGCAGCGTTGCGTGCGCTCCTCCAAGGGGCGCGCCGTCGCGCCAGGCCTCCCGCAGGGCAGCCCCTTGTCTCCCCTGCTGTGCAATCTCGCCCTCTTGCCTTTGGACGGCGCCTTGACATCGAAAGGCCACCCCACCATCCGCTACGCCGACGATCTAGTCATCGCGGCCCGCTCAAAGCAAGCCGCCGAGCAAGCCCTCATGATCGTGCGCGACACGTTGGAAAGGATGACGATGACGATCGCGGAAGAGAAGACGGAGGTGATGTCCTTCGACGATGGGTTCTGCTTCTTGGGCGAGGACTTCGGGAACCGCTACCCACCAGAGCTCGCGGATCATCGGGTGACGACACCGGAGCGGCGCATCCTCTACGCAGCCCGTCAGGGTGGCCGGGTTCGCGTGAAGTCCGGGCGGGTGATCGTCGAAAGCGAGGACGCAGTCGAACTCCTGTCGGTTCCTCAGTCGCAGGTGTCACGCATCGTGTGCTTTGGGGCCGTCGGCCTATCGGCCGGTGCTCGCGCTTGGGCCATGGGAACGGACGTGCCGGTGACCTTCGCTTCCCGGCGAGGCAGTTACCAAGGGCAACTGCTCGCCGCCACGGGAGGGCCGCGGGTGGCACGCCTTAAGGCGCAACTGGCCATGACCGAGGCTGCCGCGCTGGGCATCGCGCGCCGAATCGTCGAGGCCAAGTTGGTGAAGCAGGCGGTGTTGCTGCGTCACTTCTTGCGAGAGGACAACGCGCGGACCGTGTCACCGTCCATCGCGCAGATCGAGGCCATGGTGGCCATGTTGGGCCAAGCGACGACCACCATGGAACTCATGGGCCTCGAGGGAGCGGCGGCGAACGCCTACTTCGGCGCCTGGCGGGCGCTGCTCCCCGAGGAACTGGCCTTTTCCGGGAGGAATCGTCAACCTCCCCTCGATGTGGTCAATGCGGCCCTCTCCCTCGGCTACACAATCCTGCAAGGTGAATGCGCCACCGCCGTGGTGGCGACAGGGCTGGAACCAGCGATCGGCTGCTTGCACACCGAATCCCGAAACCAACCTGCCCTGGTACTGGATCTCATGGAGGAGTTCCGGCCCTTGATCGTTGATCAAGTGGTGCTCCAACTGGCCCGGAGCCACGCCCTACGCCCAGAGCATGGGGAAACACCTAAGGGAAAGACCGGTGTCTTGCTCACGCGAGCGGGAAAGGAGGCATTGCTGCCCGCCTACGAACGGCGAATGCTCACCCATGCGCGCTCCCTCCCAGACTTCAGCGGCACGTGGCGGCGACATCTCTACCGTCAGGCGCAGCAACTGCGCGCGGCCATCGAGGGCGACGAACTTGCGTTCACGGGTCTGTCATGGCGCTGACAGCCGTGATCGCTTACGACGTCAGCGAGGATCGCCGGCGCTCCCACGTTGCTGCCGTCCTTCAAAAGTATGGCGATCGCATCCAGTTCTCCGTGTTCCTCTGCCGCGTCGAAGAAGACACCCTCAAGCAGCTGACCACCACCATGCGCACCATCATCGACACCGCCACCGATTCGATCTACGTCTTCCGACAATGCCAAGACTGCTGGAGCACCGTCGAAACAATCGGACAAGCCTCGCCCCCCGAGCCAACCCTCTACTGGGCGGTACTCTGAAGACCAGGAAATCCCTGCCCTTAGCTGCCGGGGGGGGTGGCAGCTTGATCACGCAATGGCACCGAGGGTGCGTTGCCCACCTGACAAGGCACGATGCCACCAAAACTGCCAACTCGGGCACCCTTGCGCGACGCGAAGCAGCGGGGGTCTGCAACCGTGGATACGTTTCCCCTAGTCACAAGGTCAGAAAAACCGCCGGGGTTGCACGGCACCCCACTCACGAATGTGAATTGAAACACGAGTGGCCGGCTGACAGGACGAAGTGGCCGGCTGACAGGACGAAGCGGTCCCTGCCAACGTTGCACGGCACCCCACTCACGAATGTGAATTGAAACGGCTGCGCCACAGAGGTTGCGGATATTGTCGTCCAAGTGTTGCACGGCACCCCACTCACGAATGTGAATTGAAACCTTTGTGAGTGGAGGTACGAACTTGCGGCGGTTGCACGGCACCCCACTCACGAATGTGAATTGAAACACTGTTCCAGAGCAGCTGCAGAACCAGCGTTGCACCTGCGGTTGCACGGCACCCCACTCACGAATGTGAATTGAAACGATCTGCTTGTCGATGCCTCTCCTGGCTTCGTCCGTGTTGCACGGCACCCCACTCACGAATGTGAATTGAAACTCGGGGATGGGGCGGGGGTCGCTGGATTCGGACATGTTGCACGGCACCCCACTCACGAATGTGAATTGAAACCCGTCAGACCTCCGACGATGAGGGCGAGGACCACCAAAAGGGGTCGCAAGAATCGGCGCATGTTGCACGGCACCCCACTCGCGAATGTGAATTGAAACTGGCGACATGGCGCCCACCAGCATCATCAGGGAATTGCACGGCACCCCGCTCACGAATGTGAATTGAAACGCTCCGGCGTTGATGCTGCCGATGATGATGATGATGAGTAGTTGCACGGCACCCCCCTCACGAATGTGAATTGAAACCCGGGAACACAAACCACATCTCTCTCGGTACGGAGTAGTTGCACGGCACCCCACTCACGAATGTGAATTGAAACGCGTGCGCCTCCAGCAGGGGGCTGGAACCGTTTATCCTGTTGCACGGCACCCCGCTCACGAATGTGAATTGAAACCGGGTAGGTAATGGGGTGACGTCGAGGTGTCGGGCCGCTGCACGGTGCCCCACTCAACGAATGTGAATTGAAACTCGTGCCAGTCGCAGACCGATTCCCACGAGACCGTTGCACGTCGCCCCACTCAAGAATGTGAGATCAGGATCTGGTTGGCCTCGCTCTCGGCCCGCGAGTCAACGCGGGTAGCGTACTGTCACTTCTGAGCAGGCCCGCAGAAGCATCTCGCGCACGACGCGACGGCGAGGGTTCAGTCAGACAGAAGCCCGACGCCGCCGAAGCCGCGGACGATCCAGCGGGTGATCCAGTAGGCGAGCATTGAGGCGGCGATGAGCTCCATGGAGGCAACAAAGGTCACGTCGCCGACGCCGTTGAAGGCCAGCCACACGCCCGCCATGGCGACGCCTGCGTTGAACATATGCAGGAACGCCACATGGAGGGCACCCAACACGATGGGCGCGAGAATCACGATCGTCCAGACCAGGGCTGCGGGAATGCCTTTGGTGAACGTGGTGAGGGTATTCACCCCGATCGGCTTGAGCAGGAAAGCGATCACCTCGGAGGCGGCGAAGAAACCCAGCACCAGTCCACCAGGCGAGGGCAGGCGCCGATGTCCCAGGCGCGAGATTCCGCGAATGGAGAGGAAGCGAGCCACGGCGAACAGCCCGTACAGCACCAACATGGCCAGACCCAGCACGGCGTTCGGCGGCCCCGGGGAGCCTTGTGCGAACGAGATGAGATTCTGGCAGGTCAACATCGTCGCTCGACGCCCACGAACGGCGAATGCTGACCCCAGCGCGCCCCCTCCCAGACTTCAGCGGCACGTGGCGGCGACATCTCTACCGTCAGGCGCAGCAACTGCGAGCAGCCTTCGAGGGCGACGAACTCGCATTCACGGGTCTGTTCGCTTGCGACGTCAGCGAGGACCGCCGACGCTCCCACGTTGCTGCCGTCCTTCAAGAGTATGGCGACCGCATCTTCCTCTGCCGCGTCAAAGAAGACACCCTCAAGCCGCTGACCACCACCATGCCCACCATCATCGACACGGCCACCGATTCGATCCACGTCTTCCGACAATGCCGGAAGGATGGTGGTTGGTCGCTCGCCCTGGGGATGTTGACGATGTGTTGGCGCTCTTGGCCACACACTACGAAGTGGCGCCTTGAGCAGGCGCCACCACTGCTGGCCCGAGGATCCGGGTCAATATCAACACCCTGGTGTTCACCTTCAGTGCCGACCGGGACCAACGCAAACTTCGAGGGCTCGTTGCGCTGCACCGCGAAGGTGCCATTGGCCGACCCTCAAGGCGTGCCCCAGATGCCCCGCGCCTACTGGGCGTCCGTCGAGGCCGACACATGGGTCGTGAAGCGAACCTAACCCCATTTGGCGGCCAGATGGTCCCACTCGGACACCCTTCACCGTTTCGGTGCCCGGGTTCGCCGGTACGCTCCCCTCATGATCTTGGATGAGGGGGGCCGGGTTGTTGCGCGCGCCCACAAGCCCCGCTGGTTGCCGCGGGCTGCGGCTGTCCTCATGGCGTTGTTCATGTGGTTTCCTGTCGGCGCCATCCCTGCTGCCGCGGCCGGGGAGATTACGGCCGCTGACCAGTGGTGGTTTAAACCCACCAAACTGGACAAGTTGAAGGCTCGGGGGCTGGACGGCTCCGGAGTGACGATTGCGGTCATTGACGGCAACCCGGACTTGTCGGTGCCCGAGTTGAAGGGCGTGGACGCGACGGTCACCAACCCGTGTTCTGTGCAGAGTGACATCTCGACCCGCAGCCATGGCACCACGATCCTGGCCTTGTTGGGTAGCCGGTTGTACGGGTGGGCACCAAAAGCAACGTTCAAGTTCTACGTGGGGTATTTCTCCCAGGACAAGGATGCAGGAGTCACGATGTCATGCCCGGAGGGAGTGCATGGTCAAACCTCTGCGCTGATCAATCAGGCGGTCACTGATGGGGCGAATATCGTGAGCATTTCGTCGGGGGGTGTCACGGGCGACCAGGACAACCAGACCGGGTTAGCGGTGGCGCGCGCCGTCTCGAAGGGGGTGGCGGTCGTGTTCGCGGCAGGGAACAGCAGTAGTCCGTTCATGGGGCAAGCAGGGCTCAACGGGGTAGTTGGTGTCGGCGCCGCCGGGACGGACTCGAAACGGGCCGCCTTTTCCAACTACGGCGATGGGCTCACCGTCATGGCACCTGGCGTCGACATCGCAGGACGGTACCCCGACAGCACGGGCACCAAACTGGAGACCGCCCTCGGGGAAGGCACCTCGTTCGCGGCGCCGATGGTGGCAGGCGCCCTGGCGTTAGCGAAGCAAGCGTTCCCGAACGCGACCATGAACCAGCTGGAACGTTCCCTGATCGGCACCGCCCTCAACGCCGACTCATGGAACATTTTGTGGGGCTACGGGAACTTCAACCCCACCGCCTTGACCACCGAAGACCCGTCTGGGTTCCCTGACACGAACCCGTTCATCGAACGGAACCCCATCAGGCCCCCCACCAAGGAGCAGTACGCCGACTACCTCGACGGTCTCGTCGGCCCGGGCTGGCTACCGAACGCCCCCGAATACATCTACCGGGGCACCGACCCGAAGGTGGTGAACGCGTACCCGGCGCAGTCGAAGCCGGGCACCAGCCCCCGCTATAAAACGGTGCCGCCCGAGACCCCGTGGCCGCCGCCCTCCCCGACCCCGACACCGACATCGACACCTGTCCGGCAGCCTGCGTTCCGGGTTCCGGAACCGGCCACCATGATGGCCATCATGATCGGAATCATTGCGGTGGTCGTCATCGGAACTGTGGCCGCGGTGATGGTGATCAACCGCCGCGCCCGGCACCGGTTCACAACCCCGCCGACAGCTGCGGGTGGGCAGATGATGCACGGCACATACCCTGCGGGTCCACCTCCGGGGCCATTCGGACCGCCACCAGCTCAGCCTCCGACGCCTACCAGCCCCCCGCCGGCCAACTATCCACCCCCGACATACCCGGGTGGTCCGCCCACGCCGCCCACGGTCCCCTACTACGGGCCACCCGGCACCTAATCCGCCCCCCACCGAATCCGGGGGTTCGGTGGCCCGTGGGGCTAGGTGTCGGACGGACTGCGGCGACGGCGGCGGGCGGGCGAGCGTGATGTGCGGGTACGTGGTTGTCGACTGATGGCCTCGTTGTCACGACCCTGGCCATCTCGCCCAACTACATCCAGAACGCCCAAGTGGGAAACATCACAAGCTTGACCAGCGCACCCTTCGCCATCGTCACCAGGCGGTTGACGCTCGCGGCAGCGATTGTCTCGATCGCCTGCGTTTGGTCGCTGTTGGCTTGCGGGGGGGGCAAAGGGGGCCAGCTCGTACGCCCACTGGGGCTCGAACCCAGGACCCGCGGATTAAAAGTCCGCTGCTCTAACCAACTGAGCTATAGGCGCTTGTCCGGAACATCTTAGGTCCGTCGTCACCGCCAAGCCACTTGGCGCCATGTCAGGACAGGTTCGGGACGATGTTCTCCGTCATGAGCCGACGTCGTTCGACATAGGCCGGGAGGATCGTGACCTCGGGACCGCTGAACCATGCGAAGGGATCAGTGGAAGCCGTGAGGGCGAAGTTGGCCCACGGCTCGAAGGAGCCTGACCGGATCACCACCTTGGCCCGCGGCGCCCACACCTCGATGAGCTCCTCGTGCGGCGCCGCGAGGAACGGTGCCCCGGCACCCGTGAACACCTCCTGGACCTTGGCGTACATGGTCGGATGGTGCGACTTGAGCTCAGGTGCGAAGCGCACCTCCTCCACGAACAACTCCTTGCGCAGGACGCGAAGGATGTCGACAACGTCCGGCAGGCCCGGGTAGAACCCCAGATCGATTCGGTTCGCGGCGCGAGGGATGGGGAACCCCGCGTCAGTCACCAGGACCGTGTCGCTGTGCCCCAGCTCGGCAAGGGCTCGCGCCAGCTCGGGATGCAGAATGCGATCAGTGCGCATCGTGATTCCTTCCTTTCTTCATGAACACTTCAACCTGGGAGCGGTCGTGGTAGGACGGGACCGTCTCCCACTTGGTGCAGCACAACCCGGCAGTGGCGGACGCGAAGTTGGCGGCGTCCGCGAGGTCACGCCCTTCACCCAGCGCTGTGCACAGGGCAGCGTTGAAACTGTCGCCAGCGCCGTTGGAATCAACCACGTCCACCGGCCAGGCGCCGGTCAGTGTTTCCACCACCTGCCCATCGACCAGCTGGAAGACCCCGGCGCCCCTCTCCCCGAGCGTCATCACGACAGCCCGGCAACCCAAGGTGAGGATCCGTGCGGCGATGTCGACATTGCTCGTAGGGTCGGTGGGCGCCAGACCCAGCAAGACCCGCGCCTCGGTTTCGTTGGGCGTCAGGATGTCGATGTCGGAGAGATCAACCTGAGTCAGGTCTACCGCCGGGGCCGGGTTCAGCACCGTCCGAACGCCCGCGCCATGCGCTACAGCCAACCCCTGAAGCACCGTCTCCAGCGGGATTTCCAGCTGGCCGAGAACCACGTCCGCACCCCTGATCTGGGCGGCGGACCTGGCCACATCCTCGGTGCTGAAAAGGCGGTTGGCACCCATGTCGACGACGATGATGTTGCTGCCCGCAACGTCCTTGATGATCAGGCCGACACCGGTGCTCAGTTCCTCGGTGACCCGAAGGCCTTGCGTATCGACTCCCTCGGCAACCATGAGATCAATGAATCCTTGGCCCAGGGTGTCGCGCCCCACGACGCCCAGGAAGGACACGTCTGCGCCGAGCCGGGCGGCCTGGACGGCCATATCAGAACCCTTGCCGCCATACGTCTCGCGATAGTCCCGGCCCAGGAGCGTCTCACCCGTGACGGGAATCCGGTCGGTGGTCACAACCAAGGCCTTCGCGTATGACCCCAGAATCGTCAGCTTCGTACCCATTGCCCACCCCTAGTAGGCGTTGGGATCGCCAACGATGCCGTCTACGATCGCCGGCCCGGACGAGGTGCCCACCAGTTCGGCCCCGGCCTCAAACATGGCCTGCATCTTTTCTCGGGTGTTGACCTTGCCCGAGACCTTCACGCGGCACGGGAGTTCGATGTTGGCCGCGAGAAGCGCCACATCGTGTGTGGTCGCCTCGCAACCGCCCTTGCCCCAGCCCGACGACTGCTTGACCCAGTCGATGCCCGCTTCAAAGGCGGCTCGCGTCGCCCTGACCTTCAGGTCATCGGTCGGGAGGAAGCCGAACTCCAACATGGCCTTCAGCACCATGCCTTCGGCGTGAGCAATCCGAGCGATCTCGTTCATCTCGCGGCGGTACTCCTCCTCCATGCCCCCCAGGAGGTAGCCGGGGTTCGGCGGGAAATCGAACTGGTCGGCACCCGCGGCAGCCAAGGCGCGCAACGCGGCGATCTTCATGTCGAGCGTGTCGTTGGCCATGGGGAAGTTCAGAGTGCTCGCGACCTTGACGCCCGTGCCAGCCAGGACTTCGCGCGCCAAGGGCACCCAACAGGGCCCGATCATGGCGGCGTCAAATCCGTAGTGGACGCATTGCTCAAGGTGAGCCACGACACCGTCCCTGGTCAGGTCCGGGTTCACGTTCGTGTACTGAATCGCCTTCGCGACCTGGTCGCGGTCCTGGAAATCAATCATGTTCTTCCTTCGATAACTAGTCCGTTTGGTGAAGTGTTGGGGTTCCGGTGGGGGCCGAAACAGCTGGCAGGGGAGGCTGGAGAGCTCACTTGTCACGTCGAATCGCCCCCCACCGCGATGAGGATCTTCATCGCGCCGCCGCCCTGGAGCCGCTCGAAGGCCTCCGGGACGGACCGCAGCGGCTCCACCGCCGAGATGAGCGCTGCGGCTGGAATCACCCCGTGCGCCAAAAGATCCAACGCGCGAGCGAAGTCCTCACGCTCATAAACGCGGGTTCCCAGCAACGTGAGTTCTCGCCAAAAGACACGCTTGAGGTCAACAGCTTGCGGCTGGGAGTGAATAGCCACCACGACCAGCACGCCGCGCACCTTCAGCAGTGACGTGGCTTGGGCGACGGCGGCCCCTGCCCCGGAAACCTCGAAGACCACATCGGCACCGGCGCCCCGCGTCCAGTCCTCGACCCGGGCCCCCAGCGCCTCGTCCGTCGGATCAACGACCGCGAACCCCAAGCTCGCTGCCAGGCGGCGTCGCTCTGCGTCCACTTCGCTCACCATCACCAAGGCGCCGAGGTGCCGCGCGACCGCAGCGATCAAGACCCCGATCGGCCCGCCACCCAGGACGACGGCCTTGTCCCCCGTGGCCAGCCCCGAGCGCCGGACGTCATGGACCGCTACTGCTGTCGGTTCGGCGAGGGCGGCTTCCCTCAAGCCCAACGAGGGGGGCAAAGCGACGAGGAGAGAGACTCCGACGTTCCAGTATTCCTGCAGCCCGCCCGGCGAATCGATTCCGACGAAGTTGAGGTGATGGCACAGGTGGCGGTGACCGGCCAGGCAGGCAGGGCACGTTCCGTCCCAGTCCAGCGGCATGACGGTGACGCGATCACCAACCGCCCATCCGGTGACGCCCTCGCCGAGAGCAGCCACTGTTGCACTGACCTCGTGGCCAATGGCTTGAGGCAGGGCGATCCGTTCGTCCATCGCGCCATGGAGGATGTGCAGGTCGGTGCCGCAGATGCCCACGAAAGCGACCCGGAGTTGGACCTCCCCTGGCGCTGGGGGCACCGCGGGGGTGGTGTCGACGGCCAGCTGGCCGGCACCGAGATAGCTTGCGACCATCATGAGGCGTCACTCTCGTCCGCCATCGCTACGCGGGTCGTAGTCACGGGCGGACGCAACCGCAGGTTGGTGAAGCCACCGTCGACGTTCAGCGCCACCCCGGTCGTGGAACCCTGCTGAGGGCTTGCGAGGTAGGCGACCGCGGAGGCGACCTCTTCGGGCGCGACCATGCGTCCGATGGCCTGACGGGCGTTGAGTGCCGCCAACTCTGCCGCGGGATCATCGGCCCTGGCCAGGTTTCGATCCACGAACGGTGTGTGCACCGTGCCTGGGGACACGCAGTTCACGCGGACGCCCTCGTGGACGTGGTCGGTCGCCATGGCCAATGTGAGCGAATACACAGCACCCTTGGTGGCGCTGTAGAGGGCCCGATCGGGCATGCCGCTGAGCGCCGCGATCGAACAGACGTTGACGATGCAGGCGCTGCGGGAGCGACGCAGGTGCGGCAACGCAGCCGCGGACATCCGAACGGTCCCGAAGACGTTGACGTCGAAAACGCGCGCCCATTCCGCCTCATCGTTGGCTTCGACCGTCCCCACCGCCGGGATCCCGGCATTGTTGATCAGGATGTCGAGCCCACCACCCCATGCGACGATGGCGTTCACCGCGCGGTCTACCTGGTCGCGGGACGTGATGTCGGCGGCGAAGCCTTGCAAACCCTCGGGCAGGACGCCGGGCGCCAGATCGACGACGGCGACCTTGGCACCACGCGCACTCAACTCTTCCGCCGTGGCCAACCCGATCCCCGAGGCACCCCCCGTCACCACGGCCACCAAACCATCAAACTCTGGGGCGGTCACCGCGACCACCTGCCCGCCGTGTAGTCCTGCCAGCCCACAAACACCTGACGCGATGCCCCAAGCCGCTCGATCGCCAGCTCGACGACGTCACCCGCGCGGAGATACGGCTGCCCGGGCGCACCCATGGCCACGCCCGCCGGGGTGCCCGTGTTGATCAAATCCCCAGGTCGCAGCACCATGACTTGGCTCAGATACCACACCACGTGAGCCACGCTGAAGATCTGGTTGGCCGTCGTGCCCTTCTGCCGTGGGATCCCGTTCACAGCCAGACTCAAGGCCAACGCCTGCGGGTCGCCCACTTCGTCCGGGGTAACCAGCCAGGGGCCCAGCGGGTTGAACCCTTCGCAGCTCTTGCCCTTGTCCCACGTCCCGCCGCGCTCGAGTTGAAACTCGCGTTCGGACACGTCGTGGGAGAGGACGTAGCCCCCGATCACGTCCGCGGCGGCGGCTGGCGAGGCCAGATAACGAGCGGTCTTCCCGATGACCACGCCGAGCTCAACCTCCCAGTCGGTCTTCTGGGAGTCCTTGGGGATAGGCACCTCATCGAACGGGCCGAGAACCGTCGAGGGATCCTTCATGAAGACCACCGGTTCGGACGGAATGGCCGCGTTGGTTTCAGCCGCATGATCGGAATAGTTCAGACCGATGCAAACCACTTTCGTCGGTCGGGCGATCGGCGCCCCGTAACGGACCCCCTCGGTGGCGAGGGTCGGCAACTGGTCCCCCCGTGCCGCCCTCGCCACCTCGGCCAACCCATCCCCAGCGAGGAACGCGCCATCCACGTCAGCCGTGATGGAGCGAATGTCCCGGACGACTCCCGCCGGGGTGATGATGGCCGGTATCTCCTGCCCCAAGGGGCCGAGACGTGCAAACTTCATGTGATCTTGTCCTTTCGAAGGGGAGGGCGCTCAGGGAGAACTCGCCCGTGCCAGTGACGGGTCACGAGGAGACCAGACTTCGTCCCGCGTCGCGGGGGCGCACATGGGGGCCCGTTGCTGGGGCCTTTCCGATGGGTGCCTCTGGCCCCGGCACCATGAGTGTCTCGTCGACGGTGATTCCCAAACCGGGCTGGTCGCCGAGGATGATCCCGCCCCCGTCAAACTCTTGATCGACCTGGAGGCCACGGGGGAATCGCAGGGTCTGCACCTCGGTGACAAGGTGGTTCGGTATGGTGGCCGCCGCATGCGCCAGAGGGTTCGTCAGGTAGGCGACGGGGCTGACCGGCAGGTCGAAGAAGTGGGCCACCGCGGACACCCGCAAGAAATGCGTGATGCCCCACACAGAACCGGCTTGGACGATGTCGACGGCATGCAATTCCAACAGCTGCCGGTACTGCTCGAGCCCGGTCAGGTTCTCCCCCGAGGCGATCGCGGCCCGAATCCCACGCCCCACATGCGCATGCCCTTCGGCATCCCAGCGCCGCACGGGCTCCTCGACCCAGGTGAGGTCGAGGTCCTTCTCGATCGCGGCCACATGCCGAAGGGCTTGCTTCGGCAAGAGTGCCTCGTTGATGTCCACCATCAACGCCGGGTTGCGGACGTTGGTCCGCAACACGTCGCGCACGATAGTCAGGCGCCGTTTGTCCGACTCAGCGTCGCGTCCGCCCTTGAGCTTGGCACCGCCAAAACCTCGCTCCGCGAACTCGCCATAAACCTCGGCGACGCGTTGCTCGGTGAGGGGCCAGCAGAGCGCCGAGGCATAACCCGGCACATAGCGATCCGCGCCGCCGAGCAGGCGCCAGAGGGGCTGGTCCGCCGCCTTCGCCTTGAGATCCCACAGCGCCATGTCGAAAGCTCCGATGGCGCCGAACACCTCCCCCGCGTGGCCGGTTTTGAAGACCTGGGCCAGCATCCGGTCATACAAATACGCGACTGCCCTCGGGTCCTCCCCCTCCAGGGCCGGGAACACCCGGTCGAACCCATCCGCGGTGCCGACGCCCACGCCAACCTGCCCCGAATCCGTCTCCAGGAGCACCACCGGCACAGACGTGACGCCGTCCTCGATCGTTCCGTTGATGTCGCCGATCGGACGCCCCCAATCGTGAGTCGTCGTCAAGAGGCGATAGCCCGTGATCTTCACTAAGTGACCTTCCCGAAAATGAGGCCAGCGCTCGGGACGATTGCCCGCCCGGGCGCCGAGGAACTTGTGTGATGTCCGCTACCCTTGCGGCCATGGCAGTCGATGATCCGAAAAGCCCAGCGGAACCCTCGCCCCTGGCACTCCTGCGGCGGCGTCGTCCGTCCGAACGCTTGGGCGTCTCGGTCGTCCAAGGCATCGTGGAGCTCATCGTGTCCGGGGAGTTCGTTCCAGGCGGCACGCTTCCACCCGAAAGCGAGATCGCCGACCATTTCGGCGTGAGCCGCACGGTCGTCCGCGAGTCGTTGAAACGGCTTGAGGAAAAGGGCCTGGTCCGCGCGCGGCAGGGCATGCGAACCACGATCAATCCGGTCACAAAATGGGAGGTGCATGACGCCACCGTGCTGGAGGCGATGATCCGCCATGACGACACGTTGGGGATCTTGGACGAACTGAGCTCGGCGCGAGCGGCGTTGGAGTCGGCCATGGCCGCCCAGGCCGCAGTCAAGGTTGCCGGCGGCGCCGACACCAAAGAGCTGCGCGCCAGCCTCCAAACGATGCAGGCGATGGTCCGCCAACCGGCCAGGTTCCGCGGCGCCGACGTGGCGTTCCACGGGGCCGTCATCGCCCTTTCGGGCAACCGCCTTTCGGGCAGCATTGCCCGCGTTCTCATTGAAGAGGCGATCGACAGCAGTCGCTACCGCGGCAATGATCCCGGTGGCCACTTCGACCAAACCTTGCGCGAACACGAGGCCATCGCCGAGGCCGTGCTGCGAGGAGACCCTTCCGCCGCCAAGGAGGCCATGGACTCCCACATCCGTGATTCGTGGGCCCGTCGCCGCCTGCCGGTCGCAGGCGAGGCCGAGGTCTGACACGTCGGTCATCCCTTCATGGCGCCGGACGTGAACCCAGCCAGGTAGAAGCGCTGCAGCACCAAAAAGAGCACCACGCAGGGAATCGCGGTGACGACGACACCCGCCTGCAGGGCCCCAAGGTCCACGGAGCCGAAGTCCCCGCTCCGAAGATTGACCAGCGCGATGGGCAGCGTGAAGACCTTGCCGCTGCTCAACAGCACCAGCGCCGCCATGAACTCGTTCCAGGAGGCGACGAACGCGAAGATGGAGACGGTCACAAGCCCGGGAACGGTGAGGCGGAGCAGGACGCGCCACATGGCTTGGAACCGAGAGCAACCGTCGATGAGCGCGCTCTCTTCGAGTTCACGTGGGAGCGCCTCGAACGAGTTGCGCATCATGAAGACGCCGAACGGCAACTGGAACATGATCATCACAAGGGACAACCCAACCAGCGAGTTTTGCAGCCCGACCATGGCGAACATCTTGTAGATGGGGATCAGGATCGTCGGATGGGGGACCATGAGGATGGCCAGAATCAGGACGAAGATCACGTTCTTGCCTGGGAACCGGAACCTGGAAAAGCCGTAGCCGGCCAGCGTTGAGATCACCAGGGTCCCGAAGACGGTCAGGAATGCCACGAAGAGGCTGTTCCAGGTATAGGTGGGCAGTCCCTCGCCGAAGGCGAAGAGGCGGGCGTAGTTGTCCCAGCCCAGGCCGGAGCCTGAGCCACCCGCCTCGTTCCCGGTCACAGATTTCCACGCGCTCCACAGCAGAGGCGCCAGGAACAAGATGACCAGAACGATGCCCACGACGTAGTACAAGGGACGGCCAGAGACGGTGTCGCTCGTTGGACGCAGGCGGCTCGGCAGAGAGGCCGGCTCGATGGTTGACGTGATGGTGGCCATCTAGTCCTCCTTACGAAGGGCGACGAACTGAAGTGAGTTGAGAATCACCAAGGCGATGAGAATGACGACCGAGATGGCGGCCGCTGCGCCCAGATCGAACTTGGTGAAGGCCTCGCGGAACATGGCCATCACGACGGTGACCGTCGAGTTGTCCGGCCCGCCGGCGGTGAGGACGAAGAAAGGTTCAAACACCAACAGGCTGCCCGTGACCGTGAGGATGAGCATGAGCGCGATCGACGGCCGCAGCAGGGGAAGGGTGATCTGCGTGAACACCCGCCACCGAGAGGCGCCGTCGACGGCGGCGGCTTCGTAGAGGTCCTTGGGGATCGCTTGAAGGCCGGTCAGCAGTAGAAGCATGTTGAACCCGGCGTAGCGCCAGGTGGTGAGCACCAGGGTGGAGGCGAACGCGCTGCCTTGCGTGCCTAAGAAGTCCACGTCACCGTGAGCGAGGCCCACAGCCCGCAAGAGATCGTCCAGGGGTCCGTACTCGTTGTTGTACATCGCGTAGAACAGCAAGGTGGCGGAGGTCACTCCAACAACCGAGGGCAGGAAGAAGGCCGTCCTAAACAGCCCCACGCCGCGTTTGGCGTCCTGAACAAACAAGGCCAAACCCAAGGCGACCACGAAGAAGGCTGTCGTGGCCGCGGCGGTGTAGACCAGGGTGAAGGGGATGGATGACATCAGCAGATCGTTGGAACCGATCGCTTGGTATTGCTGGAGCCCCACAAACCTCGGATTGCCGATCAGCGGCCAGTCCGTGAGCGACATGTAGAACGCCACCACAATCGGAATCCCGAACAGTACGAGCGCGACCAGCCCGGCGGGACCCGTGTACACGAGTCCCACCAGGTCGGAACGCTTCCAGGAGCGCACCATCAGACGTCAGCCCTGGAGGGAGCTGTTGACCTTGGGTTCCGCTGCAGTCAGCGCCCCCGTTGGATCATCGCCGAAGAGCGCCCCCCGGGCGGCGGCGATCCAGGGCCCATTGGCATCGCTGAAGGTCTGGCCGTACTTGAGCGCGAATGGAATCCGGCCCTTGGCGACCAAGCTGTTCATGAGGACGACCCGAGGATCGGCCGCCGAGTACTTGTTGTTGGCAAGGTCCGGACGGGAGACCAGGTAGCCAGCCTTGGCCAGCACCTCCACCTGGGTGGTGTCCGAGAGCGACCAGGCCAGGAAGTCCCAGGCCGCGGCCTGATTCTTGGAGGCCGCAGCGATTCCGATGACGTCGCCGCCCACGTAGGTCGACTCACCGCCAGTCAGGCCCGGAATGGCCTGGACGCCGAGCTTGATCTTGTCGGATTCTTTGATATTGGTCAGGGCACTGCTGGCACCCAGCATGTAGCCAGTCGTTCCCTGCCCAAAGACGGAGTCGCGGGTCGCGCCATTCTCGTTCTTGGAGGCCTCCGCGATGGTGCCCGCCTTGTACATAGCGTTATAGGCCTTGAACACGCCGATCACGTTCGGGTCGGTCAGGGACGCCTTGGTGCCGTCGGCATTCAGGACCTCGCCACCGCTTGCCCACACCGACGGGAACATGGTGAAGCCAATCGTCCCGCCGTTGTTACCGGTGATGTACATGCCTTTGACGCCGCCGCCGAGCTTGGCCACCTTCGCAGCATTGTCAGCCAGCTGAGTGAGCGAGGTGATCTTCGCCGTCGGGTCGATGCCGGCCTGGGTGAGCAGGAGGTTGTTTTGCAGCAGCACCGAGATCGCGACCGTGTGGGGAACGGTGTAGTTCTTGCCGTTGGCGCTGCCCACGTCCAGTTGCGCCTTGACCACTTTGGTGTTGAGGCCGCTGGAGGCGAGTCGCTCGGTCACGTCGGCAAACAACCCCTGCTTGACGTAGTTCGGAGTGAAGACACCGTCGCTGGTCAGCAAGTCGGGAAGGTCGCCCGAGCCGGCCGCCACACCGACCTTCTGCAGATAGTTCTCGTTGGGGATGACCGTGAGGTCAATGTGGTTCTTCGATGAAGCGTTGTAGGCATCCACCATCGCCTGGCTTTGCTTCGCGGTGCCCGATCGCACCCACATGGTCAGTTTGGCGGGTGCCGCGGACCCGCTCGTCGTGCTCGCAGCGCCAGTGCTGCTACACGCTCCAAGGGTGGCCAGCAAGGCCACCAACACCGTTCCCACAGCCGCAAGACGACTACGTCCTACACCGGTCATCCGATCCTCCTCTTAGTTGGTGGTCTGACCATATATCACTTATCATACAACTACAAGACCCGCGTGGTGCGATGCTGGTGCATGACCCGGCAGTGGCCCCGAAGCCCCTGTCGGACTCACGGACCGTTCAGACCGAGAGGACCCCATGGCGAGCACCCCAGCCCAGCGAGGGGCCGGCCCCGCGACCACCGCCGACGTGGGCGCCAGGATCACCGTCGCCCTCTTCGCGACGTGCGCCAACGACGTGATGTTTCCCCAGGCCCCGATGGCCACCACGCGGTTGCTCGAGCGACTGGGTTGCCGCGTGGTGTTCCCCACGAAGCAAACCTGTTGCGGACAGCCGTTGGTGAACACCGGCTACTACGACCAGAGCGTCCCCATCGTGCGGAACTTCGCCGAAACCTTCGGCGGCTACGACTACATCGTCGCGCCGTCGGGGTCGTGCGTGGGGGCGATCCGGCACCAACACGCGATGCTGGCCGACTACGCGAAAGACCCTGGGCTCCGGCGGGACGTCGATGCGGTGACATCCCGCACGTTCGACATCAGTGAGTTCCTCGTGGACGTCCTCGAGGTGACCGATGTGGGCGCCTACTTCCCCCACGTGGTCACGTTCCATCCGACCTGTCATTCGCTGCGCGTCACGCACGTGGGCGACAAGCCGAACCGCCTGCTGGCCGCGGTGGGGGGCATCACCGTCCGCGAGCTGACCGACGCCGACCGCTGTTGCGGCTTCGGCGGCACCTTCGCGCTCAAGAACCCCGACATTTCGGTGGCGATGGCCTCCGACAAGGCCCGCCACGTGGCCGACACCGGTGCCGAATATCTCGTCGCGGGCGACAACCTGTGCTTGCTCAACATCTCCGGCGTGCTGAACCGCCAGAAGGCCGGCATCAAGCCCATCCACCTCGTCGAGGTCCTGGCGTCCACGGCGGCGGATCATGAGTAAGCGTCCGGTGCGTCCGTCCAACGCTCACGACGCCGACCGCCTCACTCCCGCGCCGCCTCCCGGGCGCTTCCTCGACTCCCCCACGTTCCCCAAGCAGTCGAAGGTGGAACTCGGCAACGCCGTCCAACGCCGCAACCTGTACGACGCGATGCGGACGATCCGGACGAAACGCGTCGGCGTCACCTCCGAGGCGGACGACTGGGAGGACCTTCGTCTCGCCGGCGAGGCCATCAAGAACCGGACGCTGCGCCACCTCGATCGCTACCTTCTGCAACTCGAGGAGTCGCTGACCGCCGCGGGCAGCACCGTGCATTGGGCGCGGGACGCCGAGGAGGCCAACGCCATCATCGTCGGCCTGGTCAACGCGGCGCTAGCCACCCCCCAAGGTGACCAAGCGTCCGCCCGCGAGGTGGTCAAGGTGAAATCCATGGCCACCCAGGAAATCGACATGAACGAGGCCCTGGAAGAGGCCGGCATCGCCGCCTGGGAGACTGATTTGGCGGAGTTGATCGTCCAGCTGGGGCACGATCGTCCGAGCCACATTCTGGTGCCGGCGATCCACCGCAACCGGTCCGAGGTGCGCCAGATCTTCCTCGATGAAATGGGACGCTACGGACGTCCGGCCCCGGACGATCTCGACAGCGAACCGGTCAACCTCGCCGCAGCCGCCCGGCTGCACCTGCGCGAAAAGTTCCTGCGCGCCAAGGTCGCGATCTCGGGGGCCAACTTCGCCGTGGCCGAGACGGGCACGCTCGTCGTGGTGGAGTCGGAGGGCAACGGACGCATGTGCCTCACCCTGGCCGACACCCTGATCTCGGTGGTGGGCATCGAGAAGGTCATCCCATCCGTGGCCGATCTTGAGGTCTTCCTGCAGTTGTTGCCCCGCAGCTCGACCGCCGAGCGGATGAACCCCTACACCTCGTTCTGGACGGGACCTACCGACGGTGATGGTCCGCAGGCGACGCACGTGGTCCTCATCGATAACGGACGTACCAAGGTGCTGGCCGACCCGGTGGGCCGCGACGCGCTGCGGTGCATTCGCTGCTCGGCCTGCATCAACATCTGCCCGGTGTACGAGAAGGTCGGCGGCCACGCTTACGGCTCGGTCTATCCCGGTCCGATCGGGGCGGTCCTGACCCCGCAACTGCGGGGTGTCGCCTCCGCCGTGGACGCCTCCGTGCCCTACGCGTCGACGCTGTGCGGGGCCTGCGTGGACGTGTGTCCGGTGCGGATTCCGCTACCCGATCTGCTGGTGCACATGCGCCACAAGGTGGTCGAAGCCAAGGCGCACGGACGTCCCCACGCCGACGACGTCGCGATGCGAGTCACCGGCAAGGTCCTGGGCTCCCCCGGAGTCTGGGCCGCGACCACCAAGGCGATCTCGGGCACCGGCGCGGTCTTGAAGAAGGGTCGAGTGGATCATTTCGGTCCGCTGCCGTGGCCGCTCTCCCTGTGGACTAACGCCCGCGACGTCCCGGCACCCCCCAACGAGTCGTTCCGCGCCTGGTACGCCCGCACCCACCACAAGGACGGGAGCCCGCGATGACCTCCGCACGCGACGAAATCCTGGCGCGGATCAGGGCGTCCCTCGCGGACGTCCCGGCCGACGACGAGACGGACGTCCCCTGGGCTTACGGCCAACCACGCCGGACGGACGACTTGCTCGACCTCTTCGAGGAGCGGGTTCGGGACTATGGGGCGACCGTCCAGCGGGTCACCGGCCACCTCGGCGCGACAGTCGTAGAGGCGTTGCTGGCGCACGGGGTCACATCGGTCGTCCTTCCCGCGGGGCTGGATCCGGCCGTCGTCGACGCGATCGCCCAGGCCGGCATCGTGATCCGCGGCGACACCCCTGCCCTTTCCCGGGCGACCCTCGACGAGACCGACGCCGTCGTCACGACCTGCGCGGTGGCGGGCGCCGTGACGGGGACGATCGTCCTCGATCATGGTCCAGGCCAGGGGCGCCGGGCGCTCTCGCTGGTCCCGGACGTCCACGTCTGCCTCGTCGCCGCCGATCAGGTGGTCTCGGACGTCCCCGAAATGGTCGCGCGGATGGTCCCCGCAACCCGGGCCGGGCGTCCGATCACGTGGATCTCCGGCGGCAGCGCCACCAGCGACATCGAACTGAGCCGCGTCGAAGGCGTCCACGGACCCCGCACCCTGCACGTCCTGCTGGTGTAGCGCGGGATTCAGCCTCCGGCTGGATCCTGGTCCACCACCAAGACAGAGCGAAGGGGCAACACCTTCCGCCACCGGGCGGGCAGTTCCCCGTAGTGCTCCAAGGTCAGCCGTGTCACGTCCGAGCCATCAAACAAGCGCAGATTCTGACGCTCTCGCTCAAGGTCCCGCGCCTCCTTGCTGTAACCCCCCAGCGTCACGAAAAGCCCGAACTCGTTGGACGCCAGGGTGCCGATCAGTTGCTGAACGTCGGGTCGGCCATGGCTGCGGGTGGTGTGTTTGCACTGGACCTTGATGATGGGCGGCTCCAAGCCGAGGGGATCCCGATGCGCGATGACGTCGATGCCTCCGTCGTTGCTGTAGGGCGTAACCCTGGTTTGGTAGCCCAGCGCTTTGAGGAGGTCCGCTGTGAACTCCTCAAACTCCCGGTGGCTCAGGTCGGCGAACAACGTCTGGGTGACGAAGTCGCGCGTGTGCTGCTCGATGCGGTCAGCATTGGGAGCCTCCGTGGCACCTTGGACAAGCGCCTCGTCCGGCACCGTCGGGGACGGCGACACACGTTCCGACGACCCCGAAGCCAGGTAGCGCTCGAACTCGTCTCGGTGCTGCGCGACCTTGAACAGGGTCAGCGCTGACCCGATTTCGTACAAGGCTGGCTGGGAGAACTGTGCCCGTGGAATCCCCGTCTTGCGCCACGTCACGCGCCGGCGGTGGCGATGCTGCTCCACCTCGGGGTGGTACTCGTACGGGCCCGCGACGATGCCGAGATTGATCGTGGAATCAGGTTTGTAAGGGGCAACGACAGTGTCTCCCTCCGCCATCTCGAAGGCGAACCTAAAGAGGATCCCGCCCCAGACCGGGATGGCGCCGGGCTTAGCTTCTGGGTAGGCGGCGGCAAGGGCGGCCTTGACTCTCTCCCGATCGTCCCCGAGCTGACGAAGATCCCCGATCTCGTCCCACCCCACCGAGATAAAGCCCTGGTCCACCAACTCATGCCCGAGGGCATCGTTGTGGATTCCCCACATCGTTGTCATGCCCCCATCCTGCCGGTTCCCTGGCCCCCACGTTTGGGGCGGGACCTGCCAGTTGTGGAAGTGGTGACGTGTAGGCTCCGGCCATGTTCGATCAAGCGCTGTGGGCTGAACTCCGGGCATTCGTGGCCGAACGCGATAGGGCGCAGTTCCACACGCCGGAGTGATCATCGGTCCTGACCTGGGCTTCGATCCAGAAGCCGGCAGGTTCTCCTTCAACCGAGGGTCCTACTTCGACAAGAAGGGCATGGAGAACAACGTCGCCCTGGGCATCACCTACACCGACGACGACCTGCTGGTGTTCATCAAGAACATCTATGGCGTGCTGCTCACCCGGGGGATGCTCGGGACCTTTGTGTATGTGGCTGACCCCGTGCTCCGGGAGCACCTGCGGCCCTCCTCCCCTCAGACAACCGACCCACTGATGACCGAGGCACACTAGGCACATGGATCCTGCCTATTGGGGCATCGCCGTTGTGCTCGTTGTCGGCATCGGGCTCGTCGGGTATGGCTGGCTGTCCGATCGGCGTAAGGCCCGCGAGTACTTCGCAGCCCTGGCGGCGCCGCCCGAACGGACGATCCCCGGATTTCATCCGGACGTGCGTCCGCCCGAATACCTCAGCGAACTTCAGGCCGTCACTCGCGCGGACGGGGCAGGGCGCACCGACCTCTCGGACGCTCGACGCACCGCCCTCGACGCTCGCCTCTCGTCAGCCACACCCTTTGCGGCCCCTTGGACGCGCGCCGAGTTCGCCACCGACGCCCCCGGCAAGAGGGCCGTGCTTGAACACCCCCTGATCTTGATCGTCGACGACGAAGTCACGACCGTCCGGGAGCTATTGCTCCCCCTGGAGGCCGCGAAGCAGAGCGATCGTCCGCTCGTGCTCGTGGCCCCGGCGATCGACGAGGTCGTGAGCGACACCCTCCGGGCCAACAAGCTGCAGCGGATGCTCGCCTGCGTGGCCGTGACCCTCCCGGACGACAAGGCCCGCGCGGCGCTGGCCGAGACTGTCGGGGCGATGATCGTCACCCACGGTGATTTGCAGTCGGGCTGGCTGCCTCCGGAGGCGTTCGGCACCTGCGACACCTGGGTGTCGGACGCGAAACGCAGCTGGGTCCTGCCCACCCCGGGCCCGGACGCCACCGGCTGACCCCGCCGAATCGTCACCAAACCACGCTGAATTCAGGGCCTCATCGCGCCAGGAGCAAGAAGGGTAGAGATTCAGCATGTTCTGGGTGGGGTTGTGCGGGTTTCGAGGCCGCAGCCCAAGAGGCCCTTCAGCAGTAGGGCGTCGAGGTCCGTCTCGGTTGGCGGAGGGGCGGTGGTCGAGGCTGTCGATACCCCGATTAGTGCCGAAAGCGCGCATCAACAGCAGATTTGCGTCAGTCGACGAGTTCGCGCTGAGCATCACATGCCTCTGACAAGCGGTGATGGAAATGGCCAGTTCGTCCATCGACGCAGAATCGTTGTTGGAGGCGATTGTCGGCCCAGGACGGGGGCTCGATCCGCGCAACCCGCGCATGGTTTGGCTCTTGCGGGCCCAACCCTGACCGAAACGTGCCCGCCAGCGCCCGCCATGGAGCTGACATCCATGAACGCCCCTCACGGGCATGCGAGCGTCACCGCTGACCAGCCGCCACAGGGTCACCCACTCCTGGGGGTGAACGCCTAGCTGCCTTTCCTGCCGCCGGGGACCCGACAGTCAAGGGTGGCCGCGGGCCATCGCGCAGCGACGCCAAAGGCGCCCTTGATGGCCGGAAACGGCGTCACACAATCAAGCAGCGGGGACACCCCGCCGCCACCCTCACCCAACTCATGCAGAATCCTCGCCCTGATGTGGATGGCCGCCAGCAAGTCGCCGGATCAGCATGATTCGGGTGGCGGCTGGGCGAACAAGCGCCGCCGGGCTGATCGGCAACAGCCCTTGGAGGGGCTAGCACCGACCTCCGACAAAACCCTCGACCTGGACCCTCGACCCTCAACTGATCCTCTAGGTGTTTTCTCAGGGTCAAGAAACACCCCTAGCCGTAGCCCCAATCGTCGAGGTGCTCGTCGTCGATTCCGAAGTAGTGCGCCAGTTCATGCCACACAGTGATGCGGATTTGCTCGACCGCGTCGGCGCGCGATTCGCAGGCCCCCAAGATGGCCTCGCGGAAGAGAACGATGCGGTCTGGGAGCACACCTGAGTAGTGCGAATCACGCTCTGACAAGGGGATTCCGCTGTAGTAACCGAGCAGGTCTTGCTCATCAGGGCCCTGGGTCGCCTCCACCACGATGACGCAATTCTCTACCTGGTCGAGCAACTCGCCAGGGATCAACGCGAGCGCCTCGTCCACCACGGTGTCGAACTCGTCGGGGGTCATCCGGACGGCCATACCGCCACCATACGTCGGGCTGGAGACCCTCAGGGAACTCTCAACCAACCTGTGCGCGCGTGGCTGCCCGGAAGCTCCCGTGGTTAAAGTCCGAACACCTTGAGACCGGGGTGACGCGGGGAAGCGTCCACACGTCGGTCTCACCGCACAACACCAGATGGTGGGCCGGGAAGCCCACCGGAAGGAAAAAATCGTGAACAAGGCTGTACGCACTCTTAGGGCGACGGCCGTGGCCACGGTGGCTGCCGCATTGGTATTCAGCGTGGGTGGACTTGTCGTCGCCCGCAACGCCGATGCGGCTGTCACTTCGTGGGCCGCGGTCAGCACCGTCAACGTCCGCTCCGGACCCGGAACGAGCTACTCCATTCTCGGGGTCCTCCAGCCCGGGAACACCGTGGCCGCCGTGGGAACCGCCACCTCCGGGTGGGTGACCGTGACTTACAACGGGCAGAAGGGCTACGTCTACAGCTCGTACTTACGGGCGGCCACCAGCACCACCGATGCGCCCGCCGCAGCGCCGACCACCGCCGGGACGAAGGTCACCACGGCCCAGTTGAACGTCCGGGCCGGGGCCAGCCTGACCGCCCAGATCATCACCACGCTGGACGCCGGGACCACCGTCAACGTGACGGGACGCACGTCCGGCGACTGGACGGAAGTCAGCTATCAGGGCGCCGCCCGATGGATGTACACCGCCTACCTGGGCAATCCCGCTACCGCGGTCGCGCTCAGCGCCAAGGTGGCCAGCCAAGGCAAGACCACGGCCTCGCTCAACCAACGCGCCTCGGCTTCGGTCTCCGCGGCCCTCGTCGGCAGCCTGCCAGCCGGGACGCTGGTCTCCCTCACCGGCAAGACGGACAACGGCTACTCCGAGATCATCGCCAACGGGGGGACGGCCTGGATCCTCTCCGCCTACATCGGCGCGATTTCCGCTACCGCCGGTGTGACAAGTGGGGCGCTGCCGCCGGCCACCGCCACGATGTACATCCTTGGCATGGACGTGAACGTGCGCTCCGGTTCATCCAGCACGGCGGACATCGTGACCACGCTCGACTCCGGCACGGCCATCGGCGTGACCGGGACCGTCGAGAACGGTCGTACTCAGGTCATCTGGGACAACGCCCTGCGCTGGGTCGCTTCCCAGTACCTCACCTCAACAAAGCCCGCCGTGGGGACCACCCTCGTCTCGACCTCTCCGGTCGCAGGAAACACTCCTGGGTCGCAGATCCCGTTCGCGAACGTCACGTGGACGGGCGGCAGTCTCGGAAGCACCAACCTCGACAAGACCACGCAATGGTCGAAGAACCTCGTGGTCACGGTCAAGAAGCTCTGGCCCCAGATCAGCACCATGTATGGCTGGCGTTCCTCGGACGCCTACAGCTCCGACCATCCCAGCGGGCTGGCTATCGACGTGATGATCCCGAACTACAGGTCGAACGTGGAGCTGGGCACCCAGATTCGCGACTACTTCCAGGCGAACGCCTCGAAGTACCACGTGCGCTACATCATCTACCGGCAGCACATTTGGACGGTCGCCTCGGCCGCCAAGGGCTGGCGCTACATGGCCGACCGCGGCGGGGACACCGCCAATCACATGGATCACGTGCACATCAGCGTGTACGCGAACTAGTACCCCACCGACGATGCCGAAGGGCCGCCGCTGAGACGATTGTCCAGCGGCGGCCCTTCGGTGAATGCTAGGCGGCCAGGAGGTAAACACATGGAGAACTTCGTCACGCCGCTCCTGAACCTTGGGTTCGCCCTCGCCCTTAGCCTGCTGGTCGGTTTGGAGCGTGAGTACCACGCCAAGTCGGCGGGCGTTCGGACCTACACGTTGGTCGGCCTCGGCTCGGCTTTGTTTACCGTGGTCTCCAAATACGGCTTCCTGGAAACGCCCACGGGCGCAGCCGTCACGGATGGCTCGCGCATCGCAGCCCAGGTCGTCACGGGTATCGGCTTCCTCGGCGCGGGCGTCATCTTCGTGCGCCGGGATTCGGTGAAAGGCCTCACCACGGCGGCCGGCATCTGGTTCGTCGCGGCGATCGGCATGGCCGCGGCCACGGGTCTGTACCTCGTGGCCAGCGCCGCCACCCTCATGTACCTCGGCATCATGTTCGGCCTCAAACCGGTTGCCTACAACATGCCGCGGGCAGGCTCGGCGCTCGGGGTGTTCGCGATCCGCTACACCGACGGGCAGGGGTTGCTGCGCACCATCCTCGAAACCGTGTCCCACCACGGGCTCAAAGTGACCGACTTGCAGGTCGTCCGCCAGGTTGAGGGCGAGGACGGGACTACCCTCCAAGAGGTGTCGCTCGACCTGCAGGGCAGCGGCGCCGCCATGGCCGCCCTCTCCCACGATCTGTGGGAGCTCGAGGGCGTCCACAACGTCAGCCGCACCCAGCATCACGACTGAGCTCTGGCGTTCCGACACCGCTCCCCCGCGATACCATCGCCGCCATGCCCGCCCGTTCGCTTGTGTTGCTCGCAGGCCCGTCCGGCAGCGGAAAGTCGCGCGTGGCCAGGCTGTCGGGCGCGTTTCGCTTCCGGTTGGACGACTTCTACTTCGACGCCGATCACCCGGGGCTGCCGCGCTGGGGAGGGATCGTCGACTGGGACGATCCGGCCACCTGGGACGCCGACGGCGCCGTCGCGTCCCTACGCGAACTCTTGGAAACCGGACGGACGCGCGTACCTGTGTACGACATCTCGCTCTCGCGCCGGACGGGCATGCACGACCTCGTGATGCCCGAGGGCGACACCGTGATCGTGGCCGAGGGCATCTTCGCGGTGGACCTCATTGCCCGGTGCGAGCGTTCTGGCCTCCCGGTGACGCCGATCTGGATCGATCGACCACGCGCCGTCACGTTCGCCCTGCGACTCAAGCGCGACCTGCAAGCCCACCGCAAACCGCCGCTGGTGTCGCTCCGCCGCGGCGTAGCGCTGGCACGACACGAGCCACAACTGCGAGCCAAGGCCGTGGCGAACGGATTTCGTCCACTCGGGCTCGATGAGTCCGTGGCGACGATACAGCGCCTCAGCTGAGCCTGGTCGGGTCGTAGTCGAGGGCCCAGCGCTCGCGCCGCAGGGACCCGATGAGCTTGGCCACCGCCTGATGATCGGGGTGGACGACGTAGTTCGCGAGCGCCTCGGGCGACTCGAACTCCGAGTAAAGGGCGAGATCGAACGACGACTCCAGCCCCGGCTGCGGGCGGACCACCTCAAAGGTCACGATCCCCGGGATCAGCGCCGGGAGCCCGTTCAGCTCCTCCGCGATCCGGGCGACGTTGTCGGCGATGCTGACCCCGTCGGTCTCTGCGAACGTCCAGCAAACGATGTGCTTCACCATGGCGATCAGCCTAGGGCTGCCCGCACCCTGCGCCCGGTCGGTCCGCGTCCGCGGCCCCCATTCCCTCACGCAGGTTGCGGACACCCCGACTCGTAAACGATTTACCCTTCAACGAAAGTAGTTGTATGCTGCAAGCAAATGACTGACTACACGCTCTCGGAGCAAGCCGCAGGCGAGCTCAGCAACACCGTTATCGGCACGTTCAAACGGCTGATGCACATCCGCAACGAGGTTCCCCGGTTGCTCCCCGGGGTCGAGCCCGCGACCTACCCCGTGCTGTTTCGGGTGTCCCGCGGGGAGTGTCGGGTCACCGACCTGGCCGCTGAGCTGGGGGCAGACGCCTCTACGGTCAGCCGCCACGTCACGACCCTGGCCAACCACGGACTCATCGCCAAGACCGCCGGCGCGGACGACAAGCGCGTCCAGCAGGTCGCCCTGACTCCCGCCGGCGTGGAGCTGCTCGCGCAGATCCACGCTCAGCGTCACGCCTGGTTCGGGGTGCTGTTTGCCGACTGGCCCGAACAGGACATCAAAGATCTCAGCAGGCTGCTGGAGCGTTTCTCCGACAGCGTCGAGCGCCACGCCCACGAACTCATCAATCCCACTGAAGGACGTTCCTCATGACAACCACTGCCCCGACGCGGAGCAGCAACGAACTGTCTCACCGCCAGATCATGACGATCATTGTTGGGCTGATGGCGGGCATGTTCCTCGCCGCGCTCGACCAGAACATCGTCGGTACCGCCATCAAGACGATCGCGGACGAACTACACGGCCTCGACCAGCAGGCCTGGGTGACCACCGCTTACCTGATCACCTCCACGATCTCGACGCCTATCTACGGACGCTTGTCCGACATGTACGGGCGCAAGCCCTTCTTCCTGGCCGCGATCTCGATCTTCATCGGCGGGTCGATGCTGTGCACCCTCGCCGACTCGATGTACTCCCTCGCCGCGTACCGGGCCATCCAGGGCCTCGGCGCCGGCGGCCTGTTCTCGCTGGCGCTCGCCATCGTGGGTGACATCGTTCCGCCCCGAGAGCGCCCCCGCTACCAGGGCTACTTCCTGGCCGTCTTCGCCACCTCGAGTGTGCTCGGACCGGTCATCGGCGGCTTCTTCGCCGAGCAGCCCACCGTCCTGGGCCTCACCGGCTGGCGCTGGGTCTTCCTCGTCAACGTCCCGGTCGGCATCCTCGCGCTGGTGCTGGTCAGCATGACGTTGCACCTGAAGAGCGTCCCCCACAAGGCGCGGGTCGACTGGTGGGGCGCGCTGTTCCTCGTCGTCGGCGTGGTGCCGCTGCTGCTGGTCGCTGAGCAGGGCAACACCTGGGGCTGGGCATCCACCAACTCGATCTTGTGCTTCGCCATCGGGCTCGTCGGGCTCGCGGCGTTCATCTACGCCGAGTACCGCATGGGCGACGACGCGTTGATCCCGCTGCGGATCTTCCGCAACCGGACGATCGCGATCGCCCTCATCAGCGGCGTCGTCATCGGCGCCGGCATGTTCGGCGGCATGGTCGTCCTGCCGCAGTTCCTGCAAATCGTCCATGGGGCAACGCCCACCTCGTCCGGCTTCATGATGTTGCCGATGATCCTGGGCAATATGATCGCCGCGGTCGTTTCCGGTCAGCTGATGACCAGGCTCGGGAAGATCCGGATCTTCCCGCTGATCGGCACCGCGCTCATGACTCTGAGCCTCGTCGGGTTCGTCTTTGTCGGGGCCGACACACCCCTGTGGATCGTCATGGTCTTGATGTTCTTCTTCGGCTTGGGCCTGGGTAACACCATGCAACCGCTGACGCTGGTCGTCCAGGCGGCCGTGAACCCCCGCGAGATCGGCATGGCCACCTCGGCGGCCACCTTCTTCCGCCAGATGGGTGGGACGCTCGGCGTCGCCGTCTTCTTGTCGGTGCTGTTCAACACCCTCGGGGAGAACATCAAGCAGGCCTTCACGGCCGCCGCGAAGACGCCCGAGTTCATCGCGGCGCTGAAGGATCCCGCGGTGCTGGCCGACCCGGTGAACCGCGCCTTCGTCAAGGGCCTCACGAGTGGGGACCCCTCGGCCATGACCTCGGTGCTCTCGGATTCGTCCACCATCGCCAAGCTCAACCCGATCCTGGCGCATCCGTTCAAGGTGGGCTTCTCCACCTCCATGGATCTGGTGTTCCTCCTGGGCGCCATTGTCTGCGCGATCGGGGTGGTGGTGCTGTGCTTCCTGCCCGAGACCAAGCTTTCAGGCGCCTCGGCGCAGGCGAAGCTCGCCGACTCCGCCGATGAGGCCGAAGCCGAAGCTGAACGGATCGAGGGAAAGGTGCCGGAGCACACCGTGACCGACGACCTGGTGGACGTGACGTCGCGCCTCGCCGCAGGTCACACGATCAAGGAGCTGCCGGACTACGAACCGCGGCGCGCCGGAAGCGACAAGCACCAGTCGTAGCAGCCGCTGCGGAAAGCGTTCCGCTCAGCCGATGGCTCTCATCCCTCTGGGATGGGAGCCATTTGCTTGCGTTGAGCGTGGTTGCCGTCAGCGCTTCGTCCGGGCGATGGCCTGGCGGTAGATGGCTACGTAGTTGTCTTCCATCGCGCGTGTCGTCAGTCCCGGGGTCAGAGCCTTCGAGGCGGCGGCCATGGCGGCCAGACGCGGACGATCGTCCACCAGCCTCCGCATGCCTTCTTCGAGCGCCTCCGGGGTCGGATCCACCAGCAGCGCATTGTCGGGGCCGACCCCCACGTGGAGGCGGTCGTCGCAGTACAAAATCGGGGTCCCGGCGGCGGCAGCTTCGGCGAGCACCATGCCTTGGGTGTCGAAGTGGTAGCTGGCGAGGACGAAGGCGTCCGCATCAGCGAATTCTTGGGCCACCTCGTCGACGTTATTGACGTGGCCGACGAACTCGATCTTGGCCCGACGGGCTACTTTGGCCTGCACTTTGAGCCCGGGTTCGGCGGGCCCGCTTCCCACGATTCGCAGCTCGGTGTTGGGACGGTCCAGCTTGGCGAACGCCTTGACGATGGTGTCCACGCGCTTCTCGCGTCCAAGGCGTCCGCAGGACAGGAACCGAACGGTCTCCTCGACCGGACGTTGCCGCGTCACCGTGGTGAAGCTCTCCGACACCCCGCTCGGCACGACATGGGCGCGGCCCGCGAGGGCACCGCCGGACGCATCGACGATGGCATTGACGACGAACTGCGCGGGCGACGTCACCGCATCGAAGTAGCTCGCCATGCGGGCCACGTTGGCCCAGTCCTGGCGGGCGAAGATCGACTCCTCCTGGGCATGGTCCGCCGCAGGCCGACGCATGTGGACGAGCGGCCGCCTGCCGGTGGCCACCCTCAAGAAGGTGGGCGCCAGCGGCAGCCAGGTCACCGAGTTCAGGGCAGCCGGCGTGGGCGCGGTGTCGTGCGTCCCTGCGTAGTTGGAGTGGAAGGTGTGGACGTGGGGAATGCCCAAGGCCCGCGCGACCCGAGCGGCCAGGATCATGCTGCCGCGCTCGTTTTGGCTATGAACGACGTCGAAGGTGTGACCCTGAAGGATGCTCTCCGCAACGCCCGGATGGATGGCCAGCGAGCACAGGAAGCTGGGGGTCCCCGGGATGCGGTACACCGGCGCGGGGAAGAATTCGCAATCCTCGGGAGGGTTCAGGTTGCTCTTGGGGGCGACCAGCGTGACATGGTGGCCAAGCCGGACGAGTTCCGCGACCTGAAGCTCAATCGAGCGCGACACACCACCGGACTCGGGATAGAAGTCGTCGGTGAAGATGCCGATCTTCAGGGGCTGGTCCACCGCTGCAGCCTATCGGGTGACGGCGACCCTTATGGGGACTCCGGCACGGGGGCGATCCGCTGATAGATGATGACGTTCGGATCTTGCTTGATCACCCGGTACACCTCTGCGAACCACGGAAGACTCACGACAGCGTCAGCGGGCGCCCACCCGATGGCTGCTGGGTACATCACGACGTAGTCCGGACGGTAATGGCCCAGCCACCATGTCCAGTCGCCCTGAGCAATGTGGGGAACCGCTTCCGAGTCCAAGATCCCTAAGTAATCAACAATACGCCGATCGGAGGTATACCCAAGGATTCCGATTTCCATGCAGGCCACCGAAGCCGTGGCGGGCGTTTCAGCACGCAGCCATGGGCCAATGTTCTGGCGCAGCTCCACGCGCGTCTGTGCCATGTGAGCCAGCCCCGAAAGGCCCATCACCATGGCCGCACTAATCCCGGTCGCAATAGCTGCGAGCGCTATCGCCCTTGGCCAGGGTGGGGCTGGACGGATCGCCTGCACCATGTTTTGGATCGCGATTCCCGCCAGGATCAACGCCACGTACATCGGAAGCATGGGATACCACGAGTAGTACGCCACCTTCAAGACACTAAGGGTCGCGGCTGATACCACGCCCGCGGCTATCAGCGGGATCGTGATGGAGCGCTCTTTCATCCGCGGCGAAAACACCAACCCAACGACCACGAGGGCAATCACGGGGCGAGGCCAGGAGGCCAACCACCTGAGCGGCACGTGCCCCAGGAAGTACAGGCCACCCAGTCCGATGAGCGTCGCACCAATGGCGAGACCTACGCGCTGACGAGCGAGCAACACCCCTGCGACGGCGGCCATCAGCACAAATCCGAGGATCACCCGACTGGGCTGCCTGTCCCGGAGCAACAACCAAACCTCGGCAGCGTAGGGCCGCCACAGCCCCGACGCGGCTTGCGCAACCTTGGCGGCCAAGGTGCTGGGCCAGACACCACCGGCCAGGGTGCGCGCAACGATCACCCACGCGATTCCAGTGGCACCGGCCAGGACAAACGCCACCAGGGAACGTCGAGACGACCTCGTCAGCAGCCCCCTCACCACGATGAGGGCAGCGACCGCGAAGGCGATGTCCGGTCGAGTGACGGTCGCCAGCCCCAGCGCAACCCCACTCCACGCGGAACGTCCTTCAAACAAGAGCCAGGTTCCCCACCCGAGCAGGCCAAGCATGAGCGCCGATTCCATCCCGCGGGCCTCGATGAAGGGAGGCCAGGTCGCCACCAAGAGGGCCGTGACGACCCCCGCCAGGAGAAACCCTCGCGACGCAGTATCAAATAGGCGCTAAAGGCCGCAGACCACATTCCGGCGGCAAACACCAGCGCCGAACCCAGCGCAACGTTGATCCCCGCCTTAGCGAGCCCCGCCAGCACCACCACAACCAAGCCGGAACTGACGCCATTCTCAGTCGGAGCACCTGGGTTGAAGGTCCAGCCCGCGCCGGTTGCGAGGTTCTCGGCGTACCGATAGAGAATGAAAGGGTCGTCGTAGACCTCGGCCGTGAAGGCCGTGATGATCATGATGATGAGCGCCAGGCCCGAGCCCACGACTAACGGGCGCGCGGCCATCGTTTTGGCCGCGCCACTTATACCCCCCATATTAACGTCCCCCCCGACGTTGACATTGTTAGCAGCCAGAGACCTCAAGGGCTCGGCGCCGATAGCGACCCTATCTCATTAGGAAGCGAACCAAGTCCGCATCAGCATTTTCCGGATGGTATCTGCATTTCTTTGGTGCTGCATGACTTCACGAATCACCGGCCCTCTCTGCTCGTCGGCCCGGACCACGGAGCGGGTCCACCACCGGGGCGACGACGCCCCCCATCGACCCCTAGCCGCCGCCGCGAGTTGGCCCGGTTTGGCCCCCGAGCCGCACACCCCCCTACACTTGAGCGCCTGGGTCCCCATCGTCTAGCGGCCTAGGACACCGCCCTTTCAAGGCGGCAGCGCGGGTTCGAATCCCGTTGGGGATACCAGGTGATGTGCATTGGGCGGATTTCACCCAGCTCCGGGAGTTACGTTATAGTTCACGGGCTGGCCGCTCGAGGCTAGCAAGGCCATTTGGCCCCGTAGCGCAGTTGGTTAGCGCGCCGCCCTGTCACGGCGGAGGTCGCGGGTTCGAGTCCCGTCGGGGTCGCTGGGAATGTCCCAATTCGGCCAGGTAGCTCAGCTGGTAGCAGCGTTCGCCTGAAAAGTGAAAGGTCACCGGTTCGATCCCGGTCCTGGCCACCACGCGTTCGCGCGTCATCCTCTCCCTCCCTCAACCCGCCGCTAGGCGCGTCCGTCGGTTTCGACTGGCAGCATGGGGTCGTGTTCCGTAAATCCCGTTACCACGCACCCCCTGGCTTCTTCGCCGCGGAGGCGTCCGGGCTGGCCTGGTTGGCGGTGCCGGACGGGGTGCCCGTGGCGAGCGTCCACGCTGTTGGGGACGATTTCGTCGAACTGACGCCCCTGGTGAGCGTGGCGCCGACACCGAGCGCCGCCGAGGAGTTCGGGCGCCGCCTGGCCGTCACCCACGATGCCGGCGCGGACGCGTTCGGCGTGCCACCCGAGGGCTATCACGGCCCCGGTTGGATCGGTGACGCACCGCTCAACTACGGCCACCACCAGCGCTGGGGGGCGTTCTACGCGGCTGAACGAATCCAGCCCTACCAAGCAATCGTTGAGAAGACGGCCACCGTGCCCGCGGAAACGATCGCCGGCCTCGATCGGCTCTGCGAACGACTCGATGCCGGCCACTGGGACGACACCGCTCCCCCGGCCCGACTCCACGGGGATCTATGGAACGGCAATCTCCTCTTCACCGCCGATGGCGCCACCTTGATCGATCCCGCAGCCCACGGTGGCCACCGGCTCACCGACCTCGCCATGCTGGCGCTGTTCGGTGCTCCGCATCTGGACCGCATCCTGGACGCCTATGCCGAGGCCAGCGCCGTTCTGCCCGACGGCTGGCGGGACCTGCTGCCGCTGCATCAGCTGCACCCGTTGCTCGTCCACTCCGTGCTCTTCGGCGCCGGCTATGGCGCCCAACTAGCGCTCGTTGTCCGGCGGCTCGTCGGCTGACGTCACGATTCCGGCGAACGCGTCCAAAGATTTCACTACCGGGAGCTGATCGACTACCGGCACGGTGCGCCACCGATCTGTAAGTATTCGGCGGCGAGCTTGATCTCCGTTTCCTGCGGTGGGCTGGTCGTCACGCCCACCTGTCACACTGGAGGTTCCGCTCCGCCCGCCGAAGGATCCCGAATGCCGTACCTCGCCCGCTCCCTCGCGGTCCTTCTCGCGCTGGCATCGTTGACGGCGTGCACCGCCACCGGCACAACCTCCGCCTCCGCCACGTCGTCGCTGAACGAGCCCAACACCCCCGACGCTGTCGCGACGGCCTACCTGCGGGCCCTGGCCTCAGGCGACGCGGCCGCTGTGTGCCGTCGACTGGTCGTCAACAACGTGCCCCTCGTAGACCTTCCGTCCGGAACCATCAACGCCTGCATGCGGCAGGAGTACCCGAAGCTCGCCACGGCCCTGCCCGCCGGGCTGGCCGACAGTGCCGGCACCGTGACCGTGTCCGGGGCCACCATCTCGGGAACGACTGCTGACTTCACGACTGCGACCTTTACTCCCGCCGCGGCCGCGAGCCTCAAGAACCTCAAGGCCATCCAGGTCAAAGAGCAGTGGTACATCGCGGTTGACTAGGCTTCGAAGCATGACCACGCTTTTCACCCCACTGACGTTGCGCGCCCTCACGATCGACAATCGGCTCTGGGTACCGCCGATGTGCCAGTACTCGGTGACCGCCGGAGATGGACGCGCGACGGATTGGCACCTGGTGCACTACGGGGCGTTTGCGCAGGGCGGATTCGGACTGATCACGGTCGAGGCGACCGCCGTTACGCCACAGGGTCGGATCAGCGCCTTCGACCTTGGCCTTTGGGACGACGATCAGATCGCCCCCCTGCGGCGGATCACCGACTTCGTCCACACCCAGGGCCGAGCTATCGGAATCCAGTTGGCCCACGCCGGACGCAAAGCCTCCACCCAGCCCTGGCTGCCCGGCTACACCGACGGCCCCCTCCTCCCCGACGAGGGTGGCTGGACGACCGTCGCGCCCAGCGCTCTGGCGTTCGAGTCCTTGCCCGCCCCCCACGCCCTCACCACGGCAGAGATCGCGGACGTCGTCCAGGCCTTCGCGGACGCTGCCCGCCGGGCCCTCGCCGCCGGGTTCGACGTCGTCGAGTTGCACGCCGCCCACGGCTACTTGCTGCACGAGTTTCTGTCGCCTCTCAGCAACCAGCGGACGGACCAGTACGGGGGCAGCTTCGACAATCGCGTCCGCCTCGTGGTCGAGGTCGTGGAGGCCGTCCGGACCGTCTGGCCGCGGGATTTGCCCCTGGTCGTGCGCCTCTCTGGCACCGATTGGATCGACGGGGGCTGGGACGAGGTGCAGAGCACCGCGCTCGCAGCCCTCCTCAAGGGCCACGGGGTGGACCTGATCTCCGTCTCATCCGGCGGGGCCGTCGTCGCGCCCATCAAGGCCGTGCCCGGGTACCAGGTACCGCTGGCCGCGGCTATCCGCGCAGGCGGGCTGCCCGTGGCGGCGGTCGGGCTGATCTTGACGCCTGAGCAGGCCGCCGACGTGCTCGATTCCGGCGCGGCCGACGCGGTCCTACTCGGACGGGCGGCGCTCCGCGACCCGCATTTCCCGCAACGGGCCGCCCATGTCCTGGGCATTCCGGCTCCGGCTGGGCTGTACGCGGCACCTCACATTCGGGGGGTCTTTCGATGATCCGCGAACTCGGGGCCGCCGACGTCACCAGCCCAGACTTCGTCCCGCTGCTGCGCGAGGCGGTGACGGTGCCCGACGCCGAGCTGCACCGGATCATCGCGGACGAGTTCCCGCTGCTGTCGGTGATCGGGGTTGGTGAGCCGGTCCTCGCTTTCGCGGCCTTCGCCTACCGCTGCTCAGCGACCGTGGTGGAATATGTGGCCGTCTCAGCCTCGCACCGTGGGCAGGGCTGGGGGCGGGCCCTCATCGACGCCATCCGAGCCCGCCACCCTGACGCCGCCGTTGTGGCCGACACCGATGACGATGCCGTCGAGTTCTACGAGCGGCTGGGCTTCAGCATCGAGGCGGCGGCCGTGGATCCCCGCTGGCCCGAACGCCAGCGCTACCGCTGTCGCCTCGCGCCGCTGGTCGGCGAGCCCAACGCCGCGACGAGTTGTGACCCGTTGGCGGGCTCGACGACCCCTTGAGAGTTCGGCCCGGAAACTCCGCCCCGACCTGACAATCATGATTTCCTCAGCCTAATCTCAGAATGTCTTGCTCTGGAGGTTACGTGCGGAAATACATCGCGTTGATGGCATGTGGAGTGCTCATCTGGCTTGGCTCCACGGCCACGGCGGTCGCCCTGTTCGCGACGCCCGCGGTGGAGGCCGGCACATCGGAGCCCTGCCCGCCCACCGCCGTCCCCTCGGCCGTCCTCGTGCTCGACCCGCCGTCTGTCGCGCCAACGGTGGCCCCGCCTGTCCCACCCAGCACAGCCGTGGTGGCGCCTCCGCCGTCGCTTAGCCCGACCCCGTCCCCCACGCTCCCGTCCGCCACGCTGCCGTCCGCCACGCTCACGCCCGCCTCACCGACTCCAACGAAGGCGAAGGTCACTGCCACGCCGGTCATCACGACGGCCGCCGCGAACGTCATCGCGAAGCCGGCACAAGCCTCGGCAACCGCCGTCGCGCCCAAGCCGACCCCGACGCCGACCCCGACGGCGACACCGACCCACACGCCGACACCGACACCGACCCCCACACCGACGCCGACCCCACACCGACGCCGACACCCACGCCCAAGGCCACAGGGGCCACCGTGGGCCCGTGCGGGGCCTCGTACTACGACGAGCCGCAGCTCACCGCGAACGGCGAGACATTCAACCCGAACGCGTTGACGGCCGCGAGCAAGACGCTGCCGTTCAACACGCGGGTCAAGGTCACCAACGTCGCCAACGGCAAGTCGGTGACCGTCCGGATCAACGACCGCGGCCCTTACGTCAGCGGCCGCTGTTTGGATCTGTCACGCGCGGCCTTCGCCAGCATCGCTTCCTTGAGCCAAGGGGTCATCACCGTCACGTACCAAATCGTGTGACGGCCAGTGAGCGTCCATCCAGGTGCCTAAGGCCTCGAAGTAGCGTGCCCGCACCTCCGGTAGCGATAGTCCCAGGTCGTGCATGCCGTCCTTGATGCGGACCACTGTCACGTTCGAACCCAACAGCGGGGCACGCTTGGCGATTTGGTTGACGTCCAGCACGATGTCGGCGCGTCGCAGTTTCGGTGACCAGATGCGGCTGAAGTTCGTGCGGGACGAGAGCGCCACCAGCACGGGGACGTCGATCGAGAGCCCCTTCGCGATCTGCTCATGGCCCCGGACCACCGCCCGCAACCAGCCGTAGTGGATCGGGCTCGGCGGCGGAGCTTTCCAGTCGAGGTTGTAGTCCCATTCGCCGCCGTAGCTCACGTGCCAGGAGCGGGTCGGGAAGTCGTTTCCGGGGAGCGGGATCGCTGCTGTCGGCTTACGCCGCCCGAGCGTGTCGATCATGGGGGCAACGAACGCCGTCAGCCATGGGGTCCCGTGCAGGTCGAGCCAGGGCGAGTTCAACATGAGGGCGTTGACCGCCCCCGGACGCGCGTTGACATACAACGCAGCGGTGAGCCCGCCGGTCGAATGGGCTGCGATGGCGATGTCATCATGGTCGGCCCGAATGACGTCCAGCGCGGCGTCCAGGTCGTCAAAATAGTGCGCGACCTCGCCCACGTAGCTCGGGAGCTGCCCCTCGCGCAGCGATCGTCCGTATCGGCGCAGATCAATGGCGTAGAAGTCGACCCCGCGGGCGCCAAAAAGGTCCGCTAGGTGCGTGTGGAAGAAGTAGTCGTTGTACCCGTGGATGGACAACACGGCCCGTCGACCCAGCCTGGGGCCACTGCGCCTGACCAACGTCGCCACCAGGACGCGTTTGGGCTCACCGTCGACCGGTGGCGCATCGGGGAGAACGAGATCTAGGGCCTCGTAACCGTCCAGCACATCTGGACGCCAAGGGTCCTGCCCGGTTAGTCCGAGCAGGTGCTGCTCAGATGGCTCGGGCAGTGGGACGGTAGTCGTCATCTGCCTCGTCGTCGTCGGAGTATTCGTCGTACTCGTCGTCAGCGTCCTCATCAACCACGTTGACCATGGCTACAGATACCTCGGTGCCATCGCTGCGGAGCTCACGCTCCAACGATGCGAAATCCGTGCTGTACGAACGGTACTTGAGATCGCGAGCGACTTTCGTCTGCTTCGCTTTTGCTCGGCCGCGCCCCATAGGGTCGACCCCCTCGCTGTTTCATCGCGGCATTGCCGCGTCACGTGCATGTTCTCGTGGTGCCAAGGTTACCCAATATGCCCCCCGCGTCCAAAGGCGACCTCCAGCATGCTCACAGGGTGGGCGTGGACGATCGTCCACACCCACCCTGAGGCGGTGCCGGGCCTTGTCAGGCCTGGGTCGTGAGGTCGTAGACCGTCACGCCACCCACCGTGCTCGACGTGAAGGTCGAGGTCACCCAGGAGGTGATCTGCGTGGCGGACGTGCCGCTGCCGCCACCGGGCCCGCCACCCATGCCGCCACCGACGAGGAAGTAGTGGATCTGGCCGGAGGAAACGAGGGCCTTGAACTGGTCGAGGGTCACGTTGTTGTCGCTCCCCGTCCAGCCGCCGATGCAGAAGACCGCGGTGTTGGTATTCAGGATGTACCCCGATGCCGACTGGTCGCCGACCACCGCCGCCGACCACTTCGTGCCCGCCGCGTTGAGCAGGTCGTAGATGTTCGTGGTCGAGGTCGTCGTCGTGCTCGTCGAGGTGCCGGACGTCGTGGTGGCGGCGCCGCCCATGGACGGCATCCCGCCACCCATGCCGGACGCCGAGCTCGGACCGGTCATCGGGATCGAGCCCGAGTGGCCCACCGAGACCGTGGCGAGGGTCCAGGCGGCGCTGGGTGCCGCGGCGCCGAGGGCCGCCACGAGCAAGCCCGCGGCCGCCAGGCGGCGCCACGCCAGGGTGGCGCCCATGACGCCCGCCACGAAGAACACCAGCGCGCCCCCGAAGCCCGCCACCAGGGCGGTCCAGCGCAGCGCCGGGTACCAGGAGGCGGCGTGAGTGGCCAGCAGGTAGAAGCCCCACGCAGCCGTCCCGGCGACGGTGAGCGACATGACGCCGCGCCAGACCAGGGCGAACTTGGAGTCGGAGGCCAGCTTGTCCCAGACCATGGTGGCCCCGATCCCGGCCGTACCCGCGATGAACGGCGCCAAGGCGACGGCGTAGTACGGGTGGACGGTGCCGCTCATGAAGCTGAAGACCAGGGCGGTCACGATCATCGAGCCGCCGAAAGCCACGAGCCCGGCGCGGGCGAGGTCCGTCCGGGGACGACGCCCGGCGGCGACGAGGCCGGCCAGCAGCAGCACGAGGGCGGCAGGTAGGAACCAGGAGATCTCCGCGCCGAAGGAGGCGCCGAACATCCGCAGGATGCCGGTCGCGCCACCGAAGGCGGTGTTGCCGTTGCCGCCCATGCCGCCGCCGCTACCGGAGCCGCCGAAGATGCGCGCCAGGCCGTTATAGCCCATCGCGAGATCCCACAGAGAGTTGTCGGTCGATCCGCCGATGTAGGGCCGCGAGGAGGCCGGCCACACCGCGCACAGGGCGATCAGCCAGCCCGCACTGACGATCAGCGACAGGGTCGCCAGCAGGAGGTGCCACAGGCGCGTCAAGAGTCCGCGGGGAGCGAAGAGGAGGTAGGCCAGGCCGATGGCCGGCAGGATCAGCAGACCCTGCAGCATCTTGGTGAGGAAGGCGAGGCCAATCAGCCAGCCGGCGCCCATCATCCACCAGGCGGCCCGGCGTCCCTTGGAGGTTTCCAGGGCCCGGACGACGGCATAGGTGGCGGCCGTGAGGCACAAGGTGAGAAGGGCATCGGGGTTGTTGAATCGGAACATCATCGCGGCCACCGGGGTGAGGGCCACGATCGCGCCTGCGATGAGCCCCGCGGTGGCGTTCTTCACCCGCGTGACGGCGGCATAGGTGAAGAACACCGTGAGGACGCCCATGAGGGCTTGCGGGGCCAGCATCGACCACGAGCTGAAGCCGAACAGGCGTCCGGAGAGGCCCATGATCCAGATGGCCGCCGGCGGCTTGTCCACGGTGATCGAGAGCCCGCTATCGAGCGAGGCCCACAGCAGGGCTGTCCACGACTGGGTGGCCGACTTCACCGAGGCGGCGTAGAAGTCGTTCGCATAGCCCGAGTTGGCGAGGTTCCAGAAGTACAAGAGCGCGGTGGTCACCAACAGCGTCCATAAGGCGGGTCGCTGCCACACAGGGGCGGATCGGCGGCCTAGGAACGTGCGTCCGATCAGGCCACGCTCGGGGACGGCCGGAACGGCCGCGTCCGGGTACGTGGCCCCGTCCGCAGCCGGGACCGTCGCACTGGGAACCGTCGCCTCGGCAACGGAAGACGTGGTCATGGGGTAGCTCCTTTGTCGGTGAGCCGAAGCTGGGCCTCGGCGGGTACTCCATGACTCTCGCGGCGAAGCTTGTGAGTTTCCTGTGAGGCACCCCTAGGTCAGCGGTGAGGTGGCCGATGGTCAACGACGAGGCGTCGCTCGGGTACCATTCCGTGACGCTCGATCCCGAAGGAGTCACTGTGACGGCCGAGGCACCCCACCGGATTCGGACCATGCGCGGCCGGGATCCTCGCGAATCGCACCGCGCGTCCACCCCGCTCGAACTGCTCTACGACCTCACCTTTGCGGTGGCCTTTGGGGTGGCGGGCAGCCAGCTCGCCCATTACCTGGCAGAAGGCCACTTCCAAACGGCCACCAGCGGTTTCCTGTTTGCGATGTGGGCGATCTGCTGGACGTGGGTCAACTTCTCGTGGTTCGCCTCGGCTTTCGACACCGACGATTGGGCCTATCGGTTGGCCGTGATGGTGCAGATGGTCGGGGTCATCATCCTCACCCTGGGTCTTCCCGTGATGTACACCTCGTTCGATGGCACGGGCAGCGTCAACAACGGGACGATGGTGCTCGGCTACGTGGTGATGCGCGTGGGCATGGTCTACCTGTGGCTGCGGGCGGCACGCGATTGCCCCGAACTGCGGTCCACCTGCCTGACCTACGCCGGTTGCCTGGTCGTGGCGCAGGTGGGCTGGATCGCCCTCGCCTTCGTGAGGGTTGATCGTCCAACTTTCCTGGTGTTGGGCTTCATCCTGATGGTCATCGAGCTCGTGGGCCCCGTGATCGCCGAAACCCGCAAGGCGGGGGGCACCCCCTGGCATGCCCATCACATCGCTGAGCGCTACAGCCTGCTCACGATCATCACCCTCGGTGAAGGAATCATCGGGACGGTCGCCTCGTTGTCGGTGCTGGTCGAGCTTGACCACGGGTGGACCCCGGAGGCCTTCGGCTTAGCGTTCGCGGGCATCGCTTTGACGCTCGGGATGTGGTGGGGCTATTTCGCTGTGGATCCTATTCCCGCGCTGGAAGCGCACCGCGACCGGTCATTCGGGTGGGGTTACGGCCACCTGCTCATCTTCACGGCCATCGCGGCGACCGGGGCCGGGCTGCACGTGGCGGCCTACTACTTGGAGCACCAGTCGCATCTGTCGGCCTTCCTCACCGTGCTGGCGGTGGTCTTTCCGGTCGGGCTGTTCGTCATGACGCTCTTCGGGTTGTACTACCAGCTGTACCGCCAGTTCGATCTGCTGCACGGCATGCTGCTGGTGCTGACGATGATCGCTTTGGCCGTACCCCTGGTGATGGCCGCCTCCGGGGTCGCCGTCCAGTGGTGCCTCATGGTCTTGTGCCTGGCGCCGATGGTGACCGTGATCGGCTATGAAGGCTGGGGCCATCGGCACATGGCGGCTGTGCTGGCCAATCTGCAGACGTCCGACTGAGCCGAGGCCCGGCTTCACGTTCGGTCAGGGTCGCGCCAACACCAGGCGCATGCCGATCCAGGGCTCGCCCTCGACGTCGTCGGTTCGGCGTCCGCCAGCGTCGACAAAGCCCAGGTCTTCGTACAGCGTCCGGGCGGACATGTTGTTCTCGTAGACCCCCAGCGAGATCCGGTCGATCTCGGGGAGGTCGAACGCCCGGGCGATGAGGTGCTCCATGACCGAGCGTCCGTAGCCTTTTCCACGGCAGGCGGGATCGACGAGCACGCGCCCGATGCGGGCCTCGCCCTCGCCCTTGGTGCCGAACGAACCCGTGGCGACGAGGCGCCCCCGGTCGCGCAGCACGAAGATCCACCAGGTGTCGCTGGCTCCGGCCAGGAACGCCTCCTGGGAAAAGGGGAAGGCCATCTCGGGGCCCGCGAACCGAATCACGTCGGCCGGCGCGGGCACCCAGGCTGCGATGGCGGACGCGTCCGCAGGCGTGATCGGCCCGAAGGCGAGATCGGGACGGTCGCTCATCGCTGCCCCCTACGAGGCGGGGTGAGAGCCCACCAGGGCCACCTGCGCCGGGCCGGACGTGGCGGAAACCCGTCCCATGACCCACGAGGGGATCCCCCGCTGCTCCAACAGGGCCAGCGCGCCTGCCACGGAGGCTTCGGGCAGCACGACCGCCATGCCAACGCCCATGTTGAGGGTCGCCTCGATGTCAGGCTGCGTGATCGAACCGACGCGCTGAACCAGGCCGAAGATCGGGGCGGGCGTCCAGGAGGAACGCTCGACGGTCACGGAGAACCCCTCAGGGATCACGCGGACCAGGTTGTTGGCGAGCCCGCCGCCGGTGATGTGGCTGATGGCGTGCACCTCGACGGCATCGGCCAGGGCCAGGATGTCCTTGGCGTACACCCGGGTGGGCGTCAGGAGTTCCTCGCCGAGCGTCCGACTGAACTCCGGAACGTGTGATTCCAGCGCCATCCCGGCCTGGGTGAGCAAGACGTTTCGCACCAGCGAGAAGCCGTTGCTGTGCAGCCCGGACGAGGCCAGGGCGATCACCACGTCGTGGTCGCGGACCCGTTCGGCCCCCAGGATCTTGTCGCGTTCGACGATGCCGGTGGTGGCGCCCGCGATGTCGTACTCGTCGGCGTGCAGCAACCCCGGATGCTCGGCGGTTTCGCCGCCCAGCAGGGCCGCCCCCGCGGCGGTGCAGGCCTCGGCGATGCCTTTGACGATGGCGGCGATCCGCTCAGGGACGACCTTGCCGCACGCGATGTAGTCGGTGACGAACAGCGGCTCGGCGCCCACGACCACGAGGTCGTCCACGAGCATGCCGATGAGGTCCCAGCCGATGGTGTCGTGGATATCCATGGCCTGGGCGATGGCGACCTTGGTGCCCACGCCGTCGGTGGACGTGGCCAGCACCGGGTGTCGATAGTTCTTGAAGGCCGACGCGTCGAAGAAGCCGGCGAACCCACCGAGCCCACCGAGGACCTCGGGACGCGCGGATTTCTTGACGTGCGCCTTCATCAGTTCGACGGCGCGGTCACCGGCCTCGATGTCGACGCCAGCGGCGGCGTACGCCGACACGGGGACGGCCGGGCGCGGCGCAGTCTCGGAATCGCTCATCAGTCGTTGACCCTTTCGCAGCCCTGGACCATCGCATTCTCGGGGATGGCCACCGGGTATTTGCCGTCGAAGCACGCCTTGCACAGCTTCTTGGAGGCGATACCGGTGGAGGCCACCAACCCCTCCAAGGAGATGTAGCCCAGCGAATCCGCCCCAATGGAGCGGCAAATCTGATCGACGTCGAGCCCGGGCGCGATGAGTTCCGCACGGGTGGCGAAGTCGATGCCGTAGAAACACGGCCATTCCACCGGGGGTGACGAGATCCGCACATGGACCTCGGCCGCGCCGGCCTCGCGCAGCATCTTCACCAGAGCGCGTTGGGTGTTACCGCGGACGATCGAGTCGTCCACCACGACGAGGCGCTTGCCCTGAATGACGTCCTTGAGAGGGTTCAGCTTGAGCCGAATGCCCAGTTGGCGGATCGTCTGGGACGGCTGAATGAACGTCCGACCGACGTAAGCGTTGCGGACCAGCCCGAGCCGGTACGGGATACCGGACGCCTCGGCGTAGCCGATCGCCGCGGGGATGCCGGATTCGGGCGTCGGGATGACCATGTCGGCGTCGGCAGGCTGTTCAAAGGCCAGCGTGCGTCCGATTTCGTTACGGACGGTGTGGATCCGACGGTCGCTGATGATGGTGTCCGGACGAGCCAGGTACACATACTCGAACAAGCAGCCCTTGGGGTCCGGCTCCGCGAACCGCTCGGAGCGCAGGCCGGCGGCGTCGATAGTGATGAGCTCGCCAGGCTCGATCTCGCGGATGAACGTCGCACCCACGATGTCGAGAGCGGCCGTCTCGGAGGCCACCACCCAGCCGCGGTCGAGGCGCCCCAGCACCAGCGGACGAATGCCGTGCCGATCGCGGGCGGCATAGAGGGCCTTTTCGTCCATGAAGGTGAAGCAGAAGGCTCCCTCAAGACGCGGCAGCACTGCCAGCGCCGCAGCGTGGGTGCCACCCTGCGCGTAGGTCGCCATCAGCGCGGAGACCAACGCCGTATCCGAGGTGGAGTCGAGCCCCACTTTGTGGGGAACCTCGGGCCCATGGCGTTCGACGAGCCAGGCTTCCAGCTCGCTGGTGTTGGTGAGGTTTCCGTTGTGCGCCAGCGCGAGGCCGCCCGAGGGCGTGGCCACGAAGGTCGGCTGGGCGTTGTCCCACACCGAGGCGCCGGTGGTCGAGTAGCGGTTGTGGCCGATGGCCAGGTAGCCGGTCAGCGAGTTGAGGGTGGTCTCATCAAAAACCTGGGACACCAGGCCCATGTCTTTGAAGACCATGATCCGATCGCCATTGCTGACCGCGATGCCCGCCGACTCTTGTCCGCGGTGTTGGAGGGCGAACAACCCGAAGTAGGTGAGTTTGGAGACTTCCTCGCCCGGCGCCCAGACACCGAAGACACCACAGGCGTCTTTAGGGCCGTGGTCGTCATTGTCGAGATCATGATTCAGTCGACCGTCACCTCGAAGCACGGGCTCACACTACCCTGCCAATGCTCAGACGGCCCTGTCGTCCGGTCGCACCGCTCCTTTCCTCCGCTCGCGCCGCAACGCAAAGGACGCCCCAGCCAGTGGCCGAGGCGTCCTAGAAGCTACGGGCGGAGCCCGTGGCGGGTCACTTCACGAGGGACAGCGCGAAGGGGTAGGTGTAGGGCTTGCCAGCCTTGACCGAGGTACCGCCCTGGATGCCGAACATGATCGTGGAGATCCAGATGGCGAGGGAGCCGAGGCTGCCGATCCACCAGATGTAGCCGATGTTGCCGATCACACCGCAGATCACGTAACCGATGATGGCCGTGATAGCGAAGTTGAGCGCCTTGGCCGCCTCGGCGCGCACCGCAGGGCTCGTCTTGCCGTTGCTCATCATGATCACCAGCGGGCCGATGAAGCTCAAGAAGCCAGGCAGCGCCACGAGGTAGTGGGCCATGGACGCCGGGCCGACATCCTCGGCCTGGAAGGCACCGATGGGCGGGCCAGCGTAGGGGTTCACCGGGTTGGTGGCGTAGGGGCCGTTCGGCTCGGGCACCGCGTTGTTCTGCTGGTAGGAGTACTGCGGCGGCGTGGGCTGCGGCGGGTTGGAGTACGCCCCGGGCGGGCCGTAAGAAGGGGGGGTCTGGCCACCGGGCTGATTTGCACCAGCGGTGGGATCCAGGGGATTCGTCGGATTCGTCATGAGTCTTGATCCTGTCGATTGGGCGGGTGCGAGCCCACACATCAATTGTGGCGGTAAAAGGCGGGAACGGCAGGGCTTGGCGCCAACCAATCCCCGTCGTCATCGCGGTGAGTCGATGGACGACTGGGACGCCAACGCCCTTGAGGGGACGCTGGCGTCGCGGGCGTCACTTCACCAGGCGCAGGGCAAACGGGTAACGGTAGGGAATGCCCTTGTTCTCCGACAGGGCGCCCAGGATCGGGAACAGGATCTGCAGGATGAACAACACGGGGAACAAGAAGACGCCGATGATGACGAACGACAGCACGAACGCCGCGAAGTAGCCGATCATGAGCGTGATCTGGAAGTTCAGGGACTCGACGGCGGCGGCCTTCACGCGGGGGCTTTGGTCACCCTTCACGAGCATGATGATCAGCGGCCCAAGGAACCCAATGAGGATGCCGAGCCAGTGGGACATGCTGGCCCAGGTCGTCTCCTCCGAGGGGTTCATCATCGACTGCTGGTACCCGTACTGGGGCGCCATCTGCTGCTGACCATAGGGGGCCTGCGGCTGGGCGTAGGGCGCCTGAGGCTGGGCGTAGGGCGGTTGCGGCTGGGCGTAGGGCGCCTGCGGTTGCGCGTAAGGCGCCTGGGGCTGAGCGGCGGGCGGGTAGCCACCCGCCTCCTGTCCCGGCAGCGGAGCGTAGGAGGCCTGTTCGTAGGCAGACGTCGCGGGAGCGGCAGGAGCGGCAGGAGCAGCGGGCGCCGCTGGAGCATCCGGGATCGGCGGGAGGTTCAGGTTGGTGCCCTCACCGGCCGGCGCGGCCTTCTGCGGGTCCAGGTCCCAGGGGTTCGCGGGAGTGGTCATCGTGGTCCTTTGATTGGTGTCCGCATAAAGCGGGCTTGGCTCTATTGTCGGGCACGATGACCCCAGGACGCTCATGATTCGTGCGAGTATTCGCCCGAACGTGCCCTGGATCGAACCCGGAGGTTCCCCTCAGTGGGATCCGTCAGTGGGCCATGGCGACCCGAATGGGGGCCTGCCAGGTGGCGCGAAGTGCATCCAGACTCAGCGTGGCGAGGTCTCGGATTTCGAGCTCAGGGGTCACCGTGACCTGCCCCAGACGGATCAGTGGCACGCCGTTGTCGGCACACAACGCAGAGAAGGCTGCCACGTGATCAGCAGACAAACTGACGATCGCCCGTGCGGGGCTCTCGGAGAACAGCTCCACCGTCGGATCACCCTCAGGCAGCCGGACGCTCGCCCCCACGTTGCGGCGCAAGCAGGCCTCGACGAGCCCCTGCGAGAGACCGCCTTCAGAGAGGTCGTGGGCGCTGGTCAACAGATGGGCTTTCGCTGCGGCCACCATCGTGGTGGCGAGCGCGCGTTCGGCCTCCAGGTTCGGCATCGGCGGCATGCCCCCGAGGTGGTGGTGCACGATGTCGGCCCAGGCGGAACCACCGAACTCGGGCAGCGTCGCACCCAGCAGGTAAATCTGATCGCCCGCTGCCGCGAAACCCATAGGGGTACGGTCTTCGACGTTGTCGATGACGCCGAGCACGCCCACCACCGGGGTCGGCAGAATGTTCGTCCCACCGGTCTGGTTGTAGAAGCTGACATTGCCGCCCGTGACCGGGGTACCGAGTGTCTGGCAGCCGTCCACGAGGCCAAGGATCGCCTCGGAGAACTGCCACATGATGTCGGGATCCTCAGGAGATCCGAAGTTGAGGCAATCAGTGATCGCCACCGGTTCGGCCCCAGCGACGGCGACGTTGCGGTAGGCCTCCGACAAGGCCAACTGCGCACCGAGGTAGGGGTTCAGGTAGGCGTAACGACCGTTGGCATCCGTGGCCAAGGCGACGCCGAGCCCCGTCTCTTCATCGATGCGGATCATGCCGGAATCTTCCGGCTGGGCCAACACCGAGTTGCCCCGCACGTAGCGGTCGTATTGGTCGGTGATCCAACTCTTGTCACACAGGTTGGGTGAGCCGACCAACTTCACGATGGTGGCGGCCAAGGCCTCCGGCGAGTTGTCCCGCGGCAGCGCCTCGGCGGGATCGGCGTAGAGGGCATCCATCCAGTCCGGACGCGCTAACGGACGCTGATAGACCGGACCATCATGCGCAACGGTCTTCGGATCAACGTCGACGATCACCTCGTCGTGCCAAGAAATGATGAGCCGGTCGCCCTCAGTGACCTCGCCCACCACGGTGGCCAGAACGTCCCACTTGGCGCAGATCTCCATGAAGCGCTCGACGTTGCCGGGCTCGACGACCGCCATCATGCGCTCTTGGGATTCGCTCATGAGGATCTCTTCGGGAGCCAGTGAGGGATCCCGCAACGGCACGACGTCGAGGTTGACGCGCATCCCGCCGTCGCCTGCCGACGCCAATTCCGAGGTGGCGCACGACAAGCCGGCGGCCCCGAGATCCTGAATGCCGGTGATGATCCCCGCGGCGAACAACTCAAGGGTGCATTCGATGAGCAGCTTTTCCATGAAGGGGTCGCCCACCTGCACGGACGGACGCTTCACCGGACCGTCCGCTTCGAACGTCTCGGACGCCAGGATCGAGGCGCCACCGATTCCGTCCCCGCCCGTGGCCGCACCGTACAAGATGACTTGGTTGCCGGTGCCGGAGGCGAAGGCAAGGTGCAGGTCTTGCTTCTTCATGACGCCGATACACAAGGCGTTCACAAGGGGGTTGCCGTAATAGGTGGGGTCGAACCAGACCTCGCCGCCGATGTTGGGAAGGCCCAAGCAGTTGCCGTAGCCGCCCACGCCGGCGACGATGCCGGGCAGGACGCGCGCGGTGTCAGGGGCGTCCAACGGACCGAACCGCAGCGGATCCATGACCGCAATGGGACGCGCTCCCATGGCCAGAATGTCACGGACAATGCCGCCAACGCCGGTGGCGGCACCCTGGTAAGGCTCCACATAACTGGGGTGGTTGTGCGACTCGATCTTGAACGTCACCGCCCAGTCGCCACCGATGCCGACGACGCCGGCCTGCTCGCCAATACCGGCTAGCAGCGGACCGCGTGGCGTCTCGCGCGACAAGGCACCGAACTTCGCCAGGTGCACTTTGGATGACTTGTAGGAGCAATGCTCCGACCACATCACCGAGTACATGGCGAGTTCGCTCGAGGTGGGACGTCGTCCCAAGATTTCGCGAATGCGGGAGTACTCGTCGGCCTTCAGGCCGAGTTCGGCCCAAGGTTGGGTGACCCCTGGAGTCAGCTGAGCGTTGGCTACGGTATCGACCACGAGGACAAAACTACCGTGCCGGACGCGAACTCAGTGCGCGCCGCCCGGAGTGGACCTAACTAACTGGCAGCCGGGCGCACCGTCTGCCCCGGCGGTGTGTGCGTCGGAGTGGTGGTCGGGATGACCGTGCTCGAGGTCACCGTCGGGGTGACAGTGGGAGTCACCGTCGGAGTCACAGTCGGGGTGGCAGTCACGGTCGGCCAGATCGTGAACGTCGGCCAGATCGTGATGGTGATGGTTGGCGACGCGGTCGGCCACGGCGAGGCGGTCGGGTACGGCGGGTCCGTGGGCCAGTCCGTCGGCCACGGTGAACTCGTCGGCCATTCGGTCGGCCAGATCGTCGGCACAGGTGTGCCTGTCGGCCACTGGGTAGGCCACAACGTCGGCGACACCGTGGGCGTGGGCGACCCGGTGTCGGTGGGCGACACCGTCGGCGACACCGTCGGCGAGGCCGTGGGGGTCGCGCTCTGGGTCGGAGTCTTCGTGTTGTTCGGCGACGGTGTCTTCGTGTTGTTTGGCGTGGACGTCGTCTTGTTGGTTGGGGTAGACGTCGCCTTAGCCGTTGTACTTGTGGCGCTGCTCGTGGCCGTGGTGGTGGATGCGGCGGGTGTCTGCGTCTCGGTGGACGCGCTCGCAGCGGGCGTTGCGCTGACAGCGCTGGTGGAAGCATTCGGCGCGGCCGACGAGGTCGCCGCCGGATTGACGCCCCCCGAGCCGCCACCCGGGCCTCCCCCGGGTCCGCCAGCACCACTGGTTGAGCCCAGCGACAATGCACCGGTTGCCAACATGACGCCTGTCACGCCACCGGCGATGGCGGCCACGACCGCGGCGCCCAAGCCGAGTCGTTTGAGGTTCCCCGCGAGCGAGGGGGTCAGGACTGCCACTGACGCGGCGGCCGCGACAGGAATTCCAAGAAGTTGAGCCAGTTGCGGGCTTGGCGCAGGAGCCGGCTGATTTCCCTCAGCGCGAAGCGCGGCGAACAACCCAGCAAACGCGGCGTCATCAAGAGCCCCGTCGTGATTGATGTCAGTCATCTGTCGCCTCCCCTCGACGCAGCATGGTCTGCTAATAGAAACCTCAGGCTCCCCAATGCTTTGGCCTGAAGATCGCTGACCCAGGAATTCGAGCGTCCGAGGACGGATGCCGTCTGCTCCAAAGTCAGTTCCGCGAGCACCCGGAGGGTGATCACATTCTTTTGATCTGCCGGAAGCAGATCCAACACATCGAGAATCTCTTGGGACTGGATGCGCTCAAGCGCCTCGTGTTCCGCCGAGATAGCCCGCCTGGGATCCGACTCCGGTACGTACTCATCAGTTGTTCGGTGGGTTGCCCTCCGCCACGAATCCACGAGCCGCCCGTGAGCGACAGTGAATGCGAACGTCTTCAGGCCCGCCCAACCCCCGGTGAGGCCGTCCAGCTGTTGCAAGATCTGAACGAAGACATCGTTGGTCAAGGCATCGGGATCTCCCGCACCCCTCACCGATAGATAGCCCCGAATTTTCGGGGCCAACTCCCGATAGACCGTCTCCATGGCCCTCTTGTCACCATGGGCGGCCGCCTCTGCGATCGAATCGAGATCGAGGAGGGCGGAGCCCGACGCTCCCGGGTCGCCTTGCGGCTGCCAGGATCCCCGTTCGTTAGGTGTGGTTTTGCCCACACCGGGCGTCCGCCCCCACGATCTCAATGGATCAAGCTCCCTGTGCGAAGATCTTTCGTCCCCCAACGATCCCACGCCCCAGCAAGGAGCTTGGCGCGAAGTGTCACTACCCCAGACCGCACACCCCCCGACGGCGTGCGGGCCAGAATCGACCCTTCGAGCCTGGTGTTCGACTCGCCTGCGACCCTTCGGACTGACCCGCCCCCCCGGGCTGCCGACTTACGTCGTGCATTCGGTTCATCCTCGCGGCGCGTCGACCACCACCTGCTAAACCGCACGACCCTGGGAAAGTCCCCAGAAGGCGTCTCGCGATGTGAGATGACCGGTTTTGGGGGTGCGCAAGGACGCAGGACGCGGGACTGGCACACCGGCCCCAACGCGGTGATCCTCGTCCCCGGCCCCAAGGCGGCGCGGACGTTGCTCATAATTTGGCACCATATCCGCGCGTGAGGTCAGGCGCCAACGTTCCGAGACCCTGCAAAAGAGATGAGGCCCAAACCGGCGTATGGCGCGCCCCAAAAGGACGGGCCACACGTGGCCACTGACATGGACGTGAAAGCTTGGACGGACCCCAATGCTGGCAGCCAGCCGCCGACGCGACGGCCCCACCTTGGAACCAAACCTCGGCCTTCGTGCGGCCATTTCAAGGCGAATCCGTCGTTTGGAACAAGATCGAATCCGCGTTGCCCTTCATCGCCCACCCAGTAGGACCAGAACCAACCGGCCTCGGATCGCCAAAACCGGCAGCGGAAAGCGCCCACCGGCACACCCTCGACCAGCCCTACAGACTTCGCCCGACGATCCCTGGGGGTAAACCCCGCCGCCGCATGCTCAACCTCGTCCGCGGCCGTTGGTCCGGCCGCCGTGATCAGGGCGGTGCAGAAAGTCAGCCGACGAGGGCGGACAAGTAGCGCTGCACGCTGCTGAAGAAGGGGCGTCCATCGAGGGAAGGTGCGGTGAGCGACTCAACATTGTGCTCGGGATGCGGCATCAGCCCCACCACGTTGCCGCGCTCGTTGGTGATGCCCGCAATGTCGTTGGCTGAACCGTTCGGGTTGCCGAGGTACCGGAAGACCACCCGATTGCTATCTTCGAGCATCTTCAACGTCTCAGGGGAGGCCTGGTAGTTCCCCTCCTGGTTTTTCAGCGCGATGGTGATCTGCTGGCCACGCTCGAAGTCGCAACTCCAGACCGTGTCGTTGGTCTCGACGCGCAAGCGCTGATCGGTGCAGACGAACGTCCGACCCTCATTGCGGATCATGGCCCCGGGCAACAGGTGGGCTTCGCACAGCACCTGGAAGCCGTTGCAGATACCCAACACGGGCATCCCCTTGTTCGCGGCGTCGATGATCTCGCTCATGATGGGGCTGAAACGAGCGATGGCACCGCAGCGCAGGTAGTCTCCGTAGCTGAAACCGCCGGGCAAGACGACCGCGTCCACCCCTTCGAGGTCGTGCGCGAGATGCCACAACGGCACCGGGGTCGCCCCCGACAAGGTGACGGCACGCAAGGCGTCGTGGTCGTCCAGGGAGCCCGGGAACGTGACCACCCCGATGCGGACGCTCACTGCTCGACCCGGATGTCGAAGGACTCGATCACCGTGTTGGCGAGCAGCTTTTCGGCGGCGGAGTAAATCTCGGCGAGCTTCGCCTCGTCGACGACCCCGTCGACCAGCAACTCGAACCGCTTGCCCTGCCGCACCGACAAGCCGTCAAACCCGAGCCGCTTGAGGGCACCGGTGACGGCCTTGCCTTGCGGGTCGAGGATCTCAGGCTTGGGCATCACATCCACGATGACCCGAGTCGGGCGGGGGCCCTTCTCGACCGCTGCCGCGGGGGCGCTGAAGGAGGTGAACTCGGTGCCTGTGAGGCGGTGGTACGCCTCGGTGTACCGGGCCCGGGTGGCGTCCACGACCTCCGCGGGAAGGGCGGGTGCCGGGGTGTCGGAGGCGACGTCCCAGCCGGATTCCTTGGCCAGCCAGTCGCGTACGTACTGCTTGTCGAAGCTCGGCAGTTTGCCGCCGGGCTCCCAGGTGGCCGCGTCCCAGAACCGGGACGAATCCGGCGTCAGCACCTCGTCGGCCAGCACGATCGTGCCGTCGGGACGGATACCGAACTCGAACTTGGTGTCGGCCAGGATGATGCCGCGATCGCGCGCGATCTCCTCGGCGCGGGTGTACAGCGCCAAGGTCAGGTCGCGGAGCCGTGCGGCCAGGGCGAAGCCGTGCATTTCGGCGACGACCTCGAAACTGACGTTCTCGTCGTGGGAGCCCATCGGCGCCTTGATGGCCGGGGTGAAGATCGCCTGCGGCAACTTCGAGCCGTCTTGCAGGCCGTCCGGTAGCGGAATGCCACAGACCGTCTGGGTGGCCTGGTATTCCTTCCAGCCGGAGCCGGTCAGGTAGCCGCGCGCCACGCATTCGACGGGGATCATCGACAACTTCTCGACGATGACACCGCGGCCCGCTACGGACGGCGGCACGTCGGTGCTGATGACGTGATTGTCGATGACGTCGAGAAGTTGGCCGAACCACCACTGCGAGAGCTGGGTGAGGATCGCGCCCTTGTCAGGGATCGGAGTCACCAGCACCTGATCGAAGGCGGAGATGGCGTCGGTGGCGACCATCAAGATGAGCTCGGGGTCGGCCCCTTGGTTTTGCGGCCAGGCATAGAGGCGGCGCACCTTGCCGGCGTGCAGGAGGGGCAGGTCAAGTCCGTACGGGTCTGTCACGCGTCCAGCCTAAAGGGTCGGACGCCGATCGTCCCTCCCGACTCGTCCAGGTCCCGGCACTCGGGACGTCTCGCTACAGCACCTGACCGGGGCGATAGGCGGCGGCCTCGGGATATGCGGAGGCCAACTCGGCGACTGCGGCGGCCATCCAATCGACCTGGTGGCCGGCGGCGCCGGTGAGCTCGGAGCGCGCGGCGAAGATGGCGTCGAGCTGGTCGCGGGTGAGCCCCAGGCGCGCGTCGGCGGCAAGGCGATCGAGAAGGTCATTAGTGCGGGCACCCTCGCGCATTGCCAGGGCCACGGCGACCGCGTGCTCCTTGATGACCTCGTGGGCCACCTCGCGTCCGACCCCCGCGCGGACGGCCGCCATCAGCACCTTCGTCGTGGAGAGGAAGGGCGCGTAACGCTCGAGTTCGGCCTCGATGACCTTGGGGAAGGCCCCGAAGTCAGCGAGCACCGTCAGGAAGGTTTCGAACTGGCCGTCGAGGGCGAAGCAGGCGTCCGGGAGGGCGATGCGGCGCACCACCGAACAGCTCACATCACCTTCGTTCCATTGATCGCCGGCGAGTTCGCCGACCATCGAGACGTAGCCCCGCATGATGACGGCGAAGCCGTTGACGCGCTCGCAAGAGCGGGTGTTCATCTTGTGCGGCATGGCCGATGATCCGACCTGGCCGGGCTTGAAGCCTTCGGTGACGAGTTCGAGGCCCGCCATCAGGCGGATGGTCGTGGCCACGCTCGCCGGGGCCGCCGCCACCTGAGCGAGGGCCGTGAGGGCGTCGTAGTCAAGCGAGCGCGGGTACACCTGGCCGGTCGAGGTCAGCACCTTCGCGAAGCCCAGATGCTCGGCGACACGCCCTTCCAAGACCGCCAGTTTCGCTTCGTCGCCATTGAGCAGGTCGAGCATGTCTTGGGCCGTGCCGACGGGTCCCTTGATGCCGCGCAGCGGGTAGCGTCCGATGAGTTCGTCCACGCGGGCGAACGAAATGAGCAGTTCGTCCGCAGCGGAGGCGAAGCGCTTACCCAGCGTCGTCATTTGGGCCGCGACGTTGTGCGAGCGTCCGGTCAGGGCCTGGTCGCGGTAGCGGACGGCCAGGCCGGTGAGCGCCACGAGCGTGGTGATGATCCGCTCGCGCACCAGCCGCAGCGAGGCCAACAACTGGAACTGCTCGATGTTCTCGGTGAGGTCGCGGGACGTCATGCCCTTGTGGATGTGCTCAAACCCCGCGAGGTCGTTGAACTCCTCGATGCGGGCCTTGACGTCGTGGCGCGTGACGCGCTCGCGGGCCGCGATGGACTCGAGATCGACCTGGTCGATGACGGCCTCATAGGCGGCCAGGACCGTGGTGGGATCATCTCCACCGAAGTCGACACCAAGCTCGGCCTGGGCTCGCAGGACGGCGATCCACAGGCGCCTTTCCGCCACAATCTTGTTCTCCGGCGACCAGATCTCCCGCATGGCCGGGGAGGCGTAACGGGTGGCGAGGACGTTGGGGACGGTCATCGGCGCTCCTTGAGAGAGATCGGGACGAGGGGAATCGGGCCCATTCTCCCATGGGCCGCCACGCGCTCTGCCTCAGGGCACCTCACCCGAGCCCGCCGGCGACGAGCCCCTCGCCGGACATGCCACCCAAAACATGGAGATTCTGGCCCCTGCCTGCCCATACCGACCCCAACCCCCGAAATCAGTTTGATTTGGGTGGAATCGGGAGACGGGTATCGTCCGGGCGGTTGCCTACAGGGACGGCGTCGGGATCTCGCCGGTGGCGGCGCGCAGGGCGATGTCGCGGCGACAGAAGCCGGTCGGGAAGTCGAGGGCGTCGACGGCGGCATAGGCGTCCACCCGGGCCTGCGTGAGATCGGCGGCCTGGGCCACGACCCCCAGCACCCGTCCGCCGGCCGCGATGAGCTGGCCATCCGCGTCAACGGCGGTGCCCGCGTGGAAGATCGCCACGTTGTCGTCCGTGCCAAACAACCGGGGTCCGGCGATGTGGCCTCCGGTCATGAGGGTGCCGGGGTAGCCGTCCGCGGCCATCACGACGATGACAGCGGCGCCGGGCAGCCACGCGAGTTCCCCGATGTTGGCCAGGGTGCCGGTGGCGGCGGCGTAGAGCACGCCACCCAGTCCGGTTTCAAGCTGAGCGAGGACGGCTTGGGTCTCCGGATCACCGAAGCGGGCGTTGAACTCCACGACCCGCAGGCCCTTGGAGGTGAGCGCCAGGCCGGCGTAGAGCAGCCCCTGGAACGGGGTTCCGCGCCGCGCCATTTCCGCAACTGTCGGTGTCACAACCTGGGTCATGATGGCCTCCACCAGCCCGGCGGGCGCCCAAGGCAGCGGCGTGTAGGCGCCCATGCCGCCGGTATTGGGACCTGTGTCCCCGTCCCCGACCCGCTTGAAGTCCTGGGCGGGCTGCAGCGGGAGGGAATCGACGCCGTCGGTGATGGCGAACAGCGAGACCTCGGGGCCATCGAGGTACTCCTCGACGATGACGGGCAGGCACGCCTCCGCATGCGCGAGCGCGGCCTCCCGGTCCTCGGTGACGATGACGCCTTTACCTGCCGCCAATCCGTCTTGCTTCACGACGTAGGGGGCGCCAAGGGCGTCGAGGGCATCCGCGACCTCGGCCAGCGTCGCGCAGTAGTGTGAGGCCGCCGTCGGGACCCCCGCTGCCGCCATCACGTCCTTTGCGAACTGCTTGGAACCTTCCAGCGCGGCCGCTTCCCGCGACGGACCGAAGCACGCGATGCCAGCTGCGCGGACGGCGTCCGCCACGCCGGCCACCAAGGGCGCCTCGGGGCCGACCACGACGAGGTCCGCGGCGAGCGTCCGCGCGAGGGCGGCAACGGCCGCACCGTCCAACTGATCAATCGAGTGATTGATCGCCACGGTCGCGGTTCCCGGGTTGCCCGGCGCGCAGTGGACGTCCGCCACACCCGGGTCGCGATGGAGGGCGAGGCACAGCGCGTGCTCGCGTCCGCCGCTGCCAATAACGAGGACGGTGAGGGGCTCAGTCACGCCCGCAGCCTACCGGCCACCCGTGGGACGATGGTCGCCGACTTGGGAGGTGACATGGACCGCAGAGCTACGGGATGGGCAGCGATGCTGACGTCGACAGCGGCATTCGGGTCCGCGGGCGCCTTCGCGAAGCCCCTGCTTGAGGCAGGTTGGTCGCCGGCCTCGCTGGTCACCGTGCGCCTCGCCGGCGCCGCACTCGTCCTCCTTCTCCCGGCCCTGTGGTCGATGCGCGGACGCTGGTCCCGCTTCGCCGGTCACCTGCCGCAGCTTCTGGGCTACGGCTTGTTCGCCGGGATGGTCGCCCAGGTCGCGTTCTTCAACGCCACCACCACCATGCCTGTGGGGATGGCGATCCTCTTCGAGTACCTCGGCATCGTCTGGGTGGTGCTGTGGGGGTGGCTCGTCCGCGGCAAGCCACTCAAACGCGTCACCCTCATCGGAATGGCCCTGGCGGTCGTTGGGCTCGTCGTCGTGGTGAATCCTGCCGCCCCGGCGGGGATCAGCTTCCCCGGCCTTCTGTGGGGCCTCGCCGCCAGCCTCGGATTGGCCGTCTACTACGTGGTGTGCGCCGAGGTGGATGGAATTCCCCCGGTCACCTTCGTCAGCTTCGGGCTCGGCATCGGCGCGATCGGACTCACGATCCTGCAGGCCCTCGGGCTGCAGCAGGTGGCCCTCTCGACTGCCCCCGCCCACCTGCAGGGGACACTCGTTCCCTGGTGGATCGGCGTCGCGGGCCTCATTCTCATCGCGGCCGTGCTCGCCTATCTCAGTGGCTTCTTCGGCACCCAAGCTCTCGGCTCAACGTTGGCGTCCTTCGTCGGACTCACGGAGGTTCTCTTCGCCGTGATCTGGGCCTGGGCACTCCTCGGCGAGACCATCAGTCCGCTGCAGGCCCTCGGTGGCGCGGTGCTGCTCGGTGGCGTGGCGATGGTCCAACAAGGCGACACATCTGCGCTGCCCGAGGCCCTGCCCGAGCCCGTCGCCTGACCCCCCGGCGTGCTTCCGGTTGCGCCCAACCACCCCGCGAGCCGCTTCGGGGAGCTGACGTCCACTAATCCCACCCCACGGGACTGTCTTGGTTGCTGCGAGCGGCGTACAGGTGAGTAGCGGGGCACCCCGGAACCCCTCCCCATCCCACTCTGCTGGCGTTGAGCGTCTTGACTGGCGCAATATCGCCAGCAATCACGCCGAACGCCAGCAGAGTGCCGTCCAGTGACAGGTGGCAGACCTCAGATGAGGTCGTGGAGCATCACGACCTGCTCCCGCGAGGGACCAACGCCGATGCCGGAGATCCGGACGCCGACGAGTTCCTCAAGGCGGCGGACGTACGCCTGGCAGGTCTTCGGCAGATCCGAGAACTCGCGGGCGCCTGAGATGTCCTCGGCCCAGCCGTCCAGGTACTCATAGACCGGAACCGCGTGGTGGAAGTCGGTCTGCGTCAGCGGGACGCGATCGACGCGAACGCCGTTGACCTCGTAGCCCACGCACACCGGGATCGTCTTCCAGCCGGACAAGATGTCGAGCTTGGTGAGGAAGATGTCGGTGAACCCGTTGATGCGGGCGGCCACCTCGACCACGGGGGCGTCGAACCAGCCGCAGCGACGCTTACGGCCCGTGGTGGTGCCGAACTCGTGGCCGTCCGTCCGCAGCTTCTCGCCGTCGTCATCGAGCAACTCGGTCGGGAACGGACCCTCGCCCACGCGGGTGGTGTAGGCCTTCGCGATGCCGATGACGCGGTCGATCCGGGTCGGACCAACGCCCGCGCCGATGCAGGCACCGGCGGCGATCGGGTTGGACGAGGTGACGTAGGGATACGTGCCGTGATCGACGTCCAAATGGTGAGCTTGAGCACCCTCGAAGAGCACCACCTGGTCGGCGTCGAGCGCTCGGTTCAGCACCAGCGGCACGTCGGCCACGTGGGGCCGGAGCCGCTCGGCGTGGCCCAACAGGTTGTCGATGACCTCGTTCGGATCAATGGCCCGGCGGTTGTAGACCTTCACCAGCAGCTGGTTCTTCTGGTCCAGCGCGGCCTCGACCTTCTGACGCAAGATGGACGGATCGAACAGGTCCTGGACGCGGATGCCGAGCCGGTTGATCTTGTCGGAGTAGGCCGGACCAATGCCGCGGCCGGTCGTCCCGATTCGGCGGCTGCCCAGGAAGCGCTCGGTCACCCGATCAAGCACCCGGTGGTACTCGGTGATGATGTGCGCGTTCGCACTGACAAGGAGTTTTGTGGTGTCGACGCCGCGCGCGGTGAGTCCGTCGACCTCCTCGAACAGCACGTCGAGGTCGATGACGACGCCGTTGCCGATCACCGGGGTGGAATGCGGGTTCAAGATGCCCGAGGGCAACAGGTGCAGCGCGTACCGCTCACCGTTGACCACCAGCGTGTGCCCGGCGTTGTTTCCGCCGGAGTACCGGACGGTGTAGTCAACCCGGTCGCCCAGCTGATCGGTGGCTTTGCCTTTGCCTTCGTCTCCCCATTGGGACCCGACAATCACGATGCCTGGCATATGAATGCCTTTCCACACGACAAAACCCGGGCGCAAAGCTCGGGCTCTTACGGCCGCATCGTACCGGAGCCTCTCCGAGCCTGCAGTTTGCTCGTGCGAATACCCCTTCGGACCGGACCATCGGGCGCGGCATCAACACCCACTCTTGACCCCGGCGATCGATGTGCGCCATTTACACCATGTCACTACCATTGGACAAGTGCGATTGGGTGTTGGGTTCTTAATTTTGGCAGGCGTGTGCTGGGGCACCGCCGGCACCCTAGGCACCCTCCTCGTGCGAGCCACCGGCCTACCTTTCGCGGCCGTCGCTGGCTATCGCATCGCTATCGGTGGGGCCTTGATGTTGGCCATGATTCTCGTTCGTCGGTCGGCAGTGTGGCCCGCCACCGCGGCCGCGTGGCGGCGGGTCGCCCTCATCGGCGGCTGCCTCTTGGGCTTCCAGGTGTGCTTCTTTGCTGCCGTCTCCCAGGTGGGGGTGAGCGTCGCCACCCTCGTGGCCATCGGATCTACGCCCGTGATCGTCACCATCGCTGACATCGCCACGGGCAAGCACCGGTGGAACGCCCAAGTTCTGACTTCCCTGGGCCTAGCCCTCATGGGTGTGGGTTTGCTCGCGGGGGTTCCGGAGCAGGGTTTGGACGCCCGCCGCCTCGCGTTGGGTTGCCTGCTGGCCCTGGGCGCCGGTATCACCTTCGCCATCATCACGTTGGCCGGTTCGCGTCCGGTGCCGGGCTTCGACAACGCCACCGGGATGGGCGTCGGGATGCTCGGCGGTGGCCTGGTCGCGCTCGGCCTGGCGACGACGTCCGGCCCCATCGGTTTTGCCCTGAGCCCCGCCAGCGTCGCGTTGGTGCTGGCCCTAGGCCTGCTGCCCAGCGCCGTGGCGTATTTGGCCTTCGTGAGGGGGTTGCAGACGGAGTCCGCCACGACCGCCTCCCTCATCAGCTTGCTTGAGCCGGTCACCGGGGTGGTCGTCGCGGCGATCGTCCTCGGCGAGCGCCTGGGAGCCGCCGGCATTGCCGGGGCTTGCGCCCTTCTCACGGCCGTCGCATTGGCTGCGGTGCCCGGGCAGCAACTCAGCGCCCTGCGGCGTCGCCTCAGCGTGGCAAACTCTGTCGGGTGACCGGCTACCTGCCCACTGAGAGCGGGTACAAACGCGCCTCCTGGGCGCTGTTCGTCGCGGGGCTGGCCACCTTCACGATGATCTATTGCGCGCAGCCGCTGCTGCCGATCTTCGCCTCCGAGTTTCAGGTCACCCCCGCGAACGCGGCCATGGCCGTCTCGGCCACGACGATCTGCCTGGGACTCGCCGGGCTCGTCTACGGGCCCTTGTCGGACGCCATCGGACGCCGCCAGGTCATGATCGCTTCGCTGGGCGCCTCGGCCGGCCTGACCATCGCGTCCGCCTTCGTGGACGATTGGACGCACCTGATGATTCTGCGCGGGCTCATCGGCCTGGCCGTGGCGGGGTTGCCGGCCACGACGACGTCGTATCTGCGCGAGGAGATCCACCCCGACCACGCCTCCGCGGCGATCAGCCTGTTCATCGGCGGAAACGCCATCGGCGGCATGACCGGACGTTTTGTGACGGGAGCCCTGACCTCCTGGTTCGGCTGGCGGTGGGCCATCGCCGGCGTCGGGCTCATTGGCGTGGCGTCGTTCGTGATGGCCGTGGTGCTGCTGCCCAAGGCGCGCGTCCACGTGCGGCAGCCGCTGCAGGTGCGCACCCTCACCGAGAACGCCGTCCGCATGGCCACCGACCCGGGACTGCTGCGCCTTTATGCCACCGGCTTTTGCACCATGGGTGCCTTCGTGGCCTTGTTCAACGCCATGAGCTTCCGGCTCGCCGCCCCGCCCTACAGCCTCGACATTGCGGTAGCGGGGGCCATCTACCTGACCTACGCCTTCGGCTCGGTCGCCTCCACCACGGCCGGACGCTTGTGGACGCGCTTCGGGCCTCGAACGATCGTCCCGGTGGCGATGGGCATCCAACTGGTGGGTGTCCTCGTGACCGGCGGCGAACCCCTGTGGCTGGTGGTGGTCGGCTCGACGCTGGTCGTCATCGGCTTCTTCGCCGCCCACGGCACCCTGGCGGGCTGGGTGACCGCTCGGGCCGAACTGCTGGGGCCAGGCACCGGCCAGGCGGGGGCGCTCTACCTCTTCGCGTACTACCTAGGCTCCTCGGTGGCGGGCACGGCCGCCGGCGCTGCGTGGAGCACGGGTGGTTGGACCTCCGTCATCGTGTTGACCGCGATCATGGTCGCGGTCGGAGCGGGACTTGCCGCCTCGATGCGCCGGGTTCCTTCGTTGAAGCAACCGCCGGTTGATCCGATGGAGCAGGCGGCCTGACCTCGGCGTCCGTCCTCAGGCGTTCGACAAACCGAGCTTGAGCCCGAAGCCGATGACCGCAACACCCGCGACGGCGTCGATCCAACGCCGGACGCTGGGCCGCTGCAACCACGCCGACATCGTGTTCACGAGCAGGATCAGCAGCGTTGACCATGCCATACCCTCGAGCCCGTGGACGCCTGCCAGGAGCGTGCCCATCAAGGCCGGCGAGGCACCTGCGGGGATGAACTGCGGGAGCAGCGCCACGTAGAAGGCACCCACCTTGGGATTGAGCAAGTTGGTGACCAGGCCTTGGCGGAAGTAGCGGCCCACTCCCCCAAGTCCGGGCGCCTTGGCATCCTCGTGGCTCTCCTCGCCTCGGATCGCCGTCCACAGCATGCGTCCACCGAGGTACAGCATGTAGGCCATCCCTAGGTACTTCACGATCGTGAAGGCGACCTCGGAGGCGGTCAACAGCGCCGATACTCCCAACGCGGCGGCCAGCCCCCACACCAGGCAGCCGAGGCAGATCCCGGACGCCGCAGCGAAGGCCTCTTTGCGCGAGCGGGTGGCTGCGGTTCGCAACACCAGCGCCGTGTCCAGCCCCGGCGTTAACGTCACTAAGCCGGCCACCAGGGCGAAAGAAAGGACGGGGTCCAGCATGGCGCCTCCTGAGGTCGAGCGAGCGCCACGATATCCTCACGGCACGGGGCGCTGGCACCGTGCTCGGCGTCGCCGGACATCCGGGCGCCTCGCGCAAGGACGCCTGACCGGGTCGCCTCCGTGGTCTGTGAAGGTGGCGTGAGGCGGAGGGGACGCATGCGCAAGTACGGGTGGCTAGCTGCCGGGGCGGCAGGGGCAGCGTTGTTCTACGTATTGTTCGCTCATCACACCCTTGCCCGTGTCTGGGTCGATGAACCTAACTACACGCAATCCGGCTTGAACTACCTGCACGGGGATCTCGCGATGAACCCCGAGCACCCGCCCCTCGCTAAGTACATCTTGGGGTTGTGGCAACTTGTCGCCGGGGAAGGGCCCTTGCCCTGCCGCCTCCTGATGGGCGCCCTCGTAGCCTGCACCTGCATGGCCATGTGGTGGCTGCTCAAGCCCACGACCGGCCCGACGGCAGCCATGGCGACAGCGTTCGCCTGGGGTCTCATGCCACGCATGTTCCAAGGAGAAGACCGGATTGATCGGTTCGTGAGCCTCGACGTGTTCATGGTCATGTTCCTGATCGCCGGTATCGCATTCACGTGGCACTGGTATCTCCGCGGCGGACTGTGGCGCATAGCCGTTGCGGGGGTGCTCATCGGGGCGGCGGCGATGTGCAAACTCACCGCCCTTCTGGCTGTCCCCGCACTCTTCGTCTTGGTGCCCCCGCCCCGGCGCCACTCGGCCCCCGGCGCCCGACGCACGTGGGGATCAACCCTGGTTGGCATGGCCGTGTTCACCCTGGGTGCCGCGGTTGTCTGTGTCGCCAGTTTGTGGCCGTTTGGGGTGATTGACGGCGTCCGCCGGATGTTCGAGCTCCAGAGTTCTCACAATGCACTGGGGCAGACCATCACGCTCCATGGGAGCGTCTACGGCAGTGCCCCGTGGTGGGCCACGTTCGCCTACGCGTGGGAGTCGCTGGGCCTGCTCCCGTCAGTGGCCTTGGTCGGAGGCAGCCTGTTGTGCTGGACGTTGGTCCACAACCGCCTCGTGGCGGTGCTGACTGTGCAACTGATGACGATCGTCGGGTTCCTGTGCTGGTCGCATGTTGCTCTTCCCCACTATGTTCTCGACTGGGCTTGGATTCCAACCATCCTCATGGGCCTCGGGGTATGGAGCGCTACCGGGGCGGGCGAGACTGCCATCCGGTGGGTGCAGCCACTCACTCTTGTGGTGGTCGCGATGCTAGGGAGCGCCGTCCAGACGATCATCCACGTGGCCACCATGACCCCACATGGCATTCAGCTAATACCGGCCTTGGTCAGCCAAGGGCCGCTCCCCGAGGGAAAGACCCTGGTGATGTCCGTGCCCGATTGGCAAAGCGCGCCCGCGTCCATCCAAAACATCGCTGTGGACGACCGAGCGGAGTCCATCACCTCAATCGTGGTCGGCCATGACCAGGGACACCCCCCAACCTCAGCCCTGTCGACCTTTCTGGCGAACCTCCCTGCGGATGTTCGTCACATCACGGTGGACGACGTGGAGTTGTACCTCCTTCCGGCACCCCTGCAGCAGACCAACGGCGTTTTGTCTTTGCGCCGCTAAACGCGCCCCAACGCACGACTCCCCGGCACCCAACGTGGGTACCGGGGAGTCGTGAGGTGAATCAGATTCAGCCGATGGACTTGCCGACGGAGCGCAGGTACGTGCACGCCTCGACGACGCGCTTGGCCAGCGCACCCTCGGCTTCCTTGCCCCAGACGCGGGGGTCGTAGACCTTCTTGTTGCCCACTTCGCCGTCGATCTTCAGAACGCCGTCGTAGTGGCTCATCATCCAGCCGGCCACCGAACGCGTCCACGCGTACTGGGTGTCGGTGTCGATGTTCATCTTGATGACGCCGAAATCGACCGCGTCGGAGATCTCCTGCGGGGTCGAACCGGAGCCGCCGTGGAAGACCAGGTCGAACGGCTTGTCCTTGCCGTACTTGGCGCCAACGGCGTCCTGGATCTCCTTGAGCACCGCGGGACGCAGCTTGACCGCGCCCGGCTTGTACACGCCGTGGACGTTGCCGAACGTGAGCGCCACGATGTAGCGGCCGTTCTCGCCCAGGCCGAGCGCGGCGGCGGTGGCCAGGCCATCTTCGGGGGTGGTGTAGAGCTTGTCGTTGATCTCAGCGGCAACGCCATCCTCTTCGCCACCGACGACGCCGACCTCGATCTCGAGGATCTGGCGGGCCTTGGAGGTGAGGGCGAGCAGTTCCTCGGCGATCAGCAGGTTCTCGGCCATCGGCACGGCGGAGCCGTCCCACATGTGCGACTGGAACAGCGGGTTCTTGCCGGCGTTCACGCGCTCCTGCGAGATGGCGATGAGCGGACGCACGTAGGTGTCCAGCTTCTCCTTCTGGCAGTGGTCGGTGTGCAGGACGATGTTGACCGGGTACTTCTCGGCGACAACGTGGGCGTACTCGGCGAGGGCGACCGCGCCGGAGACCATGTTCTTGATGGTGGGGCCGGACAGGTACTCGGCGCCGCCGGTGGAGACCTGGACGATACCGTCCGAGCCTGCCTCAGCGAAGCCCTGCAGGGCTGCGTTCAGGGTCTGGGACGAGGTGACGTTGATGGCGGGGAAGGCGTACTTGCCAGCCTTCGCCTTGTCGAGCATCTCGGCGTACTTTTCGGGGGTTGCAATGGGCATGCGGTTCTCCTCGCGCTACTTCGGTCTGGGACACCCCTAGTGAACCAAACCTCGGAGCCTCGTAGCTACGACTCCGCAGGTCGGACGCTCTGAACAGTCGCCCGAATCCGTGAATCAGTCGTCCAGGCGGGAGAAGTCGATGCGCGCGCGGCCGCCGGACATGGTGCGGACGGCCGAGTCGATGGTGGCGGGCAAGGTATCCAAGTAGTCCATGGGGAAGGCCACCGCGGCGCCCTCCCGTCCGGTGAACGTCAACGTCGGACTGCCCCCGAGCCGACCATTGGTGGCCGTGACGCCACCCAACTCGGGCCACGCCAAGGTCGCCTTCTCGGAGTAGATCCCCTCGCGGCCGATCGCGATCGCCGGGCCGACGCCGACGCGCTTGGCTTCTCGGGCCGCGAGCCACCACCGAATAAGCCCGTACACGATGAGCACGACCGAGGCCACCAGCGTCCAGGTGAGCCATTCGATGGCCAGATCCACGTACGGCTGCGTCTTGAAGAACTCGGCCACAATCCGAAGCACGACCATCACCAGGAGGTAGCCCACGCGCCAGGTCAGCGTCCACCGCCAGCGCGCCACCTTGGCTGCGGCAGGCGCGGGGTCGTAGCTGATCACCACGTGGCTGCCGGTCATGCGTCCAATCTTACGGACGGGGCCCAGCGCAGGGACCAGTGGTACATGGCGATCGCGGCGGCGGCGCCCGCATTGATCGACCGGGTGGAGCCGTATTGGGTGATGGCCACGACGGCCTGGCACGCCTCTAACAGCTCGTCGGTGAGCCCCGGGCCCTCGGATCCGAACACCAAGCAGGCATTCTCAGGCAGCTCGGTGCGCTCCAGGGCGACCGAACCGGGCACGTTATCGACCCCGATGCACGCGACGTCGTGGTCGGCCAGCCATTGAGTGAACGCCGCCACCGACTCGTGGTGGTGCACGTGTAGGTACTTATCGGTGACCATGGCGCCGCGCCGATTCCATCGGCGACGGCCGATGATGTGGACGCCCGCCACATTGAACGCGTTGGCTGTGCGGACGATCGACCCGATGTTGAAGTCGTGCTCCCAGTTCTGGATGGCCACGTGGAGGCGGTTGCGCGTCCGATCGAGGTCGGCCTTGATGGCCTCGACGCTCCAATAGCGGTACTCGTCGCCCACGTTGCGGCGATCTCCGTGCTCCAGCAGGTCCGGATCGAACCGCGGATCCTCCGGCCACGGCAACGCATGCGGACCGACGCCTACCGACGCGGCAGCCGCGACTTCGTCCTCGCTCAGGTGACCCATGGGGCGTAACGGTACCCTGGACCAGTGAATCTCACCCCGTTGCTGCTGCCGTTGCTCCTGCCCGATTGGCTCGATCCGGCCGTCATTATTCATAACCTGGGCAACTGGGCACTGTGGGGCGTGGCACTGATCTTGTTCATCGAGTGCGCGATCTTCCCGGTGCTTCCCGGTGACTCCCTGCTCTTCACGGTCGGCATGTTTATCGCCATGAATCCGCCGTCGATCACCTTCGGTGGCCTCGACAAGCCGATGGTGTACCTGGTGTCGTGCCTCATCCTGAGCATCTTCGCGGTGCTGGGCAACGTCGCGGGCTACTGGATCGGACACTTCATCGGACCAAAGCTTTTCAAGCCCCGCGAGGGATTCTGGGGCAAGATCTTCGATCCCAAGTACGTCGATCAGACCCACGAACTGCTCGGCAAGTACGGCAACCGCGCCCTGGTGTTGGCCCGCTTCGTGCCGTTCGTCCGAACGTTCATCACCCTCATCGCGGGCATCGGACGCATGGACTTCAAGGCGTTCATCACCTGGACGGCCGTCGGCGGCGTGATCTGGAGCTTCGGCGTCACCGCGCTCGGCTACTTCCTCGGAAACATCCCGTTCATCGCCAACAACATCGACGCTGTGCTGATCGCCATCGTTTTGGTGTCGGTGCTGCCCATGGCGTGGGAGTACCTCCGCGCCCGGCGCGAGAAGAAGGCCACCGCCTGAATAAAGTGAGCGACCGCCACGTCGCGCTGCAAGAGCACGTCGGACGGTCGCCCCAAAGAAGCCTCAGAACCGAGGCTGCGATCAGTTACGGACGGATCTCCGGCGAGTTCGGCCGCGCAATCCCCGTCACAGGGTCAATGGCCAGCTCGTGTGCGGCGGGCGCCGACGGAAGCTGGTTGTAGGTGCCCGGCAGCGGCTGCGGGTCGGCGAACGTACCGGGAGCCTGCGCACTCGACGCCCCACCCTGGTAGCCCTGCGGATTGGGCAGCGCGTTCGGGGCCGGGTTCAACTCGGCATTGGTCGGCTCGGCCACGCGCTGAGGCGGACGAGGGTCGCCCCGATCACTGATCGACCCGAAGGAAACCGTGGGTGCCTGGCGAACCGCCGGATCACTGGCCTCGAAATAGGTGGCCTTCTGGAAGTTGAACATGCCCGCCGCGATGTTGGACGGGAAGCTCTCGACCTTGGTGTTGTACGCCCCGACATTGGCGTTGTAGTAACGACGTCCGGCCGCGATGCGGTCTTCGGTGTCGGCCAGTTGCGCCTGCAGAGCCTGGAAGTTGGCGTTCGACTTGAGGTCGGGGTAAGCCTCGACACTGACGATGAGCTGCCGGACGGACGCCGACAGTTGCTCTTCCACCGCGGAGCGTTCCGCGGTCGGAGCGCCACCGGACCCGGTGGACAGCTGCTGCGCTTGGGTGCGCAGGCGCGTCACGTCTTCGAGTGTGTTGCGCTCGTGCGCAGCGAAGCCACGGACGGTCTCGACGAGATTCGGGATCAGGTCATAGCGCCGGTTGAGTTCAACATCGACCTGGCGCCAGGACTCCTGAATCAGGTTCCGGGAACGGACGAGCGAGTTGTAGATGCTGACGGCGGCGACGCCGAGCAAGACGACGACGATGAGCAGGATGATGAAGAACATCAAAAAGCCATTCACAGCCTGGTACTCCTCTAAGTGGTTGTGGCGTTCAGAGTATCCGCCTCGGGCTCACAGGCCCAGATCATTGGGTTCGCGCGGTGACTCTCCGGCGGGCTAGGACCCGCCGAGGAAGGGCCGGAAACGCCGCGACGGAGTGGGTGAGGGCTGCGGGTCGGCGTCGGTAAAGGGGCTCGCCCGTCCGACCATGTCCACCAGTTCGCGACCGTAGCGCCACTGATACGGGAAGGGCGCCGAAGCCGAACGTCGGATCAGCACGTCCATTGGGAGCCGGCGATCCGAGGCAATCGTGACCACGTTGCCGAACCGTCGACCCTTCCACATCGCGGCCTCCGCGGACGCGGCGATCTGCGTTCCGATCTCGGGCAGACCGGCAACGAAGCGCCGCACCCACGGGTGGGGCGCATGATCGACCACGTTCGCCAAAAACACCCCGCCCGGGCGCAACACGCGGCGGGTCTCGGCGAAGAACTCCAGGGTCGCCAATTCGGCGGGCACCTCATAACCCACGAAGGCGTCCAACACGATGGCGTCGGCGTAGTCATCGGGCATCGCGCGAAGCGCCGATCGTCCGTCGGTCTCGCGGATCTTGATCCCCGACAGTCGCGGGAGGGGAATCAGTCGTCGGACGTCGGCCACGGTCTCGGCGTCCGGCTCGCACACGATTTGGGCCGTGTGCGGACGGCGAGCCTCCACCCAGCGCGGAATCATCATCGCCGAGCCGCCCAGGTGCACGATCCGCACGCGTTCGACGGCAGGACGCGACAGCAGGGTGACGTCCAAGACCTCGGTGATGCGCTGGACGTACTCGAACTCCAGCCGCAGCGGATCGGTGGGGTCGACCCACGCCTGGCTGCTGCCGTCGACGAGGACCCGGAAGGCCCCTGGCACCCCCGGATCCGGTTGCACGGTCTCGCCCACCGCCCCACGGTAGCGGGTCGCCGGTAACCTCTCGACTATGCCAACGCCTCCCTTCGTCCTCTCCCTGCGCAGCAAGATCGGTCACGATCCGTTGTGGTTATCCGGGATCACGGCCGTCGTGGTGCGCGAGATCGACGGTGTCGATCACGTGCTGCTCATCCAGCGCTCCGACAGCGGGCGCTGGACGCCCGTCAACGGGATCATCGACCCCGGCGAACATCCCGCCGACGCCGCCGTGCGAGAGGTGCGGGAAGAGGCATCGGTGGAGTGCGAGGTGATCCGCATGACCTCACTGTCGGTGACCGGGCAGGTCCGCTACCTCAACGGAGATGTCAGCCAATACATCGACCACGCCTTCTTGTGCCGGTGGCTTTCGGGCGCCGGCGAGCCCGGCGACGACGAGGCCCTGGCCGTTCAATGGTGCCCAATCGACGCGTTGCCAGCCATGGATTCGGACAACACAATGCGGACCTCGATTGCGCTGGAAGGCGATCCGGAGTGCCGCCTGGTTCGCTGAATTTGGCGGGTGAGAGGGGGACCACCCCCCAGACCCGGTTCTTTGCTGCCCCCCGGCGCGTGGCATCATTTCTGGTACGCGCATCCGAAGAGTGGGGGAACGATGGCAGGTCGCCGCGGCATTCCCAGGCACGTGCAGAATCGTCGCAACGTCAGCGCGATCGCGTTAGCCCTTGTCACTGCGTTCATGGCGGCGCTCGCGATGAACCACGATGGCATCCCGACCGCTCGGGTCGACGTTAACGACGGCGGCATCTGGATCACCAACGCGGCGAAGAAGCTCGTGGGTCACCTGAATTACGACTCCCGGACGCTTGATGGCGCCTTCCGCACCACGGCCTCCGCGTTCGACATCGGGCAGACCGGCAATGTGGTCACCTTCTCCGACCTCTCCCAGCGAAGCCTCACGGTGGTCGACGTGGCGGGCGTCCGATTGGGCTCGGCCTTGCCTCTGTCGGCGCAGGCCACTGCGGTTCAAGGCGGGGATCGTGTCGGGGTCCTCGATCCGGAATCCGGGCAGCTGTGGTCGGCCGATGCCGCCAACCCGGCCGGCGCGTCCCTCACGGAGGGCGAATCCGTCGCCACCGACCTCAAAGGCGGCGTCGTCACGACCGCCCAAGACGGCACCGTGTTCGCCATCGCCGCCTCCGCCGGACGCATCGCGACGGTGCCGTCCGGGTCGAAGAAGGCCACCACGACGCCGGTGTCGGGCCTGTCCAAATTGGCCAAGCTCACCATCACCGCCGTCGGCAACAAGCCGGTCGCCTACGACGCGGGTTCGAACTCCCTCGTGCTGCCGGACGGTTCCATGAAGGACCTCACCTCCGCCGGGTTGACCGGCCCCGTCCGGCTCCAGGCCCCCGGCCCGACGGCCGACCATGTGCTGCTCGCCACCGCATCGGCGCTGGTCTCGGTCCGTTTGGATGGCTCCAAAATCGACACGGTCAGCGCCTCGGACAAGGGCGCGCTCGGCAAGCCAGCACCCCCCGTCCGCCACGGCGGCTGCGAGTATTCGGCGTGGGCCGGAAGTGGCGATTTCGTGCGGAAATGCGACGGCGATGACACCGTCCTACGCCTCAACGTCGAAACCCTGAGCGCCGCGGAAAACATCGAGTTCCGCACGAACCGCAAACTCATCGTGCTGAACGACATCGCCTCGGGCTCGGTCTGGCTTCCCGATAAGAACATGGTGTTGGCCGCCGACTGGGACCAGATCGACAACTTGTTGAAGAAGGAGTCGACGCAGGAGGAGTCCCCCCAAACCAGCACCGAGATCGCCGACCCGCAGCGGCGCGAGCACAACGATCCGCCCGTGGCGAATCCCGACTCGTTCGGGGTCCGGCCCGGTCGATCGACAACCCTGGACGTGCTAAGCAACGATTCGGATTCCGACGGCGACATTCTCACCGCCTCCCCCGCTACCCAACCCACCCTTGGACCGGTGACCCGCACCCGCGGCGGCCAGGCCCTGCGGATCGACGTCCCGGCGTCCGCGAAGGGCAAGGCCAGCTTTACGTACCAAGCCAGCGACGGCGCCGCGCTGGCCATGTCCACCGTCGACGTCGAGGTCTCCCCCTGGTCGCAAAACCGGCCACCTGCCCAGATCCGGGATCCTGGGGTCAAGCTCGGCGGCAGCGCCAACGCTGAGGTCACCTACAACGCTTTGCCGGACTGGCGTGACCCTGACGGCGACCCCGTTTATCTGGCGTCCGTGAAGGCCCCCGAGGGGCTGGAAGTTCAGTTCAGCGAACAGGGCACCCTTACCATCCGCAACCTGGGGGCGAAGACTGGCTCGGCGCAGATCGAGGTCAGTGTGTCGGACGGCACGCTCTCCGCCAACGGCCACGTCACGGTCCAGGTCCAGCAGCCGGGCAATATCCGTCCCACCGCCAACGGTGACTTCGTGGTGGCCCGGGTCGGCGAACCGTCCCTGGTGCAACCGCTCGCCAATGACACCGATCCGAACGGCGATCCGCTCACGCTCGTCGGTGTCAGCGGCCTGCCGAAGGACGCGGTGATCGTGCAAGATCTCGACCTTGGCACCGTCTCGTTCACCGCCCGCGCCCCCGGCACCTACACGTTCTTCTACACGGTGTCGGACGGCCCCACGAACGCGGTCGGCGTCATTCGCATCGATGCGGTCCAAGCCGACATCTCCGCGGCCCCGGTGGCGGAGGACGACCTGGCGCTCTTACCCCCCAACGGCGCGGTGCTCGCGGCGCCCCTCAACAACGACACCGACCCGGCGGGCGGTGTGCTGGTCCTCCAGTCGGTGAACGTGTCCCCCACCTCGCCGCTCAAGGTCACCTTGGTGGATCACCACCTCCTCCGGATCACCTCCCAGGTGCCGCTGACCGACCCCGTCGAACTGGGCTACACCGTTTCTAACGGCAACGCGGCCGCGCAGGGGCGCGTCTTCGTCGTGCCCACCCATTCGCAGGAGGAACGCCTCGCGCCCCAGACCCAACCAGACGCTGGCAAAGTCAGGGTGGGCGACGTCGGGTCGGTCAATGTGCTCGCCAATGATCGCTCCCCCACGGGGTTGGCGCTGACGTTGGATTCACACCTCGACCAGGCCACGAATCCTGCGGCGGGCAAGCCGTTCATCACCGGCTCCCAGGTGCGCCTCGAGGCGGGGACCACCCCGGGCTACACCCGGATCGCCTATAGCGTCCGGGACAGCTCAGGGGCCGTAGCCAGCTCCACCGTGACCTTCGAGGTCGTCGCTAACGACGGTCCCAACAGCGCACCGCGCCCCAAGACGCTCACCGCCTGGGCGCTCGCCGGTCAAACCATTCGAATCCCGGTCCCGCTGGCCGGCATCGACCCCGACGGTGATTCGGTGACCTTGGCCGGCACCGACCAGCCGCCCGCGAAGGGCGTTGCCAGGCTCGGCACCGACTGGCTCGAATACACCCCAGCCAACGACATGAGCGGCACAGACGTCTTCAGCTACGTCGTCGAAGACCGCCTAGGCAAGCAGGCCGTGGCCATCGTCCGTGTGGGCATCGCGCCCCCGTCCGCGATCAACCAGCCGCCAGCGGCCGTGCCCGACACGCTGCTGGTCCGCCCGGATCGCCAACTCTCCGTGCCGGTGGCGGCGAACGACATCGACCCGGACGGCGACTCGCTCACGGTGGTCCCCGACGGCCTGGTGGCGACCACGCCGGGACTCACTCCGCGCGTTGACAATAACCGGGTGGTGGTGACCACGCCGTCCAGCGCGGGGTCATCGTTGGTGACCTACAAAGTCTCGGACAACCGTGGGGGCGTGGACGTTGGCTCGCTGACAATCAATGTGTCTCCCGATGCCCCGCTTCAGGTCCCGATCGCCCGCGATGACGTGGTCGCCGACGAATCGGTACCCGTCGACGGTAAGCCGGTGGCGGTCGACGTCCTGGCCAACGACGAAGATCCGGGCGGCGACGCGGGACGACTCAAACTGACCTCGGCCGCGCCTGGCGTCACGGTCAAGGATTCAAAGTTGGAGATCACCCCGGACAAGGCCCGCCGCCTGGTGGTCTACTCGATCACGAACCAGGACGGCCTCACCGCGAGCGCTGTCGTGTCGGTTCCGGGTACCGAGCGGACCCGCCCGAAACTCGACGAGACGAAGATCCCGGTGAAGATCCGCTCGGGTCAGGAATTCACCCTCAATCTCAACGACTACGTCATCACCCGCGAGGGTCGGACGCCGCGCATTCTCGATCCGAGCACGGTGCGCGGGTCGGTGGGCAGCGACGGAAACCCCAAGGTGACCGATGACCACACCATCGTGTTCAAGGCGGGCGAGTCCTACTTCGGAGACACGGCGGTGTCGTTCCAAGTCAGCGACGGCACGAACGAAGACCGGTCGGCGCTCTCGGCGACGTTGTCGATCCCGATCAAGGTTGAGCAAAGCGTCAACCATCCGCCGAAGGTCACCCCCACGACCATGCGGATCGGCCCTGGCGAGGATCCCGTCACGTTCGATCTCGCCCAGATGGTGCAAGACCCGGATGGCCGCGACCCGGCCACATTCGCCTACACAATGACCGGCTTCCCCGACAAGTTGACGGTCTCAGTGGAAAACAATCACGTCCTGACCGTGTCCGCAGCAGTCGATCATCCGAAGGGGCCGGCGGGAGAGATCACGATCGGCGTCAACGACGGCTCCGGGGTGGTCTTGGCCGCGATCCCCGTCGTGGTGACCGCCTCGTCCAAGCCGTTGGTGCAAACCTCCGCCGTGCACAAGGACATGAACGCCGGACAGTCGACGTCAGTGAACCTCGCGGACGTCACCACGAATCCGTTCCCGACGCCGCTGCGCATCGTGAGCACGACGGTGACGACGTTGGCGGGGGTGCCCCTGGCCACCGTGTCGCCCTCCGGCACCACGCTGACGATCACCCCCAACGCCAACACCCACGGCGAAATCACCGTGACCTACGTGGTCCAGGACGCCACCGGCGACGCGTCCCGGCACGTGTCGGGCACCGTGGCGGTCACCGTCCGCGATGTCCCCGATGCCCCCGCCAACGTGATGGTGTCGCCGAGCTCGAAGACGGCGGCGCTCACCTTCTCCATCACGGGGAACAACGGCGCAGAGATCACCAGCTACCTGATCACGGACGTCGTCAGCGGGCAGACGTGGACCGTCCCGGCCAGCAGCCCGTCGTCGGCGACCATCCATGACCTCGCCAACGGTTTCGACCGATCCTTCACCGTCCAGGCCATCAACGTGGTCGGGGCGTCGAAGGCGTCACCCGCGTCGGCGAAAGTCCTCATCGACCAGATCCCGGATCGTCCTTCACCCCCCACCATGACCGTCGCGGACGGGACTGCCACGGTGACGTGGTCCGCGCCCGCCAATGACGGCTCGCCCATCTCGGCTTACGTGCTGACGTTGCAGGGTGCGGGTGCCCCCGCCCCGGTGACCGTGACCCCGGGCAAAGACCCGATGACGTACACGTTCACCCGGCTCACCAACGGCCAACCGTATGTGGCAACGGTGTCGGCCTCCAACCGCCTCGGCACGTCCGAAACCTCGACGCCCTCCTCGGCGGTGCGGCCCTTCGGTCCCCCGCCGGCGCCGACCTCGCTTTCGGTTCTCCATGAGCCGCCCCCCAACTCCTCCAAGTCGCAGGTCACCCTCTCCTGGACGCTGGACCCCAATACCAACGGGCGCGAGTACGCCGCCCTCGAGATCTCGTCAGCGGGTGTGATCTTGGCCACCGTGGAGCCTCTGGGGAAAACCACCTCCAAGACCGTCCAGGTAGACGCTGCCGACACGGCAACGCTGTCCGCCAGGGTCCGCAACACCGAGAACCAATGGTCCACGTCCACGACAGTGACGTTCCAGGCCGCATCGATCCCAATGCCCTTGGACGCGCCGACCTTGAGCGTGACCGGCGTGTCGGGACAGGTCACCGTTTCATCGCTGAGCACCGTGCCCGGCAACGGCTTCTCCCCCGGGCAGTTGTCGATTCAGTACTCGACGGACGGGTCCAACTTCGTCCCCTTCGACACGAGTGCCTCCAAGATCTCTGGCTTGGTCAACGGCCGCAGCTACACGCTGTCCTTCCGTCAGATCGGGGTGGTCGACGGGCAGAAAGTCGCCGGTCCTTCAGTGGACTCGACCAACTCCGTCACTCCCTACGGCCCCCCCACAGCGCCGAAGCTGACCACTACGGCGTCAGCCGCTGGGGTGACCATCTCCTGGGACGCCACGGGAAGTGGCAACGGCCGGGACGTGACGTCGACGCGTGTCTTCGTCAACGGCGAGAGCGTGAGTACTGCCATCTCGGGACAGGTCATCAGGACGGGCACCTCGGGCGAGGCCATCAAGGCGACGGCCCAGGCGTGCTATCTGGGCCTCGCCTGCGATGCCAATCCCTCCTCTACTGCCACCGGGTACATCTACGGCACGGTGAACCTGAACTGGGTCAGCAACTGCAACGGCACCGAGGTCCCGGGGATGCTCCCCGCCTTGTGCCACACCTTCAAGGTGCAGGCCCTTAACTGGGGAGCCGGGGTGCCGAGCGTGACCTGCACCTACAAGGACGACACGTCCGCGGCGCATACCCTGACGGTGCCGACCACGACCCGCACGAACAGCTGGACCGACTCCAAGTTCAGCACCGCGGCCGGCGATCAGGCCACGATCGATGCGTGGCTGACCGGTAGCAATCCCCGGTTCTCGTGTTCCCCACAGTGATCCGACCCGCTTGACCTGTTTGCGGCCCACGCTGCACCCACACCACCGATGAGAGGCAACCAGATGACGACCATGAGCCAAGACGAGGCAGTGACGTTCGCCCATACGTTCGCCACCCTCGTGGACAACGTGTCGATTGCGCTGCTCGACAAGGTCCACCCCATTCGTCTCGCGCTCACGGCCCTCTTCGCCGGAGGTCACCTGCTGCTCGAGGACGCCCCCGGAACGGGGAAGACGGCCCTCGCCCGCGCGATCGCGGCCTCGATCGACTCTTCGCATTCCCGCATTCAGTTCACGCCCGACATGCTGCCTTCCGACATCACCGGCGTGAACATGTACGACCAGAGCAACGGCCGCTGGCAGTTCCACCGGGGACCGATCTTCGCGCAGGTGGTCCTGGCAGACGAGATCAACCGGGCGTCACCGAAGACCCAATCGGCGCTCCTGGAGGTGATGGAAGAGGCGCAGGTAACCGTGGACGGTGTCACTCATCCGGTGGCGCTCCCCTTCATCGTCATCGCCACCCAGAACCCCATCGAGCAAGCAGGCACCTATCCGCTGCCGGAGGCCCAGCTCGACCGGTTCCTGATCAAAACCTCGTTGGGCTATCCAGCCCGCAAAGCCATGATCGACGTCCTGGCGGGCGCCGGATCGCCGGATCGGTCACGCCTGCTGCGGCCCACGATCACCTCCGCGCAGGTATCCGCCCTCTCCGCGAGCGCCATGTCCATCCACACCGACCGTGCCGTGCTCGACTACATCGCCGGGCTCGTGGAGGCGACCCAGTCGGACGCCTCGACGGTCCTGGGCGTGTCGACCCGAGGCGCCATCGGCATGGTGCGCTGCGCTCAGGTGTGGGCGGCCGCCCAGGGACGAAACTTTGTGTTGCCCGACGACGTAAAGGTCCTGGCTGGACCCGTGTGGGAGCATCGCATCGTCGTGGACCCCGATGCCGCCTTCACGGGCGCCACCGCGGCCGGGACCATCTCCCGCGCCCTCACCACTGTCCCGGCTCCCGCCTCGGGGGCCTGAGCCGACAATGAAGCCCCTGCAAGCCGCGCGGCGCGCCCTCAACCGGATGGGGAACGCTGTGGCGCCCGCTGTCCGGGCCATCGAGGCACGCTGGCACCGCTTCCAGGCCACCCGTGTCGGACGAGCCGTCAGCTTCGGATTCCGCTCGATCACGGCCACCGGGTGGGCGGTCTTGGCCACGGTCATGGTGGCCGCACTGGTGGCACGCGTCGCCGGCTGGGTGGAAGCCGGCGCCATCCTGGGCGTCGGCGGGTTCTGCTTCCTCGTCGCCATCGCGAGCGTTGTCGGGACGTCCGACTACGCGGTGGAGATCAAAGTGCCGCAGCTGCGGACCCGGGTCGGGCAGACCTTGGTCGGTGAGCTGCACGTCACCAATCGCCGGGCCCGACGCTCCCGTGCGGGCGTTCTGGAACTCACCGTGGGGGCCGCTGATCCGCAGTTCCTCGTGCCTTCCCTGCCGGCCCACGGGGAGTGGTCCGAGGTCTTCGGAATTCCGGCCAGGCGTCGCGGGGTCGTGCCCCTGGGCCCGGCTCGTTCGGTGCGCGGGGATGCTCTGGGCTTGCTCCTCACCATCAAGGATTGGACACGGCAGGATCTCGTCTGGGTGCACCCCCGGACCGTCCGCATGGAATTCGATACTGCGGGTTTCCAATCAGACGTGGAGGGCGTGACCACAGCCCGCCTCTCCTCCTCCGATGTCTCCTTCCACGCTCTGCGGGAGTACTCCCCAGGGGATGACCGACGCCACGTGCACTGGCCCACCACCGCGCGGACCGGCAAGTTGACCGTGCGGCAGTTCGAGGAAACGCGTCGCAGTCACCACACGATCTTTCTCGACACCTCGGCGGCGGCCTGGACCTCCGACGAGTTCGAGCTAGGGGTCTCCGTGACGGCATCGCTGGCCTTAACCGGCCTGAACGCCAACCGGAAGGTCTCCGTGGCGACCTCCAGTGAGTGGATCAGCACGGCCTCGCCGCTGCGCGTTTTGGATCACCTCACCGAACTCACCACCGATCCAGGCAGCGTGGATCTGGATTTCCGAATCCGCCGCGTCATCGCAGCCCGTCGCGCCACGTCGGTCTTGACCGTCGTGTGCGGACCGGCGACAACAGACGTGGAACTTGCCCGCTGGGCCGTCCTGGTCGGCATGGACATCTCTGCAACGGCCGTCCGCGTCGGCCTGAATCGTCCCGCTGCCCGCTATTGGTGCGGACGCATGCTGGTCGCCGACTGCCCCTCGCTGGATGACCTGCCGCGCCTCATGCACCGACGAGGTGACGCCCTGTGAAACGCCCCGCGCTGCCGCTGTGGAGTGTGGCCGTCCTCGCCCTCCTCTTCGTACCCCCCGCCTTCGCCCACGAGGCAGTCTTCGGCGAGGGGATGGGCCTGATCGCGGCCGGGGCCGGCATCGCCGTCGGCCTTGTGATCGCCGTGGCCTCCACCCGCTGGCGGTGGGACACCGTCACCACGGCCGCGGTCACGGTCGTGTCCTACCTCCTTCTCGGGGGGGTCGCCGCCCTACGTTCTACGACGCTGTTTGGGGTGATCCCGTCGCTGCGAACCCTGCAGCTCCTCGTGTGGGGGTCGTATGGCTCGTGGAAGGACCTCTTGACCGCCGCGCCGCCCGCGGCCAGCTACACCGGGTTGAGCGTGCTGCCGTGGCTGTGTGGACTGGTGTGCGGCCTCGCCGCCGGATTGCTCACCTTGCGCGCGGGACGCTACGTCTGGGGCACCCTTCCCATCGCGATCATGGGCTTCATCGGGATCGCCTGGGGACTGGCCGGCACGCGTCCCCCCGTGCTGCCGGTGGCGATATGGGCAGCCGCGATCCTCGCCTGGTGGGGCTGGTGCGCGCAGCGCGGGCGCACGTTGGCCGGCGAAGAGATCCTCATCGGATCGCAGGCCGTGGGTGCCGTGTCGACCGAGGCCGCCCTGCCCGGCACCCTGACGCACACCTCCGGGCGCGTGTCGGTCGTCTATGCCGGACGCCGTCTCGCGATCGCGCTGATGACGTTGGCGCTGGCCGTTCTCGTGACCATCCCGGCCGTCGGCACTTATCCGGGGTTCCTGTACCGGACGGTGCTGCGCGACCTTGTCCGTCCGCCGCTGGACATCCAGGAATACCCGTCGCCGCTGGCGGCCTTCCGGCACTACACGACCGACCTGGCCAAGACCCAGTTGGTCACCGTCTCCAGCCTGCCGGAGAACGCCCGCGTCCGGCTCGCCGTGATGGACACCTACGACGGCATCACCTTCGGGATGTCCGACCCCAAGATGGACGCGCAAGGCCGTTACGTCCACGCGGGGATCACGCTCCCCAAGGCCGACCCGGCGCCCGTGGGCACCGAAGCCTCCCTCTCGTTCACGACCAGCGGCCTGCTCGGACCCTGGTTACCCTCGGTCGGCACGCCGGAGTCGTGGCAATTCACGGGCGCCGGGGCCGTGCGCCTTCAGGACACCTTGTACGTCAACACCTGGGCCGGCGCCGCGCTGACGAGCGCCATGCCCACCGATGGCACCACCCAATACGACCTGACCACCGTCATCACCCCCAACTGGTCGGACGGGCAATTGGGCGGCGTGAACACCGGCACGCTGTCGGGCACCCCCGATACGGGCGTCCCGGACCAAGTGGGCGCATTGGCGGTATCGATCACCCAGAAGGAATTCACCGCGCTCGGGCGAGCCCGCGCCATTGAGCGCTACCTCTCCGCCAACGGCGCCTTCTCCAACGCCTCGACGTCGAACTCACAGGCGGGGCATCGCGCGGACCGGCTGGTGCGCATGCTCGAAGGCAAGCAACTCATCGGCGACGACGAGCAATATGCGTCCCTGATGGCCCTGATGCTGCACAGCCTCGGGATGCCTGCCCGCGTGGTGATGGGTTTGTACCCGGCCCAGCATTCCGCCACGGGTCCGGTGGAGCTCAAGGGCACGGACATGCACGTGTGGGTCGAGGTGGACTTCGCTGGCGTCGGGTGGGCGACGTTCGATCCGACTCCGCCGCGGGATCAGGTGCCGCAGACCGACGCTCAGCGTCCGCGGGCGGTGCCGCGTCCGCAGGTCCTCCAGCCCCCGGATCCGCCCGAGCCGCCCGTGGAGTTGCCCCCGGCGATCTCGCAACGCGACCACCCCGGCACCGGACCTGAGAACCAGCCGTTCCCCTGGGGTGTCGTCGCGGCGTCCAGCGGTCTCGTCCTGCTGCTTATCGGACCCATCGCGTTCATCCTGGGCCTGAAGCTCCTGCGTTCCCGCCGCCGCCGCGAGAGTCCGCTCCCGCTCAACGCCGTCACCGGCGCGTGGGACAACACCGTCGACGCGGCGCTGGACGCAGGGGCCCGCCTGCCGCGGGGGCTCACCCGGCAAGAGACCGCCCGCCTGCTGGCGGGCACCCTATGGAGCACCGACGCGGCCGCAACAGGGTCCTCCGAGGCGGCCTCCCCCACCGTCCCGCTGTGGTACCTCTCCGGAGACTCTGTGCCCACCACGATCGTCCTGGCCAGGCTCGCCGACACGGCGGCCTTCGCCCCAGGCGAGCCGACGGCCGAGGACGCCGCGAGCGCATGGACCAACGCCGACGCCCTGCGCGCCTCCCTGGCGACAGGCGTCGGGCTGTGGACCCGGCTGCGGCGCGCGCTCTCGGTTCGATCACTGCGCTACCGCGCCGCCCTGTCGGCGGACAAGCGCTGGCCCCCCAGCTGGCTACCCCAGCGTCTGTCAACGGTCAAAGCGCCCAACCTCAAGCTGCCGAGCCTCCCCTGGAGGAAGTCATGAACCGGGTGACGACGCCCATGCCCGGCCCCGCTCTGCCAGGGCTGGTGTGGGTGCGTCCCATTGGTGCGGGCGGCTTCGCGGACGTCCATCTCTATCGCCAGGTGACCCCGGACCGGGACGTCGCGGTGAAGATCCAGCGCGAGGCCGGGGACGCCAGCGGACGCGAAGCTCTCACCGCAGAAGCCAACGCGATGGCGGCCGTGACCGGACACCCGGCCATCGTGGCCCTGTACGAAGTCGGGGCGACTGCGGATGACCGGCCGTACCTCGTCATGGAGTATTGCCCGGTGGCGAACCTAGGGGACCAGGTGCGTCTGGCCCCGATGGCGCCGTCGCGAGCGCTTGACACCATGATCCGGATCAGCGCTGGCACCGAAATGCTGCACCGCCACGGTTTGGTGCACCGCGACATCAAGCCCGCCAACATCATGCTCACCGCCTGGGGGCATCCTGTGCTCGGCGATTTCGGGGTGGCGCTGCCCTCTGGCGCGGTCGCCGGGGCGACGGCCGCGGGGTTCTCGGTGTTGTGGGCACCCCCAGAGCAGCAGTTGGTCGGCAGCATCGCCCACCCCACCCAGGACGTGTGGGCGCTGGCGGCGACCACCTGGACCCTGCTCACGGGGAGGAGCCCCTTCGAGGATCCGGTCGGCGACAACTCCACCTTGGGAGTGGCTACTCGCGTCCGTGAGGGCCGGATCCCTGGTCTGGGGCGCCCCGACGTACCTCCGCTCCTCGAGCAGGTGTTGCGTCAAGCGCTCGTGAGTGACGCGACTCAGCGCACCCCGTCGGCGACGGAGTTCGGCCATCAACTCCGCGGCGTCCAAGAGGCGATGCGACTGCCGCTGACCCCCATGGACATCCGCGATCGGTTGGTGGCAGGCGAATCCCGTCCGGTCGACACCGACCGCACGCGTCCGCGTGCCATGCCCGTCATTGATGCCGCGCAGACCCGTCCCGCCGCCGTGGTGACCGACCCTCGTCCCGCGGCCACCCCCGAGCCAAAGCCCCCCGAGCCGCAGCCGACCCGCTCCGGAGCCGGAGGGGTTCGGTGGTGGGTGGCCGGTCTCTTAGTGGTGGCAGCCGTGCTGGTGACGGTCGCTTTGGTGCTGCCCTCGATCGGGACGGGCCAACCCACGCCCACCAAGGCTGTCGTGACGGCGAATCCGGTCACGCTGCCCCCCGCCGCACCGACGCAACTCGCGGGTGCTGTGGCCGCCGGGCAGACCCAATGGACCTGGCGCGCCTCCACGACCCCAGACGTGCGCTACATCGCTACGATTTCGCGCCCCGGTAAGCCTCCGTTGGTGCGGGACACCCAGCTCACTGGCGTGCAGGTGGAGGCGATTTCCGGCGAGAACTGCGCTGACGTCGTTGCCGTCGGCAAGGACGGACGTGCCTCGCAGAGCGTCAACGCGTGCGTGCAGGTTCCCTGACCACGGGCTTCGTTCGCCCCGCGCGGATCCGTACCGCGAGCAGCCCGGCCACGACCAGGACACCCATGACAAGGGCGATACCCGCCACCGCAGCCCGGACCGGTCCCGACTCATCAGGGACGCCCTCAGGGGGGACCATGACCGGGTCCACCCGCTCCCGCGCCGTCGCGAAGCGCGGGTTTGGCGGGCCCGCCGCGGAGCCGTCGTTGACGAAGTTCAACGCAGCGTAAGGCGCCACGATCCCCCATCCCACGGACGAGTCCCGCAGGGTGGCGGTGGCGCGCAGCGCGGTGACGAGGATTCGATACTGCCAGTCCGCGGGTTTCTCCTCGGGGTGCATGGCGGCGGCCAGGGCAGCGACGCCGGCCACATACCCGGTGGCATAAGACGTGCTTGTGCTCTGCGCAGCGAAGACGCAGTCGCCCTCGGCGAAGTAGGCGGTAAGAACGTTCTGACCCGGTGCCGCGACCTTCACGTGGACGCCGTGCTCCGAGGCGTCGGTAGCAGTTCCCGTGGCATCAACAGCCGTCACCGACAGTACCTGGGGATAGTTGGCCGGGTACCGGACGGCATTCTGCGCCTGGCCCGACTCCGCGTTGCCCGCCGAGGCCACAACGAGCGCGCCGTGGGCGTCGGCGTAGCGCACCGCGTCGCTGAGCGCGGCGGTGTCTGTCTCACCAGACTGCGGGACTGCGATGATCCGCGCGCCGAGGTCAACGGCTCGGACAATCCCTTGGGCCGTCTTGGCCACATTCGGAGCGTTGGGCTTCGAGGGATCGGTCTGCTCGTAGACCCGAACGGGCACGATGCGGACGCCGGGAGCCACCCCCACCAGCCCCGACCCCGGTACCTCTTGAGCTGCGATGATCGCGGCGACAGCGGTGCCGTGCCCCACCGTGTCCGTGCGCCCGTCGCCCGTTCCGACTAGGTCGACGCCAGGCTGCACCACCGCCGCGAGGTGGTCGTTGCGCGCTTCCACTCCCGAATCGACGACGGCCACCAGAACGCCGTCGCCGTGCGACAACGTCCAGGCCTGCGAGATGCCGATTTGCGCGAAGGCATCCGGACGTTGGGGCACGTAGCTGGTTTTCCCGCGCGCGCAGGCTTCCTCGGCGTGAGCCGGTGCTGCGACCGTCCAGGTGGAGCCCAGCAGGATCCCCGCCGCGATGGCGAGGTGGAGGCCACGACGCCGGTAGCTCATGAGACCTTCACCGTCGCCCAGGTGGCCTTCGATGACAGCATCGACCCGGCGGGTGCCAGCGCCACCCACGCCTGTGGAATGGCGACCGGCTGCGCTGTGGTGTAACCCAGGCGAGGCAGCGTGTCGGACGGATTGTCGATCCCGTAGGCGTATCCCAGATCTGTGATGATCGAGACCGCCCCGAGGGTGCCGCCCGACACCGAGCGCACAAGCGCACCGGAGCCCCCAGCGACGCGAAGCGGCGCGCCCGAGTCGCTGGCTGCGGGTACCTCCGCAAGGGTGGCGACGGCGCCGTTGTCCACGGGTGTCAGTCGCGCACAGGCGAGCTTCCCCGCCGCGATCCCGGCGGACAATTGGGCCGGCCAGTCCGCGGGAACGATGGCGGAGTCCACCACTTTGAGGTTCGCGATATCAGCCACCGTGGCGCTGATCGTCCCGGCCACCTTGCCGGTGCCGATTGAGTGGAGTGCGTAGGCCACGGGCGACAAGGGCGTGATTTGTCCTGGTGCCGAGATCAGGTAGCGACGCGGCGAGGTGCCCTCATCGACGACGACGACCGTCCCGATGGTGGCCATGCTCAACCGGGCCGGCAGCTGGCCAGCCGATTGCCCTGCCCCCGGCACCACGAGCGGGACGAGATCTGAACCGCGCTGGAACAAGGCGAGGAACCCGGCGTCGACCGGATGCACCGCCGCGGACTCGAGGTGCAGGGCGATCTTGACGCCGTCTCGGTCGTTCGGGGCGACCAGGAAGCGTTTGCCGTTGGCGAGCAGGTAAAGGTCGGGGCCATTCGACACCAGCGCCACTGAGGCGTCGGCGAGTTGGTTGGGGGTCCCCCCGACCCAGGTGTGAGTTTCGCCTGTTGGAGCGGCGCACGCGGTCCATTGGCCCGAGCGCAGGTTCTCCGCCGGGGGAACCGTGTCGGGGGCGTCGGTGGTGCCGACTTCGCTCCCTCGAGGAATGCCGACCAGGGTGCTCCCGTCCACCTCGACGACGTTGAACTTGTCGGCCTCCGCCAACAGACGCGCCGAGGTGAGGTTGGTCACGGGGCGCAGCACGCCATTGATGGTGAAATACCGGGTGCCGGTGCCCTTGACGACCACGACAGTGTTGTTCTGCCAGCCGTTCGGTAGCGTGGGCGCGAACCGTCCCATGATGGCCGCGACGGCCACCAGCAGGACGCTCAGCGCGGCGCCAATGAGCAAGGGACGCGAGGAAGCTTTGGCCTCCAATTCGCGCCCGCCCGGGGTACCCGACATGAACGCCGTCACCAAGCGCCGTCGGTTGTACCGCTGCGCCTCGAGGATGTCCTTGTTAGAGGCCATCAGGCGATGCCCCAAATCATGGCGGTGAGGGGGAGAACGGCGGTCAGCGCCACGATATGGACGGCGTCCGAGAGCCGTCCGAGCCAGGGGCGCAGCGTCACGTCCAACACGTTGAAGGCCAAGACAAAGGCACCCACGACCGTCATCAGCCCCACGATCCAGGGCAGGAGCGTCGGTGTCAGGAGCGCCAGGGTGATACCCGCCACCAACAGGGTCAGCATGCCGGCGACAGCGTTGACGAAGACCTCGGCGCGCCCGTACAACGCGCGCGTGCCGAGCAACAGTCCGAGGCCAACACTCACCATGAGAAAACCACCCGTGGTGGAGGTGGCGACCAGCGGAGTGAGCGCGACGGTGACAATGCCGGAGGCCACACGTAGCGAGAGGGCCACCACGTCAGCCGCGGCCACCTGCGGATCGACGGCCGAGGCGTCGACGCTGGCCTGGGAGGCGGAGGCCAGCGCGTCGATCCTGGCCGGGATTTGGGCGAGCCCGATCCACGGTGCCAGCAGCACCACGACCGTCAAGACCGCCACGACCAGGGCCGCGGCCCGTTGCTCCGACACGTGGCCGAATGCGGTGAGGGACCCGAGCAGCAAGACCGCGAACCCGGCCGTGAGCGGCGCTGCCATGGCGGCTCGCTGCCGGGGCGGAAGTGGGACGAGCCCGGCGGCCCCCAGCAGGAGTCCAGCACCGGCCGCGGCCAGGCGCACGCCGTGCGGGAAACTCGCGGTCAGGGAGTATGCCGCCGACCCACACAAAACGGGCACCGTCAACGCCAGCGCCAACGCGCCGGAGAAGACGGGAATGCGCACCAACACGACGACAGCCAGGACAACCAGGGCGGCGCCGACGAACCCCACCGCGCCGGCGAGCCAGGAATCGCCGCCACCTAGGGCGAGCAGCAAGGCCACCACCGTGAACAACCCCGCTGCGGTGAAGCAGGAGAGCTGGACCGAGTCGCTCCGCACCCAGGGCACGCGGACCGAGTCCACGGCATCGCCGATCGCCTCAACCAAGTCGTCGTAGCGGACGTCCGGCACCGAGCCGCCCGGCACCAGCGTTAAGAAGGCGCCCGCGGACACCCCCAGTTGTTGCAGCGTCTTGGCCTGATCGAGTTCGCGGCCCGAGGCAGTCATGACGCGGAACCCTTGGGTCGCGGAGTCGCCGTTCAAGCGTCCGTGCGCCTGCGCCATGCCGGGCAGCAGCTCAACTAACGGAACCACCGAGGGGACGGCCATGTCGAGGCGTCGTGTGTCCCACAAGACGGAAATCGGGACGAGTACCGCTGGCGGCGTGGCTGGTGTGCTGGCCATGCAGAGCGCCCCTTCGCTGATGATTCGACCTTGTCACCAGAAGCTTATCGGGTCAGCCCAGTTGACTCTGGGCGCCCCTAAAGGTGAACCCTTCGATGCCTATACTGAGCCACAGTGGACCGCATTTGGAGTGGTCCCAACTCGCCTCAGCACGGCTGTGGTCAGTCCAAGGAGGGAAGATGCCAACGATTTCCGCTGCCGATGGCGCACTTATCAAGGGTGCCCAAACGGTGCAGGAAGGCCGCCGCGATCTGCAGGCCGCTATCACGAAAGTCCGGGGCAGCGTCGACTCCAGCCGGTCCGCCTGGTCGAGCGATGCGTCCGCCGCGTTCGTCCAACTGATGGAGCGCTGGGACAGTGACGTGACGAAGGTCAACTCGGCCCTTGATGACTTCGAAGCGAACCTGCGCGGCGTCGAGCGTCAGAACCTCGATCATGAGGTCCAGCGCAGCGCCACGTTCGCCAAAGCCCAGTCCCGGCTGCGCGCCCAGTAAGGAGATTCGACATGGCAAGCATCAGTGTTAAGACCGGCGAGGTTATCGCCATTCAGGGCGACATCGCAGGTCAGGCGAAGGCCCTTCAGGCCACCCTCGACCAGATGGAGCGCAAGCTCGACGCGCTCCGCACCGAATGGGCGGGTGGCGCCCAAGAGGCTTACTTCACCGCCAAGACCCGTTGGGACGCCGGCATGGCCGACCTTCAGGAAGTTTTGGCCCAGGTGATCGTCCTCATCGGCGACGCCGCTCAGGGTTACGACGAAGTCGACGCGCACAACGCCAAGCGCTTCCAGTAAGTCAGACACCACACGCGCTCTCGGCGCCGATCCCTGGTAAGGGGTCGGCGCCGATTGCTGTCCACCTGGCCTAAGCGGGACCGGTCAGGGTGAGCCGACGTTCCCCCATGATCAGCGTGGTGCCCAGGGGGACAGCGGTGCGTTCTCCACGCACCAGTTCCACGAGTCGTCCATCGGGCAGCAGCGCCGACGTGCCATTGCCGGAGAACGCATCTTCGACCCACACCCCCGCAACGTCGCGTCCGAGGCGGACGTGCGTCCGCGAGAGGGATCTGGTCGGGTCCGGGATGGCGATTTCGAGCTCGCCCGTTCCTTCCTGCGCGGCCGGTGCGCGGCCGAGCACCGCCACCCCGACGAGCTCGGCGCGCATCCCCGAATCAAGGACGATCCACACCGGCGGCAGCGCTGGAACGATGGGGGCGGGCGTCGAGACGGTGGGCGCGGGCGCCATCTGGGCCGCCACGATCGGAGCGGGCGCCTGGACCATTGGCATCGGCTGGGCGCTGGTCAACCTCGGGGTGGTGGGGATGGAGGGCATCGTTTCGTAGGCTCGCCGAGCGTCCGACGGCGGTGCGAGCGAGGGGGCCACGGAAGCCGGTTCCACGGGAGCTGCCGCGGCCTGCCCGGGGGCGAACCCCGACCAACTGTCAGTCGCGGCGCGCTGGCTGGCCCCCGGTGTCACGACGCGGGCCACGCTAGCCCGAGCCTCCCCTCGCGTGTCGCTCGCTGCGGTGCCAGCGACCTTGTCGATCCAGTCTTGGCCCTCGCGCGACAGCGCCGTGGTCACCAGCGGCCCGATGGCCGTCAGGTGCAGTGCCCCGAAAATCACCGAACGAATGCCCTCGGCTCGCAGTCCTGGAGCGTGATCGGTGCCGGCTGCGTTGGCCACCGTCCGAGTTGCCCAGCCACCGGGAGTCACGCCCAGCGCGGCCCGCGCCAGCGTCAGGCCCACCCAAGCCTCGACGGCCACGATGCCCGCCGGGACGACGGCCCGAGTGAAATACCACCACAAGCCGCCGCTCACGAGCACGACCACGAGGTCAATGAGGTAGGCCGTCACCCGCAGGCCTGCTCCGGCCGGGCTCACGGTCGCCACGGAGGCGGTGCCACGAGAGGCCCTCTGGACGGTGCTGCGGACGGTCATGACGCCACCTGACGAATGAGGTCGAACGCCCCGGAGGCGATGAGGGCCGCCGGGAGGACAACGACGAGGGCAAGACCCTGCACGATATCGGCGATCCGGGAGAGGAGGACGGATCCCGGTTCACGGGTCGCTTGGACGGTACCGAAGGCGAGGGCGATACCGATGAGCGTCAAACCACCCACGGACGCCAGCATCCACACGCCGCCCAATGCGGCCAGCCAAACCGCCACCGCGCCCAGGATCGCGCCGGCCCCGAAGCGCGGCAGTCGTCGGACGAGCGGCGATCGGTCATGGCGGACGAATAGCGCCAACGACACCACAGCGGCGGCCACGGTGGCCAGTGCCCCCCAGCCTCGCGGGGTGTCGGTGCCGATCAAGGGCAGGACGAACGGCGCCGACACGACGGCAACGGCGACGCTGGCCACGGTCACCGAATTCGTGACCGCCGCTCCGTGTTCGACGCTGCGCATGATGCGCGGCCGCGTGATCCGCCCTGGGGGCACCACGTTCGGAGCCCGAACGGCGGAGGCGGATGTCGTTAGCGCTGGCAGATCGACGAGCTGTGATTCGGGGACGGGCATCGAGAAGTTGGGAACGAGGCGAATGGCGTAAATCGAGGCCGCGAGCAGCAGCGGCGCAAGCTGCGAGGGCCCCCCACCGAGGAGAACTGTGAGCGTGATGCAGAGGGCTAGCACCCCCCAGAACCCGGCCGCGACCTGGGCCAACGGACGCCGCACCACGATCCAGATCACGAACGCAGCCAGCAAAGCTCCGGTGGTGGCGAGCACCGGAGCAAGGGCACGAGAGGTCGAGGCCGCCGGGTCAAGCACGGCCAGGACCGGGGCGCCAAGAAGCGCCGGGAGCCCCAAGGAACCGGCCACCGAACCGCGGATCTCCTCGCGGCGGACGAGCGCCAACGCGAGGACGACCGCCAGGGCGGCGGCGCCGACGCGCGCTGGCCACGGCACGTCGGCCAGCCCCATGAGGAGTGGGGCGCCGAGCACGCCCACGTCCAGGAAGACCACGAACAGCAGGGCGCTCACTACGGCGGCCCATGACGCGAAGCGGCTGTCTTTCGTGGCGCGGGCGGCCCGCACAGCGGCGGCGCTGGCCCCCGATTCCGTGACCGCGAGAACCACACCGCTGGGAAGGTCGGCTCCGATCATGGCCGCGAGGTCTGCCGAACCGCCGTCGGAGCGCGTCACCGCAAACTCCCCCGCAGACGTATCGATCTGCAGCATCGCCAGCAATCCGGCCACGGTCGTCCCTACGGGAACGGCGACATCGTGCGTACCGGTTCCGGAAACAATCGTGGCCGTCGCCCGTTGCGCTGCCACGCCTATCCCCCCATCATTCGCGTCCTATGAGCCTTCATCCCCGACGATAGTATGGATCGGCCCGGCAACCGCATGGAGGACCAAATGTCTGTGAGCAACGTGCGAACCGAAGAGACGGGCGTCCCTCAATTACCGACGGGGCTTCTCACCATTCAGCCGCCTCCCGATCGCACGGCAGCGGCCGGTCCTGGCAACCTTTTGGCGACGTTGATTCCGATGATGGGATCCGTCGGCGTGATGGTGTTCATGGCGATGTCTAATGGGCAAAACCCGCAAATGATGATTGCGGGCGGGGCGATGGCCGGGGCCATGCTCTTGATGGTCGGATTCAATATCTATCGCCAGGTCGGCGGGCATCGGCAGGCTGTGAACACGACCCGGCGCGAGTACCTCGCCTACCTGGCCGAGATGCGTGACACCGTCCGGACGGCCGCACGCATGCAGCGGCGGCACACGAGTTGGCGCCTCCCGGACCCCGGCTCGCTGGTGTTGGTCGCCGAGGAGGGCAGCCGGCTGTGGGAGCGGGAGCAGGGTGCCGCGGATCTGTTGGCGGTCCGCATCGGCACTTCAACGCAAGACCTGTCGATGGACTTGGAGTCGCCCGAGCTGCCGCCTTTGGCCGACCCGGACGCCGTCTGCTTGTCGGCCCTGAATCGCTTCCTGGTCACCCACGCGACGGTGGACAACATGCCCTTCGGGGTTCCGCTCGGCGCGCTGTCGCACATTGAGGTGGCGGGCAACCCCGAGGACGCCTGCGCCGAGGTGCGGTCGATGGCCGTCCACGCGGCGGTTTTCGTGCCTCCGACGCTGTTGAAGATCGCCGTCCTCTGCAGCGAGGCGGCCCGGTCGCGTTGGGAGTGGATCAAGTGGCTCCCCCACGCACGGTCGTCCGAGGAGTCGGACGCCTTGGGCGCGGCCCGTCTGCTGGCCACCAACATGGCCGACCTGACGGACCTGCTGGGCGAAGACGTCACCACGCGCGACGGGTTCAGCCCCCGCGACGACGGCACCGCGTGGCCGCACGTGCTGTTGATCGTCGACGACTTCGCCGTGCCCGCCAACACCCGCCTGGGATCCCGGGAGGGGACGAAGGGCGTCACCGTCATCACGATGCCCACGTCGTGGGGGGCGTTGACTTCCCCCTCGACCTTGCGGCTCCTGCTGCGCCCCGGGGTGGGTGGCGAACGGGGGCAGATTGAGGCCATCCTGCTCGATTCGGCGCCGGTCGTGGGGGTCCCCGACGCGCTGAGCATCGAGCAGGCCGAAGCCACGGCTCGCCGCCTGGCCCCCTGGAGCGAAACCGAGCGCCCGGAAGCCGATTCCCCGGCGGGCCGTTCGGATCCCAAGCGCGCCGTCGACCTCATGGAACTGCTCGACATCGGGGACATCCGCGACTTCGATCCCGAGCGGCAGTGGGCGCGGCGAATGGGCCGCGACCGGTTGCGGGTGCCCTTCGCGGTCACCCCCGAGGGCATCCCCGTCACCCTCGACATCAAGGAGTCGGCCGAGCAGGGCGTCGGTCCGCACGGGCTGCTGATCGGCGCGACAGGCTCGGGCAAGTCCGAGGTGCTGCGCACTCTGACGCTGGCCTTGGCGTTGACGCACTCCCCCGAGCAACTCAACTTCGTGCTGGTCGACTTCAAGGGCGGCGCCACGTTCGCCGGCATGGCCGACCTGCCCCACGTGTCCGCCATGATCTCCAACCTCGAATCGGAACTGTCGCTGGTCGACCGCATGCAGGACGCCCTTCGCGGTGAAATGGTCCGACGGCAGGAGCTGTTGCGGAGCGCCGGCAACTACGCGAACGTGAGCGACTACGAAGCCGACCGCATCGCCGGCAAGCACCAATCGCCGCCCCTGCCTGCCTTGTTCATCGTGTTGGACGAGTTCTCCGAGCTGCTGAGCGCTAAGCCGGACTTCATCGACACCTTTGTGGCAGTAGGACGCCTCGGACGCTCGATGTGGATCCACCTGCTGCTCGCGTCGCAGCGCTTGGAAGAAGGGCGCCTCCGGGGCCTGGATTCGCACCTGTCGTACCGCGTCGGCCTGAAGACCTTTTCGGCCAGCGAGTCACGGACGGTGCTGGGGGTGCCGGACGCATTCGAGCTGCCCCCCTTCCCGGGCGTGGGCTACCTGAAGGCCGGCACCGAATCGATGACCCGCTTCCGGGCCTCGTACGTGGCGGCTCCGCCGCCAGCGCGGCGCCATAGTGCGGCCTCCGCGCAGCGAGCAGGGGCACCCGCGGCCCCGATTCGGGTCCTGCCGTTCACCTCGCTGCCCCAGCTTGACCTCGACGACGCCGCGTCCGTCCTGCCGGTTGATTCCGGACCGTTCGTGATGCCGGGCGACGAGCGATGGTCCGACATGAGCGAGCTCGACATCGCCGTGCAGCGCATGAAGGGCAAGGGCACCCCTGCGCACCAGGTGTGGTTGCCGCCGCTCGATGTGCCCGAGACCCTCGATCGGCTCATGCCCGATGTTGCTGTCGACCCACGGCTCGGGCTGGTCTCGGCCGCGTGGCGCGAGCGGGGTCCGCTCCGGGTGCCCGTGGGCATCAAGGACCTGCCGCTTGAGCAGCGGCGCGAACTACTCGAGCTCGATTTCTCGGGGGCGGGCGGAAACCTCACGATCATCGGCGGGCCGCTGACGGGCAAGTCCACGGCGCTGCGGACGTTGGTGATGAGCCTCAGCCTCACCAACACGCCGGACGAGGTGCAGTTCTACATCATGGACTTCGGCGGCGGGACGTTCGCCTCCTTCGAGGGGGCTGAGCATATAGCTGGCGTGGCCACCCGCGACCACCCCGACACGGTCTTCCGCATGGTGGCCGAGCTCGAAGGGATCATCGCCGACCGCGAGCGCTATTTCCGGGCCAACCGCATCGATTCGATGACGACCTACCGGGAGGGGCGCGCCCAGGGCCGCTTCAACGACGGCTACGGCGACGTGTTCTTGATCATCGACGGGTGGGCGTCGGTCCGCGCGGACTTCGAGGACCTCGAGGCCCGGCTGCAGGCGTTGATCGCGCGCTCGTTGACCTTTGGCGTTCACGTGGTGCTGTCGTCCGGACGCTGGATGGATCTGCGCCAGCCGATCCGCGACGTCATGGGCAACCGCCTGGAGCTGCGGCTGGGCGACCCGTCGGAGTCGGAGTTGGCACGCGGCACGAACTCGGCGATCGCGCGCCGCGTGCCCGAGAAGCGTCCGGGGCGCGGGATCGATGTCGGCATGCACGACGTGCTGTGGGCACTGCCGCGGGCCGACGGCGATCAGAATCCCGCCACCCTTGCCGCGGGCGTCTCGACGACGCTGGAGAAGATCGCCAAGTCCTGGCCGGGACGTCCGGGCCCGAAGCTGCGCCTGCTGCCGACCCAGATCACCCTGGACGAACTCCACACAGCGGCACCGGAGGCGACGGGACTCATGCTCGGCATCGAGGAGTCGCGCCTGGGGGCGCTCACCTTCGATCCGGCCCAAGAGAGCCATCTGTACCTGCTGGGCGACGCGAAATCGGGCAAGTCGAGCTTCCTTCGAGCGTTCTCTCGCGAACTGCGCCGGGCGTACACCGCCGACCAGGCCCAGCTGTTTGTCGTGGACTTCCGTCGCGCGCTTCTCGGGGAGGTGCCGGAGGAATATCTCGCCGGTTATCTCACGACGCGCGAGCAGGCCGACGATGAGATCTCAGGCCTGGCCGAGTTCCTGGCGACCCGGCGTCCGGGCAACGACGTCACCCCCGATCAGCTGCGGGATCGCTCGTGGTGGAAGGGCGCGGAGGCCTGGGTGCTGGTCGACGATTACGACATGGTCGCCACGAACGCCGGAAATCCGCTGGCACCCCTGCAGCCCCTCATGGCACAAGCCCAAGACATCGGCCTGCACATCATCGTGACTCGCCGCTCGGGTGGTGCCTCGCGCGGCATGTACGAACCCATCCTGCAGACCATGACCGAGCTCGGGTCCTCCGGCGTATTGCTCTCCGGAAATCCCGACGAGGGCGCCCTCATCGGCCGTGTGAAACCCATGAAATCCCCACCCGGACGGGCCCAATACGTCACCCGCGAAACCGGACGAGTCGTCGCCCAACTTGCCTGGGCACCGCCCCAGCAATAAGAGCGAACTCAACCTTTTGTCGAGGCCGCTCCCACACCTCCTGCGCCGTCCGCGTGACTCCCGGCGCAGAGACGCTGGCCGATCAGGCGGGGAAACTCAAGTAGTCACCGTGGCGGATTGAGCACCCACGCCACGATGCACATCACCACGACAATGACGGCGCTGGCGACGATATACGGACGGTTCTGCCTGATCGTGTCATCGAGGCGTTGACCAGGTAGCTGCGCAGCCACCGCCTTGCGCTGCACGATGACCCGCGAAACCAGCCCCTAGGAGTGCCAGCATGAGCGCTTCCTTGCTCGCCTGGGCGCGCACCGCCCCGATGAACAACACCACGGTTGCGGCGCCGAACAGGCCCACGAGGACATATCTCTGCCACTTCATATAAGGAAGTCTGGCATTCCAGGAACGAAGGCTTCGGTGCACAGGTCGCATCAACACAATCCCCTCGAGAAACCCACAACCGACAGCCAATCAGGCTCACGCCGGAGGCTGCGGCGGTTGACCCGAGGGCGGCTGCGGATAACCGTACGGACCAGGCTGCTGAGGTGGCTGGCCCGGATACGGCTGCTGCGCCGGGTACGACTGCTGCGCGACCGGCGGCTGGCCCGGATACGGATGCTGCGCCGGATACTGCTGTGGGGACGGATACGACGGCTGACCCGGATACGGCTGCTGCCCGGACGGATAACCCACCGGCGGCACACCCGGCCCCGGATGCCCGGAAGGAACCACCGGAGCGGTCACCTTGCGGCGACGCATTAGCAACACCACACCAAGCCCCGCCAGCAACGCCACCGCCACCACACCACCAGCAATCAACAACGGCGTGCTCCCTGAGCCGCCAACCGGAACTCCCGACGAAGAAGCAGAACCCGACACCGCCGGCGAAGCCGTCTTGTACCGCGGCGACGTCCCCGGCTTCGAATTCGGATACTGCGCAGCGATCTCCTTGTCATTGCCGCGATACACGTAATCGGGATCGTTCGTGATCGCGGCCGGGTGCACGAGGCCATCCACGTAGTCGGCGTACTCCTGGGTCGTCGGCGACGCAGCAGGAATCTTGTTCGCCAACGGATTCACATCTGGAAGACCCGTCGGATCTTGGGTCGTCAGCAAGGAGGGCGCGAACGACCCCCACCCCACATAGGGATCCCAGGCTGTCCCCGAGCGTTGCGCCGTCTTAATTAACGATTGCACAAGCTGGTTACCGGTGGCCTTCGGGAAGGCCTGCTTCGCCAACGCCAACGCCCCCGCCACCATCGGCGCCGCAAGAGAGGTCCCCTGCCCCTTCGGGTTGATCACCGTCAACTTCTGGTCCGCATCCATAGCCCTGATCGCAATCCCCGCACCAGGAGCCATCACCGACAATCCCGGCCCGAAATTCGAAAATGAGGCCCGCGCGCCCGTCGCATCATTGGCGCCGACCCCGATCACACCGTTATGCGCTGCGCTGCCAATAATGTCGCTGTGGTCGTTACCGACAGCGATGGTGACGGCCACCCCTTTGGCCATAGCGCGCGCTAAGGCGAAGGCCAGCTCATCATCAACGTCTGTCAGGGTAACCACCGAACTGGTAATGATCTGGGCCCCGTCGGTGATCGCCTGGTTGATACGGCTGGCCAGGGAACGGCTGATCCCTGTGGGACAGGTCTGCGGCCCATCGGAGGCGCCCTGTGGAATCCCGCCCCATGTCGTGTAAAACAAGTACTTCGCCTTGGGTGCCCACCCGAAGGCCGGCGAGGCCAACAGCGACAGCACAGCCGTCCCATGCGCCACACTGTACGGCAGCGGGGTGAACTGACACAGCTCCGAAACCGTGACATCCGCACCCTGTAACTCCGGCACCGACAAATCCGGAGGACCATCAAGCACCGCAATCGTCACCCCGGCGCCATCCAGCCCCTTCGCCTTCAAGGCGTCCAGACCCGTCTCCTTGACGTACGACTGCGACGTAATCGGAGCCGCGGCCTGTGCAGGCAGCCAGCCCACCGACACCCAGACCAAACCAGCAAGTGCGGCTGCCAGCAGACGCCTCATCGACGATCTGACACCGGCCTGAAAAACGGACGGGCCTGCCGGAGCTCGACGCGCGCGCTGCATCAACACCATCCCCTCGAGAAATCCTTCACCATTCAGGCTCACGCCGGAGGCTGCGGTGGCTGACCCGCCGGCGGCTGCGGATAGCCGTACGGACCCGGCTGCTGAGGCGCCTGGGACGGGTACTGGTGCTGCGACGGATACGGCTGCTGCGCCGGATACTGCGGCGGGCCCGGATAGGGCGGCTGCCCGGACGGATAGCCCACCGGCGGTCCACCCTGACCAGTTGGCGGCACCGCCATGCCCGCCTGGCCCGGCTGCCCCGAAGGAACCACAGGAGCCGGCACCTTGCGGCGACGCATTAGCAAAACCACTCCAAGCCCCGCCAGCAACGCCACCGCCACCACACCACCAGCAATCAACAACGGCGTGCTCCCTGAGCCGCCAACCGGAACTCCCGACGAAGAAGCAGAACCCGACACCGCCGGCGAAGCCGTCTTGTACCGCGGCGACGTCCCCGGCTTCGAATTCGGATACTGCGCAGCGATCTCCTTGTCATTGCCGCGATACACGTAATCGGGATCATTTTCGGTCTCGGCCGGATCGGTAAGCCCGTCCACATAATCGGCGTACTGTTGCGCCGTCGGCGATTGCGTCGGCACCTTTTCCGCCAGCGGATTGACGTCCGGCAACCCTGTCGGATCTTGCGTAACCAACAACGAGGGCGCGAAATTTCCCCAACCCACGTCAGGCTCCCAGGTCGTGCCCGCACGTTTCGCCGTCTTCACCAGCGACTGCACCAACTGATTGCCCGTCGCCTTCGGGAACGCCTGCTTCGCCAACGCCAACGCCCCCGCCACCATCGGCGCCGCCAACGACGTGCCACTACCCTTCGGGTCGATGACGGTCAACTTGCCCGCCGCATCAAAACTACGAATCTTGATGCCCGCGCCCGGTGCCATCACCGTCAAACCCGGCCCATAGTTCGAAAACGAAGCCGGAGCCCCCGTCTCATCGTTGGCACCGACCCCGATGATGCCGTTATGCACCGCTGAGCCAATGTCGTCGGTGTGGTCATTACCCACCGCGTAAGTCACAGCCACCCCTTTGGCCATGGCGCGAGCCATGGCGAGCGCCAGTGCATTGTCCGCATCACCCCGGGTTCCCACCGACAAGGTGATGATCTGAGCCCCATCTGTGATCGCCTGGTTGATATTGGATGCAACCGTGTCGACCGTCCCGGCGGGGCACGTGACAGGCCCATCCTCAGTACCGTCCGAGTGCCTCACGGAGTACGTGTAGAACAAGTACCTCGCCTTCGGGGCCCAGCCGAACGCCGGACTGGCCAATACGGACAAGACTGACGTTCCATGCGCCACACCTGCGGGCGCAGACTGGAACGCACACGGCTGCTTCACCGTGACATCCGCGCCCTGCAGCTCCGGCACCGACAGATCCGGCGGTCCATCAATCACCGCGATCGTCACCCCAGACCCGTCAAGACCCTTCGCCTTCAACGCATCCAGACCGGTGGCCGTTACATACCACTGCGAACTAATCGCAGTCTCTGCCCGTGCCGGCAGCCAACCCATTGCCACCCACACCAGACCAGCAAGTACGGCCGCCAGCAGCCGCCTCACCAGCGATCAACTTCCTCGATTTCAGTGACAGGCGCCAACCCAGCAACCGAGCCAGCGGCACCTGCGAGGCCAGGCGTGGCAGCCTCTGGGACCTCTTCATCCAGACGCAGAACCTGGTACCCCACGAGGCCACTACGGCGCTTCTTGTCTTGACCGGGGGCTCCACCACCGGGCGCACCACCAAGCATTCCGTTGCCGGGAACCCGGCCCGCGGCACCGGCAGCCTGGGTGCCGCCTGCCCCGGCCAGCGCGGCTGCGTTCCCCGATCCGGTGGCCGACCCGAAGGCCAAGGCCGCACCGCCCGACAAGGCTGACCCTGCAGCACGAGCCGCCAAGCCAGTTGCGCCCAGGCCAAGCAAGCCGCCAGCAGCGATCCCCACGCCGCCCGCCGCATCACCGAATCCGGCGACACGATAGTTTGCACCCCAGCGTGGATCATCGGCATTGAGGACGGGGGCAGGGACGTAACCGCCGACAGGCCCATCGGACCTCCACCGCGAGCCGATTTGCCGATCATCAAGATCGGGGAGCTGGATCTCATGACCTGGCCCGATGGGGTCTACCGGTGAACCAGGGCCTTCCGTCGGAGGCTTCCATGGCGTTCCGTCAATCGGGGGGTAGGGAGAGATCGGAGGGGTGATGCCATCGCCAGGCGGCAAAGTCACGCCCGGAGGCCTGAAGCCACCACCACCACCGGTGCCCCCATCGCGAGAAGAACCGCCGGAGCCGGGACCCACCCACGTCTCCCGAGCGCCCACCTCTGGAGGCGTGACGCCGGGCTCGGGATTGGACGCAGTCCCAATCTTCGGCAACTCAGCCACAGCCCGGCCAAGCTGCGAGTTCATGGAGTCGAGGATTCGCTGCGCCTCCGCGTCCCGCCGGGCATCCCGTTGCTGCTCCAGTTGATTCAGGTAATACTCGGCACCGACAATCCCCAGCGGGGGCAACACCACGGTTCCCGCGGCTCGGATAACCGCAGACTCCCATGGACTGATCAACTCGGGGGAGAGGCTTTTGAACTCGACCTGAGCGATATTCACCGCATGGTCAGCAGTCGTGAAGCTACCTTCGGTTCGGTTCATTTCCGTGACACGAACCTCAAGCTTTTTATCGAAGGAGTTCAGCGCCTGCGTGGCCGCAGTGGCCGCCGCGCCAGTCAGCCCGGGGCTCTTGAGAAATGTCTGAACTTTTGCGCGGCACTCTTCAATAGCGTGGCGGGCGGCCTCGTAGGCCAGACGATCATCGAGATCGGCACGATCAAGGTGCGCCACCGCACGCAGCGCCTCATAAGCTGTTCCCACTGGGGGCCTCCTCTTAGATGGGGTCGATTTACGACGGGGTAGGCACCCCGTACCCAAAGCGTTTGGGTTCGGGTGCGCTGGAGGGTACTGGCGTCGCCGGAGTCTCGGGAGCACCGATGGCCGTGATCGCCTGGTCGAGATTGGCGGCTGCTTGCGCAACCTTCGCAGCATTTCGGTCGTCGGCCTCTTTGAGCGCGTCAGCCGCCTTGCGGAGATTGGCCGCGTGCTCGGCCAGGTCTCGTTCCATCACCTTGAGCTCCGCCGCGAGGTCAGACAACGTACTCGAATAGCCTTGCCGGTACTTCACCGCTCCATGCTGGGAACCCCACTTTGAAGGCACCTGCTTCTCACGAATGTGATCGATGCGTTGGCTGGAGGCCTGTGTGTTCTCAACACCGTCGATCATGTTGCGGATGTTGCTACCAAGTTCGTCGAAAAACGCGCCAATATCGAGCACAGCAGCCCCCCTCCTAAGTTGACTGAGCCTAGAATACGAGATCTTCGGGTCAGTCTGGACGTCAGGCCTCGTGCTGTCGGATCCTGAACTCCACGATCACGCCGTCCCCAAGGTCGATGCCGTCCCCGTCAAGTAACGGGATGGCCGCCATCGGGACCAACGCGAACTGCTCGCCGGTGGCCCGTCGGAGCGTCGTGCCATTGGACGATCCAAGATCGACCACGTCGGCCGCCCCCTCGCCGCGGACAAAGACGGCAGCATGCGAGCGGGAGATTTCCGAGGCGGGGCTGGGAAGGCGCAGGGTCATCGCGGGCGGACGCCCGATCAGCGCTTGCGGATCGGGGTCACGCCCGAGCACGATGTCGCGATCGAGAGCGACCGGCGTCGTACCCGCGTAAATGAGGAAGGCGCGGCGCTCCCCCGGGCTCGCCGTTGCGTCCGCCTTCGCCCGGCGCAGGTTCTCGAGCTGCGCCACGGACATGGTCTCTTCGAACGCCTCCGGGTTCGGTTCGGAGGCCGGCGACGGCGGAACGAACATCCCGGCAGCGGGCTGTGACATCCACGGATGGTCCTGGGACGGACTGGGGATCAGCGGTGGCGCCGGGGCTGGGACGTCCGGCACGGGTTCCGACTCAGCCAAGGGCTCCGCTACCGGAACTGGGGCCACGGAACGACCGGGAATAGTGCGGTCGTCCACCGGGGACGGTTCCCCGGGGACCCACACCGGCTGCATCGGGGCCGACTCGCGCGCGGGCGCCAATGCGGGCGCGAGGCCGGCCAGCAGGTCGACAGCGGGCGGGGGGACGTCGATGGGAGACCCCACCAGCCCGGGGGGCGTCGGAAGGTCAGCGGGAGGTGCTACCGGCTCAAGGACGGGCGCCTCAGCCACGGGAGCTACCACCGGCTCAAGGACGGGCGCCTCAGCCACAAACTGCGCCACCGGCTCAAGGACGGGCGCCTCAGCCACAAACTGCGCCACCGGCTCAAGGACGGGCGACTCAGGCACAAACTGCGCCACCGGCTCAGGGGGCAGCGGAAGGCCCACGGGCAGCGCGACCGGCGGCGGCAGGACCGGAGCGGGAGCCACCACCGGGACGGGAGCCGGTGCTGGCTGGACCATCGGCGCGGGCGACTGCGGGGGCAGGGGGGGCACCGGCGCGGGGATCACTGGGGCCACGGGCACGGACAGCTTTCCCGGGTAGCCGATCCGCAGCGAACCGGCGGACGCAGCCCCAGACCACAACGGCAGCCAGGCGCCGGAGCCGCCAGCGTCGCCGACCCAGGTGACGTCGAGAGCGGCCCAAACCAAGGGGTCCAGTTCCCAGCCCACGAGATTGCGACTGGGATCGCTGGGCACGTCCGATTCCCAGGCCCAGGCGCGCAATGTCGCGTGACCCAACACAGTCACCAGAGGAGAAGCCCGAAACAGGTCCAGCAAGAACAGCGCGCTCCCCTGGTGCTGCGCGGCGCGCACCAACTCGGCAGGATCAGCACGGCCGTTGACCACGTCCAGGGCCAAGGCGGCCCGCTCACCCGAAACCAGGGCCACCCCGCCCGGACCTGCGACCGCGACCGCCCCCGAGCCCTGGTGCTTCAGCATTCCCACCTGCAACATGTCGTTACCCCTCCCGTGCCGTTGTCGGCGTTGTCGTTTTGCTTGCCCGCCGCACGGTGACGATCTGGCGATCAGCGGCCTCGTGACTGCCTTCGCCGTCGGGCATCGCCTCGAGGCACTCCACCACGAGGGCGGTGACGTTGTCGCGCGTCCCCGCAGCGATCGCCCCGTCCACCAACTGCGCAGAGGCCGTTTGGGGATCGGGGGCTCGCATCGTCAGGGCGTGGAGTTGGGCCTCGGGCAGCGCGCGATGCAGTCCATCAGAGCACACCACGAAACGATCCCCCCGCCGAGCCGGCACCAGGAAGAAACCGGACTCCGGCAGCCCGGGCATGCCGGCGCCGAGCGCCCGAGTCAGCACCTGGGCACCATCGGGAAGCACCGCGACGTGTTCCTCGGTCACCGCGATGATGCTGTCGCCCGCCACGAGAAAGACCTTGGAATCGCCCACGTTGAAGACCAACCACGCCGGCCGGCCCTCGTAGCTGGTGCCCACCAGGCCGGTCAGGGTCGTGCCCGGCGCCGACGGCGACAGCGGGTCGTCCATCAGCTCCGCGACCGCCACCGCGGCCTGACACACCGCGCGGTCAACCTCGAACACCCCCGGATCGCGAGCGGTCAAGTGCTGCCGCAATGTCGCCACAGCCGTCGCGGACGCCAACTCTCCGGCCTCATGCCCGCCCATGCCGTCCGCCACCGCAAACAGCGGCGGCTCCGCCAACCAGGCATCCTGATTCGACGGACGGGAGGGTCCGATGTCCGACACCGCCCCCCACCGCGTGCGGAGCACGGATCCCAGCCGCGAAAGTCCCACGTCAGACCCCTGCCACGCGTCCACGGATGAACTCCGCGATGCCACCACGGACAGTAAGCATGTCGTCCCCTCGTCGCGCCAGGTGGCTTTCCTGTCGTCGGCGCAGGCCCCCAGCGGGTGACGTGATCGTATCGTCGCCCAAGGCTGACCACGTCAGGGTCTCCCATGAAAGAAGCGGCTGCGACACAAGGGAGGACACACCAACCAAGGAATCGAAGTCTGGGCTCGTGGTCCCTTCGACCCCGTACCCTTTCCACGTTGGCGGGGCACAAACCCCTCCGCCGGATCGAAAGAGGGACTCATGGCGCAACCCGGTTGGTACCCCGACCCGTACGGAAATCCCAGCATCCATCGCTACTTCGATGGGGCCCAATGGACGGCGCACACCCAACCGTCCGGCCCTCCTGCCGACGTGGCTGGTGCCACCCCGCCCACCGAAAGCGCACCCGCGGCGCAGCCGCCCTCGTCCGGGCCCCCTGCCAAGGCACGGGTGAACCCGATCGTGTGGGTCATTGCGGCGGTCATCGGCGGCCTCGTCATCGTGGGACTGGTAGCCACCATGCTGCTTCTCACGAACTCGAAGCCCACGACGACATCGAGCCCCTCAGCGCGAGTCACCGTCGCTGCACCGGCGACCTCGTCCGCGTCAGCCTCGACGGGGTCCGCATCGGCGTCCGCGTCAACGGGGTCCGCGGCGCTGCCGGTCGCCGCACCCACCGTGCCGTGTCCCACCCTTGTCACCCCCGAGGGACGCATCACGGACGGATACCTCACCTTCACCCCGCCAGCCGGATGGACGCAAGGAGGCCAGCCGTCCTGGACCACCTGTGGAAGCACCGTGGAGCTGAAGGGCAGTTCGGGGGTGTGGCGCGCCGTCATCGCCCAAGGAATTGTCGGGAACCCGACCAACAGCTTGCAGGATGTCGCAACATCGCTGTGGCAGTTCGCGGTCACCCACTACTACGACCCGACCATCACCACGGCCGAGTTCGTGGAAGGCAATATGAGCAACCTGAACGGCCAACCCGGCGCCTCGGTCAATGGCCTGGTGCATGCCAGGGACGGCAACTTTGATGTCGTGCGGATCGCGGTCGTCCAACGACCAGACGGGGACGTCTCCGTGATGATCACTGCCCATACCGCGGCGGACGGGACGAGCGGGGCCAGCATCAAAGCCGCCATGGAATCCGCAACGAACCAGTAGGCGTCGAGGCACGACGTCTGACGGGAAGGGGCCTTCCCGAACGTTGATGGGGCGGCCTTCCAAGGTTGCCAGCTCTCACTCGCCGATTACTTCACAGAAGGGTTCCCACATGAGCCACCTAGCCGCCGATGCCCCACAGCCGGACGTGCTCGCGCCCGAGGATGCCCCGGTCGTCGCCCCTACCGAAGAACCTGCCACCCCGGCACCCCCGCGGCCCTGGTGGCGGCCCATCCTGACGTGGCTGCGCACCCCTCTTTCGTGGCTCATCGTGGCAGCGGTGCTGGCGTCCGCCGTGGCAGGCGTCCTCCTCTACGAAAACGCGACCCGGTTCGATCCGAGAACGATGGCCTCGTACGAGCACGCGGCCACGAGTGGCGATCTGAGCGCCCTGGCAAAGGAGATCAAGGCGGCGGTCGGCTCCGACACCTCCGTCGCAGCAACGAGTGGTTCGATCTATGACCCGGCCTCCTCCCGAAATGGGTCGGCCGACACGACCATCCAAGTCATCACCGGGACCACGTTCAACGGGCAGCAGGCCAGCGACCCAGAGTTGATGAAACTGAAAGACACCGTCGAGACCGTCATCTGGCGTCAGCATTTCGACATCGGTCAGTTCGCCCTATCCGTGAAGTACCGGTACCCCGGTCCCGATGTCTTGCTGGATCGGACGTCACGACGAGACAAACTGACATCGCTGGGGATCACCCCCACGGTCGACCTCGCCGATTGGCCCAAGGCGGGCCCGGGGCTGCGGATGGGGGCCACCGAGGACAAACCGCGCCTTGAGTCGCTGCTCAAAGCACTCCCCCACGTGACCACGGTGACCATCACCTGTCTTTGCAATACCCCGTTTACGGTGTGGTACCACGGCAACACAAAGATTGACATCGCCACCGACCTGCCCACTACCCCGCTGAACCACGATCTGGGTTGGAACCCCCAGCAGGAGGACCTGTTGAAGGTCGCCAATGACGTGAGACGTCTGCTGTGGCAGCAGCCCTACGCCATTGGATCGGCGGAGGTCCTGGCGTCCACCAGCGACGAGGGGCACAAGGTGAACCTGCTCGCGCACCGGGGGATCCTGGAGGCGCAATTTGGGGGCGCGAGGCCGGCGCCCGCGTACGGCGAAGCGTCCGATGCGACGGCCGTGGAGGCGACGGCCGCCGCACTGCCAGGGGTGGAGTCGACGTACCTGTTCTGCAACTGTTCGGAGGTGACCGAGAGCAACGGCACCAAAAAGGCGTTCATCACCGTAGGCGCCTACCTCACGAAGGCCGGATCGAAGGCGGCGGGCGCTGCGCAGGCCCAGACCGTGGCCGACGGTATCGAGCGCGCCTTGTGGGCGCGAGGCGTTGAGTTCGGGCCCATGCGGATAGAAGCGTTGGGCTACGAAGCCAAAGTGGTGGTCAACGACCTGACCCTGGCGGACTTGATTGCCAAATTCGGCATTCCCGATTGGGACAAGCGGCAGCCGCCGCTCAACCCTGGGATGCGCTGAACGGACCAGCGCCCGTCCATTCAAGGGCGGTGGCTCGGGTCCTCGCAGGGGACGCGGCCTAACCAATCTTGGGGCGAAAGTGGACGCCCACCTCAGGGTCGACCAGCGTCTCTTGGCTGGCGGCAATGCCGTCGACGGTGAGGGGCGCGTCGGTGGGCAGGTTGCGCTTCACGAGGGCGAGGCCGATCGGTCCGAGCTCGTAGTGGCGCGAGGACGAGCCCATGCGTCCGACCACCTTGTCCCCGACTAGCACCGGGGCGCCGACCGCGGGCAGGGCGTCCATGGAACCGTCCAGCAGCAATCGGACGAGGCGCCGCGGCGGACGTCCAAGGTTGTAGATGCGGGCCACGGCTTCCTGGCCGGGGTAGCACCCCTTCTTGAGATGGACGGCCGGGCCGAGCGCCAGCCCTTCCGGCATCGCCACTTCGTTGGGGATGGTGAGGTCGTCGGTGTCCACGAAAGCGCGCGGGATGCCCGCGGCGACGCGCAGGGCGTCCGACGCCCACGTACCAGCCCGCTGCTCGCCGAGGGCGGCCTCGAGATCGTCGCGCGGAACGATACGGGGACCCCCGTCGAGGATCATCGCGTGCGTGTCACTGCGATCGGCGATCTCGACCCGGGCGGCGAACACCATGCGGCGCAGGTGGGTCAGCAGAGCGTCCAGGTGTCCCGGCTCGGTATGCGCCCAGAAGGTTTCGCCGTCGTCCTGCCCCCCGAAGACGTGGGTGATGTGCCCTTGATGGTTCAGCACGTAGGCCACCGTCGGGACCCCCGGCGGCAGCGCCGCCAACTCTTGGCTGGCCATCGCGTTCAACCAAGTGAGGCGATCCGCGCCGGTGACGGTGAACACCGGACGATGCCGCAGATCCACCGTCGCCTCGCCGGCGGCCAGCCACCGCTGCTCCCGCATCGGGTCGCCGTAGTGCCAGGGCACCCCGGCGTCCGGGCCTCCCTCGTTGAGCACCGCGGACATCAGCGTCGCTCGAGCGTCGCCCACACGTACGGACGGAGCTCTTCCTCGTCGGTCGCCCGATCGAAGGAATACATCAACTTGCCCTCGACCAGGCCGTAAAGCCGACGTCCGGCGGTGTAGGTGTGCCCCGCGATCGGCGAGCGGACGACCGCATCGGTCACCAGATCCACCCGGCCGGGCTGCAGTTTGCCGTACCAGTTCTCCGAGTAGCCGTCCGAGGACGACATGACGACGTCAACGCTCGCGTCCGCTTGGGGGAACCAGAAGCCGGTCTCCATACCGAGTTCCTTGACGGGCTTGCCGTCAGCATCCGTCGCGAAGAACTGCGCCAAGTAATGCAGGTAGGTGCCGCCGTTGTCGGAGACGTCCACCTGCACGGCGAACTCGCTCTTCTCCTCGCCCGGCCACTCGCGAAATCCGGTGCCCTCCCAGCGTCCGCGCAACCACGCGAGCCCCACCAGGGCGGGGTTCAGATCGGTCGGGATTTCGAAGGGCATGGGTGTCTCCTCAGAGCGCGGACGGTGGTCTACGGTGTCGTGGAGTCTAACGTCCGAGGGCTGGCGGGGATTCCCGCGCAGCCGTCCCGGCGAGGGAAATCAGGGGGTCCGATAAATATCGGCGCGGTGATCAATGGCCACGATGGTGACCACGTCCGTGATCCGATAGATGATCCGAAAACTCCCCCTGCGCGCACTGTGAAGTCCTTCAAGCTCACGGCGAAGGGGCTTCCCCACCCGGTGCGGGTTGTCGGCGATCGCACCGTAAATGAACTCAACGGCCGCCGCGGCGACCTTCTCGGGAAGGTGCGGTAGGGCTCGACGGGCCGTTGGAGTCCAGGCAATTGGGAATGATCCGCCGGTCATGCGCCGAGCGAACGCAGAATCTGCTCCTTGGTCAGCACTTCAGCGTCGTCCGCGGATAGTTCGGCCAGGCTGGTTCGAATCTGCTGCATCAGCGACGGGCGCCCAGCGATGTCCAGCGTTTCCTCCAGGGACGCCAAATCGTCGATGCTGACCACAACAACCGCGGGACGGCCGTGCTTGGTGATCACCACTCGGTCATGCTCGCGTTCCACCTGATCCACCACTTCGGATAGGTGATTCTTGACGTCTCGCAACGCCATGGATCCCTCAACTGACATGGCTACAAGTGTAGCCACATCGGCGAGATGGGCGAAGTCCTTCTAGGACGAGCGTCCGAGGAGCCAGTCGACGCCCTCGCGGCCGGTCCAGCCGTTGGGGTAGGCAAGCATGAGGCCCCGCGCGCCTTCCAGGTCTTGGCCGAGGGTGACGGCGGGCTGCTCGACGTAGCCGCCCTTGCGAAGCTGGGGCATCCCGATGTTCGCGAAGAGGGCGTTGCAGAGGCACTTGCGTCCCTTGGTCGCGTCTTCCTCGCCGCCCTTCTTGAGGTACATGTGGACGGGCTCGGAGGCACAGCGATACACGATGGTGCCGTCGGCTTCCTGGACGGGTTGGCGCAGGTAGCCGAGGTCGCAGATCCGCTCGCGGGCCGCATAGTCGACGGGGTCGGAGAGCGTGCCCGACAACTGGGCGACCTTGAAGGGGAAGCCCGTCGGGGAGGCGAGGGCGTCGTTCTTCACGACGAGGGTGTCGCTCTTCAGTTCGTCGATGAGTCGATCGCGAATCGCGTCCGTGAGGCCCGAATCGGACGCCAGCGCGAAGATCGTGCCGCATTGGACGCCCACCGCACCGATCTCCAGGGCCTCCGCGACCTTCTCGGGGGTGGACCAGGCGCCGGCCAGCCAGAACGGCAGTCCAAGTTGGACCATCTTCACGAGGTCGGCCTCGTCGCGCTCGGAGTAGATCGGCTGGCCGAGTTCGTCCAAGGTGAGCTTGCCGCGGGGCGGGGCGCTGTGACCGCCGGCGACGGGACCCTCAACCACGAATGCGTCCGGACGGATCTCCGCATCCCGGGCCAGGTAGGCGCCCAGCACATGCAGGGAGATGATCGCCACGAAGTGCGGCCGGGTCATCTCGGGCAGGTCGTCGCCCAGGTAGGCGCGGGGATCCAGGACCGCCTTGTGGACCTCCGTTTGGTTTTCGACCTCGATCGTGAGGCTCGCCGGACGCCCGGCAGCGAACTCGGTCAGCACGCGCGGCATCTCTTTCGGGATGCCCGCGCCCATCAAGACGTAGTCGACCCCCGCGAGCATGGCGCCCAGCACGGCCGAGAGCGTGGCGGTCTGGATCTTCTCGAGGAAGTTGATGCCAACGACCCCGTCATGACCTTCCTTCGCAAGCCACACCTCGGCGAAGTTGCCGACCAGGGAAAGCTCGATAGCGGCTTGGCTCGGGTCGATCGTCAGCGTGGGGTGCGGCCGATAGGCCTTGCCCGCCGGGCGTCCGCCTTCGCGAAAGTACGTGGCCAGCACCCGCTCGGCGATGGCCTGCGAGGGGAAGTGAGCGAGCGCGCGGCGGATGTGTCCGTCGGCATCTCCGTCCTGCAATCGGCGGGCAACCACGCCATCCAACGCCGTCCCGGAGACGACGCCGAGGCCCCCGGCGAGCGCGACGGACCGCGCCAACGTCCACGAGGAGACGGCGACACCCATGCCGCCCTGGATGATCGTGGGATGTGCGCGCATGCGTGCAGTCCTGCCTATCGGGAGTTGCTCCAACCTACGGTAGCGTAACTTTCGCTTGCGTAGGTTGCAATCCAGTAAAGGTCTCCCCGGTACGCTCACGCACGTGCGTGCAGTAGTTCAGCGAGCCCAATCCGCATCCGTCTCCGTGGCGGGACAGGTGATCGGGAGCCTTGACCGGCCGGGCCTCATGGTCCTCGTCGGCGTGACCCACACCGACTCCCCAACGCTCGCCGAGAAGCTGGCCGACAAGGTTTGGACGCTGCGCATTCTTGAGGGCGAACTGTCGGCCGCCGATGTCGACGCTCCCCTTTTGGTCGTGAGTCAGTTCACGCTCTACGCCGACACGCGGAAGGGCCGACGTCCATCCTGGAGCGCGGCTGCCCCGCGCCCGCTCAGCGAGCCCTTGGTGGAGGCCTTCGTGGCGGCACTTCGCGCCCGGGGCGCCACGGTCGCGACCGGTGAGTTCGGCGCCGACATGCAGGTGACGTTGGTCAACGACGGACCAGTAACGCTGATCCTCGACGTCGACGCGTGACGCCGGACCGACTCAACCCCGTAGCCTGACCGTAATAGAGGGCGCAGTATTCTTTGAGGCGACGATTTCTGGGAGGTGACGACGACATGGCGAGTCTTCTCGTGGTCGGCCCGGACCTCACCACGATGGTGCCCGCAACGCTCCCGTTGCCGGTGCTCGGGCTGCTGGCCCACGACGTTCATTACTGCCCGGCCGACGCCACGGCGTTGACGGAGTCGGCCCGCGTCGACATCGTCCTGCTGGACGGTCGGGTCGACCTCGCCTCCGCGCGCAGCATGTGCCGACTCTTCGCCGCCTCGGGCGCGACCGTCCCACTCCTTCTCGTGGTCAGCGAGGGGGGCTTCACGGCGCTCACCGCCGAGTGGGGCATTTCGGACGTGGTCTTGGCCACGGCGGGTCCCGCCGAGTTGGACGCTCGCATCCGCCTGTTGGCGTCGGCCAAGCCCGACGATGGCATCATCAGCGCCGGCGGCATCACCATCGACGAGTCGGCCTACTCCGCCGTCCTGCACGGCGCCTCCCTCGACCTCACCTACACCGAGTTCGAGTTGTTGAAATACCTCGTGCAGCACCCCGGACGGGTGTTCAGCCGCGAGCAACTGCTGTCGGAAATCTGGGGCTACGACTACTTCGGCGGCACGCGGACGGTCGACGTCCACATCCGGCGCCTCCGCGCCAAGCTCGGCACCGAGCACGAATCCCTCATCGGCACCGTCCGCAACGTGGGCTATCGCTTCAGCGCGAGCTAGCGGTAGGGCCGTATCCCGGGGACAATTTGTCCGGGGGCCAAGCTAGCCTGACTTCCATGGCATCGACGTTGAGCACCATTCAGGCGGACCTCGTCCGCGCCCTGGTGGCCCGGGCCGCCGCGCACGATGGGATCAATCCGCTCAACGAGGAAGCCCTTTTGGCCCTCGACCGGGAAAGTGCCGAGACCAGCCACCTGCTCGATGCCGACGCCTTGAGCTACGCCCAGTTGGACGCCCGCCACGGCTCCGCCCAGCTCGTCGTCGATCCCAGTGCCCGACGCCAGGGCCGAGGCACCGCCTTATTGGATCAGCTGCGCCACCGCACCCCCGATCCCCACGTGTGGGCGTTCGGGAACCTTCCCGCCGCGCAGAGGCTCGCGGCCGCGCAAGACATGGCACCCGTCCGGGGGTTGCACATCATGGCGATCAGCCTGGCCGGTCACACCACCGTCCCGGGCGCCCGCGGCCCCGTCCTGCCCGAGGGCGTAGCTATTCGTCCCTTCACGGACGCGGACACAGCCGCCTTCCTCGCCCTCAACGCCGCCGCCTTCGCGGGACACCCCGAGCAGGGATCGTTCTCGTCCATCGATCTTGCCGCGCGCAAGGCCGAGGCCTGGTTCGACCCGGCCGGATTCTTACTCGCCGAACGCCACGGCCAGCTCCTCGGTTTCCACTGGACCAAGCGTCACGACGCCCTCACCGGCGAGGTGTACGTCCTTGCCACGGCACCCGCCGCCCAAGGCCTCGGCTTGGGAAAGATCCTTCTGAACGCGGGGCTGACCCACCTGGCGAACGCGGGGTGCCGAGAGGCGATCCTCTATGTCGACATCGGAAACACCCGTGCGGTAGACCTATACGAACGGGCGGGCTTCACGGTTCGCCGCTCCGATGTGCAGTATGCGAGGAACGCCCATGAACGCTGAAGTCACGCCCCCGAGTACGGCCGACTTGCCGCCAGGACGCTACTCCGATCGGGAGCTCTCCTGGCTGGCGTTCAACAATCGCGTTCTCGACCTCGCCAAGGACCGCCAACGCGTTCCCTTGCTTGAACGCGCCCGCTTCTTGGCGATCTTCTCGTCGAACCTGGACGAGTTCTTCATGGTCCGGGTGGCGGGGTTGCAGCGGCGCATCGCGGCCGGAGTGGCCGTCCCCTCCGTCACCGGGCTGCAGCCGCGCGAGCAGTTGGACGCGATCCTGAGCTCCGCCCGAGCGCTCGTCACCGACCAGGGCACTGTGTTCGCCGAGCAGGTCCGCCCCGAACTGGCCGAAAACGGTATCGAGCTCCTGCGCTGGGACCAGTTGAGCGGCTCCGAGCGCGACAAGATGCGGGTGCTGTTCGAGGCCCGCATCTTCCCCGTGCTGACCCCCCTCGCCGTCGACCCCTCGCACCCGTTCCCCTACATTTCCGGCCTTTCGATGAACATGGCCGTGATGCTGAAGAACCCGATGACCGGCGCCCGCCAGTTCGCCCGTGTCAAGGTGCCGACGCTGCTGGCCCGGTTCATCCAGGTGGCCGAGGGACGCTTCTTGCCGCTGGAAGAACTCATCGGCCATCATCTCGACACCCTCTTCGCGGGCATGCAGGTGGTCGAATGGGCGGCCTTCCGGGTCACCCGCAACGAAGACGTCGAAGTCGAAGAGGACGACGCCGAGAACCTGCTGAAAGCCCTCGAGAAGGAGCTGCTGCGCCGCAAAGTCGGACGCCCGCCGGTCCGCCTCGAAGTCGAAGACGACATCGATGAGAGCATGCTCGAAACCCTGGTCTCAGAGTTGGACATCACCGACGCGGAGGTGTTCAAGCTGCCGGCCCCGCTGGACCTGCGCGGCCTCTTTGGCCTCGCCGACCTCGACCGCGAAGACCTCAAGTACCCGGCGTTCCTGCCCAAAACCCACCCCGAGTTGGCACCCGTCGAGTCCTCCAAGCCCGTCGATGTGTTCAAGGCAGTCCGCACCCACGACGTCCTGCTGCACCACCCCTACGACTCCTTCGCGACGTCCGTCCAACGGTTCATCGAGCAGGCCGCAGCCGACCCGAACGTCCTGGCCATCAAGCAGACGCTGTACCGCACCTCGGGCGACTCCCCCATCGTCGATGCCCTGATCGACGCCGCCGAGGCGGGCAAGCAGGTGCTGGCGCTCGTCGAGATCAAGGCACGCTTCGACGAAGAGGCCAACATCGGCTGGGCCCGCAAGCTAGAGCGGGCGGGCGTCCACGTCGTCTACGGCATGCTCGGGCTCAAGACCCACTGCAAGCTGGGGCTGGTCGTCCGCGATGAGGGGGACGGGCTGCGTCGCTACGTCCACATCGGGACGGGCAACTACAACCCCAAGACCGCCCGGCTCTACGAAGACATGGGCCTGCTGACCTCGAACCCGGTCGTCACCGACGACGTGGCGCGGCTGTTCAATCACCTCTCCGGCATGACCCAAGAGACCCGCTACAAGCGGCTGCTGGTGGCGCCGCACGGCATCCGGACGGGGCTCATCGAGCGCATCAACACCGAGATCGCGAACCACGCGAAGGGGTTGCCGGCGGGCGTCCGCATCAAGGTCAACTCGATCGTCGATGAGGCTGTCATCGACGCCCTCTACCGGGCCTCGCAGGCGGGCGTCCCGGTGGACTTGTGGGTGCGGGGCATCGTCGCCATCCGTCCGGGCATCCCGGGGCTGAGCGAAAATATCCGCGTCCGCTCGATTCTCGGCCGGTTCCTCGAGCACAGCCGGTTGTTCTGGTACGCGAACGCCGGGACTCCCCACGTTGGGATCGGTTCGTCGGATTTGATGCACCGCAACCTGGATCGCCGCGTTGAGGTGATCGCCTCCCTGGGGCGCCCCTCGCACATCGCCGAGGTGGGCCGCTTGTTCGACCTGGCGTTCTCCGAGACGACGGCCTCATGGTGGCTCGAAGACACGACATGGACCCAGCGAACTGTCAACGCCGTGGGTGAGCCGCTGCTCGACATCCAAGATCACTTGATAGCGCGCGTAACGGGAAGGCAGTCTAGGGGCGCATCTGACAGGGAGGCATAAAGTCAGAATGACCACAGAACCCATCATCGAGATTGTGGCTGCCGGGACAGTCACACTCCACCGACCCGAAGACGCGAAGCAACCGCGAGTGCTCGTGATTCATCGTCCGGGGTATAACGACTGGACCCTTCCCAAAGGGAAGCCCGAGCCGGGCGAGAACCTCGCGTTGACGGCCGTTCGCGAAACGCAGGAGGAGACCGGCGTCAGCGTGCGACTCGATACGCCCCTGGATGACATCACCTACTCGGTGAGCCGGGGGCCGAAGACAGTCTCGTATTGGCGCGCCAGCGTGACGGGAATCGTGCGTCGACCACCCAACAAAGAAGTCGACAAGGTCGTGTGGCTGACCCCAAAAGTCGCCATGAAGCGACTCACGTACGAGGACGAACGCGCCCTGCTGGCCCAGGCTTTGTCCCAACCCGAAACCACCCCGATCCTGGTCATCAGGCACGGAAAGGCCATGCTTCGTAAGAACTGGCCCCAGCGGGACTCGGCACGTCCGTTGACGACCCGGGGTCGGCACCAGACCCTCGACTTGGCGGATCTTATGCGCTGCTATCGCGTCGAAAGCCTTGCTTCCTCGACCACGGTTCGCTGCCTGTCAACCCTTCGCCCGTACGCCAAAGAACATCGGCTCGATATCCGTGGCTGGGCGACATTGTCGGAGGAGCAGGGCGCCTACAACGAGGGGGCTGTGGCGAAACTGGTGTCGCGGTTGTCCAAAGAGGCCGCCATGTCGGACCGGGCCCTTGCCATCTGCACCCATCGCCCCATTTTGCCCACGATCCTTGAGTCGGTCGGCGTCGCCGAGCGACTGATGCGGACGGGGACGGCCTGCGTCGTGCACATGACACCCGAGGGTGAAAGCATCGCTGTGGAATGGCATCACCCGCTTTGGTAGCGAGGTTCCTGAGGGTGGATTCGGATCGACTGCCGAGATCATTGATTGGGCACTCGACTAGACGGCAGGCTAGGTCGAGATCCGACACGGAGGCATGAGTCAACGATGAGCACCCCGCCCACAAAGCGAATCATCGCTGCCGGGACGGTGACACTTCATCGCCCAGAAGGCTCCAAGCAGCCGCGCGTCTTGCTGGTCCATCGCCCCCGTTACGACGACTGGTCGTTGCCCAAAGGCAAGGCGGAACCCGGCGAGAGCCTTCCCATGACTGCCGTCAGGGAGACCTTCGAGGAGACGGGGGTGAACGTCCGCTTGGATACCCCGCTCAACGTCATGAACTACCAGGTCGGAGGCGGGGAGAAGACCGTCTCGTACTGGCGGGCTAGCGTGACCAGCATCCGCCGCCACAAACCCAACGATGAGGTCGACAAGGTCGTCTGGCTGACCCCCAAAGTGGCGATGAAGCGGCTCAGCTACACCGACGAGCGGGAGATGTTGGCCCAGGCTCTCTCCCTACCCGACACCACGCCGGTCTTGATCGTCCGGCACGGCAAGGCCATGCTGCGCAAACATTGGACGGCTCGAGACTCAGCGCGGCCCTTGAACGCCCGCGGACGCCAGCAGGCCGAGGACCTAGAAGCCCTGCTGCGCTGCTACCACGTCGAGAATCTGGCCTCCTCAACCTCCACGCGGTGCATGGCCACACTGCAGCCTTACGCGAAGGCCGAGCGCCTGGATGTTCGAGGCTGGGCCACCCTCTCCGAAGAGCAGGGCGAAGGTAACGAACCCGCGGTCACCAAGCTCATCACCCGGCTGGCCCTGGAGGCCGCCGAATCCGGACGGGCCCTCGCTATCTGCGGCCATCGTCCGGTGCTGCCGACGATGCTGGAGGCGGCGGCCGTCGTCGCGCGTCCGATGCAAACCGGCGAGGCGTGCGTGGTCCACCTCACGGTCGAAGGCGACAACATCGCCATCGAGTGGCATCGTCCCTTGTCGTAGGTCCCGCAGCAAGATCAGGAGGCGACATCGTGGTGTCGTTCACCTGTTGTTCACTGTCCGGGGGGCATGGGTTCAAAACCACCCCCTACCTTCGGCAGCAGAGCCGCACGGCTCACGAACGCTCCCGAAGGGAAACCACACGGTGAAGATCACCAAGGCATCGCTCGCGCTCACCGCGGCTTTGGCGCTGAGCCTGACGGCTTGCGCCGCGAACGAAGGCACCAAGACCACCGCCTCCACCGGCGGCCTGTCCGGCACGCTGGCAGGCAAGGGCAGTTCCGCCATGTCCGCCGCCCAGAAGCAGTGGATCACGGACTTCCAGACCAAGAACACCGGCGTCACCGTCAACTACAGCCCGGACGGTTCCGGCGCCGGGCGTGACGGCTTCACCAGCGGCGCGGTGGCGTTTGGCGCCTCCGATCGTCCGTTCAATGACTCCGAGATGGGCGTCGGCAAGTTCGCCAAGTGCGCGGCGGATTCCAACGCGCTCAACCTGCCCGTCTACATCTCGCCGATCGCCGTCGTGTTCAACGTCACCGGGGTCGACAAGCTGAACCTGGATGCGGCGACGACTGCGGGCATCTTCTCCGGTGCCATCAAGACCTGGAACGACCCCAAGATCGTCGCCCTCAACCCCGGCGTCACGCTGCCGGCCGCCAACATCACGGCCGTCCACCGCTCCGATGACTCGGGCACCACCGACAACTTCACCGATTGGCTCAACGCCAACGCGGCGACCGTGTGGACCAACGCCCACAGCGGCACGTGGCCCGCCGCCTACGCCGGCGAGGCCGCCAAGGGCACCGCCGGCGTTGTCGACACCGTCACCAAGGGCCAGAACACCATCGGCTACGTCGATGACTCGGCCGCCGCGAAGCTCGGCAAGGCCTCCATCAAGGTCGGGGACGCGTTCGTCCAGCCGACCGCCGAAGGGGCCGCCAAGATGGTGGACGCCTCGGCGCAGGTCGCCGGACGCGCCGCCAACGACCTGGCGTTCAAGCTGAGCCGCACCACCGCGGGCACCTACCCGCTGGCCCTGGTCTCCTACGCGTTGGTCTGCCAGCAGTACAAGGCGGCGTCGGACGCCACCCTGGTCAAGGCCTACATCGGCTACATCGCCTCGGCGGACGGCCAGGCTTCCGCCGCGAAGTCGGCTCTCGCCGCTCCGCTCTCCTCGGCCCTCCAGGCCAAGGTGAAGACCGCGGTCGATTCCATCAAGTGATCCGCTGACCACCACGGGTTTGGGGCTGTCATCCGTGACAGTCCCAAGCCCGGAGTGGCTATCGTGATCGCCCAATGCGGATAACCCCATCGCGGCTAAGGAGTTCCATGACCGACACGACCACGGCGCCCCCAGTGGCGACCGGGCCGACGGTGCCCCCACCCCAGCGCCCCAAAAGGCGCCTTGGGGACGTCATCTTCTCGCGCCTCAGCAGCGGCTCCGGCTTTCTGATCCTGATCATCCTGGCCGCTGTGGCGGCGTTCCTCCTCGTCCAGGCGTTCCCCGCTTTGGTCTCCAGCCCTGAGGTGCTCAAAACGAAGGGGTACGGCGAGTTCTGGTCGTGGGTGCTGCCCTTCGCGTTCGGCACCGTGTGGTCGTCGCTGTGGGCGCTGATCCTGGCCGTGCCGGTTTCCATCGGCATCGCGTTGTTCATCACCCACTACGCGCCGCGCCGCCTGGCGCGGACGCTCGGCTACATCATTGACTTGCTGGCCGCCGTCCCGTCCGTGGTCTTCGGACTCTGGGGCACGATGACGCTGGCACCTGCGACCCAGCCGGTCTACCAGTGGCTCAACACCTACCTGGGGTTCATCCCGTTGTTCGGCGGCGAGGCCTCCGGCACGGGACGCACGTTGCTCACGGCGGCGATCGTCCTGGCGGTGATGATCCTGCCGATCATCACGTCCCTGTGCCGGGAAGTTTTCCTTCAGACCCCCCGCTTGCACGAAGAGGCGGCCCTCGCCCTCGGCGCCACCCGCTGGGAGACCATCAAGCTCGCTGTGCTGCCGTACGGACGGGCCGGAACCGTGGCGGCCGTCATGCTGGGCCTCGGCCGCGCCCTCGGCGAAACGATGGCCGTCGCCATGGTGTTGTCGGGTAACCAGGTGATCAACTTCCGCCTGCTGACCTCCGACAATCCGAACACGGTGGCGGCGATGATCGCCCAGAACTTCCCCGAGGCCTCAGGCATTCGGATCAACGAGCTGATCGCCGCCGGCCTGGTGTTGTTCGTGATCACCTTGATCATCAACTCAATCGCCCGGTTGATCATCTCCCGCTACAGCGAGTTCTCGGGAGCCAACTGATGAGCATCCAAACCAGCCCCGCCGTGAACCACCTCACGGCCAACCAACTGCCCCGCTGGACGCCCTGGGCCGTCCTGGGAGGGTGCCTCCTGGTCGCGGCGGCTCTGAGCGGACCGATGTTTGGCGGGTTCAACCTCGCCGGCGTGGCGTTCGTGGGCGTCCTGGCGTTCTTGGTCGTCATGCACGTCCTGGCCACGGTCGTGGAGGGGCGCCGCAAAGCCACCGACCGGCTGCTCACCCATCTGGTCGCCGGCGCCTTCTGCCTGGCACTGATCCCGCTGGTGTCGCTGCTGTTCGAGACACTCGCCAAGGGGCTGCCCCGCTTCGACGTGAGGTTCTTCACCTACTCGATGCGCAACGTGGTATCCGATGGCGGCGGGGCGATCCACGCCCTGTACGGCACCCTCTACGTCGCTGGATTCGCCTCGGTGGTCTCGATCCCCATCGGCTTGATGACCGCCATCTACCTGGCCGAGTACGGACGGGGTCCGCTCGCGAAGGCCATCACGTTCTTCGTGGATGTCATGACCGGCATCCCCTCGATCGTGGCGGGCCTGTTCGCCTACGCGCTGATGTCCGTCCTGTTCGGGCCTGGAACGATCATGGGCTTCTCCGGTTCCATCGCCTTGTCGGTGCTGATGATCCCGGTGATCGTCCGCTCCGTCGAGGAACTGCTGCGCCTCGTGCCGAACGAGTTGCGGGAGGCGGCCTACGCCCTCGGCGTGCCCAAGTGGCGGACGATCGTCCAAGTGGTGCTGCCCACCGCCATCTCCGGCATCGTGTCGGGCATCATCTTGTCGATCGCCCGCATCATCGGTGAAACCGCCCCCTTGATGATCGCGGCCGGGTTCACGGCGTCGCTGAATAACAACCCGTTCGCCAACCCCATGATGACCCTGCCGGTGTTCGTCTACGACCAGTACGCCTACCCCGGCGTGGAGCGCGAGTTCTTCGATCAGCGAGCCTGGACGGGCGCCCTGACGCTCATCTTGCTCGTCATGCTCCTCAACCTCATCGGACGGCTCATCGCGAGCCGATTCGCCCCCAAGACCGGTCGCTGACCAAGGAGATCCAGGTGTCGAAGCGCATCGAGGTCAAGGACCTCAACGTCTACTACGGCAAGTTCAAGGCCGTCGAGGACGCCACGATGGTGATCGAGCCGCGCGCGGTGACGGCATTCATCGGGCCCTCCGGCTGCGGCAAGTCGACCTTCCTGCGGACGCTCAACCGCATGCACGAAGTTATCCCCGGCGCCTACGTCGAGGGCAAGGTGCTGCTCGATGGCGCCGACCTCTACGGTGCCGACGTTGATCCGGTGTTGGTGCGTCGCCAGGTGGGCATGGTGTTCCAGCGCCCTAACCCGTTTCCGACGATGAGCATCGGCGACAACGTCATCGCCGGCATGCGCCTCAACAACAAGCGCCTGGGCAAGGCCGAGGCCGACGCGATCATCGAGTCGTCCCTTCGCGGTGCGAACCTGTGGGAAGAGGTCAAGAACCGGCTCGACAAGCCCGGTTCGAGCCTCTCCGGCGGCCAGCAGCAGCGGCTGTGCATCGCCCGCGCGATCGCCATGCAGCCGGACGTATTGCTGATGGACGAGCCCTGCTCGGCGTTGGACCCGATTTCGACCCTGGCGATCGAGGACCTGATTCAGCAGCTCAAAGAGAGCTACACGATCGTCATCGTGACGCACAACATGCAGCAGGCCGCCCGGGTCTCCGACACCACGGCGTTCTTCAACATCGCGGGCACGGGCTCCCCCGGCCGCCTGATCGAGGTCGGTCCGACCGAGAAGATCTTCTCCACCCCGGACGATCAGGCCACCGAGGACTACATCACCGGTCGTTTCGGCTGAGTCGCTCATGATGGTGTTGATTTACACGTCACCCTGGCGTGTAAATCAACACCATGATTTCAGGCGGGGGCGGCGGCGTCGGCCGCGGCCTCCAGGTCGGCGATGATGAGGCGGCGCTGGCCCATCATTTCCTGCTGGGCGGCGGCGGCCCGAGCGGGGTTGGGGTCGCCCAAGAGTTCGCCGAGCCGCTTGGGGACGATCTGCCACGACAACCCGAACGGGTCTTTGAGCCAGCCGCATTGGGACTCCTCGCCACCGTCGGCGATCAGCCCGAACCAGAGCTTGTCCGTCTCGGTCTGGTCTTGGCAGATGACCGAGAGCGACATCGACTCATTGAACTTGAACGGCACCTCTTGGCTGATGGCGCGGAACTCGGTGCCGTGCATCCGCCAGTCGGCCAACATGACCGGCTGATCGGCCGCCATCCGCATCAGGGTGTGCACCTCGAAGTCGTCGAACAAGCTTTCGTAGCGGGCCAGTGCCGCCTCCACGTCGTTTTGGAACCAGAGGCAGGTGGTGATGGTCATGGTGGCGTCCTTAGAGCTGGTGGTTAAGAAGAAGGGCGTCGAGCTTGGCGTAGCCGTCGTTAATGCCGGTCTCCATGCCGCTGGCGAGCCACTGATCGCGACCTTCGAAGCTGTCGACGAGCGAGTGCCCCGTGAGGCGGGTGCGGCCGTCGCCGAGGGCGGTGAGGGTGAGGGTCTCAAGCGACACCCCGTCAGGAAAGCCGTCATAGGTGAAGGTCTGGACAAGTCGGGTCGGGCTGACCTCGTGGAAGCAGCCGTGGAAAGAGTAGGACTCCTCACCCCTCAGGTTCGTGAACGCCCAACTGCCCCCAGAGCGACAATCCCAGTGGTCGATCCTGGTGGTGATGTCATTCGGACCGATCCAACGAACGAACACGGCGGGATCCGTGTGCGCCCGGAACAGTTGCTCCGGCGTTGCCACGAAGTCGCGCACAATGCGGATGAAGGGGACGTGGGGGTCCACCTCGAATACCGTCACGGACTGACCTTGAGTTGGGGGATCAGATCACGGGCCGGCTGCAGGTACTGCGGGACAGTATCGGGAATCGAGGCGTAGTAGATGCTCGCCGAGTCGGTGCCTGTGGAGACGATGACGACGATGGCAGTTTCGCCCTTGGTCTTGAGTCCTGGAATGTTGAAAGTCAAGTGCATTTCGAGTTCCCAAGCGGCGCGCCCGTCCACCGTTGTGGCCTTGTTGGTGATGTCGGTGCGATTCACTGCCGCGCTGCCGTAGAAGGCACCCACAATGCACTTCGCGACGATCTTGGAGCCCTGCTCGGGACCGAAGAACCCATCCCCGGCGATGAGGTCCGCCACGAGAACGCTGGCCACCCACGAGCTGGTCCCGTCGTAATTGGGCTCGACCACGATGATCTGACTTTGGGCATCCCGCCCGAAGGCCACCCGATACTCCGGCTCAGGGGCCTCCCACGGGGAGCCCAACAGCGGGTAAGAGAGCTTGCCCCCGTAGACACGCCCATCGTTGGGATGCGCGTTCGCGGACGCCGTCGGGGTGCCCGAGATCCGCGGGCAGACGTTCGTCGTGGGGTTGCTGACGGGATTATCGGTGCCGCCGATGCCAATGGCGCCAAGGAGGCGCGGCACGAGGAACCACAACGCCACGCCCACCACGAGGACGACCGCACCGATCGTCAGCCAGGTGCCTACGCCGCTCTTGCTTGTCGCCTTCTGCGCGGCGGCCGCCGGCTGGCTGCCCTGGTGGGCCTGCCATGGCGACTGCGGTGCCGTCCCGGGCGCGCCTGCGGCGCCCGGCGTGGCAGCTCCGGGGTTGTTCGAGACGTTGTCCGTCCAGGCCGTTCCGGTCCAATACCGGTACAAGCCCGGCTGTCCGGCGGGATCTGGGTACCAACCCGGTGCGCTCATGGCGATGATTCTAGGTCGAAACAAAGGGGACGCACCCTTGCGATGAATCCCCCCGGTGCCAAGATGACCCGGAAGGATGGAGACTCATGTCCGAGACCGCAGCGGTGATCTTCCAAGCGAACGCCCTGGCGAGACGCGGCCACGTCGATGAGGCCAAGTCCCTGCTGGCCTCCGAACTCGCCCGCGACCCCGACCAAACGGACGTCCTCCACACGCTCGCCTACCTGGAGCTGTCCATCGACAATACGTCTCACGCCCTGGCGCTTGCGCAGCGGTGTGTGGAAATCTCCGGCGGCGCCTATGCGGAACTCATCCTGCTCGTCGATTGTCTGCGGTTCTCTGGCCAATGGCGGCAAGCAGAAGACGCGGCACGGGCCTGCCTCGCGATGGCGCCGGACGACACCACGAGCATGCTCCTCTTGGCGAACTGCCTCATGGCCCAGACGAAAGCCCAAACCAACAACATCTGGGCCGCTGGTCCGATCAGCGATCAAGAGTCGCGGCTGAAGGCGCGTGAGTCACGCGATCTCATGCGTCGGGCCCAGGAGCTAGCGCCCGACGATCATTGGGGCCGGCTGCTGACCGGGCAGACCCTTCTGATGGACCGTTCCGCCACGGGCGCAATCTCGACGGAGCACGCCGGGGTCATCGCCGAACGGCTGTTGAGCGAAGACCCGGACGACCAGGATGCGCACAGGTTGCTCGTTCGAGCGCATTCCAAGGGCGGCAACCTCGGGCGTGCTGTGACCGCCGGAATCACGGCTGCTCGGGGCGCTCCAGGCCGCCAGGCGAGCGTCGAACTTCCGGACTTGGCGCTGCAGCAGGCCATCACGCTTGCCTCGCGCTCGTGGATCTTCCTCAGTGCCATCGCGATCGTGACGGTCGCCTTGCGGTACGCACACCTTGACGCCCCGTGGCCCGTGCTGGTGGCGCTGTTCCTCGCCCTCAACGTCGCGGCTTGGGCGGTGGAGCTTCTCATTCACACGTCCAAAGGCGAGCGCGTTCCCCGGGACTTAGCCCGGGCCCTGACTTCGATGAAAGACCGCGACTACTTGTTGGTGTTCCGGCCGCTGATGCTGGCACCAGCGGGGATCATTCCCTTCCTGGCCGACGGTTCTAGGCTCTCGGGCCTAGTCGGTTCGCTGTATCTCACGTTGCCAGCACTCTGGGTCCTGGTTCCAACTCCGAAAACCGCGCACCATTGGAAACGGATCCGCGAGACCCTGCCGCTCTTCGGCGTGGGACCCGTGCCCACCGATCGCGGCGCCTGGGCCGTCCGAGCCTTGGCCAAGCACGCGACCGCAGCCACGGCCCTGTTGGCTGTGCTCAGCGCCATGGGCGGACAAGTGGTTCTGAGGGGGGAAACCCCCTGGATCTGGGTCTACGCGGGCCCCGTCGGGGTCATCGTCGGTTTCATCGCACCCTGGGCCTTCCTCCGGAAACCGATGCGAGGGAGTCTCCGACGCTGCGCCGTTGCGTCCCTGCGAAGGACCCCGTTTCTTGCGGCTGCGCTGCTGATGGACCTCGCCACGGTCGCGTGCTGTTTGATGACCATCCTTGGGCTCCTGCCTCCACTGGCCCCCCTCGCTCCCGCTGTCGGCGCCGCCATCTTCTTGATCGTGGGCAGCTGGCGAACCGACGATCCCGACGCGCCTATCCTGACCCCGTGAGCGACCCACTCGAGACCCTGCGCCAGGCAGTTGCGCAGACCCCCGGCTCCGAGAATCTGCGCCTCTTGCTCGCGCTGCGCCTCCTCGAAGCGGGCCGTGCGGCGGAGGCTGCGGAGCACGCCGCGGCTGTCCTGGTCGCCAGTCCGGACAACATTCGGGCGCAACACCTGCTCGACCGGGCGCTCGGGATACCGCCCGACCCGTCCGACGCAGCACCACGCTCCTCGACTCCGCCCGCGCAGGCGGCGGCACCGCCACCGAATGTGCCCCCCATCGACTTCGCACCCCCAGGTCTTCCCTCCATGTTCGCCAACGCGGCTGGGGACCCTGAGGCCCGGTACCAGCCGGTGCGAAGCACGGTGACGCTGGCGGACGTAGCTGGCCTCGCCGACGTGAAAGCCAGGCTGGAAGCGAGCTTCCTGGCACCGTTGCGGAACCCCGAACTTCGCGCGATGTACGGCAAGAGCCTTCGCGGCGGCATGCTGCTCTACGGCCCTCCCGGGTGCGGGAAGACCTTCCTAGCCCGGGCCGTCGCGGGCGAGATGGGGGCTCGGTTCCTCGCAGTCACCATCGCGGACGTCCTCGAGAGGTGGTTCGGCCAAAGCGAGCAGAACATCCACGAAATCTTCGTCCAAGCTCGCCTCGTCGCGCCGGTGGTGCTGTTCGTCGATGAGATTGATGCGCTCGGTGGTCGCCGAAACCGGTCGAGCGATCCACAGATGGCCACCATCACGAATCAGTTGCTGCATGAGCTGGATGGCTTGGGCACCGACAACGAGGGCGTCTATGTGATTGGCGCGACCAACCGCCCCTGGGATATGGATCCGGCGCTACGTCGGCCGGGACGGTTTGACCGGACCTTGCTCGTGACGCCACCCGACGCCCCGGCGCGTGAGGCGATCTTCCGCAACAATCTGCGCTCCCGCCCCATACAGGGCATCGACCTGGCGACCTTGGGCAGACAAACAGAGGGTTTCTCTGGGGCTGACATCGCGGCTGCCTGCGAGACAGCGAGCGAGTTCGCCCTACTCGACGCCGCCAGAACCGGCCATGCGCGCCTCATCGACATGACCGATGTTCGGAGGGCGGTGTCCGAGATCCGTCCCAGCACGCGCTCGTGGTTCGACTCCGTCCGTCCGGTCGTTCAATACGACAGTACGGGTGAGTTCGCGCCCCTCAAGGACTACATGAAGCAGCAGCGGATGCTCTGAGGGACGCTGGCTGGCAGATCAGGCCAAGGACCAGTTCTCGCCCTCGGGGGCCAAACCGGTCACCACGTAGATGATCCGGCTCGCCATGATGACGGCGTGGTCGGCAATGCGCTCGTAGTAGCGCCCGAGCAGGGCCACGTCGACGGCGGCCTCGATCGAGTAGGGCCAATCCTTGTTCATCAGCACGCGGAACTGGCTCTTGCGGAGCTCGTCCATCTCGTCGTCGCTGTCGGCCAACAGGCCGGCGTCGTGGGCGTTGCGCTCGGAGAGCGAGCGTCCGGCCGTCGTCACCATCTCTTCGGCGACGCGGGCCATGAGCTCGAAGTTCGCGGTGAGGCCCTCGGGGACGGCCTTCTCGGGATAGCGGAGGCGGGCGATCTTGGCGACGTGCGCAGCCAGGTCACCCATGCGGGCGAGGTCGGCCACCATGCGCATGGCCGCAACGATGGTCCGCAGCTCACCGGCAACCGGGGCCTGGCGGGCCAACAGCGAGAAGCACCGAGCCTCGATGTCGTCGTGCATGCGATCGAGGGGGGCGTCCTCGCCGATGACGCGCTCAGCGGTGGCAAGGTCGGCCTCCAGCAGCGACTTGGTCGCCAACCCGACGGCGTCGCGGACGAGCCCCGTCATAATGACGAGGTCAGCCACGACCGAGTCGAGGTTCTCGTGGTAGGTCTCGCGCATAGCGGCTCCGATCAGCGCAGGAAGTGCATTCGGGTCTGATTCTAAAGCGCCGATCTGGACGGACGCCGTGTGGGCGCCAACGCCACGTGAACACTTGGTGAACGGTGATCGAACCCTTGGCACAGCAGCCGCGAAGCGAGGTTCGGCACCTATTGCCCGCTTATGATCAGGGGGTGACGCCGCTTTCCGCCGCTTTGGCGGGTCTGCTCGGAGGGCTGCTGCTAGGCGCCCTCATCGTGGCCCTTGCCGTGCGCGGGCGGCTGCAAAACGACGCCACCCCCACAGTGACCCCCGATGCAGGGGTTCTGGCCGAGGTCGTCGAGCTCTTGCGCACCCCCGCCGTCATCTGCGGCGAACACGACCAGGTGCTCGCGGCTAGCCCACCCGCTGTGGACCTCGGTATCGCCCGTGGCCAACGCCTGGATGTGCCCGAAATCTTGTTTGCCGTCCGCGAGGTTCGCCGCACCCGCAACGATCGTGACCTCACCATTGACTTGCCCCGCCGGGGCGTGGGTCCGGCCCCGCGCTTGGCCGTCCAGGTGATTCTGCTCGAGGGCTACGTCGTCGTCCTCGCCCAAGACCTCACAGCGATCGAGCGCGCGGACGAGGCCCGCCGGGATTTCGTCACCAACATCACCCACGAACTCAAGACGCCCATCGGCGCTATCGGCCTTCTCAGCGAGGCCATCGAGGGCGCCACGGACGATCCGGAGGCCGTCAGCCACTTTGCCGGACGCCTGCAGATCGAAACGCAGCGGCTCAACACGCTGGTCTCACAGCTGATCGCGTTGTCACGGCTGCAATCCGACGAGCCGCACCTCTCCTCTACCCCCGTCAACGTGATGGACGTTGCCCTCCTGGCCTGCGACCGTTGCCGTGGCACCGCCGAGGATCGTGACGTCGAGCTGACGCTGACCGGGGATTCCGACGTGACGCTCACGGCCGACCCCGAGTACCTCGAGGTGGCGCTCACGAACCTGGTCCAAAACGCCATCGCCTACTCCGAGCGCAACGCGCGCGTGACGGTCACGGTCATGCCCAGCAGCGATGAACCCGGGGTCGACGTCGCGATTTCGGACAATGGCATCGGCATCTCCGAGGCGGACCAGGCGCGGATTTTCGACCGGTTCTTCCGCGTCGATTTCGCCCGCAGCCGCGAACACGGCGGCACGGGGCTCGGGCTGTCGATCGTCCGCCATGTCGCTGAGGTGCACGGCGGCACCGTCCGGGTGTGGAGCAAACCCGGCCAGGGATCCACATTCACCCTCCACCTGCCACTTACCACCGGAACGGATGCTTCGTGACGAAGGTCTTGATCATCGAGGACGAAGAGTCCTACCGCGACACCCTCGCTTATATGTTGCGCAAGGAGGGGTTCCAGGTCGCCACCGCGGACGATGGCCGCAAAGGCCTGACCGCCTTCGAGCAAGGCGGCGCGGACATCGTGCTGCTCGACCTCATGCTGCCGGGCATGGCGGGCACCGAGGTGTTCCGCAAGCTGCGTGAGAAGTCCGGGGTACCGATCATCATGGTGACCGCCCGGGACACCGAGATCGACAAGATTGTCGGCCTCGAACTCGGCGCGGACGACTACGTGACCAAACCGTTCAGCCACCGCGAGCTCACCGCGCGCATCCGGGCCGTCCTCCGGCGCGGTCAGGACGTCGAAGTGTACGAGGACGTCCTAGAAGCCGGCACGATCCGCATGGACGTCGAGCGCCATGAGGTCACCGTGTCGGGCGAGCTGGTGAAGTTAGCGCTCAAGGAATTCGATTTGCTCGAGTATTTGATGCGCAACGCCGGGCGAGTGCTCACCCGGGGCCAGCTCATCGACCGGGTTTGGGGTTCGGACTACGTCGGAGATACCAAGACCCTGGACGTCCACGTGAAGCGACTGCGGGCCAAGCTGGAGGAAGATCCCGCGAACCCGGTGCTGCTCGTGACCGTCCGCGGCCTGGGTTACAAGTTCGAAAACTGAGCTCAGGTCTGGCACTCGACGAGGCCGAGCGAGGCCTTGAGCGTCAGGACGCGCGCCGTTGCCGCTTGGATCTTCGCCGCCAGCGCGGGGGACGCGGCGGCCTCGGTCAGCAGGCCATCCAGCATTGCCGGGGCCAAGGCCGCATTTGTGGTGATGGCCATGTCGTTGCCAGCCTCGATGGCCCTCAGGAGGCGTTGGGAGGCCGGAACGCTCGCCACGGCCTTGGCAACTCCCAGATCATCGGTGATGACCACACCCTGGAACCCCACGTTGGAGCGCAGCAGATCAATGACCGCGGGCGAGAAGGCCGCTGGGTTTCCCGGATCGATCTTGTCGTAGTAGGCCGTTGACACCATGACCGCACCTGCTTTCGCGGCCACGGCGGCGTTGAACGAGGCAAGCAAAGGCGAGTCGGCGGTGGTGACGGTATCGACCACCTTGGTAGCGAAATCGGTGTTGCCCGTGACTGCGCCTAGGCCAGGGAAGTGCTTGACGGCGGTCGCCACGTCGGCGGCCTCCATGCCGCGGATGAACGCCGAGACCTTCGCCGACACCAGTGTCGGATCGGATCCATACCCCCGCGATAGGGCGGCGATCGGGGCGTTGCGCTTGCCCACCGAGCTGGGCACCACGTCAGCCACGGGGGCGAGATCCAGGTGCACCCCCGCCGCGCGCAGTTGGGTGCCCCACGTCTTGGCGGCTGCCTCCAACGCGGCGTCGGTCATTTTCGCTTGCGACACGGCTGTGGGAATCGTCGAGAATCCGGTGCCTTTGAGTCGTTGGACCTTGCCGCCCTCCTGATCGGCCGCGATGAGCAACGGGACGGGTCCCTCGACACCCGCCAATTCCCTGGTCGCGGCAAGGACGGACGTGGAGGACGTCCAACTGCCCATCAGAATGACGGACCCGACGTGATGCTGCGTGAGCAGGGCAACGTCCAGGACGCCTGGGGTCACCCCGACCATGATCAGTTGTCCGCCCTGCTCGGGAAGGGTCAGGGCGGCAGCTTCCGCCATGCACGTTGCCTGGGTTGGCAGGGGCGATTCCGACGGCGACGGCGTGGCCGGCGGTTCCGACGAGGCCACGGTGGTTCCGTCCGACGGTGTCACCGAGAGAGAGGGCGTCGTCGACCGCTCCGGTGGCGGGGTGCACCCTGCCAGGAAGGCCACCGCAACGAGGGCAACAAGCCCTCGCCGGGTGGTCACAAGTTCAGCCCCAACAAGGCGTTCTCGACCACCTCGGCCAGGGAGGGGTGGATCCAGTATTGGCCGCGTGCCATCGAGGGAACGTCCAACCCGAACGACATCGCCTGGATGAGCGGCTGGATCAGCACCGACGCCTCCGGACCGATGATGTGGGCGCCCAGCAGGCGCTTGGTGGTCTTGTCGGCCAGTAGCTTCACGAAGTGACCGGTGTCTTCCATGGCCCAGCCGTAGGCGACGCTCGCGTAATCCTGCACGGCGACCACGTAGGGGCGCCCCTCGGCCTTCAGTTGCTGCTCGGTGGCGCCCACCGCCGCGATCTGCGGGTCGGAGAACACCGCGTGCGGGACGAAGCGATGATCCGACTTGAGCTGCCGGCGGTGCAGCAGGTTGTGGGCGACAACACGAGCCTCCGCGTTGGCGACGTGCTTGAGCTGCCACTGCGAGCTGATATCCCCGAGGGCGAAGATGCCTTTGGCAGTGGTGCGCTGGCGATCGTCCACGATGATCCGATGGGCGGCGTCGACCTGGACGCCCGTCGCGGCGAGGTTGAGCGCCTCGGTGTTCGGGGTGCGTCCGAGGGCGAGAAGCACCTGCTCGCCCTCAAAGGAGTATTCGACACCATCGGTGTCGGTAGTGGCGACGAGCACCGACTCTCGTCCGGAATCTTCGAAGGCCACCAGGTTCTGGTTGAGACGGACGGTCACCCGCTCGGCGACGAGCTCGGTGAACCGCTCGGAAACTGCCTCGTCCTCGTGGCGCAGCAGGCTCGGGCCCCGCGCGATGACGGTGACGGCGGTGCCGAAGGCCGCGAAGATGGCGGCGAACTCGGCCGCGATGTACCCGCCACCCACGATCACCAGGCTCTTGGGCAGTTCCTCCAAGCGCATGATCGTGTCCGAGGTGTGCAGCCTGTCCGACATTTCGTCCATGCCCGGAACCTCCGGAAGCCGCGGCCGCGAGCCCGCAGCAATCACGAACTGGTCCGCGGTGAGGGTCTTGTTGCCGGCCTTGAGCTTGTGGTCGCCCACGAACTTGCCCCGCGCCCGGAACAGCGTCACGTTCTCGGAGTGCGCCCGATACGACTCCCCCGCCTCAGCAATGGCGTCGATGCGTCCGAAGATGCGATCGCGGACGGCGTCCCAGTCGAGGCGGACGTCCTTCGAGTGCAGCCCCAGCGGCCCCGCGGCCCGGACCGCGGTCGCCAACGTGGCGGGATAAACGAACATCTTCGTGGGGATGCAGCCGTGGTTCAGACAGGTGCCGCCGAACGGGTGGCCATCGTCCACCAGGGCGACTTTCATGCCCGCGAAACGCTCATCGATGAGGGAATTGCCCGTACCGGAACCGATCACGCAGAGATCGAAATGCTGCATGTCCCGGATTCTCTCACAGCAGGTTGTCGAGGATCGTTGCCACGGATGCCGTCTGAGTGGTTCGCCAAGACGTGCCTGCCCACAGCGCCACGATCTCGGCGTCGCCGGACTGCGCGGCGGCCTTGCGAAGGGGGCCCGTGAGTTGGTTGAGGGCGGGGTATTCGGGGGGCGCGTCCGGGCCGTAGGCGTCGATGAAGTCGTTGCGCAGGGCGCGGGCCACGCGTCCGGAGAAGGCCCGGGTGAGGGCGGTCTCGATGAACCTCGGATCATGGAGTGCCCGGCGGTGGACAGGCGATGTGCCGGCTTCGTCGGCGTCCACGAAGGCGGTGCCGAGTTGGACGGCGGCGACCGTCCGCAGGGCCTCGGCGATGGCGCTGGCGGTACCGAGCCCGCCGGCGGCGATCAGCGGCAGGTCGGTCGCCGCGCGCACCGCCAGGAGCAGGGCGTCCAACGGCTGGGTGGGTGGGGTCGCGTGGGCGTCGAACGTCCCACGATGGCCTCCCGCCTCGGGACCTTGCACCACTAACGCGTCCACGCCGGACGCTGTTGCCTGTGCCGCCTCGTCCACGGAGGTCACGGTTGCGATCGTGAACGTGCCCGCCTGGCGGAAGCGCCGGATCACGTCCGCGCCCGGGCAGCCGAAGGTGAAGGACACCACCGGGACAGGGGCGTCCCACAACGCCGCGCATTTGGCGTCGAATGCGTCGTCGTCCTCGTACGGCTCCGGCAGTTCCACGCCCAGTTCCACGGCGAGCCCGGCCAGCCGACCGCGGTAGGCACTGGCGGCGTCCAGGTTGGCCGGCGCCCCCGGCATGAAGAGGTTCACCCCGAAGGGATCGCCGCTGGCCATGCGCACCCGGTGCGCCTGCGCCAGCACGTCGTCCACGCTCTTGTACCCCGCGGCCAGGAACCCCAACCCACCTGCGTCCGCCGCGGCGATCACCAGTTCGGGGACGGACACCCCGCCCGCCATCGGCGCCGCGATGACCGGACGACGCAACTCGTTGAGACTGAACATGGCGATCCCCTGTGCCTAATCGGTGCTGGTGGGCAACGCGAGTTGCCGGGCCGGGTGAATGGCGTAGTCGGCCATGTAATCGAAGACGCCGCGCAGGGCGACGCGTTCGGGGTCGCGGTAGTAGGCGCGCTGGGACTCGGGGAAGTCGGACCAGTCTCCGCCGAAGCCGAACGCCCACGTGAACATGTTCGTGGGCCGATCCGCGACAGCGAACAGGCATTCGTTGCCGTGCCGTTCCCGGACGGGCACGATGCGCCGCCAGATAGCCAGGAAGTCGTCCCACGATCCGGTGATCGCATACCGGCGCATGATCGCCAGGCGTCCGAGATCGGCCGACTCGGTGAGAATCTCGACATCTACGGGACGGATCGTGGCGTTGCGAAACACATGCGGTGCTGTTGCGTCTTGGAGGGCATGGTGGTCAGGGTCCGCCGCCAAGGAGGCGAGCCCCGCACTTGCGTCGGGATGCGCGTAAAGCCAGGTCATCTTGGGTTCGGCATCGGTCTCCACGAACGCCCTGCGAAAGTCGAACCCGTGCCGGCGTCGCAGGGCGACCTCGTCCGGCCAGAGCGCCAGGTAGGCGTCCAGATGCCCGGGTTTCACCGTGAACCGATGCAGCAACATGATCCGACGGTAGCCGTTCTAGGGTCGGCGCCTCGGGATCGGCTTTCGAGGCGTGGGCCTGGTGAGCTTGGCGGCCGCGTTGAGCACGGGGCTCTTGTGTCCTCGGGTCGTTCCGGTGCGGTCGACGGTGTAGGTGAGGCCCATGGGGCTGGTCCAGGAGAACGTGCCGGGTGTGGGTTGGGTGATTGTCCAGGCGCCGAGGGTTTTGGCGCGGTGGACTTTGCGGCTTAAGGGCCCAAGATTCGAGGCGCGAGTCTGCGGCGAGGACGGGGTCTTCGCGGCGGGTTTGCGTTGTGCGTGGCGGTAGGGACTGGTGTGGTCCAGGTCGCAGCGTCCCGAGTTTCGGGACGAGAAGGGGAACACTTCGACCGGGTTTCTCAGGTTGACGTGGCGTCGGATGCGGTCGGGGATTTCGTAGGTGTCGACGCCGGGGTCTTCGCTGAGGTCGATGACCGGCTGGATTCTGATCTTGCTGCAGCCGCCGAGGACTTCGCGTACCTGGTCGAGGAGCATGGGTCCGACACCTTCGACGCGGGCGATGCCGTGCCCGTCGTTGAGGGTTTCTTGGGCGATGTGGATCACGATTTCGGCGACGCGAGGGACCCTCCGGCCGTGGGGAGCCTGGAGCTGTGCGGGCAGGTCGGGTGCGTCACCTTCGCTGCTGGCGCCAGGGTCCAGCTTCAGGCTCATGCACGTGTCAGCGCTGGCGCTGCCGTTTGTGCTGTCGACTCCGTTCGAGCTGCCGCTTGTGTCTCCGTTAGCTCTTGTGCTCCGGCTGATGCTGGCGGCTGTGTGGTGGGTGGGCTCCGCACTTGAACTGTTGCGTTGGGTCAGGATTCCCCAAGCCGACTGGGCTTCGGCTGCGGGCCCTGGGTTGTGGAGGTAGGCCAGCGCGAGGTTCCCGAGGGCCTCTGAACGGAGTTCGTCCACGCCTTCGGGGCGTCCGGTGAGGATGGCGTCGCTGGCGGCTTGGGTGAGGGCGGTGTCGAGGGCAATTGCATCCGGGGTCGCCATGCGGGCGATCATGGTGGAAACACCGTCGATGTCGTGGTGGAGGCGGACGAATCGTTCCCGGCGGGCTTTCTTGGCGCGTTGTTCGGCGAGGACTTCGTCGGCTTTCACGATCATCCCGCTGAGTTTCCGGAGCAGCGGCCCGACGGGCAGCTTGTCGAGGTAAGGGGTGATCTTCTCGTCGATGGCCAGGGCGGCATCCAAGGGGAGCCCGGCGCGAGCCACCTCGTTGGCGATCCGGCGGGCTTTCCACACCTCGACCTTCAACTCGCCCACGGCTTGCCACAGGATCGGGTGGCGGTGGCGGAGGTTCAACACGTCACAGATCAGCATGCCGGCGCTGGCTTCACTCATGCCGAGCAGGGGTCCGATTTCCAACACGAGGAAATCGGACACCACCGGGGTGCCATCAGCCCCCACCGAGATCAGTTGCTCCGAGCCGGGCAAGGCCGGGTTCGCGGAACCGTCGGTGGCCCGGTACACGTCACACAAGGCGGCGATCAGCTGAGCCTTATCGGCTGCTGCTTGCCGTTCACGGCGGTCAGCATCAGCCAACGCGAGGGTGAGCTCGCGGGCGGTGCAACCGGCTGTGTTCATGTCTTCAATCTACGGACCAGGTCTGACAGTTTCTGGTCCCGAAGAGGCCTGTTTCCCCTTGTGAATGTCACATTGAGATCACGAAATGTAGAGGTTACTGGGTTGGGTGGGACGTGAGCGACACAGACGGAATGGCCTCCCCAAGAGTGTGTGAGTTGAGCGTCCACGCGCGCGTTGAACTCGCACACTTTTCAGTGGAATCCAGCCGGGCGGCTGTCCACCTGGTCGGATACTGCGATGTGTCTCGGTCTTGGGCAGGGTTCGTCGTGATCGGCTCGGCGCTACCGCGCCGCTCGCAAACGTGGTCACCCCTGCGCCCACCCGGTAACCCATTTCCAACCCCCGGAGGCCCCTGGACTGCTGCGTCCCCGACTGGCTGGGGTGACGTTTGCCACGGGTTCGGCGCAGATGGTGGACACGGGTGACGGCATCACTCAATCAAGCAGTTCGGCACCCGCGGCCGGAGTAAGCAGGACTTTGGTGACGGTCACGTCCCCGTGAGGGTCGGCCGTGGATGTCAGCTCCACGGCGGCGGCTGTGAGGGCTGTTTCGGTCACCACCCAGGACTGCCCACTGGGAGGGGTGAACCCGTAACTGCCCATTCCTGACGCCGGGGACCCGACAGTCAAGGGTGGCCGCAGGCCATCCCGCAGGGACGCCGGAGGCGCCCTTGACGGACGGGAGCGGCGTCACACAATCAGCAGCGGGGCACCCCAAAACCCACCCACCCGCCCCGTCTCCCGATGACTCCCGACGCCCGAACCCGGGGGCTCCGCTCACGAAGTCGGCGGGTGGCGGGCAATCTCGATGATGGCGGTCTCGTTGACGTCCCCAAGGCCGGCGGCGATGAGGGCATCGAGGCCAGCGACCGCCTGGTCGCCGAACGGCGTGGTGACGGATACCTCCCGGGCGAAGGCGGTCGCGTAGGCGGCGTCCTTGCGGCGGAGGGCTCCAGAGAAGGTGACCTCGGCGTCGGCGTCGTCGGCCACCATGCGCCGGGTCGTACGGACGACCTGCGGGCTGGCGGCTTGACTCTGGGCCAGCACCTCGACGACCTGGCCGAGATCCAGCCCTGCCCGGCCCGCAAACGCCAGCGCCTCTGCCGCCGAGGCGATCTGGACCGCCCCGAGAAGGTTGTGGATCAACTTGTAAGCGGTCCCGGCGCCGGGAGGCCCGAAGTGGACGACGCCGGTCGAAAGCGGCTCAAGCAGCGCCGACGCGGCCGCGAGATCGTCCGGATCGGCGCCCATGAGCAAGGTCAGCTCACCGCGCGCAGCCGCGTCGGGGAGGCCGGTCACCGGAGCATCCAGATAGCGCCAACCGGCTGCCTTCGCCGCAACAGCAAGCTCCGAAACCCACCCGTGGGACAACGTCGAACACTCCACCGCGAAGGCTCCGGGAGCGTGAGACGCAGCCAGAATCCCGTCCGGACCTAACCAAGCAGACCGGCTCGCCTCATCATCGGCCAGCATGCAGATGACCGCCTCGGCGTCGGACGCCGCCTCCCGCGGTGTGAGGGCAACGGACGCCCCCAGCCCCACGAGAGGGTCGCAGCGCGAGGCCGTCCGGTTATAGACCGTGACGTCGTGCCCGGCGGATAAGAGCCGAGCAGCCATGCCCGACCCCATCCGGCCGAGGCCCACGAACCCGACACGCATCAGGGCATCAGCCCTTGCCGTAGCTGTGCAGACCGCTGACGAGCAGGTTGATGCCGACGAAGTTGAACCAGAAGGTGGCGACGCCGATGATCGCGACGATGGCGGCGCGGCGGCCCTTCCAACCGGCGGTCAGGCGGGCGTGGAGGTAACCGGCGTAGACCACCCAGGTGATGAAGGACCAGGTTTCTTTCGGATCCCAGCCCCAGAACCGTCCCCACGCGTATTGGGCCCAGACGGCGCCGGCGGCGATGGTGAACGTCCAGATCGGGAACCCGAACAGGGTGGCCCGGTAGCTGAAGCGATCCAGGACCTCGGCCGAGGGCAGCTTCGCGAGATACCCCTTCACGGGGCCGCGCTTCTCGGCGCGCGCCTTGAGGAGGTACAAGATGGCCGCGATGGCGCCGATGTTGAACGCGCCCGCCGCCGTGATGGCCGCCAGAATGTGGACCACGAAGAAGACCGAGTGCAGCGCGGGAACCAACGGCCCCACGGCCACGTAGAAGACCGTCACCGCGAGCCCCTGCCCCAGGGCCGCGAGCAGCATCACCGGCAGTCCGAGCCAGTCGGCGCCCTTGGCGATCGCGAGGTACACGAACAGCGCGACCACGGCCACCAGCGCGGACGTGATGAACTCGTACATGTTGCCCCACGGCGCACGATTGGCGGCGATCCCCCGCCCGATCACGCCGACCAGATGGGTCGCCAGCCCGAGGCAGGCCAGGGCGATGCCGATGCGGCCCCACAGGTCTAGCCCAAAGCGCGCCTTCTCGTCCGCGTCGACCTGGGCGCGCGAGGGCTTCATGCCCTCGGTCAGGAGCGCCCGCCCGGAGGCCCACTTGGCCGCGTAGGCGATTAACGCCAGCAGGTACAACGCCGCCGACGTCACCATGGCCAGGTTCGAGATGTAATCGACGCTCACGCGGGGTCACCTTCTGTTGTCGCCAATGTCTCCGACGAGATTCCCACGGCACTCGCCAGGGTTGCTAACTCGGCGTCCACTGCCGGACGCCCGTCGACTCGGTCGATGCCCCCCAGTTGGACGCTCGTCCCACCCTCAACGGCACCCACGCGGACGAACGCCCGCCGCGGACGGACCAACAGCGAACACGCAATGCCCGCCAGCGCCAGCACGAATCCAATGCCGACGATCCACAGCCCCGGGTTCGTCGACACCTGGACCTTGGCCCAGCGCTGCCACCCTGTAAAGGAGATTGAGCCGCCGCCGGGGATCGCGAAGGTGTCCCCCACATTCAGCCGGGCACGCACGGTCTTGCCGTCGGCGTCGGTGACCTTGGTCAGGCCCGTCGTATCCAGCGTGTAGATGTTTTCCGGGGTCCCGGTCTCGACCTTCGGTGGACCATGCCAGATGCCCACCAGCAACTGCGGGTTCAAGGCATCGGGAAAGGACGACACAAACGCCAGCGATCCAGGCACCACGGTCGGCAGGAACAACCCGTCGAATGCGAGCCTTTCCGGACGCCCGTCCTGGGCCTTGATGGTGCCCGCTGAGGTGAACATTCCGTCCTGGGGCAAGAACACCGCGGGCCCGGAGAAGGCCACATTGCCGTTGCCGTCGAGCACCTTCACGACCGGCGCGTACCCGTTGCCGAGCAGGTGGACCTCGGTGTTGCCGAAGGTCAACGGGCTGTTCACCTCAAGGTTCTTGGTCGCTCCGTCGGTGGTCACCTTGGCGTCGAACACACTGGGCGCGCCCTTCGGGGTGAACTTCACGTCGAAGCTGTCCAGGCGGAAGCTGAACGGGGTCAGGCTGGAGGGACGGAACGCCGCCCCCGAGGTGAACTCGTCGTATTGCGTGAGGGTGTTCGAGAAGGAGCCGCCTTCGACGATGATCGACGTGCCACGGAAGCTCGCGAGGGCGTTCCAGCCCAACCCGCACAGCACGATCACCAGCGCCAGGTGAAACACCAAGTTGCCCAGTTCCCTCAGGAATCCCTTGTCGCCGGAGACGGCGTCCGCCTCGCGCCGCACGCGGAAGCCCTTCGCCTTCAGCGATGCCGCGGCGGCGTCCAACACCTCAGCAGGCGACTGCGTCACCACGCCCGTTCGATACCCCGTGAGCTTGGCCAGCGACGCGGGGACGGCCGGGGGCGGGTTGCGGAGTTCGCGGAGGTACACCCAGATCCGCGGCACGATACAGCCCACGAGCGACACGAACAGCAGCACGTAAATCGCCCCGAACCAGGGGGCGGCGAACACGTCGAAGAACCCCAGCCGATCGAGCCATGGGCCCACGCCCGGATTCGCCTTGATGTAGTCGCTCACCTTGACGGGGTTCACGGGGCGCTGCGGCAAGAACGAGCCCGGCATCGCGGCCACGGCGAGCGCGAAAAGCAGCCACAGGGCTGTCTTCATGCTGGTGAGTTGCGTCCATAGCCAGCGCAGGGTCGCCACGGGTCCGAGGGCTGGCGCCAGCTCTGCGGGCCCGTTGGACGGACGGTTCTCGCGCGCCATCAGATCACCGTCCCGAAGGCGGCGGCCCATTGCCGCAGGACGCCCACCACGTTGTCCCACAGGCCGGTGACCAGCAGCAGCCCGACGATGACCATCAGCCCGCCGCCGAAGCGTTGGATGCCACGCTGGTGCGTCTTGACCCAGCTGAGAGTCGTCGCCAGGCGGTTGAAGCCCAGCCCGAACAGGACGAACGGCAGCCCGAGCCCCATGGCGTAGAAGAAGGCCAGGACGGCCCCGCGCAGCGCCGTCGCCTCGTTGAGCGCCAAGGACAGCACCACCGACAGCGCCGGGCCGATGCAGGGCGTCCAACCGAGGCCGAACACGATGCCCAACAGGGGCGCGGCGGCGAGTCCCACGGCGGGGACGCCACCCATCTTCAGCGTGGTCTGGAACAGCGGCACGACCCCGGCGAACACGAGGCCGAGCAGAATCGTGAGCAGGCCGATCACGATGCTGATCGGACGAGACCACGTCGCCAGCAACGTTCCCAGGCTGCCGAACAGGGCGCCCGACGACACGAAGACCAGCGTGAACCCGGCCACGAACAACAGCGTCCCGGTGAGCACCCGGCGCCGACTGCCGGTGCCCAATTCGGCGACCCCGAGGCCGGTGGCATACGACAGGTAGCCGGGCAGCAGCGGCAAGACGCACGGCGAAAAGAACGACACCAACCCGGCCGCGAAGGCGACGGGGATGGCTAGCACCACCGAACCGCCGACCGCCTCCTTGACCCAGTCCGCCAGCTCCAAGGGGATCATCGGCCCGCCGCGACGTCGTCCACGATCTTTTCCAGCGTGGCCGCCTTCGTCTCCCCCACCACGCGCGCGGCAATGCGTCCCTGCGCGTCGATGATCAGGGTCGTGGGGATGGCGTTCGCGGGCAGCAACCCGTTGAACGCCAACAACAGGTGGCCGTCAGGGTCGTACAGGCTGGGGTACGTGACCCCGAACGCGCGGACGAACGCCTGCGGCGGCGCTTTGTCGAGGTCGCGGACGTTGATGCCGACGAAGGCCGCCTTCGATCCGACGGCCTTGGAGGCCGTCTCGAGGTCGACCGCTTCCTTCCGGCAGGGGGCACACCACGAACCCCAGACGTTGTACACGATGACTTTCCCGCTCACGTCCGCGCTGCTCCAGGCGGCCCCGTCGAGCGTCGTCCCGCTCAGGGTCGGGGCGGCGACCCGGGAGCTCACGGGAACCAGGGTGAGGCTGCCATCCCCCGCGACGAAACCGTTGGTCGCGGTGGTGGACGAGCCGCAGGCAGCGAGCGTCAACAGACCCGCGACAACGGCGGACGCCCACGCGCGGCGAGAGAACTTCCCAGAGATCGTCACTGACCCGGACGCCACTTCTTCTTCTTGGGCGGCACCAGATCCCCCACAGGCTGGGCGTAGCTCACGCCCGCGATCTGACCGTCGACCACCACGAAGGATGTCACCGACGCCAAGGCACATTCCCGCTTGCCGGGGTGGTGGAACAACGGGCGCCCCTCGGTGCCACGTCGCAGCGTCCAAATGGGCAGCTCGTGGCTGACCACGGCGGCTTGCCCGTCGCCAGCCGCCACCGCGGCGTCGAGGATGGCGGCACGCATCCGAGGCAAGATCGACGTGTACGGCTCCCCCCACGACGGCCGTAACGGGTTGCGAAACCACCACCAGTTGCGGGGGTTCAGCATGAATCCGGCGCTCATCGAGGGACGCGTGCCTTCGAAATGGTTGGCCGCTTCGATGATCCGCTCGTCGAGCACGACCTCAAGATCGGGGTGTTTCGCCGCGATCGGCGCCATCGTTTCTTGAGCCCGCTGCAAGGGGGAACTGCGCAGGTGCGTGAGCGGGACCTGCGCGAAATGCTCGCCCAAGCCCGCGGCCATGCGTTGGCCAAGCTCGGACAACCCAAAGCCCGGCAGGCGTCCATAGAGAATGCCCGTCGGGTTATGAACCTGCCCGTGCCGCACCACATGGACGACCGTCATGACACCTCCGCGTAGCTTCGTCGTCTCAGGATAGGTCACGACGTTGTGTGCCCCCGGAAGCACGGACCGACGCCGAGTTGACCCTCACGCAACGTGAGGGTTTAGCGTCCTGGAGCGTAAGGAGAAACCAACATCATGACCACCATTGACACCTTGACCCTCGCCACTGAGCTGACCAACCCCGATCGCAACGCACGCGCCGCGGCCGCGATGGAACTCGGCACCCGCCGCGACCTCTCCGCTGCGGAGGCCGTCGTCGCGCAACTGGCCGTCGAAGAGGACGCGTTCGTCCGCGAGAACCTCACCTGGGCGAGCGTCCAGTTGATCGAAGCTTCCTTGCCGCTGGTGATCGCCTTGCTTTCCAGCTCGGACGCCGGCGCGCGCCGCCAGGCCGCTCACGTGCTGAGCAAGGTGGGCGATCCGTCGCTGGTCCCCCACCTGCTCGGTGTCATCGCGGACGCGGATCCCGAGGTTGCCGTGAAGGCCTACCGCGCCGCTGCCAGCACCGGCCACCCGGACGTCGTGGCCCCGTTGGTGGCTCGCTTAGCTGAGGGCGACGGCGAACAGCGCGACGCTCTGACCAACGCCCTCAGCAGGCTCGGCGCCCTGGCCGTCCCCGCGCTCACCACCGCGCTCGACGACCCGGATGCCGACGTGCGGGCGCACGCCGCCGAGGCACTGGGGCACCTAGGAGCCCCGGACGCCCTTCCGGCAGCCTCCGCCCTCGCAGTCCTGGTGTCGGATTCCGACGCCGAGGTGGCCCTCGCCGCCGTCATGGCCCTGGGCTCCCTGGGCGAGGAGGGCCAGGCCCCGCTGCAGGTTGTCGTCGCCAGCGACGGACCTCTTAGCGGGGTTGCGAAGCGGCTGCTTGCCGGTCGCTGAGAAGCCGGGTCCCGAGCGCCCTCAAGGGTTGTCCCCTGAACGGGGTTCCAGAGTTGCATCGACTGGAACCCCGATCATGGTCACCCCATCGAACCGTGATGGGCCGCATTAGGGTAGAAACATGAAGAATAGAGAGGCCTGGGCTCTCCGTGACCACAGACCTAGAAGCTGGCGTAGGAGACTACGCACGCCAGCAGGACATCATCTCAACTGCCATTCATCACAAGTTGTGGGAGATGCCAAAGGTTAACTGGGGCACCACCATCATTGTGGTGAATGCCTCGACTGACTTCAGCGCTGGAGTAAACCGAGTCACCATGGTGACTCCGGAGTCGTTAAAGAACGAGTTCTACCGTGAGACGGCGTCCCCTTCCCCTTCCACCTCTCCTTCGAGGTAGTTCAATGAATCCGAATACCCGCAACAGGGTGTCCGTGGTTGCGACAATCGTTTGGGTTGTCGCGATGGCCTTGCTACTCACAGTCAATCTCTGGGCTCCAAAGCTCAGCAGGTTTATGTCCGGAACGCCAGACCCTACTCCGTCTGTGTCTCAGTCCCCGCTTGGGTTCACAGGGTTGCGCTTCGCCACCTTGGACGAGGTTGACAGCCTGCAAACAGAGATCTCGAACCTGCCCGGAGCGACCTACGCGATCATCAAGGTCCCGGCAAAGCGAACCAAATACTCTGACAACTCGGAAATCACTGTCCACACGACCTTTGCCCCTTCAACAGACACGTACCCGACGGACCAGATGAAGGCTTTACGTACGACCATTGGCAAGATTCTGTGGGCGAAGGACTACGACATTGGGTACTCCAAGCTCAGCATTGCCGGTAGCGACGGAATCCTGATGGACATGGGCCCTCTGGACCGCTACAAACTCAATGGTGTCTACGGAACAGCCTCTCCGGAGGCCTCCTACGCAAAGGAGCACCCCTCAAAGGCTTAGCTTCCCCCTGGCTCGCTTAAAAAGTCAGTTCAGAGAGTTGAATTTCCCTGCCCCGGCATTCCCCCGCTGCGGGCTGTCATCGCCAGGAACGGACCCCTTAGCGGGGTTGCGAAGCGGCTGCTCGCCGGTCGCTGTGCAGGCGCGTGGCGAGCACGCTCGTCCGCTCGTCGGGGTGGGAAACCGCCTCGGCGAGCGCGGCGTCCGCGGACTCCCCGGCGATGCCTCCGAGGGCCATGAGCGCCGCCATGCGGACCCCCGCGTTCTCGTCCCGGACGGCAGGCGCCAACGCCGAGACGCTGTCCGGTGACTGCAGGTAGCCGAGAACCTCGGCGGCCTGCTCACGCGCCAGCACCGACGGTGAGGCCAGCACGGCGGACACCGCCGCGACAACCGATTCCCCCAGAGGCGCCAAGGCGGTGGTCACCGCGTCCCGGACCAGCGGCTGGCCATGCCCGAGCGCGCCGACGAGGGCCGCCTGGGCTTCGGCACCTCCGAGACGTCCCAGCGCGAACGCGGCCTTCGCCGCCACTTCGGGCACGGGGTCGTTGAGAAGGGCGACCAGGGGCGTGACTGCGGCCCCATCACCCAGTTTCGAGAGCGCGTGCGCCATCTGCAGGCGGACAGCCGGGTCGCGGTGCCGCAGCCTGGCCAACAGCGGCCCGGTCGCCTCGCCCCCGTGCCGGACGACCGCCCACGTCAGCACCTCGCGGACGCCCGAGTTCGGATCATCGACCAGGCGCTCGACCAACGTCTCCACCGGGACGCTCGTCGGTGCCTCCAAGGCCGCCCTGAAGCGCACCGCCGCCTCGGGGTGGCGCAGCGACTCCGCGAGGGCGATCGCGGCGACGACGTCCTCCCAGCCGCTGGTCCCCCGCAGCCGGCGGAGCCGGAGCAGCAGTTCACGCTCGGCGTCCAACCGCTCCTGCACCACGGCGATGTGACGGTCCAACGCCTCCCCGGTGTCGAAACTCGGGTCGTCGAGGGCACGCCCGATCTCGTCCAGGCTCAACCCGAGCGACTTGAGGTGGGAGATCGCGAGCAGGCGACGCAGATCATCCTCGTCGTAGAGCCGGTAGTCCCCCACCCCGCGCTCGGACGGGACAAGGAGACCCAGCTCATCGTAATGCCGCAGGGCGCGGACGGTCAGGCCGGTGCGCCGAGCGACCTCGCCGATGCGGAGGGACTCCATCGCCTCAGGCCCTCGTCACAACGCCGCCAGGGCGTGCAGGGCGTCGCCGCTGACGCGGAAGACGGTCCACTCGTCCATGGGTTCGGCGCCGAGCGCCTTGTAGAAGTCGATCGAGGGCGCATTCCAGTCGAGCACCCACCACTGGAACCGCGGCCAGTCGTTGGCGACGCACTTGCGTGCCAGGTCGATCAGGAGTGCCTTTCCCAACCCATGGCCCCGGTAAGCGGGTTCGACGAACAGATCCTCCAGGTAGAGACCGTGCTTGCCCGTCCAGGTCGAGAAGTTGAGGAACCACACGGCGATGCCGACTACGCGTCCGTCCACCTCGGCCACCTCGCAGAAGGCATTGGGGTGCCCGTCCGCCGGGAACAGAGCCGCCGCGAAATCATCCACCGTGGCCAGGACGGCATCGGGCACCTTCTCGTACTCAGCCAGCGCTCGGACGAGCCGCAGCACATCAGGCAGATCGTCGGGGGTCGCGGCGCGGATCATGACCGCGACTCTACCCAGGACCCGCTTTCGGGGAAGCCCGGCCTGCTGACCGAAACAGGCCCGTCAGTGGCCTCCGCGGAGCTGACATCCACGCCGGCTCCTCACGGGGCTGTCTTAGTCACGACCGCGGGGCGGGAGAGTGGGCATCTGGGTACCGCCTCCATGGCAGGTGTGCGGTTTCGGGGTGCCCCGCTGCCCATTGTTCGACGCCGTCCCCGCGCGTCAAGGGTTCACCCCTCCCTCTGGTCAGTTCTCAATCGTGACCGAAACAGGCCCCTCATCGGCCTCCGTGGAGCTGACATCCACGCCGGCTCCTCACGGGCATGTTTCGGTCAGGTCCTCACAGCCAACAGGCCACAAGCCCATGGGAGCCCCCTTCGGCCACCGCCCCAGGCTCCCCCTTGGCCCACCCGCCCCCTCCCCGACGTTGCTGGCGTTTGTGATCTTTGCTGGCGATATGTCGCCAGCAAAGATCACAAACGGCAGCAACGTGAACAAAAGGGACAGGTGGGACGAGATTCCCGCCGCTAGTTCATGTTCACCGAGCCCGTGCACCCTGGGCCGCCAACTACGTCGCGCCTACGGCAGCCCAGCAGCCCGTCCGACGGCCGTGGCCACGGCGCCGGCCAGCACCACCACGATGTAGGGCAGCTTGAACTTCAGGCACACCGCCCCCGCGGCGAGGCCGAGGAGCCGCGAATCCAGGGCAATCCGCTGCCCGGAGGCCACCGTGTTGGTGATGGTCAATGAGGCGAGCAAGCCCACCGTCAAGGCCCCCGCGAGGCGGGGCACGAAGGGGCGGTCCAGCACCGAGCGCGGCAACAGGTAGCCGGAGAGTTTGATGGCGAAAGCGGTCGCGCACGCCAGCAGGACCCACATCCACAGGTCGGTCATGCCGGACGCCTCCGTTCTTGGAGGTACCAGACGCCCGCCGACACCAGCGCGGCCCCGATGATCGGGATACCTGGAGGCACGAGCGGGATGAACAAGATCGTGGCCGCCGCGGAGGCCACCGCCACGGCGATCGGATCGCGTCCCTGCAGCCGGGGCCAGAGCAGCCCCAGGAAGGCCGCCACCGCGGCACCGTCCAGCCCCCAGCGACCCGGGTTGCCGAGCGCGTTGCCGACCAGCGCCCCCACCAACGTGAACAGGTTCCACAGCAGGTAGACGCCGATGCCCGCCGCCCAGAAGCCGCGGCGTTCCTCGTCCGGGGTTTCCTGCGCGGTCGCTGTGGCCATCGACTCGTCGATCGTCAGTTGCGCCATCAGGGGCTTCATCAGCGTGGACGGACGCAGCATCGCGTCCAGCTGCATGGCGTAAACGCCGTTGCGGACACCCAGCAAGGTCGCCGCCATGTAGGCGGCCGCCCCCGTGCCGCCTCCGGCGATGACGCCGATGAACGCGAATTGGGAGCCGCCGGTGAACATGAGCAGCGACAGGGCGCAGGTCTGGGCGACGGAGAGGCCGGCCGCGACCCCCAGAGCCCCGAACGAAATGCCGTACAGCCCGACCGCCGCAGCGATGGAGAGCCCCATCCGAACGGCGGGAGTAAGGCGTGGCACCCGGTCACGGTATCCGTCGGGCGCAGGTCCGAACAATCGGCCGTCGCGCGCCTCGGCCGCACCCCCGCTACGCCTCGGGGCCAAACGTGGCCACCACCTCGATCTGCCCCACGATGTGATCGTTGAACTCCTCGAGGCGTTCGGCGGGAATCCAATACTCAAGACTCGTGCGATCGCCCACGCACTGGACGTCGAACTGGGCTAGGTACCTTGAATCCACCTCAAAGCTCGTCACGTGGCTGACCCCAAAGGCGGGCACCTGGAATCCTGTCGCCAACTCGACGGCGTATTGCTCGTTCAGGACCGGGTAGAAGATGGGCTGCCAGTCAAGCCGTGGTGGCCAGCGACGCCAGCCCGAGTCCGCCACCAGGGCGAGCTCCACGTCGTTGCACGGTCGCCACAGCGTGGTGGTCCGTTGCGAGTCGGGTTCGTTCGCCAGCGCGTTGCCCTCCGGTTGAGGCAAAGCCAGGGCCGCAAAAATCTGCGGCAACCGCAGCGCCACGCCGCTCGCCCGGACCGCCCCAAGTTCGAGCGCGAATCGGCTGCCGTCGTAGCCGGGGCTGGCCATGTCCTGGGCCCAATCCGCGCCGTCGGCGGCCTCCTCCGCGGTGCCCAGGGGGAACATCCCCAGCAACGCGACCCGAGTCGCTCGATCCTCGTCGTCGACGATGCTCGTACTGTCGCCATGCTTGAGGCTCAGGTAAGACCACACTGCCTCCCGAAGCGACTCCAAGACGTCCAGCTCTGAGCGCTCCCACGCCAGGACCGCCTGCCGAGTCAACGATTCGACCCGCTCAGACAAGGCTCCCGTGCTCAACGCCACCAAGAGCGCCGCGAGCGAATAGGACCGCCAACGCTCGGACGGTGCGGGGCCGGCCCCTTCGTAGGCAGCCGTCAGGATGTCTCGCCGCGTGGGGATGTGGCTCACGTGCCCGGACCTCCTTTGATGCTTCAAGGCTATTGGTTAAGAGGCTCAGGTGACCCGCCAGCGGACCACACTGAACATCACACGTTCGAGGAAGAGGGGCCGCCATGATTGGAATCCTGATGCTGTTTCTCAGCCTGCTGACCTGGGCGGCGCTCCTCGTGATGGGAGCTGTCTTCATGATTGTCGCCGTTCGTCCGGGGACGCGGGTTCGGACGCCCGTGCGAGCGCTGCTCGGAGTGGCGGGACTCGCTCTGTGGGGCGTCGCCCTGATTCCGCTCGCGGACTTCTTCCTCGGCGGCCTTGTGGTCAACGCCTAGGAGAACGGCGCGGCGAGAGCAGCGCGAAGGGCGGTGGCGTCCACGTGCCAGATGGCGTGGCGTTGGCCGTCCACAAACGTCACGGGGACGTGATCGGAGAACTCGGCCTTGAGGGCCGGATCGGAATCGACGTCGACAAAGGCGACGCTGACGCCGGCCTCGTGGCAGACGCCGGAGACGATCTCAACGGCGTCCACGCACAGGTGACAGCCCGCGCGCGTCAGGACGACAACGCGGGAGTTGGATAGGGCGATCGGCAGTTGCCGGTCAGGAGGCGTAATGGTCGGCGCCTGCCGGACCGGTTACTTGCCGGCGCGGCGACGCTGGATGCGCGTCTTCTTAAGCAGCTTGCGGTGCTTCTTCTTCGCCATCCGCTTGCGGCGCTTCTTGATGACCGAACCCACGTTGTGGACCTCTCGACGAAAAACCTCTGGACCGGTGGACCGGCCAAGCACTAGAGCTTAGCCAACCTGAAGGGGCACGGTGAAATCGTGCCTTGATTCAGACGCGTAAAGGACTCAAAGAGACGCCGTCGAAGCTCCTCAGCCCACCTTGAAGAACGCGGTGCGGAGATACTCGGTGACGGCCCTCTCGGGGATGCGAATGGTGCGTCCGAAGCGGACGGCCTCGATCTCCCCCGCGTGAACAAGCCGGTAGACCGACATCCTGGATAGGCGCAACAAGGTCGCGACTTCTTGGACTTTCAAGAAGCGGGTGCGATCCATCTGCGCAACCCCATCAATGCGGTTCGTCATAGGTGATCCTCCGTACGGGGCCAGCGCCCCTCGCGGTGGCCCCTCGGACATGCTAGGCCACGAACCGACCACCTCGGGAGGGCGCATGCATACCCCCCCAAAGGGTTTGGGGGCTGCTCCTCCGCCGGGTTGACTACTTGTCGACGGGCTTGCTGAGTGCCTTGCTGCGATCGCGCGCGGCCTCCAGAGCCGTCATGAAGGCGGCCTTCACGCGGTGATCCTCCAACTGGCGCAGGGCGGCAGCGGTGGTGCCCCCAGGCGAGGTGACCCGCTCGCGCAACAACGCGGGGTGCTCGCCCGATTCAAGAAGCAGCTTCGCTGAGCCGTACATGGTCTGAACCACCAACTGGGTGGTGATGTCGCGCGGCAACCCGAGCATGACACCCGCGTCGATCATCGCCTCGACCACGTAGAACAGGTAGGCCGGGCCCGAGCCGGAGACGGCCGTCACGGCGTCTTGGTAGCGCTCAGGCACGACCACGGCGCGTCCGACGGCGGTCAGGATGTCACTGGCGTGCGCCAGATGCTCCTGGGACGCGTGGCTGCCCGGCGACAGTGCCGCCATGCCCTCGCCGACCTGGGCCGGGGTGTTGGGCATCACGCGGACGACGGGCGTCCCAGCGGGCAGATCGGCTTCCAGTTGGGCGATGGTGATGCCGGCGCAGAGGGAGACCACCAGCGTGCCCGGGGCCATCGTCGACGCGATCTCGGGCAATAACTCAGCCACATCCTGCGGCTTGACCACCAGCACGATGGTGTCGGCCTCGGCGGCGGCGTCGGCGTTGGAGGCCACCGCGACGCCGTGCAGGCGTCCGACCTCGAGGCGACGCTGTTCGCGACGATCCGCGGCGATCAGGGACTCAGGAGCCCAACCGGCGCGCAGCAGGCCGGCGAGCAGGGTCTCCCCCATGACGCCCGCGCCGATGATGGCGACGCGACTCATGCGCGCGCCAGCAACTCGGCGACCTGAATGGCGTTCAGCGCGGCCCCCTTGCGGAGGTTGTCGCACGACACGAACATCACGAGGCCACGCCCGTCCGGGACGCCCTGGTCTTGACGCAGGCGTCCGACGAAGGACGGGTCCTTGCCCACGGCCTGCAGCGGGTTCGGGACGTCCGACAGGGCCACGCCAGGCGCGGTCGCCAGCAGGCCACGGGCGCGATGCACCGACAACTCCTCGGCGAACTCGGCATGGATGCTCAGCGAATGCCCCGAGAACACCGGAACCCGGACGCAGGTGCCGGACACCGCGAGATTCGGGATGTGCAAGATCTTGCGGGACTCGTTGCGGAGCTTCTGCTCCTCATCGGTCTCGGCCGAGCCGTCGTCGACGAGCGAACCCGCCAGGGCGATCACGTTGTAGGCGATCGGCATGACGTAGGGGCTCGGATCCAAGCTCGGGTACCCCGAGCCGTCGAGCGCCAGGCGCGTCGGGTCCTGCACGGCCGCGATCTGCGCCGCCAGCGCAGCCGGCCCGGCCACGCCGGAACCCGAGACCGCCTGGTAGGTGGCCACCGTGAGGCGGGTCAACGTCGCGGCGTCGTGAAGCGGCTTGAGCACCGGCATGGCGGCCATGGTGGTGCAGTTGGGGTTGGCGATGATGCCCTTCGGCGGGTTGATCGCGTCCTCGGGGTTGACCTCCGAGACCACCAGCGGCACGTCCGCGTCCTTGCGCCACGCCGAGCTGTTGTCGACGACGATGGCGCCCGCGGCCGCCACCTTGGGGGCGTATTCGCGGCTCATCGTGGCGCCGGCGCTGAACACAGCGATATCGATCCCGGCGAAGTCGGCCGTGGCCGTGTCCTCGACGACGATCTGAGCACCCTTGAACGGCAGCGTCGACCCCGCCGACTTGGCCGAAGAAAAGAAACGAACATCGTCCAGCGGGAAAGCCCGCTCCTCCAGCAACGCTCGCATGACGCGACCGACCTGGCCTGTAGCTCCAAAAACACCTACGCGCATGCGGGCCAGCCTACGGGAAGTGCCGCAGCGTGTGCCTCAGGTGAGCCAGGGCAGCAACGGCGCCAGCAGGGAATAGCCCACGAACGCGAAGATGTCGATGATGACGTGAGCGACGACCAAAGGCATGACGCGCTTGAAGCGCAGGTAGAGCCACCCGAAGATCAGGCCCATGGCGATGTTGCCGAGGAACCCGCCGAACCCCTGGTACAGGTGGTACGTGCCTCGGATCACCGCGCTGACCACCACGATTACCCACGGCGCCCACCCCGCCCGCGCCCAACGGTTGAAGAGGTAGCCCAGCATGACGACCTCTTCGAGGACGCCGTTCATGACGGCGAGCAAGATGAGGACGGGAATCGTCCACCAGGCGGCACTGAGATTGGCCGGTTGGACGATCGTGTTGAGCCCCAAGGCCCGCGCCGCGAGGTAGACACCGAGGCCAGGCACTCCGATGGCCACGCAGAGCGCGAAGCCGCGGCCTAGGTCCCGCCATGGCTGAGTGAGGTCGAAGCCGATAGACGCCTCGTCCCCGGTGCGGCGCAACAGGTACAGCGCCAGCAGCGCCGGCAGCACGCCGAAGCCGACGCCCGCCAGCTGGTAGGCCAGATCCAGCCATGGCCGATCGGGGGTCACCGAGGAGTTGATGCTGGTGGTCTGCTGGTTCAGCGCCACGTGCCGGGTTGTCTTCTCGATGATGCTGAGGATCGAGTAGATCGCCGATTCGCCGAGGGACACACCCATGACGAGCGCCGTCTCGACAAGCCACGTCCGTTTGGTGGCCACCGGCACCGTCACCGGCGGCATGGTCGACACCGTGACGGGACCCTCGTCCGGCGGGAGGTTGGACTCGGCGTCGGTCACGACGCCACCGTGGCGGCCAGGTGGGTGCGCATGAAGGCCAGTGATTCGGCCAAGGCCTGCTCGCGGGCGTCCCGAGTGTCGAAGCCGGTCGTGTTGACCTCCAAGACCACCGCCCCCTGCCAATCACGCCTGACCAACTCCGCCAGAACCTCAGCCGCGCGCTGGTCGCCATCGCCGGGCAAGAGGTGCTCGTCCTTGGCCGATCCCGAACCGTCGGTGAGGTGGACGTGCGTCAGACGCTCCCCCCACGCGTCCAAGAGCTCCAAGGACTGCTGCCGCGAGGTGGACGCATGCGACAGGTCGAGGGTGAGCTGGGGGAAATCAAAGTCCGTGGGGTCCCAATGGGGGGCGTAGGCGGCCATCTCGCCGCCAGGCGTCCGCCACGGGTACATGTTCTCGACCGCGACGGTGACGTCCGTTGCCTCGTTGAGCCGCCGCACCTGGGCAACGAAACCGTCTGCGTAGGCGCCCTGCCACCGGAACGGCGGATGGACGACGACAATCGGCGCACCGAGACGCCGGGCAGCGGCCACCGAACGATCGAGCTTCGCCACGTGATCGGTACCCCACACCCGCTGAGTCACCAGCAGGCAGGGTGCATGGACCGAACCGACGGGGATTGCGTGGTACTCCGACAACCGCGCCACGGCCTCGATGTCGTTGCTCACCGCCTCGACGCTGACCATCAGCTCGATGCCGTCAAACCCGAGTTCCCCCGCAAGTTCGAACGTGGCGGCGACCGACTCCGGGTACACCGAAGCGGTGGAGAGCAGCACGGGGCGCGGCTTTAAGAGATCCGACACGCCAGCCAGTCTAGGTCGCGACTGTCGCGGCGCTCATGCCCGATTAGGTTAACTCGCGGGGGCTGGACACAATGTCGTCATGCATGTCGACCATCTGACGTTCGCGGCAGGTCCGGACGGGCTCCACGCTGCAGTCGCCCGTTTGGAGGACCAGCTCGGAGCAAAGTTCCGGGATGGTGGTTTCCACCCCCGCTTCGGCACACGTAACAACATCCTCCCCTTGACCCACGATCGCTACATCGAGGTCGTCGAGGTGCTTGAGCACCCGGCCGCCATGAAGGAGCCTTTCGGGCAGGCCGTTCGGGCCCGCACCGAGATGGGTGGGGGCTGGCTCGGCTGGGTCGTGTCGGTCACCGACTTGACCCCCTACGAGACACGTCTGGAACGTGAGGCCTACCTCGGTTCGCGTCGTTTCCCCGACGGTCGGCTGCTCGAATGGCAGCAGATCGGCGTCACGGGACTCATCAACGATCCGCAGTTGCCCTTCTTCATCAAGTGGACCTCCGAAGAAGAGGTCCTGCCCCGCGCGTTGGACGGCGACATCGACCTTGTCGGCGTCGAGATCGCCGGCAGCCGGAGTCGGGTGTCGAACTGGTTGGGTGCTGAGGTTGGCGACAGCCTCGATGACGTGGATTTCGTCTTCACCGCCCCCAACGGCAACCCCGGTCTCGACGCGGCGACCTTCGCCACCTCGAAGGGGCTTGTTCGCATCTGAACAGCTGACAGCGACGGGGGTTTTCCACAGGGTCCCCGAACTTGTCGGACGTTTGCCGTAGCTTCTGCCACATGGCGAAACCGACTGTCACCCTTACCTGCCGCGAGTGTGGCTGGACGACCTCCCGCTGGGTCGGCCGCTGCGGCGAATGTCAGGCATGGGGGTCCCTCGGCGAAGTCGGGGCAACCCGCGTCCAGACTCGCGCGATCGCTCCGCGCACCTCAGCCACCTCGATCACGCAGGTCCGCTCCGACGTCGCCCGCGGGCGTAGCACCGGCCTCGGAGAGTTCGATCGGGTGCTCGGCGGCGGGCTGGTGCCCGGCGTGGTTGTGCTGCTGGCCGGCGAGCCGGGCGTCGGAAAGTCGACGCTGCTGCTCGAAGTAGCAAGCCGTTGGGCGCGCTCGGGCACCCCCACCCTCTACATCACCGCCGAAGAGTCGGCCGAGCAGGTGCGGCTGCGGGCCGGGCGTACCAACGCCGTCACCGACGAGCTCTACGTGGCTGCGGAGCCCGATCTGGGCACGATCCTTGGGCACGTCGACGAACTCTCCCCCGGCCTGTTGGTGATCGACTCTGTGCAGACCGTCGCCTCAGCCGACATCGACGGGCCGGCCGGCAGCATCACCCAGGTGCGCGCCGTCACCCAAGAGTTGGTCCGCCAGGCCAAGGCTCGGCACTTGCCCGTCATCGTGATCGGGCACGTCACGAAAGACGGCGGCATCGCTGGTCCGCGGCTGCTGGAACACCTCGTTGACGTGGTGTTGAGCTTCGAAGGCGACCGCCACTCAGGGTTCCGCACGGTGCGTGCGACCAAGAACCGCTTCGGGCCCGCCGATGAGCTCGGCTGCTTCACCCTTGACGACACCGGCATCACCGAGGTTCCGGATCCTTCGGGCATCTTCACCTCCCAGGTCGACGTCCCCGCATCCGGCACCTGCGTCACAGTGGCCCTGGAAGGGCGCCGACCACTGCTGGGCGAGATCCAGGGGTTGGTCGTCCGCACGAAGGCGCAGACCCCCCGACGAGTGAGCCAGGGGGTGGAATCCGGGCGGGTGGCCATGATCTTGGCCGTCTTGGAACGCCGGGCGGAGATCCGCCTGCACAGCCGCGAGGTGTACGTCTCGACCGTGGGCGGCTCGCGCTTGTCCGACCCGGCCGTCGATCTGGCCATCGCCTTGGCGGTCGCCTCCGCCGCCGATGACCAGCCCTTGCCGCCCCGCACGATCGCCATCGGCGAGGTGGGGCTCTCCGGGGAACTTCGGCAGGCCTCGCATCTGGACCGACGATTGTCCGAAGTTGCCCGCCTGGGGTTTCATACGGCGTTGGTCCCGTGGGGATCGCACGCGCGCCCGCAGCAGGGGCTGAGCATCGTCGAGGTGCCGACCGTCCGACATGCGCTGGCCGCCGTCCGCAAGGCACGCTTGAGCCTGGTCACCCCCGGCGAGCCGCCGCATTAACGCGCCTGTCCGCCCCCATGCCGCCGTAAGCTGACCGGGCACGACCTCCAGGAGGGTGAACTCGGTGGACGACGACGGACTGCGGACCTTGCGGGCACTACTGGCCCCGGGCACGCCGTTGCGCGAGGGACTGGAGCGCATCGTCCACGGCCGCACCGGCGCCCTTGTCGTCCTGGGCGAATCCGAACAACTGCGGCAGCTTTGCACCGGCGGCTTCGGCATCGACACTGAGTTCACGGCCCAGGCGCTGCGGGAACTGGCGAAGATGGACGGCGCGGTCGTCTTGGCGAGCGGGCTCGGTCGCATTGCGCGGGCGGGGGTGCACCTCATGCCCGACGCGAGCGTCCCCACCGATGAAACCGGCACCCGGCATCGCACGGCCGATCGAGTCTCCCGCCAAACCGGGCTTCCTGTCGTGACCGTGTCGGCCTCCATGGGCACGATCGCCCTCTACGTTGACGGCGTCCGGCATCCGGTGCAGCGACCCGAGCAAATCCTCACCCGCGCCAACCAGGCCCTCGCCACCTTGGCCCGCTACCGCAACCGTCTCGATGAGGCGACGGCGCGGTTATCGGCGCTCGAGATCCGCGACCAAGTGCGAGTCGCCGACCTCGTGCTGGTGGCACAGCGCCTAGAACTCCACCTTCGGCTCGCCGAGGAGATCGACGACTACATCGCCGCGCTCGGGGTGGACGGCCGCCTCGTCGAACTCCAGCTTCACGAGTTGCGCGCGGGCTTGGAAGAGTTGCCGCCGCTCATCGAACTGGATTACAGCGCCGGAGGTCGTCAGCTCAACCTTGAGGCCCTGCGCGCCTGCAGCACCACCGAGCTGATGATCCCCGAGGCGGCGGCGGAGTTGCTCTCCTTCGGGGCTGATACCCCCTTGAACAGCCCCCTGGGAGCGCGAGGGCATCGGCAGTTGGCCTCGGTGGCCCGGCTTCCTCGCCGCACCTCGACGGCGATCGTGGTCCATTTTGACGGCTTGCAGGAACTGCTCGGCGCCACGATTGCCGAGTTACGTGCTGTCGATGACGTGGACGACAACACCGCCCGTATCGTCAAGGACGCCCTGTTGCGCCTCGACCAGGAAGCCTGAACCCCGGTTCTGAGGCCTGGATGGCGAACTACTTCTTGAGGTCCATGACGACACGGCCGCTGCTCAGGGAGCCCTCGAACGTCGCGGTGGCCACGTAGGTACCGGCCCCGAGGCCGCCGGTCAGTTTGCAACCGGTGGCCGAACGTTGCGTCGTCCAATCGACCTTGAACTCGGCCGCGGCCTGCGGCTGCACCACCAGGTCGACGGCCGGTAGCCATTCGGCGCAATCCGCCGTCGACCACACCCGATCGGTGCCCGACACGATGAGGATCTTGTAGTTGGCTTCGGTGATCTTGAGCTGACAGGGGACGTCCGAACCGTTGATGACGGTGGCCGTGAGGGCCTGCGTCGTGCCCAGTTTCACCGCGCGGGTGCCTGCCAAACCGAGCCGGATGTTGCCGGGATCGCACGTCGCTGGCGCCGCCGCGGTGCTGGGTGCGGCCGACGTGGCAGGCGGTGTCGCGGCGGGCGTCACCGGGGCCACCACGGCCGATGCGGACTGGCTCGGCGTCTCTGGCGTCGGGCTGGCGCTGGTCGCCACGACCGAGTTCGTCGGGGTTGCCCGAGCGGTCACGGGGCCTTGTCGCTGGAAGAAGATCACGGCCCCGATGATGAGCAGCACCAGCGGGACGCCCAGCACCAGGGCACGCCTGGCCCAGTAGACCTGCTGAGTTGGCACGTCTGTTCGTCTCGGCTCCGACTCCATGCCGCCCAGGCTAGGGCGCCCAGCGGCCCGCCTCGCGCTCCCACGCCGCCGTCGTCTACCGTGGCCCGGTGGATACCAGGGCGATTGCGACGGTGAACTCCTGGTTCAACCACCACGCCCGGGACTTGCCGTGGCGCCGCCCAGGCACGACCCCGTGGGGGGTCATGGTCAGCGAGGTGATGCTTCAACAAACCCCCGTGACCCGAGTCATCGGCCCCTGGACGTCGTGGCTGGAGCGGTGGCCCACCCCTGCTGACCTGGCCACCGAGGAGCCGGGCGAAGCCGTCCGCGCCTGGGGGCGCTTGGGGTACCCCCGAAGGGCCCAGCGGCTCCATGCGACAGCCATAGCCCTCGTCCGAGACCACGCCGGGGAGGTGCCGGATACCAACGAGGCGCTCCGCGCCCTGCCCGGTATCGGGGAATACACGGCCGCGGCAATCCTTGCCTTCGCCTTCGGCCAGCGCGTGGTGGTGCTCGACACGAACGTCCGTCGCGTGCTCGCCCGCCTGGCAGTTGGCCAGCGGTACGCCGCCGCGAGCCTCACCACGGCCGAGCGGGCGCTGGCGCAACGATGGCTGCCGGATGATCCCGCGACCGCTGCCCGCTGGTCGGTGGCGGCCATGGAACTCGGAGCGCTCGTCTGCGTGGCCGAGACCCCCGACTGCGACCATTGCCCCGTGTCGGACGTGTGCGCCTATCGGGCGGCCGGGAGCCCCCCTTGGGACGGGCCGCCGCGGCGCACGCAGACCTATGAGGACACAGACCGCCAAGCCAGAGGGGCGTTGCTCGCCGTCCTGCGCTCCACCTCCGGGTGGGTGGCGAAGCAGCGGTTGCTGGCCGCGTGGGCGAAGGATGACCTTCAGGCCCAGCGCGCCCTGGCTTCACTGGTGATCGACGGCCTGGCCACCGAAGGCGAAGGCGGCTACCGACTCTAAGCGTGGCCTGTCGTGACGTACCCTGGAGCGCGAGAGGAGCCATCCTGATGACCTACCCCAGCTTCGACACCCAAGGTGAGCGTTGGGCGGCGGCCCAGCCGACCAATACCCGCTATCCGGAACCGCCCGCTGAGCAGACCTTGGAGTACCCGACGCAGGTCTATCCGTCGCAGGGCTACCAGACGCAGCCGTACCCGACCCAGCAGCCTTACGGGGCGCCCCAATACCCCTATGCACAGGTGGCGCCGGCGAACCCCTACCTCTCGCCGCAGGACGTTCTTCCCGAGCACCCCAGCTCCGTCACGGTGCTCGTGCTCGGGGTCTTGGGCTTCTTCTTTTGGATCACCGCCCCCATCGCGTGGGTCATGGGCAGTAGCGCCCGCCGCGAGATGCGGAGCAATCCTGGCAGGTACCGCCCGAGCCCGATGCTCACCGCTGGCTACATGCTCGGCATCGTGATGACGAGCCTGGGGCTGGCGTTCTTCCTGATGATTCTGTTGTTCATCGTCATCGCCATGGTCACTTTCGCCTGAGCGCAGTCATAGAGCATCGCGAAAACCAGCAACGGCTGGCGGGATCATCCCGCCAGCCGTTGCTGGTTTTGTTGGTCAGTTGCCGTACGTCGCCTGGCCGAGTTCGGCGGGCGGGGCGTCCGGCAAGGACGACTTAGGCGTGCCCGTGAAGGTGAACGGAAGCTCCGAGCCCTCAGGCGCCACGTCAACCACCACGATCTCGCCCGCGTGGACCTCACCGAAGAGGATCTTCTCGGCAAGCAGGTCTTCGATGTCGCGTTGGATGGCCCGCCGCAACGGACGTGCTCCCAACACCGGGTCGAAGCCACGCTTGGCGATCAGCGCCTTCGCGGCGTGCGTGAGCTCGATGCCCATGTCGCGGTCGCGGAGGCGTCCCTCGATCTGAGCCACCATCAGGTCGACGATCTGCTCGATCTCGGCAGGGGTCAACTGATGGAACACCACGATCTCGTCGACGCGGTTCAGGAACTCCGGACGGAAGTGCTGCTTGAGCTCGTCAGAGACCTTGGCCTTCATCTTCTCGTAGGAGCCCGCCTCGTCATCGTTGCGGCTGAATCCGAGGTTGACCGACTTCGAGATGTCACGCGTGCCCAGGTTGGTGGTCATCACGATGACGGTGTTCTTGAAGTCCACAACCCGTCCTTGGGCGTCCGTGAGGCGACCCTCGTCCAGGATCTGCAGCAACGAGTTGAAGATGTCCGGGTGGGCCTTCTCGATCTCGTCGAACAGCACCACCGAGAACGGCTTGCGCCGCACCTTTTCGGTGAGCTGGCCGCCCTCTTCGTACCCGACGTAACCGGGAGGTGAGCCGAACATCCGCGACGCGGTGTGCTTTTCGGAGTACTCGCTCATGTCGAGGGTGATGAGGGCATCCTCATCGCCGAACAGGAATTCGGTGAGTGCCTTCGTGAGCTCGGTCTTTCCGACGCCCGACGGGCCGGCGAAGATGAACGAACCCGACGGGCGCTTGGGATCTTTCAACCCCGCGCGGGTACGGCGAATCGAGCGAGACAACGCCTTGACGGCGTCGTGCTGACCGATGATCCGACGACCGATCTCGTCTTCCATCTTGAGCAGCCGCGACGATTCCTCTTCGGTCAGCTTGAACACCGGGATTCCGGTGGCGCTGGACAGCACCTCAGCGATGGCCTCTTCGTCGACCTCGGCCGGAATGTCGGAGTCACCCAACTTCCAGGCCTGCTCAGACTCGGCGCGCGCAATCAGCAGCTTCTTCTCGTCATCGCGCAGGCGCGCGGCCCGCTCGAAGTCCTGACCGTCGATGGCGGCTTCTTTCTCGATGCGCACCTTGGCGATCCGCTCGTCGAAATCGCGCAGATCGGGCGGAGCGGTCATCCGCTGAATGCGGAGCCGTGCCCCGGCCTCATCGATCAAGTCGATGGCCTTGTCCGGCAGGAATCGATCAGAGATATAGCGATCAGCCATCTGGGCCGCTGCGGTGAGCGCCCCGTCGGTAATCGTGATGCGGTGATGCGCTTCGTAGCGATCACGCAGGCCCCGAAGGATCTCGATCGTGAGCGCGATGGAGGGCTCCGCGACCTGAATCGGCTGGAACCGCCGCTCAAGCGCGGCGTCCTTCTCGATGTGCTTGCGGTACTCATCCAGCGTGGTCGCGCCGATGGTCTGAAGTTCACCGCGGGCGAGCATCGGCTTCAGGATCGAGGCCGCATCGATCGCGCCCTCGGCGGCACCCGCACCCACCAGGGTGTGGATCTCGTCGATGAACAAGATGATGTCGCCGCGGGTCTTGATCTCCTTGAGCACCTTCTTGAGGCGCTCCTCGAAATCGCCGCGATACCGCGAACCGGCCACCAGCGCACCGAGGTCAAGGGTGTAAATCTGCTTGTCGCGCAGCGTCTCGGGAACATCGCCCCGGACGATCTGCTGGCTGAGCCCCTCGACCACGGCGGTCTTGCCGACGCCCGGCTCGCCGATCAGCACCGGGTTGTTCTTGGTGCGACGAGACAGGACGGTCATCACGCGGACGATCTCCTTCTCGCGACCAATCACCGGGTCGAGCTTGTTCTCGCGCGCTGCCTGCGTGAGGTTGCGTCCGAACTGATCGAGCACGGTGGCCGCGGACGCCGCCGGACCGGAGTCGGGCGCACCCGAGGTGGCGCTCTCCTTGCCCTGGAACCCAGACAGCAACTGCAGCACCTGGTTGCGCACGCGATTCAGGTCAGCACCGAGCTTGATGAGCACCTGGGCGGCCACGCCCTCCCCCTCACGGATCAGCCCGAGTAGGATGTGCTCAGTGCCGATGTAGGGGTGATTGAGCTGGAGCGCTTCACGCATCGACAACTCGAGAACCTTCTTGGCCCGGGGCGTGAACGGGATGTGACCGGTCGGGGCCTGCTGGCCCTGGCCGATGATCTCCTCGACCTGCTCGCGCACGGCCTCCAACGAGATCCCGAGCGACTCCAACGCTTTCGCGGCGACGCCCTCACCCTCATGGATCAGCCCCAGCAACAGATGCTCGGTGCCGATGTAATTGTGGTTGAGCATCCGAGCTTCGTCCTGGGCAAGGACGATCACCCGACGCGCGCGGTCGGTAAAACGGTCGAACATGCGAAAAACTCCTCACTTCCAGCGGACCGCTGGACCCGCCAGGCACCCTGGGGGTACCTGAACGAGTGGGTCCAGTCTAGTCAACGAGCTATGGGCAACCTGTGTTCCAGTGTTCGCCCGAGGCCTCAATTGTGGAAGTGAGGAGCCTTCGTGTGACTCAGCTGTGGGCTGCGTCGTAAGCCGCGCGGATCTCGCTCGAAACCCGCCCACGGGTGGAAACCGTGTAGCCCTCAGCAACAGCCCAGGCGCGAATGTCGGTGGCGGAAGAATCGCCGCTGCGACGACGCCCCACCTTTTTGCGGCCACCGACCCGCGTGCCGACAGCGGTGTAAGGAGCCATTGCCTCGCGGAATCGAGCCGCATTACCTGCCGAAAGATCGATGTCGTAGCTGACGCCGTCAAGCGAGAACGAGATGGTCTCAGTTGCGGGTGCGCCGTCAAGATCGTCAATGAGAACGACCTGCGTTCGTTTGGCCATAGCCTGTCCTATCTTTCCCTCTTAGTCTGAATCCCCTCGCGGGTCACACGTTAGTTGATTGTTGCACTCAAACCAAATAGTTGAGGGGCCCCAAACCAGTATTCCGCCCGTCAGTCTTCAGTGGTCAGCATTTGATGAAAACTTAGTGAGCTATTTTGCTACCCGCCGCGCCGAGCGCTCTCCCCTCGGGCGATGTCGGCCCTGACGCGTGGCCGGGGTAGGCACCTCACTACCGTCCAGGGCGCCCGCGGTGGTCACGTGGGAGGGCAAAAAGCGCCTAGGGTGTGGCCCGTGGCTGACATCACTGTGTTCTCCGGGCAGGCCCACGAGGCGTTCGCGCAGGAGGTGTGCGACCTGCTGGGAGTCCCCTTGTCAACGTCGCGCCTGTCTCGCTTCAGCAACGACTGCCTCCAAGTGCAACTGCGCGCCAATTGTCGACGCCGAGACGTGTTCATCGTTCAACCGTTGGTTCCTCCCGTCCAGGAAAACCTAATGGAGCTACTGATGATGATCGATGCGGCGCGAGGCGCCTCGGCATCCCATGTCAACGTCGTGATCCCTCACTACGCCTACGCCCGCTCTGACAAGAAGGACGCGCCGCGGATCTCCATTGGTGGGCGACTTGTCGCCGACCTGTTGGCGACAGCAGGTGCCACTCGTGTCCTTACGATGGCGCTTCACTCCGAACAAGTCCACGGTTTCTTCTCCGTTCCGGTGGATCACCTCACGGCATTGCCGGTCCTGGCCGATCACTTCCGAAACCGTGACTTGAGTAACGCGGTGGTGGTCTCACCAGACTTTGGCAACGCGAAAGACGCTAACCATTTCGCGCGCCTGCTCGGAATTGGCATGGCAGCCGGTTCCAAGCGCCGACTATCGGACGATCAAGTCGAGATCGACGCCATCGTGGGCGACATTCGCGGCAAAGATGTCATCGTGCTGGACGATGAGATCGCCACGGCGGGCTCTCTGGTTCAGTTGCTGGGTGCGATCCGCAAGGTGGGCGTGAAGTCCATCGCGGTGGCCTGCACCCATGGCTTGTTTACTGGCAGCGCCATCGATCGGATCCGGGCCCAGCGGGATATCAGCGAGATCGTGACCACGAACACTGTGCCCCAAGATCACGGGCTCGAGAACTTGGTGACCCTGTCGGTGGCGCCGCTGTTCGCCGAGGCCATCAGCCGCATCAACAACGGTGAGTCGATCTCATCGCTGTTCTCCCGGACAGAAACCCACGGCTGAGACCACGCGTTACGCGTGGCGCTTGATCTCATCGACCACAGGCGGGGACGCCAACTGCGGTAGGTCGACCACCGTGGGGTCGGCGGGGTCCGCCCACCTCTCACCCTCGGCCTGAATTCGACGCGGCAGCGCCAACACTTCGCTCGGGGTGGCGAGCGCATGCTCCAGTTCGGTAACCCGCGTGCGCAACTCGCCGTTTGAATCCCGCAACGTGGCAACTTCGGCCCGCAAGGCCTCGCCCATGGCCAACACCGTCGCGCTTTCCTCGCGTAGCGAGGAGTTCTCACCTTGGAGGACGCCGACGTGGGCGGTGAGCGCGACGACCTCGGCCTTGAGGCTCCCGACCACGCCCGCGAGCGTCACGTTCTCGTCGCGGACGGAAGCCAGATCGGTCGCCAGCGTCCCGTTCGCGGAGCGCAACGTGTTGTTTTCGGAGGACAGCGCGACGTGGCGAATACGCATCCCTTCATTCACGGCGCGATGGTGGTCCGCTACTTCGCGAGCTTCGTCCAATGCGTCGCGTAGCGTCGTGTTGCGCTGCTCGAGAACCTTCAACACCGCGGAGCCTTGCTGACGCACCTGCTGGGCGTGGGCCGCGCCCTCGCCTGCCACTCGGCGGACCTCGGCCTGGGCTGCCGCGCGCTCACGTCGGGCGCTTCGCCCCGCCAAGATGAGGGCAATCACGCCCGCCACGGCAGCCACGACGATGCCGGCACGGGCGAGCCAAATCTCGGACGGGATGGCGAGCACGACGGCAGCGACGATCGCGCCCACAAGCACCCAGCGGGACGCGAGTTGTGCCTTGCTCAGACGTTGGATGCGGGCCCCCTGGATCATGGCCGGAGTTTAACCCGAGATCGCCGGGGAGCCCTCGCCCCCTCGCGGCGCGCCGCCGGAATCGTCCTCGGGATCGTGCGGCACGATGCAGGCACCCTCCAGGAACCAGCCCGCGATCGCCAGCAGCGCGCCGGCAAGGGCCGCCAGCACCGAGTTCAACACACGCTCGCCCCCTAACGGGGTGCCCAGCGAGGTCGCGAATATCACGGCCAACGTGACGTACGCGGCAAAGATGCCGATCCCGGCGAGAAGGGCTGTCTTCCCGATGATCAGAAAGGTGAGAGCTGTCTCGGAGAGCACGCGGCGGCGCTTCACCTGGATCTGTTGATGGGCATAGAACGCCAACGCGCCCACGCCGAGGGCGACCACGAAGATCAAGGTCGCCGCCGTGAGGGGCACGCGCGGAATCGGGGAGCCCGCGTACTCCATCAGTTGGACCAGCAACCAGGACGCGCCGCCACCGACCATGGCCGCCACGGCGAGGACCTGCCATGTGGTGCGTCCGACACTGCCCCCCGGGCCCGGGTCGGTCATGGAACCTCGATCCGCAGATCGGGGCGGGGGACGACGCCAGTGGCGTCCAGCCCCGCCAGCAGCGACTTCGCGGATCCGAAGGGCCGCAGTTGCGCCTCGGGATCGAGCTCAACCCACGGCAGCAGGACGAAGGCCCGCTCGTGCGCCCGCGGATGCGGCAGGGTGAGCAGAGCGGTTGAGACCACCTCGTCACCCGCGGCGATGAGGTCGATGTCCACCGTCCGCGGGGCGACCCCGCTGGTGGGACGACGACGTCCGAGCGTCGTTTCGATGGCCAGCGCGCTGCTCAACAGGTGCTCCGCTGACAGCGCCGACTCGACCACGACGATCGCGTTCAGATAGTCGGGGTGGCCGGACACGCCGACGGGTGCGGTTTCGTAGACACCGGAGACGCCGACCAGCCGCACTCCGGGTTCGCTGCCCAAGGCAGCCACCGCGCCGCGAAGGTGAGCCAACCGATCTCCCAGATTCGAGCCCAACGAGAACACCGCGCGGCGCGCCCCCTTCGTGGGCGCGAGGGCCGAGTCGCTCACCTGGTCCTCGTGGCGGTGGCGGAGATGTCGGTGACAGACGTGCTCAGCTGAATCCACTTGTGGACGGTGACCTCCGCCCGCACCGCGAGGGGGTCCGTCAGGATCGATTCCGCGATCTGCCCCGCGAGGGTTTCGATCAACTTGACCGGGGGGCCTTCAATGAACCCCTTGACGCGACTGGCGAGCTCGTCGTAATCGACCGTCGTCGACAACTCGTCCGCCGAACCCAGCGGCCGGGCGACGTGACAGACGATGTCCACGACATACGTGGTCTTGCCCTCGCGCTCCCAGTCGTAGACGCCGTGACGTCCGCGGCTGGTGATGCCCTTGAGTCTGATGATGTCTTCATTTGGGGAAGCCACTAGCCTCACCTCCGCTTGCCACGCTACCCCCGCTACGTGCCGGTGCAACCTCTAATCGATTCCAGACCGCGATGGCATCCCGATGCTCACGCACGGTATGCGTCCGGACGGCCCAGGCCCCATGCTGGGCGGCCCAAAGAGTGAGGGCCGCGCTGGCCGCATCGCGCTGCTGCGGCGGACGCGGAATGCCCTCACGGGAGAGCAAAGATCCGAGGAAGCGCTTGCGGGACACGGCGACCAGCAGCGGGTAGCCGAGCGCTGAGACGGCCTCCAGGTGACGCAGCAACTCCCAGTTGTGCCCGGCGTCTTTGGCGAACCCGAAGCCCGGATCGACGATGAGGCGCTCGGCACCGATGCCGGCGGCGCGAGCGGCGTCCACGCGGGCCGCCAACTCCGCCACGACCTCCCCCACCAGGTCGGTGTAGACCGCGCGGGATTCCATGGTGTCGGAGTGCCCCCGCCAATGCATGGCGATGTAGCGAGCGTCCAGGGAGGCGACGGTGGCCAGCATGGCCGGATCGGCGAGCCCGCCGGACACGTCGTTGACGATCGTGGCCCCCGCCCGGACGGCCGCCTCAGCGACCTCGGCCCGCATCGTGTCCACCGACACCACCGCACCACGCTCGGCCAGCGAATGGATCACCGGCAACACGCGAGCGGCCTCTTCGTCGGGGCTCGGACGCACGGCCCCAGGGCGGGTCGATTCCCCGCCCACGTCGATGATGTCGGCGCCCTCGTCCAGCAGCAGTTGACCGCGCGCGACGGCGGCCACCGGATCGAGAAAGTCGCCCCCGTCCGAGAACGAATCGGGAGTCACATTGAGGACCCCCATGACGAGCGTGCGGTGGGTGGACATGGTCAGCCCTTGATCAGCGCCAAGGTTTCGGCGCGGGTGGTCGCGTTGACCATCGCGCCGCGCACGGCGGACGTCACGGTCTTTGAGCCCGGCTTCCGGACGCCGCGCATGGTCATGCATTGGTGTTCGCACTCCAGGACGACCATGACACCGCTGGCGCCGAGATGCTCGACGAGCGCATCGGCGACTTGGGAAGTGAGCCGTTCTTGCACCTGCGGACGCTTTGCGTACGCGTCCACGAGGCGCGCGAGCTTCGACAGCCCGGTGATCTTTCCGCCCTTGCTGGGCAGGTAAGCCACGTGCGCCACGCCCGTGAAGGGCAACAGGTGGTGCTCGCACATGCTCCACACCTCGATGTCCTTGACCAGGACGACCTCTTGATGGTCGAGGTCGAACGTCGTGGCGAGGATCTCGGCCGGGTTTGCGCGCATACCCTCGAAAATCTCCAGGTAGGCCCGCGCGACCCGATCGGGGGTTCCGAGGAGGCCGTCGCGATCCGGATCCTCACCGATGCCGATGAGGATCTGCCGCACGCCGTCGGCGATCAGTTCGTGATTGAACTCAGCCACGGGACGGCTTGGTCACATCCGGGCCCAGATCGTCCGGACCCTCCGGGCCCATGTCATCGGCCGCCGGGGCGTCCACCTGGGGATAATCGTTGACGATCGGCAACTGCACCTCGGGGGCCGAAGCCTGCGGCGGGTACGGCTGGCTCACCGGGTAGATCTGGCCCGGGTAGGGCGTCTGCCAGCCGGGTGTTCCCCACTGGGCATAAGGATCGCCCTGCTGGGGCGGGTAACCCGGAGGGTAGCCAGGCTGGCCGTAGCCGGGCGGGTATTCCTGGGGGTAACCCGGCGGATACTCCTGCGGGGGGTAACCGGGCTGGTAACCCGGCGGATACTCCTGCGGGTAGCCGGGCTGGCCACCGATCCACTGTGGCTGCGCACCCTGCGGGCCGGTGGGCGCCGGCACCTGGATGCGACCGGGGGTGCCGGACGGTGCGCCCGGCAGCTCGTTGTTGCCCCGCGGGGTCGGCATCGGCGGGTTCACCGGCGGTACGTCGCTGGGGACACGGGTCGCCGATCCCGTCCAGGCGTCGCGCTTCGGACGACGCTTCAGGGCGGCGAAGATCGTGGCGACCTGCTCCTTGTCGAGGGTTTCGTGCTCGAAGAGCTGACGGACGAGCTCGTCAAGAACATCGCGGTTCTCGTTGAGGACGTCGAACGCCTCCTGGTGGGCGTTGTTGATCAGGCGGGCCACCTCGGAGTCGATGGCCGCAGCCACCTCATCGGAGTAGTCACGGTGCCCGCTGCCCATGCCGGCTTGCATGCCGAGGAAGGGTTCGTCGCTGTCGGAGCCCAGCTTCACCGCGCCGAGGCGCTCGGTCATGCCGTATTTGGTGACCATGTTGCGGGCTACCGTGGTGGCCTTCTCGATGTCGTTGGAGGCGCCGGTCGTCGGATCGTGGAAGACGAGTTCTTCGGCCGCGCGCCCGCCCAGCATGTAGGCCAACTGGTCGAGCAGTTCGCCGCGGGTCTGGGAGTACTTGTCCGAGTCGGGCATGACCATCGTGTAGCCGAGGGCCCGTCCGCGCGGGAGGATCGTCACCTTCTGCACCGGATCGTTGCCGGGCATCGCCGCCGCGACCAGGGCGTGGCCACCCTCGTGGTACGCGGTGATCAGCAGTTCGCGCTCGTTCATCTCGCGGCTGCGCTTCTGCGGGCCGGCAATGACGCGGTCGATGGCCTCGTCCAACTGCGGCTTGTCGATCCACTGCAGGTTCATGCGCGCGGTCAGCAGTGCCGCCTCGTTGAGGACGTTCGCCAGGTCGGCGCCAGTGAAGCCAGGCGTCCGGCGAGCTACGGACTCCAGTTCGACCCCGGGAGCGATCGGCTTGTTAGCCGCATGGACCTTGAGGATCTGCAGGCGTCCCTTCATGTCGGGGGCCTCGACGGGAATCTGGCGGTCGAAGCGGCCCGGACGCAGCAGGGCTGGGTCGAGGACGTCCGGACGGTTCGTCGCCGCGATCAGCACCACGCCGCCGCGCACGTCGAAGCCGTCCATCTCGACCAGCAACTGGTTGAGGGTCTGCTCGCGCTCATCGTGCCCGCCGCCCATGCCGGCGCCGCGATGGCGTCCGACGGCGTCGATCTCATCGATGAACACGATGGCGGGGGCGTTCTCTTTGGCCTGGTCGAACAGGTCGCGGACGCGGCTGGCGCCGACACCCACGAACATTTCGACGAAGTCGGAGCCGGAAATCGAGAAGAAGGGGACGCCCGCCTCGCCCGCGACCGCGCGGGCCAGCAGGGTCTTGCCAGTGCCCGGGGGACCGTAGAGCAGCACGCCCTTGGGGATCTTCGCCCCAACGGCCTGGAACTTGGCCGGTTCGGCGAGGAACTCGCGGATCTCCTGCAACTCTTCGATGGCCTCTTCGCAGCCAGCCACGTCGGTAAACATGGTCTTCGGGGTGTCTTTGGAGGCCAGTTTGGCCTTGCTCTTGCCGAAGCCCATGATGCGGTTACCGCCGCCTTGGGCGGAGTTCATCATGAAGAAGAACAGCGCGCCGATGGCCAGCAACGGGACCACGCCGAACAAGAACATGCTCCAGAACGAACGATCCGGGTTCTCTCCATGCCAGCTATCGAGGGTCTTAGCCGCCACGCGCTCGTTCAGGATCTTGACGATGTCGTTGCTCTCGGTGCCGATCCACTTGGCGCGGATCTTCTGCACCGGGGCGTCCTTGGTTTCGACTTTGATCTCTTGATCACCGTCGACCAGGACAACCTCCTTCAAGGGGGTCGTGCCCTGGATCATCGTGATGACCTGCGAGGTGGGGACCTCTTTGTACCCATTGATATTGCCGACCAGTTCGACCACCATCCAGATGGCGAAGAAGCCGACGACCAACCAAAGAAGGGGCGTCCGGAGGATCTTCTGCGCGTTCATACCCTGCCTAGAGACTCGACACTAAGTACCGACGATACCGTGCGGCACCCAGCAATCCGGGGGCGCGTTTGTCCGCCCGGGGCGAAACTCCGTCCTTGCTGGCCGTTCTGTGAATGAACGTGCGAATGGACGAAGCGTCAGTGGAAGCCGCCCTCAGCTGTAGACGCGCGGCGCCAGGATGCCGAGGTCGGCGAGGTTGCGGTAACGCCCGGCGTAGTCGAGGCCGTAGCCCACCACGAAGTCGTTGGGGATGTCGAAGCCGACGTAGGCGACGTCCACCGGGGTCTTCATCGCCAGCGGCTTGCGGAACATAGCCATGAGTGCGATCGAGGCAGGACCGCGTCCGGCGAGGTTCTGCATCAGGTAAGCCAGCGTGAGGCCGGTGTCGATGATGTCCTCGACGACGAGCACGTGGCGTCCGGTGAGATCGGTGGAGAGATCCTTCAAGATCCGCACCACGCCCGACGACTTGGTGCCCGCGCCATAGGACGAGATGGCCATCCAGTCCATCGCCGCGTGGGTCTTGAGCTTGCGAGAAAGATCCGCCATGACCATCACCGCGCCATTGAGGACGCCGATCAACAGCAGGTCCTTCCCGGCGTAGTCGGCGTCGATTTGGGCGGCGATCTCGTCCAACCGGGCTGAGATCTGGTCAGAGCTGTACAGGACCTCGGTCAGGTCTGCGGAGATATCGGGTGCGTCCACCTGCGCCACTCTACTGATGCTGGGAGGACGTTGGTGCCGATGGATCACCCCCGCCAATCCCCGACGGGGCCGCCTTCTGCACCGATCTCGTGCCGAACGCCCCGCAGCAGGTAGGCCAGGTGCCGGGGCTTCCACAACGAATCCGCGACACTCGACGAAAAGCCCCCTTTCATCAGCCCTGGTCAGAGTCAGGTGTGGTGAGTCGCTGGCCCGTCGACCGACGCAGATTCGTTGTGACGAACCCTCGTTCCCCGAAGGCATCGGCTTCCGCCCCCGATTTCGGCCCCTCGGAGCTGAACGTCCACCACCCGGTCCGACAACCCTGACCTTGCTGGCGGTGGGCGTCTTTGCTGGCGATATATCGCCAGCAAAGACGCCACTGAGCCAGCAAGGTGGACAGAGGGGACGCGTGGGACGTGAGGGACCGGCCACCGCGCGGCGCTGATTGGTGAGTGATTGGCAGTGTCCGCCTCCGAAGTGCTGGGCACGACACCGGAGTGACTCCGGACTGTTGCGCCATGACAAACCCAGCAGGACCCGGCCACAGCCACCGGCCACAGAACCCGGCCACAGCCACCGGCCACAGAACCCGGCCACAGAACCCGGCGTACAGAACGGAGAGTCCTGGCCTGCGCCGGTGGGAGATTCCCATGCGCGATACTTCCGCCATGAAGTTCCTGTTCATCGGGGCCGGGGCCATCGGCACCTACGTCGGCGGATCATTGGCCGACGCGGGCCACGATGTGTCGTTCGTCGAGCAACCGGCCGCGGCCGAGATCATCCGGGCTGAGGGTCTGACGATCGTCCGGCACCTCGCGAAGGGGGACGATCGCCCCGAGCGGACGCACGTCCAAGACGTCACCTTGTTCACCTCGCCGTCGGACGCCCTCGCGGCTGGGCCCTACGACGTGGCGGTGTGTGCGCTCAAATCGTTCGACACCGGGAGCGCGATTGAGGCGATGATCGCCACCGGGCACGAGGTGCCGCCGGTGCTGAGCCTGCAAAACGGGGTCGACAACGAGCCGCTCATTGGCTCGCTGCTCGGATCGGGGAATGTCATCGCGGGCACGGTCACCACCGCCGTCGGCAAGCCCGGCATCGGCCAGGTCATCGAAGAGAAGCGCCGGGGGCTCGGGGTCTCCCTTGAGCACCACCTCGGCGCAGATCTCGTCGGGGCCCTTTCGAGCGCCGGCCTGAACGCGCGGGGTTACGCCCACGCCGGTCCGATGAAGTGGTCGAAGCTACTCACCAACCTGCAGGGCAATGCCACGTCGGCGATCCTCGATCTGACGGTCCGCGAAGTATTCGCCGACAAGCGCACCTTCGCTCTCGAAATCGCCGCCCTGCGCGAATGCCTCGAGGTCATGAAGGCCCTCGGTTTCTCGGCCGTCGACCTGCCGGGCACACCAGTGAAGGCGCTGGCGTTCGGCGTCCGCCGGGTGCCGACCCCGCTGCTGCAGCCCATCCTGGTCAAGATGCTCGGGGAGGGCCGCGGCGACAAGATGCCGTCCTTCCATATCGACCTGCACTCCGGGCGCGGGCAGACGGAGGTTCAGTTCCTCAACGGGGCCGTCGTTCGTCACGGTGCCGATGTGGGCGTGCCGACACCGGTAAACACCCTGCTGACGGACACGCTCCAGGCGCTCACGTCGGGGACGGAATCCAAGGAAACGTTCCGCAAGAACCCCGAGGCGTTGCTGGCCCGCCTGCCCTGACTTCGTCCGAGGAGGGTGGTCAGGATTCGGCAGCCTGGGCGCGGTATTCCTCCGTCGCCAGCTTGACGCAGGCGGCGAAGACCTCCATGGCCTGCCGGACGTCGTCTACTTCTGGGCGCGTCGGGGCGATGCGAATGTTGGTGTTGTGGGGATCGTTGCCAGCCGGGTAGGTGGCGCCAGCCGGGGTCAGGCTGACGCCGGCCGCGTCGGCCAGAGCGACCACGCGGCTGGCGATCGGCGCGGTCGTGTCGAGGCTGGAGAAGTACCCGCCGCGAGGGGTGGTCCAGGTGGCGTAGGCGCCGTCGCGGCCCAGGTTCGCAGCGAGGACCTCGTCGCAGGCAGCGAACTTCGGCGCGATGAGGGCGGCGTGGTCGCGCATGAGTCCGGCGATGCCGCCCTGGTAGCCGCGCAAGAAAGTGACGTGCCGGGCCTGCTCCACCTTGTTCGGACCGATCGCCTGGGCGCCAAGGTATTTCGACATCCAGGCCAGCGTCTCGCTTCCGGCGGCCAGGAAGCCGAGCCCCGCTCCGGCGTAGGTGATCTTGCTCGTGCTGGCGAACACGATGGCGCGTTCCGGGTGGCCCGCCTTGGCGCATGCGTCGATGAAGTTGACCACAGCGTCTGGTTCGCCGAGGTGATGAGCCCGGTAGGCGTCGTCGGCGAAGATGGTGAAATCGGCTGCCGCGGTAGCCATCGCCGCCAAGCGCGCGGCGTTCGTGGCGCTGATCGTGTCGCCGGTCGGGTTGCTGTATGTCGGTACGAAAAGGATGCCCTTGACGTTGGGATCGCTCGCGGTGAGACGCTCCACGGCGTCCAGATCGGGACCGTTCTCATCGATGCCAACCGTCGCCAGCTTGAAACCGAGAGTCTCGAGCAGCAGGAAGTGCCGGTCGTAACCGGGGGTGGTCACGATCATGGTGGGCTTACTGGCCTCGTCGGCGCCGAACCAGGGGGTACCGCCTCGGATGCCGTGCAACAGCGCGAAGGACAGCACCATCCCCTGCAGTTCCAGCGAGGAGTTGTTCCAGACAAGGACCTGCTTGGGGTCGACATCCAGGTACTCGCCGAACAGGGCCCGCGCGCTGGGCAGGCCGGCGATGCCGCCGGGATAATTGCGTAGATCGATGCCGTCCATTGTCAGTTCGCCGGCCCCGACGGCGGTGAGAATGCCGTCGGACAGGTCGAAGTCGGCATCCGAGGGCTGGCCACGCTGCATATTCAGCTTCAAGCCCTTGGCGACGAAGCCGTCGTAGTCGGCCTGCGCCGCGGCAAGGGCGGCACTCTGGGTGGACGGGGCAGCAGCGTCTGCGGTCATGTCGCCGAAGCCTACTAGCGCCGTCTCCCGGGTAACGCGAGCGCCCCCGTGCGAAGAAGGGGGTGACGATGGGTTCGTTGTCGAGCTGTGGGGGCGCGACCATCGGTGAGGCCTTTCCGCGACCGCGGAATGGAACGTGGTGGTCAGCGCCGCGAACCCTCGCCACGATGGAGGTAGGCAGCCACAAGGAGGAAGCATGCGCGGCGCAGTCAAGATTGTCACCATCGGCGGAGGCTCGAGTTACACCCCGGAGTTGGTCGAAGGGTTCATCACCCGATACGACTCCTTGCCGATGGCCGAGCACTGGTTCGTGGACGTGGAAGAGGGACGCGACAAGGTCGAAACCGTGGCCCGCATGGCGCAGCGGATGTGGGACGCCTCGGGCCACAAGGTCAGCGTCCACGTCAGCTTCGATCGCCGCGAGGCCCTGCCGGGAGCCGATTTCGTCACCACTCAATTCAGGGTCGGCCTGCTGTACGCGCGCATCAAGGACGAACGAATCCCCTTGTCGCACGGCATCATCGGCCAAGAGACCAACGGGGCGGGCGGCATCTTCAAGGCCCTGCGCACGATCCCCGTCATGAAGGCACTCGTCGATGACATGCGCGAGCTGTGCCCCGACGCCTGGCTCATCAACTTCACCAACCCGTCAGGCATGGTCACCGAGGCGGTGATCCGACATTTCGGCTGGCAGCGGACGATCGGCCTGTGCAATGTGCCGATCCTCGCCGAGATTCGCGAGCCGGCGAGCCTGGGACTCGAGGCGTCCGACCTCACCATCCAATGCGCGGGGCTGAACCATTTCCACTGGCACCGGGTCTTCGACGCCACCGGACGCGAGCGGACGTCCGAACTGATCGCGAAGCTCAACGGACCCGAGTCGTCCATGCCCGCCAACATCGAGGGCGTCGACATTCCGCTCGACCTGATCGGCACGGCCGACCTGCTGCCCTGCGGTTACCACCGCTACTACCTCACAACGCAGGAGATGCTGGCCCACCAGCTGGACGACTACGCCGCTCACACGACCCGCGCCGAGACGGTCAAGCGCATCGAGGACGAACTCTTCGCGCTCTACGCCGACCCCGACCTCGACCACAAACCCGAGCAACTGGCCCTGCGCGGGGGCGCCCATTACTCGGACGCCGCCTGCGGGACGATCGCCGCGGTTTACACCAACTCCCACGTCCGGATGACCGTCAGCACCCAGAACCGCGGCGCCATCCGCGATCTCCCCTACGACTGCATCGTCGAGGTGTCGAGCTTGATCTCTGCGATCGGGGCGGAGCCGCTGGTGTGGGGCGACATGCGTCCGCACGAGCGGGGCTGGCTGCAGGTCATGAAGGCCATGGAGGAGTGCACGATCAAGGCCGCGATCGAAGGCGATTACGGGGCGCTGCTGGAGGCGTTCGACCTGAATCCCCTGATCCCCAACGGCGCCACGGCACGCCTGGTGATGCACGAGTTATTGATCGCCCACGAGCGCTTCTTACCCCAATTCGCGGACGTCATCGCCGGCCTCAAGGCTGATGGCGTGACGATCACGGACGAGACCGTGCGGGAGTTGGTCGCCCACGGGCGGTGAGCGTCCGGGGTTGACCTCGTGCGATCAGCTCTTGGTGAGGTCGCGGACGCGGCGACGATCCTGGATCGCCGAGCGCACCATAAACGATCCGCCCAGAATGAACGCCAGCTGAACCACTACGGCGACGCCGATGCCGAAGCTGGCCTCCAGTTGAGAGGCGTATTTGATGGTGTCTCCGCGCACCCACGACCAGACGTTGCCGATAGCGCCCAGCACCCCGACCGCCAGGAGGATGCCACCCACGATCGCCACCCAGCGCTTCGGGCGCCGGGTGATGTTCGTGCTCAGCGTCGGCGGCGCCGTGATCCGATCGGGCACCTGAAAGCGGTGCTCAGTCGGCTGGGGTGATCCGTCGTCCATGCCAGCCAATCTAGCCGCCACGGCGGCATCCCCCACGTCGACCCCACGACGAAAGTACCGACTTGCTCGCCCTTTGGAGGGAGTCGAGCCCAGACTGTGGCCGGTTCACCCCTGCGGTTCGTAGCGTGGACATCATCTCGCGAGACTGCGCCCCCACCCCTGGAGCATGATGAGCGCCACCTTCACCAGCAACCCACGCCGCGCCGCCCCACGTCCTTTGCTGCCTCTTGCCGCCGCCGACTTCGCAGTGCGGCTGGGGTTTGGCGTGGCGATCATCGGTGCGACGGCCCCACTGCTGGCGCTCTCGTGGACGCAAGCTGGCATCGTCAGTGCCGCGATGATCCCCGGCGTGGCCGTGGCCATGGCCCTGGATGCGAGGGGGATCACCCGTCTGCTGATCCGGCTAGGCATTCTCGCGATCGGCTTCGCGGTGACCTTCATTCCCGTGGGGCTGATCGTCGGGTGGGACGCCGCCGGCACCTATCTCGTGGCCGCGGCGCTGCTCACGATTATCAACAGCCTTGTCGTCGCCAAGCTTGCCGCTCCCTCCGAACCCCGTCAGGGCTAGCGGCGGACGCCCGGGCGAAACGTGGTGTTGATTTCTTCCCGAGCCTCAGGAGGAAATCAACATGAAACCTGCGAACGCGGGACGGCTTGCAAGCGCCCGTCTTGGCGGATCACGCGAAGGCCCGGAAGATCGACGCCCTTTTGGCCGTGCCAGTCCGCCACCAAGGCCCACACTGCGGTGACGTGCTCAGCGCCGAGTTGACCGGCACCGTTGGCCAGAAGCCAGAGTCGCAGCACGCGCGTCGCCACGGCGGGCGCCAGGGCCGCGAGTTCACGGGGAGACAGACCCGGGACGTCCGGCTCCTCGCGGCGGAGACGGGCTAGTTCGGTGACGGCGAGCGCATCGAGGGCGTCCGCGTCGGCGCGGGCGAGGGTGGCCGTGCGCGCGAGGGCCTCGGCGATTCCCCCGCCGAGTTGGTCTTCGAGCAGCGGCAGCACAGTGCGTCGCACGCGGACGCGCGCGAACGTCGGATCCGCGTTGTGCGGGTCCTCGACCACCACCAGCCCCAGCTCCTCGCAGGCCTGGGACGTCGTCGCGGAGCGGATCCCGAGCAGGGGCCGGACGAAGATCCCGCGCACCGGCGCCATACCGGCCAGGGACCGGAGCCCCGAGCCGCGCGCCAACCCCAAGAGCACGGTTTCGGCCTGGTCGTCGAGGGTGTGGCCGAGCAGGACGCTGCCGGTCTGCCCGGCCGCCTCGGTGAACGCCTGGTAGCGGGCCTCGCGGGCAGCCGCCTCCATGCCGCCCGGGCCGGTCACCTCCACCCGCTGGACACGGGGATGAGCCCCGAAGGCAGCCACGCGCCCCGCGACGCCCGCCGCCACGGCGGCCGAACCGGGCTGCAGCCCGTGATCGACAATCAACGCCGTGACGGTGCCGCCCCGCTCGCGCGCGACCCGGGCCGCGGCAAACGCAAGGGCCAGCGAATCAGCGCCCCCGGAACACCCAACGAACACCTCATCCTCGGGCCAGGAGGCGCGCACCGCTTGGACGATCGCCAGCGTCGCCGGGCCGAGCGCCTTGCTGGCCATTAGGGGTGAACGCGCGCGACCCAGGCCGAGGGATCGGCGATCTCGGCGCGCGTGGGCAAGAACTCGGCGGCCGAGAACACCCTGTTGAAGGATTCGAGACCGACGGTGTCGATAACAGCTCGGACGAACTTCGCCCCCTCGCGATACTGGGCCATCTTGAGCTCCATGCCGAGCAGGCGGCCGAGGAAGCGCTGCCAGGGATCGGACCGACGCTTCTCCAGCGCCTCCCTCAGGCGTGGCAGGGTCGGCAGGACGCTCGTCCCGACCCGATCCATCATCACGTCGGCGTGGCCTTCGAGTAGCGACATGGCGCCGGTCGCGGCGTCGAACGCCACTCGTTGTTCCGGGGTCAGCACCCGCTCGACGAGGGCGCGCTTGATGCCGTCCTCGCTGCGGGCGGGCGACAGCTGGAACCCCTCACCGAACTCCCCCGCCACCACGCTCATCTGGGCGATCAGGTAATCGCGCAGCCAGGGGGCCGCCCCGAACTGAAAGCGATGCGTTTGCTCGTGGAGGCACACCCACAGCTTGAAGTCCCATGGATCAACGCCCATGTGCCGCTGCGCGCCCGCCACGTTCGGCGCCACGAGCAGCAGCCGCTGCGGGTGCCCGAACGGGTCGAATTGGCCGAGGATGCGTCCTCCCACGGCGGCCAACATGGCCCCCATCTCAGCGCCGATCACCGTCGCCCGAGCCCGATCGAGCACCGACTCCGCGGGTGTGGCTCCCATCGCGCGCCACAGCCCCTCGTAGGTGGTGAGGTTGGCCCGCAGCCAGGAGGCCCGATCGATGACGAACGTGCCCCCGTCGGCGGCCGTCTGCAAGCCCGTCGTCTCGCGGATGTGCCCCTCGGCCACGTCCGCCGCTCGGCGGAGAGCGTCCACCTCAGCCGAAGCCTCCGCGGGTGTCAGGGCAGCGCCCGGGCTCAGAGTCGCCAGCCCGGTGTTGCGGGCGGCGTCCCAATCAATCGCGGGCAAAGAGGCCATGGCCCCACCCTATGCGGCTCAGGACGCGCACCCGCAGGCCGCCAGAGTTCCGGCGCTGGCGTCGATCCACACTTCACCGCGGTCTTTGTTGCCCTCGGTGCTGAGGAAGGCGAACGTGACGATGGCCCCGTCGGCCGTCACCGCATACCCCGCCAGGTTCGCGGTGTCGTTCAGGGTTCCGGTCTTGCCGCGCACGTCCCCGCGTCCAGGCAGCGCCTGCGGCACGGTGAAGCGGTTCTTGAGCGTCCCGAGGGCTCCGGCTACGGGCAGCCCGTCGAGCAGCGGACGGTAGCGCGCATCCGAAAGAGCGAGCCGGACGATTCCCGCCAGCTGCGCGGGACGGATCCGGGAGTCGCGTCCGAGACCGCAGCCATCGGTGATGACCGTCCCGTCCTGCCACAACCCGTGCGCCGCCAACCGCTCTTGGACGACCGCCGCCGCGTCCGCAAAGGTGCCCGGGCGACCCGCCGCGATGGCCACCTGGCGGAACAGGGCCTCAGCCGCGTCGTTGTCTGAGTTGAGCAGCGCCTGCTGGATGATCAACCCCACGGGCATCGACGACACCCGCGCCACCTCCGTCGCACTCGCCGGGGTGACCTCGGGCGTGACCGCGTCCACCTGGATGCCGTGGGCTCTCAGCTGGGCGGCGAAGCGTTGACCGGCGACGGCGGAGGGGTCGGGCTGGCGCCGATCCTCGGGCCCGCCGCCGATACCGTGGTCGACCATCAGCCCCGACACGGTGGTGACGCCCCAGTCGTAGTTGGGCGTCCATGAGGGATGGCGTCCCGGCCCGGAGAAGAGGGAACCGTCGTACCCCAGCGTCACCTGGGTCACGCCTTGCTTGGTGAGCGCCGCCGCGGTGGCAACCGCCAACTCTTCGGTCGACGGTTCGGCCGGATACGTTGCCGTGGGGTTAGAGGTCAGCATCGGATCGCCACCTCCGACCAGCACGATGTGCCCCGCCGCCGTGCTCATCACCCGCGTCGCAAAGCGCGTCTGCGGGTCGATCAGGTCGAGCGTCGCGAGCGCCGTGACGATCTTCTCGGTCGACGCCGGACGCTGCGGAGCATCGCCAAGCGCGTACAGCGTCGCGCCGGTGCCGTCCCCCACGAACGCGCTCACGGTTCCGGCGCCGTCATGCGGAATGGCGTCCAACTTGCCCTTCAGGACGGACGCGACCGGCGCGGCACCCGAGCCGAGGGGCGGCAGGATCGCGGCATCGACAGGCCCAGACGAGACCGTCGGCGAGGGCGACCCGGAGGCGGTGATCCCGGGCGTTTTCGGCGAGGAGACGCTGCCGTACCAGGACGACACCGTCGACCAGTTGAGGAGCGCTGTGATGGTGAGTGCCGCGACGACGACGATGGCGATCGTGGCGACCCAAAGTCCCCGAGCACGACGCGCGGCACGGCGAGGCGGCACAGAGGTCTCCTTAGGTCGAGCCAGACAGTAGGCTGCAGGCAGTTGTCGTCGTGATCATCATGACACCCGCTCAGGAAGGCTCTCGATGTCGTCGTCGTTCGTCCGGCCCAAGATCCAACCTTCGCTGCATTTCGATGTCACCATCGAGATCCCGAAGGGCACCAAGAACAAATACGAGATGGACCATCACACGGGTCGTATCCGTCTCGATCGGACGCTGTTTACAGCGACGCAGTACCCGAATGACTACGGCTTCATCGAGGGCACCTACGGTCAGGACGGCGATCCGCTCGACGCGATGGTGCTGCTGCCCGAGGCCACGTTCCCCGGCGCTCTCATCGAGTGCCGCGCCATCGGCATGTTCCGCATGAAGGACGAGATGGGCGGCGACGACAAGGTGCTGTGCATCCCGGTCGCCGATCAGCGCCAGGCCGGCATCAAGGAGCTCACCGACATGCCGTCGCTGTCGCTGCTTGAGATCGAGCACTTCTTCCAGGTTTACAAGGACCTCGAGCCCGGCAAGTCCGTTGAGGGTGCCGTGTGGGTCGGTCGCGCCGAGGCCGAGATGGAGATCCTCGAGTCCTGGAAGCGCGCTCAGGGCACGTCGTACGCCAACGAGTTCACCCGCGACGGCCGGTGACAGCGCCTATTCCTACGCGCGCCTCCGCGCACCGGCTGTTCCTACTCCGCCACGCTGATGCGGTGGGGTGGGCAGCCAACGGTGACCGCGAGCGTCCGCTGTCGGCCCACGGCCGTGACCAGGCTCATGAGGCTGGCACGCAGGTAAGGCAGCTTCGTCCCGCCATGGTGTGGACCTCCCCGGCGCGTCGCGCCCGGGAGACCGCCGAGCAACTGGGCTCCGGGCACACCCCGGAGCTTCAGGAGGGCCTCTATCACGCCACGGCCGACAGCATGCTCGGCATGCTCCGGGCGCTTCCGGAGAAGGTCGAATCGATCCTGCTTGTGGCCCACGCCCCCGGCATCCCCGATTTGGCGTGGGAGCTGGCGTCCAAAGACTCCGACGGCGAACTCCGCCGGTTGCTTGAGCGTGGCTTCCCCACCTGCACCTTGGTGGGGTTGGAGTTCACGGGACGATGGTCCGAGCTGAGCACCGCCCGGTTGCGCCTGGTCCGCAGAAGCTCGATCTAGAACTCCTCTTTGGTGGCCATGCGGCAGTCCGGCGACAACATGCCGGGGTCCGCATGGCCACTTTTGCTTCTTGACGCGGTCGCCCGGACCTTCACCAGCCCGCCCCAACGATCGTTGATTCCTTGAATTGCTACGCTACGTAGCGTAGCGTTGAGATATGGCTGATCGGACACCCTCTCCCCGCAAGCTCGCGACGCGGGAGGCTACCCGGCGGGCGGTCTTGGATCTGCTTCGCGAGGGCGACTACAACCACCTCACCTACGACCGGATCGCGGCCGCGTCGGGGGTGGCAAAGACCACCCTTTACCGGCATTGGCCGACTAAGGCCGAGCTTGTGTTCGATCTCGTGTTGCATGATCGCGACCTGCCCTCCTTGGCGGCGGCCGCGGACGTCGACGGCGACGTGGCCGCACTCGCCGATCGTCTGGTGGCGTTCGTCGGGGACCCGCTGGCTCGTCCGGTCTTTCCCGGGGTGCTAGCGGATGTGGCCGCCGATCCCCGCCTTCTCGCTCGCTTCTTCGACACCTTCGTCCTGGGCGCGCAGCCGGAACTCGCCCCCATCTTCGAGCGCATCGCGAAGGCCCGCGGGGTCTCGTCCGCGCCCTCGACCGTGGATCTCCAGGCCATCTTGGTCGGCTCCACCTTCGCCTGGATGCATCTCGGCGGCCTTGAACCCGCGGACGCCCACCCCCGCCTCGTGCAACTCATCAACACACTCTTCCCGGCGGCACCGACGCCGCCTCCGCCAGACCCCCCATCCTCGAAGGAGTGACCTCTCATGTGGGCTATGCAGTATCACCGCTATGGAGCCGCCGATGTGATCCAGCGCGAGGAGGCCGCCGCGCCGACGCTGGCCACAGACGAAGTCCTCGTCCGGACGACGTCGAGCGGTGTGTCTGCCATCGACCTGATGTACCGGGCCGGACAACTGCGGATCCACGGGTTCGGCTTCCCGAAGCAACCCGGCTTCGACGCGCTGGGGCAGGTCGTGGAATCCCGCAACCCCGCCATCCGTCCGGGAACCTGGGTCTGGACGGTCCTGGGCTTGGAGCCACGCCGCACCCGGGGCACGGCCGTTGAGTTGTTGACCCTGGACCCGAGCAGGGTGGGGGTCTTCCCCGATGATTTCGTCCCCGATCCGACGGTCGGGTCGCTTCCGCTCGGCGCTCTCACCGCACTCAAGAGCCTGCGCGACATCGCGAGACTGCAGCGCGGCGAACGCGTCCTCATCGTGGGGGCCGGCGGGGCGGTGGGGACGGCGGCCGTCCAGTTGGCAACGATCCTGGGCGCCCGCGCGGACGCCGTCTGCGGGGCCAAGGGCCTTGAACTCTGCGCGGCACTCGGTGCGGAGCAGGTCGTGGACCACGCGGACGCTGACGTCCAGGCGATCCAACACGGCCACGCCTATGACGTCGTCCTCGTCGCCGCAGGACGAGGCACGGACTGGTTGGACGCGGTGCGTCCGGGCGGGCGCATGGTGCTCACCCGGCTGGATACCTGGGTCGCTGGCCTCCCGGCGGCGTGGCGGGGACGTGTCCGGACGTTGGGCGTGGCGGCGGGTCACGACTCGGGTGATCTCACGTGGCTGGCTCAACAAGTGGCCGCGGGAGGCCTGCGTCCGACGGTCGGCGTCACGTACCCGATGACGGATCTCGCACGGGCTCACGCCGACTACGGCCATGGCGGCACAGCCGGGGCCCGCCTCATCGTCCACGCGACCTGACCTCGACCGATCGACGCGGGAACACCCACCGCTGGGATCGGAGTCAGGCCTGGTCGGGCACCGTGTCGAGCTCGCCGGTAACCTCGGCGTCGGCTCGCTTGTCGAGGACGTACCAGAGCATGACGGCGAGGAACGTCAGTCCGACGGCGATGGCGCCGATGAGGAGCGTCCAGCGGGGACCCCAGACGTCCCCGACCCAGCCGATCAGGGGGGCGCCGAGGGGCGTCCCGCCCATGAAGACCACGCCGTAGAGGGCCATCACGCGTCCGCGCATCTGGGGATCGGCCGACAGTTGGACCCGCGCATTAGCCGTCGTCATCACCGTGAGTGCCGCGAACCCGGTGGGGATCAGCAGCAACGCGTACGTCAGGTAGTTGGGGCTCAGGGCCAGCGCCGTGACCACGGCGGCGAAGCCCGCGAGGCCCATCATGATGATGCGCAGGGAGGGCTGGCGGCGCCTCGCGGAGCGAAGGGCAGCCGTCATGGATCCGATGGCCATGATCGAGCCGAGCAACCCGTAGGCCTCCGCGCCTTGGTGGAACACGGCGGTCGCCATCAGGGCGTTCGTGAGCTGGAAGTTCATGCCGAACGTGCCGAGCATGAAGACGATGACCAGGATCAGCATGATGTCGCGGCGGGTGCGGATATACCGGATGCCCTCGCGGACCGCGCCCTTCACCGTTGCACGCCGGGGCGACAGGAACAGTTCGGATTCCCGCATGGCGAACACGGCCCACGCCACCGCGAGGTAGCTCAGCGCGTTGAGGACGAAGACGGGCCCCTCCCCGAAGGCGGCGATCCCGAGACCGGCCAGCGCGGGTCCCATCAGGCGGGCCCCGTTGAAGGACGCCGAGTTGAGGCCCACCGCGTTCGGGAGCAACTCGGGTCCGACCATTTCGGACGCAAACGCCTGTCGGGTCGGGTTGTCGAAGGAATCAACGCAGCCCTGCAAGAACGCCAGCAAGAAGACTTGCCACAGTTGGACGATCCCCGCCAGCGTCAACGCGGCCAACACAGCGTTGAGCGCAGCGTTGGTGAACTGGGTGATGAGCAGGATTCGGCGCTTGCGGAACCGGTCCGCGAGGGCGCCGGCCATGGGGGCCAAGAACACCAGCGGCAAGAACTGCAGGCCCGTGACGATGCCCAGCGCACTCGCCGAGTTGTTGGTGAGGTGCGTCAGCACCAGCCAGGCCTGCGCCGTGCGGAACGCCCAGGTTCCGGTATTGGAGATCAGCCCTCCGACGAAGTACAGCCGGAAGTTGTACACCGCCATCGACGCCCAGAGGGGGCTCTTGGCGGGCCGTTCAACCCGGGTCACGGCGCGTTCGCCACCTTGGTCAGCAGCACGGCCGCCTCGCGGAGTGCGGCGAGTTCGTCCGGCGTCAGACCGTCCAGGTGGCGCACCATCCAGCCGTCACGCTGGACGCGCGTCCGAGCCAACACCTCCTTGCCGGACGGGGTGAGTGACACCAACTTCTGGCGTCCGTCCGCCGGATCAACGTCGCGGCGCACATGCCCGACCTCTTCGAGGGCGTTGATCGTCCGCGTCATGGAGGGGGCGCTGACTCGTTCGATATCGGCAAGTTCACCCGGGGTTCGGGGACTGCCCTCCAGGTGGACCAGCACGCTGTAGTGATGCGGCGCCACCTCGATGTAGCTCTCGTACCGGATCCGACGGCTGATGCGCTGGCACGCCAAGCGCACCTGGTTGCCCAACTCCACTACGTCGTCCATGACCGTCCCCGCTCTCGTTAATACTTACCCTAGCTCATTACCTAAGGTAACGAAAGGCTCCCTCTGGAACCTGGCTACCCCTAGAACCCCGCTACGATTCACGCCCATCAGCCGCGCCCAACGGGGCCACTGTTGACGCCACCCTGGCGTGGGCGGTCCCGGCCGGGGCCGGCGGGATGCTCGTTACGCGGTCTCGGGTGCCCGTCCCGAGCACCGCTCAAGCCCCATCCCCTGCGTCCCCTCCGCCACTTTCGTCCCACCTGTGCGCTCCACCCCACAGTTCTTGCGCCTACCCTGCCGCAAACGCACCTACCCTGCCGTTGCAACGGCAGGGTAGGTGCGTTTGCGGCAGGGTAGGCGCGATTGAGGTGCGGAAAAGGGAAAGCTCCGCCTGGGGGTGAGGCGCAAGGGGCGGATGGGACAAGGCGTCACCACAATTCCACCGCTGCTCTGGTCCGCTGGAGGCCCAGACCCCCACAGCCCATACCCAGACCCCACGCTCATACCCAGCCCACCCCGCACATACCCAGGCCCACCCCGGTGATTCCCAGCACCACCTCGCCGACTGCCCAGGTGGAGGGGAGCTCCTAGCTGCAAAACCCGACGCCGGGGACCCGACAGTCAAGGGTGGGCGAAGCCCATCGCGAAGCGACGCCGAAGGCGCCATTGACGGACGGGAACGGCGTCACACAATCAGCAGCGGGGGACCCCAAAACCGCCCACCTCCACAAAGGCCCCCCGGAGAACCACAAGAAGCGCACCCGGTCTGGAGCGGCGCCAAACAATCAGCAGCGGGGCACCCCGCGACCTCAGACATCACGCAATCAGCAACCGGTTGTCGGCGGCGCTCGAACTATGAGCGGTTGCCCGACCGCCCACCAAACAAGACGCTCCCTGGAAGGGGTCCACTCCGCCACTTTCGTCCCACCTGTGCGCTCCACCCCCACCGTTCTTGCACCTACCCTGCCTGTGAGGCATCTACCCTGCCGTTGCAACGGCAGGGTAGATGCGTTTGCGGCAGAGTAGGCGCGAACCTCCGTTTTGGCGGGCCCCCCGGGTACTGTCTCCACGACGACTTCCGAGCACTGGAGAACCCATGATCACGATGAACCCGTACCTGAACTTCGCGGGCAACAGCCGCGAGGCCATGACCTTCTACCACGGCATTTTCGGCGGCGATCTGCAGATCTCCACCTTTGCCGACTTCGGCATGACCGATATGCCCGCCGACGGCACGATGCACGCCGCCCTCCGCACCCCCACGTTCTCGATCATGGCGTCCGATGCCATGGCGGGCGCGGCAGACACCTGGAAGGGCAGCCGCAACTACATCTCGCTGATGGGCGCGGCCGCCGACGCCGAGACCCTCACCAGCTGGTTCCACGGGCTCGCCGAGGGCGGCAACGTCGGCCAGGCCTTGGAGGTCCAGGTGTGGGGCGGCACCTACGGCCAACTCACCGACAAGTTCGGCATCGAGTGGATGATGAACATCGACCCGGCCTAACCAGCCCCAAGCGCAGCGACGCCGAGAACCCAACAGGGCTCTCGGCGTCGTTTGCTTCAGGAGTTTCTTGGTTAGAACTTCTTCTTCTTGCGGGGCTTGTCGCGCCCCGCGTCGGAGCTGAACCCACCGGACTTGAAGCCACCGGACTTGGGGCTCGGCGACCAACCGCCGCCACGATCGTCCCGACGCGGACGATCGCCACCGCCGAACGGCCGCGGACGGTACTCTCCACGGTCCTCGCGCGGCTTACGCCACTCGCCCTGCGGACGATCGTCCCGACGCGGACGGTCGTCGCGATAGGGACGGTCGTCGCGACGCGGACGGTCGTAGGTGTCACGCTGCGGACGACGCTCCAGCGGGGTGTCCTCGCGGGTGATCTCCAGGGGCTCGCCCTGGACGACGACCTGCTGAAGCTGCTCCCAGACCTCCGGAGCGATGTCGGCCGGCAACTCGATGACCGAGTAGCCGCCGCGGAGGTCGATGTAACCGAACTCGTGGCGCTGCAAACCGGCCTGGTTGGCGAGGGCGCCGACGATCTGACGCGGACCAATGCCGTGCTTCTTGCCCACCTGGATGCGGTAGGCCCACATCGGCACCTGCGGCAGATCGGAGCGCTCGCCACGGTCGGGACGATCCCCGCGGTCGGGGCGGTCGCCCCGCTCCGGACGGTCGCCGCGGTCCGGACGATCAAAGTCGCGCTCGGGACGCTGACGGTTCTTCTCGGGGTCGAGGAGCATCGGCTCATTGCCCTGCAGCAGCAAGGCGAGGGCCGCGGCCACGTCGGCCTCGGGGACGTCGAACTCCTGCACGTAGTGGCTCACCACATCGCGGAAGAACTGCAGCTTGGTGTCTTCCAACGCCTCGGTGATCGAGGTGTCGAAGCGGGTGAGGCGCGTCGCGTTGATGTCCTCGACGCTCGGCAGCGTCATCGGGGTCATCACCTGGCGGGTGGCGCGCTCGATGGATTCGAGCATCCGACGCTCACGCGGGGTGACGAACGAGATGGCCTCACCCTTGCGCCCGGCGCGTCCGGTGCGGCCGATGCGGTGCACGTAGGACTCGGTGTCCATGGGCAGATCGAAGTTCACGACGTGGCTGACGCGATCGACGTCCAACCCGCGGGCCGCGACGTCGGTGGCCACCAGGATGTCGAGCTTGCCCGACTTCAGGTGGTTGATCGTCCGCTCACGTGAGGCCTGCGGCATGTCGCCGTTGATGGCCTGGGCTTCGAAGCCACGGGCCCGGAGCTTCTCGGCGAGGGTCTCGGTGTCGTTCTTCGTCCGGACGAACACGATCATGGCGTCGAATTCTTCGAACTCCAGGATGCGTGTCAGGGCGTCGACCTTCTGGGGGAAGGAGGCCATCAGGCGGCGCTGGCGAATGTTCGGCGCCGTGGTGGTCTTGCTCTTGATCGTGACCTCGACCGGGTCCTTGAGGTAGGTCGCGGCCAAGCGGCGGATCTGCTGCGGCCAGGTGGCGCAGAACAGAGCAACCTGCTTCTCGGCGGGGGTTTCGGCGAGGATCGCCTCCACCTCGTCGGCGAAGCCCATGGTCAGCATCTCGTCAGCCTCGTCCAGCACCAGGAAGCGCAGGTGGCTGAGGTCGAGCGTCCCACGGCGGACGTGGTCGACGATGCGACCAGGGGTGCCGACGACGACGTGGACGCCACGGCGCAACGCCGCCAGCTGAACGCCGTACGCCTGGCCGCCGTAGACGGGCAGGACGTGTACGCCGGGCATGCCTGCGGCGTACTTCTCGAACGCCTCACAGACCTGCAGGGCGAGTTCACGGGTTGGGGCCAAGACCAAGGCCTGCGGGGACTTTTGCTGAGGGTCGAGCCGATCGAGGATCGGAAGAGCGAAAGCGGCAGTCTTGCCGGTGCCAGTCTGAGCGATGCCAATGACATCGCGACCGGCGAGCAGGTTTGGAATCGTGGCGGCCTGGATGGGAGTAGCGTCCTCGTAGCCGGCGTCCTCAAGGACGGTCAGCAAGCGACGCTGGAGGCCCAACTCACCGAACGCGCGGCGTCCGGTGGAGTCGTCGGCCTGAGGTTCAGTTTCGTTATCCACCCATGAACCTTACCGGTTCTCTCCCCAACTACCCCCATCGGGGTGTATAGAGCGCAGTCGGCGTTGACCCTGCACCCCCGCCATGAGGTTTCGGGCTCCCTTTGTCACTGACGCGCACCAAGTGAGGGGGCCACCCCCAATTCCAGGCACTTCGGTGCCGCCTGCTACGCGCCAGCGACAACAGACTCGAATGCCCCCCGATGGCATGATCTCGCTATGCAAGAGACGACTGGCCTCGCGGCCAACAAGGCGACGGCCATCGCCTTTTACGATCTGATGTTCAACCAGTGCCGACCGCGGGAGGCCATCGAGCGCTACGCCGGGGTCGAGTACCGGCAGCACAACCCCGAGGTGGGAGACGGCAAGGAGGCCTTCATCGCCTACTTCGAGCGGATGGCCGCCGAGTACCCCGGCAAGCACGTGGAGGTCGTCCGGGCGATCGCTGAGGGCAACTTCGTCGTCCTGCACTGCCACCAGACCTGGCCGGGCCTGGACGACTACGCGGGCATTGATATCTTCCGGCTGGACGATCAAGGACGGATCGTCGAGCACTGGGACGTGCTGCAGACCGTTCCGGCGACCTCGAAGAACGACAACGGGATGTTTTGACCCGGGCGGTCAGCGCGCGAGGAAGCGCCCCTGCAGGGCGACGGTGATCTCGATGTCTTCGGGGGAAATCTCGAAGGCCTCACCCATGGGTGCGGCACCCCGGGCGCCGTAGGCGGCGGACATCATGCGTCCCGCCTTGGCGGAGGCATTCTCCGTGAGCAGCCCCGGGTCGGCGAACTGAGTGGCCTGCACCTCGGTCAGACCCGCCGCCGCCGCGATGGCGGTCGCCCGGGCTTGCGTGGTGGCCACGGCCGCAGCGAGCGCCTCGGCCTCCGCGGCCTTGCGGGTGGCGTCCGTCACGTCCCAGCCGACGTAACCCAACGTGACACCTTCGGCGGTCCCCGTCCGGGCGGTGAAGGACGCGAGTTCCTTGAAGTCGGCGAACTCGGCAAGCAGGCGAGCTGAGGCCGCGTACCGCGGGGCCAGCGGACGCCCAGCCTCGCTATAAGGCCGCCACGAGCGCGTCCCGATGGGGTTCACCACGAGCTTCGAAACCGCCCCGGTCGCCTTGAGAGCGTCCAACTCGGCCTGAATAGCGCGCACGAGTTCGGTCGTCCGATCGACGGCTTCGACCGGCGAGGTGGCTTCGAATCCGATCGCGAAGTTCAGCGTGGCGCGCTCGGGAACCACGCGCACCGTGTGGGCACCCTGGACGGAGATCTCTAGCGGTTGCTGGTTCATGCGGCCAGCGTACGGTCCGCTGCACCCACCTGATAGGGGCACCTTTCCATACCGGCGGGAAGATGACGGCCCGCCCAACGGGCCCGCCGCGCTGATTTAGCCGCCCTCAAGACCAATCGGGTCGATCCGTCGCGCGGTCGCCTCTAATGGTCGTAAGATTGCGTACAAGAGGGGACTGTCAACCACCGGTAAGCCGCGGCCGCAAGCTATCGACGAGCCGGACCGCGGGGGTATTGAGATGGTTTTCAGCAGTCCTTGGGGATCTGCAAGCAACGTCGGGGGAAGTTCGGATTCGGTAGCGCCACCTGGCGTCCGACGCCGCACCCTGGTCGCGGGGGCGGCTTGGGTGGCACCGGTGGTCAGCCTGGGAGCCGCCGCGCCCGCCTTCGCCGCTTCGCCAGGAAGCAAGACGATCTCGGGCACGGGGAGTTCGGCCACGACGAGCACCATCACCATTCCGTGCACGGCGACCAGCATCACCTACACCATCATCGGAGGAGGTGGCGGCGCGGATCCCGAGTTCACAGCTGGCCTCAACGGCGGCAGCGGGTCCAAGATCACCGGCACATTGAAGATGACGTCCTGCGCCTGCCCGTCGGTCACCGTCACCCTCGTCGCGGCGGGCGGTGGCAGCATGGCAAGCGGCGGCGGCGGTTACGGCCATGGGGGCAACTCCCCGACCCCGGCGACCACACCAGCGAACCCGGGCTATTTCACCAACTGGCAGCTCCCGGGATCGGGCGGCGGTGGCGGGAGCGCGATCTTGCTGGGCGCGACCACGACGAGCAATCCGATCGTGGTGGCGGGCGGCGGCGGCGGGGTCGGCGATGGCGGCACGTCCTCGACGGGCGCCGTGCAGCTAAACGCCACCTACTTGCTCCCCTCGGGCGGCAATGCTGGTGCGCCCGGCGCTTCTGGCGACACATCGAGCCAGACGCTCTACACCAGCGCCGTCGGCGGCCCGATCTACGAGACGACGACCGCCCTCGGCGGCTCCGGGGCCTCGGGCACCACCGCTGGTGCGGGCGCCACGATTGGCACGTCGACCATGCCCAACCGCCCTTCCCCGTTGATCGCTTCGGCGGGAGGGGCCGGGACGGGTTTCGCGGCGGGCGGCGGCAATGGCGGCACCGGAGTCACCGGCTACCGCGACTTCCCACCCGTTGGGGCGATCCAAGGCATGTGGATGTCGGTCAGTTCGGGCGGCGGCGGGGGCGGCTACGCCGGTGGGGGCGCGGGAGCCTTAGCCATCGCCGTCGGTAACTACCCCGCGACCGGTACCACCACGACCCACCTGTTCGACACCGAGGCGGGCGGCGGCGGAGGCGGCTCCGACTACACCGGGGGCAGCGGCTGCATCAGCGTGACCTCCTCCACAGTCTCAGTGGCGGGAAATGGCGGCGTTGGCTCGGACGCAGGCGGCGGCGTCGGCGGCGTCGGATCGGTGACCATTTCCTGGAACTGATCGCCAAGAGTCAACACGTCCATCGCCCGAGATTTCGGCGGGCGAATCCGTCCGGGAATTGTGCATTTGGGCTAGTCAGCCCCAGTTGGACGGTGGTCGCGGGTTGAGCTCGATCGTTGTGTAACGATAAGAAGAATCTTTGAAGATTCTCCCGTCACACCCCTCTCAGGACCCACGTTTTAGGTCTAACGTTGTCGCCGGGAGGGGACTGGTGTACCGGCCCCACCGGCGTCAGTGAGGACGCAGGCGACCCGGTCGCGATCGGGGACTCACATGACCTTCAACAATCCCGGCGACGACTCAATCGCGCCTCAAACCAGCTCCCCTCGTCTACGAGGGAACACCATCGAGCGCCGCTCGATCGTGGCCGGGGCGGCCTGGGCAGCCCCTGTCGTCATCATGGCAGGCGCGGTTCCCGCGTTCGCCACGAGCCCCAGCGGGGCCGGCGGCGGCTCGGGCGGCGCCCCCTCTGGTGGTGGCGGCGCGTCGCCCGCCGCTGGCAGCCCGGGTTCCTTCACGCTGACGGGGTCCGGCAGCACGTCCGCGACAAGCACGATCAGCATCCCGTGCACGGCGACCAACATCACCTACACCATCATCGGCGGTGGCGGCGGCGCCGATCCCCAGTACACCACCGGCATGACCGGCGGTAGCGGCTCACAAATCACGGGCACCCTGACCATGACGGGATGCGCCTGCGATGCCCCCGTAGCCCTCACGCTGATCGCGGCCGGGGGCGGCAGCATGGCCAGCGGCGGCGGCGGGTACGGGCATGGCGGCAGCTCCCCCGCTCCGGCCACGGCCCCGGCTAACGCCGGTTACTACGCGAACTGGGAGGTCCCCGGCTCGGGCGGTGGCGGCGGGAGCGCCATCCTGCTCGGATCCACGGCAACCAGCAACCCCATCGTGGTCGCTGGCGGCGGCGGTGGAATCGGCGACCAGGGCACCGCCTCGATTGGCACGAAGCAGCTCAACTCGACGATCACGCTGCCCGACGGCGGAAACGCGGGGACCACCGGGACCGCCGGTGTCGCGTCGAGCCAAACCCTGTACACCGGGGCGATCGGCGGTCCGGTCTATGAGGTGACGAACGCTCCCGGCGGTGCCGGCGCTTCCGCCTCGGCTGGCGGCGCAGGCGGCACAGCCGGCACGTCCACCATGCCCAACCGGCCGTATCCACTGATCTCAACGGCTGGCGGTGCAGGCTCGGGCGTCTCGGGCAGCGGCGGCAATGGCGGAGTTGGCGTCACCGCCTTCCGCGACTTCCCGGCCGAAGGCTCGACCCCGGGTATGTGGATGTCCATCAGCTCCGGCGGAGGCGGCGGTGGCTACACCGGTGGCGGTGGCGGGGCCCTCGCAATCGCTGTGGGCAAGGATCCGGCCACGAACGCCACCACGCACTTCTTCGACAGCGAGGCCGGCGGCGGGGGCGGTGGTTCCAACTACGCCAGCGGCACTGGGTGCATCAGCGTCACGTCGGCCACCGTCTCGGTGGCGGGCAACGGTGGCGTGGGATCGGACGCGGGCGGTGGCGTCGGCGGCGTCGGGTCGGTCACCGTTTCCTGGAGCTAACCCGTCATTGAGCGCGGCCCGTCCAGAACGACTGCGGGCCATACCTACCAAAAAGGGGCTCTGGCTAGGTATAATGCCTAACCAGAGCCCCATTTGGGAGCCGCCTAAGGGAGTCGAACCCTTGACCTGCTCATTACGAGTGAGCCGCTCTGCCGACTGAGCTAAGGCGGCGCGGCCCGTGAGGGCCGAACCGAGAAGTAACTATAGGGCAAGCGTCCGAGTGGACCCGAATCGGCCCGCCGCGGTGAGAGCAGGCTCGGAGCGGCGTCAGCGGCAGCGCGTCCCCGCCACCGGGACGACGTCCCGCGTGAAGTAGGCCACGACGGCGTCGTTGACGCACGTGGACGATCCCCCGAACGTCCCGTGGCCCTCACCGTCATAGGTCAGCAGGACCGCCGAAGTCAGATGGTTCGAGACGTGCTCGGACAGTTGGTAGGGAGTCGCCGGGTCTCCGGTCGAACCCACGACAAGAATGGGCGCCGCGCCGACAGCCTTGAAGTCGAGGTACGGGTTGGGCGGCACCGCCCACGTGGCGCAGCTGAGGTCGAGCCCGTTGAGCGAGCCAAACATGCCGACGGTGGCCTTCTGCGTTTCCCAGTCAGCCAGCGCCCCCGCGATGCCCGTGTCACGGAAGTCCAGGCAGTAGGTGGCGGGAAGGACGTACGGGAGCGTCCCGTAGTGGCCATTCTTGTTGCGGTCGGACATTCCGTCGGCGGAGGCCAACAACTGTGCGCCGTTGCCCGCCATGGCGGCCAGCAGCGCCGTCCGCAACGCGGGCCATTCGGAGGACTGGTAGAGCAAGCCGGCGACCCCCATCGTGGCCAACGACTGGGTGAGCGTCCGCTTCCCGACGGTCACCGGCGCCCCGTCGAGTTTGGCCAGCCAGGCCGCCACCGCGTCGTGAACCGCCTGGGGGGTGGTGCCCAGATTGACCCCGCCCGAGGCACAACCTGTTGAGGCGCAGTACTGGGTCCAATGGTTGAAGGCCAACTCGAATCCCGCGGTTTGGAAGACCTCCTCTTTGTCGGCCAAGCTGACCGGTGAATCCAGCACGAGGTGTCCCACCTTGTCGGGGAACAATTCGGCGTACGTGGCGCCCAGCATCGTGCCGTAGCTGAAGCCCAAGAAGTGCAGCTTGTCGTCACCCAAGAGCTTCCGCAGCACGTCGAGGTCGCGGGCGATTTCGACGCTGGACAGGTGGTTCAGATAGTCGCCGTTGGTTCGCCAGCACGCGGCCGCGAAGGCCCTCGATTGGCTCACGAGCGTGTTCATTTCCGTCGTGTCGTCCGGCGAGAAATCCAGCGCCAAGAAGGCGTCCTCTTCCGCATCCGACCAGCAGCTGACGGGTGTCGAGTCGCCGGTGCCGCGGACGTCCAAACCGATCAGGTCATAGGCATCCAGGCCCTTGCCCGCCATCCAACCGGCCATCCATTGCCCGCCCGCACCTGGACCGCCGGGGTTCATGATGAGGCTTCCCAGGCGCGGGGAGCGCGTCGCGGGACGCTTGCGGAGGGCCAGGGTGATGGCCTGTTCAGACGGATTGGCGTAGTCGAGGGGAACCTGCACCGTCGCGCATTGATCCTGCCCACAGGCCTTCCACGGTAGGGCCTGACCCAGATAGCCAGCCAACCCCTCGCCCACGGGTGCGGTGCCGAAACCCGCCGGACGGACGGTGACCGGCGCCAACGTTTGGCGATCCGGCGAGATCGCGCCCGATGTGGCGCTAGGCCTGGCGACGGCTGCCGGGGACGTGGCTGCCGGCGCCGGATCGCACCCCGTCAGGACGAGCAGCACCGCCACGACGGTGAGAACCGGTCGCAGGCGCATGTGCTCCTCCTTGGATGACGCGCGGACTTTCGTCCGTCCCGCAACGCTAGCGGGTGGTTCCGTCCGCGGGCCTGGACCGGGGGATTCTCGCAGCGGAACGGGGTTTCGTGAGCTCAGGGGTCGGGAGGTCGCTTCCGACGCGGGCTACGCCTCGCGGTGCCATCCGCGCGCAAGAACTGACCGAACACCGTTGGACGCCAGATTTGAGCCGCACATCGAGCGCGTCGGCCGGGACGACGTGACCGATGACCACGCCCGTTCCCTCGGGGGTGGACACCGATTCCCCCACCGAGGGCGCGGAGGCACTGAATGCCTCGTAGGTGTCGGCCTCGTAGGCCACGCAGCACATCAGCCGACCGCAGGCGCCCGCTAGCTGCGCCGGGTTAGGTGACAGGTTTTGCGCGCGGGCCTGTCGAGGCGTCACAGCAGGGACGGTGCCACGGACGGCGCAGCAGAACTCGCGGCCGCAGGGGGCCACCCCGCCGAGCAGCGCGGCGGCATCCCGCGGGCCCACCTGACGCAGGTCGATGCGCGACCGCAACGCGCGCGCTAGATCGCCGAGGAGGGCCCGGAAATCGACCCGTCCAGGTGCGGCGAAATAGACGACCGACTGGACGTCGAAGTCGGTGCCCCGGTCAAGGTAGTCCACGCCGACGATGCGCATCGGCAGGTCATGCGTCCGCACGAGCTCGGCGGCGACCGCCAGGATTTCGGCGCGCCGAGTGGCGTTGGCGGCGTCCCGCGCGAGGTCGTCCACCTCGGCCAAGCCGGCGCATCGCGGCAGTTCCCCGGGAAACTCGGCTTCACGATCGATCCAGACGCACTGCGCCACCTCGGGGCCGGAGCCGGTAGGAACCAGCACCCAGTCCCCCACCCCACAGGCAACATCGCCGGGGTCGAGGTAGTAGAGCCGGCCGTGGCGCTGAAAGGCCACGGCCATCATGGAGGTCACCCGCTCAGCCTAGGGTCGCGGGCGACGCCCCGACGCATCGACCGTCAGAAGCCCTCACCCGTGTCGCGCTCTTTGGCGCGACTGGCGCGGAAGCCATGATCCAAGCCCCAGCCGCCGCCGCCGGTGAACACCAGCAAGAGGCACGCAGCCGCGATGAGCAGTTCGAGCTCACCAACAAAGCCCGGACGGCCCGTGATGAAGGGGGACCACGGCCCCCATTGCACCAGGACAAGGGCGCCGATCGCGATCAACGCACCACCAAAGGCAGCCACCCGGGTCAACAGGCCAAATACCAACGCCACGGCGATGCACAGTTCCGAAACCCCCACGACGACGGCCATCACGTTGGGCTCGGGAATGATCGTCTGCCGGAAGGCCTCCTGCGCCGCCGAAATGTTGAGAACCGCGTACAGGCCACGGGCGCCAAAGATCGCGGCTAAGGCCAGACGGAGCAAGAACAATCCGAAGGAGGGGAGGAACTTGTCGGTGCTTCGACCGCGCGGGCCGGCGACGACCGGCGCCACAGGGGCGATGGGAGCTGCACCCGCGAGGGCTTCGTCGCGGGCACGCTTGCGGGCCGCGCGCTCGGCAGCCAGCTTGGCCTCCTCGTCAGACAACACGGCCGCCACAGGCATGGCATCGATACGGGTTTGCTCGGACGGATCCTCGTCGCGATACAACGCCATGTTGGGTTCACCGAACGCAGCCGGGGTGACTACGGCCGCGGTGACCGTCGAGTCGACGACGGCTTGCGCCACGGTCGGTTCCACGACCGCCTGAGCCACAGTGGGCTCCACGGCCTCAGCGATGGGTGCTTGAGGGGCCGTCGCAACGGCCGCGACAACCGGTACCGCCGCCACCGCGGCGGCCGCGACCACCGGCGCCAGCCCGACCGGCTGCTCACCCGTCTCCGGCGTGGCCAGCGAGCGAGACGCCTCGCGAATCGTCTCCGTGGCGCTTTCTGGATGCGCCTCGATCAGGTCGGCTTTCGACATGGGAGGCGCCAGGGGGATGGCAGGAGCGACCTGTGCCACGTCCGGTATCGGTGCGCTGGGAGCCTCCACGGCCACAGGAGCGGCCGGTGCCTCCGAGACGGCGGGGAGGTCTGGCATCGCAGCGGCTGGCACTGGAATAGCAGCCACCAAGGGCGCGTCCTCCACAACCGGGGCCACGACCGGCTCAGGAACCGCCACCGGAGGGGCCGGAACGGGGGTCGGAGCCACCCACGCGGCGGCGACCTCGGGGGCCACGGCGGGAGCGGGGGCGATGAGGGGCGCCACCGGGGCCACCTCTGCCACCGGGGCCACCTCTGCGACCGGGGCCACCTCTGCGACCGGGGAGACTGCTGCCACAGCGGTGACCTCGGCGTCCGGAGTCTCCGTCGGCACGTCGGCTGCCTGGACGGCCGCGTAAGACGCCTGCGAAAAGTAGAGCGTCCCGGTGTCGTCCGGGTCACTGACCGGCGCAGCTGCCGGCACCGGCTCCGGCACCGGCTCCGCTGATGGCGCCGCGGCGGCCGCCCAGACGACAGCCATCGGGTCGACGTCGGCAGGGACCGGGAGTGGTTCAAACGTCGGGGCGTCCGAGGCGAGCGCCTCGAGCACTCCCTCGACGGGGTCGTTCTGCGACCCCAGCCGTGGGGGCGTGGGAAGAGCGAGGTCGGCAGGATCGGTCACCGTAGTTCCCCTTTCGTGGGCGGAGATCAAGGACCATGGTTCCATCGCCATGGCCCTAGCCCTGGGACCGACACGGACGATCACAGAATCCCCCCAGGTTCACCGACCCGGTGACCGGCCCGGTCCCGGGCGGACCGCGGACCATCCCACGGCTCCCGGACCGGGGACTATCCGAGCAGCAATGGCCGGACGAGCGGATCGGCCATCATGGCCTGCGCCACGATCCTTGAGCCGGCGGGTGTCAGGTGGTTGTCATCGGTGAACAACGCGGCGCCGTCCTTGAGGGACGAGCACACCTGGGCATCGCAGAACAGGGGCGCCGAGGCGAACAGCAAGGTTCCGGGGTGGGCGTCCACCACCGTCCGCAGTTGCGGTTCGTAGCGCGCGTGGGCGGCCAAGAAGTCCAACGCCGAGGTGGTGCAGGCACTGACTCCTACGATGGGCGCGACACGATAGATGCAGGCGAAGGGTCCTCGTCCCATGCTCGGCACGTCATCGGTGACGATGACGTTCTTGCCCGCGGCCCGCAGTAACGCGACCGCATGGTCCAGCGGCGCCACTTCGTCCTCGCGCGAGAGGGAGCCGCGTGTCCAGTAGCGCGAGATGACCACCGTGCGCAGTCGTGCGGTCGCGGCCAGGGGGGCCAGGTAGGCATCCAGGCGCTCCTGCGTGCCCATCATCATGGGGGCCCGGAAGGAATAGACGCCCACGTTGACGCCTGGCAGCGCTTCAACCAACCCGGAGTACAGGTGCTCAGCGTGGCTGTCCCCCAACAGAGCGACCTGGGGATCTCCGGTTTCGACGGATTGGAGGCAGTCACCATTGTTCCCGGCAAGGGCGCTGATCGCGGGGAAGTGGCACGCGAACGAGTCAACCGGCGCCTGCTGCACCTGCGGGTGTCCGGCGGGCAGCGCGCCGCTGAGGAAGGCCGGACGCCACACTCGGTCGGCGGCCGCCCAGCAGGCTGCTGCCAACAGTGCTGCGGACGCCAGCATCGCCGTCAGTCGGAGCACCACCTGCCGGGGGGTCAACACTCCGGTGCGGAACGGCTGTTCGACTCGGTAGTACGACAGCAGCGCCGGAACGAACGACACCAGGGCGGCCAATTGCCGGACGCGCACATCACCGGGCCACAGGGCCGCGGCGACCACGATGCTGGGCCAATGCCAGAGGTAGAGCGAGTACGACCAATCGCCGATCAGCACCATCGGACGCGTGCCCAGAACCCTAGTCACGGGGTTCGGACCGATAATCCCGCCGGCGATAAGCAGCACGGCGGCCGCGATGGGAGCGACCGTCCACTTGCCGGGAAAGGGCGTGTGCGAGTTGATGGACCACAGCGATATCGCCATGAGACCCGCCCCGGAAAGTGACACCGGCAACGCCAGCCAGCGGGGCAGCTTTGCAACCTGCGCCATCACCAGCGCCAGCAGGGCGCCGGCCCCGAACTCCCAGGCGCGATTGAAGGGGCTGTAGTAGCCGATCGTCCAGCTTTGCGCCGCGATGCCGAACCCCGCCCCTCGGATCAGCGCCGCTGACGCGGCCGTCAGCAGCACGACCATGCCCAGCGCGCCAAGGCCAGGGCGCCGGAACCGTCGCCCGAGCCACCAGCCCAGCACGAGCAAGGCCGGGAAGATCAGATAGAACTGCTCCTCGACGGACAGCGACCACGTGTGGAGCAGCGGGTTCGCCTCGGCATCGATCGCGAAATAGTCGCCCGAAATCAGCGCGATCACCACGTTGGCGCAGAGAGCCACGGCCCCCAACGCCGTTTGGGCCGCCACTTGCTGCACCCCGAACGGATCGAGCAAGAGCGAAGTCGCCACCATCACTACCCCGAGCATGACCACGAGGGCCGGGGTGAGTCGCCGGAAGCGACGCAGGTAGAACTGGCGGAGATTGATGGTGCCGGTGCGCGCCCATTCACGCGCCAGCATGGCCGTGATGACAAACCCGGAGATGGCGAAAAAGACGTCGACCCCGACGAAGCCGCCCGGCAGCGGCAGCCCCGCATGGAACGCGATCACCACGATGACGGCGATGGCCCGCAGGCCCTGGATATCGGGACGATGCGCGGACGACCGTGCCGCAGATGCCGGGGTCACGGTTGCAGGGGGCTCGTGACCGCTCATCCACGTGCTCGCGCAGTGGCGGAATGTCCAGACCCTGCGACCGCGCCCACAGTCCCCGCGACGCCGCTCAACGACACCAAGAGCGACTCCATGGCCAACAGGGGGGCCACGTTGGTCTCCAGCGCGGTTCGACACGCGAGGATGGCGTCGAGTTGACGCATGGTCGCCTCCGGGGTGCCGCGACGGGCCGCGGCCGCCGCTCGCTCCCCCAACTCGGCGTTCACCAGGTCGGACGGACGGCCCAATTGGACGCTCAACACGTCGCGATACCAACTCGTCAGCTCGGTGAGGACCCGATCGAGCGCGTCGCGCTGCAGCCGTTTGCCGCGGGCCTTCTGCGCGTCTTCGAGGTCTTTCACGGCCGCTTGGGCGTTGCGTGGGCGGATGCCCGTGGCGCCGAAACCCAGCGCCTCCTTCAACTGAGTGAGTTCACGGGCGTCCAACTCATGGGTCGCTGCAGCGGCCTCTTCGGCGGCGGCCTCCGTGACGTTTGCGGCTGCTGTGAGGCAGGCACCGAGGGTGGTGAGGCGTCCGGGAAGGTCGAGAATCTCGCGGCGGCGGCGGCGGGCTTCTTCGCTGCGGGCCAAGACCCGGGCGCGTCCGATGTGACCCTGGGCCACCCGGGCGGCGAAGGCCGCCATCGCCGGATCCACGCCATCACGTCGCTGCAACAGTTCTGCGATCGCTTGCCGGCTGGGGGTGGCCAACTCGACGCGGCGGCATCGCGAGCGGACGGTGACCACGACGTCATCGGGCGTGGGGGCACACAACAACCACACGGTGCGCGGAGCCGGTTCTTCCAGGCTCTTGAGCAGCGCGTCCGCGCCGCGCTCGGTGACCCGATCCGCGTCCTCGATCACGATGCACTGGAACCGCCCGAGGGTGGGGGCCATCGCGGCTTTGCGGACGAGATCGCGAACCTCATCGACGCCGATGCTGAGCGATTCGGTGCGGACCAGCGTCACATCCGGGTGTGCCCCCGACAGCGCGGTGCGGCATTCACGGCATTCGCCGCAGCCACCTTTGGCGCATTGCAGCCCGGCGGCGAAAGCCTTGGCGGCGTTCGAGCGGCCCGACCCCGGCGGGCCGGTGATCAGCCAGGCGTGGGTCATGGCATGACGCTCTCCCGCCACCGCCCGCTGAAGGGTGGCCACGACCTTTTCTTGACCTATGAGGTCGGTCCATACCCCTGTGAGCGCCACGGTCACAGTCTGTCAGGGGGGTCCGACAACAGCGAGTTAACGCGGGTCCGGATCGCCGTCGCGAGCTCTTCAATCGAGTCCCGTGCGGGGAGCACGAGGTAGTGCTCGGGGTCGGCCGCCGCGAAGTCGAGAAAGCCTTGGCGCGCGCGACGATGAAACTCTTCGCCGGCGCTTTCGACGCGGTCTTTCTCGGCGATCTCACCGACGGCCCCGCGCGGATCCATGTCCAGCACGATGGTCAGCTGGGGTCGCAGCCCGGCCACAGACCACCAGCCGAGCCAGCCGATGTCTTCGACGGTCAGCACGCGTCCGGCCCCTTGGTAGGCGACCAGCGAGTCGACGTAGCGGTCGCACACGACGACGGCGCCCCGCGCCAACGCCGGACGCACGACCTCATAGACGTGTTGGGCCTTGTCGGCGGCGTAAAGCAGCGCCTCCGCCCGGGGATCAAGGTCCCCGGTCGAATGGTCGAGGACGAGGTGCCGAAGCTGGCGCCCGACGGGGGTATCGCCCGGCTCGAAGGTGAGCACCACCTCACGCCCCGATTCCCGCAACCATTGCACCAACAAGGCGGCCTGGGTGCCCTTGCCGACCCCATCGCCGCCCTCGAAAACCACGAATATGCCCGTCACGGCCGCACCTGCCTTTTCATGACCTTCCGCCACAGCCCCCGAGCGTCTTCGAGGTAGAGCGCACGCTGCCCGGCCATCAACTGGACTGCCCGTTCATAGGTGCGTCCCCGCTCGAAAGCCTCGGCGCTGCCGAGCTGGGCGATCTCGCGGCGGCTGACCTCGTCCGGCGCCACGCACGCCCACTGCGCGGCCAGGACGCGGCCAAGCGCCTTGCGCGCCTGACGCGACTCCTCGCCGAAGAGCGGACCGGTGGCTTCCAACAGGGAAGCCGCCCTCGCGGTGGCGTGCGCCGCCGTCATCCACTGGGTGTCGGGCGATCGGTCTGTGAGGACACGCGAGGCGTCCGCGGCCTCGTGCACCAGGCGCTCGACTTCTTGGCGCAGCACTGACCCGCACCCCTGCTCGTTGGGAACCGCCACCGCGATCGGATTCTGGGTCGTGAGTTCCAGGTCGTCGAGAACGAGGTAGTACTTGCCGGACGTATACAGAGGCGGACGAGCCGCCAAAGCGCCGTCCAGCAAGCTAAGGAACCGCTCGACCCACGCCGGAAGCAAGTGCGTCGCCAGACCGGTCACGTCGCCGCGCAGTCGCGTCAGCACGGCCGCGACGGCCTGGTCGTCCTTGCTCCCCCGCGAGGAAACGTGCGCCTGCAACAGTTCGCGCCAGCGCAACTCGGTGAGCGCGACGACGAAGGCGGGCATCGGCAAGGCTTCGTTGAAAAGCGTGCGGCTCTCGATGTGGGAGCGGCGCCCGAGGCGGCTCCCCAGCGATCGCGACTGGGCCGACACCGTGCCCCGAGCCTCTTCGACCGCCGCCACCAGGTCGTCAGCAAGGGCCACGTCATCAAAGGTCACCGTCAGCGTGCGGAACTCGATGGGCTTGGGGCCACCCTGCCGGGCCACCACCTCGTGGTCGGAGATCAACAGCGGTCGATGCCCATCAGGCGCCTCTCCCACCAGGTACTCCGAGGACGTCGTGACGTCCGCCAAGGGCCCCAAGAGCCCCGACCGACGGAACGGGCGGATCATGTCCGCGAAGCGCATGGGTACTTCGCCATCGGAGGCAGATTCGGCGGCGTCAGCGGGCAGCCAGGGCTCCCACGTGGGGGCCTGGAGCCGCCAATTCGAGACACCGTGGGAGATCTGGTGCGACAACGTGATGCCCCAGCTGAGGAGCCGAGCGTCCGGGGTGTCGAGGATCGTCGCGGCCCGATGCGTGGGGGGACGGGTCTCGTCCATGCGCACCCGAAGACCCATCGCGCGCACCAGGGCGGGCAGGTCAGCCTCCATGGGAATGTCGGCGTAAGCGATCATCGGGCACCTCCCTCCGGGGACGCTCAAGCCTATCGTCAGGCGCCGACAACCGGCTTTCGAAAACCAGGCGAGGGCCATCCGGACGGCAGCCCGGACGCCCCGTTTCGACCCCGGAACTCTGCCCGCTACGCCTTCTTGACGGCGGCCTTGGCCGCTGTGGTCCGCGGGGCGGCGGCCTTGGCCGCGGTAGTCCGGGTGGCGGTGGTCTTGGCGGCCGCGGTCTTCGTGGCCGTTGTGGTCGTCGCCTTGCTGGCGGTGGCGCGCGTGGTGGTGCGGCGGGCAGGCGTCTTCTTGGGTGCCGCCGGTTTGGCGCGCTTCTCGGCGAGCAGTTCGGCGGCTCGCTCGAGCGTCAGCTCCTCGACGCTGTCGGCCTTGCGGAGGGTGGCGTTGGTCTCGCCGTCGGTGACGTACGGGCCGAAGCGGCCGTCCTTGACGACGATCGGCTTGCTGTTCGTCGGATCATTGCCGAGCTCACGCAGCGGTCCCGCCGAGGCGCGAGCGCCGCGTCCCTTCGGCTGGGCGTAGAGGGCCTCGGCCTCCTCCAGGGTGACCGTGAAGATCTGATCCTCGCTGGCGAGCGAGCGGGAGTCGGTGCCCTTCTTCAGGTACGGCCCGTAGCGGCCGTTCTGAGCCGTGACCTCAACCCCGTCGGCGGTCACGCCCACGACGCGCGGCAAGCTCATGAGCTTGAGCGCCTCCTCCAGGGTGACCGTGTCCAGCGCCATCGAGGCGAACAACGAGCCGGTGGCGGGCTTGGCCGACTTCGGGGCGTCCTCCGGAAGCACCTCGGTCACGTAGGGGCCGAAGCGTCCGGACTTGGCGACGACCGTGCGTCCGGTGTCAGGGTTGGTCCCCAGCGGACGCTCGGCACCCGCCGGGGTAGCGAGCAGTTGACGGGCGACCTCTTCGGTCAACTCGTCCGGGGGCGTGGAGTCATCGACGTTGGCGCGGTTACCCTCGGCGTCCTCGACGTAGGTGCCGTAGCGTCCGACGCGGACGGCGATGTCGTCGGCGATGGGGAACGTCGACAGCGCGCGGGCGTCGATGTCACCCAACTCGTTGACGAGGGTGTGCAGGCCCTCTTGGGAGGCGCCTTCGGGGCCGAAGTAGAAGCGGGTGAGCACGGCCGTCCGCTGGGCCGAGCCCTGGGCGATCTCGTCCAAGGTCTCTTCCATGTCAGCGGTGAACTGGTAGTCGACCAGCCGGGCGAAATGCTCTTCGAGCAGGCGGGTCACCGCGAAGGCGAGCCAGGTCGGAACGAGCGCCGACCCCTTCTTGAACACGTAGTCGCGCGAGGTGATCGTCCGAATGATCGAGGCGTACGTCGACGGGCGACCGATCTCGAGCTCCTCAAGCTTCGCCACCAGGCTCGGCTCGGTGTAGCGCGCCGGCGGACGCGTGTCGTGCGCGGACGCCGTGTACTTCTCGGCGATGAGGGCCTGGCGGGTCGACAGCTGCGGCAGGCGGGCCTGCGCATCGTCGGTATCGCCCTCTTCGACCGAGGCCACGTAAAGGGCGAGGAAGCCGTGCTTGGTGATCGTCCGACCGGTGGCCACAAAGGTCGCGTTCGTCGTGCGGACCAGCTCGCCGGTCGTCGCGTCGCGGACCTCAGACACCTTCGGCAGCGCCGCGGTGACCTTGACCGTGAGCGACTGGCCCTCGGCGTCGACCATCTGAGAGGCGACCGTCCGCTTCCAGATCAGCTCGTACAGGCGGAACTCGTCACCGTGGAGGCCGGTCTCCTTCGGGGTGCGGAAGTGCTCCCCGGCCGGACGGATGGCCTCGTGCGCCTCCTGCGCGTTCTTCACCTTGGACGTGTACACGCGCGGCTTGGCCGGCACGCTGGCGTCGCCGTAAAGCTCGGCGGCCTGGCGTCGGGCCGCGGCGATGGCGGTGCCCGACAGCGTCACCGAGTCGGTACGCATATAAGTGATGTAGCCGCCCTCGTAGAGCGCCTGGGCCACTGACATCGTGCGCTGGGCCGTGAAGCCGAGCTTGCGTCCGGCGTCTTGCTGCAGGGTCGTGGTGCGGAAGGGGGCGTCCGGACGTCGCGACCACGGCTTGGATTCCAGGCCGGTCACGGCGCACTGGGCGGGCGCCAGGGCCTCGGCGAACGCCTCGGCCTCGGCCAGGTCGAGGTGGATCGTGCCCTTGCCGGTGAGCTTGGCCAGCGAGTCGAAGTCGCGCCCCACGGCCAGGCGACGCTCGCCGACGTGGCTCAGTTTCGCGGTGAACGTCCGCGGCTCGGCCTTGGCGCCGGCGTCCAGGACGACCTCGATGTCGGCCCAGGTCGCGCTGCGGAACGCCATGCGCTCCCGCTCCCGCTGGACGACCAACCGGGTGGCCACCGACTGCACGCGTCCGGCGGATAGCTTCGGAAGGATCTTCTTCCACAGCACCGGCGACACCTCGTAGCCGTACAGCCGGTCGAGAATGCGGCGGGTTTCCTGGGCGTCCACGAGATCCATGTCGAGGTCGCGGGTGTGCAAGAGGGCGTCGCGGACGGCTTCGGGAGTGATCTCACCGAACGTCATGCGCCGGACGGGAACCTTGGGCTTGAGCTCTTCGCGCAGGTGCCACGCAATGGCCTCGCCCTCGCGGTCGGGGTCGGTGGCGAGGATGAGCTCGGTGGCGCCCTTCAGTGCCTCCTTGAGCTTGCGGATCGTCGCCTTCTTCGCCGTTTGCACCACATAGAGAGGTGCGAAGCCGGCGTCGATGTTGACGCCCGTGCGGGCCCACTTCTCGCCCTTGAGCTTCTCGGGAACCTCGGAAGCGCCGGTGGGCAGGTCGCGGACGTGCCCAACGCTCGCCTCGACGGTGAACTCGGGGCCCAAGTACTTCGCGACGCTCGCGATCTTCGTGGGGGACTCGACGATGACGAGTCGGCTCGCTGCTGATGCCACTTCTTAGGTGTCCTTCATGTGGACGGGTGTCGCTGAGGACAAACCAAGCGTCCCCGGGCGCCATGGTAGCCATGTTTCCCGGGGACGTCGGCGTTCAGTTCAACGGGCTGGTACCCATCGTGACCGTCGCGGTGCGGCTCTTACCGTTCGAATCGGTCCACCCGATGGCCACTTTCTGGCCGGGTTCGGTCTGACGGATCAACGCCGCGACGTTCGTCGAGGCCGTCAACTGCGTGCCGTTGAAGCTGGTCAACACGTCACCTGCCTTCACCCCGACTTTGGCGGCTGGTCCGCCCGTGACGACCGCCGCCACGACGATGCCGTTGCTGCGGGCGGCGAACTGGTTGTTCGAGTTAACGCCCAAGTAGCCCGAGGGCCCGATCTGCACGGTGCCCGACTCGTCGCCGGATTTGATCTGATCGACAATGCTCAGCGCGGACGCGATCGGGATGGCGTAGGTGGTGTGCTGCGCCGTCGACCCTGCGGTGGTCATGCCCAGCACTTCGCCCTCGCTGTCGAACATCGGGCCACCGGAGTCGCCCGGCACGGCGCTGGCGTTGGTCTGGACGAGCCCCGCAAGGCTTTCGGAGGCGCCCCACGGTGAATCCGAGGAGACCTCAATGGGCTTGTTGAGCCCCGTGACCTTGCCGGGCGCGGAGACCAACTTGTTGCCGCCGCTGGCGTTGCCCAAAGCGATGACGGCGTCGCCGATCTTGACGCTGTCTTGGTCGATCGTGACGGTGTCGAGGCCCGAGGCGTCCAGCTTGAGCAGCGCGACGTCCTTGGTCGGATCATCGCCCACCACCGTCGCGGTGTAGGTCGTGCCGGAGTCGGCGATCGTGACGGAAACCTTCGACGAGCCCGCGATCACGTGGTAGTTCGTGAGCACGAAACCGTCGGCGGTGAGGACCATGCCGGTACCCAGCCCCAGCCCATCGGTGAGCGTGGACGTGATCAACGCGACGCCCTTTGAGGGGGCGGTCAGGGACGCGGTTCCCGCCGTCGTGGCCGGCGACGCGGGCGTGGCCTGCGTGGTGGGAACCGTCGCGGGCTGCGAGGCCTTGACGGTCGGCAGGGCGACCGTGGTGCTGCGTGTGGTCGGCCAGCCGGCGGCCGCCAGGAAGCCGCCCCCGGCCAGCGCCAAGACCAGCATCACCAGCAGGACGCTGACGAGCGGACGCGAGCGCTTCTTCGCGGCCGGGGTCGCCGGACCCTGAGGCGGATAGATGCCCGTGGGGTAGCTGGCGGGTCCGTTGGGGTAGGTCGTCGAAGCCTGGGCGTAGGCACCCTGGCCAGCGGGGGCGTAGGCGCCCTGGTAGGCGGGACCCTGGTAGGCGGCACCGTAGGTAGCGGCGTCGTAGCCGCTGGGGCCCGCGTACGAGGGCCCGGCGGCTTGACCAAGTCCTTGGGCCGGCGTCATCGGGGCGGCCGGGTACCAGCGTCCGTCCGGCCCTTGCTGCCATTCGGCGGCGGCCGGGTACTCGCGCGTCGCGGCATCCCAGGACGCCGTGGGGTCCGGCGCCGACACGGCGGGAGGCCCCTGTGGCGCCGGGAAGGCCAGCGTGTTCGCGGAGTCGGAGGACGGGGCGCCAACAGCAGTCCCAGCGGCGGGGTGCTCGCGCGTCGCGGCCGCCCAGGCCGCGGTCGGATCGGACGCCGGGACGACCGGGGGGCCGACAGGCGTGGGGAAGGCGAGGGTGCTCGCCGAGTCGGGAGGGGCGACCGGGGGAAGAATCGCCGCCGGGGGCTCGGGGTTCGGCACCCACGACACCACGGGCGGCACGGCCGGGCCAGCGGGAACCGCGAACGAGGCGGCGGCAGGCTCGGTTGGGGCGGCGGCCGCCGCGGGGCCGAAGCGGGGCGGCGCGGGCAGCGTCGGATCACTCGTGGCGCGGGGCGGGAGCGGCAGCTGGGATTCGTCCATGACTGACTCCTTTACGTGAGGTACGCGATGAGTGAACGCGGGTAGCCGGTGGGTGCCCTGTGCCGATCTTGTGAATCAGCTATGAGGGTGAGGTGCGTCACGCCCAGCGACCGACGCCGAGGGCGAGAGGTTCGTCCGGAACGAGGAACCCTTGTTCCACCAGTGTGCGGAGTCGAGGCAAGAGATCCGCGATCAGGGCCTCCGCGGGAACCTCTAGGAGGCCGGCGACGGCGTCGAGGAGATCCCCGAGGCGCAGCTCACCATCGCAGGCACCCACGACAGCCGCCAACGCGGTGTCGGCGGTCACCGCTCGGGCCAACCCGAACTGCTGGCGCAGGACGATGTGCTGTGGATCCGCAGCCCCCGGTTCGCCGATGGTCTCTTGGACGACCCCCTCCGGGCGCTGCCAGCGCTGGGCAAGGAAGCGGACGTCCGAGAGTTGGCTGGCGTCCAACGCTTGTGGGTAGGTGGCCATGGCGGGGCCGACCGGCTGGGCGACGGCGTGCGGCCAGCTGAGGTAGTCGCGGCGGCCCTGCCCGCCGGCGAAGGCGTTGATCCAGCCGAGCGCCACCGCCTCGATGCGATGGGCCGCGAAGTAGTCGAGCCAGGCCCGGTAGCGCTCGGTCGAGCCGGGGGCGTGAAGTTGCCCCGCGTCCGCGAGCCACACCTCGATGTACTCGTAGGGATCGAGGCGCTCGCGTTCGATCACCAGGGCGTCCATCGTGCCTAGCCAGGACGACAATCGGCGGGCTGGGTCTTCGTCCTTGATGACGGCCCAGTTGCCGACGACCTGCAAGACACCGGTGCGAGTCAGGTGGGCGGCGGCCTTGGCGACCACCTCGCGCATCAGACCGTCCGCCGCGAACGACCCCTCGCGGTAGACCAGGCGCTCGCCCGTCGGCGGGGACATGACGAACGGCGGGTTGGTCACGATGAGGTCGAAGCGATCGTCTGCGACTGGCTCGTAGAGAGAGCCGAGGCGAAGGTCCGCGTCCAGCTCGTTGAGGGCCAGGGTGGCACGTGCCAGTTTCAAGGCACGGGGGTTCAGATCGGTGGCGGTGATCGAGGCCGCGTGCCGGGCGAGATGCAGCACCTGGATGCCGCAGCCGGTGCCGAGATCGAGCGCGCGTCCGACGGGGGTGGGGACGGTGAGCTGCGCCAGCGTGGTCGAGGCCGGCGACGCGCCCAGGACGAAATCCGGACGCGGCTCGGTGCCCCGCGAATCGAGGGTGGTGTTGAGGTCGTGGACGATCCAGCCCTCCCAGTCACCCTCGGCGTCCGCGAAGCCGTACGGGCGAATCTCGACCGCGGCCCGCACCTGGTCGCCGTCGGTGTCGATGAGCTCAGCCTGCTGCAGAGCGGCCAGATTGCCGAGAGCGGCTCGCGCCTGAAGGGCGGGGACCGTCCGCTGCAGCGCGAAGAGGCTGATCAGGGTGGCCTGAGGATCCTCCGAGGAACCCAAGGCGTCCACCGCGGCCATGCTGGTGTTGCGCTGCAACCCGGCCAGCGCGGACTCCCCCAGTCGCTCGGTCACGGCCTCCAGCCCGTAATCGGCGGCCAGCAGCGCCTGCCGAAGCCCGGCCAGTGTGGTCATCTCGTTCGTCACGCGTCCCATTGGATCAGAGGCGGCAGACATCCGCCCAGTTGAATCACAAGCCGCGAGCGTCCGGCCATTGGGCCTCGTCGCAGGCTCCCGCCCACCGTTGATCTCTCGCCGAAGGCACCCCAGGCTCCCCACGCCCCAGGCGCCCTTCACCCTTGGCTCCCCACGCCCCAGACCGCCCTTCACCCTTGGCTCCCCGCGCCCCAGCTTTCCTCGCCACAGACTCCCCACGCCCCAGACTCCCCGGCCCAGCTTTCCTCGCCTCGAGCACCTACCCTGCCGCGCGAGCACCTACCCTGCCGCACGAGCACCTACCCTGCCGTTGGAGCGGTAGGGAAGGCGTGTTGACGGCAGGGAAGGCCCGGGATTGCCGGGCTTGCGGGCCGTGGCCGATGGGGTCTTTTCGCGAGGTGCGGCGTTGCGCTGGCGGCTGCTGAGTGGTGCATCCAGCACCAACAACGGATCCGCGCCTGTCGACGAGGCCGTTGCGCACGGCATGTGCCTCTGACAAGGGGAGATGAAAATGGCATTGTCGCCGACTGTCGCAGATCCGCTGTTGAACCCCTTCGTCCCGGGACCGTCAGCGACTTTCTAGGTCAACTCACCGCAAGGTTCACGCTGCTGGGTCGTGATCGGCGCGGCCGCAGCCGCGGGAGCTGCCGTCACCGATGGCGATTGCTCGCCGTGCGACGCTCCTCGAACCAATCGACCGCCTCGTCGGGCATGCAGCTGCCTGTCGACGTGCTCCTCCTGTCACCAGGGGTTGCTCCGCGGCAGTTGCCAGCGACGCGGCGCGTTGTGGTGGACCCTTTTGAGCCGGGTGTCACTGTGGAGGGATGACCGTCCCGCCTTGGCTCGCAAACGCCGAGCAGCTGCGGTACGTCCGACACAGGGACGCTACCGAGGGCGTCCGCATGGACTTTCCTTCGTGGGTGGACCCGCAGGTGCGCACCGCCCTGGCGAACCGGGGCATCGGGGCGTTGTGGCAGCACCAGGCCATCGCGGCCGATCTCCTGCGCGCCGGGACGAGCGTCGCCATCGCCACACCAACGGCCTCGGGGAAGACGCTCGCCTACCTTTTGCCGATCATCGCCGCCACCTGGCCGGGCGGTAGCGGAGAGCGTCCGATGGGGGCCCGCGCCTCGAACACCTTCGGGATGGGACATGTGCCATCGGCTGGGGAAGACCTCGGCAGCGGCACCCCCGCCGCCAGCCTTCTGGCGCGGCGCCGGCAGGGCGCCGCCGCCAAGCTGGGACTGACCAGCACCGGCACCTCGCTGTACCTGGCGCCAACCAAAGCGTTGGCCCACGATCAGCTGGCGAAGGCCCGGGAGCTGGAGCTTCCCGGGTGGCGGGTCTGCACGTTGGACGGCGATTCCGAGCCCGGCGAGCGTCGCTTCGCGCAAGACCACGCGCATCATGTGCTCAGCAACCCGGACATGCTGCACCGCTCGGTACTGCCCAATCATCCGCGGTGGGCTCGGCTTCTGGGCGGCCTGCGGTACGTCGTGCTGGACGAGGCGCACCGCTACCGCGGCGTCTTCGGGGCCCACGTCAGCGCGGTGTTGCGACGCCTTCGGCGCTTGGCACAGCACTACGGCGCGGACCCGGTGTTCGTCACGGTGTCCGCGACGATGGCAGAGGCCGACACCTTCGCGGCATTGCTGACGGGGCTGCCCCACGTCGCTGTGACCGAGGACACCTCAGCGCGCCCAGCCTTGGATTTTGGGCTGTGGCAAGGCGACGACGATCCGTCCCACGACGCCGCCAAGCTGCTGACCAGGCTCGTCCGCGACGGACGGCAGACCCTGGCCTTCACCTCGTCGCGGGTGCAAGCGGAACTGATCGCGCTCCGGGCTCAGGAGACTCTCGGCGCGGCGACCCCAGTGGCGGCCTACCGCGGCGGCTACCTCGCGGACGACCGCCGCGATCTCGAGGCCCGGCTCCGGTCGGGTGAGCTGCGCGGTGTCGCGTGCACCAACGCCCTTGAACTCGGCGTCGACATCGACGGCATGGACGCGGTACTCACCTGCGGTTTCCCCGGGACGCTCGCCGCCCTGTGGCAGCAGGCTGGCCGTGCGGGGCGCCGCGGCCGAGACGCGCTCGCCCTTTTGATCGCCCGCGCGGACCCGTTGGACACCTACCTGTGCGCCCACCCCGAACTGATCTTCGATGCTCCGGTGGAACGAGCGGTGCTGCATCCGGAGAATCCGCAGGTGCTGGGGCCGCACGTGGCCGCCGCCGCCCAGGAGTTGCCGATCACCCTCGAGGACGAGCGCTGGTTCGGCCCGACCATGCCCGGCTTGCTTGCCTCGCTGGAACGCCAGGGGATGTTACGCAGACGTGCCGCCGGTTGGCACTGGACGCATGCCCTCAGGGCCGTGGACGCGATCGATCTGCGCTCCATGGGACGCCGGTCCGTCGACGTCATCGACGAGGAGACCGGACGGGTGATCGGCCTGGTGGATCCCAGTGCGGCCGACCGCACGCTGCATGAGGGCGCGGTGTACCTGCATCAGGGCGAGCAGTGGCTTGTCGACAGCTACCAACCCGAGGAAAGCGCCGCGTTGGCCCAACGGGTCGAGGTCACCTACTTCACCCAGCCTTTGGCCGCCTCGGACGTGCGCATCCTCGACACGACCAGCACCGTGCCGTTCGGGCGCGCTGAGCTGTCTCACGGGCCCATTGAATCCACCTCCCAAGTCATCGGATACCTGCGCCGGGATGCGAATTCGGGGGACGTCTGGGATCGGACGCCCCTCGATCTGCCGCCGCGGACCATGACCACGCACGCCGTCTGGTGGACGCTTCCGGCGGACGCCCTCCGCGAGCTGCAGTGCGACGATCTCGCCGGTGCTGCCCATGCGGCGGAACACACCGCCATCGGGTTGCTGCCGGCCTTCGCACCCTGCGATCGCTGGGACATCGGGGGGCTGTCGACGGTGCTGCACCCGGACACCGGGCGACTCACCGTCTTCGTCATCGATGGACAGCCCGGCGGGGCGGGCTTCGCCGAGCGCGGCTTCGAGCAGGCGACAGCTTGGTGGCGCGCCACCCGCGATCGCCTCTTGGAATGCCCTTGCGAGGAAGGGTGCCCGCGTTGTGTCGTCTCCCCCAAGTGCGGCAACGGGAATTCCCCGCTCGACAAGGTGGGTGCCCTGCGCATGGTCGAGCTTCTGGTGGGCGTCACGGGGGCGCCCCCAGGCTCCCCGCCTCTGCCGACGCCTTGAACTCCGAGGGCCCCGGGAAGGACCCACCCATCGGACGCACCGCGACTTCGAGAACCACCACGAATTGGACCCGGTCACCGTGCGTTGAACAGGCCGTGACCCGGGCATGGTCGCGGGCCACCACGGCCTCGGCAGCGGCACAGGCATCCTCACCAAGCGCCTGGGCCGAGGCTCCCGCGAGAGCGCCTAGATCAGCGGCAGCACGCGCCTGCCGCGAGCCCACGATGGCGAGGGCGATCGACAAGCCAACCCAGGTCGCCACGACCAACGCAAAAGCCACAAACGCCAGCAACGCCGTGCCCGAGCCTCGTTCCCTCCGGACGCCGGGCGACCCTTGGGCGCGTTGGGGCAGCCGCTGGTGCCGCGCCACACCGTGCCGACTCATGCCACGACCCCTGGTTCAAGGCGGGCCACAGCGCTGGCGTGAAGCGGGACGGTCGGGAGCGCCGCCAGCCACGGACGAGCCTCGACCGACACCGTCACGGTCACCACGCCTGCCCCCGCAACGACCGCGACCTGAGCGCCGAACGGGGCCCGCGCGGTGACCGCGGCCGCGGCCGGGGCATCTCCTCGCGCCCGCTGCCGGGCCACTTGAGCCGCGACGTCAGCGCACGCGAGGTAGGTGCCGACGATCCCGATGAGCCAGGCGCAGGCAATGGCCAGGAAGGCCACGATCAGGGAACCGAGCGCTAGCTCGGCCGTAACCATGCCATGGTCGCCTCGGCGCCCGGGGCTCGACGTGCGAATCATCGGAGTCTCCTTCCTGCCATGACGGCGAGATTGGGGCTGTTCTGGGGGGAACTCCCGCCAGCGATGGGCTGCGCAGGTGGTTGTTCGGCCGCGGGCGGGTCTTCGCCGCGGTTCGCTGTTCGCGGCGGGCGGTTGTTCGCCGCGGGCGGTCTCAAGGGGCCGGATGCCATTGCCGGGAATTGCGTCTCGGGGCTCATGCCGGGAGCGAGACCGCCTCACTCCCGGCACGGTTGTCACAACCCGACGGCGCCGAGCCAGCCGAGGAACCAGTTGGCCAGGGCCTCGAAGATCTTGTGAATGAGCTCTTGGAACCACGGCTCCGTGCTGATCTTGATGAGCGCGCCCACCATTCCCACCACCGCGAGGGTGCCCACGGCGTACTCCGCCGTCGCCATGCCCCGCTCGTCGAAGCGGGTGCCACCTACCAGGTCGGTTGCCATGGGAGGTCCTTTCTGTTGCGCCCCCCACAGCGGGGGCTTCGACTCCTACGCTCGGCGGGCGGGCCCTGAATCCGTCAGCAACGGCGGAATCTGTGGATAACCCGCTCAGCGCGGAAGGGGCAACGCGGCGAGGAACCTCAGGAACCAGTCGACAAGCGCCATCGCAATCTCCAGGGCAAACTGGGCGAAGCGAGGGTCCGGGAGGATCTTGATGAACGCCCCGACCAACGCGCACACGACGAGCGTCCCGAGCGCGTACTCGGAAGTGGCGTAACCCCGCTCCGCCGGGCCACCCGCTCCCTTGAGACCCTTCAGCATGGTTGCCTCCTTTCCTGCCCCGAGAACCAGGGCCATCAGCCCACACACTCGGCGGGGCGCCCCCGGATCCGTCACCGCGGACGGAATCTGTGGGTAACTCCGCCGCTGTGGTCGCCGTCCCTGCCCTCGAGCCTGCGGGTCAGCGAAACCAGTTCGCGACGACGCCCCCGATGATCGGGACGACGCCCAGCAGCAGGAAGGCCGGCAGGTAACAGACCATCAGCGGCAGGACGGTCGATACCGAAACCCGTCGCACCCGTTCCGTCGCTGCCCGCTCGAGCTCGCGCTGCGACTCCGAGGCGCGCCGACGCAGGACGTCCGCCAGCCCGATCCCCGACCCGACCGTCCGCGACATGTCCAAGGCGAGGTCCCGCAAGGGACCTTCGCCTGCGATGGACGCCCACGCGTCCGCGTCCGAGCAGCCCAGCGCCACGAGCCGCAACACGTCGTCCAACTCATCGCGCAACGGAACGGGCACCGACTCGGCGACCGCACCGACCGCGAGGCGCGGCGGCAGTCCCGCATCGAGGCAGAGGGCAAGCAATCGGCAGGTCTCCGGGACGGCCTCCTGCAGGGCCGCTGCCCGGGCTGCGACCCGCGCCGGGACAAAGAAACCCAACCCCACGCTGACGGCCAACCCCACGAGTACAGCCAGGGGCGGACTGAGTCCTCCGGCGTCGACCATGACCAGTGAGAGGGCGGCCGCGCCTACCCCGCACCACACCCGGGTGCGTTCGGGGAGGGCCCCTGGACGAGGGTGCAGCCATCCCGGCAGCGGCAAGACGAGCCGCGGACGCAACCGTCCTAGCCGACCCGACCCAAAGAGCCACACCGCAGCCCCCAGGAGGATCGCCGCGAGAGCGGGTGCGCCCATCACCGACCACCTGCCTTTCGCGCCAAGGCATCGCTCCACAGCAACCCGGCGCAGGTCAGAAGAATCCCCAAGGCGAGGCCGATCAAGCCGGCGGTCGACGAGGTGAGGTAGTCCAGGGGATTACCGCCGAACGCGTAGCCGAGCCCTAACCCGGCCAGCGGTAGCAGGCCTAAAAGGCGGCTCGTTGCCCGGGCGCTCGCCAGCTCAGTGGCGACCTGTCGCTCCGATTCACGAGCGGCCCGCAAGGCGGCCTGAACGTCCAACAGCACCGGCGCCAGGGCAGCCCCGCTGCGTTCGGCGACCGTCCAGGCGCGTCCCAGCCCGGCCAAGGCTTCGAAGCCGGGTTCAGCCGCCAGCGAGGTCAGAACCGGACCCACGTCGAGGCCGACCGCGCTCGCCTCGGCCACCCGTCGCAGAGACGGCACCGACTCGGCCGCGGAGGCGAGAGCTGCGCCGAGGGTGGCCCCCAACCGCAGTTCGGTGACCCAAGCCTCACAGAAGCAGGCCACCTGATCGCGGCGGAGACGCTGACGATGCGCTTGCCATCCTGCCCGGATCAGCATGGCCGCAGTGCCCGCCAAGGCGACGACACAGCCTCCGACCACAACCGCTCGGAGCCCGCCCAGACTGGCGGCGAGCGCTAAGACGGCCACCGACACCACCAGCAACAACAGCCCTGGAAGCATTCGCCCGCGCGCCACCCGCACCGTGTCGACACGGACGCGAAGCCGCCACCCAGCAGCACGAGGCCAGGCCACGAGGACCGCCAGCGTGAGGCACAGAGCTGCCACCCCCGTCACGGCGCCACCAGCCGCGCCATCGCATTCCAGCCCGGACCGGGGGTTTCGGCTCCGGACGACAAGAACGACACGGCGGTTTCGATACCGGCCGATCCCGTGGCGTCATCGCGGGTCAGTACCCCGATTTGTTCGAGACGTCGGCGCCCGTCAGGTTCGCGTCGCACGTGAATCACCACGTCCAGCGCCGCGACCACCTGCGCGTGCAGCGCCTGCCGCGAGAGCCCACCCAAGGCAGCGAGCGCCTCCAAACGGGGAAGCACGTCTGTCGCCGAGTTGGCGTGCACCGTTCCCGCCCCGCCCTCGTGCCCCGTGTTCATCGCCATCAGCAGGTCGATCACTTCCGCCCCCCGGACCTCGCCCACGACCAGCCGATCCGGACGCATGCGAAGCGCCTGGCGCACAAGGTCGGTCATGGTGACCGCGCCTGCGCCTTCCCCGTTCGGGGGTCGAGCCTGGAGCCTTAAGCAATGCGGATGCACGGGGTGCAGCTCGCGAGCGTCCTCGACCACCACGATGCGTTGGCGTGGCGAAACCTCGCCCAGCAAGGCCCCTAGCAACGTGGTCTTGCCCGAGCCGGTGCCACCCGACACCAGCAACGCTGCCCGACGGGTGACCAGACGCCGCAAGAGTTCGGCACCGCCCGGCGTCAGTGAGCCGGCGGTGACCCAGTCGTCAAGTGTCCAGGTGCGGGCGGACGGCACCCGCAACGACACCACAGTGCCCACGTCGGTGAGGCAACCCAGCAGCGCGTGGACCCGCGTGCCATCGGCCAGTTGAGCGTCGACGCACGGCACCCCGTCGTCAAGCCGGCGCCCAGCCGACGCGGCGATGCGGACGGCCAACCGCCGCACCTGGGCGTCGTCCACAAAGCGGACGCCCGTCAACTCCAACCCGTTGCCCCGGTCGAGGTAGACCGCATTCGGACCGTTGACGAGCACGTCCGTCACCCCCGGCATTGCCAACAGCGCCTCCAACGGACCGGCGCCCACGCTGTCGCGCCGAAGCGCCTCCAAGGTCGAGCGGACCGTCGTATCCGTTACCACGTGCCCCAACGCCCGCAGCGAATCAGCGATGTCGACCGCATTGGGCGGCCCAGGGCGTCCCGCTACCTGGCGCCGCACCTGATCGAGATCAATGTCACTCATCGCTCATGACCCCTCGCGCCACCGCCGCGACGGCTCGCCCCCACGGACGCCGACCCAGCCGCACCGGCGGTTCGCCAAGTTCGGCGAACTCCACCAAGCGACGTTCGTGGGGAAGTTCGGCCATCACAGGCAGCCCCAATGCCTGCTCGACCTGCCCGAGGACCACCCCCGTACCCGCCATGGGCCGCACCAGCACTAGCGGATCGGCCACCTCGAGCGTCTGCAGCGTTTCGCGCGCAGCGGCGACACCTCGGACGTCACCCCGGACGATCAGCACCACCACCCCGGCCGCCGCCACACCATCGCGGACCACGCCCGAGGCAGAGCGGCCGGGATCGAGCACCACCAGGTCGTGATGCCGCACCAGCGCCCCCAAGACGGTCGCCAACGGTTCCCGTCCGACATCCAGTGCTTCGCCCCGGGCCATGGAGACCAGGGTGACGCCCTCGATCTGCGGCAACCCCCCTCCCAAATCACCCACCCGCCCACCCACAAACGCCAATTGAGGCCAGCGCCAGCCCGCCACCCTCTCGGCGCCAAGCAACAGGTCGAGTCCCCCGCCGGTCACATCGAGGTCCACCAAGGCCGCGTGCTGCCCGCCCTGGTGACAGGCGAACGCCAGGCCGGCGGCGAGCGTCGAGGCGCCGACCCCACCGCAGCCGCCGATGACCGCCACCGTGCGCCCCCGTGGCGCCGCCGGATCATCGGCAAGCAGACCCGCCAGCAAGCCAACCCCGGCCGGTAGCACGACGACTTCGGCCCCGAGCGGCACCGACAACGCAGCCAAGGCGGCTCCGTCGTCACCCACGAGGTAGACCCCCGTCCGCCGTGGGGGCCGATGCGCCACCAAGGCCTCGGCGAGCCCCACATCCAAGAACACCGCCGCCGCCCGACGCCACGCCACGATCACGGCCGACGGCTCCGATAGCACGTCCGCCCGGCGCCCCACAGCTGCCGACGCCGCCAGCACGTCATCGATCACGTCCGGCGTCGTGGCGCCCACCACCACATCGGGGGCGAGCGTTCGGCCCGGGGAAGGCTTCGTCGGGGACGCCCGGCCGGTACCCCACCCGGCCCGCAACGGCGGCGGATCAGGAGATGCCCCACGCCCCACATCCGCCGGAAAGCCGCGCCCCACATCCGGCGGAAACCCGCGCCCAAGGTCCGGAGGAAGCCCGTGGCCCGCCGCCCGCGCCGAAGGCCGTCCAAGCCCCGGCGCCGAAGCCCGTCCAAGCCCCGGCGCCGAACCGCGCCCAGCTTCGGGCGCGTACGCCTGCGACAGCTCTCGCGCGCCACCACTCCCCAGCATCCTCATGCCCCTATTACTCGGCGTTCCACCCTCCAATCCGTCACATCCGACCCAAGTTGTGGACAACTTCTGCCAACCCACCGCGCCGCAGACCGTCGGACCCAGGTTGGCCGCCTACCATCGAGACCATGCCCAGGCCAGCCCAATCCCCTTTCCCGGTGGATGCCCTGAGCTGGATCGTCCCCCAACGCACGGCTCGCGTCCTCGCGGTCGGTCGCACCAGCGGCCCCATCGCGCAGCGGTTGCGCGCGCTCGGACACACGGTGGCCGCGATCCACTCCTCGGCGCGCGGCACCTCGGAGCTGGCCCAGCGTTTGCCGGGTTCGGTCGCTGCCGTGGCCGTCCCCGAGGCGCTGCCTTTCGCGCCCTATTCCTTTGACGCCGCCTTGTGCGTCCAGAACTTCCACGAGTTCGCCCCCGGGCTGGCCCTCGTCGAACTGGCCCGGGTGCTGCGCGAGGGCGGCGACCTGGCCGTGGTCTATGTGACCCGCGACGACACGGTGCCCTGGGTTCGCCGCTTCATGGCGATGATGCGCGAAGCCGACCCCGCGGCCATGCCCGGCGAGTACGGCCATCACTCGCTCGACGTCGTCGAGGCTTCCCACTACTTCCCCGACGTCGCCCGCCGAACGTTCCGCCAATGGGTGCCCATTAGCCGCATCGACCTGCTCGAAATGGTCGCGCACTCCCCCACCGCGCGCCGCCTCGGTCCCGAGAAGCTCAACGCCCTCGTCACCGAAGTGGGCTCGCTCTACGACAACTCGGCGCGGGCGCCCGAGCCCCTGCTGTTGCCCTACCGCATCGAGTGCGTCCGGGCTCGGGTCGACCACACGCAGCTCACCCGTCCGATCGAAGTGTCGGACGACGCCCTCCAGATCAGCCTCGGCGGACCCTCCTAACCCGACGCCGGACGGACGATCATTCGGCCCCGCAGCCCAATAGTGAACGGCAGCCATTAGGCTGGCCGAAGGCTATTTCCTCGAAGGGGACACCGATGTCGACCACCGATCCTGCCGATCTCATCAAGAGCATCAGCGATGACATCGCCGTCATCATCCGGGGTGAGATCGAGTTGGCCAAGGCCGAACTCATCCCCCAAGCGAAGTCCGTCGGGCTCGGCGCCGGCCTGTTCGGCGGCGCGGGCTACCTCGGGCTGGTCGCCGCGGGCATGCTCTTCACGGCCGCGGGTCTGGGCGTGGGCGCCCTGCTGGTGGATGCCGTCGGCCCCCTCGGGGCCGCGGCCCTCGGCCTTCTCATCGTCGCGGTGCTGATGCTGATTGTCGCCGGCGTCTTGGCGCTCCTGGGGAGCAAGAAGGTCAAGGTCCCCGGCCCGACCGCCTCCGTGGCCACGGCGAAGGCCAGTGTCGAAAGCCTCAAGCTCGGCATCACCCGGGGCCTCACCGACGTCAAGAACGGCACCACGCGCCAGCATCCGGCGGAGCTGGCGCCCGTCAGCGCGGCGACCCATTCACAGGTCGCCGACCCGACCCAGTAGGGTCCCTGGCCCGGCCTCTCAGCCGAGCCAGGCCGCTGTCAGGAGTCGAGGCGCCAGGCGTCCCCGATGCAGTAGACGATCGATTCCCACGGACGCAGCACGAGCGCGTCAGCGCCCAGCAACGGGTCCCCGTGCGTGCCTAACGTCGGACGCGCGTGGACCATCGCTGGCAGCGAGTCCCGCGACACCGTGACTTCGTCGGTTGACCAGTTGGCGATGACGAGCATGGCCTGGCCGCCGTCGCCCCGCGTGTAGGCGAACACGGCCGGATCGTCCGGCAACAGCAACGCAAAGTGGCCCTCGTGCGCCAAGGACGAACGCCGCCGGAAGTCGATCAACTGGCGGTAGTGGTTGAACACCGAATCCGGATCGGCGACCTCGTCGAGGGCGTTGATCTCGGCCTGGTTGCCCGGCATGCCGATCCACGGTGTCCCGGTCGTGAACCCGGCTGTGGGGGTCGCATCCCATTGCATGGGGGTGCGGGCGTTGTCGCGACCCTTGGCCGCCAAGGCCGCCATCACGAAGGGCTGGGGCAAACCGAGCCCGGTCGCCATCGTGTGCATATTGAGGCCCTCAAGATCGCGGTACTGCTCGATCTCAGTGAAGCCAGCGTTCGTCATGCCCAGCTCTTGGCCTTGGTACAGATACGGCGTTCCCCGCATGAGCATCATGGTCGTGCCGAGGGTCTTCGCCGAGGCCACCCGGAACTCCGGACGATCGTCCCCGAACCGCGACACCGAGCGCGGTTGGTCGTGGTTCTCCCAGAACAAGGTGTTCCACCCGGACGACGCCAAGGCGTCCTGCCACTTAGCGAGCGCCTGCTTGAGTCGGGGGAGTTCGAGCGGGGCGAGTTCCCACTTCATGCCCCCTTCACGCTGATCCAGGAACATGTGGTCGAAACCGAACACCATGCCGAGTTCCTTGTGAGAGTCCGCCGTGTGCTTCCAGGCGGTCTCGGGGGTGGCCATCACGAACTCCCCCACGGTCAGCAGGTCGGACTCGTCGAAGCCCACCTCGCGATTGAGCTCTTGGATGAACTCCGACAACCGCGGGCCTTCCAGCACCATGGTCGGATCCATGCACAGCCCGGTCACCGGATCGGCGACGCCGTCAACCAGCGGGTAGGTCTTGGAGATCAGGTTGAGGACGTCGAAGCGGAAGCCGTCCACGCCCCGGTCGATCCAGCGCCGCATCATGGCGACCAACTCGGCCCGCACGGCGGGGTTCTCCCAGTTCAGGTCGGGTTGCTTGCGGCTGAACAGGTGCAGGTAATACTCGCCCGAGGTGGGGTCGTACTCCCAGGCCGGCCCCCCGAAGAACGAGCTCCAGTTGGTGGGTTCGGCACCGGGGGCGCCTGGCTCGAAACCCTCGCGTGCCGGACGCCAGAGGTACCAATCGCGCTTGTCGGAGGCCTTGTCGCGGGAGGCCTGGAACCAGGCGTGCTCGTCCGAGGTGTGGTTCAAGACCTGATCCATGATGACCTTGATGCCTCGGGCGTGGAGGGCCGCCACCATGGCATCGAAATCGGCGAGCGTCCCGAAGAGCGGATCAATGTCGTCGTAGTCGCTGATGTCGTAACCGTTGTCGTCCTGCGGCGAGGTGTACACGGGCGACAGCCACACTGCGTCGGCCCCCAACTGGGCCAGGTAATCGGCCTTGTCGGTGATGCCCGCCAGGTCGCCGATCCCGTCGCCATTACTGTCGGCGAACGACCGCGGATAGATCTGGTAAACGACGGCGTTCTTCCACCAAGGACTCATGGGGACAATGGTGGCCTCCCGCGGGGGCATCCGGAACATTTTGGGCCGAATCGAGACTCTCGGTTGCTCTTTGGTCCCTCAGGTCCGGACGCCTGTCGTCCCTGGCCACGTGTGTTGGGCCTGTGGCGGCCGGTTACGTCATCCGACGGGGCGCCTTGATGGGCGGGATTAGGCCGAGAGAGCGGGTCAGCGCTTTCCGTGGCGGAAGCGCTCGGGGATCGATTCCTCGCGGGCGACATCCCAGGGCAGCGCCCAGCCGGCGGCCTCCAACACGAAGTCGAGCAGGTGCCCGGTAAACCCCCAGATGAAGAGGTCGCCGACCAGGAAGGCCGGCCCGCGAAACCCCAGCGGATGGACGTACGTGACGCGGTTCACCGGGTCGACGAGGGTTCGGACGGGCACCACGTGGACCGATTCGATTTCGTGGGTGTCCGCGGGGGCGAGCCACGTGGGCGTCCGCCACCACGCCACGACGGGGGCCACGTCAAAACCGCTGGCCCGCACGTGGGCGTCGGGCAGCACCCCCAGCACCCGCACGGCCTCGGGGTCGAGCCCGACCTCTTCGTCCGCCTCGCGCAGGGCCGCCGCCACCACGCTGACGTCGTCGGGTTCAACGCCGCCGCCGGGGAAGGCGACCTGACCTGCGTGTTTGCGCAGGTGCCCGGTCTTCTCGATGAGCACCACCCGCGGACCCTCGGCCTCGGCGGTGAAGGCAATCAGCACGGCGGCCTGGCGTCCGCCGCGGGCCTCCCGTCCGCGCGATTGGACGCGCGCCGCCACGTCGGGAGCGTCCAGCCCCGCGACGAGTTGCTCGAAGATCGCGGGGATCACACCGCCACCCCCAGGTAGGTGCTGACGGCCGCGGTCAATTCGGCCTCGGAGGTCAGCGGACCCTCGAAGCGCTTCACGATGCGACCCTGGGCGTCGACGAGCAGCGTCACCGGGATGCCGGGCAGGCTCAGGGCGCCGGCGAGCGTCCGGGTGCGATCGGTGGCGTGGGGATAGGTCCACCCCACTAGCCCCGCGAACTCGACGGCGAGCGCCGGATCGGGGTCGTCGTAGTCGATGCCGAGCATCGCAACCTTGCCTCTAGCGCGCTGCCAGAACGCCCGCAGGAAGGGTGATTCGACCCGGCAAGGGGCACACCATTGCGCCCAGAGGTTGACGACAAGAGGCCCGCGGAGCCCCGAGAGCCGCACCTCGCGCCCGCCGCCGAGGCAGGGCAGCGTCACATCCGGCAGGCCCCCTTGGACGCTCGCCTCCGCCGACGTCGGACAATCGGGCAGGCCCGCGGCGGCCTTGCTCGCGACCAGCTCCGGGGAGGGGGTGCCCGGGGCCGTGGCCGCCGGGGCGCACCCGGTCAGCAGCACGAACGCCAAGGCTGCCACCGCTGCCCTCATCGACGCGGCTCCCGGACGAGCTTGGCCGCCACCTCGGGGTCGGTGGGTCCGGCGCCGAACGACGGGCACAGGGAGGCCACCGGGCAGGCCCCGCAGGCGGGCTTGATGGCGTGGCAGCGACGACGTCCGTGCCAAATGACCCGATGCGAGAGCATCGTCCACTCCGACGGCGGGAACAACGCCCCAACCTCGGCCTCGACGACCTCGGGCTTGGCGGAAGTCGTCCAACCGAAGCGCTTCGACAGGCGCATGAAGTGGGTGTCGGTGGTGATCCCCGGCACCCCGAACGCGTTGCCGAGCACGACGTTGGCGGTCTTACGTCCGACGCCCGGCAGGGTGACCAACTCCGCCAAGGTGTCCGGTACCTGCCCGTCGTAGCGCTCGACCAGCGCGGCGCCGAGCTTCAACAGACTGTCGGTTTTGGCCCGGAAGAACCCCGTGGGATGGACCAACGCCTCCACCTCGGCGCGGTCGGCCGCTGCGAACGCCGCCGCGTCGGGATAGCGCGCGAAGAGAGCCGGGGTGACCTCGTTGACCCGACGATCCGTCGATTGCGCCGACAAGATAGTGGCCACCAGTAGTTCCAGCGGCGTGGTGAAATCCAGTTCCGCCTTCGCCTCGGGGTAGGTCGCTGCGAGGATCTCGTTGATCGCCAGCGCTTGCTCGACGTCCGGCATGTCAGAAAACGGCCGCGTTGGCCTCAACGACGAGATCCAGCTCGACCGGGGCGTCCAAGGGGAGCACGGCGACGCCAACAGCCGACCGTACGTGTTCACCGAGCGTTCCGAAGACCTCACGCATCAGCAGGCTGGCACCGTTGGCCACGACTGGCTGACCGGTGAAGCTTGGATCACTGGCGACGTAGACGACCATCTTGACCACGCGGCGGATGTTGTCCACCCCGCCGGCAACGGATGCTGCGGCCGCGATCGCGTTCAACCCCGCCTGCCGAGCCAGGATCTGGGCCTGTTCGGGGGTGACCTCGCGTCCCACCTTGCCCGTGGCCAGCAGCGCCCCGTTCACCGTGGGCAGTTGCCCCGAGGTGAGGATCTGGCCGGACGACGCGAGCGACGGCACATAGGCAGCCACCGGCTTCGCGACCTCGGGCAGTTCAATGCCCAGGGCCGCCAACCGTTCCGAAGGACGCGCGCCCTGGAGTTCTTCGTTCATTTGGCGGCCTCGATCGGACGCTTGAGGTAGGCGACGAGGTTCTGCGGATTGGGTCCAGGGACGATCTGGACAAGCTCCCACCCGTCCGCACCCCAGGTGTCGAGGATTTGCTTGGTGGCGTGCACCAAGACGGGCACGGTGGCGTACTCCCATGTGGTCATGCGCCCACCCTAAGCCGGGGGGCTCGCTCTGGCGAAGCGTCGGGGGCGGGAGGGTCGTCCTGGAGCTGCCCCACAGCCCCGCCGATCCTTCGGTGGCACCATGCGACCTCAGGACGTGGAACGGCCGACCAGCTACGACCGTGGTCGCTGGATTCAAGCGCGGGCGGTTCGGGGTGACTCGGACCATCGCGTAGGCTGAAGCAATGCGGATGGGGAAACGACTCTACTCCCTGCTGATGTTTTTGGCGGTGAGCGTGCTCGGCGGGCTGTTGCTCGCCGGCCTTGCCGTACCCGTGACCGGGTTAGCGGCAAGCACGGGAAAAATCGCAGCGGACTCGATGAATCAAGTACCAGAAGAACTCGAGGTGCCGCCGCAGCCGGAGCGCAGCATCGCCTTGCTGGCCGACGGTTCCACGTTGGCCTCCTTCTACGACCAGAACCGCGTCTTCGTGAAACTCGATCAGATTTCACCGTCGATGCGGATGGCACAGGTCGCCATCGAAGACACCCGCTTCTACAAGCACGGCGCCGTCGACCTCACCGGCACCGTCCGCGCCCTGGTGCGCACCACCTCGGGTAACACCCAGGGCGCCTCGACGCTGACGCAGCAGTACGTGAAGCTCGTCCTGATCCAAAAGGCGCAGGCTGACGGCGATACGGCCGCCATGGCCGCCATTACCTCCCGCACGATGTCGGAGAAGATCCGCGAGATCCGCTACGCGGTGGCGCTCGAGCAGAAGCTCTCGAAAGACCAGATCCTCGAGAACTACCTCAACATGGCCTACTACGGTGACGGCGCCTACGGCGTTGAGGCCGCCGCCAAGCACTACTTCGGAGTGTCCGCGAAGGATCTCGACCTGGCCCAGTCGGCCATGCTCGCAGGCGTCGTCCGCAACCCGGTCACCACCGACCCCGTCCATCACCCCCTGGTTGCCGTCGAGCGCCGCAACAACGTCGTGGACCGCATTGGCGAGCTCGCCGCAGCCGGTTCGACCGACGTTCCCGGCATCGCTGCGATCAAGCCGGACGCCATCGCGGCGGCCAAGGCTGAGAAGTGGGACGCCTCCAAGGTGCAGGTCAGCCAGGGCGGCTGCGTGAGCGCCTCGCTGCCCCTGGTGTGCCGCTACCTGGAGAAGCTCCTCGTCCAAAGCCCGAGCCTGGGCGCGAACCCCACCGACCGCCACAACCTGCTTTACCGCGGCGGTTTGGTCATCAAGACCAGCATTGACACGCGGATCCAGGAGGCCAGCCAAGACGCGATCAGCCGCTACATCAAGCCCGGCGATCCGGTGATCTCGCTGTCGATCACGATGCAACCCGGTACTGGGCTCATCACCTCCATGGCGCAGAGTCGTCCGCAGATGACCGGCGATGGTGGCACCTGGTACAACTACGCGGTGCCGCTCAGCCAAGGCGGCTACTCCGGTTTCCAAGGCGGTTCGACGTTCAAGGCGTACACGACCGCGGCGGCGCTGGCGATGGGCATGCCCATCAGCCGGTCGTACGACGTGCAGAAGAGTTGGCAGTTCCAGGGCGAACGCTTCCCGGGCGGCTGCAGCGGGACGATCGTCCAGCGCAGCAGTTGGATCGTCGACAGCGACCGACAGGGCCCCATGGACATGCTGACCGGCGCGGGCGCCTCGGTGAACGGCTACTTCGTCGCCCTGGAGCAGGATGTGGGCATCTGCAACGTGGTGAAGATGGCCCAGACACTTGGCCTCAAGGCCGCCACCAACACTGACCTCAAGAAGTACGGCGATAACCCGTCCTTCACCCTGGGCACAGTCGAGATTTCCCCGCTCTCGCAGGTCGAGGCCTATGGCACGTTCGCCGCGCGCGGCATGCACTGCACCCCGATCCTGATCACCGAGATCAAGACCAAGGCGGGCCAGGCGCTGGCGGCCCCCGCAGCAAACTGTTCTCAGGTCATTTCGCAGGACGTTGCCGACCGCGTCAACGTCGTCCTGCAGCAGCCATATAAGGGGGGCGGAACCGCCGCGTCGGCTCGACCCTCGGGTAACTGGGATATCGCTGGCAAGACTGGAACCGAGAACGGAGTTCTCGCCATCTGGTGCATGGGCTACACCCCCGAGGTCGTCGCAGCCGGCATGATCGCCGAGGATCGCGACCCGAAGTACTCGAGCATTTGGGCTAACCGCGGCAGCTACGGCTTGGGCGGATGGCATCTGCAGAGCGGTTACACCCTCAAGGGATCCTCCGGATCAGAGGCGGGTGGCCTGATCATGAAGCCCGCGCTACAGGCGGCCCTCGAGGGCAAGCCGAACACCCAGTTTGTGGTGCCCGGGGCCCAGCAGGCCGCCCAAAAGGTGGCAGTGCCGTCGTGCAACAGCGTGGCCAGCTGCAAGGCCGCCCTGCAGGCCGCCGGGTTCGCCGGCGTCGTGCGCAGCACGCCCAACGACCAGCCCCCGGGCACATTCCTCGGAATCAGCCCGCGCGGCATGGCCCCGCAGTTCAGCACGATCTACATTTCGGTGTCAGGTGGTCCGGAGCAGCCCGCACCGGCAGCCCCGGCGCCGGTCGCCCCTGCACCGGTGGCCACAGGTTGAGCGGTCTGACTCGGACGGTCGGCGCCCTGGGCGTCGCAGCCGTCGGCTGTTTCGCCTACGGGGTTCTCATCGAACCTCGGGATTTCCTGGTGCGCCGCGGTGCCCTGCCGGTGCTTCCGCCGGGGCACGACACCCTGCGGGTGCTGCACATCGCGGATCTCCATCTGCTGACGAAGCAGCGCGCCAAGCGGGAGTTCCTGCGGCGCCTCATCGCCCTCGAACCCGACTTCGTGGTCAACACCGGCGACAACATCTCCGAGCCTGAGGCGATCGAGGCGCTGGCGTCCGACCTGAACGAACTGTTACAGGTGCCGGGGGTGTTTGTTTTCGGGTCCAACGACTACCGACTTCCGCACTTCCGGAATCCGCTGGCCTACCTCATGCCGTCCGGCCCCAGCCAGCACTACGAACGTCCACCGATGCCGATCGACGAGTTGACGGCCGTGCTGTCGTCCGGTGGTTGGGTTGACCTCAACGAGCACCGCACGCGGATGGACCTTCAGGGCACGACGCTCGATTTCCGCGGCACGAGTGACGCGCACGAGAACCGTGACGACTACTCCCAAGTCGCCGGGCCCGTGGCCCCCGACGCGGACGTGACCATTGGCGTCACCCACGCCCCGTACCTGCGGATCTTGGACTCCATGACCAAGGACGGCGTGAACCTCATCTTGGCTGGGCACACCCACGGCGGCCAGGTCTGCGTTCCGGCCTACGGCGCGCTCATCAGCAACTGCGATCTACCGCCTCAACATGCGCGGGGCGTCCACCGGCATCGCCGCAAGAAGCACACGTCGATCGTCCATGTGTCGGCCGGTTTGGGCATGAGCCCTTATGCCCCGTTCCGGTTCGCCTGCCGTCCCGAAGTGAGCCTGCTGCGGCTCGTAGCGCGGTCCGAGTAGGTACAGCCCTTGGGCATGGGTTATGCTCATCAACGGCCCTGAGGGGCCGATCGGGGTGTGGCGCAGCTTGGTAGCGCGTACGGTTCGGGACCGTAAGGTCGCAGGTTCAAATCCTGTCACCCCGACCAAAAGCAGAGCGCCTCTGGCGAGCGGAAACGCAAGCCAGAGGCGCTTTTGTCGTGTGTGTGGGCCTGCCGGGGCGCACTGGCCGGCCCTTTGCCGCCTGCGGCAACAGCGGCTCGCCACGCCGTAGGAACGGCGTGGGCCCTACACGGCCCCCTGTTTCCGAGCGGCCACCATGGCGGGCTCTGGGACGACCGCGACCCGAGGCCACGTCCAGGCGACACGCATGATGAAGGCCAGGAGAAGCACCTCGAGACCGATGGAGAGGCCGTAGAAGGGCGCCCAGTCCCAGGTCGCCCCCGCGGCGTTGAACGCCGAGTACGGCATGTAGAGCGCCGCCACGACCAGGTTCGTTGCGCGGCTAATCCGGGCCGACAGCGCGATGGAGAGGGCCACCATCATCGCCGGGACGGCCACTGACGCGAGCATGCCGGTCAAGAGGTTGGGGCTGACATCGAGGACCCACACCTTCCCATCGAGAATGCCTTTCACATGGCCCGGCTTATAGAGACCGAAATAGTCCACGTAGATGTAAAGGAACATGAAGCTGGTCCACGCGGCGGCAATCTTGGCCTGCGCGGGCATCGGTGGGTTGTCGAGAAAGTTCGGGGTTGTCGTTCGGATGGTCATCGATTCTTCCTTGTAGTGGGCGGTCCGCCGCCGGTCGTGGCGGCGCACCTCGGGGTTAGGGATGCGATCGCGAGGGCTTCGTACATCGTACGACGTACACCGTACGATGGCGCGTACGCTGTACGGTTGTCAAGGCGGTCGCGACAGCAAGGAGACCCGTGTCACCGAAGAAGCAAGGCGGGGCCGCGGCAGCCCCAGGGTTGAGCAAGCATCGCGTCGTCGTCGAAGCCGTCCGACTCGCCGACCGCGAGGGGGTCGAGGGCCTGAGCATGCGCCGGCTCGCGGGCATGCTCGGGGCGGGCGCGATGTCGCTCTACCACTACGTGGCGAACAAGGACGAGCTTCTCGACGCCATGATCGACATCGTGTTCGCGGAGATCGAGCTCCCGCCCACTGATAGTGACTGGCAGAACGCGATGCGCCGGGAGTCCGAATCTGCCCGACAGGTTCTCGCACGCCACCCGTGGGCGATCGGCCTCATGGAGTCGCGGACATCGCCTGGCCCCGCGAACCTGCGCCACCGCGAAGCGGTCACCGCCTGCCTGCGAAGGGCGGGTTTCTCGGTCGCGATGGCGACGCACGCCAACTGGTTACTCAACAGCTACGTCTACGGTTACGCCCTCCAGGCGACCAGCCTGCCGTTCGACACTGCCGACGAGCTCGCCGACATGGCTGAGGACGTCTACTTGCCCCTGCTTCCCTCCGACGAGTTTCCCTACCTCAACGAATCCGCCACGGAGCTTTTCAGTGCCGGCTACGACCCGGCGGAGGAGTTCACCTTCGGCCTCGACTTGGTCCTCGCCGCCCTCGAACCTCTGAGGGCGGGCTACCGGGTGACTAACCCTCCCTTTCCCAAGACAGTGTGAGTTAAGTGCTCACGGTGGGCACGGTGGATTCAACGGGTCGGGGGCAGTCCGACGCGGGCGGTCGCACGACTGTCGGGCGGGGCTCAGCGAAGCGGAAAACGCCACGTGGCCGTCGGGGCTAACGCCTCGGCGAGCTGTTTGTCATGGCTGACAAACAGAAGGGTGCCCTCGAAGGCTTGAAGTGCAACCTCCAGCTGCTCGATGGCCGCCACGTCGAGGTGGTTGGTCGGTTCGTCGAGGACCAGCACGTTGACTTCCCGGCCCTGCAGCACCGCCAGGCTGGCACGGGTCCGCTCTCCCAGCGACAGGGTTTGGCACGGACGGGTGACATGGTCCGCCCCCAGATCGAACTTCGCCAGCAGCGTTCGAGCGGCGGCCCTGTCCGTCCAGCCAAGAGCGGCCATCACCACGTCCACCAGGGAATCTTGCCCCGCTATCAGGGTCCGCTCTTGGTCGACCACCCCGAGGCGAATCCCCGTCCCCCAGGAGATCCGCCCGGCGGACGGCACCCGCTCCCCCAGGATCGCCGCCAGGAGGGTGGTCTTGCCCGACCCGTTCGGCCCGACGAGCACCACCCGGTCGCCGCGGACGACCTGCCCCGAGAACGGTCCCAGCGTGAAGTCGCCGCGGGTGGCGACCACCCCGTCCAGGGTGAGGACGACCGCCGCCGGATCGGGAGCCAGGTTGATTCGGTACTGCAACTGCCACGCCTTGCGCGGCTCCGCCACCTCCTCGAGCCGTCGGGCGGCGTCGCGGGCCCGGGCGGCGCGCTGATCCATGCGGCGGGCCTTGTTCTCTTTGTGCTGACGCGCGAGGTGCTGGTGTGGGCCGAGGGCGGCGCCTTTGGCGCGACCCCGGGCGGCCCACTCGGTCTGCCGGGCCGCCTGGGCGTCCAGCGCCGCCTGCTGGCCCCGGTAGGTTTCGTAGGCCTGGTCCGCTTGCTCCGCCAGCAGCGCCTTCGCCGCCCGAGAGTCGCTCCAGCCGCCTCGGTAATGCCGCACCTTCTGCTGGACCACGTCGAGTTCAACCACCGCCGTGGCCACCTCGTCCAGGAACGCCCGGTCGTGCGATGCGACGAGGACCGGTGCCTGGCTCGCCTTGACGAAGTCGGTAAGCAGGGCGAGGCCGTCGGCGTCCAGGTTGTTGGTGGGCTCGTCCAGCAGCAGGATGTCGAAACGGCTCACCAGCACGGAGGCTAGAGCCGCCCTGCCCAACTGGCCGCCTGAGAGGGTGCACAGCGGACGATCGACGTCGACGCTCAGCCCCACCCGGGGCAACATCTCCCCCAGCCGCGCCTCGAGATCAGGCGCGCCCAGGGCCAACCAGCGATCCAGGGCGGCCGCGTACCGGTCCGCCACGGCGGGGGGCACCTCGGACATGTTCCCGGCCGCGGCCAGCCCCTCCCCCGCAGCCTCGAACTCAGCGGTCGCCGCGCCCACGCCCGTCCAGCGCCGGACGTCGTCGAGGATCGTCCCCTCCGTCGCCGCCGCCTGCGGCAGGTACCCGACGGTCGCTGCGGCCGGGGCGACCCGGACGGTGCCCGCATCCGGGGGATGCAGGCCCGCGAGGATGCGCAGCAGCGTGGTCTTGCCGGCGCCATTGGGACCAACGACAGCGGTGACGTCGCCCGAGGCCAGCGTCAGGTCGAGGGCGGCGAACAGCGGACGCGCGCCAAAAGAAGCGGCGACGCCAAAAGCGAAAAGGGATGCGGGCATGAAAGGACCTCGGTCGCGCAGGGGCAGGGCGGCGGGAGGTCAGGACAGCATGCGTCCAGGGTGGCCGCTTCACCTTGGCGAGGTCAACTCCTCCGGACGAAGGCCGCGCCCACAAGGTGTGAGCAAAGTGCTCACGGTGAGCACTTTGATCACACTTTGTTGGGGGCCCTCCGCGAACCGCGGGTCATAACATGCCCCATGATCACGTTGTACCTGCGGTGCCGGCTGGCGACCTCCCGGGAAGCACTGGAGGAGTTCTTCTTCCGCGCCCGATCAACCTACGAGGCGCCCAGCGGTATCACGGCTTCCTTGCAGTGGAACCTGGACGACCCCGCCGGCTTCGTCGAGGTCTTCGCCTACCAGGACCGAGCCACCTTTGAGGCGGACCAAGTTCGCGTGAACGACGATCCGGCCATGCGCGCCCTGATCGCCGAATGGCACACCCACCTCGACGGTCCGCCGTTGGTGGAGGCCTGCGAGGACGCCCGTCCGACATAACCCCTCCCTCACCGCCCGCAACGCCGGTACCTGTGAACTTAACGACGCGCCCTGGAGGCGATCTAGGTCGCCCGGGAGGCGGGTCTGTCGTGGTCATCGGAGCGTTCGTCGGGACGACCGGCGAAGCTGCCAGGCAGCGGTACGGCGGCAAAGCGGCCTGATCGGGACCTCACTCGAGGAGTGAACTCCACACGGGCGCGAGCCGCCGGAGAGCAGCGCCGGGCTCGAAGGTCTCGTCGCCGTAGCTGGCTTGGATCAACGCCGCGGCCATCGTCACCACGGTTTGGGCGATGAGGCGTGATTCGTCGGCGTCCAGGTCCGGACGCTGGGAGACCTTAGCCGTCACCGCCTCAAGTACCGCCGCCGCTGCTGGCATCAGCCGCTCGCGCGCGGCGGCCTGAAGGTGCGGCGTGGAGCGCACCAAGGCCTGGCGGCGGGCACCGATCGGCGAGGCGGGGCTCAGTTCGTCCGGGATCTCGACGAGCTCCAGGGCGCCGGCAAGGATCGGGACCGGCTCGGCCACGTAACGCGCCACGGCGTCGGGGTTCACGACGGGAACTGCTGTGCCGAGGAGTGCGGCGTCGAGGGAGGGGAAGTGGTGGAAGAAGGTTCTGCGGCTGACGTTGGCGACCCGACAGATCTCGTCAACGGTCGTCGCTGAAACGCCCTTCGCCTCAGCGACCTCCAGGGCCGCGAGGCCAAGCTTCTCGGCGGTGGCGCGTCCGCGGCGATTGCCGGGTTCGCGGGGCAGCAACCGGGGCTCGATGTCCGTGCTCACAGGCCGATCCGGCCGTACCACTGGGCCGCGTTACGGGAGCCGTCCTCGGCGCGTATCGTCGCGCCCACCTCGGCGGACCGAGCGCGGAGACCCTCGTCCGACAAGGCGCGACGGAGGGCTTCGGTGATCCGACCTTGGGTGACCCGCTCCACCGGAATCGGATCCGGCGCCACCCCCAGCGCGGACGCCCGCAGCGCCCAGAACGGCTGGTCGGCCCCGAAGGGCACGATGACACTCGGGACGCCCGCCGCGAAGGCTCCGGCGCTCGTCCCAGCTCCCCCGTGGTGCACGTTGACCGCCATCCGCGGGAACAGTGCCGTGTGGGAGATCGAGGACACGGTGAGGACGTCCGGATCGTCGGACCCCTGCGCCACCGCACCGTTTCCCGCGATGAACACGACGCGGACGCCCAGGGCGCGTGCCGAGGCGAGCATCGTCGCGCGGAGGGCCTGCGGATCGGCGATGTGCATGCTTCCGAAGCCGACGCTCACCACAGGACGACCAGGCTCGCGCGCCAGGAAGTCGAGGACCTCCGGGGCAAGGACGTCCGCATAGCTGGTGTCGAACCAGTAGCCCGCCATCAGGTGGCTATCCGCGCCCGCCGGCGGCTGGATCACGGCGGGACTGATGCCATAGACGGCGCCGGCGAACTTCGGGGCGCGCGTCCGAGCGCCGAGTGCCCGATGCGCAGCCTTTTGCATGCCCTGGAACGGCAGCCGGATCGCCGCCTCCGTGAGCGCCTGACCGAGCAGGTTCCCCAGCCCGCCCAGCCGCGGGAGGTTCGTCATCAGCACACCCGGGTAGGCCCGATTCCGCAGGCCGACCGGCTGCAGGTGCGCGGGCACCCAAGGAACGCCGAGGGCGTCGGCTACGGGCTGGCCCAGCACCGCTCCCCCGACGCCGCCGGTGAGGATGTCCGTGCCCTCGGCGAACTCCAGGACGGTCACCGCCCACCCCGGCGCCTTCGCCGCGATGGCCTTCGCGGCCTTGCGGAGCCCGCCATGACGATCCCCTTGGGAATCGAGGGCGACCTCGCGCGCCAGCTCCGTCGGCATGCCATCCAGCGCCAAGCAGGTGACACCGTTGCGTTCGAACAGCCACGCCAGGTCGGCGGGCGCAACGGCTTGCACCTCGTGGCCCGCCTCCACCAGCGCCCTCGCCAAGGCGGCGTACGGCTGCACCCCACCCCGGGTGTCCTGGGTCATCACGGTGATCTTCACGGACCGCTCCTCTGGTTATTGCACGGCGTGCAATTCTTATCGAGAGGCGGCTCGTCACACAACGGTAAGACCAGAGGCACACCCTTCCGCCTCCCGGCGTGGCAGGCTGATGACATGGGTCAGGTGAAGTTGACCATCACCCTCTCGGAGAGCGATGTCGCGGCATTGGATCGCTTCGCGCATGCGGCAGGCCTGAACAGCCGGTCGGCGGCAATCCAACAAGCCATCCGACAGTTGCCCGACCCGGTGTTGGAAGACGCCTACGCAGAAGCATGGTCTGAGTGGGAATCCTCCGGCCACGCTCGCTCTTGGGAGACCATCACGACAAACAACCCCTGCCTGTGACAGTGGGACGGGGGAGATCGAGGGTCGCCGCCATCAAGGTGTGAGCAAAGTGCTCACGGTGAGCACTTTGCTCACACCTTGATTGCGTACTGACACTGTCCTCGACTCCCTCCACACGCCTTTGGCCATTACCGTCGATGCGCGCCGACTTGATTGCCGGCCTAGCCACCCGAAGGCGGTTGGCGATGCGGGAGAATTGGCCATGCATGAGAACTTGTTCAATGACGCATGGTCGAGGTGGGATCGCGCCAATGACCACCGAAAGAAATTGATCAAGATTTGGAACAGACACATCGCGGATCATCCGTTCGACTGCTCGTTGGATCTAGTGGGGCCTGGGGTCTATGTCCTTCAAGTCCGGGCCACGCGCCCGATGCCGACCGAGTTCGCTGTCACCGCCGGAGAGTGGCTCTACAACCTACGAACCGCCCTCGACTACACAATTTGGGCCACGGCCGCATACATGTCGGGGAGCGTCCCGCCACCCCTCGGCGACCAGACTCAGTATCCGATCTACGAAACAGAGGGCGCCTGGACCCGCAATCTCTTTCGACTCAAGGACTTGGCGCCACACCAAAGGGAGATGTTACGAGAGATGCAGCCTTGGAACTCGAACATGGACGCGAACTTCCTCGGATGGATCAACAGGTTGGCGCGCCTCGATCGCCACCGGCGTCTGGTTCAGGGAACTTTCCGGCTGGCTGAGGTGGCACCTGTCTTCGCCATACCCCGGGGCTGCACTTATACCGTCGAATGGGGAGACCGAGTGTTGCAGATGGGCAAAGCAGACCTTGCTCGGCTCACCCTGAATCCATGGCACGAGGATATGGAGGTGGAAGCCAACCCGAGGGTGGGCATCGACCCCGAAATCACTGAGTGGTCGGATTCCCCGTTCTGGTCTCGCTTCCCTTTCGCTGAACGATTCTCGATGATGCAAGTCTTTGTTGCAGGGGAGATCGCGCCGCCTATGAGTTCGACTGCACAGGCGGCAGCCGCAAGGCAAAGCTCCTCAGCAAAGGATTCAGGAAGGCCAGCAACAAACGCGGGCACGCCGATCGGCCTCGCACGATCCACCCAGCTATGGACGTCGAATGGGATCCGGCGGGCCCGGGACGTTCCGCTTCGAGAGGCCAGTTGCGCGGCGACGGGTTCCCCTCGGGCCCACAATCGCACACCAATTGGCCTTAGCCAGGCACCCACGCGTACGGGGCACGCCAGACCACCCTCATGGCTTCTAAGCGCGGCGAGACCTCGGTGCCGGGACATCCAGGACGGGGATGGCCCGCAACAGGAATCGGTCGAAGTGCGGGACGGTGAACGCGGCGTAGCCGTGTTCGGGCGTGTAGAGCAGGCCCATGTTGATGAGCTCGGCGCGGGTGGGGCCCAGATTCGTGGACGCTCGGCCCATCACCGCCGCGACGTCCGCCGCCTTTTGGGGCGCGCTGCCGAGCTCGGCCATCGCCCGAAGGTAGGCCCGCTGGAGATCCGTGGCTCGATCCAGGCGCACGCGGAAGAAGGACGCGTCCAGCTTCGCCTCGTAGGTGGGCTCCGCGGCGAGGACGTCCGCCTCCGTGATCACCGGACCATCGGCCACCGTCCAGACCGCGTAACCCAACTCCTGAATGAAGTACGGATAGCCGCCGGTGATCGCGACCGCGCGATCGAGCGCCTCGGGCGTGAAGCTCACCAGCTCCTCCCCCGCCGGGAGCGACAGGGCCTGCTTGGCGTCGGACGCCGAGAGGTACCCCAACCGCGGGAAGGTGAACAGCCGCTCGGCGTAGGACTTGGCGTCCCCGGCCAACTCGGCGCTGTGGGGCAATCCGGCACCGACCATGGTGATCGGGAGGTTCCGCTGGACGACCTTGTGCAGCGCTTGGATCAACGCCTCCCACTGCGAGGGCTTCAAGAACTGCACCTCGTCGAGCAGCAGGACGACCCCCTTCTCGTGCTCTTGCGCGGCCTGTCCGACGGCGAGGAACAGATCGGTGAGGTCGAGGCTGAGGTCGCCGTGATCGCCGACACCCTCGGCCGCCTCGACGTCCAGCCCCGCGGACCATTTGCCCGTCGTGTCGACGCTCAGCGTGAACGATTTCAGGACGCTCGCGGCGTGCTTCATGCGGTCCGTCCAGCGGATCTTCGGCGACAGCTCCAACAGCGCCGATCGCAGCTGCACCGCCAGGTCGCGGCGGAACTCCGAATCGTCGTGCTTGCGCACCTCGATCTCGACCACGACCCAATCGCGCGCGAGCGCCTTGCGCCGCAGCAGGGCCAGCAGGACGGTCTTGCCGACCCCCCGCAGCCCGGTGACGATCATGGATTGCTCGCTGCGGCCCTTCTCGATCCGGGCCAGCAGGACCTCGAACGACTGCACCTCGTCATCGCGTCCGACAAGCGCCAACGGCTGCGCCCCGGCGTTGGGCGTGTAGGGGTTGGTCAGTGCCTTCATACCCCGACTTTACGACCTTTAGGGCGCTTTATCTATGGACGATAAAGCGCCCTAAGGTCACAAAACCGCCGCCCGACTCAGGCGATGGGCTTGGCCGCGCGGATGAACGCGCTCGCAAAGGCGCCCGCCAGGGCATCAACGCCCGCCTGCAGGTCGAGTCCCACCGGGATGTCCCCAGGTTGGATCATCGCCGCCAACTCCGCCACGTCCTCGCGGCTGTACGTGCGGGTGACCTGGACGGACGGATCGTCGAACCCGGCGGCGCTCAGCTTCGCCAGATAGTCGCTGTCGAGAAGGGCGCCAGCGAGACACCCCGTCCACAGCGCCACCACCGAGGACAACTCCGGCGGCAGCGGACGCAGCAACACGATGTCCGAGACCGCGAATCGGCCGCCGGGGCGCAGCACCCGGAAGGCCTCGCGCAGCACAGCATCCTTGTCGGTCGAGAGGTTGATGACGCAGTTGGAGATCACGACATCGACGCTGGCGTCGGGAAGGGGAACGGCCTCGATCGAGCCCTTGACGAACGTGGCGTTCGCGATGCCCGCCTCGACGCGGTTCCGCTCGGCCAAGGTGAGCATCTCGTCGGTCATGTCCACGCCGTAGGCCGTCCCACCGGGAGCCACGCGCCGCGCCGAGAGCAGGACGTCCAGGCCGCCGCCCGAACCCAGATCCAGAACGTCCTGTCCGGGATGCAGGTCGATCAGAGCCGTCGGGTTGCCGCACCCCAGCGAGGCCGCCAAGGCCCCGTCAGAGGGAGTCGCCAACGGATCGTACAGATTCCCTGAGATCGGATCGGTGGGCGCCCCGCCGGCGGCGCCACCGCAACAACTGGAGCCGCAGCACGACGACTCGACCGCGACTACGGGCGGCGGGGCAGGCACGGTGACGGTGTCGGTCGGCGCGGTGCAGCAGGTGGGTGCACAGCAGGACGACTCCGCCTCACCGAGCGCCGAACGGGCGGCCGCAGCGTAGCGCTGGCGGACGGCTTCTTTGACCTGCCCCTCGTCGAGGAGGTTCGCGGTATCAGTCATGGGAGATCCTTTGAATAGATGATCGTCTAAACAGGATCCTGCAAGTTGATTCGATATATGTCAAGATAGCGGCATGCAGATCCCGCTCATGCAGGTGCCGACCCCACCCGGATCAGCGGTCGTCGCGCCGTGCTGCGCGCTAGCCGTGACGCCGGTGGACGAGGAGACAGCACAACGCATCGCCCCCATGTTCAAGGCCCTGGGAGATCCCGTCCGGCTCCAGCTGGCCGCGCGCATCGCCGCGGCGGGCCGCACCTGCGTCTGTGACCTCACCCCCCACTTCGACCTCTCTGGGCCGACCATCAGCCACCACCTCAAGGTGCTCCGCGAGGCCGGGCTCATCGACTGCGAGCGCAAGGGAACCTGGGTTTACTACTGGATTCGCCCCGAATCGTTGGCCACGCTCGCAGCCCTACTGCAGGCCGACCCCGTCGCCTGATCACACCGGCCTTGGTCCCTCGCGTCGCCGAGCGCCGGGAGCGACCTCACGCCTGCGCGCGGACGGTTTCGATCGCCTCCAGAACCCGCTCGACGGTCATACCGAAGGCGCGCGGCACGTCGTCGCCCCCGCCGGACAAGCCGAACTCATCGATGCCCACGACAACCCCTCGATCGCCGGCGATGTCCCGCCACCCGAAGGTCGCGGCAGCCTCGATGACCACCCGCTGCGTCAGCCTGGGGGGCAGGACGGAGTCACGGTAGGCGGCGTCTTGGCGCTCGAAGATCTCCCGGGACGGCATGCTCACCACCCGCACCTTCACGCCAGCCGCCCGCACCTCTGTGGCGGCCGCTAGGGCCAATCCAACCTCGCTACCCGTGGCGATGAGGAGCAGCGACGCGTCCGGATCCTCACTGAGGACGTAGGCCCCTCGCCGCACCCCCGCCAGGGTGATGGCGGACGGAAGGTCCAGCGTGGGCAGCGGTTGACGGCACAACACCAACCCGGTGGGGCCCTCCTGCTCGAGCGCGACCAGCCAGGCGGCGACCGTTTCACGGGCGTCCGCCGGCCGGATCAACGTCAGACCCGGCATCGCCCGAAGGCTCGGGAGCTGCTCGATGGGTTGGTGCGTCGGGCCGTCGGGACCCACCGCGACGGAGTCGTGCGTCCAGACGTAGATCGCGGGCAGGTTCATCAGCGCCGCCAACCTCACTGCCGGCCGCTGGAAATCAGAGAAGACCAGGAAGGTAGCCGCGAAGGCCCGCACGCCACCCGCCAGCAGCATGCCGTTCAGGGCCGCCGTCATCCCCAACTCACGGACACCCCAATGGATGTTGCGCCCGAGGCGACCGTCCCCTTCGGGCAGGAAGCTGGCCGAGGCGGCGATGAGCGTCTTGTTGGCCTCGGCGAGGTCGGCGGAGCCCCCCATGAGTTCGGGAATCTGTGCCGCCAGCGCCTGGATCACCTTGGCGGAGGCGTCGCGGGTCGCGAGCTGGCTGCCGACCTCGAAGGTCGGCATCGCCGCCGCGAGTCCCGCGGGAAGCTCACGCGCCTGCGCCGCCCGCCACTGCTCGGCCAGGTCGGGGTTCTCGCGTTGCCAGCGCTCCATCGCGTCGTTCCAGGACGCGTGCAGTGATTGCCCACGGCCAATCGCTCGCCGGGTATAGCCCAGCACGTCCGCCTCCACCTCAAAGGGTGTGGCGGGACCGCCCGTGACCTCCCGAAGCCGCCGCACCTCGTCCGCACCCAAAGCGCCACTGTGGGCGCCCGCCGTGCCGCGCGCGGTGGGCGCGGGCCAGGCGATCTCCGACTTCAGCACGATCAGGTGCGGACGCGGGTCGCCGTCGGCGGCGGCGATGGCCCGATCGACGCCCACCACATCCACGTCGCCGCTGTCGGCACGGCCGACCACGGACACGCGCCAACGCTGAGCGCTGAATCGTGCCGGGACGTCCTCATCCCACGCCAACGAGGTGGACCCTTCGATCTGGATCCCGTTGTCGTCGTAGATGACCGTCAGGTTGTCGAGTTGCTGACGTCCGGCCAAGGCGCCCGCCTCGTACGAAGCCCCCTCTTGCAGGTCCCCGTCCGACGCGATCACCCACACTCGACGATCGAAGGGCGATTCGCCCACGGCGGCGTTCGGGTCGTAGACGGCCCGTTGGTGCTTGAAGGCCATGGCCATGCCGACGGCCATCGCGATGCCCTGTCCGAGCGGACCCGTGCTGGCGTCCACCCCGGCCGTGACCCCCCTCTCGGGATGCCCCGGGGTCCGCGAGTGGAGGCGCCGAAAGGCCGCAAGATCGTCGATCTCGAGGTCATAGCCGGACAGGTACAACTGGGCGTACAGCAACATGCTGGCATGCCCGCACGACAACACGAACCGGTCGCGTCCGACCCAGTCAGGGTCTCGCGGATCGTGGCGCATCGTGCGCTGGAACAGCAGGTGCGCCACCGGCGCCAGGGAGATCGCGGCACCAGGATGACCCGACTGGGCCGCCTCCACCGCGTCGACTGCGAGGAGTCGTGCCGCATTGGCGGCCCGCTCATCGAGGTTGCTCCAGGGGTCTGTCACCGCTGCTCCGTTCGTGTGGCGAATCTGGATTCATCATAACGTCATATTGAATAAGGAGCAACGGGTGGCTCCTGACCGCTTCCCCCGTGGATAATGAGCAGGCTGATCGGAGGCACGATGGTTGATGGAACGGCGAAGTACGCCACCGTGCGCGACCACCTGGCGCGCCGCATCGCGGAGATGTCACCGGGCGATCAACTGCCCACGGAACCCACCCTCTGCCAGGAGTACGGCGTGAGCCGGATTACCATCCGGCGGGCCGTGGAGGATCTCATGCGCACCGGCTACCTGAGCCGGGAGCAAGGCCGGGGCACCTTCGTCACGCTGCCCAAGTACGTGCACGCCCGGGAAACCTTCGCCGAGCGGATCACCGGCTTCTATCGGCAGCAAACCCTGCTCGGACGTGAAGTCACGACCCGCGTCCTGGCCAACCACGTGGTTCACAATCCCGACGCCGCGACAGCCCTCGGCCTCCACCCAGCGGACGCTGTCATCGAGATCGCCCGCCTGCGCTACGTCAACGGGTCGCTGCACCAGCACGTCCTGACCTACCTATCGGCCGCACGCTTCCCCGACGTCCTAACCCAGGACCTCACCCAGGGCTCCCTCTTCGACTACCTCGAAAAGTCGCACCAGCTTGAGCTCGCCCGCAACGACCTCCTCGTGCGAGTCGAGCACCTGGACGAGAACCTGGCCACCGCGCTCGCCGTGCCCGTGGGGGACAGTGTGTTGGCCATCGAATCGACCGTCTTCCTCGCCGAAGACGAGCCCGTCGCCTTCGGCATCACCCGGCACACCCCCGCCAACAGCGAGATCGCGTTCAAGCTGTACAACCATCCCGGAGGCGACTCCTAACCCGGCAGGCGAGCCGGGCTCACACCCGGATCGCAAGGTCCACGGCTTACCCAACCCCAAGGTTGGTGCGTTACCCTGCGGTCGTGATTCCTCGTCGCGGAAGCTGGATGCGCTGCCGCAGACGGGAGGGAACGAATGGGGGGTCGTCGCGTGAAGCGAGACACAGCACCGCGCCCGAAGGCCGCCGCGCAAGCGGCCAGCCCGGCGTCGTCGGAGTAGCGCCATGACCAGCACCGCAGGCCGTCAACGCCCGCCCACGATGGCCGACTTGGCTCGCCTCGCCGGGGTCTCAATCACCACCGTCTCCCACGTTCTCAACGACACCCGGTTCGTGTCTGCGGACGTCCGGCAACGCGTCATGGCGGCCGTCGAACAGAACGGCTACATCCCCAACAGCGTGGCCCGCTCGATGAAGACGGCCACCACCAACATGATCGGATTGGCCGCGCCCGCGTTGTCCAAGGTGGCGCTGGCCGACGTCGTGAGACCTATCGAGGTCGAGGCGCGCGCCCAGAAGCTGAGCGTCCTGCTCACCGATACCGAGGACGCCGCCGCCCCGGAGCTTGCCGCAATCAAGGCGCTGTCCGCCCGTCGCGTCGATGGCATCATCATCGCCCCGTCCGCGCCCGACTCCCCCGCCGTTCGCTATCTCCGCAAGCACGGGATCCCGACCGTGGTGGTGGACCGCTTCACCACCGGCGGCTTCGATCAGATCGGCACCGAGAACACGTCGGCGGCTGAGCAGTTGACCGACCATCTGATCGAGGCCCGAGGTGCCCGTCGGATCGGCCTCATCACCAGCATGCCGATGTTGTCGACGACGCTGGAACGCCGCAAGGGGTATCGCAAAGCCCTGAAGCGTCATGGCATCGAGGTGGATCCGAACCTCATCGGCTCCGGCTTCGACGATCCGGACCACGTCCTCACGACCCTCAAGGGCTTCATGGCCCTCCCCGACCCGCCCACCGCGATCGTGTCGGGCAACAGCTCCACCACGCTCAGCCTGATGCGGGCGGCCGGCATTCTTGGGATCCGCGTGCCGGAGGATCTCGCCCTCGTCGGCTTCGATGACTTTGCCTGGGCGGACTTCTTCCAACCCCGCCTCACGGTAGTGCGACAGCGGACGGACGAAATCGGGGTGCGCGCCATCCGGCTGCTCATGCGACGGATCGCGGATCCCGAAGCGCCGGTGACCACGCGCCGCATCCCGACCGATTTCATTCACCGGGAATCCTGCGGCTGCGCCCTCGACGGCGCTACTCCACCGAGCTCTCTGTAAACGTCTTAAGGACTTTAGTCACGGTTAAGTCACGTTGACGGAAACGATTGCGCGAACGATGTCGTCGCGTGCAGACTTCTGCCAAGCGCAGGGCCGGGCTTGTTCAGCCCTCCCGACCACGCCGCTTGAGTCGTCACCCAGAGAGGGCCCATCCAATGAAGTTCAACCGTCGTCTTCGCACACTGAGCGTCGGCCTCACCGCCGCGTCACTGGCGATCCTCACCGCTTGCTCCACGACCACCTCGACCAGTTCAAGCTCGTCCTCGAGTTCCAACGCACCGGTCGGCGTCGCCCTGATCACGAAAGACTCCACGAACCCGTTCTTCGTCACCATGCAGAAGGGCGCCAAGGAAGCTGCCCCCGGCCTGGGCGTCAGCCTCACCATCGCCTCCGGCTCCAAGGACGGCGACGAAGACGGCCAGGTCAAGGCCATCGAGCAGGCCGTCGCCCGCGGCGACAAGGGCATCCTGATCCTGTCCAACGGTCCCTCGGTTGAAACCGCCATCAAGAAGGCGCGGGCCGCCGGTCTCTACGCGATTGCGCTCGACACCCCGCCCACGGGCAAGGACGTGGTCGACATCACCTTCGCCACGGACAACCGTGAAGCCGGACGCCTCATCGGCAAGTGGGCGGCCGCCCAGCTGAACGGCAAGCCCGCCGACATCGCCCAACTCGTGGCCTTCACCGACAAGGTGATCTCGGTCGACTACCTGCGCGACCAGGGCTTCCTTGAGGGCATGGGCATCAACACCGCCGACGCCAACAAGAACGGCGACGAGGCAAAGACCGGCAACTACAGCGGCGGCACCTACAACCTCGCCTGCCTGGAGCCCGGCGGCGGCGCCGAAGACGGCGGTCGCACCGGCATGGAGACGTGTCTGCAGAAGGACCCGAAGATCAACGTGGTTTACACCATCAATGAGCCGACCGCGGTGGGGGCCCGAGCCGCCCTCAAGGCAGCGGGCATCACCGAAGCCGTCGTTGTCTCCGTGGACGGCGGCTGCGCCGGAGTCAAGAACGTGAAGGACGGCCTCATCGGAGCCACCTCTCAGCAGTACCCGCTGAAGATGGCCACCCTCGGGATGGAAGCCATCGTCAAGCTGGCGCGAACCGGGCAGAAGCCGACCACCTCGGATGGCCTGGACTTCTTCAACACCGGGGTCCAGCTGGTCACCGACAAGCCGGTTGCTGGCATCCCCAGCATCGACACCACCAAGGGTCTCCAGCTCTGCTGGGGGTAACAGTTCCTCATGACGACCACCTCCAATGCCGCCGCCGAGTTCTCTCGGCGGCGGCTTAGCCCCGCTCAGCGGATCCAGCATCTCCTCCACGCGCACCCGTGGTTGAGCCCCCTGCTGATCCTCGTCCTCACGACGATCGTCTTCTCGGCGCTCAACGGGCGTTACCTGGCACCTAACGCTCAGTCGCTGCTGCTCCAACAGGTCGCGGTGGTGGCCTGCCTCGCCATCGGACAGACCCTCATCATCTTGACGGCGGGGATCGATCTTTCGGTCGGCTCCATCACCATCTTGTCGATGATGACCATGGCCTCCCTGGCCGCCAACTCCAAGGTGAACGGCGGCTTAGCGATCCTCATCGGCATCGCCGTCGCCGTCGGGGCGGGCTTCCTCAACGGGATCTTGGTCACCAAGGTCAACCTGCCGCCCTTCATCGTGACCCTCGGCACCCTGTCGATCTTCACGGCCATCGCGCTGCTCTATTCGGGCGGCGCGAGCATCCAGGAAGATCGGTTGCCTGACCTGATCAACTGGACGGGTACCTCGATCGCCCTCGGCCCCTTCCGCTTCACGGTGGGCGTCATCATGGTCCTCCTGCTCTATGGCGTGGTCGGATTCGCCCTGACGCAGACCGCGTGGGGTCGCCACGTCTTCGCGGTCGGCGACGACCCGGAGTCGGCGCGACTCTCCGGTGTGCCCACCAAGCGCGTGTTGCTGTCGGTCTACAGCGCCGCCGGGCTCATTTACGGGCTGGCGGCGTGGATCCAGATCGGACGCGCGGGCGCAGCCTCCCCCAACGGCATCGTGGACGCCAACCTCGACAGCATCACCGCCGTCGTGATCGGCGGAACCTCGCTGTTCGGTGGCAGGGGTGGCGTCATCGGGACGCTGCTGGGGGCCGTGATCGTGGGCGCCTTCACGCTGGGACTGTCCCTGGCCGGGGTGGACCAGCAATGGCGCCTCCTCGCCATCGGCGTCCTCATCATCGTCGCCGTCTCGCTCGACCAGTGGATCCGGAGGGTCAAGGCATGACAACCATGGAACGCCTGGCCGTCCCTCTGGACGACATCCCCGAGGATCGACGACACGTCTACGAGGCCGAGCCGCTCCTCAGTGCACGCAACCTGGGCATCACGTTCGGTCGCGTTGTGGGACTCGACGGCGTCAGCCTGGACCTGTATCAAGGCGAGGTGCTGGCGGTGATCGGCGACAACGGCGCGGGCAAGTCGACCCTGATCAAGTGCCTCACCGGCGCCTACGTGCCGGAAACAGGCGAGATCTACCTCGCCGGCAACCAGGTCACCTTCCGAGTCCCGCAGGATGCGCGAGCAGCGGGCATCGAGACGGTCTACCAGCAGTTGGCGGTCATCCCCGCGCTCGACATCGCCAGCAACCTGTATCTGGCGCGCGAGGAACGGCGAAAAGGGCCACTCGGATCCGTGCTGCGCATGCTCGACAAGAAGGGCATGCGAGAGCGAGCGGCGACGGCGGTCCAGAACCTCGGCATCCAAACCATCCAGAACATGGGCCAAGCGGTCGAGACGTTGTCCGGCGGACAACGGCAATCGGTCGCCGTGGCGCGGGCCGCCGCGTTCGGCAGCAAGGTCGTGGTTCTGGACGAGCCGACGGCCGCGCTCGGGGTCAAGGAATCGACGTCCGTCCTGAACATGATCAAACAACTGCGGGAGAACGGGCTTGCGGTGATCCTCATCAGCCACAACATGCCGCACGTGTGGGAGGTCGCCGACCGCATCCTGATCCAACGGCTGGGAAGTTGCGCGGGCGTCATCACCCCGTCCTCGCACGACATGGGCGAGGGGGTCGCCATCATGACCGGCGCTCGGAAGCTCACCTAGCGGAGCCTGCCGTCGCGACCCCCGCGTGCCGAGAGCGGGGGCGCTTCGTGGTGGGACGGTCGTGGCCTGACGTCACGGCCCTCCCACCCAGCCCCGGCGCAATCTCCCTGCGGCCACGCAGGATCTCAACCAACCAACCAACCCCAACGGGAGCCAGCGGTGCGTCGCACCGGAGGAAGGCGGGCCATGACAACCCCCACCGAAGCCGAGAGTCGACCCCCTCTCGCTCGCCACCACGCCATCGGCATCGACGTGGGAACCAGCGCACTCAAAGTGAGCGTCCTCACCAACGGCGGCCTGGTTCGAACGTTCACAAGCCGGGGCTATCCGACGAACGCGCCCGCCTCCGGGTACGCCGAGCAAGATCCCGACGATTGGTGGCATGCCCTCGGTGAGGTACTGGACGTGGTGTTCTCCCACTACCCCCAGATCACCGCGGACAACACGATCCTCGGGCTGACGGGGCAGATGCACACCACGGTGCTGCGCGACGAGACCGGGCGGGTGTTGCGACCGGCGATCCTTTGGGCGGACGCTCGCGCCGAGACCGAATGCCGCGAGCTGCTGGCGCGCGAGCCCTCGTGGGAGGAGGTCACGGGTTGTCGTCCGATCCCGGCGTTCACCTCGGCGCACCTGCGCTGGCTGGCCGCCCACGAACCGGAGGCGCTGCGGCGGGCGGCGCGGTTGGCCGTCCCCAAGGACGACGTGCGGCAGCGGCTCGGTGCGGGCTGGGCCACGGAACCGTCCGATGCGTCGGCGATGAACCTCATGGACACCCGGACGGACAGCTGGTCGGCGCCCCTCATCGCCGCGACCGGCGCCTCCTTGGGGTTGTTTGCGCCCATCGTGGCGTCGGCGGCCATCACGGGCACCGTCCAGCAACTTCCGTCGAACACGCAGACCGCCGCGTTCCTCGGGGTGCCGGTCATCGCAGGGGCGGGCGACCAGGCGGCCCAGGCCATCGCGCTCGGGGTGCGCGACGACGGCCAGCTGGGAATGTCGGTCGGCACCAGCGGCGTCGCGTTCCAGGCCGCAGCGGCACCTCGACCGGGAGCCTTCCGCCACGCCCTGCCCAAGACCTGGCTGGCGCTCGATTCGACGCACGCAGCCGGCCTGGCGATCGCGTGGTGGTCCCGCGTGGCAAACCTGAGCTACCACGACTTCCCCGCGAAGATCGTCCGCCCGGACGCCCCCCTCTTCCTCCCCTACCTGCAAGGAGGCCGGCACGGCGGCGGGGCCCCCGGGACGCTCAGCGATCTGCGGGCCACGCATGGCGCCGCGGACATCGCGAGCGCCGTGATGGAGGGGGTGGCCATCGAACTCCTCCGCCTCGCCCGAGGGGTGTCGGGCGGCACGCTCGGCGCGTCCGCGATTGGCGTGGGCGGCCACGCGGCCGAACTACCGGCGCTGCGATCGGTGCTGGCGGCCGGCTTCGATCGTCCGATCTGGTCATCGACGCGAGGGTCGGCCTACGGGGCCGCCGTCCTCGCCGCCCAGGCGGCCGGCTGGGCGGACCTGACGCCAGAATCCCTCGACGGCGGGGGCGAGGCGGAGGCTCCCGATCCCGAGTTGGTGGAGTATGTGGCGCAACGGATCATTCGCTACGAAGCTTTACTGGAGCAGCTGACCGCGTGAGGCTGCCCTCTCAAAAGGGAGCCGCTTCCACGGACCGCTGCCCATCGACGCCTAGAGGAGGCACATCGTGACAACGCCTGAGGTGGTCCCCGCGGACCCAGGGGCCCTCGCCGATCGGCTGCGCCGCCACCCTGAGCGCAGACGCCTGGTCATCGGCATCTGCGGCGCCCCTGGGTCAGGCAAATCGCGCCTGGCAGGACTGATTGCCGACCAACTCAACTCGGCGCTGCCGGGCCTGGCAGTCGTGGTCCCCATGGACGGTTTTCACCTCGCCGCGTCTGTCATCGCCGCGGACGATCGCCGCACCCGTCGCGGCGCGCCCGACACCTTCGATCCAGAGGGCTACGCCGTCCTCCTGCAGCGGCTGCGCGAGAACGCCGACGACATCACCTATGCGCCGCAATACCGCCGCGAGATCGCCGACCCCGTGGCGGGCGCGATCCCCGTGCCCCGCGGCTGCCGGTACATCCTCACCGAGGGCAACTACCTCCTCCACCCGTCCCGGGCGTGGCGCGCCGTCCGCGAATCGCTCGACGAGGTCTGGTTCCTGCAGGCCGCCTCGGACGAACTCCGCCTCCAGCGCCTGATTGCCCGCCACGAACAGTTCGGCGAGACACCGAACGAGGCTTTCCAGCACGCCACGGGGTCGGACGAACACAACGCGAAGCTCATCGCCGAGCACAGCGAACACGCGGACCTCATCCTGCACGAGGTGTTATCCCGGACGATCCGGGAGTCGTCCGGGTCGACACCGCCGCGCATGGCGTAGAAAAGGACCCATGACGGACACTCCCCGCCCCCTCACCCGGGCCGACCTGCCCCCGCAGTTCACGCCCGAGACCATCAGCACCCTGCCCATCTCGGTGGTCAGCCAGCTGCGCCACCCGGGGAACGGGGTTCTCAGCCCCATCGAGCAGGCCGCGTTCAACGCCGCCCTGCGCGAGCTGATGAGCCAGGCGGCGAGCCGGGTCACGAGCCAGATCGACCGCGCCGAATGGGGACGGGTCCGGGGCATCGCCCGGGGCCAAGATCGAGGCCTTGATCGCGGCGGGTTCCAAGGACGCAACCGCTCCCGCGAGCAAGATGTGCGCCGCCTCGCCGAGCGCATCAACCGCCAGAGAGCCCTGGTCGAGGAGCTCGCCCCCGGGGTGGACTGGTCCGCGCTGCAGGTGTCCACGCCGCCGGCGCCGCCCTCCACCACGACGCCCGACCCATCCCTCTCTCACTCCCCTCAGCCGAGCGCCGCTGACGGATCGCAGACCCTGGCCGAACTCGAAGATCGTCTCAGCGAACAGGTGGAGCTCGTCCAGGTGATGTCGGAAATCGCCGACATGAGCAAGCGGACGTTCGACCTCGAACATCAGCGCGACCTGCAAGACACACGGAACGTCTTCTTCGGATTCGTGGTCTCGGTCTCGGTGATCATGGCCGGCTGGGCACCCCTCGTGACGACGAAGGACTGGGGCGACCGCCTCTGGATCCTCGGACTCACCCTCGGCACGGTTGCCATCGCGGGAGTCGTGTATTTCCTCGTCCGGCTGCGCCAAAAGCACCAAGACGCCCTGGAGGCGCAGGCCCAGGCCGAGGACGCTTCCCCCAGCTGAGTCCACGCGGAGGGTACCCCCACGCCCACCAATCGGGAGCCCGGATCTAAGCTGAGCCCGTGCTCACCCGCGAGATCGCCCAGGCCGTGGTGGACGCCATGCGCGACGACGTCGGCTACAGCCTCAACGTCATGGACCACGCCGGTCGGATCATCGCCAGCTTCGATCCGACCCGCATCGGCTCCACCCATCCCGGCGCCATCAAGGTGCTCGAAAGTGGCGAGGCGGTCGAGGTGACCGCCGATGGTCCGGGGGTGCGCCGCGGCATCAACCTGCCGATCGTCATCGGCGGTGAGCGGATCGGCGTCGTCGGCATCACCGGCGATCCGGACGACGTGCGTCCGCTGGCGCGGCTCGTCCGGACGATGGTCACCCTGCACATCGAGCGCGAGCAGACCCTGCACGAGGAGTCGGTGGAGCGCAGCCGACGGGTGCTGCTCACCGAACGCCTGGCCACCTACACCGAGGCCTATCCGCGGCTGCTGATCGCCGACGCGGCGGAGTTCGGGTTGGTCCTGACGGTGCCGCATGTGGCGGTGATCGTCCGCGGGGTGCCGACGGCCACCCTCTCGGCGGTGCTCGGCGCCGACCCGAGCGTGTTCAGCCTGCTGCCCGCGGCCACCGGTTTCCTGGCCACGGACGACGACGCCGCCGCCCCCCTTCTCGGACGCCTGATCGCGCTTGGGGACGACGTCCGCACGGCCATCGGACCCTCGTCGCTGAGCGTGGAGGAATCCCTCCGGCATGCGCGCGAGGCGTCCGCGGCGGCCGCGGCGATCGGGCTGCGGCGGCAGATCGTGGCCTACCGCGAGGTCGATCACCTCTGCGCGGCGGCCACCGTCGAGGTGCCCGGGCGTCCCCGCGCCATCGACGCGTTGATCCAACACCCGGAGTTGCTGAATACCCTGCGCAGCCTCGTCCGCCACGACGGGAACCTCGCCGAGACGGCCGCCGAGTTGTGCATCCACCGCAACACCCTCACCTACCGCCTCGATCGCATCACGACCCTCACCGGCTGCGATCCTCACAGCGTCCTGGGGCTGCTGGAGCTGGTCGTGGATCTCGTCCGAGCCCAAACGCCGATCGGCGCCCCCCAGAAGGGGACGCCGAGTCGGTAGTAGGTCGCGAGCGAGATCAGGGGATCATGAAGCTCAGGACGTTGGACTGCAGGTAGACCAGGGTGCACAGGGCCAGCAGCAGGCCGAGGGACCAGGGCAGCATGCGGCGGAAGAGCACCGACTCCTGGCCGTCGAGCTTCACCGAAGCCGCGGCGATGGCCAGGTTCTGCGGGGAGACCATCTTGCCGATGACGCCACCGGTGGTGTTCGCGGCCACGAGCAGCGTCGGATCAATGCCCGTGTGCTGACCAGCGGTCTGCTGCAGCTTGGCGAACAGCGCGTTGGCCGAGGTGTCCGAACCGGTGACGGCGGTGCCGATCCAGCCCAGCACCGGGGAGAGGAAGGCGAACGCCACGCCGGTGCCGGCGATCCAGGTGCCGATCGAGATCGTCTGGCCGGAGAGGTTCAGCACGTAGGCCAGCGACAGCACGCTCGCCACGGTCAGGATCGACCAGCGCAGCTTGTACATGGTGCCCACAAACTCGTTCCAGAAGGCCTTGGGGGTGATCTTGAACACCAGGGCGACGATCACGCAGCAGATGAGCAGCAGGGTGCCAGGGTTGAACAGCAGGTTCAGCTTGAACACGGTGGTGCCGATGGCCTTGCCGCTGGCGTCCAGGATGTTGCCGTCGAGGCCCGGCCAGCCAAACTTCAGGTCCGTCGACGCGAACGCCTTCTTGACGGCCGGGATCAGGTTGACGATCGAGAAGACCACGATCACCAGCAGATAGGGGAAGAGGCCCTCGAAGACCTGGCGCCCGGTCAGGGTGCGGCGTTCGACCGGCTGGGGCCGGGCGCCCGTGAAGCGCTCGGTCTCGTCGGCGAACCGGGTGCGGGCCTCGGCCGACCCCATCGGACGCCAGACGCGAAGGAAGGCGACGGTGGCGACCAAGCCCACGAGCGCGGCCACGATGTCGGTGAGTTCGGTGGAGAGGTAGTTGGACGTGATGAATTGGGCCAGACCGAAGGAGGCACCGGTGACGAGCCCGACCGGCCAGCATTCCTTGACACCGCGGACACCATCAACGAGCAGGAGCAGCAACACCGGGACGATGAGCGCCAGGAAGGGGGCCTGGCGTCCGGTCATGGCGCCGATCTCGAAGGCGGGGATGCCCGTGAGGCCGGCGGCGGTGATGATCGGGATGGCCAGCGAGCCGAACGCGACGGGAGCGGTGTTGGCCATCAGCACGGCCACGGCCGCCCGAATCGGAGCGACGCCCAGCGCGATGATCATCGTGGCGGTGATGGCGACGGGGGCGCCGAAGCCGGCGAGGGCTTCCAGCAGGCCGCCGAAGCAGAAGGCGATGAGCACCGCCTGCACCCGCGGATCATCGCTGACCGTGTCGAAGGTCGCCCGAAGGTATTCGAAGCGTCCGGAAACGACCGCCAACTGGTAGATCAAGATGGCGGTGATGACGATCCACTGAATCGGGAACAAGCCGTAAGCCGCACCCTGGGTCGCGGCCAGCAGAGCCAGCGCAGCGGGCATCTGGAAGGCCACGATGGCGATGAGCAGGCCCGTGCCGAGGCCAGCCAGCGCCGCCCAATGCGCCTTGAGTTTGAAGACGCCGAGGCACACGAAGACCACCAACAGAGGGACGAAGGCGATCACCGCCGAGAGGGCCAGATTGCCCAGCGGCGCTGGGTTCTGGGTGAAGGTTTCGAGGGGCAACATGTCAGTCTTCCTTGGGGGTGGGGAGGGGTGAGGGGGTGGGTAACGCTGAGAGGGGTGGGCAGCGCGAAGCCGCGATGGGGGTGTGGGCGGCGCGAGGCCGCGAGGGGGGCGGGGGTGCCAGGGGTGCGTCCCACGGACGCCGTTCGGCTAGTGGAACGCGGACGAGAGCCGTAGCGCGTGGCCGAGGTTGCGGCACGTGCGTCGGACGTTCGCCGGACCGTCGGCGAGCACCTGTTCGAGGGTGCCCACGCGGCCGATGATCGGGAAGAGTGCGTCGAAAACGTCGCCGGTGAGGAGGTCGGCGCCCTCGCCCACACAGCCCGCGATGGCGATGACCGGCTTGCCCGCCGCGCGCGCCACGGCGGCCACCCCGAAGGGGGTCTTGCCGCGTCGGGTTTGCTCGTCGACGCGACCTTCTCCGGTGAGGACGAGGTCGGCTTGCGCGATCGCCTCCGCCAGCCCGGTCTCGTCAATGACGATCTGGACGCCCCGCCGAAGACGAGCGCCCGTGAACGCCAACAGCCCTGCTCCGAGTCCGCCGGCGGCACCGGCACCGGGGATCGCGGCGACATCGCGTCCCAGGTCCCTGTGCACAATCTCGGCGTAATGGGCAAGGGCGGCGTCCAGTTCGACGACGGTCGAGGCGTCCGCGCCTTTCTGGGGGCCGTAGACCGCGGAGGCGCCTTCGACACCGCAGAGCGGATTGTCGACGTCACACGCGACCTGGATGCTCACCGAGGCGAGCCGCGGGTCGAGACCCGAGACGTCGATCCGGGCTAGCTGGGCCAGCGCGGCGCCGCCCGGGGGGAGGTCGTGCCCGTCCGCATCCAACAACCGGGCCCCAAGCGCCTGAGCGAAGCCCGCGCCGCCATCGTTGGTGGCGCTGCCACCGATGGCGATGATGATGTGGGTCGCGCCTTCATTGAGAGCGGCGAGCAGCAGGTCACCCGTGCCGCGGGTGGTGGTAACGCGGGGGTCGCGTTCGCTCGGGTCGAGCCGTTCGAGGCCGCTCGCCGAGGCCATCTCAATGACGGCCGTGCGTCCGTCGTCGAACAGGCCGAAGTGGGCCACGATCGAGCGACCGAGCGGATCCGACGCGGAGGCTTCATACACGCTGCCACCGCGGGCATCGACGAGGGACCGCATGGTGCCCTCGCCGCCGTCCGCCATCGGGACCAGGAGGAAGCGGGCGCCCGGGAAGGCTTCGCGAAGGCCTTCCTTCATCGCCTGGCAGACCTCGTGGGCCGTCATGCTCTCCTTGAAGGAGTCGGGCGCGAGCACGAACGTGGGACTCCCGGGGGTGGGTGAGTCGATCATCTTGAAACCTCGTCGGTAGTGATTACTCACCATTGTTGACCAGCCTCCTCCGCTCAGCCGGTGGCGAAATGCCTCAACTTTCTTGTGCAGATGCCCTAGAGGCCGTGGCAGGGGCCCTCGGGAAGGGCGCTCCGCGGGCAGCCTCGCCGCCGTCCCCCGATGGCAGCCCTCAGCGCCACCCGGGCGAAACGCAACCATCCCCGTGGGGGCGCGGCATGGAACTGAGCTCCACGAACGCCCCTCACGGGGATGGTTCCGTCACGAGGAGTTAGCGGCCGGTGCCTCCGTAGACCACGGCGTCGGTGTCGGAATCGAGTCCGAACGCCGTATGCGTGGCGCGCACAGCCTTGTCGACATCGTCGGCGTCCACCACGACCGACAACCGGATCTCGGAGGTGGAAATCATCTGGATGTTCACCCCGGCCTTGGCGAGCGCCTCGAAGAACTTGGCCGTCACACCCGGGTTCGTCCGCATGCCTACGCCCACGATGGCGACCTTGCCCACGGTCTCGTCCGCGGTGACGTCCGCGAAGCCGATCTCCTCGCGGGCGGCTTCCAGGGCGGCGAGGGCCTTGGGCACATCGTCCTGCGGGAGGGTGAACGAGATGGCCGTCGTGGCGTCGGCCACCGACACGTTCTGGACGATCATGTCGATGTTGATGTCGGCCTCGGCGATGACCCCGAAGATTCGCGCGGCCTCACCGATCTTGTCGGGCACCCCGGCCACGGTGATCTTGGCTTCCGAGCGGTCATGCGCGACGCCGGTGATCAAAGCAGCTTCCATGGAGGGACCTTCCTCGTTCGTGGTGACCTTCACCAGGGTTCCCGGCTTGTCCGAGAAGGACGACCGGACGCGCACCGGGACATTCTCCCGACGGGCATATTCGACGCAGCGCAGGTGCAGGATCTTGGCGCCGTTGGCCGCCAACTCGAGCATCTCGTCGGTGCTGATCTCGGGGATCTGCCTGGCCGCGGGGACGATCCGCGGATCGGCGGTGAAGACCCCATCGACGTCGGTGTAGATCTCGCACAGATCCGCGCCGAGCGCCGAGGCGAGGGCGACGGCCGTGGTGTCGGAGGCCCCGCGGCCGAGGGTGGTGACGTCCTTGGTGTCTTGGGAGACGCCCTGGAAGCCGGCCACGATCACAATGTCGCCCTTGTTCAGGGCGGATTCGATGCGTCCGGGGGTGATGTCGATGATCCGCGCGTCGCCGTGGGCGGACGTGGTGATGACGCCCGCCTGCGAGCCGGTGAACGAGCGCGCCTTCGCGCCGAGGTCGTTGATGGCCATCGCCAACAGCGCGGCGCTCATGCGCTCACCGGCGGTCAGCAACATGTCGAGCTCGCGCGGCGGCGGGTTCGGGGAGACTTGTTTGGCCAGGTCGAGCAGGTCGTCCGTTGTGTCCCCCATCGCCGAGACGACCACCACGACACCGGCCCCAGCGGCCTGCGTGTCAACGATCCGGCGCGCGACGCGCCTGATACTGGCGGCATCCGCGACGGATGAACCACCGAACTTCTGTACAACTCGCACAGCGGTCTCCTATCGATCGGGGTCAATGGTGCCAGAAACCGGGGGGTTCCCCGATTCGGTAAGCCGGATTGCGACCTACTCTGGACTGGTGACCAACACCAACCTCACAGAGGTCGATCGCCGACGCGCCGCCGAATGGCTCCGCGAGCACATGCTGTTGGGACGCCTCGATGAGGCACAGTACCGCTCCCGACTTGCGATGTTGCCCGGTCTCCGAACCACGAGTGAGCTGGGGACGGTCTTTTACGACCTGCCGCAGCCGCGTCCGACGGCGTCCAGCCAATGGGCGCAGCCTCCCTTTGCGCCGGCCCCGCCGATCTCCCAACCCACGAACACCTACCAAAGCGCCCCCTTCGGCAACCCCGGCTTCGCCGAGCCGGAGGAGAGCGTCGCGTACGTCGCCGGTCCGGTCGTGAGTGGCCCCGGCACCACCATGGCGCCGACCGGACGCCCCTCGCCGCTTGATCGCATCCAACCGTCCCAATGGCGGGCGCTCCTCCGCCTTACGTGGCCCCTGGCGGTGGTGCTGTGGATCGCCTCCGGCAGCTTCTACTGGATTCTGCTACCCCTGATCCTCGGACCGATCCTTCGGACGCAGTACGTCAAGGCCCGCCGCCGCGAGCAACTGAACCCGAACTACCGCCCGTTCTAGACCCTCCGCGGTCCTCAGTGATCGGTCGGCCCACTAAGTGTGAGCAAAGTACTCACGGTGAGCACTTTGCTCACACGTTGTCGGCGACCTCTCCCATCAGAGGGCAAGAAGCCCCTGCGATAGTTCCTGCCTGAGTCGTCGCTGGGCAGCACCGGGCGCGTTTCCAGGAAACCCACCATTCGCAAAGACGCGGTTCAGGTACGCGACGAACGGTGTGGCGACGTCACTGACGAAGATCCCGTCCACGCACGCATCAGGCAGGCGCATTCCATAAGGTGCTCCCCCGCTGACGTTGTCCTTGTGGAGAGAGTCCGGGGCGAGCGGCAACACGAAGCCGTCGTTGGCGGCGCCTTCGTCAGTGGTTTCGCGCCACATGTCCCGCTCCTCGACAAACAACCCCCGAACGTCGGCGCCGGGATAGCGGGAACCCTCGACTTCAATCACCAGCGGATCGGCCGCAGACGATTCGGGCCAGTCGGGATGCGTCCCAACAAGCCAGACGTCGCCGACGGCGCCTATCCACGACTCCAGCGTCAGCGGCAGTGGTCCAAACTCACGTCGCAGCCAATCCACCAGGGCGGGAGCGTCAGGGGTGGGAGGCACGTGCGGAACCACGTCGGTTTGGGCGGAGTCGAAGCTCAGGAACCGATAGCCCTGACCCACCAACCGCTCGACCAGCGTTTCGACGTTCCATCTCGCCCGACGAGCCATCTCGTCACAGACTGCCGCGGCGTCCTCAATCCGGCCAGGGTCGCGAACTGTGTCGCCGAGTTGTCGTAACTCTCGCCACACCTCGTCGCGCTCACCCGCGCGGTAGCGCCCCAGCCAGTTCATAGGCCCATCGTGTCACCGCGGACGCTCCCTCACGTGCGGCGCCGGCCATCGATCTAGGACCACAAGGTGTGAGCAAAGTGCTCACGGTGAGCCCGCCCCGACTCTTATCAATTGGTGTGCACGTGGATGGCGGTGAGGGCGGCTTGAGCGTCGTCGGAGAGCGGGTGCACGGCTGTCATGACATGGTGACCGGCTGTGATCTGGCGGTGTGGTGCGCCGGAAGGGTCTTGACCGGCTTCTTGAGGCTCCTGACGGTGGTGGTTTGAGCCAGCTGGTGACTGCGAGCTCCCAGCCGGTGATGGTTTCGAGCCTGGCGGCCGACTGCGAGGGCGGCGAACACGACGTTGAGGTGGGCATCGGTTGTGCGCCGTTTTCGTGCGTAGATCGGGCGGGTGCGGGGATCGGTCTTGGGCTTCAGGAACGACTTGGCCCTCCCCAACCACCCGGCTAGTGCACAAACCGGAAGCAGAAACCCGTAGTCAACGCCATATCAGCGCCCCACGACCCCCTAGCCCACCTTGCTGGCGTTGTGCGTCCTTGCTGGCGATATTTCGCCAGCAAGGACGCCTAACGTTTCTCCTATGTCAAGCGGCGGCCCTTAGGGCGGTCTGGGTGGCGGTTTTGTGGTCGGTGAGCAAGTGTCGGTACACGACGCCGAGGATCTGGCGTTTCAGGCAGCGGAGGGCTTCGCGGCTGGTTTTGCCTTCGGTTTTCTTCTTCTCGTAGTAGGTCTTCCCGGGTCCGTGGAGGCGGATCTGGGTCAAGGCGATGCGGTGGATCGCGGCGTTGAGTTGTCGGTTCCCTCCCGGGATAACCGGACCCTGCCGGCGGTGTTGCCTGACCAGACCGGGATCGGAGCGATCCCGGCATGACGGGCGAACGCCGCTTCTGATTTGAACCGGGTGATCCCGGCGGTTTCGGCCAGGATCTTCGCTGTGGTTAACGCACCCGCCCCAGGCATAGCGAGCAGGGTCGGGGCCATGGGGCCGACCAGGATGGCGATGCGCCGTTCCAAGGCGTTGATCGTCACGGTGTCCCTCGTGATGTCGGCCAACTCGTCACGGGCCAGCTCAGCCACGATCCCGGGCACGTCAGCGAGCCTGTCTGCGAGTTTGCGTTGCCACGTCGGCCGGTCCATCGACCCGGCCGGCGGGGACCATCCAGGTTCGATTTCATGGAGCTTGCCCAGGAACCTGCTCATCATCGCCGTGCGCTGTTTCACCAAGTCATCCCGCCGATCAGTCAGCAACTTCATCTCGCGTGACACCTCATCATGGGCAGCGACCGGCAGGTCAGGTTCCCGTAGCGCGACCCGGGCCACCGCCAGGGCATCAATCGGATCTGACTTCCCCGGGGCCCTGGCAGTACGACGCTGCTCGGCCATCAACGGCGGTGGCACCCGCACCACCCGCTGACCCGCCGCGAGGAGGTCCCGCTCGAGTCGGCCCGAAAGCCCCCGACAATCCTCAACAGCCCACACCACCTCAGCCCCGAACTGTTCCCGGACCCAGCAGACGGCTTGCTGGTGGCCGGCCGTGGTCGCAGCCCAGGTCCGTTGACCCAACTTGCAGCCCACCTGATCCACCACCACAAAGGTGTGCGTCCGCTTGTGTACATCGACTCCAACGACAACCATGGTGATTGCCTCCCTTCACTCTGATTCAGTGATCGGACGGTTGGGCCGGTCGGTGGACACAGCTCAGTCGAGGCGAAAGCCACGCTCCTATCAAGTCACACCGACCGGTCCTTCACACCTGGCATCGGCAAAACGTAATACAGCCAACCCGACAGGGCGGCAGCCAGCAAGAGAGCCAAACACCAGATGAACAGGACCCAACCACCACAACCGTGGCCCTGCAACCCTGACACTGAGCCAGCAAGGTGCAGAAGTGCGGGCTCACGCCGTTGGCGTTAGAGCTCCTGGGCCAAGGGGTCGGAGGCGAGGTCTTCGGAGATCTTCGGATCAACGGCCGCTGGGTTCAGGGTTCCGGTGATCGTGGGCTGGAAGGTTGGGCCTAGTTGCTTGATGGCGAGGCGTCCGACGAGCTGCTGGCGGGTCGTGACCCGCTCGGCGCGGGCGCGTCCGATAAACGCGATCGACCAGTGCATCAGTGTGCTGATGCGGGCTTTGAAGCCGACGATGTAGAGCAGGTGGAGAGCCAGCCACGACATCCAGGCGATGAAACCCGTGGCTTCGACCTTGCCGGTCTTCATGACGGCCCCGAAGCGCGAGATGACCGCCATCGAACCCTTGTCCTTGTAGACGAACGGCTCGGTGACGGGCTTACCGGCGAGGTCGCCCTTGATCTTCTTCACCGCGTAACGAGTGGACTGAATGGCGACCTGGGCCACGCCCGGGAGGTTGCCGTGATTCATGAGGTCACCGACGACGAACACCTCCGGATGCCCGGGCACGGTGCAGTCGGGATTCACGATCACGCGTCCGGCGCGGTCGACCTCGGCGCCGCATTGCCGGGCGATCATCGCCCCTAGCGGGCTCGCCTGGACGCCCGCCGCCCACACCTTGCAGCCAGCCTCAATGCGTTCGATCGATCCGTCGCCGTACTTGATCGTGAGGCCGTCGCCGTCGAGGTCGGTCACCATGGCGCTGAGCTTCACCTCGACGCCGATCTTCTCGAGTTCCTCCTTGGCCTTGGCGGACAGCTTGTCGCCGAAGGGTGCCAACACCTTGGGACCACCGTCCAACAGCACGACCCGAGCCTTCGTCGGATCAATGTTGCGGTACTCGTTGCGGACGGTGTGCGAGGTGAGCTCGCGGATCTGCCCGGCCATCTCGACACCCGTCGGACCAGCGCCCACCACCACGAAGGTCAGCAACCGTTGGCGCTCGGCTTCGTCGTCGGTGAGTTCGGCCATCTCCAACGCGCCGAAGATGCGCGCCCGCAACTCGAGGGCGTCGTCGAGGTTCTTCATGCCGGGAGCGAACACCGCGAAGTGATCGTTACCGAAGTAGCTCTGGCCAGCCCCCGCGGCGACAATCAGGTAGTCGTAGCGGATATGGCTGACCGTACCCAGGGCCTCGGCGCTGACCTTACGGAGCCCCAGATCGATCGCCGTGACCTCGCTGAGCAGCACCTTGGCGTTGTCTTGGGAGGCCAGAATCTCGCGGTTCATGGGCGCGATCTCACCGGGGGAAAGAATGCCGGTCGCCACTTGGTAGAGCAGCGGCTGGAAAAGGTGGTGGGTGGTCTTGGCCACCATCAGGACTTCGACGTCGGCATCCGCCAGGGCGCGGGCCGCGAACAGCCCGCCGAATCCTGAGCCGACGATGAGCACGCGGGGACGATCAGCGGTCACGGTGTTCTCCATGCCTTCCAGTTCAACAGCGCGCTTAGTTTCACACGGCGAGGGCGGATTCGGCACCCTTCCCATCTCCCGGGCGGACGTCATCAGACCTAGGCTGAGACCACCCGACCTGAGGAGCCGTCATGGACAAGCGCGTGAGGTGGGGCATCGCAGGCCCCGGACGGATGGCCGCGACCATGGCGGCCGAGTTCGCGCACTCCCCCTCGAACCAGTTGGTGGCCGTCGCCTCGCGTGACCACGGCCGGGCCATGGACTTCGCGGCCGAGCACCGCATCCCGACCACATATGGCTCCTACGCCGAGTTGTGTGCCGATCGCAACATCGATGCCATCTTCATCGCCACCCCGCACCCACAGCACGCCGACATCGCCCTGGAAGCCATCGCCAACGGCAAGGCCGTCCTCGTCGAGAAGGCGTTCACCGACTCGGTCGCCAGCTCCAAGCGCGTCATCTCCGCCGCCCGCGCCGCCAAAGTGTTCTGCATGGAGGGCGTGTGGACGCGCTTCCTGCCCGCCGTCGTCAAGGCGCGCGAAATCATCGCCAGCGGGGAGCTGGGACAAGTCCGCGCCGTCCAAGGCGACCTGACCGCGTTCCGCACCTTCGACCCCGCCGACCGGCTGTTCGACCGCGCCCAGGGCGGTGGCGCCATGCTCGACGTTGGCGTGTACGTGTTGTCGTTCGCGCAGATGTTTCTGGGCGACCCGTCGAGCGTCCACGCGGTGGGCGGACGCCTGCCCAACGGTGTCGACGGCGAGTTCGGCTTGGTGCTCGGCTACCCGGACGGACGCCTGGCGACCCTGCAAGGTGGGTTCACGGCCCAGGGGCCCGGACGGATGATGATCGCCTGCACCAACGGTTGGATCGACGTCCTGCCGCGCTTCCATCGGGCGTCCACGATCATCGTGTGGCGCGGCAAGCACGCCGAAGAGCTGAGTTTCCCCTCTGAGGGCGCTGGCTACTTCCACGAGCTAGAGCATGTGGCCGCCTGCCTGCGCGACGGCCTGACCGAGTCGCCGATCATGCCGCTGCGCGACACGTTGATCGTCCAAGAGATCATGCAGAAGGCGCTGACGCAGATCCCCTGACGGGCCAGCCCCCGGCCATCGGCCACAGCGCCCGCTCGCGCCACAAGCGAGGGGACGGAGTCGTACGTCCGAGGCCACACCCGCCCACGCGCCAGGACCTACGGGGCCAACGGACCTCCGCCCGGAAGCATGGTGTCCGGCCCGGCTGCCACGACGTTCGGCGTGGTGCGAGTCATCCGGGTTCGACGTTCCAGCCGACCTGCCGCCGAGGTGAGCCCGGCGTTGATGGCGATGTAGATCACGCCCACCACCAAGAAGGCGACCACCAGGTTGCCGTAGTTGGTGGAGAGGTTCTGGGCGGCGCGGAGCAGGTCGGAGTAGGCCACCATGTAGCCCAGGGCCGTGTCCTTCAGGACGACCACCAACTGGCTCACCAACGAGGGCAGCATGGCGGTGATGGCCTGGGGCAGCAGGATCAATCGCAGCGTCTCCGAACGCGAGAGGCCGATCGCTAGGCCGGCCTCGATTTGGCCCTTGGGCAGGGAGTCAACGCCCGCCCGGATCAGCTCGGCGATGACGCTCGCGTTGTAGAACGTGAGGCCGGCGACGACCCCAGCCAGCGGTTGGTAGTCGCCGCTCAAAATGCCAGTGGTCGAGAACACCGCATTGGCGAAGATCATCATCATGAGCACCGGGACGCTACGGAAGAACTCGATGAAGACCGTCGAGACCGCCCGGACGGGTGCGTTGTGCGAGAGACGTCCGAGCCCGAAGATCACGCCCACCACCCCGGCCAGGACGACCGAGATCGCGGCGGCCAGCAGCGTGGCCAGCAGGCCCGGGATGATGTAGGCCGTCCACGTCGAGGGCATCAGGAAGGGGGCCCACATGGCGGGGTTGAGCACCTGGGCGCGCAATCCCCAGGTGAGCACGGCGAGCCCCGCCAGGATCACCAGCGTCCCCACCACGCCGATGACCCGGTGCCGGCGCCGGGCCTTGGGCCCCGGCAGGTCGAACAGGACCGCTTGGACGCTCATCGCCGCACCACCAGTCGCTTCGACAAGGCGGTGAAGGCCATGCCCATGGGGAGCGTCAGCACCACGAACCCGAACGCCATGATCAAGAAGATGACGTAGAGCAGATCGGGGCGGAACTCGATCATGGTGCGCATCACGTCGGACGCCTCGGCCACCCCGATGGTCGCCAGCACGGTGGTGTTCTTGGTGAGCGCGATCATCGTGCTGCCCAACGGCGACACCGCCCCACGGAGGGCCTGCGGCAGGATGACCTCCCGCAGCGACTGGGTGAAGTCGAGGCCGATGGCGCGCGCGGCCTCGGCCTGACCGGTCGGCACCGTGTTGATGCCCGACTGCAACGCCTCGGCGACGAACGCGGAGTGGTACACGGCCATGGCCACCACGCCCCACAAGAAGGCATGCGTGGATGATCGCGCCGACGGGGCGACCAGAGTCATCCCCATGAGTTGGTAGAGCGCGAAGAAGAAGAAGAACACGACGAGGGTGAGCGGGCTGTTACGCACGCCCTCGATATACGCGCTCGCCGCGATCTGCAGTGGCCGCACCGGGGAGACGCGCATGATCGCGGCGATCGTCCCCAAGACCATGGCGCCCACGGCTGACCAGAAGGTGATCAGGATGGTCACCCAGAACGCCCCAAGAATGTCGTAGCTGGCGAAAAGTTCAGCCATGGGTCACCTCCTCATGCACTGTGATGGTCGTGGTGGCGGACGCCGGCCCGGAGCCCGGGGAGGGTGGTCGGACGTCCGCAGCGACGTCCGACCACCACGTTCCCGGGTCAGGATCCAGCGACCCTTTCACCGGTTAGGAACAGGCGTCCGTGGCGGGCGGGTTTCCGGCAGGGGCGGTGAAGCCTGAGGCGCCCAGGGTGCTCGACAGCGCGGTTGCCCACGCACCGGAGTCGACCATCTTCTTCAGCGCCGTGTTGACCTTGCCGCACAGCTCGGTGTCGCCCTTCTTGAGGCCGACGCCGTAGCGCTCGCTCGAGAACGGCTTGCCGACGACCTTGAACTTGCCCTTGTACTGATCCTGGGCAGCAAATCCCGCGAGGATCGTGTTATCGGTGGTGACCGCGTCGATGGTGCCCGCGGCCAGCGCCGTCACGCACTTGGAGTAAGTGTCGAAGTTCTGCAGATCGACGCCGGTGGCGTACTTGTCCTTGATCTTCTGCGCCGATGTCGAGCCCGACACCGAACACAACTTCTTGCCGTTCAGCGCCTCGGGGCCGGTGATGTCAGTGTTGTCAGCCCGGACGAGCAGGTCCTGCCCGGCGATGAAGTACGGGCCGGCGAAGGACACCGTCGCCTTGCGGGCGTCCGTGATCGAGTAGGTGGCGAAGATCAGCTTCACCTGTCCGCTGGAAATCATCGACTCGCGCTGAGCCGACGGCGTCTCCTTGTAGGTGATCTTGTCGGACGCGTAGCCAAGCTCCTTGGCCACGTACTTGGCGACCTCGACGTCGAAGCCGGTGTAGGTGTCGGCGGTCTTCAGCCCAAGGCCGGGTTGGTCGAACTTGATGCCGATGGTGATGGACTCCGACGACGTGGTGGTGGTGCTGCTCGAACAGCCGGCCGCGGCCAGGGCCACGACTCCGGTGACAAGGCCCGCCAGGATGGTGCGGATCTTCATTGCTTTCTCCTCTTTGGTTGAGAACGGTCGTCTCAGGTGTGTTTCGGGGTGGTGACCACGAGGGTTCTTCGTGGCGGGTGCCGTCTGTTTAGTGCTGCAGGATCTTGCTCAGGAAGTCCTTCGCCCGTTGGCTTTGGGGGTTGGTGAAGAACTCGTCCGGGGTGTTCTCCTCGACGATCTGACCGTCGGACATGAACACCACCCGATCGGCTGCCTTGCGCGCGAAGCCCATCTCGTGGGTGACCACGACCATGGTCATGCCTTGCTTGGCGAGGTCGACCATGACGTCCAGCACCTCGTTGACCATCTCGGGGTCGAGCGCCGAGGTGGGCTCGTCGAAGAGCATCACCTTGGGTTTCATGGCCAACGCCCGCGCGATGGCGACGCGCTGCTGCTGCCCGCCCGACAGCTGCGCGGGGAACTTGTCGGATTGGTCCTCGATGCCGACCCGGCGCAGCAGGTCTCGTCCGAGGTAATCGGCTTCGGACTTGGGGAGTTTGCGCACCTTGATCGGGCCGAGGGTGACGTTTTGCAGGATGGTCTTGTGGGCGAACAGGTTGAAGGACTGGAACACCATGCCCACGTCGGCGCGCAGGTTGGCGAGTTCCTTCCCCTCCTCGGGAAGCAGTTGGGCGTCGACGCGGATCTCGCCGGAGTCGATCGCCTCAAGGCGATTAATGGTGCGGCAGAGGGTGGATTTACCCGACCCGGAGGGCCCGATCACGACGACGACTTCGCCCTTGCTGATCGAGAGGTTGATGTCCTTCAGCACGTGCAAGGCCCCAAAATGTTTGTTCACCTTCGCCATCGCAACGACGGGATGGTCCGTCGCGGCGCTGGGGTTCCGGCTCGCCATTGCAGTCATAACGGTCAACCTACGGTGACCAAAGGAGCTTGTCAGCCCCCCGGCGAGGGTTGACGCAAGTCCGTTACACAGCCTTCACGCGGTTACAGGTCTGACCTGCCGCCGAACTCTGAAGGGGCTTTCGAGGTCGGCGCGTGAGGCCCGGCGAAAGAATTCGCCACCTACGGGTATTTTCCGTGCTCCCTGGGCCTCCAAGAAAGCAGAACTCCTCGCAGGAAGGAAGACGACATGATGTTGTCGCTGAAGGTTCGTTCGTTGGCTCTGGTGGCCGCGCTGGCCGGAACTGTCGCGCTGGCTGGGTGCTCGTTCTTACCCACCTCGGTCAAGGGCGACGCCTCGGTGCCCGTTGTCACAGTGCCCGTTGTCACCCATAGCGCCACTCCGACCCCCTCGGACCCGCTCGGCATCCCCGCGATGCCCGCCCCTTTGCCGCTCATTTCCGACCCAGGGACGATCGACCCTATCCTCGGCACCTTCCCGGCCAGCGACCCCCGCCGCTATCAGTTCAGCTGGCTGAACTACGCCAAGGACGGACGTGCCATGGCGACCATCGGCAAGCAAGCGGACGCATCGGGCTTCCTCGCAAAGCTCTCGGACGCCGATCTCTACTACATGGGGGTCACCGTGTGTACCGACGTGGCCACGAACCTCACTGTTGAATCCATTCTGGATTGGCTGGTCCAATACGGCACCAACGACGCCACCGCCACCTCAAGCGACTACACGTTTGATGAGACGCTGTTCGCGGCGGCGGTTTCGAAGCTCTGTCCCACCTTCAAGCCCGTGCTCAACGACATCGACTACCTCACGCCCACCCCCGACATGATCCGCGGCTACCTTGGCGTCGACAGTCGAAGTCTGCCCGACGAGGGTGCCAACAAGTTCGCCAACTGGGTCTGCACCTCGCTGAAGAACGGCGAAACCCAATCGCGCATCACCAATGCGGTCGCGACCAAGTACGGCTACCCCGACGACGTCAGCGAGAAGCTCGTAGCGCGCATCAAGACGGTGGTCTGTTGACCATGAAGGTCCTGTTCGCGGTCGCCCTCGCTGCGCTGGCCTGTGCGGGGTGCTCGGCGTCCCTGACCCTCGACCCTCCCCCCACGCCCAAGCCACCGCCGGTGGTGACCGCCAGCCCGTCCGCCCCTAAGGACATCCGGCCCCTCATCGAATCGCAGTTCGCGCAATCAGCGTCCGTGTACCGCAGCTGGTGGCCGCAGTACGTGACGCCAGGGCTGCACCTGCTGGGAACGGACTCCAGTTCGGGGGCGGTCTCGCCCTGCGGTCCACTCTCTGGTGGGGATGCCTTCTACTGCCCCACCGACAACGGGGTCTACCTCGACCTAGGGATGATGCAGGACTTCTCGCGCCTACCCCGGGGAGACGGCGCCACCTTGGCGACTGTGGCCCACGAGTTGGGGCACGCGTGGCAGGCGCAACGCCACCTGGAGTTCTCCGGGTCGACGGTGATGAACTCCGAACTGCACGCCGACTGTCTGTCGGGCGCGGTCATCGCCGCAATCGCCCCTGGCTCCGACGCCCTGGCGCAGGGTGCCGCCGACGCCTACGCCTCCGGCAGCATGGACTGGACGAACCCGCAGTTCCACGGCACCCCCACCCAGCGACGCGACGTCACCCTCCGGGGCGCGGGCGGCCTCGCGGCATGCGACTCGCTCATCAGGTGAGGCGCCTCACGCCATTCCCGTGGATCCCTTGGCGCGGTTCGGCCGGCGGTCCGTTGGGTCGTCGAACCAAATGATCTTCGTCGGCTTGGCGGGGTCGGGATGTGTGCGGGTCCACCAGATCAGGAATCTCCGGATCGTGAAGTGCACCCAGAACACCACGGCCAGCCACGAAGCGTAGGTGATCTGGACGGGCACGTGGATCCTCGCCTGCAGGTCGGCAAAGGTGACATCCCCCGTCGCGCCCGATGCCGGGTAGTCGGCTCGATAACGAACCGGCACCGACGCTCCGACGGGGTCATCCGCCGAGTGCTTGACCGCGGTGTAGGTCGTGCCGTCCACGGTGAAGTCGATCCATTCTGCGGGCGTCGCGCCCGTCTTGTCGGACTTTCCTTCCATCACCTGAGTCACCGAACCCATGGCGGTGGCGTCTGTGCGGCTCACCACCCTGACCTGCGAGTCGGCCATGAGCGGCCCGCTGATAGCGAAGATCAGCACTGTGCAAAGCAGTCCAAACTCCACCACCCACCGCATGATCGCGCGACCAGTGCCGCCCCGGGGACGCACAACGATCCGGGGGCCATTTCCGCGGGCACGCCGAACCCCGAGGGCGGCCAATTCCCAAAGAACGAGGAAGGCGACCGCCGAACAAAGAACCGCCAGCGGGAGGTTCAGGTCGAAGGGGTTTGTGGTCGCGACAAAGGGGTCGCTGTGCGCGTACCTGACCTCCACCGGGGATCCGGCAACCGCACAATCGCCACCGGGTACCTGGTACTCGAAGCCGGCGACGGTGAAGGTTGTCACCGGCTTCGTCGGGCAGGAACCGGCCGCCACCACGCCCGTGGTGGAGCTGTCGATCCCGGTCACTAAGGCGGCGTGCGTCCACGAACTGGCCATCGCGAAGACCGTGATGACGATCCAAAGAAGGGCCGAGACCCCGAAGGCGGCGACCACCAAGGGGCGCACGTCGGTGAGCGACGCGGTCGCGTCCTCCGCGTCATCGAGTCCCGGATAGTTCGTCGTCACGGCTCCCCTTCGCGCCTCATGCCCGTCCGACGCCCAGTGTGCTGACGCACGATAGCCCCACGAGGACCAAGGCCGCGCTCACCGGCCCGGCGCCCCTGATGCCTGGGCGCCGCTCATGCCTTGGCGATGGCGAAACGCAGGCCCAGGTCGGGGTCGGTCTGCCAATCGTCCGCGGCGTCCCCCTCGGCCATGGCGGTGGCGAGCACCTCGTCCGCGATGTCGGCGGCGTGCGTCCGAATGGCGTCCGCCAGCGCACCGGTGGCCTGCCAGCGCAGGCTGATCCGATCGGAGACCTGCAGCCCGGAGGTCTTGCGGGTCTCCTGCACGAGCCGGACGACCTCGCGGGCCAGGCCCGCCGCCACCAGTTCGGGCGTGAGCTGCAGATCAAGCGCGACGGTTTCGCCCTGCTCATTGACGACCGACCAGCCCTCGCGCGGACGCTCGGAGACGATGACCTCCTCCGGGGTCACCTCGATGCCGCCCTCGAAGTCGATCTTGGCGGTACCGTTCGCGGCCAGGTCGGCTGCCAGCTGGGCGGCATCGGCCGCAGCGATGGCGTTAGCCACCAACGGGGTCTGCTTGCCGAACCGCTTGCCGAGCGTCCGGAAGTTGCCCTTGGCCGAGTAGTCGACGAGGTCACCCGCCGAGGCGAAGCTCTCGACTGATTGGACGTTCAGCTCGGCCGCGATTTCGGCGAGGAACTCGGCGTCCAGGGCGGCGAACGAGGTCGACGGCACCAGGATCCGCTTGAGCGGTTGGCGGGTCTTCACTTTGGCCTCCGAGCGGGCCGAGCGTCCAAGTTCGACCAGCCGACGGGTGGTGCCCATCTGGGCGATGAGGCGAGCGTCCACCTCGCCAGCGACCGGCCAGCTCGACAGGTGCACAGACTCCGGGGCACCCGGGACGGCCGCAGCCACGAGGTCTTGCCAGACGCGCTCGGTGATGAACGGGGCCAGGGGGGCCATCAGCTGGGTGACAACGGCCAGCGTCTCGTGGAGCGTCCAAAGGGCGCTGGGCTCACCGTCCCAGAAGCGGCGACGCGAACGGCGGACGTACCAGTTCGACAGGTCGTCCACGAACTCCGAGATCAATGTTCCGAAACGTTGGGTGTCGAAATTCTCGAGAGCGGCCGTGGTGTCGAGGATGAGCTGGTTGCGGGTGCTCACCAGCCAACGATCCAGGACGGGTCGTTCGGCGAAGGCGGGGGCCTCGCCGGTGGGCGTCCAGCCGTTCGTCCGTGCGTACAGCGCCTGGAAGGCGACGGTGTTCCAGTAGGTCAGCAGCACCTTGCGGACGGTCTCTTGGATCGTCCCATGGCCCACGCGCCGCGACGCCCACGGCGAGCCACCCGCGGCCATGAACCAGCGGACGGCGTCCGCGCCGTGCTGATCCATCAGCGGGATCGGCTCGAGGATGTTGCCCAGGTGCTTGCTCATCTTGCGGCCGTCCTCGGCCAGGATGTGTCCGAGGCACAGCACGTTGCGGTAGCTGCTGGCGTCGAAGCAGAGCGTCCCCACGGCCATCAACGAGTAGAACCAGCCGCGCGTCTGGTCGATCGCCTCGCAGATGAAGTCGGCAGGGTAGGCGGTGGCGAAGATCTCCTTCGAGCCTTCCTTCCAGGGGTAACCCCACTGGGCGAACGGCATCGATCCGGAGTCGAACCAGGCGTCGATGACCTCTTTCACCCGTCGCGACGGCTTGTGGCACGTCGGACAGGGGAAGCTCACGTCGTCCACGAAGGGGCGGTGCGGATCGAGGCTGGTCTGGTCGGCGTGGGTGAGCTCGCTCAGCTCGGCGAGGGAGCCGACGCAGACCTGGTGATCGTCCTCACAACGCCAGATCGGCAGCGGGGTACCCCAGTAACGCGACCGGGACAGCGCCCAGTCGATGTTGTTGTTCAGCCAGTCGCCGTAGCGGCCCCACTTGATGTTCTCCGGGTACCAGGTGGTGGCCTCGTTCTCGCGCAGCAGTTCGTCCTTGATCTTGGTGGTGCGGATGTACCACGACGGCTGCGCGTAGTAGAGCAGCGCGGTGTGGCAGCGCCAGCAGTGCGGGTAGCTGTGCTCGTGCTCTTCTTCGCGGAACAGCAGGCCGCGTTCGGCCAGGTCGGCCGTCAGCGGCTTGTTGGCGGAGCTGAAGAACATGCCCCCCACCAGCGGCACGGCGGGGTCGAAGGTTCCGTCGGGCAGGATCGGGTTCACCATCGGCAGGCCGTAGGCGCGGCAGGACGCCATGTCCTCCTCGCCGAAGGCGGGCGCTTGATGGACGATGCCCGAGCCGTCCTCAGTGGTGACGTAGTCGGCGAGGATCACGTAGTGGGTGCCGCCGACGATGTCCGGGAACTCGACGAGGTCGAACGGACGCTCGTAGGTCCAGAACTCCATCTCCTTGCCGGTGAACGTCTTGGTCAACAACCAGCCCTCTCCCAGCACCTTCTCGGCGAGCGCCTCGGCGAGCACCAGCGTTTCGCTACCGTTCGTAGCGGCCACGTAGGTGACGTCGGGGTTCACGGCGGCGGCGGTGTTGGAGACGAGCGTCCAGGGGGTGGTGGTCCACACCAGCAGGGACGCGTGCCCTGCCAGCGGGCCTGACGTCAGCGGGAAGCGGACGAACACCGTCGAGTCGACGACGTCCTCGTAGCCCTGGGCCAACTCGTGGTCGGAGAGGGTCGTGCCGCAGCGGGGGCAGTACGGGGCGACGCGGTAGTCCTCGACGAGAAGTCCCTTGGAATGGATCTGCTTCAGGGCCCACCAGACGGATTCGACGTACTCGGGGGCCATCGTCCAATAGGCGTCGTCCATGTTGACCCAGTAGCCCATGCGGCGGGTGAGCTCGGCGAACTCCCCCACATGCCTGGAGACCGACTCGCGGCACATGGCGTTGAACGCCTCGACCCCGAAGGCTTCGATGTCGGGCTTGCCGTTCAGGCCCAGCTCCCGCTCGACGGCCAACTCGACGGGCAGGCCGTGGCAATCCCAGCCGGCCTTGCGATCGACGTGGAAGCCCTGCATGGTCTTGAAGCGCGGGAAGACGTCCTTGAAGACGCGGGCCTCGATGTGATGCGTCCCCGGGGTGCCGTTCGCGGTGGGCGGGCCCTCGTAGAACGTCCAGGCCTTGTGCCCTTGGGTGTGCTCCAGGGTGCGCCCGAACGTGTTGCGCTCGTCCCAGAACGTGAGGATCTCGCGCTCCATGGCGGGCAGATCGACCTGCGGGGGCACCGGGCGGTAACCAGGTGTGCTCATCTCGGGGGCATCCTTCGTGAGTTGAACTCCAACGAAGGGACGAGGCTGCTGCCCCGCGGTACCACCCTCCTTGGTTGGACAAAGATCCAACCCGCTCGTGGTCGTCCGCCGCCGGTTCTAATGGGCTCTGAGATGGCGTTCGGTTCGCCTTGCGGCGGCCTCACGGCGCTGAGCCGTTCTTCCGGCAGCTCCGGGGTGATGGCCCCATCGATGCCTTGCGGACCCGATGAGTCTAAATCGCAGCCTCCGGCCGACCAAATGCCCCGCTTCCCGATCCGTCGCATCCCCGTGAGGGTGACTCATGGATGCAGCGTCCACGACGGCTCCTGAGGGGGATGTTTCGGTCGGCTGCTCAGCCGCGAGGCGGCTCCGGCTTGGCCCATTTCGGGATTTCGCGGCGGGCCGTGTGTCGAGCGACCCGGGCTCGATTACCGCAGGCGCCCGAGCACCATTGCTGCGTGCCCCGCCCTCGCTCAAAGACCATTCCGCACCCTGGCGCATGGCATCGTCGAAGCTGAGTTCCGCCGCTTGCCAACCGCACGAGATCTCGGGCCACCGACCCAACGAAGCCGGACGTTCGTTGTAGCTCATTGCTGTCGGTGAGCACGACCACTTCGGGATCAATGCGACAGGCTGAGTTGATCCAATGGCGGAGCTCCGAGGACAGGCTCTCTTCGGCAATCAAGCAGTCAATCGCCGTCGTCGCCGTGCGCCGAACATCGATGGCCTGAGCAACGCCCACCTGCCATTCGGCAAGCCCGGGCCAGCGATCCACGATGTCTGCGTTCTGCGCCGGGACAAAGGTATTCACCAAGTCCAAGGCGAGACCTTGGCCGAGCCAGGCGTAGTCCAAAGGCATTGAGCGCACGAACTAATGGTATCAGGGGCCACATCGCGTTAGTATCAACCATGAGTTCCCACTTCGCCCTGGAGACGGCCACCTTCCGCGCCGAGATCACCGACGACATGCTGACTGCCCGACACGAAGCCATGCGGGCAATCGCACGCGAGCTGGAGGGCTTCGTTTCGTCCAGGCTGATCCGAAAAGACGACGGAACGCTGGCAGATGAAGTTGTCTGGTCATCCCGCGAGTCCGCCTTGAACGCTGCCGCGAACGCCCTCCACATTCCGGAAGCGGTGACCTACTTCAGCCACCTGAGCGAGATCATTTCCATGGAGCACGCCGAAATCCTGACGGATGACTAGCAGCGCGCCAGCCTGGGCGGCGGTTCGAAATATTGGCCCCACGACGGTCGCTCAACTGGCTGCCGTGGGCGTACACACGCCGGACCAACTCTTCTCGTTGGGCCCGGCTGCCGCCTACCTGCGACTCAAGAAGGCGTTTCCCGAACGCGTCTCCAAGACCATGCTCTGGGCCCTCGCGGGAGCTGAGCTCGACCTTGACTGGCGGCACCTCCCCATCGAACTCAAAGCTCAACTGGAAGCGTCGTTGCAGCCGGCGCTGGCCCCGCCGGATCCGTCGCCAAATCCTGCAGAGTTCGCAACCTGAACCCGCCCCCCACCTCAGGTCCTGGATTCAGCAAGACTTGGGTGACCTCAGGCGGGAAGGGGGTCTCTAGGTTCGGAAGCAGCTCGCCGGGCGGCCCAAACATGCCCCTGGAAGGTGGCCGTGGACCTCACGTCCATGGCCGCCTTCCAGGGGCATGTTTCGGTCAGGCGCTCAGGTGCGAGGCGGCTCGGGTTTGGCCCATTTCGGGATCTCGCCGTAGCGCTGGGGGGGGATCACGCGGCCCTCCCCGCAGCAGGCGACCAGCTCGGCGGCCCTCTTGTCCCTTGTCACTTGCTGTTTGGCCGACGTCACCCAGTGGATGCAGAGCTTGCGATACGAGGCCGTCGCCGTTTCGTAGAAGAACTCCGCCGCGGCTGGAACCGCCCGCAACTGCGCCTCGTACTCGGGCGGCAGCACGCCGGCTTCGGCCTGCTCGAAGGAGTAGATGCCCTGCCTATCGGACGATCGGCGCTCGAACGCCGCGATGCCCGCGGGACGCATCCTCCCTTCAGCCGTCAGCCGCTCGACGTGCGCGATGTTCACGTTGGACCACACACTGCCATTCTTGCGGGGCGTCCAGCGCTGACGGGTGGCGTCTTCATCGACGCGCTGGGTCACCGAGTCGATCCAGCCCCAGCACAGCGCCTCGGGCACGGCCTCGGAGTACAACAACCCCCGCTGCGGCACGTGCTTCTTGTAGAAGCCGACCCAGAGCTCCGTCGCGGTCTCGTGGTTGGCGTCGAGCCACTGTGAGAAATCGTCCACGCTGTCGAAGAAGGTGCAGGGACGCTCGTCGCTGCCGCCCGTCCGGATACCCATGGCCCCTAGCGTCCAGGCTGGACGTCCATCGAGCAAGCCCAGCACTCAGCCGCCGAGGATCTCAGCATCGTGGACCGTCGTCGCCGATTTCAGGGGCCCCTCCCCACCTTGCTGGCGTTGAGCGTCTTTGCTGGCGACACTGAGCCTGTTGCAAAATGGACGGCCAACTCACTCGAGTGGAGGATGACGGGTCATCCATACTCCCATTTCGCCCGATGGTGGAGGAGGAGGCCCGTTCTTACGGTCAAACTGGCGCCTGGGTGGAGGGAATTTTCCGCAAGATTCGATTCTGCAACACGCTCCACTTTGCCAGCAAAGACGCTTGAGCCAGCAAGGTGCGAAAAAGGAGAGTGCTGGCCGTCGGGAGAGGGCCGGGGTGACGGGAGGGAGCCGGGGTGACGGGAGGGAGCCGGGGTGACGGGAGGGAGCCGGGGTGACGGGAGGGAGCCGGGGTGACGGGAGGGAGCCGGGGTGACGGGAGGGGGGCTGGGAAGGGAGGCGCCGTCGGGAAGATCTGCAGTTTGTCGGTGGCCGGTGCCAGGATTCCCTCATGCAGCTCAGCACCTTGGTCGCCACATCGGGCACGGTCGCCGCAACTCGGTCCCGGACGGCCAAGGTCGCCGAATTGGCCGCTCTGTTGCGCGAGGCCGTGTTGTCCGGGTCGCGCGAGGTGACCCTGGTCACGGCGTTCCTTTCGGGACGGGTGCCACACGGACGCCTCGGCGTCGGCTATCGCACCCTGGCCACCCTGCCGCCCCCAGCTGACACGGCCTCCCTAACGGTGGCCGACGTCGACGCCGCCTTCACGACACTGGCGACGGCCGCGGGGCCGGGTTCGGTCGCCGTCCGTCGCGACGCCCTCACCCAGCTGTTCGAGGCAGCGACGGCCGACGAACGCGACTTCCTCGCGGGGTTGGTGACGGGTGAGGTCCGCCAGGGGGCACTCGACGGCGTCATGCAGTTGGCCGTCGCTGAGGCCGCCGGGGTTCCGCTCGAGGCCGTGCGACGAGCAGCCATGCTCGCGGGCCGCCTCGACGAGATCGCGCCCGTCGCGATGAGCGAGGGCGAGGCGGGACTGAACGCGATCTCCTTGCAAGTGCTGCGCCCGGTCTCGCCAATGCTGGCCTCATCGGCCACGAGCATCTCCGAGGCGTTCGCCGGGGAAGGCCCTTGGGACATCGGACGCAAGCTGGACGGCATCCGCATCCAGGCCCACAAGCATGGCTCCAAAGTGCGGGTGTTCACCCGCTCCCTCGACAACATCACCGACCGACTGCCCGAGGTCGTCGAGGTCATCGCGGCACTGCCGGCCAACAGCCTCGTCGTGGACGGCGAAGCGATCGCCCTGCGCCCCGACGGACGCCCGGAGCCGTTCCAGATCACCGGAGCCCGCACGGCGTCCACGAAAGACCCGGCCCAGCTGCGGGCGCAGACGCCGCTGACCACCTACCTCTTCGACCTGCTCCACCTCGACGGACGCTCGCTCCTGGACGAGCCCCTGACCACGCGCCTCGACCTGCTCGGCACGCTGGCCATGCCGGCGAACACCGTCGAATCAGTCGTCACCGACGACCCCACGATCGCCGAGGCGTTCTTCGCCGACCAGCTCGCCGCGGGCCACGAGGGCGTCGTGATCAAGAGCCTCACGTCGCCGTATGCTGCGGGCCGCCGCGGTGGGGCCTGGGTCAAGGTCAAACCCCGGCACACGCTCGACCTGGTCGTGTTGGCGGTCGAACGCGGCTCCGGACGCCGCCGCGGGACGCTCTCGAACATCCACCTCGGGGCGCGCTCGGGAGATGGGTTCGTGATGCTCGGCAAGACGTTCAAGGGCATGACCGACGAGATGCTGGCGTGGCAGACCACCCGCTTCACGGAGCTGGCCACGTCCGACGACGGCTGGGTGGTGACCGTCCGTCCGGAGCAGGTCGTCGAGATCGCCTTCGACGGGCTCCAACGATCGTCGCGCTACCCGGGCGGTCTGGCGCTACGGTTCGCGCGCGTCCTGCGCTACCGGGACGACAAGACTGCGGCGCAGGCCGACACCCTAGAGGCTGTCCGCAGCTTGGCTGGCGCGGCTGGCCCCTTCGACCCGGCCGCGCCCGACTAGCCGACGCCGTGTCGGCTAGCCGTCCGCGAGCACTCTTTGCTTGGCTTCGGTGACCTCGCGGCGAGCGTCCCGGAAGGAGCGCCACTTGTCTTGCTGTATCGCCAACCCGAGGAGCGCCGCCCCGGCGAGAAGACTCATGACGATCAGCGGCACGGAACCCTCGATTCCAAGGGAGCCGCCGCTGAGCCAGGTGGGGCCTGTGAGGGTTCCTGCGAAGATCCCCCGCGAGCTGGTGGCCCCCGAGACCACGATGCCGAAGATGCCGCTTTGCACCGCGTTCCAAGCGAAATGAATGCCGATGGCCAACCACAGCCGTCCGGTCACCAAGTAGGCACCCGGCAACAGCAGCCCGGCGGACAAGGTGATGGCGACGCCGCCGAAAACGCCGGCGCCGGGGTTGGCGGCGTGACTCATACCGAAGACGATCCCGGTGACAAGCAACGCCACCGCCGATCCGAAGCGAGCGTTGAGTAGCCGAAACATGAACCCGCGGAAGAAGACTTCCTCACCACAAGCGGCGCCGATTCCCATCGCGATCCCCATCACCAGCCCGACATCGAGCCGGGCGTCGCGCCCTTGATAGACACCGAGCACGGCGAGCAACCCCACGCCCAGCGTCATCAAGGCAGCGCCAATCGCCGCGCCCACGCGGAGTTCACGGACGACCCCGCGACACCGAAAAGTCACCTGGAATGTGCGCGGAGCAAGCCGTCGGGAGATGAGGGCGAACCCAGCCAACGACAACACTGCGTACCCAAGAAAGAACGCTGTCGAAACCACCGGGTCGGTAAGCAAGAGGTTGAGCATGCCGTCCGTCCCCTGCCCGCTGGCGAGCAGAAGTGGAAGGACAACCAGGACCGCACCGAGTTGCGCCGCGACATACAAGCCAGCGCCGAGGAAGAATTGCCCAAGGGGTCGCCTGCCTCCGGTCGGCTCCGCGACACAGCCGCTGGACGAGGGCACTGCCGTGGGAGAGGCTTCGGCACCAGCGCTGGACAACATTTCAGCGAACCTAGCGCACGGGTGGGCCAGGAACGGGAACGGGGGTGGCGCCTCGAAGCGCCAGGAACGGCCTTGACAACCCTACCTCCACCTTCGGGCGGCAGCGACTAAGGCCCCACAGCCGAAAACCCCCGAACCCATGACGGGTTCGGGGGTTTTCGGATACTGGGGTCAGTCGCCCTTGGGGGGATCTTGAATGTCGCGATCTCCCAGCAGCGCCGCCTTGCGGGCCATGTAGTCCTTGACGTCGATGTCGCCGTTGGCCAGCCGATCGTCCAGCTTCCGCAGGGCGTCCACCGGCTCGGGAGCACCCTGAGCAGCATCGGCACCGGCCGCGTGCACGCTCTGGTCGTGACCGCGCATGGCGCACATCGGGCAAGCGCCCTTGCCCAGCTTGGCCCGCTTGATCAGCATGAACACCAGACAGCCGAGCGCCGCGAGAAGCAGCAGTGCGCACAGCACACCGCCGAATCCCATGCCGCCGCCCATATGGCCGCCGAAGTCGCCTCCACGCATGTTGTTCCTCCTAGTTTGTGTGACGCCGCCGTCACCGCTTCGTTCTCCATCATGCGTCGCGGACCCTGAGGTGAACCTGTCAAGCAGCTATGAATGTCAGGCGGAGGGCGAAAGCGCCGACTGCTCGCTCGCAAGGGTGGTCGCGATCTCCCACTGGCGCACCAAAAAGGCGCGTTCGTCCAAGCGTTTGCGACGCAGCCAGGCCGTCACCTCACCTTCGCACTTGCTGGCGTTGCACGACGCGCACGCGGGAACGACGTTGGTCAGCGTGTAACGGCCGCCGTGGGCGATGGGCTGGACGCAGTCGCGCTGCAGCGGAACGTCCGTCGCGGCGCAGTAGGCGCACCCGCCCCAGGCCGCTCGCAGGGCGCCCCATTGGGTGGCGGTCAGGTCGTTGTCAGCACTGCTCACTCGACGGCGGCGTCGGCGCGCGGCGCGCCTCTTGCGCAGTGGGGTGACGGCCATAGCGGGACTCTAGGTTGCGGTCGCCGTGCGGACGTCCGACGCGCCGATCGTCCAACCTGCAAGAACACAAGGTCCGCCTGACTCCCCCACCGGAACGGGATCCGAGCTTGGTGCAGGCGCACCGGGGTGTGGTCTGACTTCGCCACCAGAACGCCCGGCGGGGACGCATTCCTTCCTGCTTCCACGAATCTCTTGCCATGATGGAAACTCTTCAATAGAGTTTCCATCATGGAAAGTAACTCATCAGGAACATCCCCCGCGGAGGCGGCCGACGCCCTGAACTCCCTGACCGTTGACCGCGATCGCCTGGCGCAACGCCTCAACGTCCCCTGGGCCTTGATGGCGGCTTTCGGCGCTATGGGCGCGTGGGGGGTCGGCGCAGCCGCGACGACTCACCCTGGCGCACACTACGAACCACCCGTCTCCGGATGGCTGGCGCTGCTCGGAGTCCTGATCGTTGCGCATCTGGTGCAGCGCGAAAGCGGCATTCAGTTCCGCGCCATGGGCGGGCGCGCCACCTGGCTGATCGCGGCCGCCTTCGCGCTCTGCCTCGTGCTGTTCAGCGTCTCCCTGGGGTTGGTTTCGCTGAACCTCACCTGGGCCGTGGCGTTCCCCAGCATCGTCGCGTTTGGCAGCACGACCTGGCTGTCAGGGCTCGCCTACAAGGCAGCGGTGGAGCAGCTGCGTCGTGGCTGAGGCCCGTTTCGACGAGATCATCCACGCCCCGATGAGGCTGCGCATCTGCGGGCTCCTCCGGCACGTGGACCGTCTCGACTTCTCCCTGCTGCGAGACTCCCTCGAGGTGTCGGACGCCACCTTGTCCAAGCACGTCAAAACCCTGACCAGCGCCGGGTACGTCTCCTTCCAGAAGGCCGTCTCGGCGGGCAGGGACGATGCCCGGCGGGTGATGTGGCTCTCCCTCACCCGCGACGGGCGTACCGCGTTCGACGCCCACATCCGCGCGTTGCGCGACATCGCTGACATGCCGGCCAAGGGATGACGTCGTCGACCGGATAGCGCGGGCGAGGGTCGCTCCTCGTCGGTGCGCTGGACGTAACGGGGCTGAGTGAGCAGGTCCGTACCGTGTCAATGGCGGACACCGCGCGGACGTCCGACACCCCATCCGTCCGCTTACGCGAGCAGCCCGGGGACCTCACCGACGTGGGTGAGGACGGGCGATCCGAGTGTCGCGAGGTGGGCTGCCGTGTGGTGGCCCTTGGCCACGAGCAGGCACCGGACACCGACGCTTTGGGCGATCTCATGGTCGTGTTCGGTGTCGCCGATCATGACGACCGCTGCGGGGCCGCCCACCTGCTCGACGTAGCTGCGGACCAGATGTTCCTTGGAGCGGGCGTAGATGTCGGCGATGCCGCGGGCGTCGTCCAGCCAACGATCCAGAGCGAACGGACGCAGTTGGCGATCGAGGTTGCCCTGCTCGGACGCCGAGATCACGACCTGCCGGAGGCCCTGCTCGGCGAGGAGTTCCAGGACGTCCGTCGCACCCTCATGCAGCGCGCACGCCTCGGAACGGGCGTGGTAGACCTCGATGAAGCGGTGCGCGGCGGCGTCGAAGTTGCCGCCGGGACCCATCTCGAAGCCCAAGTCGGCGTAGTAGTCCGCGATCGGGAACCGGAACACCTGTTGGTAGGCGGCGACGTCGGCAAGGGCAGGGAGGCTGAACTCGTCCAACACCTGGTTGATCGAGTCGAGGCAGACCTGGACGTCATCGAACAGGGTGCCGTTCCAATCCCAGATGACGTGGGTGGTCATGGGGTGCGCAGCACCATCGCTAGGACGCGGTGTTCCAGGCCAACGGCCCACGGCGGACGGCATTCGCCCACGACCTCCCAGCCGCGGTGACGGTAGAGCTCGACAGCTCGGCTCGGACCGTCGACCACTTCGAGGACGGGCGCCAAGCCGCGGGCTTGGATGGCTGCGACGGCCGTGTCGAACAACAGGCCCCCCACGCCCTTGCCCCGGACACTATTCGCCACGAAGAGCGCCGACACTAGGCCGAGTTGGTCGAGGGGCAGGTTCAGGGCGTCGGTCCAGAGCACCTCGGGGGCGTGGAAGTCGTCATGCGCCGGGGTGTCGGCGGTGGTGATGCTGATGTGACCGACGAGGCGATCGTCCACGTTAGCCACCCAGGTGGCGAGTTCGGTGGGCCGTTTGATGAGCGGGAGAGGGTCGGGCTCGTCCGCCCAGGTTTCCGGGTAGCCGGTGTACGGCTGCTGCTCGGCGAGGATGGTCACCAACTCGGGCAGGTCTGCGTCGGTGCGGGGACGGAGGTGGACGCGCGCCCGCAGGTCGGACGCCCGCTCAGGTGTCGGAGTGGCGCCGGTCACGCGCCGCCCACCTGGCGGCGGCCAGCGAAGGCGCGTCCGAGGGTGACCTCGTCGGCGTACTCCAGGTCGCCACCCACCGGCAGGCCGGACGCGAGCCGCGAGACCCGGATGCCGACGGGCGCGAGGATCCGCGAGATGTAGGTGGCGGTAGCCTCCCCCTCCAGGTTCGGATCGGTGGCCAAGATCACCTCGGTGACCGTGTCGCCCTGCAGTCGGATGAGCAGTTCGCGGATGCGCAGGTTCTCGGGGCCGATGTTGTCGATCGGCGAAATGGCCCCGCCGAGCACGTGATAAAGACCGCGGAACTCACGCGTCCGCTCGATGGCCATGACGTCTTTCGGCTCTTCGACGACGCAGATGCTGGCCCGGTCGCGCCGCGGATCGCGGCAGATGCGGCAGGTCTCTTCTTCGGCGATGTTGAAGCAGATGTCGCAGAACTTGACCTTCTCGGCGACGTGCCGAAGCGACGTGGCCAGCCGTTCGACGTCGGCTTTGTCGGCGGACAGGATGTAGAACGCGATGCGTTGCGCGCCCTTGGGGCCGACGCCCGGCAGACGTCCGAGCTCGTCGATGAGGTCCTGAATCGGGCCTTCGTACATCAGCCGCCGAGCCCAGGCAGGTCAGGCATGTCGGGCATCGCGGGCATGGTGGCCTGGGCCAGAACGGCGACCTTGTGGTTGGCGTCCCGGACCGCCGCGACGACCAAGTCGCCCAGCGTCTCGGTGTCGGATGGGTCGCAAACTTCAGGCTTGATGACCACGCTGAGCAATTCACCGGAGCCGTTGACGGTCACGACGACGGCATCGCCGCCGGCTGATCCGGTGACGGTGCGGGCTGCGAGATCGGCCTGCGCGCGCTCGAACTGTGCCTGCATAGCCTGGGCTTGCGCCATCAGCGCGTTGATATCGAGTCCACCCTCGCCGAACATATCGGCCTCCTTAAAAGTGCGTTGCTGTGATGGTAACCGGCGCCGGTCAGGCGTCCCCGGACTCCTCGCCGATGAGTTCGGCGCCGAGGTGCTTGGCGAGCAGTTCGTTGGGGTCGATCGAGCCCTCGTCGAGATCTGCGTCGCCGCGGCTGGGTTCGCTCTCTGGCTCGTCGTCGCGCCGGCTTTGGGTCGGACGGACGTTCTCGCGCGCCGCCGCCATGGCCCGGGAGCGCGCCTCGGAAATCTCCGGGGGGGCTGCGGGCGCAGGCGTGCTGACGCTGGGTTCGGACGGCGTCGGGGAGGCCGATCCTCCGTGGACGACCACCTCGATCTTGGGCGTGATGCCGAGTTCAGCGAGCAGCGCCTCGCGGAGCACCTCGTCGCTGCCCCCACGTCCGAAGCTGTCACGGACCCCCGGGTTGCCGACCCCCAAGGTAAGCGTGTCGCCCCGGTATTCGAGCACTTGAGCGTTCTGGCTGAGCAAGATCCAGGTGAAGCGGCGCTTGTCCTTGACCCGGTTCAACACCTGAGGCCACACGGTGCGCATGGCCGCGGTGTCGAGGCCGCCGGCCGCCGGCGGGGCGCTGGGCTTGGTGGCGTCCGCGGGCGAACGTTCTGGAGCAGCGGGGGTCGCCTGCGCAGCGTGACTCTCGCCAGCCGAGCGCTCGGGGACGTCGGTCGGGGTGGACGCAGCGTGGCTGGCCGGCGACGGTACCGCCGAGGCTGGTGCGGCTTCCGGAGCCGCGGCAGCGGACCTCGGCGCGGTCGCCGGCTGGACCGGGGCGTCCGCGGGCGCCATATTCGTGGGCGCAGCCGCGTTGGCGGGCTCGAGCGCGGTCGGCTGGGTTGGCGCGCCTGGTGCGCCACTGTCGGCGTCGGTGGCGGCCGGACGGGGCCGACGACTAGCCGCCGGCCTGCCGGCGGGAGTCGGTTCAGGCCAATCGGAGGCGGGCTGGACGGCCTCAGGCTGTTTGGTCGCCATCGCGCGCTGGCGCGGGGTGAGCCCGTCGTCGGCGGGCGCGGCGCTCTGGGTGGGGGGCGCGGCGGCGGCTTCGAAACGCACCTGGGGTGGTGTCGCAGCGCCCGCGTCCGGTGCGGCCTCGACGCCACCAATGGCGAGGCGTCGTTCGAGCCGATCGAGGCGCGCGTGCACACCCCGTCCGCCCACGTCGGCACCCGGCAGCAAGACCCGCGCGCACATCAGCTCGAGGTGCAGGCGGGGGGCGGTGGTGCCGCGCATTTCGGTGAGGCCGTTGGCGATCACTTCGGCGGCGCGCGTCAGCTCGCCGGGTCCGAGCGCCTTGGCCTGGGCCGTGAGGCGGTCGCCTTGGTCGGCCGCGACGTCGACGAGCCCGGTAGCGAGGGCGTCAGGGACGGCCGCCACGATGACGAGGTCGCGCAGGCGACGGAGGAGGTCTTCGGCGAAGCGGCGCGGATCTTGTCCGACGCCAATCACCTTGTCGATGGAGGCGAAGACACCCTCGGCGTCCCCGGCGGCGAAGGCATCGACGATGCCGTCCAACAAGGTGTCGGGGGTGTAGCCGAGCAGAGCGGTGGCCTGCTGGTAGCTGACGCCCTCTTCGGCCGCGCCGCCGAGCAACTGGTCGAGGACGGAGAGCGAGTCGCGCACCGAGCCAGCGCCCGCCCGGACGACCAGCGGCAGCACGGACGGCTCGACCTTGACACCTTCGGCGGTGCACAACTCGGCAAGGTAGGCGCTCAGGATCTTTGGCGGCACCAATCGGAAGGGGTAGTGGTGCGTGCGGGAGCGGATCGTGCCGAGCACCTTGTCGGGCTCGGTGGTCGCAAAGATGAACTTCACGTGGGGCGGCGGCTCTTCGACCACTTTCAGAAGGGCGTTGAAGCCCTCCTTGGTGACCATGTGGGCCTCGTCAATGATGTAGATCTTGTAGCGGCTGTGGACGGGCGCGAAGAACGCCCGCTCGCGCAGGTCGCGGGCCTCGTTCACGCCGCCGTGGGAGGCCGCGTCGATCTCGATGACGTCGAGGGACCCGACGCCGCCGCGGGCGAGGTCGCGACAGCTCTGGCATTCGCCGCAGGGTGTGGGCGTCGGCCCTTTGGCGCAGTTCAGGCAGCGCGCCAGGATGCGGGCCGAGGTGGTCTTGCCGCAGCCACGAGGGCCACTGAACAGGTACGCGTGGTTGACCCGGTTGTTCACGAGCGCGCGTTGGAGGGGCTCGGTGACGTGGGCTTGGCCGATGACGTCGGCGAAGGTGTCGGGACGGTAGCGCCGGTAGAGCGCCAGCGTGGCCTCGGGGCGCGTGGGCGGCTCGCGGTGATCGCGGAGCGCCTCGACGACCTGCATCAAGGACTCGGTGATTTCCTCTTCCGAACGGCGCGGACGGGCGCCGAGGGCGCCTGCATCGGGAGCCGGAGCGGGCGATGTGGAGGCGGGTGCGGCTACCTTCGGGGCCACCGGGGCGGGCGCCGGCACGTCAACCAGCGCGAAGAGATCCGGGCCGTCCTGCTCGAACAGCTCGGGCGGTTCTTCGGTCACCAGCTCGTCTTCGTCCACGTGTGAACCCTAGGGCTTGGGGCTGACAGTTTCACCATCGACCAGCGAGGCTCCTCACCATCGTTGAGCGATAGGCCAGCCGCGAAAAACAAAGGGGTTCCCCCGCACCCAGAAGAGCTCACTGACCCTTGCTGCCTTCCGGCCCTGGGGGAGTTGGGCGAGTTACTGCCGCGGGGGAACCTTGTTCAAGTGTAGGGCATGCCCACGGTGCTCCCGATTTGGACCCGTGAGCCCAACTGCCCCCTGCCATTCGCAACGACGTGGAGCGGAACGAGGCCGCCGCGGGACTCAGTCGATCCCGTCACATCCCCCTCGCCCGCGTCATCCACACTCAGCCCGCCCGGTTCCCCCAGCCGGCCATGACGTCAGCGCGTCGGACATCCCTCGGAGGGCTGTTTCAGCCACCCATCCCCTTCGGCAGGCACCGGCACACAGCCTTTCGGGGTCAGGGCGCGACCGGCTCCCAGATCGCCCACACGTTGGATTCGTAGTGTCCATCGGCGAGGACCCGTCCGCCACAGGTCACCGTCACCAACCGCAGCGGGCCGTCGGCGGCGAAGAAGTCCTGCGGCAGGTCGGTCTTCGCGGACGATCCGGCGCCGCCCACCTGCCGCCAGGTCGAGGCTGATCCGTCCGGACACGCGATCGTTGCGATGGTGCCGGATCGACTGTCGGCCAGGGACCACAGCGCACCCCGCACGCCCGCCGACGCCACGTGCCCCGAGATCAGGACGGTCCCCTTGCTCGGCCGCTGGCACGGATCGGCTCCCCCACCCCAGCGCGTGAGCCGGGCCGGCTCCTTGGGCAGCACCAGGGCTGACACCTGCTGGCCCTGCCAGGTCGCTGCACCCAAGCTGTGCGACTCCAGGGGCGCCTCGACCCCCAGGGCGACGATGCGCAGTCTCGGGGCGGTCACGGCAGCGACCGCCCCCTTGGTGGAATCGGGACTGGTGGGCGCGGGCGACGCGGACGCGTCGGGCGGCGAGCCCGGCCCGACCGCTAACTCCCCCTCCGCTGACGCACCCGCTGCAGAGTCGCCCGCGACGGACGTCGCCTCGACTGACGGCATCGGCGCCGGCGCGGCAGCCGTCCACGTGGCACGGAGACCCACCAGCCCACCCGCCATCAGCAAGACGCCCGCCACAATCCACAGTCGCCCGGGGCCGCCACCAAGCCGCGGAAGCAATCGCCACCCCGACCGAGAGCGAGGAGGAAGCGACCGCGACCCGGGACCCCCTTGAACCCGGCGCGGAAGTGCTGCCGGGCCACCCATGTGGCCGCGCACGCTGGAACTCGATCCCTGCCGCTCCGGGGCGACACGCCTGGCACGGTCGGAGACTTCTTTTGACGTCCGCATCAGCTGGCCCGCCGCCGGGTGCGGGTGACCCATGCCCAGCCGCCGAGACCGACTAGGGCGCCCACTCCCGAAAGGCACGCTCCGATCGCCGCTTCTGCAGGAGGGAGATCCGCCGCTCCGGACAGGATGGCCCGCTTCGGGGCAGGCGGAGGACTCGTGGGCGCGACCGGCGCGGTGACCAGGAAGGACTCGCTGGCCTGTCCAGGCGCGTGATTGACCGTGGCCAGCACCGTGCCGTCGGGAGCAAGGAGGCGCATGTCTCCTCCGTAGGAGTAGCAACCCGCTCCAGCAGGACGCCCTGGGGCGACCCCTGTCAGGGTCCCGTCCGCGGTAACGGCGACCGCTTGGGGTACGCCCACGACCGCAGCCTTCGCGAAACCGGTGGCATCAGGGCAGGAGCTTCCATTCACGGCCACGGGGCCTGAAAGGCCGATCGAAAGGCTCGCGGACCCCTTCGGGACGAGGCGCAGGAAGTCCGTGACGCCCGTGATCGTGACAGCGTCGGACACTTCCGCTCCGGGTGCGATCGAGCGATTCGAGACGGCCGTCGCGAGGGTCGGCAGCACAAATCGGAGACTCGTTTCTGAGGGTCGTCCGTAGGTTCCCGCAGCCGCCAACGTCAGCCCGGAGGTCGCGTTTGACTCCACCCCGATGTAGCAACCCGCGGCCTTGACAGGAAGCGACGAGAGGAAGCGTGCCGTGCCCTTTCCATCCGCCCCGATGGTGATGTCGTGGGTCACGGCCTCAAACACGGGAGCATCTTTCGGCGGCGTCGCGACAGGCACCTCGGGGCAGGAGGCCAGCGGCCCATAAAAGGTCGTGGTCACCCGCAACGGACCCCCTGGCAGCGCGTCCGTCACCGACACCGCATCACTGAGCGCCTCCCCCACCGCAGCAATGGGGTGATCGACCTGCGAGGAATAGGACGGCCGGACGCCCAGCGCCACAACATTCGAGGTGCCATGCGCCGAACTCAGTGCACCCTGAGTGACCACGCGCTGCTCCCCTGCCTGAGGCGCCGGGTGGATCTGAACGGCGTCTCCCGGCAGGTTCTTGGCCGAGGCCGACACGCTGACCTCGCCCGCAGCGGACGCGTGCCAGGCCAGCGATCGTCCCGATGTGGTGCTCTTCAAGGTGAGCGTTGGAGTGCCGTTGTCGTCCCAGACGGCTCCCCCGCTGAGAACCAGCGAGAGGCCGACTCCCGCCAGCGGTCCGCCGCCTGCCCCGCGGACGCCCACTCCCTCGACAACGCCAGCACCCGGCGAGGTTTGCCGCAACGTCAGCGCCGCCACGAACGGAGCCGAAAGCTTCGCGGCCTCGTCCTCCAGTCGCCGCTCGTGAGTCATGATCGAGTCTTGGGTCGCCTTCGGGAGTCCCGAGAATGCCTTCTCGAACGCGGCCCACGACGAGTCGAGACGCTTCTTCACGAAGTAAGCCACAGCACCCGCGAGATCAGGATCAGTCGTCTGGGAATACGTGGTGATCACGTAGGCAATGCCTGGATCGCGATGGGAAACACCTCCCGTCGCCGACGACGGAAGGTCGTTCCTACTGTCGATGCACACCACTTGTTCGCCGTAGCCGGGCGGACGCATGGTTCCGATGGTGTGGCCGCCTACGGCGTAGCCGATCCGCCCACCCCACGCAGCATGGGCCCTGGGGGTGAACATCAGCGTCCACAGAACCAGGACGGCAACCACCAACCCAACGGTCAACAAGGGACGCCGATGAACACGAAAGCGCAGAACAGTCACACCCCTACGCTCGGCGGCTCGACCCCCAATCCGTCACCTTCGCCCAAAATTGTGGATAACTCTTCTCCGGATCTGTCCACGATCCCCTGTGCGGATTGGATCACCCCCGACGTCCTCAGGTACGCTCTGCGACGGAGGATTCGCCTAGAGGCCTATGGCGCTCGCTTGGAAAGCGGGTTGGGTTCACGCCCTCACGAGTTCGAATCTCGTATCCTCCGCCAAGAGCGCTTTGTACGAACTAAGGGACGAAGTCCCCCGGAACGGTTAACCAAAGTCACTCAACGAAACCAGCCTTGACCAACAGGTCGGGGCTTTTTTCGTTGATGGAGTCCGCTACCGGCCGCCGACAGCCTGGCCGCAGCGGAGGTTGTCGACGAACCCTAGGAGCTGCTCCTGCAGGCGGGGAAAGGCCCCCTCGCGCGGATGCTCCTCGCTCACAACGGTATGGAGTTGGTCGAGAACGACCTGGATCAAAGGCTCCGTTCGCCTCAAGCCCCAGGACGCGAACTCCTCAACCAGATCGGTTCTGGTGATGTCCTGGTTCCGGTAGAGGCCGTTGACGGCCAGAGCCATCCTGCCGTCACCGGGCAGGTGGGAGTGGGGGACGATGTCGTAGGCGGGCGCGAGGGTGACGTCACCGTCAAGAGGGTGGAGCAGGCCGAGGTTCTTGCTGTGCAGGTCGAGGTTGCCGATCGCGACGGCAAGCACGACCATCCGGGCCAGGCGGCGCAGGTCGCCCTCGGGGGTGTGGGTTTTGAGGGTGTCGGCGATGCGTCGCAGGCTCACGATCCCGCCGATCTCCTGGTACTTCTGGTTGCGACTCGCGCCGAGGACCTGACTGAAGTCCTCCTGGTGGACGCGCTGGCCGCGATGGCGGTCGTAGCGCTCGATGACAATGGCTGGCAGTCCGTCGAACTCATCGATCGAGGTCGCGAAATCGGCCAGTCCAAGGCGGCGGGCGAGGCGAGACCCGTACTCCTCGTCGTAGATCAGACTGCCCTTCTCTCCACCCAGTTGTGGTTTCAGAATGTGCGTTGTCGGGAACCCACCCAGCGCCTGCGCCCACCCGTCCGAGGTACGGACGAGGACGACCTTGGGCTGAACTCCGCCGAGCGAGGACTTGCCCGACTGCGGATCATTCGCCAGGGGGTGACCGATCGGATCCTGCAGCAGCGCCCGCACCTGCGCCTGGGTAACAGGGCGAACCCCTGGAGGCCTCGGCTCGGTGGGGTCGTCGGGATCCCAGATCTGCAGGGCACCCGCTACATCGCGTCCATACCGGGCAAGGAAGCCAGGAGTGTCCTCCCGGCGAAGGCCTCCCCGGGCGAGCATGTAGTCGTACTGGTCGCCTTCGGGCAGCAACTCGGCGAACCAGTTGCGCCGCCGGCCTGCGTGATCGCGCCGCTGCACCGGCGCCAGCGGGATCGCGACCGACAGGACGGGGCTGTTCGTGCCGAACCCCTCGACCCCTTCGGCCGACGGCGTGAAGTCAAAGGTTCGGGCGTCACCATCGAGGCGTCCAATGATCGTGCCATGCAACTCAACCGCGAGGCGCATCGCCATCCTCCCAGCTGGCCGTAAGCTCCAGCCCCGTCAGGCGAGCGATGCTCAAGAGCCGTCGGAGGTAGATCGTCGACTTGCCGTTCTCGATCTCGCTGATCGTGCTTTGCGGGACATCGAGCTGCGCCGCAAGTTCACTCTGCGACAGACCCCGCGCGAGCCGGACCTGCTGGACCGCAAGCCCGATGTCTCCTGGGGACCGCAGCCGTGCCGTGTGCCTCGCCATCACCACTCCCCTCTATCGTGATTTCACGATACACCTCACCCATCGGAAAATCCCGATAGATCCTCGGTATCGCGGAAATCCGATATCTCCATGTGGCCGCGCCCTGGAGGACGCCCTCCACGAACGCCGCTGGCTCCACCAGAAATGGCCGATTGGGGGGATCGAACAAGGGGCGGCGTTCGGCCCGGGCATTCGTCGGCATCTCGAAACGACCGCACTGCCGGTGGCGCTGCTAGAGAGGTGGAGATCGGTTCTCGAAGGCGGGCTCTAAGCCGGTTGGTGGCGTGCGCTAGCCGGACAGAGCCTGCGGATTGAGAGGCCTTGATCTACGTCAAGGAAGTGTGGCCAAGAACCTCCTAACTTGGGGACAACAAGCAAAGGAGAACACCATGTTCATTAGCCGAATCGCCACCCTGCTGGCCGCACTGAGGCCTGGCATCGTGCGGGCCCACTGCGACACCGCCGATGGCCCGGCAGTTAAGGACGGGCGGAAGGCCTTGGAGACAGGCAACATCAACTTCGCGCTCAAGTGGATCCCCGTCGAAGGTGAGGCCGAGATGCGTGACGTCTTCGCGAAAGCCATGAGCGTCCGCACCCTCGGGGCCGAGGCCGCCGAGCTGGCCGATCGGCTCGTCCTCGAAACGTTGGTCCGCATCCACCGGATGGGCGAAGGTGTCGGCTTCACAGGTATCCAGCCCGTCGGCGCCCAGATCGACCCGGTCGTGAAGGCCGCCGACGAGGCCATCGCCGCGGGGACGGACGCGGACCTGCTGCCGATGGCACCTGAGGAGCGCCGAGCCGAGCTCGACAAGCGGTTCCAGGCCGCGCTGGCCATCAAGGACTTTGCGGTGGATGATCTCGCGGCAGCCAGACGTTACGTTGCGGCCTACGTCAGGTACTTCAAGTACGCCGAGGGTGAGGATCACGCGCACGAGCACGCGGACCACTCCCACGAGCACAAGGAGAGCCCGCGATGAATCGGCTTGTCAGGGTGGCCGGCGAATCCATGGCCCCCACCTACCACTCGTCCGACCTGCTGCTCACGCGGCCGGTCGGAGGCGCCGGGGTGCGGCGTGGCGATGTCGCCGTATTCCGCCGAGGTGGGATTGGCATGATCAAGCGCGTGGTGGGCCTCCCGGGTGACCTTGTCGAGCTGGAGGCCGGACGCCTCTTCGTCAACGGCGTGCCAGTCGACGGGCGCCCCCGGGTGCCGGGCGCCTACACCCAGACCTGGCGGGTTCCCGCGGAGAGTTACTTCGTGGCTGGTGACAACTCGGCCGTCTCGGACGACTCGCGGGTCTGGGAGGATCCCCTCGTTCCGGCTGGCAAAGTCGCAGCGTTAGTCACGCGACCGCTGCTTGGGCCCCGCCGGCCCTGGGGATTCAAAGCTGGTCGACGAGCTGCTGCAGCCGGTCGGATTGCGTGATCGATACCGACAGTCCGGCGCCGACCACGATCAGGCCCTGCCTTTCCAGGCTCTTCAGGGCCCGGCTGAGGCTTTCGGGGGTGGTGTCGAGCAGGGAGGCCACGTCCTTCTTGGCGACTGGCAGGATCACCGTGGCAACGCCGCCTCGCCAAGTGCTGGATAGCCCGAGCAGGTAGTCGGCCAGGCGGCTCTCGACATCGCGCGACGTGAGCGAGTTGAGCCGGTACTCGGTGTCGGAGAGCCGCGCGCTCACCCTTGCCAACAGCTTGAGACCGATCTCGGGATGCGTCCTGATCAGGCCCTCAAGATCATCGTGGCGGAACACACAAAGCTGGCATTCGCCCAGCGCGGTGGCGTAATCATCGGACCGCTGGCCCGTGAACACCGACGTCTCCCCCGTGAAATCGCCTGGACCCAGCACCCGGATCAGCTGCTCGGACCCGTCCGCTGAAAGCCGGAAGACCTTCAGGCGTCCCGTGTGCAGCACCATGAGCTGCGACAGGTCGTCGTGGGCACCGTAGGCCGACTCACCCGCCCTCAGATAGGTCGGACGCGCCAACTCCTCCACCCTTTGCTGATCCTGCACCGACAGGTCGGCGAAGATCGGGACACGCGAGACACAACTGTCAACCATGACCCAAGCCTACGAACCCGGCAGGAGCGGTGCGCCTGACAAACGACCAGGAGAGCCGCCCTTTGTGGCTGGCCATGAGCACTGACGGCCGTTCTCGGGAGGTTGCCAACGGCAGGGACGACCCGAACCGCAGGGGTTCTCTCGTCCTTAGCAACGCGGTCAAGACCCTCCACCCCTTCCACACCGTCCAGATCAAAGCCGGTGACCATGTCATCACCGAATCCCCGAGAGTGGGCAACCCGGCAGGGGTCATGGAAGTGGTCCCCGTGGCAGGAGTTCATGGATGTCAGCTCCACGGAGGGCTCTGGCGGGGATGGTTCATCGGGGTACCGGCCCGTTGAGCCCCAGTCCGGCCGATCGCGCGCCTCCAACAACGATTTTGCGTCGCTCGACGAAAGAGCCATTCCCATTACCCCTTGTCACAGGCATGTGATGCCCAGTGCGACCTCGTCGACTGACGCACATTTGCCGTTGGCGCCCGCTTTCGGCACCAATCGGGGCACCTTGAGCCTCGACCAACAGCTCGTCGCAGACCCAGCTGCCCGCCTGGCCCAAAACCACCGCGGCGGGAGCCTCAAGAAGCAGGTCTCGACACTCCGCCGCACCACAGGACAGCCGCGTACCCGCTCCCCGACGACGCTCAAGCCGGCCTCAACGCCATCCACTCGCACACGAATTGATAAGAGTCGGGGCGAGTTCACGAAGCGGTCTTCGGTGTCCTGGCCCTGGAATCCGAGCCGCTCGATCCACGGTTGTGACATTCGTTGCGCCTGGACCTTTCCCCAAAGCCGGCGCTGGTGCGGTGCCCCTCACGTGTCGGACGAGAACTGGATCCTCGTAGGATCGATAGATGCAGTGGTTAGTCGCGACCGTGCTGAGCCTGACGGCACTCGGCTTGGCGTTGCGGCTGCCCATTCCGCGCCGAGTCCGATTCGCTGTGGCCGCCGCGGCGGCCGTCGTCCCGCTCGCGGGGATCGCCGTCCACCTCTGGACGGTCGCCAACTCCGATGTGATCGGTTGGATCGCCCTGTGGCTGGTGGCCCTCGGCATCGCAGCCGCCGCGGGCGTGGCGGCGACCCGCTGGCGCTCTGACCGCGCGGAGGTTGAACGCCTGCGCGGTATCGCGCGGCGCAATGCCGACCAGGTGAGCGTGCTCAGCCATGAGGTGCGAACTTCGCTGACCTTGATGAGCGCCTCCGCCGATCTGCTGTTGGAAGGCACCCCCGGGCCCCTCAACGAACGCCAACAGCGTTACCTCACCACGATCCGCGGCAACTGCCAGTCGGTCACCGTCCTAGCCGAAGATCTCCTCACCCAAGCCCGGATCGACGCCGGCATGTTCGAACTGCACCCGCAGGTCGTCCGCCTCCGGCCGCTCGCCCAAGCGGTTGTGCGGGAACTGCGCGAGATCCACACGATGACGCTGGCCCTCGACTCCCCCGGTGCCCCGCCGCAGGTGTGGGCCGACCCGAGCCTGCTGCGCCAAGCGCTCATCAACCTCATCAACAACGCCATCACGCACGCACGGGGAGCCCAACTCATCACCGTCCGGATCGTCTCCCGCGAGAACAACGTCCTCATCTCGGTGAGCGACGACGGCGAAGGCATCGACGCCGACATGCGCGACCGACTCTTCGAACGATTCTCCAGCGGCAAACCGCTCCGCGACGGAACGGGACTGGGCTTGCTCATCACGCGACAAATCGTCCAGATGCACGGCGGCGACATGTTCGTAGACACCGCGCCCGGCGGAGGCACCACAATGATGGCAAGCCTGCCTGCGCGCACCGACCCGTGGCAGCCGGACGCGGACCAGAACGGGGGGAAATGACCGACGACAAGGGCACTGTGCTCGTGGTGGACGACGAGCCTCAGATGCTGGACATCGTCAGCTTCGCTCTCGAAACCCAAGGGTTCACCACCGTCTGCGAACGGGACGCCGAACGTGCCTGGGCCGCGTTCCAACAGCGGTCGTTCTGCCTGGCGGTATTGGACGTGATGCTGCCCGGGCAGTCCGGCATCGACCTGTGTCGACGCATGCGTAGCACCAGCGACATCCCCATCATCTTGTTGACAGCGCGCACCGAACCCAAAGACCGCATCGCCGGCCTGGAAGCGGGCGCCGACGACTACGTCCCCAAGCCCTTTCACCCCCGCGAGCTGGCGCTGCGCGCCGAGGCAGTCGTCCGACGCAGCCGCTCTTCCAGTGGGCAGCTGCAACTCGGCGATCTGCGTTTCGAGCGGGACCGGCTCTTTGTCGGCGAAGCCGCCCTACGGTTGCCGATCACCGAACTTCGCCTGCTGTCCGCCTTGGCCGCCCAACCCAATCGGACGGTGCCCTACGCCGATCTGACCATGCACGGGTGGCGAATGTTGGAAGGGCCAGGCTCCCGAGAAATGCTCAAAACCACCATCTATCGTCTGCGTGGACGCCTCAAAGAGGCCGGATCAAGCGCCACAATCATTGCCACCAGAGGTGTTGGTTATGGCCTGATGGAAGGCGCCGCACCGGTCACGAAACTGTGACCAACGGTGACTTTCGGACGTCTTTGCGTCCCACCCGCGCCTTTAGTGTGAGCCGTGGACGCTCGGTGCGCCCGCCTCGATTTTCAACGTTGAAAGGGCCCCTTCATGAAACGTTTTGCGGCACTCACTCTCGCGAGCCTCACCTTCGCCGCCGTCAGCCTCAGCGGATGCGCGGTTGACACCACCGCAACTCCCACCGGCGACGGCACCCTCACGGTGGCCTGCGGCGCCATGGAGGACTGGTGCAAGGCCATGACTAGCGCCTTCACGGCCAAGACCGGGATCAAGACCAGCTTCGTCCGGTTGTCGTCCGGTGAGACCGTCGCGCGCTTGGAAGCGGCTAAGGCCTCCCCCGAGTTTGACGTGTGGCATGGCGGTCCGGCGGACGGCTACGGAGCAGCCGCGAACGCGGGCTTGATCGACAAGTACGTCTCCCCGAACGCCGCCAAGATCCCTGAGAAGTACCGAAACGCCGACGGTTATTGGACCGGCGTCTATGTCGGCGTCCTGGGGTTCTGCAGCAACCAAACAAAGCTCAACTCGTTAGGCGTGCCCGTCCCCACCTCATGGAACGCACTGCTCGACCCCAAGCTCAGCAAGAACATTGGCACGGCCCATCCGTCCACGTCCGGCACCGCCTTCACCACCTTGTGGACGCAAGTCACGCTGAACAACGGCGATCAGGACAAGGCCCTGGACTACATGCGCAAGCTGCACAACAACGTCCTGCAGTACTCCAAGAGCGGCACCGCTCCCGGACAGGCAGCTGGTCGCGGCGAGGTCGCGGTGGGCTTGGTCTTCACCCATGACTGCGTGAAATACAAGGAAGCCGGCATGAAAGACCTCGTGGTCTCCCTGCCTGCTGAAGGCACCGGGTACGAGATCGGCGGCGTGGGCATCGTCAAGGGCTCCAAGAACCTCAGCGCCGCCCAGAAGTACGTCGATTGGTCACTCACTGCCGAAGCGCAGGCCATCGGCGTGACGGTTGGTTCCTACCAGGTGCCGACGAACCCTGACACCCCGGCCGACTCCCGCATGATCAAGCTCGCAGACGTCAAGCTCGTCAACTACGACTTCACTGCGGCCGCCGCTGCAAAGAAGGCGTTGACGGCTCGCTTTGACGCCGAAATCGCCGCTCAGCCGAAGGAATGACGTGACCGCGAGCGCACTTGAGCTCGCCGATGCCCCGGCCCCCGCACGCGCCCCGCGCGGTCGGGCGGCCGGGGCCCGGCTCGACGTAGGGACGAAGCTGACCATCGTCGGCATCAGCCTCGTGCTGTTGGTCCTGATCGGCTACCCCCTTGCTCTCATCTTCATGAATGCCTTGAGCGGGGAAGGTTTGGCCACGTTGGCGGCTATGACCAGCCCCACCAACCAACGCGTTCTGCTGAACACAGTCGTCCTCGGGACGCTGGTCGGCGCCCTCGGAACGGCGATTGGTTTCGTCTTCGCGTTCGTACAGGCCCGCCTCAACTTCCGCGGCAAGAAGCTGCTGCACCTCATCACCCTGCTGCCCATCGTCTCGCCGCCGTTCGCGGTGGCGACGGCTGTCATCACCTTGTTCGGGCGCAGCGGCATGATCACCCACGGCATGTTCGGGCTCACCTACGACATCTACGGCCTGCCCGGCCTCACCTTGGTGCTGAGCTTGTCGTTCTTCCCGGTGTCCTACATGAACCTGCTCGGCATGATGCGCAGCCTCGATCCCCTCCTGGACGAGGCCGCCGCCAGCCTCGGAGCCAACCGCTGGAAGATCTTCCGAGGCGTCATGTTGCCCATGCTGATCCCCGGGATCGCCAGCAGCTTCCTGTTGTTGTTTGTGGAGGCCATCGCCGACCTCGCGAACCCGCTGGTGATCGGTGGCGACTTCACGGTGTTGTCGTCCCGCGCCTACATCGCGGTGACCGGCGAATATGACGTGCCCTCGGGTGCCGCCTACTCGTTGGTGCTCTTGGTCCCCGGCCTCCTGGTGTTCCTCATCCAGCGCTACTGGGCTGGACGCCACTCGGTCGTCTCGGTGACCGGAAAGCCCAGCGGGTCCGTTCTGACCGTCCGTTCCCCCTGGGTGAAGGCGGCGCTCCTGACGTTCGTCGGCCTCGTGACCGGACTGATCGTCCTCATTTACCTCACGGTCTTCGTCGGCGCGTTCACCAACATTTTGGGCGTGGACAACACGTTCAGCCTGAAGAACTACCAGTACGTGCTGTCCGGCATCGGGTCGGACGCCATGGTCACCACCACGGTCCTCGCGCTCATTGCGACGCCCATCGCCGGCGTACTGGGCATGGTGATGGCCTGGCTCATCGTCCGCAAACTGCGGCGGGGCCGAGGATTGATGGACTTCGCTGGGATGCTCGGGCTTGCTGTGCCCGGCACCGTTCTCGGCATCGGCTACGCGGTGGCGTTCAACCATCCGCTCATCATCGGTAATCGCATGTTCTTACCGGCCCTGGCCGGTGGCGGGGCCATCCTTGGCGGCGCGGTCGCCATCGTCATGGTCTATGTCATTCGATCGATGCCCTCGGGGCAACGCTCTGGCATCGCTTCCCTGCAGCAGATCGATCCAGCGATCGACGAGGCCTCGGCGTCGCTGGGGGCCAGTGGTATCAAAACGTTCTGGAAAGTGACGTTGCCGCTCATCCGTCCGGCGCTGCTCTCAGGGCTGACCTACGCCTTCGCGCGTGCCATGACCACCTTGTCGCCCATCATCTTCATCACCACCCCCCACACCAAGATCATGACCTCGCAGATCCTGTCCGAGGTGGACGCGGGCCGCTTCGGCAACGCGTTTGCCTACTGCACCGTCTTGATCACCATCGTCTTGGCCGTGATCGGACTGATGAACCTGCTCATCCGTGACCGGACCCCCCAACAGAGGATCAACTGATGACCACCACCCTCGCGTCTCCCCCAGCTGCGGCCGCTGCGCCCGTGACAGGGCAGCTTCTGCTCACCGGGCTGACCAAGCAATACACACCCACTGCCAAGCCTGCCGTGGACAACATCGACCTGGAGATCCACCCCGGAGAGTTCCTCACGCTGCTCGGCCCGTCCGGCTGCGGGAAGACCACCACGCTCCGCATGATCGCCGGCTTCGAAACCCCGACCGCTGGAACTATCAGCCTCGATGGGGCCGACATTGGCCAGCTGACGCCCGACAAGCGTCCGATGGCGATGGTGTTCCAGTCGTATGCCTTGTTCCCGCACATGAGCGTCGCGGAAAACGTGTCCTACGGGTTGAAGCTTCGGAAGCTACCGAAGGCCCGCATCGAGGAGGAGGTGTCCTTCGCGCTCACCGCCATGAGCTTGGCCGACCTCGCCCAGCGAGCGCCCAATCAGCTTTCCGGCGGGCAGCAGCAGCGCGTGGCACTGGCGCGCGCGATGGTCATGAAGCCCAAAGTGCTGCTGTTCGATGAGCCGCTGTCGAACTTGGACGCCAAGCTTCGCGTCCAGATGCGCACCGAGATCCGGTCGTTGCAGCGCCGGTTGGGCATCACGTCCATTTACGTCACCCATGACCAAGACGAGGCAATGAGCCTGTCCGACCGCATCGTGGTGATGAACGCTGGCCGTATCGAGCAGGTCGCCGATCCAGGCAATGTCTATCGCCGCCCGGCGTCGATCTTCGTGGCCGACTTCATCGGACGCGCGAACTTCCTGGAGGTCGAGGCCACGGAGCTATCCGGCGGCAAGACCACTGTGGACGCCTTCGGCAAAGCCCGCCGGGTGGCGGTTCACCCGGACGTCCTCGCCGACGGCGAAGCCTCGTTGTTGATCCGTCCGGAGTCGGTCATCGTGGAGGGCGCCCCGAATCGGGCGGGTGACGTGCAAGGTGATCGCGGCCGGGTGCTCAGCTCGGTGTTCTACGGCCCCTGGGTCGAATACGAGATCGAAACCGAGATCGGCAACGTGACGGCCGTGGTCTATGACCCGCTCCCCGAGAACATCATGGAGCCCACCGACATGGTGTCGGTGTCCTTCCGTGAGGACCAGGCCTGGGTGCTGCCCGACCGCTGAGATCCACCCCCGCTCGTCGCGCGGACGTCCGGTGTCGGACGTTCGCGCGACGTTTGTCGTCCAGGTGCCCGCCGGAGGGGGTCGGGCTACCTGGACGACCACAACCCAATCTTTGCTTACGTTCTGGATCAATCACATGGCTGAAAGTTTCCACAAGTGCCAGTAGTGTTGCATTGTGGATGTGCAACTGTTCCAGAAGGCGCCGTTCGGCAAACTCGTGCCGATCAGCGGCTCACTCCCAGGCGGCGGAGCGTGGGATCACTGGGCCTTCCTCCCAGATCCGCTCGGCGAAGTGAGTCCAGAGCTCAGCGGACGCGCCTACCGGTACGTCGGCGATGCTCGGGCTGCCTTGGCCGCACTCGACGCCACTGCGCAGCGACTCCCGAATCCCCGACTGTTCCGCAGCTCTACGTTCCGCTTGGAGGCTCAATCCACCGCCGCCCTGGAGGGCACCTACGAACCGCTGGCCCGTGTCCTGGCTGCCGACTCCAATGACGTTCAGGACCCCTCCCTGAGGGAGGTGCTCAACTACGTGATTGTCGCCGAAGTAGCGTTCGACAACGCAGAAGACGGGCGTGGCTGGAGCCTCTCGGCACTGGAGGACCTGCAGGCCATGCTGGTGCGCGGGACTCCCTCCGAGCTAGATCATTGCGGCCAGATACGACCCGTCCAGGTGGTGATCGGACGCCGAGAGGGCGCACCTCCCGGCGAAATCCCCATCAAGGCCGCCCGCTACGTGCCCCCACCCCCCGGGCCGGACCTCGAAGCCAGACTTCGGGATCTGATGTCGTGGATGCAAGCTGACCACACCGGTCAGATCGACCCCGTCGTCGCAGCCGCGATGGCCCACTACGAGTTCGAGGCACTGCACCCGTTCCATGATGGGAATGGCCGACTCGGCCGTCTCCTCATCGTCCTGCAGCTGTACGCCTCGGGCGTCCTCATCGAAACCACCCTGTCAGTCTCCACCTGGTTTGAAGCCCGTCGCTCTGAGTACTACGACGCACTCCTCGGCGTCTCCACCGAGGGGGACTGGTCAACGTGGATCGAGTTCTTCGCGCGGGGCTTGGCTGAATCCGCGGAAGCGGCACGCACAAGAATGCTCGCGCTGGCGGCCGTCCAGGCAGACCTGAAGGCGCAGCTCCAGGCCACACCTATTCGGACGGCAAACGCGCGCCTCCTCATTGACTTCGCCGTGGGTCAGCCCACGTTCACCGTGGCGCAGGCCGCCAAGGCCTTGGGCATCGGCAACGCCGGCGCCAAGAAGCTCATTGACTCGCTGGTCTCGCACGCGATCCTGGCGCCCTACGACGAGCGCGTGTACGCGCGTCGCTTCCATGCGCCGAGGGTCCTGGAGGTCTTGCTGGCCGGTTAGGCAGAGGCCTCCACGGCCGCCCAGGCGAGTTTGTTCAGTTCATTTCGCTACTACCGAGGGTGAACAAAGTCTCAAGCCGTCAAGCGGAGGCGCTGAGCCAGGACGAGTTCAACGCCTGCGACGAACGCGCTGGGCCTGGTCGACAGCGGGCCGTGGCACGTTGAGACATTCTCGTTTCGTAGGGTCCCGCGAACACCTTCAGCGCTGCGCCTGTAACGCGTGGGACGAACGCCGGGGGCAGAATTACGCATGGGCTTCTGCCCTACTGTGAAAGCGCCTCGGTCGGGGGACCAGATGGGCGCTTGGTTCGGGGGTTCCAAAATGTCACGGATTCCTAGGGCGCCGCCCGCAATGGCGGGCGCCTCAACGGGGTACGTCCGGAACGCCATCACGGCGGCCGTCATCCAGGGCGCCACCACCACCACCGGTGCCAAATACACCACCCAGACCCTGGCCGGCTTCACCAACTTCGCGCCCACGACGCCTGCCAGCATGAGCGCGACCGCCTCGAACTGGCTCACCATCACCACCACGTTCACGACGGCCGCGACTGTTGCCGCGACCTATTTGCGGTTCACCTACAACCTCGCCGGCTCCGGCGGTGCGGACGACATCTGGGTGGCGAACCCTAGCCTTTGCTAGCTAGTCGCGAGGATGGGCTCTTAGTCCACAATTTGTGACTACACGGAGTCCCCAATTGCTGACTAATTGCCATTGCATCCAGATCGCGCAGGGTTAGGCCGGCAACATTCCCCCGAAACCATGCCATACTGCTTAAGCGCGTTAAGGTCGGGGGACCCGGACCCGCGCATTCCTTGGGGGGAATCAACCATGCTGAATCCTATCGCGCCGCGCCGTGACGACCCGGCACATGAAGAGCCCGTCGGTATCTCACGCCGCACTCTCGCCCGAACCGCCGCGTGGGCAACCCCGGTGATCGTGCTGGCAACGGCCGCACCTGCGCTCGCCGCCAGCGGTCTCGCCTGCGCCCCCGTCTCCATGAAGGGTGTATGGGCGGACCCCGTGGTTTCATCCGGAGCCCTCACTTCCAATGCGTGGGAATGGAACGGCATGGGCTCGAACCTCACCAGCGCGTTCACGACCTATGCAGACGCCTCTACGGCCGGTGGCGCCACGTACTACATCCAGACGTCCAACATCGCCTCGCTGCTGGATCCGAACAGGACCTACACCTACTCGTTCCAGTTGCGCTGGAACGTCCCGTATTTCTACGCGCCCCCGGCGACTCCGGGAGCCTCGACGGGTTATGTCGCGAACGCGATCACGGCGACGGTCACCCAAGGCGCAACGACCACCACCGTTGCCAAGTACAGCACCCAGACACTCTCCGGCTTCACCACGTTCGCGCCCACCACGGCGGCCAGTATGAGCGCCACGACGTCGAACTGGCTCACCATCACCACCACGTTTACGACGGCCTCGACCGTGGCGGCAACCTATTTGAGGTTCACTTATAACCTCCAGGGCGCCGGCGGAGCGGACGACATCTGGGTGGCCAACCCCTCCCTTTGTTAGTCGGATGGGAACGCGGCTGGCATTGCAGCCCGCTCTAGGACTCCTTGGGTTTCCTCACGGAAGATAACCCCAGTAGGACCTGACTTATCACCGGCATGGGTTTTGGGCGTTGACTACGGGTTTCTGTTTCCGGGTTGTGCATTAGCCGGGTGGCTGGCGAGGGCTAAGTCGTTCCGGAAGTCCAACACCGATCTCCGCGTCCGCCCGATCTACGCCAGGAAAGGGCCTCGATTGAAGCCCAACTCACCATCGTTTTCGCCGCCTCGCAGCCGCCCGCTGACTCGAAACCACCGCCGGTTCGAGCCTCAAAGAGCTGGTCAAGACCCTCCACCGCTTCCACACCGCCCAGATCAGAGCCGGTGACCAGGTCATCACTAGGTCCCCAGGAGTGGTTCAGACCGGGCAGGAGTCACACAAGTTGTCCCCCGTGGCGGGAGTTCACGGATGTCAGCTCCACAAAGGGCTCTGGCGGGGATGGTTCCATCGGGGTACCGCCCCGTTGAGCCCCAGTCCTGCCGAATCGCGAGCCTCCAACAACGATTCTGCGTCGCTCGATGAAAGGGCCATTCCCATTTCCCCTTGTCAGAGGCATGTGATGCCCAGTGCGATCTCGTCGACTGACGCCCCTTTGCTGTTGGCGCCCGCTGTCGGCGCCAATCGGGCATCTTGGGCCTCGACCAACAGCTCGTCGCAGACCCAGCTGTCCGCGTGGCTCAAAACCACCGCCGGCAGCACGTCCCACGACGACCCGCGCCGCAAGGTTTCTAACGTCCCGAGCAACGCGGCAAGCCAACTTGTCAGCGCCGTCCACTACGTTCGTCGGTATGGGACGAGAAACCAGCAACGAGTATTACGTTCTCGACTTGTGCGACCAAGCCAGGTCGCCGTTGAAGGCTCCGTCGAAGCCCTGGACGAAGCGAGGGATGTTCCAGGTTGAGCGACACGCTCGTTGAGCTTCGTAGAAGCCGGGGTTGTGAATCGTGGCCGCGTGTCGCAGGGCGGCCGAGGGGCCAGGAGTTAGGTCCTCGTCCACGATCTTCAGTAAGAAGCGACTCTGTCCGTCCGCTGCGACGGCGCGCTGGAGTGCGGCGGTCAGAATGGTCGACGCGACGAGCCACCCTAGACGTCCACCTCCGTCGACCCCGAAGCCTCGTTCGGCTCGCGCGATCCAGTTGTTGAGCACGGCCGCCGAGTTCGGCTGCTTCTGCTTCGGCGCCAGTTCGGCAAGCCGAGAACTCAAGTCAGGATTGTCGGACATAGCGCGCTTCCATCAGGTGACTAAGGGCAAGCCGATCCGAGGTCGACACAAGACCCGTGGGTGCGGAGCGCTCGAGGGCTTGGCGGATCAGGTAGGTGGGAACCCCCGAGTCCAGGCATTGTCGGATCGCAGTAGCCGCTGTCACGATGGGAATCCCCTCCCACCAAGTCACCTGTTCAGGCAGCAGATCTTGGTGATGGATGCCGTAGCCCTGCGGGATCTGCCTGGCGATGCGACGACGGGACGCCACGGTGACGTGGATCTTGTCTGGATTGATGTCGCTGATCTCCCAGGCATCGAGGGCAGAGTCGTGACTCAGGCACGTCTCGGGGAAACCCGTCCACAGCACGGCCTCCATGAACGAATCACTCGGTGTGGCCGGAACCTGGGGCACCCGGTACAGGCTGCGAGCGACCTTCTCCAAGCGGCGCCGCCGCACCATCATGCTCAAGGAGGCGAACGAGACGCCCGAATCGACCGCCTGAGCCGACGTGACCAGGCCATGCTGGTCGACGGCGATCTCCCGAAGCCGTTCCAAATCCGTCACTGGCCCTTCCATGCATCAACATTAACATTTCGTTAAGGTTCATGCATACGTGCCGCCCGAAGGACGTCTGTCTCCACGCGATCACCATCCCCGTGCCGAAAGATGTCCGCTCGACTAAGGGGCTTTTGCGCCCGTCTGTGACGCAAGCCCCAGGTACGCCGCCAGGTAGGGCGCGGTCGCACCGGGCCCCAGGGCCACTTTGGACGGGTGACCCTCATCCACCACCTTGCCGCCGCGAGACCCTGCCCCCGGGCCGATTTCGATGACCCAGTCGGACGCCGCGATCACGCTGATGTCGTGCTCGACCACGATCACCGTATTGCCGGACGCCACCAGGGAATCGAGTTGCCGGGTCAGCCGCTCGACGTCCGAGGGGTGCAGGCCGGTCGTCGGCTCGTCCAGGATGTAAAGCGTGTCGCCCCGCTGCGGACGCTGGAGCTCCGTCGCCAATTTGATCCGCTGGGCCTCGCCGCCCGAGAACTCGGTCGCTGGCTGGCCGAGCCGCAGATACTGCAGACCGACATCGCACAGCACCTTGAGAGACCGGCGCGACGCCGGATCGTCGTGGAAGAAGTCGCACGCCTGATTGACCGTCATCGCCAGCACGTCCGCAATCGACTTGCCGCGGTACTTAATCTCCAACGTCTTGGGGTTGTACCGGGTGCCGTGGCAGATCGGGCACGGCGCATAAACGCTCGGCAGGAACAAAAGCTCGACCATCACGACGCCCTCGCCGTTGCAGTTAGGGCAGCGTCCCTTGGGCACGTTGAACGAGAATCGGCCAGCGCCGTAATGCCGCGCCTTCGCCTCGGGGGTCGAGGCGAACAGCTTCCGAACGTGGTCAAACAACCCCGTGTAGGTAGCCAGATTGGAGCGCGGCGTGCGTCCGATGGGCTTCTGATCCACGCGGACCAAGCGCTTGATGCCGTCCATGCCGGACGTAATCTCGCCACCCAAGGTGAACACCGGAGTGTCCTCGGCATCAACCTCATCGGGATCATCCGACGGAATCTCAGCCCCCAGCGCTTTCGACACCAGCTCGACCAACGCCTGGCTCACCAGGCTGGACTTGCCGGAGCCGGAAACGCCGGTCACCGACGTGAAGACACCCTTGGGGAGGTTCACGTCCAGATCCACCAGGTTGTTGCGGGTCACGCCGCGAAGGCGCAACCAATCCTGGGGGTCACGCGGGACGCGCTTGCCTCGATCGGCGTCGCTCTCGAAGAGGTAGTGCCGGGTTTGGGAGTCCGCGACGTCCCGTAGACCCTCGGGAGGACCGCTGTAGAGAATGCTTCCGCCGAGCTCCCCTGCCGCGGGGCCGACGTCGACGATCCAATCGGCCTGGCGGATGACATCCAGATCGTGCTCGACCACGAAGAGCGAGTTACCGGACGCCTTGAGGTTGTCCAGGGCCGTCAACAGCGCCTCAGTGTCCGCCGGGTGCAGGCCCGCCGAGGGCTCGTCCAAGACGTACACAACGCCGAACAGGTTCGAGCGGATCTGGGTCGCCAACCGCAGCCGTTGCAGCTCTCCGGGAGAAAGGGTCGGCGTGCTCCGCTCCAGGTTCAAATAACCCAACCCGAGCTGCAGCAGCGTCGCCAACCGCGAGTAAATGTCCGCACAGATCCGCTGGATGACGATCGCCTTTTCGGGGTGGTCCGGATCCGACGTCAGCTTGGGCGAGGTGCCGTCCGCGAAAGGCGCCATGAGGGTGGAGACGTCTTCAAGCGGTAGCCGCGACAGGTCAGCCAGATCCAAGCCAGCGAAGGTGACGGACAACGATTCCGGACGCAGCCGCTTCCCGTGGCACGTAGGGCACGGCTCGCTCAGCATGAATTGCAGCGCCCGCTTCTTCATCATCGGGCTCTCGGTGTTGGCGAACGATGTAAGCACCGAGCGCCGCGCACTCGAGAAGGTGCCCATGTACCCGGGCTCCTCCTTGTGCCGCACGGCGGCGGCCGTCTCCTGCGGCGTGAATCCCGGATACACCCCCACCTGGGGCTGCTCGTCGGTGAACAGGATCCAGTCGCGGGTCTCCTTCGGCAGTTCACGCCACGGACGATCGACGTCGATCCCCATCGCCACCAAGATGTCGCGGAGATTCTGACCGCCCCACGCCGTCGGCCACGCGGCGATGGCCCGCTCGCGGATGGTGAGGCTGTCGTCCGGCACCATCGACTGCTCGGTGACCGTATAGACCCGGCCCAGGCCCGAACATTGCGGGCACGCCCCCTGCGGGGTGTTGGGCGAGAACGATTCGGCGTAAAGAATCGTCTGCCCCGGCGGATAATCGCCAGCCCGCGAATACAACATCCGCAGCAGGTTCGACAGCGTCGTGACGCTGCCCACCGCCGAACGGCTCGACGTTCCGCCGCGCTGCTGCTGCAGCGCGACCGCCGGGGGCAACCCCTCGATCTGGTCGACCTCGGGCACCGACATCTGGTGAAACAGCCGCCGCGCGTAGGGCGACACGGACTCCAAATAGCGGCGCTGCGCCTCGGCGTACAGCGTCCCGAACGCGAGGGACGATTTTCCGGAGCCCGACACCCCCGTAAAGGCAACGATCGCATCGCGCGGAATATCAACATCGACATTCTTGAGGTTGTGCTCACGCGCTCCGCGCACTCGCACCATTCCGTCTGGGGTCAGCTGGGTCATACCCGAACCTAATCCCTGCCTAGGTCACAGCACCATAAGCCCAGTGGCGTCCCTCACCTTCGCGGTAGCTCGATCAGCGCCTGAGATTCGTCTCCTGATCTTGATAGTGAGAATTGTGGAAGATCTCGGGGTCTGTTCCGGCGAAGGCAGCTTTGGCCCCTTCGTCGCCTTGGAGGTGCCACACGAACCAGGCGGTCATGTAGCCATCGGCGAGGTAGAGCATGTCGCCGTGGTCGCCGTCGTTGCGCCGCAGCATCGCCTTGTCGGTGGTCGCGGGGATCCGACCGTAAATGTCGCGCAGCTGAGTGAGCGATGTCACGAGGTTTTCGTCGGCCTTGCCCGTCGACGAAACCAGCAGCGTCGGGACGGAGTCTTTGCTCGGGTCGTAGAGCCAGTCGAGGTTCTTGGCTAGCTCCAGATTGGCGGGGCTCGCCGCGAAGGCAGCCTTGAACGTGACACCGGGGTTCGCCTGCGCGAGCGTGTTGAAAACGCCCGCTCCTCCTTGGGAATGTCCGGCGACACCCACGCGTCCGAGATCGACCTTGCCGCTAAGCGGATTGTCCGTCCACCCGGACGGAACGTTGCCCTCGTGGAGCCGCACCAGCAGTCTTTGGCCCAAACCTTGGGAGAACCCACTCCATGCGTACTCATCATCGGTACCGATCACGATGAAACCCCACGAGGCTAGGTGCTCGAACCACGCGGGGTATTTGGCGGCCTTGATCCCGGTCCCGTTGGCGACCAACACCACCGGTAACGGCCCGGTCATCGCCATGATGTCCTCGGGAAACCAAAGGCGGTACGGCGAAAAGTACTGCATGGCGTCCACCGTGCGGTTCGAGACCTTGTGGGGACCCTGCGCGAGATACCGAGCTTCGATCGGACCCCCTGTGGCCACCGTCCGGGTGTAGTCCGTCGGCACCGCGGGACTCGCCGCGAGCCAGGCCAGCACCCCCGCCACGAGGAGCCCAATCGTCGCGAGGACGATCCCAACCCACATCAGCACTCTTCTTCCCCGCTTCGGCACGCTCATCGGGGGAGGTACTTCGTCAGGTATTCGTCGAGTTTGACCCCGAGTTGCTTGTTCATGTCGGCGTCACGTTGCAGGGCGTGCCCCGATTTCGGAAAGACGAGGACGTCGTGCGGCACCGCGTTGGTTTCCAACGCGGTGGCCAGACACGTGCTTGCCGCGTAGGGGGCGACCTTGTCCAGGGCGCCGTAGGCCGCCAGGGTCGGCGGGGAGTCCTTGGTCACCAGATCGCAAGGGGAGACGTCGCGCAGGTAGGTCTTGTACTGGCCGGTGCGCATGTCGTCCAGGGTGACGTCCTTGCCGGTGATCACTTTCACGAAGCCGGCACCCGCCGTGGCCGCCTGGTCCGTCGCATAGCTTCGGTCGGGCAGGGCGAACCAGTCCGCGGGTTCGAAGGACGCCGGACCCACGAAGGAGATCACAGCCTTCACTGGCACCGGGCCCTGCTTGGCGTCCCGGTAGGCGTACGTCATGGCGAGGTTGCCACCGGCCGACCCGCCGGCAACGGCCATCGCGTCCACGGGGTAACCGCGCTCGGCTGCAGCCTTGACTATGGCTGTGACGCCCTGCTTGATCTCGTCGCTCATGTCGTAGAGCGTGGCATTGTTCGTGTTGTTGCGCAGGCTGTAGTTGATGGTGGCCCCGACGTAGCCCTTTGAGGCGAAGTATTGGCCGACCATGGCGTCGTCTGCCTTGTCACCGCCGGTGAAGCCGCCCGCATGGATGTACAGCACCAGCTTGAAGGTGCTGCGCGAACGATCCGCGGGAAGGTAAAGATCGAACTTGTTCAGGGGTTTGGGCCCATAGGCCAGGTCGGTCACGCTGGTGCCGACGGAAGCGTCCCACTTCACAGGCTCGATGCCGCCGAAGCCCCCATACCCGGGGTGCAGCTGGGCGAGGGCCGCCCCGCCGACGAGCGAAAGCAGGAACGTCAGGATGTAGATCAGCGCCCACACGAACTTCTGCATCAGAACAACCGTCCGCCCACGAGCATGTCGATGATCAGATTGAACCCGAGCCAGCCGAGGGCCAATCCGGTCACCACCACCACGGCGAGCCTGATCCAACGCTTATTGCGCAACGACATGTCGACCCCCAGAGCCATCAGTTCCACGATAGGGGCCGCAGCCGGTCGTCCGGTGGTGACTTTGTTCGAGTTCTGACTAGCGGAAGTCTCGCTTGCCGCCGACTTAAGTCATGCGGCAGCGGACGTGAGCCTTACTCCCCCGTCGCGCCGTCTATGGCCTCGCGGATCAGGTCCGCATGACCGTTGTGGCGGGCCCATTCTTCGATCAGGTGCAGGTAGAGCGTCCGGATGCTCCACACCTCGTCGCGGAGGGTGAACGTGTCGTCCAGGCCGTAACGGACGGCGACCAGATCGACCGTCTGGCACTCATGGACGAGTTGCTCGTAGTCACCCTGCGCCGAGGCCGGATCCAGCGGACCCCATTCGGCGTCGTCCTCGTGCAGGCTGGGGACGTCCTCGCTGGCCACCATGTGGCGCCACCAGAACCGCTCCACCTCGGCCATGTGCCGCAGAATGCCCAGCAAGGTGATGCCCGTCGTGGGAATCGGTCGGGACGCCAACTGCTGCCCGTCGAGCCCCTGGCACTTCCAGAGGAAGGTCTGGCGGTGATAACGGACGAACGCCTCCAAAGCCTCGCGTTCGGGCAGGTCGAGCGGAAATCCGTCGCGGACGATCGGGGGTGCTGTCCAGGTCATGGCCCATCGTCGCACGTCCAGCGAAGGAGGGAACGGCCCCCGCAAACACCGGGCCGCGCCCGGACGTCGGAACACCAGGATGGCCCGCCCCGAGAGGGACGGGCCATCCTGGAAGATCGACAGAGTTCTACTTGGTCGAGAACGCTGCGTCGAAGGCGGCGGACGGCGGCTCCCACATCTGCGAGCGGACGAACCCCAGAGCCTCAGGCGCACCGCGCAGGCGGTCCATGCCGGCGTCTTCCCACTCCACCGAAATCGGACCGGCGTACCCGATGTGGTTCAACATCCGGAAGCACGACTCCCACGGCACATCGCCGTGACCGACGGAGACGAAATCCCAGCCGCGCCGGGGGTCGGCCCAGGGCAGATGCGAGCTCAGGCGTCCGTTGCGACCGTTGAAGTTCTTCTTCGAATCCTTGGCGTGGACGTGGTAGATCTTGTCGGCGAAATCGAGCAGGAACCCCGCCGGATCAACGTCCTGCCACACCATGTGGCTTGGATCCCAGTTGATGCCCAGCTCCGGACGATCGATCACCTCGAGCATCTTCTTGGTCGTCCAATAGTCGTAGGCCAGCTCGCTCGGATGCACCTCCGCGGCGAACCGCACACCCAGCTCTCCGTAGACGTCCAAGATCGGATCCCACCGCTTCTTGAAGTCCGTCCAGCCCTCCTCGACCAGCGCCTCGCTGGCGGGTGGGAACATCGCCACGTACTTCCAGATGGCCGAGCCGGTGAAGCCGACGACCGTCTTCACGCCGAGGCGGGCGGCGGTGCGGGCGGTGTTCATCATGGCCTCGGCGGCGCGCTGACGGACCCCCTCCGGATCTCCGTCACCCCACACCGCATCGGGCAACATGTCCCGGTGCCGCTGATCGATCGGATCATCACACACCGCCTGACCGGTGAGGTGGTTCGAGATGGTGAACACCTTGAGGTCGTACTTCTCAAGAATGGCGAGGCGGTCGGCGATGTAGGCGTCGTCAGTCGCCCCCCGCGCAACGTCCAGGTGGTCGCCCCAACAGGCGATCTCCAGGCCGTCGAAGCCCCAGCCCGACGCCAGCTTGGCCACCTCCTCGAAGGGCAGGTCGGCCCATTGGCCGGTAAAGAGTGTCACGGGACGAGCCATGATTCGAGTGTCCTTTCGGTTCGGGTGTTCGAGGGGGACGGACGTCAGACGTCCAACCAGATGCTGCGGTCGGCGGCGGATCGTTCCACGGCGTCCAGCACCTTTTGGACGTGCAGACCGTCAGCGAAGGACGGCCGTGGCTGCACCCCGGCGGCGATCGCGGTGACGAGGTCGACGACCTGATGGGTGAACCCGTGCTCCCAACCGATGGTGTGACCAGTCGGCCACCAGGCGGCGTAGTACGGGGTTTCGGGCTCCGTGGCCAGGATCCGGCGGAATCCCGCCTCGACCGCCGGGAGCCGGTTGTCGTAGTAGTGCAGGACGTTGAGCTCCTCGAGGTTCCAGGCGAGGCTGCCCTCGGACCCGTTGATCTCGATGGTGAGCGCGTTCTTGCGTCCGGTGGCGAACCGGGTGGCTTCGAAGGACCCCACGGCCCCGCCAGCGAAACGTCCGACGAACCATGCGGCGTCATCGACGGTCACCGCACCGGTTCCGGCGGCGGCCGTCGCTCCGGCGAGGCCGGTGCCGTCGCCCATGAGCGGACGGGTTTTGACGAAGGTTTCCAACGTCCCGGACGTCGCCACGATGCGGTCATCCAGCAGGAACTGCGCCAGGTCGGCGATGTGAGCGCCGATATCACCCAGCGACCCGGAGCCAGCCCGGTCCTTCTGCAGCCGCCACACCAGCGGAAACTCCGGATCGACGATCCAGTCCTGCTGGTAGGACGCTCGCACCTGCCGGATCGTCCCCAGACGACCGTCGGCGATCAGCTGGCGGGCCAGGGCGATCGCCGGAACCCGGCGATAGGTGAAGCCGACCATCGCGAAGACGCCGCGCTCAGCGGCCTCGGCGGCAGCCTGGGCCATCTCTTCGGCCTCGGCGACCGTGTTGGCCAGGGGCTTCTCACACAAGACGTGCTTGCCGGCCTTGAGGGCGGCAATGGCGATCTCGGCGTGGGAATCGCCTGGGGTGCAGATGTCGATGAGGTCGATGTCATCGCGGGCGATGAGGGCTCGCCAATCGGTTTCGATGGAGGCCCAGCCCTGCCGGTCGGCGGCTTCCTGCGTGCGTTCGGCATTGCGTCCACACAGGGCGGTCATGCCGATCTGCACAGGCAGATCGAAGTAGCGGGGGGCGTTCGACCAGGCTTGCGAGTGCGCTTTGCCCATGAAGGCGTAGCCCACCATTCCCACGTTGAGGCGGGGTAAGTCGCTCATCACAACTCCGTTCGGGGGTGAGGGGGTCGGGCTGGCAATGACCACCCCGACCCCACTGCGATCAGGACTCGAAGGCCGTCGGCAGGTACTGATCGACGTTGGTCTTGGAGACCACCGGCGCGAACAGCGTCACCTTGCGGGGAACCTCGACCTCGACGAGATCCGAGAGCGACTTACCCTGCACCAGCAGGCGAGCCAGCATGATGCCGTCAGCAGCCTGGGTCGACGGGTAGACGACGGTGGCCTTGAGCACCGTGTTGTCGTCCTTGATCTGGCGCATGACGTTGGCCGAACCGGCCCCGCCCACCATGAAGAACTCCTTGCGGCCGGAGTTCTTGATGGCCTGCATCACGCCGACACCCTGGTCGTCGTCATGGTTCCAAATGGCATCGATCTTCGGAGCGGCCTGCAACAGGTTCGCTGCCGCCTGTTCGCCACCCTGGACGGTGAAGTCGGCCGCCACGCGGTTGCTGACCTTCAGGCCGCAGTCGGCCAGCGCCTTGGCGAAACCTTCAGAGCGATCCTTGGTCAGGGGCAGGTTGTCGATGCCGGCGATCTCGGCGATGACCGCGTCCTTCTTGGAACCGAGCTGGCTGCACATGTACGTGCCGGCGGAGACGCCCATGCCGTAGTTGTCGCCGAGCACCGTGGTGCGGGCGGCGAACGGCGAGTTGAACTCGCGGTCGACGTTGATGACCTTGATACCCGCGGCCATGGCCTTGAGCGCGACCGGCGTCATCGCGGCACCGTCGAAGGGCAGCAGCACGATGGCGTCCACCTTGTCGTTGATGAAGGTCTCGATCTGGCTGATCTGGACGTTCACGTCATTGGTGCCCTCGGCGACCTTCAGCGTGACGTCCGGGTACTTCCCGGCCTGGGCGACGGCCGCCTTGGTGATGGCACCCATCCAGCCGTGGTCGGCGGCGGGGGCGGAGAACCCGATGGTGACCTTCTTACCGGCGGCGCTGTTGCCGTTGGTGGCCGTGGTGGCAGCGGTGGTGGCCGACGAGCTCGTGGACGCCGTGGGGGCGCCACCGGTGCAGGCGGTCAGGGAGGCACCGAGTGCCAGGACGAGGCCGCCGCAGAGGGCGAGGCTCCGAATCTTGGACAGCGACATGTGTGTTCCTTTCAAGTGGACTGGGCAGGAGTTGGTTCTAGAAGGTCACGGCTAAGCCGTCTTATTGGTGACGGCTACGCCGTCTTGCGGGCAGCGACGTACTGCTGAAGCAGCACGGCGACGACGATGATCGCCCCCTTGGCGATCTGCTGAACGGACAGCGGAAGGTTGTTCTGGGTGAAGATGTTGGTGAGCGTGGTGAAGATCAGCACGCCGATGACGGTGCCGAAGATGGTCCCTCGGCCGCCCTTCAGCAGGGTGCCGCCGACGACGACGGCGGCAATGGCGTCCATCTCGTAGAGGCTGCCGTGGGTGGAGGTGCCGGCCATCGTCCGACCCATCATCATCACGGCGGCGATGCCGACGGTGAGCCCCGAAAGGGCGTACAGCATGACGATGTGGCGGTTGGTTTTGATGCCCGCCAGCCGCGTGGCCTCGAGGTTGCCGCCGATGGCGACGGTCCGGCGACCGAACGTGGTGCGGTTGTAGAGCACCCAGCCGCCGCCTGCGACCAGGGCGAAGATCCACACCAGGGTGGGGATACCGAGGGGGTCGGCGTTGAACGCGTTCTCGAAGCCCCGGACCGTGATGATCTGGGTCTGCCGATTGGCGATCCACTCGGCCAGACCTTTGGCCGCCACCATGAGCGCCAGGGTCGCCATGAAGGGGACGATCTTGCCGTAGGCGACCATGATCCCGTTCAGCAGACCGCCGACCACGCCAACCGCGAGAGCAGCGAAGACCATCAGCAGCCAGGTGGTCTGGTCGGCGTAGTACTGGGTGGCGCCGGTGGTCGCCCACACGGTTGCCAGGCCGAGCATCGAGCCGACCGAGAGGTCGATGCCGCCCGAGGTGACCACGAAACACTGCCCGATCGACACCACGCCAACGATCGACGCGAGCCGCAGAATCGTCATGAGGTTGTCAACGCTGGCGAAACGGTTGCCCGCCGTGAAGTAGCCGATGGCGCAGATCGCCAAGAAGGCGATCACCAAACCGAGGTTGCGGGTGACGCTCGGTGGCAGTGAGCGCCGCGTCGATGCCGGTGCCGCCGAAACCTGATCGCTCATGCCGAGGTTCCTTCCACGATGAGGTCGAGAATCTGGTGTTCAGAGAGGGCGGACGCGTCCGCTTCCTTGAGGACGCGTCCATCGGAGATGACCAACACGCGGTCGGCCAACCCGAGTACCTCTTCCAGCTCGGACGAGACGATCACGACCGCCACGCCGCTGCCGGCGAGCTCCCGGATGAGCTGGTAGGCCTCGGCCCGGGCCCCGACATCGACGCCCCGCGTGGGTTCGTCGAGGAAGAGGACCTTCGTGCCGTGGGCGAGCCAGCGTCCGAGGAGGATCTTTTGTTGGTTGCCGCCCGACAGGGTGCGAGCTTCCCGCTGCGGATCCCGCGGGACGATTCCGAGCTTGTCCGTTTGCTGGTGCGCAACGGCCAACTCGGCGGCGTCGTCGAGGAAGCCAACCTTGGCGAGCCTGTCGAAGATCGACAGCGTGATGTTGTGGGTGATCGACTGCTCGAGCAACAGGCCTTGGGTCTTGCGCTCCTCAGGGCAGATGCCCATGCCGGCGTCGACCGCCGCGGAGACGTTGCCCCGGTGGACGGCCTTGCCCTCCACCAGCACGTGGCCGGAGGTGGCCCGTCGGGCGCCGTACACCGTTTCGAGAATCTCGGAGCGACCGGATCCGACCAGGCCCGCCAGGCCCACGATCTCCCCAGCGCGGACATCGAAGCTGACGTCCCGGAAGACCCCGTCCAAGGCCAGGTCCTGGACGCTCAGGACGACTTCGCCGAACGGGACGTCCTGCCGGGGCGGGAACTCCAGCGTGCCTTCGTGGCCGGTCATCAGCGTGACGATCTGGGCTGTCGGGGTGTCACTCACCGGGAGCCCGTTCGCCACGGTCTTGCCGTCCTTGAGCACCGTGAGGCGGTCGCCGATTTGGCGGATCTCGTCCAGCCGATGGGAGATGTAGATGACGGCGATGCCACTGTCGGAGAGGTCTTTCACCACGCGGAAGAGGTTGGCCACCTCTTCGGAGTCGAGCACGGCAGAGGGCTCGTCCATGATGATGAGGCGAGCGTCTTGGGAGAGTGCGCGTGCCATGGACACGATCTGTTTGCCAGCGGCCGACAGCTCACCGACCTCGGTGTTCGGGGAGATGTTGGCGTGGCCGAGGCGCTCCAGCACCTTTGTCGTGCGGGCGTGAACCGTCGAACGTTGGGTGAAGCCGGCCACGCTCACCTCGTTGCCGAGGAAGACGTTCTCCGCGACCGTGAGCCCGTCCACCACGTCCAGCTCCTGGTACATGGTGGCGATGCCTGCGCGGAGCGCCGCCATGGGGTTGGGGAAGGCGACCGCGTTGCCTTCCCACATGATCACGCCGGCATCGGGACGGTGAGCCCCAGACAGCACCTTGATCAGAGTCGATTTTCCGGCGCCATTTTGGCCGAGCAGGCAATGCACCTCGCCGGGGTAGACCTCGAGGTCGACACCATCCAAGGCCTTCGCTCCGGGGAAGTGCTTCACCACCCCAGTCGCAGTCAGGAGCGGAGCGTCCTGATGTTCACCGGTGACCATGGCTTGACGCTAGTCCACTTTTGTCGAGTGTCAAGCAAAAGTCGGCTTGTTATCAACCTGTTACCGGCGACAACTGGTCACTTTGCTGTCGGGCGGGCTCACATCAGGTTCCGTCTAATGCTTTACTTCTCTGCATGGAAGAGTTCCAACGCCTGCTCCCCAGGGCACCCGGGGTGGGTGAGGTCTTCCAGCTTCTTCGTGCCGAACCGCGCACTCGCGCTCAACTGGTCGCGATCACGGGCCAGGCCCGATCGACCATCGCAGCCCGGCTGGATTCGCTGTCGGACGCGGGCCTGATCGGTCAGATCGGCGAACGCGCCTCGGCCATGGGACGCCCGGCCGCTTCGTTCTACTTCCGCTCCGACGCGGGCGCTGTGCTCGCCATCGACATCGGGGCCCAACACGTCCGCGTGGCCGTCACCGACCTCGCCGTGAACATCCTGGCCGAGCGGCATCTCGACCTCAGCGTCTCCCGCGGCCCGCATCTCGTCCTCAATGAGGTGATCGACACAGGACGCGCGCTGCTGGCGGAGGCTGGCATCGACGCCACCCACCTCAAGGGCGTCGGCATCGGGATTCCCGGACCCGTCAACCACAAATCGGGTCGACCCTCCAGCCCGCCGATCATGCCCGGCTGGGACGGTTTCGACATCATCGGGAGCCTGCGCGCCGCGTTCGACGTGCCCATTTACGTCGACAACGACGCCAACATCATGGCCATTGGCGAGCACGCCCTCGCCCTGCGGGACGTCTCCGATCTGCTGTTCATCAAGTTCGGCACCGGCGTCGGGGCCGGGGTCATTTTGGACGGGCAGATCCGGCGCGGCGCCCAAGGCTCCAGCGGCGACATTGGGCACGTGCGCGTTCCCGGAGGGCCCCCCAATCCTTGCCATTGCGGCGGGACGGGCTGTCTTGAAGCCGTCATCGGAGTCCCAGCCTTGCTAGACCAATTGGCATCCGCCGGCGTGCGAGCCGAATCCGGCGCCGACATCGTGAACCTCGTCCGGGCGGGCGACAAGGTCGCCCTCCAGGTGCTGCGCGACGCCGGCCGGACCGCGGGCGACGTGCTGGCCGGAGCGGTCTCCCTGCTCAACCCCTCGGTCATCGCGGTGGGTGGCATTCTCGCCGAGGTACCCGAGCAGTTGATCGCCGGCATTCGCGAATCGGTGTACGCCAAGTCGCTGCCTCTGGCCACCCAGGATTTGCTCATCGCACCTTCCCTCGCCGGGGCCCGAGCAGGGATTATTGGTGCCAGTTCCTTGGTCTGCGACGAAGTGCTTTCACCGGCGGCGGTCGAAACCCTTGTCGAATCCCTGGACGCACGGGAGGGAGGCTCATGACCGTCGCGTTGCCGACCCGTCGAGCGCTCGTCGTCCGCGGGGGCTGGGAGGGGCACACCCCCGAAGCTGCCACCGATGAGTTCCTTGGCTTTCTGCGAGCGTCCGACTTCGACGTTGTGGTGGAGGACTCCCTGGAGGCCTACGCCGACGCCGAGTTGATGGGGACGATGTCGCTGATCGTCCAATCGTGGACGCAAGGCGACATCCTCGCCGACGAGTTCCGCGGCCTCCGCGACGCGATCGTCGGCGGCGCCGGATTCGCCGGCTGGCACGGGGGCGTCTTGGACGCCTTCCGGCAGACGGTCGAATACAGCCAGATGATGGGCGGGATGTTCGCCGCTCATCCGCATGGCATGGTCCCCCATCGCGTGGAGTTCACTGACGCCGGCCGCGCCCATCCGATCACGAAGGGGCTCGACGACTTCGACCTCACGTCCGAGCAGTACTGGGTGCTCAGTGACAGCCTGTCGACCGTGCTGGCGACGACGGACATCGTCCCGCTGACATCCGACCCCTGGCCGGAGCCCTACCGCGCCCCCGTCGCCTGGACCCGCCCCTGGGGGCAAGGGCGGATCTTCGTCACCACCGTCGGCCACGGCGTGGACGACCTGCGTCAGCCCGTCGTCCGTGACCTGATTTGCCGCGGCATGCTCTGGGCCGCCCGCTGATTCCTACTCAACCTCCGCGCTTAGACCCCACCGCGAAGACAGTGTGAGTTTGTATCCCAGCCTGGGCACCCAAACTCACACTGTCTTCGCGTGACCCCTTGCCCGTGTGGCCTGACGGGTACTCTCGCCCTCAGAACGTGCGCCTGAAGGGCGGTGACCGATGTCTACGACGCAGCCGCTGGTGAGTCCGGGGCGAGCCGCCCTCGACGGTGTGATTGCCATGGTCGCGGGCCTGGGGATCGGAAACCTGGTTTCGCTCGTAGCGCCCGGCTCGTCACCGGTGATCCCGGTCGCCGCGCGGTTCATCGACATCACGCCCGCGCCTTTGAAGGAGTGGGCGATCGCCACTTTCGGTACGGCGGACAAGGCCGTGCTGATCGTCGGCGCCATCGTGGTGACGCTCGGGCTGGGTGCCCTGACCGGGCTCGTGGCCCGGCGATCGATGGGTGCCGGTCTCACCTGCGTCGCCGTCCTGGCCGCCATCGCCATCGCCGCGGCCATCCCCAACGCGTCCCGAGAAATGCTCTGGTGGGCGCCCGGGACGGCTGCGCTCACGGTCGGCGCGTGGGCCTTGCCCCGCCTTTTCCGGGCGCATGGACGTCCGTCCGACGAGACCGGCGAAAACACCGGCCAGAGTCGGCGGGACTGGTTCCGGCTCGCCGCGGCGCTGAGTGGCGCGGGGATCGTCGGGGCCGTCATCGGACGGTGGCCGAGCGCCTCCCACCTCGCCTCGCCGGTGGCCTTGCCCGCCCGGACGCTCACACCGCTGCCCGCTGGCATCGAGTCCCAGGCTCCGGGATTGAGCCCCTTCGTGACTCCGTCCTCGTCCTTCTTCCGCATCGACACCGCCCTGGGCGTCCCGAACATCGACGTCAACGAATGGCGCCTCGACATCACCGGCATGGTGGATCGGCCTTACTCGATCACCTGGCCGGAGCTGCTCGCCATGGAGGCGATCGAGCGTCCGGTCACCCTCGAATGCGTGTCGAATGAGGTGGGCGGCGACCTCATCGGCTCGGCGATGTGGCTCGGCGTTCGGACGTCGACGCTGCTGGCGAAGGCGGGCGTCCAACGGGGCGCGGACATGGTGCTGGCAAGTTCCATCGACAACTTCTCGGTGAGCACACCGCTGCCTGCGCTGCTGGACGATCGTGACGCCATGGTGGTCTACGGCATGAACGGCGCCGCCCTGCCACCCGAACACGGCTTCCCCGTCCGACTGCTGACGCCGGGCCTCTACGGCTTCGTCGGGGCGACGAAATGGCTTGTCACGCTGGAGGTCACCACCTTTGCAGCGAAGAAGGCCTATTGGACGACACGGGGTTGGTCCGACCACGGACCCATCAAGCCCAGCGCGCGGATCGAGGTGCCAAGGCGGGGCGCGAAAGTCACCGCCGGCCAGGTGACGGTCGGCGGCACGGCGTGGGCGCACGGCACGGGCGTCGGGACGGTGCAGGTCCGCGTCGACCAAGGCCCGTGGCGGGACGCCACCCTCGGCCCCGAAGCGGGCGTCCAATACTGGCGGCAATGGATCTACCGCTGGGATGCCCTTCCCGGCGACCACGAACTCCAAGTCCGCGTCATCGACCTCCAAGGCAAACCCCAAGACGAAACGGTGGCAGTCCCCGCACCCGACGGGTCCTCCGGACTCCACACCATCCGGGTCGCGGTCAGCTGAGGCCGGTACCGCCCGCTTTGATGTTGATTTACTCGTCAGCCTGCCGGGTAAATCAACATGGTCTTCCACGCCAGGGCGTTCGGTCGTCGTCAATCCGCGCCTGACTAGTCCCTCGTCGTCCATTGGCCCTGACTGATCCGTCTCGTATAATAAATACTATGAACCGACGAAACGGTGAATCGATCCGCGGCGTGATCCCTGTGCTGGAGGTGCCGTTCTTGGACGATGAGGCCATCGACTACGCGGGGTTCGAGAGCGTCATCAATCGGACCATCGGCGCCAACGCGGACGCCCTCATGTTCCCCGCGTTCGCCAGCGAATTCCTGAAGCTGTCCGCGGCCGAGAAGGCCGAGCTGGAGACCACCCTCCTCGCCATCGGGCAGAGCCAAAACACCCCCGTCGTCCTCTCGGTCGCCGAGCACGGCACCCGCCTCGCTGCCCAGGCCGCCGAATCGGCCGCGGAGAGGGGCGCGTCCGCGATCAACCTGCTGCCACCCCACCGACTGGGGGTCTCCCCCACAGCGATGCGGCATCACCTGGAGACGGTGTTGATCGCGGCGGCCCCGACGCCGGTCATCGTCCAGTACGCCCCGGCCGAAACGGGAGCGACGCTCGATCTCGGGGTGATCGCCGACCTGGCCGAGACCCACGAGAACCTCTGGGGCCTCAAGGTGGACGCGTCCCCCGCCGGTGCCGTCATCGCCGCGCTGACTCGGCTGTCGACCACCGTCGGACGCCCGATCGGCGCCACCGTCGGCTACGCCGGCCTGCACCTCCTCGACGGCGTGGCAAGGGGGGCGACGGCCGTCCAGCCGGGGTGCTCGTTCACCGAAATCTACGTCGCGCTGTGGCGACTGCTCGCGGACGGACGGACGGAGGACGCCTTCGAGCTTCACCGCCGCATGCTGCCCTACCTCGCCCATTGGATGCAGAGCGTCGAGTTGATCGTGGCCGCCGAAAAGCGGATCAGCTACCAGCGCGGCTGGATCACGACCCCCGTCGTTCGCCAACCGGGTTACGCCCTGGACGCCCTGGAGCTGGCCCGCATCGACGCCTTCCTCACCGAGTTCCACGACCACCTCGGCGTCCGCAACCAACTCGCCGTCCGCAACTAACTCGCCGTCCGCACTCTGCTGGCGTTAGCCGTGTTTGCTGGCGAAATGGCGCCAGCAAACACGCTCATCGCCAGCAGAGTGGCTGAGCCAGCAAGGTCGTGAGGGTGGACGCGTGGGTCGGAACGAGCGCCAAGGAATGGGCTTCGCGTGCCGGGTTTTCGGACCGAGTCGGCGGGCGTTCGGCTCCGAGGCACCGAAACCCGGTGCGGAGGCCGAGGTTCTTCGGGGTACGTGGGTCCTGAACAGCGAATCTGCGTCAGTCGACGAGCTGGCGAGCGACCCCATCTGCCTCTGACAAGGGCTGATAGAAGGCGGCTTCTTGTCGAGCGTCGCAGATTCGTTGTTGAAGCTCGGCAACCGGCGTTGCCGGAGAACTCAATGGGGTTGCCACACGGAGACATGGCCTCACACCACGAGCAGCGGGGCACCCCGACACCCACCTCGACACTGCCGGCTCAGCCCTCTGACTGGCTCAATACTTCTTCGCCAACAAGGCATGGCACTGAGCCAGGAGAGTCGGTAAAGGGGCGAAGGGGCAGGGCGAGGGCGCAGGGCGAAGGGGCAGGGCGAGGGCGCAGGGCGAAGGGGCAGGGCGCAGGGCGCAGCGCTCAGGGCGCAGGGCGTTAGCTGAACCGGATCGACAAGCTCCAGGAAGCCGACGAACCGGTCCCCAGCATCAACACGGTGCCGTTGTCGGACGCTCGCAAGGCGCTGTCGTACCAGCCCGTCGCGGGCTCAATAGCCAGCACGCGGGCAGTGGCGTACGCGGCCGCGTCGACCCACACGCCGCACCACCGGACGGCATCACCGCCCCACGACAGGTCCAGGGAGTCCCCGTCGGGATGATGCAAAAGAGCCCGGCGCGATTCGTCCGCGGCCAGCGTCCAGAGCTTGAGCGACGACCCCTCCGGCAGGTCCATAAGCCTCCGCTCGTACGGAATCGGGACGTCGGGAGCCTGGACGTCCATCACCTGGCTGATTCCGGGCAACTCGACCCAGGATCCGACCTCGGCGACGAACTGCGGATGGGCCGCCCACAAGAACGGCTGGGGCTCGGACGCCCGCGAGGTCACTGTGTAATCAAGCACGAACCCGCCGGGCTGGGCCGAGATTTCGCGCCGCAACTCGTACGGCCAATCGGTGCCCCGCCCAACCGACACGAGGGCCGACTCGGTGTCGCGAGCGACCCACTCTTGGTCCCACAGGTCGCCGTGATCGGTGAGCGACAGTCCGCCGGAGGTCACGCACGGATCGATGGTGGGCGCGCATTCGTCCCACCCGCACATCTCGGCGTCAATGAAGCGAAGCCCGCTGGGGGAACGGCGCAACGCTCCCCCGGCGGGCTGGCTGAGCCACTCGCGGCTGCCGGTGCGAAGAGAGGTGATCTTCCCGCCCCGGGACGGAGCCACGGTGAGCTCGACCGGCGCCCCGGACCGGGTGGTGCTGCTGACGGAGACCATGCCAGCAGCGCCCGTCCGGGGACCGGCGGCCTTCACTTCGGCAGACCCACGCGGCGCTCGCCGGAGCGAGACTGCTGGACGACCACGGCCACCACGAGCAGGACGCCCTGCGCCAGGTTCTGCCAGAACGGGTTGACCCCGAGCAGGGTCATGCCGTTGAGCAGGATGCCGAGCAGCACGACGGCCAGGATGCAGCCCCCAATGGAGCCCTTGCCGCCGCGCAGCGCCACGCCGCCCAAGGCGGCGGCCGTGATCGCCTGGAACTCCAGGCCCTCGGAGCCGGAGACAGGCTGACCCGATCCGGTGCGGGCGGTGATCAGCAGACCGGCCACCGCGGCCACCATGCCGGAGACCACGAAGACCCCGATGATGTAGCGGTTGATGTCGATGCCCGACAGGCGCGCGGCCCGGTCGTTGCCGCCGACCGCGTAGATGTTGCGTCCGATCTTGGTGTAGCGCAGCAACACGTGCAGGGCCACGGACGTGACGATCAGCACCCACACCAGCGTGGGGATGCCGAGGAACGACCCGCGGGCCAGCGCCCGGAACAGCGGATCGGCGCCCGTGTACCCCTGAGCGCGACCGTCCGAAATCAGCTGCGAGACACCCTTGAACGCGGTCAAACCGGCGAGGGTCGCGATCATCGGCGGCACGCGTCCGATGACGATCACGATCGCGTTGATCAGGCCACAGAGGGCACCGATCAGGATCGCGGTCAGAACGCCGAGGGTCGAGTTCGTCGCGGTGAACACCATGGCGGAGACGACGGAGGCCAAGCCGGCCACCGAGCCAACCGTGAGGTCGATGCCGCCCATGATCATGACCACGGTCTGCACCACGGCCAGCAGGCCCGAGATGGTGACGGCCGTGCCGATGGTGATCAGGTTGGCGGGCAACAGGAAGCTGGGGTTCAGCACCGACAGCAGCACGCTGAGCAGAACGATGGCGCCCAACAGGATGAGGTTTTGCGCCCCGATCTTGGCGAGCAGGGAACGCTTCCCTACCTCGCCCCGGGCACGCGACGCCTCCGCGACCGCGCTGGGGTCCGCCTGGGTCGACTGGGTCATGAGTTGCGTCCTTCCGGGATGGCAAGTTCGCTGGCCATCGCCAGCGCGAGCACGCGTTCTTCTGTTGCTTCGTGGTGGCTGAGTTCGCCGGTGACTTCGCCGTTTTGCATGACGACGATTCGGTCGGCGAGTCCGAGCACTTCGGGCAGCTCGGAGGAGATGACGAGGATGGCGATGCCTGCGGCGGCCAGCTCATCGATGATGTGGTAGATCTCGGCCTTGGCTCCGACGTCGACGCCGCGAGTGGGTTCGTCGAGGATCAGCACCTTCGTTTGCTTGGCGAGCCAGCGGGCCAAGACGACCTTCTGCTGGTTGCCACCCGAGAGGTTCTCGATCGGGCGCTCCATGTCGGGCGTCCGAATGCGCATGGTCTCGATGTAGCCCCCAACCAAGGTCACCTCGGCCGATTGCTTGATGAAGCCCCACTGCGTCAGTCGATCCAGCACCGCGAGACTGAGGTTCTCTTTCACGCTGCGGACCATCACCAGGGCGTCGGCCTTGCGCTCCTCGGGGGCGAGCCCGATGCCGCTCTTGATGGAGTCCTTGGGGGATCCAAAGCGGACGTCCTTGCCGGAGACGCTAATCGTGCCCGAGACCAGCGGGACGTCACCCGAGACGGCCATCGCCAACTCGCTGCGGCCCGCGCCCACGAGGCCTGCTAGTGCCACGATCTCACCGGCATGGACGGTGAAGGAGATGCCTCGGACGTCTTCGGTGGTGACGTCCTTAAGTTCGAGTACCGGTTCGCCGATCTCGCCACGGTTGCGGTCGTGCATGTGCGTGAGGTCGCGCCCCACCATCATGCGGACGATTTCTTCGGTGGAACTCTGGGCCACCTGCACCGTGCCGATGAGCTTTCCGTCCCGCAGCACCGTCACGCGGTCGGCGATCTGGAAGATCTCGCGCATGCGGTGCGAGACGTAGCCGATGGCCTTGCCCTCTTTGCACAGCCGCGCGATGAGCGCGAAGAGGACGTCCGTTTCAGAATCCGACAGCGACGAGGTCGGTTCGTCGAAACAGAGAATCTTGGGGTCATCGATGAGGCAGCGCAGGATCTCGACGAGTTGGCGCTGGGCTGGCGACAGATCAATGCCGAGCATGTCGGCGCTGAGCATGCGGCTGAAGCCGAACTCCTCGATCGCTTTGGTCGCGGCCGCGTGCAGTTCGTCCCGTTTGACGATCACCGTGCCGGGCAGGGCGCCAAGAAAGAGGTTTTCCGCGACGCTCACGAAGGGCACGATTTCGGGTTCCTGGGCGACCACGCGCAGCCCAGCTTTGCGGGAATCCATGGGGCCGTCGAAATGGACGGGCTCGTCATCGATCCGGACGACGCCAGCGTCGGGCTGGTAGTCACCGGAGAGGATCTTCAACAAGGTTGATTTCCCGGCGCCGTTCTCGCCCATGAGGGCTGTCACCTTGCCGTAAGGGAACCAGATGTTGACGTCTTTGAGGGCCTGAACTCCCGGAAACCCTTTGTCTAGCCCCTCAGCAATGAGTCCACCCGACGGTGACCCGTCCGTGTCATTCACAGGATCTGTCATGTCTTCTCCGCGCTCACAAGGTCGTAGGAAGAGGCGGTGACGAGCGAATCGAACGTCCGTCACCGCCTGTTGTTCCTAGGTGCAGGTCACGCCAGCGGACTGCCAGGTCGTGGCGTCCACCATGGTGGTCTTCGCGATCGACTTGGCCGGCAGCGGCACGTTGTTGCGGATCTTGTCGACCATCGACTTCACGGCGGCCCGGCCAACCTCGACACCCGAGATGTACAGCGCGGCCTTCATGCCCGTCGTCTGACCGGCCTTCCAGTCCTTGCAGGCCAGGTAAGCACCCAGGCCGACACCGATGATGTTGGCCGGCTTGATGTTGGCGTTCTGAACCGCCGTGACTGCGCCGGTGACGCTCTCGTCGTTGCAGCCCCACACGATCCAGTTCTTCACGCCCTGGTTGGCCGTGATGGTGGCGGCAGCCTTGTCGAGGGACCCGGTGACGCTGGCGTCACTGCCCACCTGGACCATGGCCGGGGCGTCCGGAACGGCGGCCTTGAAGGCGGCGAGGGCGCCATCGACGCGCTGCATGCAGACCGACAAGTCAAGCTTGGTGACCGACATGATCTTGGTGTCGGCGGCGGTCCAACCGGACGCCTTGTAGAGCTCGGCGGCCTTCTTGCCCACCTCGGTGCCCATGGCCGTGCCATCGAAGCCGGCGAACGGAACCTCGGCGCCTGAGGAGTCCTTGATGATGTCATCGGACGCCATGAGCGGGACGTTCGCGGCCTTGGCCTTGTCGGCAACCTGCGGGCCAATCGCCTGATCGGGAACCACGATGATGATGCCCTGGGCCTTGCGGGCGATCGCCGCATCGACCTCGCTGATGGCCTTGTTGGAGTCGGTGCCGAGGTTCACCACGGTGACGTTGACCCCGCCGAGCTCCTTGGCCATCGCCTTGGCGCCGTTGGCCTGATCAACGAAGTACTGCTGATCACCCTGCTTTTGGAGGTAGGAAATCTCGATCGTGCCGGTGGCGGCCTTCGAGGAGTTGGCTGCGCTGGTGGCAGTTTCGGCGCCTGTGCTGCACCCCGCCGCAAATGCGACGGCAGAGAGTGTCAGTCCCAGTGCAAGAGCCCGCTTCATAACGGTCTTCATGTTCACCTTCCGGGTGGATGTGGGCGGATGTGGCGGTCCCGGGCCTCACCGCCCGCGCCAATTCCTAGTATTATATTACGAGGAACCCTCGTCAAGATCCCCTGGAGACCGTTACCAAATCTTCGCCAACGATGTGATTATTGGATTCAGCAACGATCGCCACTGCTGACGCTATGGCCCAAAGTGACCCCAGCGCAGGGAGGTGGACGCCGGAAAACTTGGAGAATCCTACGATTTGACCGTTCGAAGGGAATCGATCGCCGGCCTCGCGGCGAAGCCGGGCGTTTGTCGCCGGCGGCGGCTGCCTAGCCCGTCCTCCGATCCGCATCGCCCCGACTCAAGAAAGGCGCGACTGACCGCACGCAAGAACGATTCGAATCCGACCAGCGGGATGTATTTCGCCCAAGCAGGCGCATTCCTGCATGAGGTCCGCACATGGACCAAAGGGATCAATCGGGAGGCGACCAATCCGGGCACCGCATTGCCGACCTTGCCCCCGATGGGCGAGCCGGAGTGGCCCTCGCTACCGGTCGGTCGAGCCGGCGCCAGCGTGCGAGGCGAGGTCGCGGCGCGACTGCGCCAGAAGGTTGATCATCGCCTCGCCCGCCCTCTCGGGATCGCGGGCCGCGATCGCGTCGAGGACGTTTCGGTGATGCTCGATGAAGTCGACGTCGTGGTGCTTGGGCAGGATCGCCTTGTCGCGGGCGCGCATCGCCGGCACCAAGATCCGCTGCAGCCGCTCGAACAGCTCGTTGCCGGTGGCCGAGGCGATGGCGGCGTGAAACTCGACGTCGGCATCGACGACGTCGTCCCAGCGGTCATCCGAGGCGGAGCGGGCGTCGTCCAACCCCGTCCCCATGAGCTCCAAGGCGACCCGGAGGCGCTCAAGGTCGGCCTCGTTGGCGCGCATGGCCGCCAATCGGGCGGCGGCCGGCTCCATCATCACGCGGGCGTCGGCGAGCTCTTCCTGAAGGCGGACGTCCGCATCACGCCACGCCATGACGTCCGGGTCGAGCAGGTTCCAGTGGACGCGAGGCACCACGTACGTGCCCAATTTCGGACGCGCGTCCAACAACTGCTTGGCCGTGAGCACCTTGATGGCCTCGCGCATCGCCGTGTGGGACACACCGAACTCTGCCTCGAGCGCCCCCAGGTCGAGCACAGAGCCCGGTTCGAGTTCGCCGACCACGATGCGGTGCCCGACAGTGTCAACGACTTGCGCGTGCAATCCGCGCCGCGCGATCCCGCCGCGCACAGGAGGTGTGCTCACGATGATTCCTCCCGCTTTTCAGCCTTGGGCCTTGATGGTTTGGCCCCCGTCGACCGGGAGGCTCACTCCCGTGACAAAGGATGCCGCATTGGAGGCCAAGAACGTGATTGCCGCGGCGACTTCCGCGGCCGATCCCATGCGGCCGAGGGCGGTTTGGGCGGCCGCCTGGGCGAGCCCCGCCTCGGAGACCCCGTCCCAGGTGGCAGTGAGAATCGGGCCTGGCAGCACCGCGTTGACCCGGATCGCCGATCCGTATTCGACGGCCAGCTGCCGGGTGAGGGCCACCATGCCGCCTTTGGCCGCCGCGTAGGCGGGGTGCCCGGGCCAGGCGGTCACCGCATGGACGCTCGCCACGTTGACGATCGAACCCCGGTTCGCCATGAGTTGGGCGGCGAAGGTGTGGACGCCCAGGTAGACCGCCGTCAGGTCAATGCGCAGTTGCCGTTCCCACGATTCCAGGGTCAGCTCGTGCAGGGGTTTCACCTCGATGACGTAGGCGTTGTTGACCAGGACGTCGAGGGTTAACCCGAGCTCAGCCATCAGGCTGCGCGCCCAGTGCCAGCCGGAGGCCTCCCCCACGTCGAAGGCGCACGCGTACGCGTGCCCGCCCTGTCGCTGAATCTCCTGGACCACCTGATCGAGTCGGCCCGCGTCGATGTCGACGAGCAGGACGCGCGCCCCTTCGGCCGCGAACGCCATCGCCGTGACCGCGCCGATGCCGCTCCCGGCCCCGGTGACCATGACCACCTGGTCGTTGAAACTCATGTCACTCACCGCCGTATTCGAGGTTCTCCACCAGGGCTAACAATGCCGGACCTTGCCCCCAGGGGACGTTGAAACCTGTTGGGACGTGGGCGTAGTGCGTCGGCTCGGTGCAGGCCATCACGGCGGCAGACACGTGGCCCAGCACACCGTCCAGACCGAGCCCCCGCACGACGGCGTCGTGGGCCGCGCGGGCCGCGCCGGACACTTCGCGCTCGTCCACAATGCCCAGCCGCGCCGCCCGGCTGAAGCCGTAGGCCATGAACCCCGCCGTCGAGAACTCGTCCCCGGACGTCGGCACGTCGACCTGCGCGAACCAATGCCCGTCGGGACGCTGCACCGAGACCATCGCGCCGATGAGTCGCTGGGCGGCGTCGAGGAGGTCGGGGTTCGGCGGTCGCACGGCCTGCAGTTCTTCGATCACATCGAGCAGCCCCAGGAGCGCCCACCCCTGCCCGCGCCCCCAACCGGGACCAAACGATCCCTCGACCCCGTCAAGCACGAAGTGGTGGAAGAGCCCGTCCGGCTGCTGCAGCGCTGCGATGTAGGCCAGCGTTTGCTCCTCGGCCTGCCGGATGAGGTCGTCGCGCCCGAGCAGGACACCCAGGGCGGCGAACAGCGGCGGCTCGAAGTGCAGGCAGTCGAGGAAGGCACCTGCGGGCGGATCATCGACCCACGCGGCCTCCCGGCCCGTGAGCTCCGCCGGCCCATAGGGTCGCATCAGCGGCGAATGGCGCCAGGTGCGGTAGATCCCCTGGATCTTCGGCCGCGCCAGAAGGTAATCGACCAGCCCCGTCAGCGCCTCGGCCAGCAGCGCATCTCGGCGGGCGTCCGCGATGCGCACGGCGGCAACGCCGGGGAAGGTGCAGTCGAGCTCGCGAAACTCCGTCCGCGATGCCGCCCAGGAGCGGAAGTAGCCCCAGGAGAACGCCTCCCACGAAGGATCGGCGAGCACCCGCGAGGCGCCCAGCAGCCCCTCGAACGCCACCGACTCCCCGAAGTTCCAGGTTTCCAGGGTCTGCGCGGTGATGGTGCCCGCGACCTGCGCGAGGAGTTCCTGCGGGGTGGGCATCAGCTTCTCCTGAAGACGGCGGGACGAACGGTCGCATCGAGGGTGAGCCGACCGACGCGGACGAGCTCCTCGAGGTGGCCGCAGACAGGGAACGCCAGCGCGTTCCGCCGGCCCTCGTTCGGCCAGGTGCCGAGGGTGGGAAGCAGTTCGTCCACGCAGTCCGACAACGTCCGACCCGCCTCATGGTCGGTCGTGAACAAGGTGTCGACCGCGATGCCTACCGTCCGACAGAAGGCCTCGGATTCGTCCAGGAAGTCGACCACGGCCGCCCCCTCGAACTGCCCATAGTGGGCCGTGACTAGGCGCGATGGCGCGAGCGAGCGCACGAGGGCGATGGTCCGCAGGTAGTCGGCGACGTGCCGGTAGGTCGGCGGGAAGAGCGGGTTGCCGTCGGCGTCCGGTACCGCACTGCCGAGGACGGCGTCCGAGATCGCGACCAGGCCGCGGCCCGGATCGCTGATGGCCAGGTGCCCGCGCGAATGGCCCGGAACGTGCAGCACCTGCACCCCGCGATCGCCAAGATCGATCCACTCGCCGCCAGTCACCAGGACGTCGATCGGACCCTCGCCGGTGACCTCCCGGGCCCAGGACAGATCCAGGGGCGGCTCATCGAGGCCATAGTTGGCGTAGAACGAGCGGCCGCGGCCCTGCAGGTAGAGCCCGAAATCCTGCATCATCCCCGCGTCTTTGGGATGGGCCAGGAAGGCGGCCTGCCGGAAGTGCTGGCGGGCGTCGGTGATGCCGCCGAAGTGATCAACGTCGCAGTGGGAGACCACGACGTGCGAAACCTGCTCCGGCCGGACGCGAGCGGCTGCCAGCCCCGGCAGGATGAAGTCGGTAGCGACCCCGGCCACCCCGGTGTCGAACAGCACCGTGCGGGCGCTGCCGACAAACGCATACACGTCGTTGCGTCGTCCGCCGAGAGGCGTGGAGATCCGCACCACGCCGTCAACCCCGGTCATGGCTAGCGTCCCTTGAACTGGGGCGTCCGCTTCTCCGCGAAAGCGCGCTGCCCCTCGACGGCGTCTTCGGTCGTCATGCACGCGGCGAAGGAGTCGTTCTCGACGAGCAGCCCCGCATCCAGGCCGACGTTCTGCGCCACCCGCACCATGTACTTGGTGCGCTGGACGGCGATGGGCGACAACCCCGCCATGGTCTCGGCGAGGGCCCGCGCGCGGACCATCAAGGCCTCCGGCTCCGCCAGTTCCTGGACGAGCCCCCAGCGATGCGCCTCCACCCCGTCGATCCGCTCGCCGGTCAGCAGCAGCTTGCTCGCGTTGCCCGGCCCGACGAGGTGGGTGAGCAACTGGGTCTGACCCGAGCCGCCGTGCCAGCCCCAGCGAATCTCGCCCGCCCCGAAGGACGACCGTGCCGTCGCGAGCCGGATGTCGCTCGCCGAGGCCATTTCGAGCCCGCCGCCGATGCAGTAGCCGTCGATGGCGGCCACGACGGGCTTGCGGATGAGGTAGATCGCCCGGGCGTAGTCCTCGCGCTTGTCGAAGCGGTTGCGGTACTCCCAGTTCGAGCCGTACTCGTGCAGGTCGGTGATGTCGCTGCCCGCGCTGAAGGCCCGGCCGCCGGCGCCGGTGAGGATAACCGCCCGCACGCTGTCGTCGTTGTTGACGTCGTAGACAAGCTCGTTGACGATCCGGTCCATCGCCACCGTCATGGCGTTCAGCTTCTCGGGCCGGTTCAGCGTCACGGTCAGGACGTGCCCGGACTGCTCGACCAGAATGTCGTTGTTGCCCTCGGTCATGGGGTTGCCTCTCTCACGGCTCCAGTGGTGATCAGTGCGTCAATGCTGTCCTCGGCCAGGCCCGCCTCGCGGAGCACCTCGCGGCTGTGCTGCCCCAGCGCCGGCGCGGACTTTCGGATGGCGGTTGGCGTCTCGCTGAGCTTCAGCGGCGGACGGACGGTCTTGATGGGCGGTCCATCGTGGGCGTTCGGTTGGTCGACGAACATGCCCGTGGCGGCCACGTGCGGATCGGCGGCCAGCATCGGGTAGTCATAAACCGGCCCGGCCCAGACCCCCAGCTCGTCGGAACGCCTGATCCACTCGGCGGTGGTGGCCGTCTCGAAGGCGTGCCGAATCTGGCGGTAGACCTCGTCGCGGTGATCGTGGCCGTCGTTGTAACGCACCAGGCCGCGCAGGAAGTCGTCGTCCAACAGCTCACCCAGCAGCGGCAACGGCGACATGGCCAGCGCCAGCCAGCCATCGCTGGTGCGGTAGACCCCGTACGGCGCCGGAATCGACCCGTGCGCGCTGGCCTCCTTGGTGCGCCTGGGCGCCGACCCGGTGTTGAGGTAGGTGACGAGTTCCTGAAGCTGGGTGTCGAGGACGACCGAGAACATGTCCACCTCGACGTGCTGCCCCCGTCCGCTGCGCTCGCGGTGGTGCAGCGCCGCGAGGATGCCGATGGCGGCCTGATAGCCGGTCATCACGTCCGCGGCCCAGAGGGCGCCCGGCACGGGCGCATCACCCTCGGCACCGACCGAGAACATCGCGCCGCTGTAGGCCTGCAGCAGCAGATCCTGCCCCGGGCGCAGGCGATAGGGCCCCTCGTCGCCGTAGCCGGAAATCGAGCAGTAGACGATCCGCGGATTGATGGCGGCCAGCTGCTCGTAGCTGACGCCAAGCCGGGCGGCGACACCCGGTCGGAAGTTCTGCAAGAACACGTCCGCGCTGGCGACGAGGGCGCGGAAGGCGACAGCGGCACCGTCGGCCTTGAGGTCGATCGCCAGCGAGCGCTTGTTGCGGTTCACCGCCACGAAGGTGGTCATCTCTCCGTCGATGAGCAGGTCTTCGAAGCCGTGCGTCCGATTGAACTCCCCGGTCGCGACCGGCTCGATCTTGATGACGTCGGCGCCCAGGTCGCCCAGGCGAGTGGCGGCCAGCGGGCCGGCCAGCATTTGCGTGCAGTCGAGCACCCGGAGGCCGTCGAGGGCGCCCGCGGGCATCCCGGCCGGAGAAGAACTGGCCGTCATCGCTGCACCCGCGCATTCGCGCCGCCGGCCAGGGCCTGAATCTCCGCCAAGGTGGCGGTGGTGACATCCCCCGGCGTGGTCATGGCCAGGGCGCCGTTGGCCGCCCCGAGTTCGACCGCCTGCTGCAGGTCGTCCAGCGCCATCAAGCCGTAGAACAGCCCGGACGCGAACGAGTCACCGCCGCCCAATCGGTCGAAGATTTCCAGGCCGGGGCGCAGCGTGGCGTCCGCGAAACCGCGTTCGCGGTGCCACACCATGGCGCCCCAGTCGTTGCTGGTGGCCGACCGGACGCTGCGCAGCGTGACCCCGATGACCGACAGGCGCGGGAACTCCTCGGCGACCTGGAGGACCAACTCGCGGTAAGCAGCCGGGTCGAGGTCGCTGAGGGACGCGTCGATGCGGGGGTTGGTGATGCCGAGGCAGGCCTCGAAGTCCTCTTCGTTGCCGACCAGAACGTCGGCCTGCGTGACCAGCCGCCGGTTGACCTCGCGTGCCTGCGCCTTGCCGCCGCCAGCAGCCCACAGGCTCGGACGGTAGTTGAGGTCGTAAGAGACGATCGTCCCGGCGGCCGTGGCGCGCTCCATGGCGACGCCGGCGGTCGCGGCTGCCTGATCCGACAGCCCGGCCATGATGCCGCCGGAGTGGAACCAGCGGGTACGGCGGACGTCGAAGAGTTCGTCCCAATCGACGTCCTCTGGCCGTAGCTGACTGATCGCGGTGTTGCCCCGATCGACGCAGCCGAGCGCCCCGCGGACGCCGAAGCCACGCTCGGAGAAGTTGAGCCCGTTGCGGACCGTGCGTCCGACGCCGTCGAAGGGCGCCCAGTGGACGAAGCTGAGATCGAGCCCACTGCCGAGCAAGATGTCTTCGGCCAAACGTCCGACCTCGTTGGCGGCGAAGGCCGACACCAGGGCCCCGCGCAGCCCGAAGGCTCGACGGAACGCCCGGGCCACGTTGTATTCGGCCCCCGAATCCCACACCGAGAACTGGCGGGTATTGCGGATCCGGCGCTCGCCGGGATCGAGGCGGAGCATCACTTCCCCGAGGGCGACCATGTCGTAGGCGCACTCGCCCGCGGGGAGCAGGTCGAGCATCGGGCGGGAGGGAGCGAGCGAAGAAGAAGGCTTCGAACCGTCAGAAGTCATAGTATATTACTAATACTATTACTTCCGTTTGTCAATCGTTCCGAATGCCCCTCCGGCGCGGCCCACGCGGCACCTACGCCACAACGGCGCGAAGCTCCCGGACGCGTGCGGCGATCTCCGCCGGGGTGCCCTCGCAGAGGGAGCCGCCCATGCCCAGGGCGACAGCGCCGGCCGCCAGCCACTGGCGGGCGTTGGCCACTGAGACCCCGCCCGTCGGCACCAGCGGCGCCCACGGAAGCGGGCCGTGGATGGCCGCGATGAAGTCGGTGCCAAGGCCGCCGGCGGGGAAGAGTTTGATGAGATCAGCGCCGGCGCTGAGCGCGCGGACGATCTCGGAGGCGGTCGCGCAGCCGATGAGCGTGCTGAGGCCGTGGCGATGCGCCGCGGCGATCACGCGCTCGTCGAGATTGGGCGTGACGATGAAGCGGGCTCCGGCAGCCGCTGCCGCCGCTGCCTCGGATTCGTCCAATACCGTGCCAACCCCGAGGAGGGCGCGCCCTCGATACTCCTCCAAGACAGCCAGAGCGCCAGGGGTGGACATCGTGACCTCCACCGCCGTCGCGCCGCCTTCGATGAGGGCACCCACGACTTCTCGGGCTCGCTCGTGGGTGGCGCAACGGACGATGGCGACGAACTTGGCGGCCACGATCGCCTGGGTCACTTGCCAGCGGTATTGGTACATATCCGACCTTCCGTCGAATAAATAATACAATAGTGCGAGTGCCTAGAGTCCAGTGGCGAGGTCGATGGCGTCCGGTTCGTTCGGATCGAGCGACAGCACGGCGGCGATTCCCTCGGCAGCAGCTGCCCGATCGCCCATAGCGGCCGCGATCTGAGCGCGGATCACGGCGCCGGTGATCCGATTGCGCGCAGCCAGGTCCTCGTCGAACAGCAACAGGTTCGGCAGCGAGGTGGCGAAGTAGTCGATCGTGGCCGGAGCCTCGGCTTGTTCCGTGGCCGCCGCCATGATCGCCGTCGCTGCCTGCCTGGCCGCATCCTCGTCCCCGAGCCGTCGCAGCGCCACGAGGGAGGCATACGACCGCGTGCTGGCCGCGGCTACGGCCATGCCGATGAAGTCGCCCTCTTGCGCGGCGGCCGTCCGGTAGGCCGTCTCGGCGCCAGCCTCGTCGCCGGCAAGCCGTCGAATGTCGCCGTCCACGACGAACAGCTCGGCGGTGTTCGCGAGCGGATGCCGGTCCTCGCCGAGGTGGATCGGCAGGTGCCAGGCGTTGTCGAGGTGCGTCCGGGCGAGCGTGGCGTCCCCGGCCGCCAGCGCGCGGCGGGCCAAGGTGAGGTGCGTCCGCTCCCAAACCCGCAGCACCGCCCCTTCGCCGCCCTCCCAGGGCTGGAACTGGTGCTCGTTGAGGAACTGCTCAGCCTCGGCTGCCTCGCCGAGCGCGAGCAGCAGCGCGGCGTATTCGACGGCCAGATCGTCGCGAGCGCGGATCATGGCACCCGCGGTGGCGAGGCGAGCCAGGCGCTTAGCGGGCGGCTCCCCCATCCGTTTGGCGAGCTGATCGCGCTCGAACCACAGGCGGCCCGAGGTGGGGGCGAGGGCGAGGGCGCGGTCATAGCAGGCGACCGCCTCGGCCGGATCGTGTTGGACGTTGTACGCCCCGACCCCACGATTTCGCAGGCTGACCGGATCATCGACGGCGACCTGCCACTGCGCGATGGCCTCGATCTGCCGGTCGTGGGCGTAGAGCCAATGGCCCAGCAGGGCGGCCGGAAGCGGGGCCTCGGGGTATCGGGCGCGGAGGCGCTGCAGCATGAGGGCGTCGGCCAAGCGTCCGGGGAAGCAGCCCTCGCTGGGGGCTTTCGTCGCCGCGACCAAGGCAGCCTGGGCACTGGCTTCATCGCCACGACGGGCCAGGAGGTCGGCACGGTGCAGATGGATCAACGGACGTTGACTGCCCAGCCCCGGCAACGGATGCGACGCATCGCGCGCGGCGGCGGCTTCCAGGCTGCGGAGGGCGGCCTCGGTGGCACCGGCGGAGGCGTACTCCAGAGCGACATCGAGGAGCACCCCCGCGTCGACGGCGAGAGCAAACCCCGCCAGATCGGCGAGCCAAGCGTCCAACGGGTCGGCGGCGCGGGCGTCCGCCAAGACCTCATCGGCCTGCTCTGCGCGGCCGAGGCGACGCAACGCGAGCACCTGATGAGCGCGGGCTTGGCCCTGAGAGGCGTCGAGGGCGAGCACCTCGTCGGCGTGCCGCAGCGCCTCCCCCGGACGTCCGCCCGCGGCAGCGAGACGGGCCATCGCCAGGCCGGCGGCGACGCGCCACTCGTTGTTCCAGGCCGCCTTCGCGAGGGCGTCGTAAGCCTCCGTCGGACGCTCGAGCCCGACCAGCACCACCCCTCGCAGGTAATGGGCTTCGCCGTTGGCGGGGTTGACGTTCCAGGCGGTCTCGCGGGCGAGCATGGAGTCGATTTGCGCCAGCGCCTCGGCCAGCTGACCGCGGCCGTAGGCGCGCTTGGCGAGTCCGAGCAGCGCCCGGGATTCGCCGGGGTCACGGCGGAGCATCTCGTTCCAATAGGCCTCCGGCGACCGGGTGGCGTGGCGGTATTGGGCGAGGTGTTGGGCGATAAAGGCCAGCTCGTCGATGGTCCCCACGAGGTCGGGGGCGGTGGGCTCGACGGCCTGCCGAACGTCCACGGGGGCGGCGTCGGTGGCCAACGCGTAGGTCAGGATTTCGACACCGTCGGACTCGATATCGAGGACGGCCCGGCGCTTGTCGGCGCCGGGCGTCCAGGGGGCGACGAGTCGAACGGGATGCCCGGGGCCGGTTTCGGCCGTCGTCGTCCAGGTCGTCCTGCCCTCAACGCGAAGGGTGGCGGTGACCGTCCGGGGGCTGTTGGTGACCAGGCCGAGGCGCAGTTCGTCCCCCTCGATCACGCAACTCAACGCGGCCTCCCGCGTGGCCTGCTGTGCGGGGCCGATCGCCCGGATCGGGTACCAGTACTGCGAGAACGTTTTGGTCTCGCCGGGGGTGAGGAAGCTGAAATCGGGCTGGTTGTCGGTGTAGACGCCCGCCATCAGCTCGACGTAGGGGCCGTCGCCGTCGGTGAGGTTACGATCCCAAGCCCAGCCGAAGGGCGAGTTGCCCCAGGTCCACTGCTTCTTGCCAGGAGCCACGTGATGGTCCGCCCAGTGGATGAACCCAGCCTCCACGCCGTGGTCGTACCCGCCGAAGAAGTCGAAGCGGGAACCGATGCACATGTACGAGGTCGGCACGGGGATGTTGCGATACCAGTCGAGGCGGTCGGCGTCCGGATGTTCGGGCGTGACGCGCGAGGGGTAGTTGATGCCGTAGTAGTCGCCGTCGGACCGGGGAAAGGTGGTGGTGGCGCGACGGGCGTGGTCGGCCACCATGGTGACGTCCTCGGGGAAGAACGACTGGTAGTCGTCCCCGGCCTTCGCGGCGACGTTGGCCCACCACAAGAAGGTCTGGACGGTTTCCGTGCGGTTGATCAGTCGGACGCGCAACTCGACCAACGAGGACCCTGGACGGAGCCGGACGCCGTGAACCGAGCGCATCCGCTGCAAGGGATCGTGGTCCGAGCACCAGACGGTCGCCGAGCCGTCGTCCTCGTACTCGATCTCCCAGCTCACCGGCAGGTAGGTGCCGGGGCGGTGATGCTGGGGCCAGTTGAACTCGACGCCACCCGAGATCCAGGGGCCGGCGAGGGCGACCATGGCGGGCTTGATGACGTTGTTGCGGTAGAAGAAGTCGTAGCCGTTCGTCTTGTCGAACCCGATGTGGATGCGTCCACCCAACTCGGGAAGCACCACCAGCCGGACGAATTCGTTCTCCAGATGAAGCGCCTGCCAGGTGCGCGGAGCCTTGGTCGCTGCCACCCGCTCGGCGAACGGCAGCGGGTACACGCGGCCAGAGGATCCCTGGTAGACGCGACGATCGAGAAAGGCGGGGTAAGGCTCGGGGTCGAGAACGTCGTAGGTGTCGATCACCAGCGGCTCAGCCCACGCGGCGACCCGCTTGTCGGCTAGCTCCGCGGGGACGTCCGGCAACGTGATCTTCGATTCCATCTCGCTCATTCTTGGACGCTACGCGCTCGAACGCTGGCAACTCTAGGCATAAGCTGCGCCGAACTTGCACAATACTCTGGTGGCCATGAAACGCAGCGGATTCCCCGGGCAACGCCTCGAGGTGCTCCCCGGGCCTCGCGTCCGGCAGGCTCTCGACCATCCGGTTCTTTCCCGCCTGTTGGTGACCGACTGCGGCTACTTTCCGCAGGCCCGTGGGCATGGGCGGGTGCGTCCGCACGGGAGCCCGCAAACGATCCTGATCGTCTGCACCGCCGGTCGCGGGAAGGTCCGCGTCGGCGACTCGGAGCTCACGGTGGGACCGGGCGACACCCTGGCCATCCGCGCCGGCACCGCGCACGCCTACACCGCCCACCCCGACCAACCCTGGACGATCTGGTGGGTGCACGTCACAGGCGCCGACGCCGACGCCCTCGTCGATGCCGCCGGCTTCGAGGCGGACCGGCACGTCATCCGTCCAGCCAGCCTGGAACAGACGGTGGATCTGATCCGCCAGGTGATCGACGCCGTCGGCGTGGACGATACCGACGCCAGCCTCCTGTCGGCCTCCGGCGCCGCCTGGCATCTGCTGGCCAGCCTGCGGCAGCCCGTCCTGCACCCCGAAGACACCCTCGAAATGGCCCGGACGTTCATCTTGGAGCACCTCGCTGATCCGCTCACGGTCGAGGACATCGCCGACCACGTGCACCTATCACCGTCGCACTTAGCCGCCGTGTTCAAGGCGGGCACCGGCATGGGTCCGATCACCTATCAAGGGGTGTTACGGATGCGTCGGGCCCGGCAGTTGCTCGACAGCACCACCCGCTCGGTGACCGACGTGGCGGCCTCGGTGGGCTACGCCGATCCGGCGTACTTCTCAAGGCGGTTTCGACAACTTCACGAGCTCAGCCCCCGTCAATACCGAAGTTCCCCGAAGGGCTGATCCGAACCCCGCGAGGGCTGCTTTAGACCAGCAGCGCCAGCATGAGCCCGGCGAAGGCCAGGGCGATCGAGCCGATATAGAGCCGCAGCGTGAACTGGTAATAGGTCGCCGGGTCGCGCGTGCCGATATTGGCGTTGAGCATCCGGTAGAGGGTCAGGCACATCAGCACCACGGCCAGCACGATGTCGCCCAGGATGATCGCGTCCGCGAGATCCTCGATCGGCTGGCCCGACCGGATCCCCCATCCCGCGAGAAAGTTCAGCAGGAAGCCGAGCATGATGCCCAATGACGTGACCATCGGTTGGCGATAGTCCTTGAGTTCTCCGTGCATGGGTGCGACTCCTGATCAGAGGGCTGGTTGCTGCTGGGTGGAACAGTGGATGCCGCCGCCACCGGCCGCGATCCCGTCCACGTTCAATTGGACGACCTTGCGCTGGGGAAACAGCGCCGCGAGCGCGTCCCGGGCCGCAGCGTCGGCGTCGGCATCCCCGAACTGGGGTGCAATGACGCCGCCGTTGCACAGGTAGAAGTTGATGTACCCGGCCGCGAAATCCTCGCCCGGATCCTGCTCGCGGAGGGTCCTTGGCGCGACCAAGGGCGTGACCACGAGGGGCTTGCCGGTGACGTCCGTGGCGGCCTTAAGTATGTCGAGATGTGCCCGTGTCACGGCGTAGTCAAACGACGCCGGATCGTTGTCGAGCGCGGCGACGACCTGGCCGGGGCCGACGAAGCGGGCGTAGAAGTCGGTGTGGCCGTCCGTAATGTCCTTGCCCGCGATCCCGGGCAGCCAGATGACCTTGCGGATGCCGAGCAGGCGTCCGAGTTCAGCCTCGACGTGGGGTTTGGTCCAGCCGGGGTTGCGATTGGCGTTCAGCACGCAACTCTCGGTGATGATCGCCGTCCCTTGGCCGTCCACCTCGATGGCACCACCTTCGAGGGTCAAGGTGGTGGTGAGGGGCGTGGCCTTCGCGTCCGCGATGACAGCCGCGGCTACTACGGCATCGTGGGTGTGGGCCTGCTTGCCACCCCACCCGTTGAAGTTGAACCCCACGCCACCCAGGGCCGAACCGTTGGTGACGAAAACCGGCCCGGTGTCGCGGACCCACAGGTCGTCAATCTCGACCGGCAGGAGCCGGACGGCCGGGTCGAGAAGAGTGCGGGCAGCGTCCTGTTCGCTCGGACGGACGAGCATCGTCACCGGCTCGAACGTCACGATCGCGTTCGCGATGTCGGCGAGATTCTTCCGGACCACCGGGACCAACTCCGCGCCCCAAATCGCCGCGCTCGGGCCGAAGGCCATCCAGGTTCCGGCGTGCCGCATGCCCTCGTCCGGCATCACCCACGCAGGGGTCGACGCGCTCGGGGTGGCCGAGGTCGGCACGGTGGACGCGGATTCCGAGGGCGCGGGCGTATGACTCGAGGCCGCGCATCCGGCCAAGAACAAGGGTGCCGCTGCCAGCATCGATCGGCGCGTCAGAGTTCTAGGCATCCCGCCAGAGTGTCCTGCCACCGTCCGTTGCGCAAACTCCCCTCATCAGCCGTCCGCGCCACCCCATATTCCGACGCCCGACCCCACGACCGAGCCACCGACGCTCGACGTTGGAGGGGGCTTCGCAAAAAGATGGTGTTGATTTCTTCCGGAGGGTCAGGAAGAAATCACCACCATCTTTCTGAGCGGGGTCAGCGCGGGTCCCAGGCGGCGCGGTTGTCCTGGACGAACTGGGCCAGGCGCGTTGCCGGGCTACCGGTGAGCTTCTGGATCGAGTGGTTTGGCAGCGCTGACACATTGAGCCGCACCACTCGATGGATCATCTTCTGGACGTCGAGATAGTCCTGCGGGTAGCCCTCACCTCGGAGGCGCTCGAGGTACTGATCCTCGCTCGGACGGCCGTAGCTGATCGGGCGTCCGAGCACGTCGGTCATGATCCGGGCGACATCGGTGTACGTCAGGGACTGCTCCCCGGAGAGCGTGTAGGCCTTGCCGACGTGGCCCGGTTCCGTGAACACACTGGCCGCCACCCGGCCGATGTCGCGGGCATCGATGAAGGCGGTTCGGGCACCTCCCGCCGGGACGAACAGAACGCCCCGCTGCCTGATGTCGGACGCGTAGGCCGTGACGAGGTTCTGCATGAAGAAGTTCGGCCGCAGCATGGTGAAAGGGGCGCCCGTGCGGCGCAGGTACTGCTCGACCGCGAAGTGAGGGGTGCGACGGTTGCCCTGGACGCCCTGCAGCGACAGGAAGACGATCTGCCGGACGCCCTGTCGGCGCGCGGCATCGATGACGGGGATCAGCGTGGATTCGACATCGGCGATGGCCGGCGGCCGCATCAAGAAGAGCCGATCCACGCCCGCGAGCGCACGCTCGTGTTCCGCTACCGAGAATCCGAAATCGAATTGCCTCGGAGTGACCCCCTCCGGACACTCCTGATTCGCCGGATCGCGGACGCCCGCGATCACGGGCTCGCCCCTCCGCGCGAGTTCCCGGACCACCGCCGATCCCACGATTCCGGTAGCGCCGGTGACGAAAACCGCCATGACACCTCCGCCCCTCGCCGCCATTCAACGTTGCTGGCGTTGAGCGTGTTTGCTGGCGATATATCGCCAGCAAGGAACACTAACGCCAGCAACGTCAAAGAAAGTGGCGCGAAGCCTGGCCAAGCCGGGCCTTCAGCGGGCGAAGGAGGCGGGATCCCGTAGCAGGGGTTCGAAGGCCAGGCCGGCGGCACCAACCAGCAGTAGCCGGTCGCTCAAGTCGGCGGGAACGATCCGGACCCCTTCGCGCGAGGGGGCCAGCGTCGCGGCGGCCACTTCACGGTCGAGCAAGTCGGGGTCAAACGCCAAGAGCGCGGCGAGGAAGCCTCCCAGCGCGATGACCTGCGGGTTGAGAATGTTGATGACCGCAGCAATCGCGGATCCGAGGTGTGCCAACTGACGGTGCGCCACCGCCAAGGCGGGCTGCGGCGGCGTGTGGAGCAGAGCCGTCGCCAGCCGGTCCGCCGACGACTCGTCCAACCCCAGAGCAGCCAAGAGCTCGGCGCGGGTGACCAGCGATTCGAGGGTTCCGGCGATCCCGGCGGAGTCGAGGGCCGGCGAACTCGCGATGCGGATGTGACCGATCTCCCCGGCATAACCAGACGTTCCGCCCAGCAGAGCCCCAGCGATGATGACACCCCCGCCGATGCCCGAGGCACCCCCGTTGAGGTAGACCAAGTGGTCCTGGCCCCGTCCGGAGCCGAACCGATGCTCCGCCCACGCCCCCAAAGCGGCGTCATTGGCCAGCGCCACGGGGAGGCCGCTGAGCTCGGTGAGGGGTGCGGCGAAGGGCTCGTCCCGCCACCCAAGGTGCGGGGCGTTGCGGACGACGCCCTCAGCCGTCTGCACCTGCCCGGGCACGGCCACCCCGATGCCGACCACCCGCAACGCGGCTAACTCGACCTCCATGCCCGCGAGCACCGCGGACGTGATGCTGAGCACCTCGGCGACCGAGGGGATGCGGTCGTAGGCGTGCCGGATCACCCGCCGCACCGTGCCATCGAGACCTACGAGACCGAGGGTGAGGGCGTCGATCTCGGGGTTCACGGCGATGGCGACCACCTCGGGACGCACGTGGACCACCGGGCTGGGGCGACCGGCCACTCCGAGAGCAGCGGGGTCGCGCTCCTCGGCCAACCCCAACTCGACAAGGTCGGCAACGAGGCTGGCCATGGTGGAGCGGTTCCGGCCGGTGGCGCGGGCCAGCACCGCCCGAGAGCTCGGCCCGTTCACATAGAGCAGGCGCAGCACCGCGGACAAATTGGCGCGCCGCACCTCTTCGGCCGTGCCTCTGCTCGCCATACGTCCTCGTCCCGTCTTCGATCACCACCTGGAGGTAACGACTCGTCCCGGCAGGGGGAACTTATCGTTCCCGGACCTCTAGACACTAGCCCATTCCCGAGTTATGTTTATGTCCACAACATTTACTCCCAAATGATCGGACCTCGCAATGACGCTCGCTCCCACCCCTGCAGATCAGTTCACCTTCGGCCTGTGGACCGTCGGCTACAACGGCGCCGATCCGTTCGGCGGCCCGACACGCGCACCCCTCGATGTCGTCCACGTCGTCGAGAAGCTCCACGAGTACGGCGCCTACGGCTTGACGCTCCACGACGACGACCTTTTCGCGTTCGGGTCGACTGAGGTCGAGCGGCGCAACCAGATCGATCGGCTCAAGGCAGCTTGCGCTGCGACCGGGATCAAGGTGCCGATGATCACCACGAACCTGTTCAGCGCGCCGGTGTTCAAGGACGGCGGCTTCACCTCCAACGACCGCGCCGTGCGGCGCTTCGCCCTGCGCAAGGTGCTGCGCAACATTGACCTGGCCATCGAGCTGGGCGCCTCCACTTTCGTGATGTGGGGCGGTCGCGAGGGTGCCGAGTACGACGCCGCCAAGGACATCCGCTCGGCGCTCGAGCGCTACCGCGAGGCCGTGAACCTGCTGAGCCAGTACGTTCTCGACAAGGGCTACGACCTGAAGTTCGCCATCGAGCCCAAGCCGAACGAGCCCCGCGGCGACATCCTGCTGCCGACCGTCGGCCACGCCCTGGCGTTCATCAACTCCCTCGAACACCCCGAGATGGTGGGCCTCAACCCCGAGGTCGGACACGAGCAGATGGCGGGCCTCAACTTCGCCGCAGGGATCGCCCAGGCGCTCTACCACGGCAAGTTGTTCCACATCGATCTCAACGGCCAGCGCGGCATCAAGTACGACCAAGACCTCGTCTTCGGCCACGGCGACCTGCACAACTCCTTCGCCCTCGTCGACCTGCTCGAGAACGGCGGCCCGAATGGCGGCCAGGCCTACACCGGCATGCGGCACTTCGACTACAAGCCGTCCCGCACCGAGGACGAGAACGGCGTCTGGGATTCCGTCCAGGCGAACATGCGCACCTACCTGCTGCTCAAGGAGCGGGCGAAGGCCTTCCGCAACGATCCCGAGGTGCAGGCCGCGCTGGCCGAGGCCCGGGTCTCCGAGCTGGCCGAGCCGACCCTCGCTGCCGGTGAGAGCTACGCCGATCTCATCGCGGACACCACCGCCTACGAGACCTTCGACAGCGGCGCTTACTTCAACGGCAAGGGGTTCGGCTTCGTCCGCCTGCAGCAGCTGGCGACCGAGCACCTCCTCGGTGCACGCTGAACCATGGCACGTGTGATCGGGGTCGATTCGTCGACCCAAAGCTGCAAGGTCGTCGTCCGGGACCTCGAAACGGGTGCCCTGCTCGGTTCCGGACGGGCCTCGCACCCTGACGGCTCCGAGGTTGATCCGGCCCACTGGTGGACGGCCCTGCAGTCGGCGCTTGAGCAGGCAGGCGGCCTCGACGATGTCGCGGCCGTCAGCATCGGCGGGCAGCAGCACGGCATGGTCGTCTTGGACGCCGACGGGCGGGTCATCCGTCCGGCGTTGCTCTGGAACGACACCCGCTCGGCCGCCGAGGCCCTGGACTTGATCGCAGAGGTGGGGGCCGCGGATTTCGTGGCCCGCACCGGGTCGTTGCCCGTGGCCTCGTTCACCGTCACCAAGCTGCGCTGGCTGCGCGACCACGAACCCACCAACGCGGCACGCGTGGCGGCGGTCTGCCTGCCGCACGACTGGCTCACCTGGCGGCTGCGGGGCTACGGTCCGGCGGGCGAATCGGCGTTGGGTCCGGTGTTGGACGAGCTCGTCACCGATCGCTCTGACGCCGCGGGCACCGCCTACTGGTCGCCCACGACCGGTGAATACGACCGCGATCTCTTGGTGCGGGCGCTCGGCCACGACGCGGTGCTGCCGCGCGTGCTGGGCGCGACGGAGGGCGTTCCGGGGCCTGGCTTCCTCGTCGGACCCGGCGCCGGCGACAACGCCGCTGCGGCCCTCGGCTTGGACGCTCGCCCCGGCGACGTGATCGTTTCCCTCGGCACGTCGGGGACGGTGTTCGCTACCACGACCACGGCCGTCGGCGATCCGACGGGGACGATCGCCGGGTTCGCGGACGCCACCGGCGCCTACCTGCCGCTGGTCTGCACGCTCAACGCGGCGCGGGTGCTCGATGCCGCCGCGGGCCTCCTCGGGGTCTCCCACGACGAGTTGGGCCAGCTCGCGATCCAGGCCGAGCCCGGAGCGCAGGGGGCCGTTTTGGTGCCGTACTTCGAGGGTGAGCGGACTCCCAACCTGCCGTCCGCGAGCGCCTCTCTGTCGGGGCTCACCCTGGCCAGCTTCACCCGGACGAACCTCGCCCGGGCGGCGATCGAAGGCATGCTGAGCGGCCTGGCCGCAGGACTGGACGCCATTCGCGCGGCCGGTGTCGAGACCACACGTTTGCTGCTCATCGGCGGTGCGGCCGCGAATCCGGGGGTACAGGCGATTGCTGCCCAGGTGTTCGACCTGCCCGTCGTGGTGCCAGCGCCCGGTGAATACGTGGCCGACGGTGCCGCCCGCCAGGCGGCCTGGGTACTCACGGGCAATCGTCCGTCCTGGCCGGTTGCTCTCGTCGGTGCCCCGGCGCCAGACACCCGTCCGATCGTTGCCGCGCAATACGCCGCCGCTGCCCGCGCCTATCGTCCGGAGGCCTGACCACAGGGCCAGCAGTCGCCCCCGACCCTTTCCCCACCCCGCCCACGCCCAGTTCCCCGCCCCTTTCTCGAACGGGGTGGCGCGAGCGAAGTGGACAGCGTGGGCGAGGTGGCGAACGACAAGGTTGGCGGTAGCGATGGGCGCTCCACGATGCGTCAAAGGGTGTACCGCCAGTGACTCCCAGGGGATCCCCTCGGTGACTACCGTCGAGGCGATGGCACCCTCCGACCGAAGGACTCCCCCATGCAACAACAACCGACCCTGCCCACCAGTAAGGGGCCCGCGGATCGCTTTATCGGCGACGCCTACGTCGACATGATCGTGGCCAACCCAGAGGCGGGATTCAGCGTCGGGATGGTTCATTTCACCCCGGGTTGTCACAACGCTTGGCACTCCCACGCGGCCGGGCAGATGCTCCATTGCACCGAGGGTCTCGGCGTGGTCGTCACCGAGGACGAGGTCATCGTGCTGCGTCCGGGCGTCACGGTCTGGACCCCGCCGAACCAGCGGCACTGGCATGGGGCCGTTCCGGACCGGCTCATGTCCCACTTGGCCATGAGCGCCGCCGTCCCGTTGGCCGAGGGCCAGGAGGCCGTCACCTGGCAAGAACACGTCAGTGACGCCGACTACCTGGCCGCGGCCGCCGCGGCCACCACCGCCCACTAACCCCAGGAGCGCATCCAAAATGACTCAGCTCACCATCTTGTCGGTCGGCGCTACCGGCAGTATCGGTTCTCACGTCGTCGCCGAGGCCCTCAAGGCCGGGCACGCCGTGCGGGCGCTGGTCCGCGACCGGACGCGCGGCGCGAAGCTCCCCCAGGGCGTCGAGCTCGTGGTCGGAGACGTTACCCGTCCGGAGACGCTCGCCGCCGCCGTCGAGGGGATCGACGCGGTCGTGTTCACGTTGGGGTCGGACGGCGCGGGCGCCTCCGGCGCGCGGACCATCGACTACGGCGGCGTCCGCAACGTGCTCACTGCGCTGAAAGGCCGCCCGGTTCGGGTCGCCCTTATGACCGCCATCGGGGTCACGAACCGGGAAGGCGACTACAACCGCAGCACCCAGGCCCCGGATTGGAAGCGCCGTTCTGAGCGGCTCGTGCGAGCGAGTGGGCTGGACTACACGATCGTCCGACCCGGCTGGTTCGACTACAACGCTGCGGATCAACACCGCCTCGTGTTGTGGCAGGGCGTCCGGCGCTACACGGACGGCCCGTCGGACGGGGTGGTCGCGCGCCACCAGATCGCTCAGGTGTTGGTCGCGTCGCTCACCAGCGAGGCCGCTCGACGCAAGACGTTCGAGTTGACCGCAGAAAAGGGACCAGCCCAGACCGACCTCGAACCACTGTTCGCCGGGCTGCCAGCGGACCTCCCCGGGACGCTTGACGGCTACCTCGACCCGGCGAACATGCCGCTGGCCGGGGAATCGTCGGACGTCCGCCACGATCTCGAGGCGATCACACCGAGCTGAGCCCAAGTGTCCGCAATCGCGCACTCGTCCCGCAAATCCGGGCTCATACCCTCGATTTTCGAGACGAGTGTGCGGTGTCGGACAACCAAGCCTGGGGCCCGGCTCCGAAGGGTCTATAACGGTGACAACATCGTGTGGACGGCCAGCAGGTCGGGCACCACGAGGTGCGCGTGGGTCAGTTGATCGTCCGGGACGGTGCCACTGATCGCCACGACGAGGCCGATGCCCGCGCCGACGGCTGAGGTCACGCCGGCGGGGGCATCTTCGACTGCGAGGCACGCGGACGGGGAAACTCCCAGCAGCCGCGTGCCAAGAATGTAGGGCTCGGGATCGGGTTTGCCCCGGTCCACGTTGTCGCGGGTCACCACGACGGCGAACCGGTCGAGCAGATCACCCAAGCAGGTGCGGGCCCAACTCTCCGGGGCTGAGGTGATGAGCGCCAGCGGCACGGACGTGGTTCGCAGCAAATCCTCGGCGCCGGGATACAGCGCAGGACGTGGAAGGGTCGCCACCAACTCCCACAGCTCGGCCATCATCGAGCCGATATCTTCGCCATCCCAGGGTCCGGGCTGGGTGGCGAAGATATCGTCGGCTCGCCGTCCCGCGAAGCTGGCCAGCAACGTGTCGTTGGCCGGCCAGCCTCGCGCGGCGAACCAGGTCCGGAAGACCTGGCGGTGGAAGCCCTCGGAGTCGACGAGGGTTCCGTCCAGGTCGAGTAGCAGAGCTGCTACCGGATCAGGCATCGACGCTGAAAAGTGTGTCCCCGGCGAGGACGACCTGGCCGATGGCCGGGTCGATCGCGGAGCCAGCGGGACGGTCCATGGCGACCACCATGACGGTGGTGCTGACGCCGTCGCCGGTGATTTCGGCGGGGTTCCAGCGGACGATCGGGTCGCCAGCTGCGACGACCGACTTCTCTTCCGCGAGGACTTCGAAACCGACGCCACCGAGCTTGACGGTGTCGATGCCCAGGTGAACCAGAAGGCCAATGCCTTCGGAGGTCAGCATCGCAAAAGCATGGGGGTGCAGTTTGAGAATCTTTCCGTCGGCGGGGGCAACGACGGTGGTGAGGACGGGGGTGGGCTCAATGGCCACGCCCGGTCCGACGATCTCGCCAGCGAAGACCGGGTCATTGACCTCGGTAATCGGGAAGACGCGGCCGGGACAAGGCGCCAAGACCTTCATTAGAGGAGATCCTCGATGTCCTCGGCCAGGTTGTCGGCCTCGGGGCCCACGACGACCTGCACGGCTTTGCCGGCCGAGATGACGCCATGCGCGCCGGCAGCCTTCAAGGCAGCCTCGTTGACTTTGCTCGGGTCTTTCAGCTCGCACCGAAGCCGGGTGATGCACGGTTCGATCTCGATGATGTTCCCGGCCCCGCCCAGCGCGGCGAGGATCTGCTCGGCCTTCTTGCTCATGTGTTCTCTCTTTCTGTGGGCCCTCGGGGCCGCTTGACATCGTGCGACGACCATAGCACTATTTTGACTCAGTGGTACGGACCAGTACGCACCAGTACGGACCAGTACAAACCAACAACAAGGGGGGTCTCAATGGCGGAGGACGAAAGGATTCACGATGGGCCGTTGCCGAAGCACCGACAGCTTCGTGAACTGCTCATCGAGATGGCAGTCCCCGGTCAAGCAATCCCGTCCGAGCGCGAGCTGATGGCCACCTACGAGGTGTCCCGGGCGACCGTCCGCAAGGCCATCGATGGCCTCGTCGCGGACGGCCTGCTGCAGCGCACGCACGGTTTGGGGACGTTCGCCGTCCGGGCCCGCTTGGAGACCAACCTGCACCTGGCGTCGTTCAGCCAGGACATGTTGCGCCGCGGCCTGACCCCCTCGACCCGGCTACTTTCACTCGGCTTGGCACTGCCGCCCGCCGAGGTCGCGACGTGGTTCGGCTTGGCGCCGGGCGAGCGGGCATGGCGCCTGGCCCGCATCCGGCTGGCCGATGACGCCCCTATTGCCCACGAAGAGGGCTGGTATTCGACGAGCCTGCTGCCCGGCCTCGACCGCCACAACCTCACCACCGAATCGCTCTACGACATCCTCGCCAACAGCTACGGCTACTGGGTCGACCACGCCGAACAGGTGCTGTGGGGCGAAGCAGCCGACGCCCTGTTGGCGAACCAACTCTCCGCCCCCGTCGGTACCCCGCTGCTGGTTTTCCAGCGGCGCTCGACCGCCGGAGGGAAACGACTCGAATACGTCGTCTCCCGCTATCGGGGCGACCGCTATCAAGTCCACATGGACCTGACTCGTGAGCAGCCTGCGAACGAGCTAAACACCACCCCCCTCGAAAGGAACGCTAGTGACCTCTAAGGATCCGGCCGTTGTCGGCCGATTCAATTTGGCCCCACTCCAGAAGTTCGGCCGCAGCCTCATGCTGCCGATCGCCTCCTTGCCCGCCGCAGCTCTCTTGCTGCGTCTAGGCCAAGACGACCTCCTCGGCAAAGACGGCCTCGGCTGGAACCTTGTCTCCTCGATCATCGGCGCCGCGGGCGGCGCCATCTTCGGCGCGCTGCCGCTGCTGTTCGCCGTCGGCGTGGCCATCGGCATGGCGAAGAAGGCAGACGGCTCCACGGCACTGGCCACCGTGGTCGGCTACCTGGTGTTCAAGGGCGTCAGCGACGCCATGTCTCCCGTCATCGGCCTGCCGAAGAGCGCGGCGGGCGTCCAGAGCCTCATCAACTACGGCGTCCTCGGCGGCATCGTGATGGGTGTTGTCAGCGGCCTGCTGTGGCAGAAGTTCTACCGCGTCAGCCTGCCCCCCTACCTGGCCTTCTTCGGTGGCCGTCGCTTCGTGCCCATGATCACCGCTCTCGCCGGCATCGTGCTCGCGGTCGGCATGGCGTTCGTCTACCCGGCCTTCAACTCGGGCCTGACCGCGGTGGGTAACTGGGTCGCGGGCAACGTCATCATCGGTGGCTTCGTCTACGGCACCCTCAACCGCCTGCTCATCCCGCTCGGTTTGCACCACATCCTGAACAACCCGCCGTGGTTCATCCTGGGCGACTTCACCAAGCCCGACGGCACGGTCGTCCACGGCGACATCGCCCGCTTCTTGGCCCACGACCCCACCGCCGGAACCTTCATGACCGGCTTCTTCCCCATCATGATGTTCGCCCTGCCCGCCGCCGCCCTGGCGATCTGGCAGGAAGCCAAGCCCAAGAACAAGAAGGCCGTCGGCGGCATCATGATCTCCGTCGCCCTGACCGCCTTCCTCACCGGTGTCACCGAGCCCCTGGAGTTCGCCTTCATGTTCGTCGCGTGGCCGCTGTACGTTCTTCACGCCGTGCTCACCGGCCTCTCGCTGGCGATCACCAACGGCCTCGGCATTCATATGGGCTTCGGCTTCTCCGCTGGCCTGTTCGACTTCTTGTTGAACTGGAACATCGGCACGAACCCCTGGATGCTCATCCCGATCGGGCTCGCCTTCGGCGCCTTGTACTACATCGTGTTCCGGGTCGTCATCCGCAAGATGAACCTCAAGACCCCGGGCCGCGAGGACGAGGACGAGGACGCCACCGACTCCGAGACCGCCTCCGCCTAACCCCAGCCATGGTGTCCTCCCGCTTCGGCGGGAGGGCACCGCAAACCCCACTCTCACCCACCCCCACCCCCTGAGGAAGTCATGGAAGTTATCATTGCCCCCAACGCCCACCAAGTTGGCGTTGTGGCCGCGGCCAAGGCCGCTCGTATCGCCGGCCCGATCGGCCCGAAGGTGGTGCTGGGCGTCGCCACTGGCTCCTCCCCCGTCCAGACCTTCGCCGAACTCGCCCGCCTCGTCGACAGCGGCGCGCTCGACCTCTCCGAGGCCTCTGCCTTCGCCCTGGACGAGTACGTGGGCATGCAGCCCGACAACCCCTTGAGCTACCACGAGGTCATCCGCCAGACCATCACTGTGCCGCTGCACCTCGATCCGGCTCGCGTGCACGTGCCCGAAGGTGCCGCCAAGGACCTCGGCGCCGCCTGCCAGGCCTACGAAGAGGCCATCACCGCCGCCGGCGGCGTCGACATCCAGTTCCTGGGTATCGGGTCCAACGGCCACATCGGCTTCAACGAGCCCTCCTCGTCCCTCGCCTCTCGGACGCGCGTGAAGACCCTCGCCGCCAGCACCCGCCAAGACAACGCCCGGTTCTTCAACTCGCTGGACGAGGTGCCGCAGCACTGCCTCACGCAGGGCCTCGGGACGATTCTGGACGCTCGTCACGTGATTCTGGTCGCGACGGGACTCAACAAGGCCGACGCCGTCGCCAACATGGTCGAAGGCCCGGTCACCTCGATGTGCCCCGGTTCGGCGCTGCAGTTGCACGCCAACGCGGTGATCGTGGTCGATGAGGACGCCGCCTCGAAGCTCTCGATGATTGATTACTATCGGGAGATCTACGCGAACCTTCCCGACGAACAGCGACTGGACATCTGATGCGCTTGACCGCAGACCACATCCTGTTCCCGGACGCCGACGCACCGGCACCGGGATTCCTCGAGATCGAGGGGGAGCGCATCGTTGCGGCCAGCCGGGGTAACGCCCCGTGGGTGGCGGACGAACACCTCAGTGGCACTGTGGTCCCGGGCTATGTGGATGTGCACGTCCATGGTGGCGGTGGCGCTTCGTTCGTCACCGAGGACCCGGCCGTGGCACGGCAGGCACTGGCGGCGCATCGGCGGCTGGGGGTCACCACCATGGTGGCGTCCCTCGTCACCGGTTCGCTGCCGGACCTGGAGCGCCAGGTCGAGTGCCTGGCCGGACTCATCGAAAGCGGCGAGCTGGCCGGCATCCACCTGGAAGGCCCCTGGCTGAGCCTGGAGTACAAGGGTGCGCACGCCCCCGACCTGCTCGCCGACCCGGCCTTGGGTGACGTCACACGCCTGTTGGACGCGGGCCGCGGCACCATCCGCATGGTCACCATTGCCCCCGAACGCGAGGGTGCCCTGGACGCCATTCGGCTGATGGCCGAACGCGGCGTGGTGGCGGCGATCGGGCACACGGACGCCGACTACGACACCGTGCACGCGGCGATCAACGCGGGAGCCTCCGGGGCCACGCATCTGTTCAACGCCATGGCGCCGCTTCGGCACCGGGAGCCGGGACCCGTCCTTGCCCTATGGGAGGACCAACGGGTCTACCTCGAGTTGATCCTGGACGGTGTTCACGTGCGTCCGGAGTTGGTTGCTTTCGTGGCGGCCACCGAGCCCGACCGCTTCGTCCTGGTGACCGACGCCATGGCCGCAGCCGCGGCGCAGGACGGGGAGTACATCCTCGGCGACCTGCCCGTGGAAGTGCGCGATGGGGTGGCTCGCATCGCGGGCACCGACACCATCGCGGGCTCCACACTGACCCTCGACCGGGCCGTACGCAATGCCGTCGCGGCCGGTATTCCCTTCACGCAGGCTATTCGGGCGGCCACTTCCCTGCCGGCCGACTACCTGTCCCTCCACGATGTCGGACGCCTTGCCGTCGGCAAGCGCGCCGACCTCGTCGTCCTCGATTCCGACCTGGTGGCCACGCGCGTCATGCAGCGCGGCGCCTGGATCTGAGCCCCCGCCACCCACGTTCCTCGAACGTGGGTGGCCCCTCTGCTCGGTCGTTCGTTCCTGCACGGCGACCTGCCCCCGATGCGTCCCCGCGGCGCATCGCTGGAGGAACCACTCCCCGGTGAACGCCATGAACCTCGACGGCGGCGCCGCGACCACGATGTCGGTCGACGGGTTCCTCGTGGGCACGCCCGTCCGACTCGACTGGTGAACGTCAGGTGGGTGACGCGCTCTATCTGCGTTGATCTGTGCCAGATACGCCGGTATCCGCAATTTCACCCATGGTGCGCTCCTTGGCCAGCCTGGCCGGGGAGCGCACCTGTTTGTCGGCGAAGGGAATTTCCTCCGCGCGGCGCCCCAAAGGACGATCCCCTGCCGCCATGATTCACTCGCTGTGGGAATCCCAGCGACCCTCGCCGGAGAGTTTTCACGAACGTAGGTGCCTGCGACGAGGCAGGATACGGCGTCACCGGCTCAGGCGTGCCCTCGTCATTATGTGACTAACTTGCGCACGCCCCGCAGGTTCATCACCTATTGATGGGATCTCATCATCAGTTGATGAATTGCGAAGGAAGCACAATTACTAGCGTCCATAGCGCGCTCAATTGGCAATTGTTCGTGCATCCTTTAGGCAGACGATCCGGCGTGCAACTCACCCGCCGCCGGGTCGTTTCCAGGGGAGATCCCGCAAGTCACGATGCGCGCAAGTGCGTCCGGCTAGCTCCCTCGGCCCGGCACCAGCGGCACGCTCCCACGTTCGCTCCAGTGCCGGGCCCTTCTGCGTAATGAGCTCTTCTGCGTGAGGAGCTCTATGGCGCGAGTTCGTGGCCCCGCTGTTCGCCATTCGGACGCCCGTTACCCGGGCATGGGACACCCCCAGGGCCTGCGGGAGGGGTCGCCGCTTATCCGCCGAGGCGAGTCAAAGCGTCCTCGATGCCGCGGTGCAGGGTCGGATAGGCGTAGATCATCGAGCGCAGTTGGCTCAACGGGACGCGCGCATGGACGGCGACCGAGAGGGCGCCGAGAGTTTCGCCGCCCGCCGGACCCATGACCGTCGCCCCCACCAGGACGCCCGCCTGCTTGTCGGCCACCAGCTTGATAAAGCCCTCGTTGCCCACCTTGTGGATCCATCCCATGGTCGTGGACCCCAAGGGAGTCAACCCCACGGCCACCTCGGACAATTGCTCGCGCGCCTGCGCCTCGGTGAGGCCGACCGCTCCGATGGCCGGATCGTTGAAGGTCACCCGCGGCAGGGCGTGGTAGCTGGCCGGGGGCCCCTCCTCGCCCAGGATGTCGCGGATCACGATGCCCGCCTGGTACATGGCGACGTGGGTGAAGGCGCCCTTGCCGGTGACATCACCTACGGCCCATACGCCCTCGGTGACGCGACAGCGATCGTCCACGGGGGCGACGCGGGCCGTCACGTCGACACCGACGGCCGTGAGGCCAACGGCGGACGGGTCAGAACGGCGTCCGGTCGCGACCAGAATGCGTTCGGCGCGGACGATCGTCCCATCGGCGAGGGTGACCGCGACGCCGGACCCGTCCGGATCAACGCGCGACGCCCCGACGCCAACGTGCACGGTGACGCCCTCGGCCCGCAGCACGCCGGCAAGGGTGTCGCCGGCCTCAGGCTCTTCGAGGGCGAGCAAGCGCGGCGCAGCCTCGACGAGGGTGACCGGCACGCCGAAACGGGCCGCCACCTGGGCGAACTCGCAGCCGATCGCGCCGCCGCCCAGGATCACCAGCGAGGCGGGCAGTGCTGGCTGCGTCACGAACTGGCGGTTCGTCCAATAGTCGACGGTGTCGAGCCCTGGAATCGGCGGGATGACCGCCTTGGCGCCCGTGCCCACGATGATGCCCCTCGTCACGGCGTAGTGGACTCCGTCGACCTCCACCTCATGGCGGGAGACGATTCGTCCGGTGCCGCGGACGAACACCCCGCCCTTGCCGACGAAACGGTCGACGGCGACATGGTCGTTCCAGTTATCGGTGGCCTCATCACGGATGCGGGTAGCGACGGGCGTCCATTGGGGGACGACCTCGCCGACCGTCCCGGCGAGCTGCGGCACCCGGCGGGCTTCGGCCAGGGCATCCGCCGCGCGGACCATCATCTTCGACGGGATGCAGCCCCAATACGGGCACTCACCACCGAAGAGGTCGCGCTCCACGCCCAGCACCCGCAGGCCCCGCTCGGCGAGGGTGTTGGCAACGTGCTCGCCTCCGGGCCCGAGTCCGATGACGGCGATATCGAAAGTCTCCACAGTGCGGCGCTCCTTTGCGAGACGTTGTCCCTCATCCAGGCAACCCAGCTCACGGTCGCGTGTATTCCGTGCGGGCCGACGGACGTCCGGGAAGTACCGCGGCCGTGGGCGTGTTACACCGGACGTAGCCCACGGCAAGGAGCCCCTCATGCGCGCAACCTGGAACGGCGTCGTCATCGCCGAAAGCAACGACACGGTGGTCGTCGAGGGCAATCACTACTTCCCGCTGAGCTCGGTGACGCCGGGCGTCCTCACGCCGTCCAGCACCCACACCGTGTGCCCGTGGAAGGGAACGGCGTCCTACTACAGCCTCGACGTCGGCGGCCAGGTCAACCCCGACGCCGTTTGGTACTACCCCGCGCCGAAATCCGCCGCCAGCAACATCACCGGCCGGGTGGCATTCTGGCGGGGCGTGAAGATCTCCGACTGATCGTCCCGCGCGCAGGACGGACGACCGCGGGGCGCGCTCACAAGAGAGGGGTGCGCTCAGCCTCGTCCCGCGGCAGATTCCGCGCGAAGATCAACAAGGCGATCGCGATCGCTATCAGCACCGCCGAGCACAGGCTCAACGTGTTGGCCACGCTGGACAAAGCCGCGAGGGCGAACGAGGGCCACTGATTGGGCATCCAGCCGTAGAAGCTGACCTGCAGGGCGAAGAAGCCGAGCCACAACGCGACACCTAGAACGAGCAGTTGCAGGGCGGTCTTGCGGAGAGCTGGCTGGTTCATCGTTCTCATCGTTCCCTCGCCGGACATCATGCGTCCGAGCCTAGGCAGCAGAGGGTCACCGAATGCCGACTCCGAGCCTCGGGTTGTCGCCGCTAGGACGCCAGATACTGCGAGAGCGCGGCCCGGAGAACCTCGGACTCAGGCACTCCCGCGCGCTCTGCGCGGCCGGCCAACTGAGCCCGGACCAACTTGGTGACCCGGAACCCTACGTGGACCGAGCCCGAACCACTGGCGTCGAGGTTCGGGCGCCCCGCGCGGCGCTGCGTGAACTCGTGTTCGAGCGCGGAAGCACCCTGTTCATTGAGGCGCTCCCCACCGACGTAAACCTCTTCGGCCTCAAGGTCGATGTCCGAGACCTCAGCCTCGACGACCCCGCCCAGGGGCCCGAGATTGACCGTGGCCTTCATGGCGCTTTACTCCTTCTCAGGGCTGTCGGCATGACGTGGATGACGAGCACCGTGCCCGGCGCCACGAGCACTGCTGTGACTTCAAGCTCGCGACCCATGAGATCCATGCCTCGCCAATTCAGCTCGGGCTCGCCGGTCGGTCGCTCGCCAATCACGGGAATGCCACCCATGACGTGCAGGGCCTGGGCCGGCCGATCCGTTGTTGCGGGCGGCTTGGGTCCACCTGACATCCATCCAATATCGTTACGCGCAATAGGATTGTGGTCAACGAAACCCGGTGCGTCCGCGACGCCGCCGAACCGCTCAGTAGGCGACGGTGAAGCGGGAGCGGACGTGGGCCGGTGTCTCGATTTCTTTGACGATGGCGTCCGCGAGGTCGGCGCCGGAGATCTCGGACTTGCCGTTGTCGTCCGAGAGCACGACGTCGCCGCCGAGGCGGTAGACGCCGGTCGCGACACCGGGAGCATGGGAACCGAAGCCGCTGGCCGGGCTGACGAAGAACCAGTCGAGGTCGGCGTCCGAGGCACGCAGGTCGTAGAGCACCGAGCCCATTTCGACGGCCTCGGCCTTGAAGGCTGCCGGGAATTGGCGGGTGTCGAGCAGGCGGATGCCTCCCGGAGAGATCTGCAGCGAGCCGGCGCCGCCCACCACACCCACGCGGACCTTCGCCGCGGCGGCGTACTCGGCGACGTGCGACAGCACCTCGCGGGTCTTACCGGCGAGCTCCCCCCGCGGCGCGAGGGCGGAGACCACGACATCCGCGCTGTCGATGAGGCCGTCGAGGGTGACTTCGTCGAAAACGTTGCCGGTGACGTAGGTGGCGCCGGCGACGGCGTCGGCCGGCGCTGGTGCCGTCCGGCTGAATGAGGTGACTTGGTGTCCGCGAGCAGCTGCGGCCTTGACGATGTTGGAACCGGCGTATCCAGTTCCACCCAGGACGGTGATCCGTGCCATGAGTGTCCTTCCCTATGTGACCGCGATGGGCCACCTAGTCACTCTAGGCGACGGTCTGGGCTGCCTCGGACGACCGCGCGCCCGCACCCGCCTGTGGGGGGTTCAGGGCTCGGCAAGTACGCAACATTTGCACCAAAAACCCGTGACTTCTCGCGTTCAGTCGTTGAATTGTCGACTAACGGGCCTAGTCAGGAGCCTAAACGACCTCCAACGTCCCAAAAGAGCAATACTGCTCATCGCCGCTGAGCGTAAGCCATGGTAAGCGACTCCCTGTCGCAGGGTTTAACCTATTTGTAGAGCGAGTGCCGCCGGGTGCGCATGTTCAAACAAGAGGGGTTCATCCTCAACCTTTGGAGATGACGTGATTACTCGTCGAACCCTTCTTGCAATGACCGGTGGCGGAGTGGCTCTTGCAGCCTTCGGCACCGCCAGCAACACCGCACATGCTGAAACCTTCCCCCTGATTTCTCCCGGACCCGAATGGACCCTCCTCGGACAGGCGCCTGACGCGCTGGCGCTCAACCCATGGAGTGGACAGGGCATCCGAACCATGTTCTTGGATGGTGGCCGCATCTACTACGGCTACGGCGACTACGGCACCAACCCTGGAACCGCGTCCGGCAAGGGCATCAATGTGTCCTACTTCGACCTCGCGTCCCAGAGCTTCCAGGTCGCCATGGTCGGCTACGCCACCGAGGAAATCAACACGTTCCGCCGGATCGGCGCCTCCCTCGCCGTGCCCAGCGTTGACCCGGCCCTCCGGACTGCATCGTGCGCCACCAGCGTTGGTGGATGGCACGAGGCAACCGGGATCCCCAGCGCCGAGCATGTCTTCGACGTCGCCCGCGGGCTCACCGATCAGGATCTGTTCATCTGCGGATCAGCGAATGTGGGCGGGGTCAGCTCCGCCACCATCTGGCGCTCCCTCGATGGCGGCAAGAGTTGGAACTTGTTCTTCCAGGAGCCTGAGACGTCCGGGTACCAAGATGGCTATGAGCGCTTCTACTGGATGGCCAGGGTGGGCAACTACCTGTACGTCCGGGCTGACCTTGGAACCAAGGTTTTGCGGGCCGCCCCGATGCGTCGCTACGACCTGTCGACGGCTCGTTGGACCACCATGGGGGCCACCGGCCTGAAGCTGCCCAACACCACCTACTTCACCCTGGCCCAACAGGGGGTGCGGCAGGCGTCCGACGTGCAGGTCGTTGGTTCGAACATCTACTTCGGAATGTACGACTACCTCTACATGTACAACGGCAAAGCCACGAAGGCCCTCACGACGGCGGCCGGTGGCTACCGGAAGATGGCGTTCGGCTCGGACGGCAACCTCTACGCGACGATCGACACCGGCGTGTACCGCGTCTCCGGCACCACCCTGACCAAGGTCGCGACCGGGACGTGCTACACGCCCATCGTGGTCAACGGGATGGTCTACACCAGCGGCAACCAGGGCGCGCTTTACCGCAAGGCCCTATGACGGGGGGCACGAGGGACCGGCGCGACGGGACGACGCCGGTCCCTTCCTCGTCCAATCACTAGCTCTACTTTGTTGAATGAGGTCGGCCCTGCCCATCGTCGTCTCGGCCACCTGCAGAGCGGGGAGGACAATCCACACAGCTGCCGGGTTCTCCACGAAAACGAAACCGGGAGCGAAACACCGCTTGCGGGTACCGTTCGCCGCTCGATTCCACCAGTCATCGGCGAGAACGCCAGGCTCTGACCACGATTCCCGGCTCGAACGCCATCAAGGTCCACTGCGACAGCATGAGGGTCATGCGCGACCCTCGCCGCGAGTCTTACCACCCTTGTCTCACACAGGCGCTCTATAGGTGCAGAAACAGTCAGGATCCCCTTCCCTGACGTTCTACGATTCAGCAGTAGATAATGACGTCACCCCGAAGGCTTCAACTCGCTCACGACTCCGCGGATTCGCCAATTTCGCCATAATCTCCGAAGCCCGGGGCTAGGAGTTCCATCTGTTCGATGACCTGCTTGACAGCACCTTCCGCTTGATCAGGCGGGTACTTGTACTTGCGCAGAAGCCGGCGAATCTTCGACCGCAGTGCCGCCCGGACGTCCTCGCGAACCGTCCAATCGACTTTCATGTCGGCACGCATCAGCCGCACAAGGTCGCGGGCGATGGCCGCTAGGGCGTCTTGACCAAGTATGTCGATCGCCGATTCGTTGTCCGCGATCGCATCAAACGTAGCCAACTCGGCCTGGGAGAGAGGCGGGTCGAAAAGCTCGCCCCGCTTGGCTTCCTTGGAGATCTCCTGGGCAATCTCGTAGAGCTGCAACAGCACCTCGGCGGCGGTGAGCTGGGAGTTGGTGTAGCGCAGCATCAAGGCGGTCAACCGTTCACTGAAGGCACGTTGACGCACGAGGCTGGCGCCCGATGCGCGCGCTGCCTCAGCCAAGATCGCGTCCCTCAGTGCCTCGATCGCCAGATGAGGATTGGAGGACTTCTGCGCCTGAGCCAAAGCGGCCGGGGTGAGGTCGCCAAAGTTGGGCGGCGTGATCTCGGCGGCGGCGTAGATGTCGATGACGTCATCGGAGTCGGTCGCCTGATAAGCCAGTTGGCGAAGCAACCGGGCCACTTCCTCAGGGATCGGTTCCCCCCGCGCCGCCCGTTCGGCCGCGTCGTATTTCGCCATCCAGATGCGCACTTCTTCGTAGAAGCGCACGCGCTTCGCAATGTCACCTAGGTTGTCCGCCCCGCCGGAGAGGGCCCATGCGCGACTTAGCTTGCTGGCGAGGTCCCGATAGCGACCGGAAAGACCTATTTCTCCTTCGGTCACCTGATTGCCAGGCGTTTGAGGGCTGCGCAGCCAGGCGGTTAGTCCCAACGCGGCCTTGAGCCAGCCCTTGGGTTGGTCGAGCTTGGCCTCCCAGTTGCACCCGGCAACCAAGGTGTCGATCTGGCCGACCAGGGTGCGGGTCAACTCGATCGCAACCTCCACCCCCTTGCCCATCGGCCGCTCTTGTTGGTCGCTCTTGGTGTACTCGGCCAAGGCGTCCGCCAGGTTCTCCACCAGGGGTGCGTAGGCAACGAGTAGCCCCGCGTCCTTGCCGCGGAAGGTGCGGTTTGCCCGCGCGAGGGTCTGCATGAGGAGCGCACCCTTGAGCGGGCGGTCGACATACAGGGTGTGCAGTGGCGGTGAGTCGTACCCAGTCAGCATCATGTCCTTGACGATGACGATCTCAAGTTCATCGTCCGGGTCCTTGAGGCGCGCCTTGATCACCTGGTTCTGCGCTTCCTTGCGGACGTGCTTGGCGATGTTGCCGCTATCGGAGGCGTTGCCCGAATAGACCACCTTGACGCGGCCCGCGTCGATCGCGTCGGAGTGCCAATCGGGACGGATCGCAATGATCTGGTCGTAGAGATCGGCACAGGTCTGCCGCGTCACCCCGACGATCATCGCTTTGCCGGGCCCGTCGATCAGCGGACGCATCCGCTGGCTCCGGGTCTCCCAATGATCGACGAGGTCCGCTGCCAGGGTGGCGAGCCTGGCCGGTGCCCCGTACACGGCGTTGATGACCGCGACGGACTTTTCGACCGCTTCGCGTTGGACGTCGTCCATGCCCACGGTCATTTCGTCGGCGGCGAGATCCAAATCTTCCGCCGTGACGTCGGCGGCGAAGGAGACCTTGACGAGCCGCGGCTCGAACACCACCTGAACCGTGGCACCGTCGGCGACCGCCCGGCTCAAGTCGTAGATGTCGATGTACTCACCGAACACCTCGCGCGTGTTGCGCTCCAACTGGCTGATGGGCGTCCCAGTGAACGCGATCAGCGTCGCCTTGGGCAGCGCGTCGCGAAGGAACTTGGCGTAGCCGTCGAGATCGTCGTAATGGCTGCGATGCGCTTCGTCGACCATGACCACGATGTTCCTGCGGTCGCTGAGCAGCGGATGATCGGCGCCGGAGTCTCGCTCGTCGGAGGTGCGGCTGAACTTCTGCAGGGTGGTGAACAAGATGCCACCCGAGGTGCGCTGCGTCAGCTCCTCGCGGAGTTGGGCGCGCGTCTTCACCTGGATAGGCGCCTCCGGCAGCAGGGTGCTGCGGACGAAACCTTGGAACAGCTGACCGTCGAGTTCCCGGCGGTCGGTGATGACCACGATCGTCGGGTTCAGCAACCGGGTGTCACGCATGACCAGGTTGGTAAAGAGCTCCATTTCCATGGATTTTCCCGAGCCCTGAGTGTGCCAGACCACGCCAGCTTTGCCGTTGGAGTTCGCGGCATGAATGGTGCGCCCCACGGCCTTGTGGACTGCGAAGTATTGGTGCGGTTTTGCGATGCGCTTGGCGAGCCCGGACTCGTCGGCGTCGAAGGCCGTGAAGTTCCGCAGCAGGTCGAGGAACCGCAGTTGGTTACCCAGCCCGTTGAAGGTGATTTCTAACGGCGTGTCGTAGTCGGTGTCGGCGATGCTGTCGCCAAACGCGAGCGGCTTGCCGTCATCATCGACATTCCACGACGCGTAGTGGTGCAACTCGGTGAACGGCGTGCCATAACCGGCCGTGATGCCGTCTGAGATCACCGTGACGACGCAAGCCCGGAAGGCGAGCGGGAACTCGCCAAGGTACGTCGCCAGTTGCGCGTGCGCCGCAGCCAAGGTGGCACTTTCCAGGCCGGCCTGCTTCAACTCCGCGATCATCACGGGGAGACCGTTGAGGTAGCACACGAGATCGAAGCGTCGGTGGTGCTCGGCGTTGGCGATCTTCACCTGCTGCACCACCAGCCAATCGTTCTCGGCTGGCTGCGCGCCGACGATCCGAATCGTGGGGTTCTGCTCGACACCGTCGTGGTCGATCCAGATCACCCCCCGGTAGCCCCGCGCCATGATCTCGTGCAACCGCCGGTTTTCGGTGATGGCATCCTGGCTGGACGGTGTGAGGATCTCGGTCACCGCTTGCCGAAGGTACAACTCGGGGACACCGACGTTGAGTCGACGGGCAGCGGCGTGGACGCGTTCGACCAACACGATGTCGCTCATCGATGCCCGCTCGTTCGCTATGTGCGCCCCCGTCGTGGGCTGCCAGCCATGCTCGGCCAACACCTCGACGGCGGCGGCTTCCCACTGGGCTTCGCTAATCAATGTCATGTCAATAACCTCACTGGGCGCGTCATTGCACCCCACCCGCGTACTTGTAATAGAAGCCCTTGCCCCGCCTGGAGAGCCAGGCCGGCTCAAGGACACCTTGGTCTTCAAGGCTTTTCAGGGTCGGGCCCATATTCGTTGGGGAAGCATCGACCAAAGAGCCCAGTTCGGTCGAACTGATCCGACCTCGAGCAGCGGCATAGGACGCCGCGATCGCCTCCCGCGACGGCCAGGCCCGGAAGTTCCGTGCTTGGAAATCCATCACATCGAGAGATGCCCTCGAGTTGACGCTAAGCCGCCAGGGAACCGGCGCCGTCGAGGGCGCTCCTTCAACGGCACGGATGACCGGGCTGAGGCGCATCCGGACGCGACTCAGCTTTGCAAGGGCTCCTCGGGCAACGGCCTGGGTGTCCTGGATCAGCGGGGCGGACACGCGCTCATCGACCCATCCCACCTGGACGAGGTGGCGCAGGATCAGCAGCGAATTGAGGTCCTCGGCCTCCTCAGCAGGCTGAAGCGACTTAAGCCAGTTGATCCACGCGACGTCGAGGTCATCGCCAACCAAAGACACCCGGACGTAAGGACCCTGGATCTCCTGTATTTCCGGCGCTGAATGACCGACGCTGACCATGTCGGTCACCATCCGGTCCACCCCCACACCCTCACGTTCGGCCACCCGTAGGGCGGCCAACAGCTCGGCGAGCGCCTTGTTTCGGGAACGCGAAGGGTGGGTGATGATGTTGTCCGCCGTGACCCCGCCAAAGAAACCGCCGGGGCTGGTGACGCGTAGCAACCGCCCCACATGCTCCACAACCGTGGGTTCTGCGATGCCCCACTCTCGGTGTGCAACACCATTGACGATGGCTTCTCGTGCCGCCCTTCGTGGGATCTCTCGATGTTGCCCAGCAACAAGACCACCCGGGAGGTGAACCGTGGAGGTGTTGGCATCGACGGCCTGCGACACGTCCCTTAGCTCTTCCAGAAGCGACCTGCCCTCTCGCCGCAAACGACTCAGCGAGTCACCACCGGCCCCGGCTCGCCGGATGTAATCGAGGCAGGGCTGCTCGCGCCCCACGAAGGCCAGCACCCCGGCATTCGTGAGCAGCCCATCCGCCGTGACGACGTTGAGGCGCCGCAACAGGTTGGTGTCGGATTCGTTCGCCAACTCCAATGCATGGGGCTCCCCCGAGTCGCGCAGGAGGTCACGGGCCACGGTCAGTGCTGCGGGGCGGACGTCCTGGATGGCAACCCGCGATTCGTCTGCGGACCAGTCGTAGTTGAGCACGCCCATTCGCTTCGCATGCCACGTGTTGGCGTCAACCTCAACGCATTTGGCGCTCACCCGCCAGCGAATCTTGCCGTCCACACGAATAGGTTCGACCGCCTGGGGCGCCCGGAGAACGAGCAGCCGCGCGCCCTTGACCACCACTTCCGCCACGTCGAGCGTGAGGTGCCCCCCCGAGAGTTCCCAGATGCGGGACCGGAGCCACTCACTGTCCAGGTTCGTACCGATGAGCTCACCAGAGTTCGAGACTCCGACAAGGAGCGCTCCCCCACCCGGGGTGTTGGCCATGCAGGCGGCGGCTTCCAATAGACGCCCCGCTGCCACTTCGTTCTGAGTCTGGCCGGGACGGATTGCGCCTGATCCGTCGCGCCTACCTGCCTCCTCCTTGAGGTCCACGAACTGGCGCTCAACCGAGTCGTCGATCGGCGATCCAGCCTCAAGGGCCATCACGATCGCTTCCAGCTCAAGCCGAATCGGATCTCCTCCAAAAACTATGGTCATCCGCAGATCCCTCGCCAATCCATAATTAACGATATGGCTTAAGTATGGGAATCGAGAGCGGGGGCCAGAACCCATACGCAGCCAGCTCGGCTGACGGCAGACCGTTCCCTGAGTCCGAAGGGCAGTCTCTTCTCACCTCAAAGCACCTCTTCGACCCGCTCTTCGGCTTCGCGGACGGTGATCCGCCCACTCATCAGGTGCGGCAACAAGAAGTCCCGGAGCTTGGCAAGGGAGCCGGACTCCTCAGATGCCTGGTGCTCGCGGGCATGCAATGCTCGCAACTTCAACCCCAACTGGACTTGTGAGGCCCTCTCCGGAAGGGTGAGCTGGAGCGCTGCGAGCGCCTTCCGGCTTAGCTCAGTCTGCCCCGTGCTCCCTTCTCCCAGCGCCTCGATCGCCGCCTGGGACGCCAGGACGGCTTCGGCACCAACCCACGGATCCACGAAATCGTCGGCGAACCGGAGAACAGTTACGTGTGAGTCTGGAAATGCGGGGACCGAATGGCGCCACACGCCAACGCGTCCAAGCGTCCCCATCCCGGTGGAGTTCACCAGTACATCTCCGAAGGCAAGCTGGGGTTCCCGCATCACTTCAGCCAACCTTGCTTGATCTAGCGCCACAGTCCCATCGCGCACGCATTTCTGGTTGATCACAAGAACACCCTTCGCCGACTGGGTGTATGACGGCGCCTTGCCCCGACCCAGTAGAACAGTCCCCTCCCCCAGGAACACTTTGACCTGACCCCCATTCAGCGCAACACGCAATGAGGCCCCCCGCAGTTCCCGCGAGGAGTCGCGCAGGACCGCATTTGCAGCGATCTTGTCGTCGAGGGCGCCGAGGACTTCGGCGATCGCCCTTTGTGCTGGCTTGGGCGGTCGTGACACGCGAAGGCCACCGAGATTGTTACGGTTCAGAGAGGGCTGGGCGCTACCAGAATTCAGTTGGGCTAAATCCAGCTGGCCTAAGGCCAGGTAAACCCAATAGGGTTCATTTCCTCGGAAACTAGTCGCGTAAAGGCCCGTGTTCAGCGGCCAATACGGGGTCGTGACGTAAGTCGCCTTGCCAATGGATGCCCCACTGCGCCCGATGACCAAGCCAGGGCCTGGGACAATAGCCTCGCTATGGAAGCCTGAGATGCCGGCCGAGCCGACCACTGGGACCACGCCGGGTTTACGCAGGCGGCTTGGAAGATCGTGCCCTCGTTGGAGAGCAACGACCTCACTGAGAGGAACTAACGGCCAGGGCATCACAACCTCGCTAACTGCTGACGAACAATCGCATCCATGCGAGCCGACTCGTCTAAGGCGGCCACCAGTCCCGCGGCTAGGCGCTGGACCTTGCCATCGATCGGCTCGCCGTCGTCTTCGCTCTCGGGCGTGCCGACGTAGCGACCCGGAGTGAGGGCGTAGTCGGCCTCTTTCACCTGAGCCACAGTGGCCGAGAAGCTAAACCCCGGCTCATCCGCGTAGCGGCCCTGCCGCCAAGAGCGGTAGGTGTCAGCGATCTTGGCGATGTCATCGTCCGACAGAGCCCGCTCCGCGCGGTCCACCATGAAGCCGAGATTCCTGGCGTCAATGAATAGCACCTCACCGCGGCGGTCGTTCGCCCATTTCTTGTTCTTGGCGAGGATCCACAGGCAGACAGGAATTCCGGTCGACCGGAACAGTTGCGTAGGCAGGGCCACCATCGCGCTCACCAGATCCGCCTCGACGAGGTTCGCCCTGATCTGGCCCTCGCCGCCCGAGTTGGTGCCCATGGACCCGTTCGCCATCACGATGCCCGCCTGACCGTTCGGTGCCAGCTTGCTCACGATGTGCTGGATCCAGGCGTAGTTCGCATTGCCCGCGGGGGGAACCCCGAACCTCCACCGAGCGTCGTCGTCGCGGCGGGCCCAGTCTTTGATGTTGAAGGGCGGGTTGGCGAGCACGAAATCGGCTTCGAGGCCCGGGTGCAGATCGCGGGCGAAGGTATCGCCCCAGGTCGACCCCAGGTTTCCATTGATCCCGTGGATGGCGAGGTTCATCTTCGCCATGCGCCACGTGCGCTCCATGTTCTCTTGGCCATAAACACTCAGGTCACTTCGGTTCTGGTGGTGCGCTTCTAGGAACTTCTCTGCCTGCACGAACATGCCACCCGACCCACAACAGGGGTCATAGATGCGTCCCTTCGAGGGCTCCAACATCTCCACCAGCACTCGCACGACACCTGGCGGGGTGTAAAATTCGCCGCCGCGCTTGCCTTCGGCCGAAGCGAACTTGCCGAGGAAGTACTCGTAGACCTCTCCGAGAAGGTCGCGGGCCTTGGTGGCCCCCTCGCCGGTGAACCTCGCCGAGTTGAACAGATCCAGTAGTTCACCGAGGCGCCGTTGGTCGACACCGTCGCGGTTGTAGATGCGCGGCAAGGTGCCGGTCAGCGCCGGGTTCGCGTTCATCAGGCCTCCCATGGCCTCGTTGATGAGTTCGCCGATGGTCTTCTCGCCCTCACCCTTCGCACGCGTTGCCAGGAAGGGCCAGCGCGCCCGAGGCGGCACCCAGAACACGCCGGCCCCGGTGTACTCCTCGTGCTCCTCTTGCGTGACCGCGATGTCCTCGTCGTCGTAGCCGCCTTCGGCCTCCATCTCGGCGCGAATCAGATCGCGGCGTTCTTCGAACGAGTCCGAGACGTACTTCAGAAACACCAGGCCGAGAATGACGTCCTTGTAGTCGGAGGCCTCCATCGAGCCGCGCAGCTTGTCCGCCGCCTTCCAGAGCGTGTCTTTCAACTCCTTCATGGTGACTGGACGTGGGGCTTCAGCTGTCCGCTTGGCCATGGTGCTCCTTCAAGGTGAGGGTGAGCTGCCGAGATTCGGCAGCGGTGGTGAGGTCGTGGGTGAATCGATCAAGTTCAGCGAGTTCGGAGACAAGCCGGTCGCGTTGGGCAGTGAGTTCCGCATGAGCGACCCTGAGAGTTTGCGGTTCGAGAACGGTGGCGAACGTCCAAGCGCGCCAATCGCTGCTCGTCTCGGCGTTGATGCGCAGGGCTATGGCGTCTGGCACAAGGGGGCTGCCCGGCCGTGCGCGCACGATGCGGGCAGGTGCGCACACCGCCGCACCACCAAGTCGATCAACCACGGCGACCGGCCGCGGCCGATTGACGAACACGACGTCTCCGGGCTCAGTAAAGAGGGGATCAACCACCCCATGCAGGGCCAGCCGATCGACCTCGCGTTGCTCCGTGAGATTCGTGACGGCGGCGGCATCCCACACGGGGACCCCTGCACCCGTGCTGCTTGAATCGAGTGAATCGATCGCGAAGCGGCGACCCGGAATCATGCGCAACCACCCACGTTGGGCGGATTGCAGGAGGCTCAGGCGCTCAGGGGTTCCGTTCTCGATCGCGAAGGCAAAGTCCGGGAGGTGTCTTGCAGCGCGACCCTGAAGACGCACAACCCAATCGGAGCCCGTAACACCCGCGGCCTCGGAAGCGTCATGATGCCTGACGGGGGCTGCAGGCACGAGTGACGCGTCCGCCGCGAGCAGGCCCGAGGTGTGCACCGGATGCAGGTGAGCCCAAGCCCTCCGGCGAGCTCCCTCAGGACCCTGCCAAGCCGCTAAAAGATCCATCGCCAAGCCCTCCATGCGGGACGGAGTCAGGTCGCGACGTGACAGGTCGGCAACCAAAGTACGACGATCGGCTGGGGCCGTCCCATCCGGTGCCGTAACCAGCCAGAGGCCCATGGATTCCCGGGAACGACCAGGCATGAATCCCGCCGGGAGCCGCACGATGCTACGCACCACGCCACTACGAAGTAGCTGATCGCGTTGCGTCCCGGGCTGTCCGTCCAAGGGGTCGGTCAACAGGGCCGCAGGCGCGAGCACGACGAGCGCCTGGTCTGACGTCAGCTGCAAGGCGACATCGTCCACCAGGCCGAGCTGAGAGACCTCGTCGGCAGCGGGATGAGCCAGCTCCGGCAAGACCGCAACGCTGAGCGTGGGACCGGTCGCGGACCAGCCCCCCTCGGCGTTGATCACAGTCGGGACGACACCAGCGAGCCGCAACACACGGCGATGCAGACGGTGGCTGCGGGAATCGCCATCAAGGACGGCCACCCGAGCCTCGGTGATCTTTGCGAGTTCAGGGATCACATCGAATCGGCATCCCGTCGGATCAAGCAGCCCTGCTTGCGCCCCGAGCTCGCGAAGCAGTGGGGCCGATATCACCTGCAGCAACCGATTGCCCGCCGAGCCGAGGAGAACTCGAGCTCGCATCACTGGGAGCTGCGCCCTGAGCAGCCGTTGATGGGCGTCAGCGACACTCCAGGAGGTTTCGACTAACGACTCGGCAGCAGCCACCAGCCAGGTCGGGTTGGTGACGCACTCGACCTCGCGGAAGATGAACGTGTGATCTGGATCCAGGGTGTCCGCCGCGTCGAGCAGGTCCTCCCGATCGAGGCCCGTGAGCGGAACGTCAAGCAGGCTCCGCAAGACGAGAAGCGCACTGAAGCAGTCAAAGTTCGGAGCCTCTGAGAGACGCGGATCCGACAGGACGGCGACGGCGCGAGACTCAGCGCGGGCATCGAGGTTGTTGCCGTGCTCGGTCTCCTCAAGCCACGTCACGACCTCATCACGGGAGAAGAGTTCTTGATCGTCACGATGCATGGCCGGGGCCGGGAAAGGGCTGGAGCCCGTCCGGAAGCGACGGCGCCAGGTGGTAACGGCCGGTCGAGCCACCCGGGCAAGCACAGCGATATCGCGCATCGTCACGAGTTCGACTGACATGCATGCACCTCCTGCTTCGGGTACTCCCAAGCCAATCACGCGCGGCGCTGTTTGCCACACGACTTGTTGATAATCCCTATTATCATCGCTGCATGTCTGCACGTCCGCCTCGCGTTTCCAATGCCAGACTGGCCATTCGGCCAAGACAAACTAGGGTTCGACCTATGAGTCAGGACCGGTCGGCCGCGCGTGCAGGCACGCGGTTCTGTCGGCGTGGGTTCGCCCTCGGCGGGGCGATTCTCGGCCTGGCGATGACCGCCACCGGGTGCGCGGCGACATCGACCGCCTCCAACTCGGTCACCCTCACCGTGTTCGCCGCGTCCTCACTCACCGCCAGCTTCACCCAACTCGGGACACAGTTCGAGGCCGCGCATCCGGGCACGAAGGTGACGTTCTCTTTCGATGGATCATCGACTCTCGTTGATCAACTCGTCGCAGGCGCCCCGGCCGACGTCCTCGCCACTGCGGATGAGGCCACCATGACCCGGGCGACAAAGGCCAACGCCGCCAGCAACCCGCAGAAGTTTGCGTCGAACGTGCTCATCTTGATCGTGCCGCCGGGGAACCCCGCCAAGATCACCGGCCTGGACGCGTCACTCTCCGGTAAGAAGCTCGTCGTCTGTGCACCGCCGGTCCCGTGCGGGGCCACCACCAAGAAGCTCGCCACCATGCTGGGCATAACGCTCCAGCCAGTATCGGAAGAGTCGAAGGTCACCGACGTCCGGGCCAAAGTCGAGACCGGCCAGGCGGACGCGGGCCTCGTGTTCACCACGGACGCCACTGCCGCAGGCACCAAGGTTCAGACCATCCCGATCCCGGGCGCAGAGAAAGCCCCCACGACCTACGTGATCGCCACGACCACAGCCGCCAAACAACCCACCCTCGCCAAGCAGTTCGTGGAGTACGTCACGGGTCCGGACGGCCAAGCTGCCCTCAAGACCGCCGGATTCGGACCGTGATCCGTCCCGCCCTCCCCCGCTGGGTGGCCTTCCCCGCAGGGATCGCCGCAGTCTTCCTCACGCTCCCCCTCCTGGCCATGCTGCTGCGCGTCCCGTGGCTCAAGGTCCCTGCACTCCTCACCACCCCCGCCTCGTTGGACGCTCTCAGCCTCAGCCTGCGCACCTGCCTTTTGACCACCGTACTCTGCCTGATCTTGGGCCTCCCACTAGCCCTTTTACTCTCCCGAGCCCGCGGACGTTGGGCCACGATCGGACGCACGCTGGCCATGCTCCCCATGGTCCTGCCGCCCGTGGTCGCCGGCCTCGCTCTCTTGGTCGCCCTCGGACGTCGAACGTGGCTCGGCGGCACCCTCGAAGCCGCAGGATTGGACGTGGCCTTCAGCACCTCGGCCGTGGTGATCGCCCAGACGTTCGTCGCTATGCCCTACCTGGTGGTCTCGGTCGAGGGGGCGCTGCGCTCGGCGAGCCACCGCTACGAGATCGCCGCGGCCACGCTGGGAGCCTCCCCCACCACAGTCCTGCGCCGCGTCACCCTGCCGCTCATCGCCCCCGCCATCGCGTCCGGCGCCGCCCTCGCCTTCGCCCGGGCACTGGGCGAGTTCGGCGCGACCCTGACCTTCGCGGGCTCCCTCCAAGGCGTCAGCCGCACCCTTCCCCTCGAGATCTACCTGCAGCGCGAAATCGACACCGACACCGCCTTGGCCCTCTCCGTCACCCTGCTCGCCATCGCCGCCATGCTGGTCGCGGCTACCGCCAAGCTGGCTCGTGGACGGAGGTGGGAACCGTGACCGCCCTGTCGATCCACGCCGAGGTCGCCACGCGACACGTCCACCTCGACTTCGACCTGCCCGCGGGCGAGGTCTGCGGCGTCGTCGGCCCCAACGGCGCCGGCAAATCCACGCTCCTGCAGTTGCTGGCAGGCCTTGTCCTCCCCACCTCAGGCACTGTCCTTATCGGCGAACGAGAGGTCGCCGGCCCCGACGTCCACGAGCCGCCGCACCGGCGCCGCGCCGTGCTACTTACCCAGGATCCCGCCCTGTTCCCGCACCTCGACGTGCTCGCCAACGTCGCCTTCGGACCCCGCGCCGCCGGCGCCTCAACGTCCGACGCCCGCGTCCGGGCCCTCACGGAATTGGACGCGGTGGGCTGCGCCGACCTCGCCGGACGCCGCCCCCACCAACTCTCCGGCGGCCAAGCCCAGCGCGTGGCCCTCGCTCGCGCGCTCGCCATCGACCCTGACGTCGTCCTGCTGGACGAACCCCTCGCTGGCCTCGACGTGGCCGTCGCCGCGGACGTCCGCCACGGGCTCGCCGAACGCCTCCGCGGACGCACGGCGCTGTTGGTCACCCACGAAGTCCTCGATCTCTGGACCATCGCCACCCGCGTCGCCGTCCTCGATAAGGGCCGCGTCGCCGAAACGGGCAGCGTCGCCGACCTCATGGCCCGTCCGACGAGCACCTTCCTCGCCCGCCTGGGGGGCACCAACCTGCTCACCGGAACCATCGAAGGGACGGACCTGCTGCACCTGGCGGCGGGCCTCACGCTACGCGGCCTCGCGGACCCGGCCCAGCCGCCCCACGACGGCGAACCTGGCCTCGCGACCGTCGCCCCGGCGGCGGTCAGTTTGCACCTCACCCCACCCGGCGGCAGTCCCCGCAACACCCTCGCGGGAACGGTGGCGGGGCTGGAACCGCGCGGGGATACAGTCCGCGTGGGGCTCGACGTTGCGGGGCAAACTCTGGCCGCCGACCTCACGCCCCAGTCCGTTGCCGAACTCAAGTTGACCCCCGGACTTTCCGTCACCGCGGTGGTGAAGGCGACCCAGGTCCGGCTGTACGGTCGCTAATACCAAAACCTAGGAGGAGTTATGGAACGCTGCCGAGTCATCACGGTCTCCGACCGAAGTGCCGCGGGTGAGCGTCCCGATCTGTCGGGACCGGCGCTCGTTCGCGACCTCGTTGCTGCGGGTTACGACGCCTCCCTAGCCGTGGTCCCCGACGGGCAGCGCAGCGTCCGCGATGCCCTACGAAGCGGACTGATCCAGGGCGCTCGCGTGCTCATCACCACCGGCGGCACCGGGGTCGGGCCACGCGATTCCACCCCCGAAGGCACCCGGGAAGTCATCGATCGCCTGCTGCCCGGCGTGGGCGAACTGCTGCGAGCACGCGGAATCGAAACCACCGCCCACGCGGCGCTGACAAGGGGAATCGCTGGAGTGGTGGATTCCAGCCGCACCACCCGCGGCGCCTTCATCGCCAACCTGCCCGGCAACCCCCGAGCGGCTGCGGAGGGGCTGGCAGTGCTTTTGCCTTTGATTCCCCACGTGCTGGACCAACTCACGGGAGGCGATCACTGATGGGCGTCCGTTTGGCCGAAGTCCGCGACCACTCCGTCACGGCCCAAGAGCTACTCGATCTCGTCAGCCGCCCCGAAGCAGGGGCGGTCACGGTGTTCGTGGGGGTCGTCCGTGACAATGATCCGCAAGCCGCCGGACGCGTGACCGCCCTCGACTACACCTGCCACCCCTCGGCCCCGGAGCTGATCGGCCAGATCGTCACGTCCGTGCTGACCGAACTCGACCCGGAGAACACCTGCGAGGTTGCAGCCGTCCACCGCATCGGACGCCTGACCGTCGGCGACAACGCCTTCGTGGTCGCGGTCTCCTCCGCACATCGAGCCAAGACCTTCGAGGTCTGCGAGACCGTGGTGAGCCGGGTCAAGGCCGAATTGCCCGTCTGGAAACAACAGTTCGAGGCCGACGGCAGCTACCAGTGGTCCGGGCTGTGATCTAGGCCGAAACCGAACCATGCCCGTGAAGGCCTGCCGTGGAGCTGATATCCACAAAGGACCCTGACGGGGATGCGAAGGACGCGGACACCGCCGCCACATCAGCCCTGTCGGACCCAATCGCCCGAGCGTCCGCCGGATTTCGCCACCAGTCGGACGCTCGCGATCTCGACCGAGCGGTCCACGCCCTTCACCATGTCCACCACATTGAGGGCGGCGACGGCGACGGCGGTGAGGGCCTCCATTTCGACGCCCGTTCGATCGGACGTCCGCACAGTCGCCCGCAGCGCCACGCCGTCATCGAGCACCGTCAAGTCGACCACAGCCCCATGGACCCCGATGACGTGAGCGAGAGGCAGCAAATCGGGGGTGCGCTTGGCCCCGGCGATGCCGGCGATGCGCGCGACGGCGAGCACGTCCCCCTTGGGAATCTCGCCCGACCGCAGCAACGCCACCACGTGAGGCGCACAGCGCACAAACCCTTCGGCCGTGGCGCTGCGGGCCGTGACGGCCTTCGCGGTCACGTCGACCATGCGGGCATGGCCAGCGGAATCCAGGTGGGTGAGCTCGCTCATGGCGCCTTTCGGTGGGTCAGCGGCACTTCGGCGAAGGTCGCGGACATGGTGTCGAGGTAAACCATCCGCCCGAACAGTGAGTCACCGGCGCCCGTGATGAGTTTGATGGCTTCGTTCGCCATCATGGCCCCGACCTGGCCACACATGGCCCCCAGGACGCCAACGGTCGCGGCCGTCACCCACGTCTCCTTCGGCGGCGGCTCGGGATGCAGGTCGCGCAACGTGATGCCCGCCACCGGACCCTCGCTCGTGCGGGGGCGGCTCCAAAACACGCTCACTTGGGCCCGCGTCACCTGCACGGCCCCCCACACCACCGGAAGCCCGAGCTCGGCGCAAACGTCCGAGATCAGGTAGCGGGTGGGGAAGTTGTCGACGGCGTCGATGACCAGGTCGTAGTCGCCCAAGATCTCGGCGGCATTGTCGGACGTCAGCCGCACCTGGTGCTCGATGAACCGGACGGACGGATCCAGCGGACCCAACCGCCTCACCGCGCTGGACGTCTTGGCATCCCCCAGGCCGGGGGTGTCATGCAACACCTGACGCTGGAGATTCACCAGTTCGACGGCGTCCGCATCGACCACACCGATGGTGCCGACGCCCGCAGCGACGAGGTAGAGCAGGGCCGGGCTGCCGAGGCCCCCGGCACCCACGACACACACCCGGGCGGCCCGCAGGCGACGCTGACCGAGTTCACCAAGGCCGGCGATGGGCAGGTGGCGGGCAAACCGTTCGGCCTCGACGTCGGTCAGGGGCGGGCCCGGCTCCACCAGCGGAGCAAGCTTCACGGACGCTCCTCGAACTGAGCCCCGTAACGGGCGGCATCCTCGGGGGTGTCGACGTCACCGACGTTGGCCCCCTGCGGATCAATGCCGACCAGCTTCAACGGCTCCAACAGCCGATAGAGCGCAGTGATGTCGCCCCGATCCGCCACCCGGCGCACCAGCACCTTCGCCCGATACACCCCGAGCAGCCACTGCAGGCGTCCGTCGGCGTCCAGCAAGCAGACTCCGTCGCAGTCCTCCGGCGGATCGTTGCGTAGCAGCACCTCGACCGCAGCCTCGGCGTCCGGCAGATCGCTAGCCAGGACGACGATCCACGGCGCGGGCGCCGCCAAGAGCGCGAGCCCGGCAGCGAGCCCCGCAACCGGACCTCCATAGGCAGGCTTTTCGCGGGTCTTGAGCACGCCGGGCGGCACCTCGACGTCACCCACGACGACGATGCGCTCGGCGCGGCCAACGGCCGTCACGGCCATGTCGATCAGGCGGCGTCCGCCGATGCTCAGGTCGGGTTTGCTGAGGCCACCGAGTCGGCTTCCGCGTCCACCGGCCAGCACCACCGCGTCGTATCTCATAGCCACCTCACCATCACTTTGTCACCGACGGCCACCTCGGTGACCTCTTCGGCGACGGCCGCGTATCCGTCCGCCATTGCAGGCGACGTTACCAAGTGCGAGCCCGAGCCACGAGAGTGCGACGGGGTCGCGATGAGGCGTCCGTCCGCGTCAGTGTCGAGCCGGACGGGCACCAACTGCCGACGTCCCGCCGGGGAGCGCCAACCCATCCCGGCCACGGCCTGGAAGGCACGATTGGACGCACGCCCGAGCAGGGCGTCCACCAGCGGACGGACGAAAACCTCGTAGCTGAGCACCGCCGACACAGGGTTGCCCGGCAGGGAAATCACAGGGGTGCGGCGCCACATCGCCCAGCCTTGGGGTTTCCCTGGCTGCATGCGCACGTGGCGGAAGGTGCCCCCGGCCTGTTCGAGCACGTCGCGGACGACGTCGTAGGCCCCCACGCTGGCGCCGCCGGTGAGCACCATGATGTCGGCGCGGTCGGCGGCTTGGTCGAGCCAGGCCACCAGCTGCTCCGGCTGGTCGCGGACCGGCCCGGTACGCAGCACCTCGGCCCCGTCGCGGACGAGCGCCGCCCCCAACGCCACCGCGTTCGACTCGTAAATCTGGCCGCGCTGAAGGGGGGCGCCATCGGAGACCAACTCGTCCCCGGTCGCGCAGACGGCCACCACGGGACGTCGATGCACGGCCACAGCGGTGACGCCGGAGGCGGCGAGGGCGCCGAGCATGGCGGGCCGCAGCGCCGTGCCGGACTGGGCGATGAGCGCCCCGGCGGCGATGTCTTCCCCGGCCCGGCGGACGTGTGCCCCGGGTCCAACAGGCACCGCGGTGACGACGATGCGGCCACCGACCACGGTGACGTCCTCGAGGGGAACGACCGTGTCGGCGAAGCTCGGCAGCGGAGCCCCCGTCATGATGCGGACGCACTCCCCCGGCCCCGCCTCCGGATCCTCGCCGCTCCCCGCGGGCACATCCCCCACGACCGCCAGGTCCGCGGGCAGGGCGGCGACGTCGGCGAAACGGACGGCGTACCCGTCCATGGCTGAGTTGTCGAAGACGGGAATGTCGACCCGGCTCGCCACTGGCAGCGCCAGCACGCGTCCGGAGGCGGCCGCCAGGGCGAGGGTCTCGACGCCCGGCTCGGGATGCAGCAATGCCTTCAACTCCGCGAGGTACTCCTCGACGGAGAGAAGCTCACGCATGGACGTCCGGCTCGGGTGGGGTTGCCTTGGCCTGCGGACCGGCGAGCAGCACCAAGCACCGATCCGACGCCACGTAGGGTCGGATTTCGGTCGCGGTCCACGGTTGGTCTGGTCCGAGCAGGCCGCGGATCAGGCCCAGATGAAGCTGGCACACGACCTCGGGATCGGCGGCAGCCGCCTCGGCGTAGGGGCAGGGGACGAGCTCCAAGATCGGTTCGGGTTCGAGGGCAAGGGTCGGCTGGTAGCCCAGTTCAGCGAGGGTGTCGACCACGCGTCCCAAGGGCCCCAACGGCTGCGGATCATCGGCCATGTCGTTGCGGAGCTCCGTGCCCCAGGCGTCCCCGGCCATGCGGGCCAACTCCCCACGATCCCCGGCGCAGACGCCGCGAAATGGCGGACCATCGTCGTCGCCAGCTCCTGGTACCGGTTCACCTCGTGTCCGTGCGCCGCCCGGTAGAGCACCTTCGGACGCCCGGGGGTCGTCCGCGTTTCGATGTCACGGATCGCCAATCCGGCATCGCATAGTGCGTCCAGGTGGAATCGTGTGGTGTTCTGGTGCAGGTCGACCGCCAGGGCGACGTCAGCAACCGAGGAAGGGGTGCTCATGTCGCGGAGATGGTGCAGCACCTCGGCCCGCTTCGGACCGAGTCGTTCACTCTGCTCGCTCATTGGTTCCTCCAACTGGACGTCCTGGACCATGATCCCCGATGGCACCGGTTTTGCACTAGATAATGGTGATAACGCGGAGTTACCGTGAATCCTTACCGACTTCCGGGAGCCGACTTGTCGACAGTCATTCTGCCGCTGAAAGGTCTCACTGACACACAAGGGCGCATCGCGCGCGATCTTCGAGTGTCGTTGACCGATCGCTGCAACCTGCGCTGCACCTACTGCATGCCCGCTGAGGGGTTGCCGTGGCTGCCGTCCAGCGACGCGTTGACCGACTCCGAGGTGGTGCGCCTGCTCGGCGTGGCGGTGGGTCTACTGGGGGTCCGCAAGCTTCGTTTCACCGGCGGCGAGCCGCTGCTGCGGCCGGGGTTGGCGGGCATTATTGCCGCCGCCTCCGAACTGCGCACCGATGAAGGGGTGGCCCCGACCTGGCGCTGACCACGAACGGCGTCGGCCTGGACGCCCGCCTGGACGACCTCGTGCACGCCGGACTCAAGCGGATCAACATCTCCCTCGACTCCCTCGACCGGACGCGCTACGCCGCCATGTCTCGCCGCGACGCCCTGGATCGGGTGCTGGCGGGGTTGGCCGCCGCCGATGCCGCCGGCCTGCATCCGATCAAGGTCAACACCGTGGTCATGCGCGGCGTCAACGAGATCGATGTTGTGCCCCTCGCCGAGTTCTGCCTGCGCCACGGCTACCGGTTGCGCTTCATCGAGCAAATGCCGCTCGGCCCGCAGCACGGCTGGGACCGGGAGGCGATGATCCCCGCGGACCAGATCCTCGATCAACTCCGCGCGCACTTCGAGCTCACCCCGTCCGCGGCCGGCGCGGCGCCGGCGGAAGACTGGCTGGTGGCCGAATCCGACTGCCATCCAGCCGGACGCATCGGCGTCATCGCCTCGGTGACCGCCCCCTTCTGTGCGGCGTGCGATCGCACCCGCCTCACCGCCGACGGCCAGGTGCGCTCGTGCCTGTTCGCGCACACCGAGGTGGATCTGCGGACGGCCCTGCGCGCTGGCGCTAGCGACGAAGACCTCGCCGAACTCTGGCGGGGCGCCCATCGCAGCAAGGCCCCCGGCCACGGCATCGGAACCGCGGGGTTCCATCAACCCACCCGCACCATGAGCGCAATCGGAGGCTGACATGGAGATCAGGTTTTACGCAGGAGCCGCGGACGCCGCCGGCACCACCACCGCCACCCTCCAGGCCGGTGACCTCACCCCGCAGGACCTCGTGCATCGGCTCGCCGACGGCAACCCCGACCTCGCGCGGGTGCTGGCGTGTTGCTCGCTGCTCGTGGACGGGCGTCCCGTCCAGGACGCAACCCAACCGATTCTGGCGAGCTCCCGCGTGGACGTCCTGCCCCCCTTCGCGGGTGGCTGACCCGAAACCCCCGGCGCACCCAACCCCTCGTCCCTGAGTGGCACTTCCCGCCTCCCCACTGTCGGGATCAATGCCGGGGCCTCGCTGGCGGTTGGCCGCAGTGCCCCAGGTAGACTCGGCGAGGTAGAGCTAAGACTCTTTAAGGCGATGAGGAGGTGGGGTGCAATGAGCACGTTGCGATTTGCCGACACCATCCCTTACGACGCCCCTGAACGCCTTAACGACCTGGTGGGCCCCGTTGAGGGCGTGGTGGAGGTCGGCCCCCATATCGATACCAGCGGTCGCCCCAGCTACGACTTGAGCGACCCGGGGCAGGTCCGGTCTCTCTACACGCGAGTGGTCCGCGACGGGACCGTTGTGGACCAGATCCGCCTCCTAGCGGCGAGCCAGTTGATCGCCTTGTGGCCTGAGCTCCTTCTGCCTGCTCGCTGCCGGGCCGAGTGGGAGGCCCGCTTCGAAGACCTGGCAGCACGCAGCTAGCGTCATGCTCGAACTCCACGAACGCATCGCGGCGACCGCTTTACCGGCACTGGAGCACTACGGGTTCGTCCTTGCTGGCGGCTACGCCATCACGATGCATGGGTTCGGTGACCGTTCCGCGTCGCCGGACGCTGGACGGTCGACGACTACGACCGCTACGGGGTGGACTCCGACCGTCGCCATCGAATCATCGCCACGTTCTCGGACTGGGCACAGAACATCGATTAGCAGACCAGCCCGGGGGCACCATGTCGTGGGAACGCGTCGGCCCGCCACCACCAGGGCCACCGGATCCCATCGCGAACGTCGGTGATGATCTCCACCGCGACCTCCGCGGCCTGAACCACTAGGTGTAATGACCGGACAGGTTGGTTGAAGGACTGTGACGACACGGTCTGATCGGTGATGTGGAGGGAGGACCTCCCAGGGTTGAGTAGAACTGCTCAAAGCAACTCCCTTGCCCCACCTTGGGAACACCCTGCTCGGGCAAGCCTCCTACGTCAGTTGAAGGGAACGGAGGAGCCGACCTAGTCGCCTTACCCGGGCCCAACGACGATTCTGCGTCGGTCGTCGACAACGCCATCAGCGAAGGGCCTGATCAGAGGACTGCGGCATCCTTGCCACTTGCGTCCACTGAGCCAAATTCGCTGTTGGCGAGGAATGACAGCCCCCACTCGCCTGGGGTTTTCGCGCCGCGTAGGGCACCCCTCATGAGAGACATTAAAGGCCCGATTGCCCCCCTCGGACTTCTCCGACCCCAGCACTCTCACGAGGGATGCGGTCTCGCCGCCTCCCCATGAAGGCAATTTATACGAAACGTTCGTGGGAAACCATCGATTCTGGCTAGCATGAACCATGACCACTGATCACGTTCAACTGGACGGCCCGGCATCGAACGCCCTGCTCAAGTTAGGGCGCTATTTCACAAAGTGGGACGAGACAGCTGACGGCCGCGCGGTGTTCCGCGAAGGTGGCCGCCAGGGGGACATCTTTTACCGAGATCGTTGGAGCCATGACAAGGTCGTCCGCTCCACGCACGGTGTGAACTGCACGGGATCCTGCTCCTGGAAGGTCTACGTCAAAGACGGGATCATCACCTGGGAATCCCAGCAGACCGACTACCCCACCACGGGCCCGGATCGTCCCGAGTACGAACCCCGTGGGTGTCCACGCGGTGCCGCCTTCTCGTGGTACACCTACTCCCCGACCCGCGTCCGCTATCCCTACGGACGCGGTGTCATGATCGACGCCTACCGCGAGGCCAAGGCCCGCCTGGGTGATCCGGTGGCGGCGTTCCGCGAGATCTCCACCAACCCCGAAACCCGCAAGCGTTACCAAAGCGCCCGCGGCCACGGCGGCCTGGTTCGGGTGTCGTGGAACGAGGCCCTGGAAATCGCGGCCGCGTCCTACGTCAACACCATCAAGAACTACGGCCCCGACCGCTGTGTGTCGTTCTCGCCGATCCCCGCCATGTCGATGGTGTCGCACGCGATCGGCACCCGGTTCAACCACCTCATCGGCGGCGCGATGACCTCGTTCTACGACTGGTACGCCGACCTTCCCGTGGCCTCGCCGCAAGTCTTCGGTGACCAGACCGACGTGCCCGAATCCGGTGACTGGTGGGACGCCAGCTACCTCATGATGTGGGGCTCGAACGTCCCGGTCACGCGCACCCCCGACGCCCACTGGATGGCCGAGGTCCGCTACCGCGGCACCAAGGTCATCACGGTCAGCCCCGACTACGCCGACAACGTGAAGTTCGCCGACGAATGGCTGCCCGCTCAGGCCGGCACCGACGCCGCCCTCGCGATGGCCATGGGGCACGTGATGCTCAAGGAGTGCTACGTCGACCGTCAGGTGCCGTACTTTCAGAACTACGTCCGCCAGTTCACCGACCTGCCGATGCTGGTCACCCTCGTGGAGCACCCGGACGGGCACGGCCTCACCGCCTCGAAGTTCCTCACCGCCGCCGACTTGGGTGCGGTGGACGCCGGCACCCCGGACGCCGCCTTCAAGACCGTGCTCTGGGACGCCAAGACGAACACCCCTGCCGTGCCCGGCGGCACCATGGGTCACCGCTACAACGAGGCCGGCAAGGGCAAGTGGAACCTCGACCTGGGCGACCTCGATCCGGCGCTCAGCCTCCTGGACGTGCCCGGCGCGGAGGCCGTCGAAATCGCCCTGCCGTGCTTTGAGGATCCGCGGGGCGAAGGCACGATCATCCGCCGCGGCGTGCCGACGATGAAGGTCGGCGAGAACATCGTGACGACCGTCCTCGACCTGATGCTCGCCCAGTACGGCGTCGGACGCGAGGGCCTCCCGGGCACCTGGGCGTCGGGTTACGACGACGTCACCAGCCCCTACACGCCGGCTTGGCAAGAAGAGATCACGTCCGTCCCCGCCGAGGTCTGCGTGCGGATCGCCCGCGAGTTCGCGAAGAACTCCGAGGATTCCGAAGGCAAGACGATGATCATCATCGGCGCGGGCATCTGCCACTGGTTCCACGCCGACGTCACCTACCGCGCGATCATGGCGCTGCTGATGCTCACCGGCTGCATCGGAAAGAACGGCGGCGGCTGGGCGCACTACGTGGGTCAAGAGAAGTGCCGCCCGATGACGGGCTGGTTCAACTTCGCGAACGCCCTCGACTGGTCGCGTCCGCCGCGGACGATGATCGGCACCGGCTACTGGTACATGCACACCGACCAGTGGCGGACGGACGGGTACTCGGCCGACCGCGTGAAGTCGCCCCTCTCGACCGGCCACCTGGACGGTCTGCACACCGCGGACGCCCTGGCCCTCTCGCATCGCCTGGGCTGGATGCCGTTCTACCCGCAGTTCGACCGCAACCCGCTCGACCTCGCCGACGAGGCCAAGGCCGCCGTGGCCGCAGGCGAGGCGGCGAACGTCGGAGAGTGGGTGGCGTCCAAGCTCAAGGCCGGCACCCTCACCACCTCCATGGAAGACATCGACGCCCCCGAGAACTGGCCGCGCACCATGGTGGTGTGGCGCTCGAACCTCTTCGGATCCTCGGCCAAGGGCAGCGAGTACTTCCTCAAGCACCTGCTGGGTACGAGCTCGAACCTGATGCCGAACAACCACGCCTCCGAGGCGCGTCCGAGCGTGGTGAAGTTCCACGAGGAGGCCCCCGAGGGCAAGCTCGACCTGCTCATCAGCGCCGACTTCCGCATGACGTCCACGACGTTGCTCTCCGACCTCGTCTTCCCGGCCGCGACCTGGTACGAGAAGTACGACATCTCCACCACGGACATGCACCCGTTCGTCCACGCGTTCACCCCGGCCATTGATCCGCCGTGGGAGGCCAAGAGCGACTTCGATTTCTTCACGCTGCTGGCCCGGGCCATCTCGACGATGGCGAAGGGGCGGCTGGACACCCGTAGCGACCTGGTGGCCGTCCCGATGCAGCACGACACCCCCGGCGAGATCGCCCAGCCCGGCGGGCACGTCCCCGATTGGCGCGGCACCGACGTGCCGGCCATTCCGGGCAAGAACCTGCCGAACCTGATGATCGTCGAGCGCGACTACACCGCGATCGCCGACAAGCTCGCCACCGTCGGTCCGCTGGCCGACAGGCTCGGGTTCACGGTCAAGAACATCACCTACGACATGGTCAAGCCGGTCGCCCGTCTCGGCCAGTTGCACGGCGTCATGCAGTCGGGAGCCGGCGAAGGACGTCCAGCCATCGACACCGATGCCCGCTTGGCCGAAGCGATCCTGACCTGCTCTGGAACCACCAACGGGGCCCTCGCCACGCAGGGGTTCCATGATTTGGAGGCCAAGACCGGACGCAAGCTGGTTGACCTCTCCGAGGGCCAGGAAGAGCGGATCATTACCTTCGCCCAAACACAGGCCTCCCCGCAGCCGGTCATCACCTCCCCGGAGTGGTCGGGGTCGGAGACCGGCGGACGCCGGTACGCGGCCTTCACCATCAACACCGAGCGACTGAAGCCATGGCACACCCTCTCGGGACGCATGCACTTCTTCCTCGATCACGACTGGATGATCGACGCTGGCGAGCAGCTGCCCACCTTCCGGCCGCCGCTCGACATGAGCCGCGCCTACGGCGAGCCCGAACTCGGTCCGACGGGCGAGAAGGCGATTACCGTCCGCTACCTGACCGTCCATAACAAGTGGTCGATCCACTCTGAGTACCAAGACAACCTGTTCATGCTCAGTCTTGGACGAGGTGGTCCGCAGGCCTGGTTGAGCGTCGCCGACGCGGCCTCGATCGGGGTCGCGGACAACGACTGGATCGAACTCACCAACGCCAACGGCGTGTTCGTGGCCCGGGCGGTGGTGACCTCGAAGCTGCCGGACGGCATCTGTTACGTGCAGCACGCTCAAGAGCGGACCATCGACGTCCCCAAGTCGGAGGCCACCGGCAAGCGCGGCGGCATCCACAACTCCGTGACGCGCATCTTGATGAAGCCCACCCACCTCATCGGCGGGTATGCCCATCAGTCCTACGCGTTCAATTACCTCGGCCCCACAGGCGTCCAACGCGACATCGTCTCGACGGTCCGCCGCCGCTCGCAGGAAGTGACCTACTGATGGCTAAGCGTGTGATGGCCCAAGTGGCCATGGTGATGAACCTCGACAAGTGCATCGGGTGCCATACCTGCTCGGTGACGTGCAAGCAGGCGTGGACGAACCGCGCCGGCACCGAATACGTGTGGTTCAACAACGTGGAAACGCGTCCGGGCCAGGGGTATCCGCGTCGCTACGAGGACCAGGACAAGTGGCGTGGCGGTTGGGTGCGCACACCCTCCGGCGGCCTGAAGCTCCGCGCCGGCGGACGCCTGCAGAAGCTGCTCAGCATCTTCGCCTCGCCCGTGCAGCCGGGGCTCGAGGACTACTACGAGCCCTGGACGTATGACTACGAGAACCTGACCTCGGCGCCGCTGGGGGACGACTTCCCTGTCGCGCGTCCGAAGTCGCTGATCACCGGTGAGAACACCGCGATCACGTGGAGCGCCAACTGGGACGACTCCCTCGGCGGCATCGAGGCCACCCGCAACGCGGACCCGATTCTCGAGAAGCTGCGCGCCGAGTCCAACGAGAAGATCCGCACCGACTACGAGAAGAGCTTCATGTTCTTCTTACCGCGGATCTGCGAGCACTGCCTCAACCCCTCGTGCATGGCGTCGTGCCCCTCGGGCGCGATCTACAAGCGCAGCGAGGACGGCATCGTCCTGGTCGATCAGGACCGCTGCCGCGGCTGGCGTCAGTGCATCACCGGCTGCCCCTACAAGAAGATCTACTTCAACCACCGCTCCGGCAAGGCCGAGAAGTGCACCTTCTGCTACCCGCGCATCGAGGTCGGTCTGCCGACCGTGTGCGCCGAAACCTGCGTTGGACGGCTGCGGTACCTGGGCATCATCCTCTACGACCCGGACGCCGTGCTGGCCGCCGCGTCCGTGCCGGAGGAGGAGCTGTACCAGGCCCAACTCGACCTGATGCTGGACCCGAACGACCCCGAGGTCATCGCGCTGGCTCGCGCCGGTGGCATGGCGGACGACTGGATCATCGCCGCCCAACGCTCCCCCGTGTACGCGCTCATCAAGCACTTCAAGGTCGCCTTGCCGCTGCACCCGGAGTACCGGACGATGCCGATGGTCTGGTACATCCCGCCGCTGTCGCCGGTCGTGGATCTGCTCCGCGACCAGGGGCACGACGCCGAGGCCGCGGGCAACCTGTTCGGTGCCATCGACGCTCTTCGCATCCCCGTCGAATACCTCGCCGAGCTCTTCACCGCCGGAGACACGAAAGTCGTCACCGAGGTGCTGCAGAAGTTGGCCGCGATGCGGTCGTACATGCGCGGCGTGACCCTCGGCACCGGACGCGACACCGCCTTGACCGACGCCGTCGGGATGACCCCCGAAGCGATGGAGCAAATGTTCCGGCTGCTGGCGATCGCCAAATACGACGACCGCTACGTCATCCCCAACGCCCACCGGGAGCAGGCGCACAACCTCGAAGAGTTGGCGTGCTCCCTCGACAGCGACGGCGGCCCCGGCCAGTACGAGAGCGGGCCCTTCGGGCAGCCCGGGCGTCCGATACCGGTGGCCCTCGAGACCTACGCGGCGCTCAAAGAGCGCCGAGCTGAAGCCGAGGCCGACATGGCCGGACAGTCCGGCGCCGGGAAGGCCACTCCATGAGCCCTCTGTTCACGCGCGCCCGCCCGCGCCCGGAGCCGGTCGTGGAGAACCTGGCCTCCCCCGAGGTGACGTTCGCCGCGGCGGCGTTGGTGATGTCCTATCCGGATGAGCAGTTGCTCGCCCGGCTCGACACCATCGAGTCCGCCCTCGACGGCACCGAGACCGCCGACAGCTTCGCCCCCGTCCTGACGCACCTGCGCGGAGCGCCGCTCGGGGAGTTGCAGGCCTACCACGTCCAAGAGTTCGACCTGTCGCGCCGGCACGCGCTGCACCTGTCGTATTGGACGGACGGGGACACCCGTCGCCGCGGTGAGGTGCTCGCGGACGTGAAGGCCCGCTACCGGGAGTCGGGACTGGTGGTCGACACCGGCGGGGAACTGCCGGACTACCTGCCGATGGTCCTGGAGTTTGCGGTGGCCGACCGTGAACGCGGCCTGGAACTGCTGGAGCGGTTCCGCGCCAGCGTCGAACTCATCCGACTCGGGCTGCACCAAGACCGTTTGCCCCACGCGGGCGTCCTGACGGCGATCTGCGCCCATCTGCCCGGCCCGTCGCCGACGAGCCGCTCCGAGGTCCAAGACAAGTTCGGCGCGATCCAACCGATGGAACTCGTCGGCCTGAACAACGCAATGAGGAGCTGACATGGACATCCTGCTGTGGGGGGTGCTGCCGTACTTGGTGGCCCTGACCCTGATCGCCGGGCTGGCCTGGCGGTACCGCTACGACCAGTTCGGATGGACGACGCGGTCGTCCCAGCTGTACGAGTCGAAAATGCTGAAGATCGGGTCGCCGCTCTTCCACTACGGCCTGTTTGTGGTGCTCGGCGGGCACCTTCTCGGGCTGCTGATCCCCAAGGACTGGACGGACCGGGTCATCACCCAGGAGACCTACCACGCCATCGCGCTGACTGCTGGCACGATCGCGGGGGTGGCCTGCCTGGCTGGCATCGCGATGCTCATCTATCGCCGTCGCACGACCGGGGCCGTGTTCTTGGCCACCACCAAGAACGACAAGCTGATGTACGTCGTGCTCGTCGCGGCCCTCGTCTTCGGCATCATCGCCACCCTGACCGGCGGCACCTACCCCGACGGCACCGAGCACAACTACCGCGAGACCGTCTCGATCTGGTTCCGGTCGCTCATGGTGTTCCAGCCCAACGTGCACGCCATGGCCGAAAGCACGTTGCAGTTCAAGGTGCACATCTTGATCGGCCTCGCGCTCATCGCCCTCATTCCCTTCAGCCGCCTGGTGCACGCGTTCACGGTGCCCCTGCACTACGTCTTCCGGCCTTACGTGATTTACCGCAGCCGCGATTCCCACACGCCAACCCCCTCCCAGGCCCGCGTCCGCGGCTGGGATCCCGTCGGTACAACAGACAAGGACAAGGGACAACGATGACCCAACCGCCCTCCTCCTCCGCCCTCAACGGCCAACTTGGACAAGTCCTCCTGGCCACCCTCGCCTCGGCAACCGGCTTCTGGGCCTGGATGTCGATCGCTCCCCTGCAGAAGACCTACGCGGTCTCGATGGGCCTCAACGAAGGCCAAATCTCGCTGATGCTGGCCACGCCGGTGCTCGTGGGGTCACTTGGACGAGTCCTCGTCGGTGCCCTCACCGATCGCCTCGGTGGTCGCAAGATGTTCACCGCGGTGCTCCTGGGCTCGATGCCCGCCGTGCTGCTCGTGGCGCTGGCCGGCGCGACGAAGAACTTCCCGCTGCTGATCGGGGCGGGCTTCTACCTCGGTGTCGCCGGAACGGTCTTCGCCGTCGGCATCCCCTTCTCGAGCATGTGGTACGAGCCCAGTAAGCGCGGTTTCGCCAATGGCGTCTTCGGGATGGGCATGGTCGGCACCGCCATCTCCGCCTTCGCCACCCCCGCCTCGCGGAGAGCATTGGCTACCTCAACACCCATTACGTCATCGCCAGCGTGATGGTCGTGGTCGCCCTCCTTGTGTGGTTCTTCATGAAGGAGTCGCCAGCCTGGAACAGCAACCCGCAGCCGGTCATTCCACGCGTGATGTCGGCCTTGCGGCTCGGAATCACCTGGCAGATGTCGTTCCTGTACGCCGTGGTGTTCGGCGGGTTCGTCGCCTTCTCGACCTACCTGCCCAAGTACCTGACGACCGTCTACCCCACGGCCGTCGACCAGATCGGAGCCGGCACCCGCATGGGCAGCTTCGTGATCGCTGCGGTGATCGCGCGTCCTTTCGGTGGCATGCTTGCCGACCGCCTGGGCGGCAAGCCCATCACGGCCGTGTGCATGGCCGCGATCGCGGCGCTTGCCTTCATCGTGAGCCTGCAGCCCTCCGAAGGCATCGTCACCGGCATCACCTTCTTGGCCATGGCGGCCGCCCTGGGTGCCGGTCAAGGTGCCGTGTTCGGCTGGGTGCCGCGCGTCTCCCCGCCTGACAAGGTCGGTGCGATCTCTGGCGTGGTCGCCGCGGCCGGTGGCCTCGGCGGGTACTTCCCGCCCCTGGTCATGGGCGCCACCTACAACAAGGCCACCAACTCGTACGCGTTGGGGTTATGGCTGCTGGTGGCAACCGCCGTGTTGGCTCTGGCCCTCACGCTGGTACTGCAGCGGCGTACAGCCTCGGTGGCTCCGGCCGCGTCCACCGCAAAGTAACTCACCCGTTGCAGCCCGGGTCCGCCATTGGCGGGCCCGGGCTGTGCGGCCTCAGCGCCACAGGAGGTGCTAGTCGGCTGCGAAGACGGCAGGCATCGAAGGGCAAGGCTCCCGAGCCCAACAGCAGCAACTGATCCACGCGGGCACCCCGAGACCTCCGGGTCCGCGACCCGTCACGGCAGTACCGTGTCACAGCTCGCACTCTTGCGAAATGCTGAACTGACTGTCGAAAGAGGCCCCATGACCGACGACGCCGCCTACCACAGCCTCTCCGCCGGGTGGATTCGACGCACAGCCTGGCTCATCCCCGCGGTCCTCTTGGCCATCTACCTCGGCTGGCTCAGCGTGAGCCACCCCACCTCCGATGTCCGAGGGATGGGAAGCACGGTCATCACCTGTCCCGCCCTCCTCGGCAACCAAGACGCGCCCTCGTTATACGACGGGCTCACACCCGACCAATCCCGAGCCGTCACGGCCTACATGGACGAACACCGAACGGACCGCGGCGCCGCCGACCTCCGAGCGAGCGCTATCCAAGCGATCATCCGCGGCTGCGAGCAGGCCCGCCAGAATCGGCAAACCTGGATCTTCCTCGTTGGCATCGCCACCCTCGGCAGCCTCGTGATCTCCAGCCACTTCTCCCGACGCCGGACCTAAGCCGACAAGGCCCGGAGGACCTCCCACCGTCGTGCCCCGGCGGCGTCCACCGCACAGCTTGCCGATCCGCGTGAGGGGTCAGAACCCGACCCACGTGAGGGGTCAGCCGTGCCCGGCGCCGTCCAACTGATCGACGATGTAGCCCATCATCGGGCCCACGACCTCGATGGCGTCGCGGATGCCGCCACGCGAGCCCGGAACGGCAAGCACGAACGTCGGCGGATCGCCCAAAATCACGCCGGCCACCGCCCGCGACACGAGCGCCTCCGGTAACTTGACGGCGCCGCGGCGGCGGATCTCTTCACCCAACCCTGGGATCTGATAGGTCAGCAAGGGCGCCACCGCTTCCACCGTGACATCCCGGGGACCGATGCCCGTGCCACCGCTGGCAATCACGACCCTTACCCCCGTCCGAATCGCCCGCCAGACCCCGGCCCGGATCGCCGTCTGGTCGTCGGGGACCACCGTCAGCGTGGCGGCGATTCCCAGCTCGCCCAACAGGCTCACGGCGATCGGACCGGCCCGGTCCTCGTCGGCGCCGCTGACGACCTCGTCCGAGATGGTCACGACCGCTGCTCGCAACGCCTTATCCATGCCCAAATGTTATTGCCCCTCAGCGCGGCCCGCGAGTGTCAGTCCTCGCCGCGGGCGGAACTTTTCCCAGCCGCCCGACGCGTCACCTGGGCCGAATCTCGAGAGGCCCCGCTAGCGGCGGCGGTCCCGGCTACTGACGCTGCGGCGGGATCCACGGGGGGCCATGCTGGCTGTGCGTCCGACTCGGCGGACGGCGTTCATCATCCGTTCGCGGGAGCTCGGTCCGACCTCGGCGTCCGACTCTGGCTCCGCGTCCGGCAGAAGCTTCACGGCACGGTGATCGTCCAAGACCTTGACGAGCAAGCAGGCCGCGTCGAGCGCTTCCTGCAGCGATTCGTAGTGTTGCGCGTCGCTCATGGCGCCGAGGGTGCTGGCGGTCCGCTGTTGCGCGATGGTCATGCCCTGGATCACGAGCTCGATCTCGCGCTGCTGCAAGGTTCGCATGACCTCTTTCAGCGCTTCCCCGCCGGACGCGTCGATGATCTGCGTCCGATGAAAGCGGACGATCACCACGGTGACGTCCTCGACCGAGCACACCTCATCAACAAACCGGCGGGCATTGCCGTAGAACAAGGCCCCATCAATGCGGAAGATCGCGATGCGATCGCGAAGGTGCTCTTGGTCGGGAGCCAGATCGACCTTCCCATCGGACGTGTCGGCGGGCAGGTGCTGCCGACGGACCACCGAATAGGTCGCCATGTGGCGAATGCTCATGACCGCCGCCATCGCGACACCGAGAAGCACGGCCGTCACCAGATCCAGCACGACTGTTGCGGCCAGCGTCATGAGGAAGGTGTTGCGGTCGGCGCGGGTGGTGTGGAAGACCGTCTGGATCACCTTGGGGCTCACCATTCGCATGGCCGTCATGATGAGTACGGCCCCCAGAGAGGCCATCGGGATGCGTCCGACGATGGGCCCCAGCAGCAACATCACCAGCAGCAAGAATCCCGAATGGACGATCGCCGACATGCGCGTGTGTGCCCCGGAGCGGACGTTCACGGCCGTTCGTGCGATGGCGCCGGTGGCGGGCATCCCGCCGAAGAAGCCCGAGGCGACGTTGGCCAGCCCTTGGCCGAAGAGTTCGCGGTCGGCGTTGGTCTTATCGAGATCCGGACGTAGCCCGTCCGCCACGCGCGCGCTCAGCAGCGACTCCAGCGCCGCCAGCGTGGCGACGGCGACGGCGGGGGCGGCGAGCGTCCGCAAGGAATCGAAGCTCACCACCGGGAACTCGGGCATGGGCAGGGTGGTTGGTAGGACGCCGATCCGCGCCACGTTCCAGCCGGAGAGTTCCGCGGCGACAGTAGCCACGACGATCGCGATGAGCGAGAGCGGCCAGTTCGGGAAGAAGCGGTATCCAATGAGGTGGACGAGCACCGCCACGGCAGCGATCGCGAGCGGCTGCCAGGCGTGCGACCAGTCGGTTTCCAGAAGGGTGAGGTAGGACGACACCAGCGTCGATTCCGATTCGCCCTTCGGGGTGCCCAGGATCAACGGCAATTGCTGCAGGCCGATGATGACGCCGATGCCCATGGTGAAACCCTCGACCACGGGCCAGGGGATGATGTCGATCGCGCGTCCGAGGCCGGTGAGGCCGGTGATGACAACCAAGATGCCGGCGAGAATGGCCAGCAGCGGCACCTGCTTGATGCCGTAATGCGCGATAACGGGTAGTAGCACGACAGTCATGGCCCCGGTCGGACCCGAGACCTGCAGGTGGCTGCCCCCAAAGACAGCGGCGATGACCCCCGCCACGATCGCCGTCACCAAACCCGCGGCGGCCCCCATGCCCGAGGCGACGCCGAAACCCAGGGCGAGCGGCAAGGCGACGACGCCGACGGTGATGCCCCCGAGCAGATCCTTGCCCCACGAGCGGGGGAGATCCCGATAATCGGACGGCGTGGGCAACAGTCCCTTGAGGCTCACCAGATGGTGTGCCAGCACATCCTTCGAGTGCAACAACCGCTCTTTGGTGTCCTGCTGGGGTGGTAGGACGCGATAGTCCTCTGACACTCGTCTCATCCTCCCCGTGGCGCTTCGCCATCTCCACGCAATGCATCAGAGATTATCGGTTCGAGCTAGTCCCCCCGGACCCGGACCGATTACTTAACGTCACCATAGTAACGCCGCGGAAACACCCCGGCCGTTCCGCACCCCCCTCCACCTCACCTCCCTCCACCTCACCCCCAGCACTTTGCTGGCGCTACGCGTGTTTGCTGGCGATATATCGCCAGCAAACACGTCAAGCGCCAGCAAAGTCGGGAAACCGGGGGTCGGGGCGGTCGGGAAGAGGGGTGGTGGTCGGGGCGGTCGGGAAGAGGGGGGGGTGGTGGGGGCCTGGAGAAAGGGCGCCCGGGCCAGGAGAAAGGGCGCTCGGGCCAGGAGAAGGGGGGCAATTGCACCAAGCGCCCCCCGCTGGAGAGCGAGGGGCGCCGGTGTGGGGAGGTTGTCAGCGGCCAGCGGCCTGCGTGACAGTGGCGAGGTCGGCCGAGACGTCGAAGTGGACGTTCGCGCCGGCCTTGGTGCCGTGGACGTCGTAGGAGCCGTCGGCGTCCTTCTCAACCGAGGTCACGGTCACGGCGGAATCCTTGGCCGTCACGGCCGCGGTCACCTTGGCAGCCTCATCGCCGGTCACCGCAGTGTGGGTACCGCCGCCAGGGCCACCCTTGCCACCGCCGGGGCCGCCGGTGTTCTGGGTCACGGTCGCGAGGTCAGCAGACACGTCGAACATCACGTTCGCGCCCGCCTTGGTGCCGAAGACGTCGTAGGAGCCGTCCGCGTCTTTCTGGACCGACGTCACGGTCACGGCGGAATCCTTCGCCGTCACAGCCGCGCCGACCTTGGTGGCCTCATCGCCGGTGACCGCGGTGTGCGTGCCGCCACCCTTGCCGCCGCCCTTGCCGCCGCCGGCGCCGCCGGCGTTCTGGGTGATGGTCGCGAGGTCAGCCGACACGTCGAACATCACGTTCGCGCCGTCCTTGGTGCCGAGGACGTCGTAGGAGCCGTCCGGGTCCTTCTGGACCGACGTCACGGTGACGGCGGAATCCTTGGCCTTGACGGCGTCGCCCACCTTGGTGGCCTCATCGCCGGTCACGGGGGTGTCCTGCGAGGCCTGCTGGCCGGCGCCCCTGGCGTTCGTCCCAGCGGACGCGCTAGTGGTCGGGGACGTCGTCGGGTCCGCCAAGGCCACGCCGGTTGAGGCGACGATTCCTGCGGTTGCCAGGCCGGCCACCGCGAGGGCTGCGGCAGCGATCCCAGTCTTCTTGAGAGTCATTTCTGCTCCTCCATCGAGTGTGTCAGCCGGCGACCTTCGCCGATCTGCTCACAAACCATGAAAGTGCCGCAGGCTGTCACTCACCTGTCAGTGCGATAGCGGAACGCTACGGGAACCTGTGAACCATCGCCCCAGGGGCGGTCAGAGATTGGGGTACCGCGGATCCTGAACGTCCTGCTCGACGTAGACCGTCAGGGGCTGGGAGAACTCCCTCACGATCACTCGGGTGCCCTCAGGGTACGTCGAGGTGCCGTCGGCGGGATGGGCCAAGTAGGCGTGAGTGCCGCCGGCGGGGAGCGGCAACGTGACTTCACCGACGTGACCGGGACGAACCGTCCCGGTCACGCGGCCGCGCCTGCCAATCAGCGAGGCGGACACGTCACTTCTCCGGCGTCGTCTCGGTGGTCGAGCCGAGGGAGCCCTTGAGGCTCTGCACGGTGCCGAGCAGCTGGGGCAGGATGTCGCCCAGCGTCGCGATGGACGCCGACACGGTCTGCGCCCACCCTTCGGCGCCGTTGAGGATGGTCACCTTGGCGTTGCCCAACGGCGAGGCCAGGTTGCCGGCGATCTCCGGCAGCCGCTCGGCCACCATCTGCGCGATGAGGGCGTCTTGACCCTTGTTGAGGGCGTCGGCGCGCGCGTCCATGCCCATGGCTTCGGCGAGCCCCTTCGCCTTGGCGGCTTCGGCTTCGGCGAGGCCCTTGGCCTGCGTGGCGGACGCCTCGGCCAGACCGGTCGCCTGGATCGCGGAGGCCTGCGCTTCACCGCGGATGCGCGTCGACTCGGCGTCGGCCACAGCGTTCAGCTTGGTCGTCGTGGCGTTGGCCTCGGCCGACAAGGTTTGGGTCTTGGCCTTGGCCTCGGCGGCCGCGATGGCGGCGTCGCGGTCGGCTTCTGCGGTCACCTTGATCTGGTAGGCGTTCGCGTCGGCGGGACGACGAACCTGGGCCTCCAGCTCCATCGCCGTCTTGTTGGCCTCGAGTTCGGCCGTGCGGGTGGCGGCCTCGACGACCTTCTGCCGCGCGGTGGCGTCGGCCAACGGACCAGCCTGGGCGGCCGTAGCCTGCGCAGTTTGGGCCTCGGCGTTCAACTCGGCCTGCCGACGGGCGGCGGTCGTCTTGGCGACGGCCATCGCGATAGCCGCGGTCTGCTCCTTCTCGGTGGCGGCCTGATCCTGCTGGGCGCGGGCGGTGCGGGCCAACGCCTCGGCGGCGGCCACATAGGGCGCGCGGATGTTCGCGATGTAGTTCGTCGGATCCACGATCTGCAGCAACTGCATCGAGTCGATCTTGAGGCCGAGCGCGGCCATCTCTGTGCCGGAGGCGCTGCGGACGTTGTCGCGCAGTTCGTCCCGGTCCGAGAGCAGGGATTCGAGGGTCATGTTGCCCACGATGGCGCGCAGGTGGCCGGCGAAAATGCTGTGGACCTTGCCCAGCATGACGTCTTCGGGCTTACCCAGGAAGCGACGGGCGGCGTTGGCGATCTCGGGGTAGGTGTCGCCCACCTTGAAGATGACCGAACCTTCGATTTCGACCGGGATGCCCTGCTTGGTCACGCAGTCGATCGACAGGTTGGTTTCGATGAGGCTGAGGCTGAGCTTGCGGACGACCTGAACGCCGGGCAGGACGAGCGTCCCAGCCCCGGTGACGATCTGAAACCGCATGGATTCGTCGTTGGAGTCGGGCATCTTCTTGCCGGAGAAACCCGAAATGACGAGGGCCTCGTTGGGTTCTGCGACCCGCCAACAAGCCTTGAAGAGCAGGATCAACGCCGCAACCGCGGCGATAACAACAATGCCAATCCCAATAAGACCGCCGGGCATGCCAGCCATCCTTTCTGATGTGCGCGCAGCGGTGACTTCGTGTCCCAGGTGCAGCGCGCCCCTCTTCAACGGTAGCCGTTGGCGGGTCATCGGGTTCGACGTTCTCAGGGCGACTCGGCCTGCCCCGCGGGCCCCGGCAAGGCTGAACGTCCCAAATAGTAAAGCGCACTGAACGATAGCGACGACCTGTCGCCATCATCTTTCAAACGGTGAAAGATCCAGCTATCCTTCCGAGGTGACATCTTCCGCAGCCAGCGTGGCCGCCCCGCCACGCTTGGGCTGGGGACTCGCCATGGCCCTCTATTTGCTCGGCATCTTCATGGGGGCCATCGACACCGGCATCGTGACCCCGGCGCGGACGATCATCCAAAACGACTTCGGCGTGGACGACAAGCTCGGCATCTGGATGATCACCATCTACACCCTCGCCTACGCCGCCTCGATCCCGGTGATGGGCAAGCTGGCCGACCGCCTCGGACGAAAGCAGGTCTACCTGCTGGCCATCGCACTGTTCGGCGTGGGCAGCCTGGCCTGCGGGCTCTCGGAATCGTTCGGCGGATTCTGGATGCTCATCGGCGCACGCGCTGTGCAAGCCATTGGGGGCGGCGGCATCATTCCGATCGCGACCGCCGAGATCGGCACCGAAGTGCCCCCGGAAAAGCGCGGGCTCGCCCTCGGCTTGGTCGGCGGCGTCTACGGCATCGCGAACATCTTCGGAGCGTCCGCAGGCAGTCTGATCCTCGACATCGTGGGGGCCCACAACTGGCAGTGGATCTTCTACGTCAACGTCCCCATCGCCATCGTGATTGTGATCGTGGGCATCATCGTCCTGCCGAACCACAAGGCCAGCGAGGTGAAACCCCTCGACATCGGGGGCACCGTGCTCCTGGTCGCGATGATCCTCAGCCTGCTCTACGGCCTGCGCAATATCGACTTCTTCGCGTTCGGCTCGTCGTTGACCGCGACCACCGTGTGGCCCTATCTGCTCGGGTTCGTGCTGGCGTTGCCGGTGTTCATCCTGGTCGAGCGGCGAGCGTCCGACCCGGTCCTGAACCTGCGCTTTTTCACCTCGCGCACGGTGGGGACGGTGCTCGTGCTGGCCCTGCTGTCGGGGTTCATCTTGATGGCGGTCATCTTCGTGCCGCAGTTCGCCGAGAACGCCCTGCACGTGCCGACCGGCTCGGGCGGCTACTTCGTCATCATCCTGGGGCTCACGTCGGGCATCGGCGCCCCCATGTCCGGACGATTGACTGACCAGTTAGGTCCCAAGCTAGTGCTGACCGTCGGCGGGCTCGCCTCGCTGGCCGCGGCGGCGACCGTCCTGTTCTGGACGATCCCCCACCCCAGCTACCCCTCGGTGATCACCGCCCTGGCGCTGTTCGGGCTGGGCCTCGGGTTCGTCATCGGCTCGCCGCTGAACTACATGATGCTGGAGCGCACAGAACCCGAAGAGTCGAACTCGGCGCTCGCCACTCTGGCACTGATGCGCTCGCTGGGCACCACCATCGCCCCGGCGATCATGGTCGGCTTCCTGGCCCAGGCGGGCACGCTCTTGCAGGACCGCCTGACGACCCAGCTTCCGACCGAGGTGGCGGCGCCCGCCCTGCCCTACCAGGCAGAGCTGCAAGCGAAGTTCGCCGCCATGAAGGACGATGCGATCTACGCCGACCAACTCAAGGACGTCACCCTTCCGGACCTCACCGCGAGGCAGACGATTAAAATCAACACCAGCGGTAGCGGAACCTTGGACCCCGACCTCGTGGAGCTCCTCAAGACCGCCGACGTCACCACGATCGTGGCTCGAACGAAGACTGTCGCCACCCGTATGTTCGACAAGGAAACACCAAAGACCGTGGCCGACATCGAGGCGGGCGTGCAGACCGGCATCGACGGCTTGAATACGGGCCTAGCCAAACTCGTCCAAGCCCAAGCCGATATGACCGCCTCGATCACCACCATGGATTCCAACCTGGCCACCATGGACGAGACGCTCAGCACCATGACCGCCAAGATCGCTTCGATGGATTCGACGATCGCCGAGATGACCAAGGGCATCGGCGGCATGGATTCCGGGTTGGCGGGCCTCACCAAGGCGGCCGCAGGTATCCAATCGGGGATCACCGGCATGGACTCGGGCCTCGCCCAACAGAAGGCCGCCCTGGCCGCGCTGGAGGCGGCCCCGCCCTCCCCCGCGACGACAGGTCAGATCACCGGACTGAAGGCCGCCATCGCCCAACTTCAGTCCCAGCGCGACGCCGCCGCGGCGCAGTTGGCGTCCGTGAAGGCCCAGCAGGCGACCCTGCAGGCCCAGCGCGCGAAGCTGGCGAGTGGCCTGGCGGGCGTCAAGCAGGGAAGGGCCGCCCTCACCAAGGCAAAGGCGGAGCTCACCGACGGCCGCGCGCAACTCGCCGACGCCCGCACCCAGCTCGATACGGCCCGCGCCGACGTCATGGCCGCTCAAGTCGATCTCCAGGACACCCTCGCCAAGATGGCGGCTCTCAAGGCGGGCGTCCAACCGGCGTTCGCCGCAGCCCTGACGACCTACCTCGGCGAGATCGACGCCCGCGGCCCCACCTTGGAGGCCACCTATCAATCGACGCTCAACGAGGGCTTCGCGGGCGTCTTCGAGGTCTACGCCGCCGCCGTGATGCTGATGCTGCTGGTGCTATTGATGACGCCGAACGTCCGCCGCAAGCCCTCCGAGGTCTCCCAAGAGGTCGCCGAAGAGGTCGCCGAACGGATCGTCGTCCCGGCGGCCCACTAGGGCCGTTGCCACTGGAGTTGGAGCTGTCTCCTGAGGCAGCTGACGTGCTGGAGCTTCCGACCTCGTTCGCGATCGGACTTGGACCCGAAGGGGCGGCGCTGGCGACCGAACACCTCCCCTTCCTGCTGGCGGAAAGCGAATAGCTGATCCAACCGCCGCCGGGGGCCTTGAGGTGGGAACGCCACATTCCGTCCGGGCACCCTGACGTTTAGCCTGGACGCATGTCGACCGCCTTGCCGTCCCCCATCCTCACCCTCGCCAACGGCACTCGCATGCCGCAGTTCGGGATCGGCACCTACAAGGTCGCGGACGCGGACGCCACGCAGCCCGTCCTGGACGCACTGGAGCTGGGGTATCGCCTGGTCGACACGGCCACCATGTACGGCAACGAGTTGGGCGTCGGTCGGGCGCTGGCCGCGAGCGGCCTCCCGCGCGGGGAGATCTTCGTCACCACGAAGCTCAACAACACCGACCATGACCCGGCGGTCGCCAGGGATGCCTTCGCCCGCAGCCTGGACGACCTGGGCCTCGATCGCGTGGACCTCTACCTGATCCATTGGCCGATGGCCAAGACCACCGACATGGCGGCGACCTGGCAGACCCTGATCGACCTGCTCGGCACCGGGCGCGTGGACGCCATTGGGGTCTCCAACTACACCGCCGACAACCTGCGGACGATCATCGCCGCCACCGGCATCGTGCCGGCCGTCAACCAGGTCGAGATCAACCCCTACTTCGCGCAAAACCCGTTGCGGGCGCTGCACGCCGAGCTCGGCATCGTGACGCAGGGGTGGTCCCCATTGGCGCGCGGCGCGGCCGTCAATGATCCGGTGATCCAGCAGATCGCGACCCGCCTCGGACGAACGCCGTCCCAGGTCGTCCTGCGTTGGCACCTGCAGCGCGGCGACGGCCTGATCCCGAAGTCGACCCACCGCGACCGCATCGCCGAGAACGCCCAGATCTTCAACTTCGAGCTACCGGACGCCGACATGGCCGCCATCTCAACCTTGGATGTCGGACGCCGTTCCGGCAGCGCCCCCGAAAACGTCGAACTCGGGAACCGCTGACCCCACGCCAATTCGCGCAGAATCCGAACCCGGTCTGCCCACGGTCGGGGTGAACCCTTGGCTGCCAAAGAGTGACGCCGGGGACCTTCACCAAACTGAATTCACTACATAGCGACGTTTCGACCCTTGAGTGTCGCTATGTTGCGTTTTGAGCCGGCGTGACTAGTATGACTAAGTGCCGCTTATCCACCTTGGCGTGAGCCATCGGACCGTGCGGAGCGCCGAGCTGGCAGCGTTAGCTGCACGGGCCGGGAGCCTGGCCACCAGGCTCCTTGATGCTCACCCCGGCGTCCGCGGAACCGTCCTTTTGGCTACCTGCAATCGCTTCGAGGTGTACGTCCAAGCGGAGGAATTCCACCCCGCCGTCGACGCCGTGCGGGCCGAGTTGAGCCTCATCGCCGGCCTGGAAGCCGCGGAGGTTGACGCCGCCTTGACGGTTCACGCCGGCGTCGGCGCGGTCGAGCATCTCTTCAAGGTCGCCTGCGGCTTGGATTCGATGGTCGTGGGCGAACACGAAATCGCTGGCCAGGTGCGTCAGGCCTTGGCCAACGCCGACGGCACGGCCAGCCCGTTGCTTCGACGGCTCTTTCAGGCGGCACTGACCACCTCGAAGGCCGTGGCGACCCAAACCACGTTGGGCCTCTCCGGGCGCTCGCTGGCCAGCGTCGGGCTCGACCTCATCGCCGAGCGCTACGGGGCTCTCGCTGGACGCCGGGTCGTCGTCCAGGGCACCGGAGCTTACGCTGGCGTCGTGGTGTCCGAACTGCTCAAGCGCGAGGCCACCGACATCCGCGTCCATTCGAGCGCCGGGCGGGCCGAGGCCTTCGCAGAGACCCACGATCCGGTCGCCCCGATCACGTCTGAGCGTGACCTGTTCGAGGCGCTGAACCAGGCCGATCTCGTCGTGTGCTGCTCGGGCACCGGGGCAGCTCCGCTCACTGCCGATCTACTGAGCGAGGCACGCATCGGACGCGAGACGCCCCTGGTGATCCTTGACCTCGCCGCCGCGGGCGACGTCGCCCCCGACGTGGCGCTGCTCCCCGAGGCCGATCTCATCGACCTGGACACGGTCGCCGAGCACACCCCCGCCGAGCAGGCCGAGGCCGTGGCCGCCGCGACGGACCTCGTCGACAAGGCCGTCGCGACTTTCCAGCACATCGAGGGCGGACGCCGGGCCGATCCGGCCGTCACCGCGATGCGTGCCCACGTTTCGCAGCTCATCGAGGCCGAGATCGCGGCAGCGGAGGCCCGCCACACCCCCGAGACAGCGGCGGCCGTGGCCCGCTCGCTCCGCCGGGTCAGCAACGCCCTGCTGCATACCCCCTCGGTGCGCGCGGCCGAGTTGGCCCGCACCGGCGGCCTGGAGGACTACACGAACGCCCTGCACGTTTTATTCGGTATCGACGTGGAGCCGTTGCGGTGATCCGCCTAGGCACGCGAGGCAGCCACCTCGCCCGCACTCAGTCTGGGCTCATCGCGGACGCCCTGGCCCCGTTCGGCCCCGTCGAACTGGTCATCATCCGCTCCGAGGGCGACGACACCACGATCCCGTTGGACGCCCCCGCCAGGCCCGGCGCGTTCGTGGCCACCCTGCAGGACGCCCTGCTGGCGAAGCGCGTCGACGTGGTCGTGCACAGCTTCAAGGATCTGCCGTCAGCTCCCCGCCCCGGCTTGATCGTGGCCGCGGTGCCCGTTCGCGCCGACCCCCGGGACGTGCTGGTAGCCCGAGACGGACTCACCCTCGCCACACTGCCCGCCGGCGCCACCGTGGGAACGTCCTCGCCGCGGCGCGCCGCCGCCCTGCTGCGCGCCCGCCCGGACCTCACCATCGCTCCCCTGCGGGGCAACGTCGACACCCGGCTGCGGGCGGTCACCGAGGGGCGGCTCGACGCGATCGTCCTGGCCGCCGCCGGCCTGCAGCGCATCGGCCTCCTCTCGGACGCGATGACGCCGCTCTCGCCCGCCGTGATGCTGCCCGCCCCCGCCCAGGGCGCGTTGGCGTTGGAGTGCCGGGACGATGATCCGCTGGCGTCCCAGCTGGCCACCCTGGACGATCGGGAGGCGCGCCTGCGGGTCATCGCCGAGCGCACCGTGCTCGCCGAGATCGAGGCTGCGTGCACCACGGCCGTCGGCGCCCTGGCGACGCGCGACGGCAGGGCGCTCACACTCACCGCCGACCTCGCCGCCCATCGGGGCGTCGACTACGCCCGAGTGACCGACACCATCGCGCTGCCGACGGAGCCGCCCGAGGCCCTCGCCGCCGCCCGTTCGCTCGGCCGTCGCGTGGCCCAGGCCCTGCTCGCCGAGGCCCTATGAGGCGGCCGGTGTTGCTGGTCCGTCCGGACGGCAACGACGCGGACGCCGTCGCGTTCGCGGACGAAGGCGTCCCCGCCCTGGTCGACCCCTATCTGACGGTCACGCCCGTGTCGGACGCACGCGAAGCCAGCGCGCTCCTCGACGACCTCACCCTGGCGGGCAGCGGTGACTGGCTGCTGTTGACCTCGCCCCGCGCGTGGCCTTCGTGGTCCGCCCTCGTCGGTGAGGAAACGCTGGCCGCCGCCCTCACGCTCGCACGCGACCGCGGCCTGCGGGTGGCCGCCGTCGGACCCACGACCGCCGACTCGCTGGATCTCCCTCCCGACCTGGTCGGCAACTCTGGCGCGAAGGGGCTGCTCGCTGCCTTCGCTGTGCTTCCCGCGGGGCGAGCGCTTCTCCCCCATGGACGCCTCGCTCGCACCGAGGTGTCCGACGGGCTGCAGGCCATGGGCTGGGCGGTCCGGACGGCCGTCGTCTACAGCACCACGACCGTCACCCGCCGACCCGCCTCTGCTGGGGCGCTGGCTTCGGGCAACCTCGCGGGCGTCCTGCTGCGATCCCCGAGCGCCGTGACCGCCGTCGCGCAGTGGGCTTCGCTGCCTGCGAGCGTCCGGATCTTCGCGGTCGGCCCCACAACCTCGGCCGCCGCCCGCGCCCGGGGCTGGCGGGTGGTCGAACTCCCCCTCGGGACGCCCGCCGACATCGCTCACAGCGTCGCGACCGCCCTTCCCGACCTCCCCGCCGCCGCGCTGAAGGAGCGAGCGTCCGCGGCGGCTGACGACTCGACACAGCTCGGGGCAGGTCTGCCCGCCGACCATCCGACGCGCGACGGACGGACGCTCGATTCTTCGCTGCTCATCGCCTACCGCGGCGGACGCCCGGAGCGTCGTCCGATCTGGATGATGCGCCAGGCCGGACGCTCGTTGCCCGAGTACCGCGCCCTCCGCGAGGGCCGGACGATGCTGGATTCGTGCCTCGACCCCGAACTGGCGGCCGAGATCACCTTGCAGCCCGTGCGGCGCCATGACGTGGACGCGGCCATCTTCTTCTCCGACATCGTGATTCCCGCCCGCTTGGCCGGCGTCGGCGTTGAGATCGCCCCGGGCATCGGTCCGGTGGTAGCGAATCCCCTTCGGACGCCCGCCGCGGTCGCCGCCCTTCCCGAGCTCGATCCGGCCGCCCTGGCCCCGATCCAGCACGCCGTGAAACTGACGGTAGCGGAACTCGGACGCACCCCCCTCATCGGCTTCGCCGGGGCGCCGTTCACCGTCGCCAGCTACCTGGTCGAGGGGCACCCGTCCCGCGAGCTGCCCGTGACCCGCGCCCTCATGCGGGACGACCCGGCTACCTGGCACGCCCTGCTGGCCTGGGTCGCCCGCACCACCACCGCCTTCCTGCGCGCCCAAGCCCTCGCGGGCGCCAGCGCGCTGCAGTTGTTCGACTCGTGGGCGGGCCGGCTGACCCCCGAGGAATACCGCCACCTCTCCGCCCCGCATTCGGCGGCGGTGTTCACGGGGATCGCCGATCTGGGCCTGCCGCGGGTCCACTTCGGCACCGGCACCGCGCCCCTTCTGGTGGCGATGCGCGACACCGGCGCCGACGTCATGGGGGTCGACGCCGTCACCCCGCTCGACGAGGCGAACGCCCTCCTCGGCGGGCGCACGCCCCTGCAGGGCAACATCGACCCCGCCCGCTTGGCGGGTCCCTGGGAGGCCCTGGCCGCCCATACCGCGGACGTCCTGCGGCGCGGCCGGACGGCGCCCGGGCACGTCGTCAATCTCGGCCACGGCGTCCCCCCGGACACCGACCCCGACGTGCTCACCCGACTGGTTGCCCACGTCCACGCCATCGGCGATGAGGAGACTCCATGACCACCACCCACGCGCACGGGATCGGTGCCGTCCGCCCGGTCAACTGGGCCTACGACCGAGCGCCGATGATCGTCTATTGGGAGCTGACCAATGCCTGCGGGCTGGCCTGCCGCCATTGCCGAGCCACCGCGATGCCCGACCCGGCGCCCGGCGAGTTCAGCCTCGCTGAGATTGAGGCCCACCTCGAATCCTTCGCTGCCTTCGGCGAGCCGCGTCCGCACGTCGTGTTCACAGGCGGTGATCCGCTCAAGCGCGGCGACCTGCGCCAGATCCTGCATGCCGCCGCCCGGCTGGGCATCGGCGCCTCGCTCGCCCCGGCGGTCACGCCGTTGCTCACCCGCGAGCGGATGGCGGAGTTCGTCGAGGACGGCGTCCAGGCCATCTCCCTGTCGCTCGACGGCTCCACGGCCGCCCTGCATGACGGCCTCCGAGGGGTGCCCGGGACGTTCGACGCCACCATGCAGGCCCTTGATGATGCGGCCTCGGTCGGCATCCCCGTCCAGGTGAACACCCTGGTCACCGACGTGACCGCCGCCGACCTGCCCGCCGTGTACGACCTGCTGAAGGGCAAGACCCTGCAACGCTGGAGCTTGTTCTTCCTCATCTCCGTCGGACGCGGAAACCAGCTCCAGGAGATGACCCCGGGCAAGGCCGAACAGCTCATGGTGTGGCTCGGACGCCTGGCCCGCGACGCCCCCTTCCAGGTGAAGACCACCGAGGCCATGCAGTATCGGCGCATCGCCGCCCAGGCCGCCCTCAAGCGGGGCCTGACCCCCGAGCAGATCGAGGCCTCCCCGATGGCCCGCGGCTACGGCATCCGCGACGGCAACGGCATCGTGTTCATCTCCCACCTCGGCGACGTCACCCCGTCCGGCTTCCTACCGATCGCGGTGGGCAACCTGCGCGACACTCCGCTGCCTGAGCTCTACCGCGACGCCCCTCTGATGAAGGCGCTGCGCACACCGTCGGAGTTCAAGGGACGCTGCGGGGTCTGCGAGTTCAACCTGTGGTGCGGCGGATCACGGGCCCGCGCCTACGCCTGGACCGGCGACCCGCTGGAAACCGATCCGTTGTGCCCCTATCAGCCCAAGGCGACGCTGTGAGGTTGGCGGTCATCGGCGGTGGCATCGCCGGGCTCGCCGCCGCGTGGGAGGGCGTCCAGCAGGGCGCCGAGGTCGTCGTCCTGGAGGCTGGCGACCGCTTCGGCGGCAAAGTCACGACCACCCACGACGATGGGTGGACGGTCGAGCAGGGCCCCGACTCCTTCGTGGCCTACCGTCCGGCAGCCCTCGCCCTCATCAAGGAACTGGGTCTGGACGATCAGGTCATCACCCTGCAGGGCACCCGGCAGGTGTCTCTGCGGGTCGATGGACGCCTCCATCCGTTGCCCGCAGGGATGGGCATGGTGTTGCCGACCAAGCTCGGCCCTTTCGTGACCACCGGCATCCTCACCCCGTGGGACAAGCTGCGCGCCGGGCTCGACCTGCTGCTGCCTCGCCAGCTGGGCGCGGAGGATGTGGCGATCGGCGCTTTCCTCGGACGCCGGCTCGGGCGGGGGATCGTCCGCAAGTTCGCCGATCCGATGCTGGGCGGTATCTACGGCGCCAGCGTCGATGAGCTGTCCCTGGATGCCGTCCTGCCGAGCCTGCGCGAATCCGAGCGGACGCACCGCTCGCTCATGCTGGCCTCCCTCGCCCAGGGGCGCGCGGCCAAGGCGCCGGCCGGGGCGGGCTCGCCGTTCCGGAGCCTGGCCGGGGGCATGGGGCAATTGGTGGACGTCCTCACCGAGGCCTTGCGCGCCCGCGGCGTCGACCTGCGCACCCAGTCCCCCGTCCGGGCCCTGGAGCGGACGGACGACACCACCACCCTGCACCTCGACGGCGGCGAGGTCATCGCGGCCGACGCCGTCATCCTGGCCACAGGTCCGGCCGGCGCCGCGCGGCTGCTGTCCGCCCCGCTGCCCGCCGCCGCGGCGGCCCTCGCGGCGATCCCGCTGGCCACGACCAACGTGGTCACCCTGGCCTACTCCGCCGACGCGTTCGCCGAACCGGTCACCAGCCACGGCTGGCTCGAGGCGGGCGGGGCACCCGTGAGCGGCGTCACGGTCTCCTCCGCCAAATGGGCCGGCCGCGCCCCCGCGGGCGACGTGCTCGTCCGGGCCTTCGTGCCCGACACGGTGGGAGCCATGGCGCGCGCATCCGAGGACGAGGTTGTCGCGGCCGTGACGGCCCACGTCACCCAGAACCTGGGAGCCACACGACCCCCCACCCGCACCTGGATCACCCGGTGGGACTCCCTGATGCCCAAGTTCACCGTCGGGCATGTCGACCGCGTCCGGGCGGCAGAGGCGGCGCTCGCACCGACCCCCTGGCGCGTGGCCGGTTCCGCCCTCCACGGCGTCGGCGTCCCCGACTGCATCGCGGACGGACGCCTCCAGGCCCAAGCCGCCCTCACGCAAGCCACCGTCCTTCACGGGGTCCGGCGATGACCGACGGACGCTCTGCGGTGACCTATGACGCGATCTTGTTGCTGGGCTTCGGCGGACCCGAATCCCTGGCCGAGGTGCGGCCGTTTCTGGAGCGGGTGACGGCCGGCCGCAGGATCCCGCCCGAGCGCCTCGACGAAGTCGGCCAGCACTACGTCCTGCTCGGCGGTGTCAGCCCGCTCAACGCGCAGAACCGGGCGCTCCGCGATGCCCTCGCGGCCGCGTTCGCGGAGTTGGGCATCGAGGTGCCCGTCATTTTGGCGAATCGGAACTCGCCGCCGTTCGTGGCGGACGTGCTCGATTCGCTCGCCGCCGACGGCCACCAGCGCGTGTTGGCCGTGGCGACCAGCGCCTACACCTCGTACTCGTCCTGTCGGCAATACCGAGAGGACGTCGGCGTGGCGCTCGCAGCCGGCCACGGGGTGGCGCTGGACGTCGTGAAGGTACCTCCCTTCGCCGAGCAGGGTTGGTTCGCGGACGCCGTCGCCGATCTCGTGGCGCCGGTGTTGTCCGAACCGGGTCGCCGGCCGTTCGTGTTGGCGACCACGCACTCGATTCCCAGCTCCATGGCGCGGACCTCCGGACCCGAATCCGAGTGGCCCGCCGTTGATTCACCCGAGCCCGGACGCTACGTCCGTCAGCACCTCGCCGTCGCCGAGTCCGCGCTCACCACCGCCGCCGCGCGTGCCGGGGTGCCGGTGCCGCCGTGGCGGCTCGTCTACCAGTCGCGCAGCGGGTCGCCCGCGACGCCGTGGTTGGAGCCCGACATCAACGAGGCGCTCACCGAACTGGCCGCGCAGGGCGTGGCCGACGTGGTGGTCGTGCCGATCGGATTCCTCTCCGACCACGTCGAGGTGATCTGGGATCTCGACACCCAAGCCGCCCAGACGGCACACCGCCTGGGGCAGCGCTTCACGCGCGTCGCCACGGTTGGGACGAATCCACGCTTCATTCATTCATTCACTCAATATGTGGCACCATTTTTGACGTCATCTTCCGCGCGGGGGCCGGGTCCGGGCGAGATGTGCTTCGGGGCCTGTTGCCCCCCGCCCTCGCGACCTGGCGCCGCCGTGTCGCTTCCCCCGACCATGGAAGGGATTCGCCCGTGACCAGCGACCCGTTTCACCCCGTGCAGCGCCCCCGGCGCCTTCGAACCTCCCCCGGCTTGCGCCGGCTCGTCTCCGAGACCCGGCTTCATCCGGCCGATCTGATCCTGCCCGTTTTCGTGGGCGAGGGGTTGAAGGATCCGCGTCCGATCCAGTCCATGCCGGGGGTCGTCCAGCACTGCCGATCGTCCCTCGTGGACGCCCTGCAAGAGGCCGCCGCATTGGGCGTTGGGGGCGTGATGGTCTTCGGGATTCCGCTGAAGAAGGACGCCATGGGCAGCGGCGCCGTTGATCCGAACGGGATCTTGTCCCAGGCCATCCGCTGGTCGGTCGAGGCCAGCCGCGGCCTGCCCATCATCGCCGACCTGTGCCTGGACGAATACACCGATCACGGCCATTGCGGGGTTCTCGATAGGGCCGGGCGCGTCGACAACGACGCCACCTTGCGGCAGTACGCCGCCATGGGCAACGTTTTGGCGGAGGCGGGGGCCTCCGTCCTGGGCATGTCCGGAATGATGGACGGGCAGATCGCCGCCGTCCGCTCGTCCCTCGACGCCGCCGGACATTACGACACCTCGCTGCTGGCCTACGCGGCCAAGTACGCGTCGGCGTTCTACGGCCCCTTCCGCGAAGCTGTCCAGTCGTCCCTCGTTGGCGACCGGCTGACCTACCAGCAGGATCCGGCGAACGCCCGCGAGGCCGAGCGCGAGGTCGCGCTCGACGTGGCCGAAGGCGCCGACATCGTGATGGTGAAGCCCGCGCTGAGTTTCTTGGACGTCGTGGCACGCACGAAGGCGACGACGTCGGTACCGGTGGCCGCGTACGTGGTTTCTGGGGAGTACTCGATGGTCGAAGCCGCCGCCGCGGCCGGGGTCATCGATCGTCAGCGGGCTATTGAAGAGCTGCTGACCTCGGTCAGCCGCGCCGGCGCCGATCTCATCGTGACCTATTGGGCCAGCCAGGTGGCCGGGTGGCTGCATCCGTGCTGGCGCCCCGAGCAATTTGGAGGCAGGTTCTCGTGAGCGACGCCCTCTTCGACCGGGCCCGCGCCGTGATGCCGGGGGGCGTCTCGTCGCCCGTCCGCGCGTTTGGCGCCGTGGGCGGCACCCCGCGATTCGTCGCCTCGGCCAGTGGCCCCTGGATCACTGACGTCGAGGGACGCTCCTACGTCGACCTCGTCAGCGGCTGGGGTCCGGCGATTCTGGGCCATGCGCATCCCGAGGTGGTCGCCGCGGTTCAAGCGGCCGTCGCCAAGGGTCCGTCGTTCGGGGCCCCGTCGGTCCCCGAATTGGAGCTCGCCGAGGAGATCGTCCGACGGGTGCCCCCCGTGGAGCGCGTGCGGTTCACCTCGTCCGGCACCGAGGCGGTGATGACGGCCGTCCGACTGGCGCGCGCGGTCACCGGACGCCCCCTCATCGTGAAGTTCGCGGGGTGCTACCACGGCCACGCGGACGCGTTCTTGGTGGCGGCCGGTTCGGGCGTCACGACCCTCGGCTTGCCCGATTCGCCCGGGGTGACGCCCGCTGTCGCCGCCGACACCCTCGTGATCCCCTACGGCGATCTGGCGGCCGTCGAGGCGATCTTCGCCGAGCACCCGGGGCAGATCGCCGCCCTGCTCACCGAGGCGATCCCGGCAAACATGGGGGTCGTCCCGCCGCCCGCCGGATTCAACAAGGCCCTGCGGGAGGCCTGCACCCGCGCCGGTGCGTTGCTGATCATGGACGAGGTGCTGACCGGCTTCCGCGTCGGGCTCACCGGCTGGTGGGGCCTCGAAGGGGCCCGCGAAGACTGGGCCCCGGACCTGTTCACCTACGGCAAGGTCGTGGGCGGCGGGCTGCCGCTAGCCGCCCTCGCCGGCCCCGCGATCTTGATGGACTCCCTCGCCCCCGCCGGACCCGTCTACCAGGCGGGCACCTTGTCGGGGAACCCGGCCGCGGCGACCGCTGGCCTGGCCACGTTGCGGCTGTTGGACGCCGAGGTCTACGCGCGGCTGAACACCAACGCCGCGCGCGTGGCGGGGATGGCCACGGCGGCGCTCACCGACGCCGGCGTGCCCCATACCCTCAACCGGGCCGGCAACCTCTTCAGCATCTTCTTCACCGCGAACCCCGTGTACGACTACGCGTCCGCCAAGACCCAGGACACCGCTGCCTTCGCCCGGTTCTTCCACGCCATGCTCGACGCCGGCGTCTGGCTCCCGCCCTCGGCGTATGAGGCCTGGTTCGTCTCGGCGGCCCACGGCGACGCCGAGCTTTCGACGATCGAAGCCGCGCTTGTCGTGGCAGCCAAGGCTGCCCGGGGCTGATCTCAGCCGATCCCCTTAATGAGACGACCGGGCCACCAAATTCTCATTAAGGCCACTAATGAGAATTTAAAGTACCCTCGTCTCATGAGGAGGTGGTCGCGATGACGTCCGATTGGCCCGCCGTCGACCAACAGCTGGACCGCTGGTTGGCGATGGACCCTCATGCGAGCCGCACCCAACAACTCCGCAATCGGGGCGACTTCAGCTACGCGGTAACCCCCGAGATCGCCGAGCTCACGCCTCAGATTTCCCAGCCTCAGCAGGCCGATGCGGATCAGACACTGGCCGCGGTGCGCGAATTCGACGAAGCCACCGCGGCGTGGGGAATCCCGTTCGCTTCGGTCCTCTTGCGGACGGAATCTGCCTCCAGTTCCCAGATCGAGAACCTCACGGCCAGCGCTCGAAGAATCGCTCTGGCAACCCTCGGCGACACCTCCAGCCGCAACGCCAGCATGATCGCTCGCAACACCTCCGCACTGCGCGCAGCGATCGACCTCGCTGACAACATCAGCCCGAACACCATCCGAGCGATGCATGAACGCCTCGACGGTGGCGACGACCCGGCGAACACGGGGAGGTTCCGCACCCAGCCCGTGTGGATCGGCGGTTCTTCACCTGTGACCGCACAGTACGTCCCCGTCCATCACCTCCAGATCGGGCCCGCCATCGACGATCTGGTGGCCTTCATCCGCAGGGACGATCTTCAGCCACTGGTCCAGGCCGCCATCGCGCATGCCCAGTTCGAATCCATCCATCCGTTCACCGACGGCAATGGACGAACGGGGCGCGCCCTGGTCAGTTCCATCCTTCGGCGCCGGGGAGTCGCGCCGCACATGTCCGTCCCGATCTCTTCCGGACTCCTCGGCGACACGGGCGCCTATTTCACTGCCCTCAGCGAATACCGGATGGGCCACATCGAACCGATCATCGACCAATTCGGGGCGGCCGCGCGGAGGGCCATCGCCAATGCGCGCATCCTTCGAGGCGATGTTTCGGAAGTGCGTCGAGCCGTGCTCACTACCGCCCAACGGGGCACCCACAACCTCATGGTCATCGCAGACCTGTGCGGCTCGGAACCCGCATTCAACGCGGCCATGCTGGCCGAGCGAGACGTGCCCTCCGCGAGCGCCTACCGGATCCTGGCCCGCCTTCGGGAGCACAACATCGTCCGCCAGGAGCGTCCCATCGCGGGCGCCATGGTCTGGACCGTCCCAGGTCTCACGTCCGCCCTGGACCGCTTCGCGGAACGGGCCGGAAGGCGGACCTTCATCCAAAGCTGAGGCCTTCGCTGCCTTTCGTGGCCTAGATTGACGGCGTGAATCTCATACCCGTCGCCGTGCGCGGCACCGGATCTGTGACGGGAAACAAGCCCGTCACGTCAGCCAGCCTCGACGCCCTGTATGGCCGCCCAGCGGGCACCACGCAGGCGCACTCCGGCGTGGTGAGCCGCCCTTGGGTCACTCCGGACCAAACCTCCACGACACTCGCGGCCGACGCGATCCGGCTCGCCCTCGCGGCCGCGGAGGTTGAACCCACCCAGTTGGACGCCGTCATCATCGCCTCCGCCGTCCCCGAGCAGCCAATGCCCACCAACGCGATGCTCACGCTCGGCCACTTGGGCATTGAGGGCACGAACACGGTCGCCTTTGACATCAACGCGAGCTGCTTGGGCTTTCTCGCCGCCTTCGATGTGGCCGCCTTAGGCATCATGGCCGGCCGCTGGCGCCGGGTGGCGGTCGCCGCCAGCGACATTGCTTCGATCGGTTTGGATCACGACGACCTCGACTCCAGCGCGCTGTTCGGGGACGGCGCCGGTGCCGTCATCCTGGAACGCTCGGACGCCGGCCAGGGCGTTCTCGCGATCCGTTGGGAGACCTTCCCCTCCGGCGCGGAACTGTGCACCATCCGAGCGGGCGGCACACGGTTGAACGTCGCCCAGCCTCCTGAGCGGATCAACGACTACATGTTCCACATGGAAGGTCGGGGCCTCACCCGTCTGGCAACTCGACACCTGGCTGGATTGGTGGATGCCACCCTCGCCGACGCCGGGATCACCATCGCCGACATCGACGTCGTCGTCCCGCACCAGGCCAGTTCCCTGGGCATGCGGTTCGCGCGCGAACGCCTTGGTTTCCCCGCGGACAAGGTCATCGACATCCTGGCCGACCACGGCAACCAGGTGTCGGCGTCGCTGCCATCGGCCCTCGATCATGCCGTCCGCTCGGGGCAGCTGGCACCTGGCCAGACCGCTTTGATGATCGGCACCGGCGCGGGCGTCGCACGCGCCGCGATGGTGCTTCGGACATGACCGCAGTCGACCTCCACCTTCTGGTCGCCGGTCACAGCACCCAGCGGGAACTGCTCGCCCGCCGCGGCGGATCGTGGCGGAAGGTCCCGTTCCCCGCGACGGTCGCGCTCATCGTCCACGCCACGGGCCCGGCGCTGTACGACACGGGGTACTCCTCCCACTACCTCGATGCCACGACGCCCTTCCCCGAACGCCTCTACCGCTGGGTGATCCCGGGCAGCATCACCCCCCGGGAGACCGCCTCCGCACAGCTGGCCGACTACGGATACGCCGCCGATCAGGTCGGGACGATCGTCCTGTCCCACCTTCACGCCGACCACAGCAGTGGCCTCCGCGACTTTCCTTCCGCGCGGATCATCGCCGGCGAAGCGTCCCCGACCACCCCCAGTGAACGCGCGCATGGCCGGCTGGTGACGACGACGCGGCAGGGTCTGCTGCCGGCGACGTTGCCGCCCGACTACGCCACCCGCCGCATCGCCCCCACCAGCCTGCCTCTGGTCGACACCGGCCTGCCCCAGATCCCTCTCGGGTACGACGTGTTCGGCGACCACAGCGTGGTGATCGTGCCCTTGCCGGGGCACAGCCCCGACCACCTCGGCCTGTGGATCCCCGCCACCCAGGGCCCGCCGGTTCTGCTGGTGGGCGATGCCTGTTGGAGTCGCGCCGCGCTGACCGGCAGCCTGCCGCCGCGCCCGGTGCTCGCCTCGATGCACAACCCGACCGCTTACGTCCGGACCATCGAGGCTTTGAGCGGCCTGGCACGCTCCCGACCCGACATCCTGATCGTGCCCTCGCACTGCCACGAGTCGGTCACCGCCGCCCAGGCGGTGCTGGGCTGATGCTCGGGTTCCGCCTGGCTGTGGGCGCTGCCTATCTGCAGGCCCGCCGCCGGCGGTTCGGCTCCCGCGACGAGCTGCTGGCCTGGCAACAGGCGAGGCTGCGCGGCGTGCTGCAGCGGGCGGGGCGTCGGTTTCCGTATTACCGAACTGTCGGATCGGACGACCTGGCGTCCTATCCGATCATCGACAAAGCCGAGTTCCTCGATCACTTCGCCGAACTCAATCAGCTGGGGCTGCCCCTGCAGGACTGCCTCGACGCCGCCCGCAAGGCCGAGGCCGAGCGCCGTTTCGACACGACCCTCCAGGGAGTGTCCGTGGGGTTGTCGAGCGGCACCTCGGGGAGGCAGGGCGTCTTCCTCACCAGCCCCTCCGAGCGCGCCCGGTGGGCGGGGACGATGCTCGCCAAAGCACTCCCTGACGGGCTGCGCCGCGGCACGCGGGTGGCCTTGGTGCTGCGCGCGGGTGGCCCCTTGTACGCGGCCGTTGAGGGCCCCGTCGCCTTCCGTTTTCTCGACCTCTACGCCCCCTTGGACCAACTCACCGCCGAGCTCGAAGCCTTCCGGCCAACGATCCTCGCCGCCCCACCCGGGGTCCTCGACCTGCTCGCCGACCGTCTCCGCGCCCGACCCGGCTCGGTGTACTCGATCGCGGACGTGCTCGATCCGGATGTCGCGCAGCGCGTCGAACGGGGCTTCGGCGTCCCGGTTGGCCAGATCTATCAAGCCACCGAGGGATTCCTGGGCATCACCTGCCGACGCGGCCGCGTGCACCTCAACGAAGACCTGGCGGTCATCGAGGAGGACCCCGTGGCCCCGGGGCGGTTCTCGCCGATCATCACCGACCTCTACCGGCAAACACAGGCGATCATCCGCTACCGATTGTCGGACGTTCTCGTGGAGGGGGTGCCCTGCGGCTGCGGCTCGCCGCTGCGGTCGATCGAGCGCATCGAGGGCCGGGCGGACGACGTCCTGCGCCTCCACCGCACCGACGGCACCCCTACCCCCGTCTTCGCCGATCTCATCCGGGGAGCAGTGCTCGGCGTCCCCGGCGTCCGAGACTTCACCGCGACGCAAGACGCTGAGGATCGGATCGTCCTGACGGTCGACCCAGCGGAGCGTTGGGACGCGGCGGCAGCCGCCTTGGTCGAGGCGCTGCGCCGGAGCGGCCTGGTCGCGCCGACCATCGTCCGCGAGCCGTACGTGACACCGGACCCGACCGCGAAACGCCGCCGCGTCAGCCGGACGTGGTGACGCGCGCCACCGCGTCCGCCATCGCCGCGTAGGGATCGGACGCCAGGACGGCCTTCTGCAGCCGCGCCAACCCCGAGAGCACCGACTCGGTCGGATCCTCGATCACCCGCCGCAGCGCGGTGGCGGTGGCCGCCGAATCGAGATCCCGGATGAGCAGCCCCGCGCCGCGGGCGACCAGCCGCGCCGCGAAGTCGGGCTGGTCGTAATCCTGGGGGAACACCAGCGCGGGCCGACCGGCGCGGAGGGTGCTGTAGAGGATGCCAGCGCCACCGTGGTGGATCACGGCCGTGAACCGGTCCAAGACGTCGTCGTAAGGGAGGTAGCTGGAGACCCACAGGCGCGGCGACACCTGCTCATGATCGGGACGCCCGGGGCGACCCATCGTGACGACAAACTCCATGTCCGGACAGCGGTCGGCGAGGGCGCGCACCTGCTCAACCAGCGACCGCTTCGCCCATGGCAGATGCGTCCCGAGAGTCACCAAGACGCGCCTCCGGTCGTGCCGCAGGAACTCGGGCACCGGGGACTTTTCCGGCGACTCGGTGACGGGCCCTGCGAAGCGGAAGGAGGCGGGCCAGTCGCGATCGAACTCAAGCTCTGCGACCCCGAGGCCGAGGATGGCCTGCGGCGAATAGACCGCTTCGGTGCCGTCCTCGCGGTAGACCCGGGTACCGAGCGCGTTGAGCTGCCGACGGAACGCCATGTCGATGCCGGTCTTGAAACCGTGCACGTTGGCCCGCCCCACGGCGTCGCGCACTCGATGCCACGGCCGGGTTGGTTCGCTCCAGCCGCCGCAGTACGACGGGGTGCCCCGACGGTTTTCGATGGCGAAGGGGGTGGCGATCGTGGTGATCCAGCCGACGCCGGCGCGCTGGGCGACCCAGCCGGCGACCGGCGCGATGAAGTCGGCGATCACCGCGTCCGGGGCAAAGCGGGCGACCACCTGCTCCAGTTCCGCGGTCGCCTGCGGCATGACGGCGAAGTTCTGGCGCAGTTGGCCGAGAAGCCGCACCGGGTTATTGCGGACCGGCACCTCGGTGTCGCCGATGCGCTCTAAGACCGTCGGGTCGTGGGCCAGCAGCACGTCCACGGGGAAGTCGAGCCGCTGCAGCACCGCGACCCCTCCGGGCGTGGTGGCGAATCGCACCTCGTGCCCCGAGGCGCGCAGGCGTTGGCCGAAGGCGATCAGGGAGTAGAAATGGCCCGGGAACGGCGGCGCGGTGAGGAGGAGACGGCTCACCAGGGATCCTTCGCTGCGTGGGTCACGAGGTCGGCGACCTCTCGATCATGAACGTAGTCGAGATGCCGGCAGCGCGGCCTGATCTGGACGGGCCCGGCGTAGTGGAGTCGGGACAGGACATCGGTGGGCGCTTGCGCGGCGCGCAGGTCGAGCCCGTCCACGGGGGCGGCGCACACCGGCCCCAAGGCCACGATCCGTATCAGGCAGGACGGCATTCCTTGGGCGCGAAGCCCTCGCACGAAGAGTTCGAGCCCCAGGCTGCCGCAGACCACCAGCAGGCGATCTCGGGTCAGGCGCAGCAAGGGTTCGAGGCGAGCGGCCACCTGTCGAAGGGTGGGCCGATGCCAGCGCAGCGCGGCGTACTGCATCCCATTGCGGACCGAGGCGCTGATGAGGCCTGCCTTGGTCCACGCGCCTTCGTCGGGACGGAACGGGAATCCCGTCGTCACAGGCACAAACCCATAAGGCACGGCCCGTGCAATGAGCGCCTGCTGGGCGGGCGCAAGTGCCGCGTGGGCAGCTGAACTGCGTCCGGAGATCCACGCAACCCGGTCGGCCACCTCCGTGAGGCTCGATCCGTCCGCGCCCCAAGCCCTCACCGGCTCACCCTGCCGTCCCTGCCGATGCGCATGGGCTTGCCCCGCCACACGATCCGACCCCGGGCTGCCACCGCGGCCACGGCGTGCAGCGGCAGCGTGAGATCGGAGGCCACCTCGAGCGCCAGATCCCGGGGCGCCGTGGAAGAACCCAGCAATTCCCGGCGGAGGCGAGCCATCGCGATCGCCTTCGCCACGAGCACGGCGAGGGTTGCCGCCGCGATGCCGGGCCGCCGGGCAGCCACGGCGCTCGCCAGCGCCACCCCAGGCGCGACGGTGGGGGCAACGACGAGACCGAGCACGGTCGGGCTTGCCTCATCGCGGACGAGCCGCAGGCTGAACACCAGCCAGCGGCGCAGGAGGCGCGCATACGCGCCGACGCTCGGGACCGTGGTCCGGAGGGGGTGCGGTAGCGACGCTTGGGCGAGTCGAAGGTCGGCCTGACGATAGGCGAGGGCGAGCTCGTAGTCGTCGCAGACCTTGTCCTCGATGGCCGCGAAGCCGCCGATCTTTTCGAGCGCGGCCCGTGTCGTCAGGTAGAACATGCCGTTGATGGACACCGGCGGCCCCACGACCGACATGGGCAGGTAGGTAATGAGCGCGCTCCCGTTCACGAACGCCGCCACCAGCCGCGACCACAGGTCGCCCTCCGCGAGGTAATACGGGACGCCCGTGATGAGGTCGGCCTCGGCCAAGAGCGTCGCGGCCCGCGCGAGCGTCCCTGGTGGCAGCACGGTGTCGTCGTCCAGCACCGCGACCAGGTCGTCGGTGTCGTCCACGGCCCGCGCCAGCTTGTAGACCTTGGGGTTCGTGGTGGCGGGCGCCTTGTCGAACAGGCGCACCTCGACCCGAGCCACACCGTCCGCGAGCTCGGTTGCGATGCGTTGCCCCTCCAGATCATCCCGGTCGACGAGCCACCGAAAGCGGGCGCGGGGATGATTGGCGAGGTTGGCGGCCAGTTGCTCGGCCAGGAACGGGTCACCCGACAAGATCGGCTGCAGGACGACGACGTCCGGCTCCGGCCCAGCCTCCGGGGGACACCAGGCCTTGCGAGCCATGCCGACCCGGAGTGCGGACACCGCCGCGAGCCCCCCGACCACGCCCCAGCCGAGGATCGTCGTTGCGCGCCTTACACCGCCCACTGGGCCACCACCGCGTCCACGGTCTCCGCGACGGTCACGGGCGGGGGCCCCAAGGTGGCCTGCAGCGTCGAGGAGTCAAAGGTCTTGGAACGGGCGAACATCGAGACCCCGAACCGCGTGATCGGCGGCTCCGCGTACTTGAGGAACGTGCCGGAGACCCATTCAGCGGTCCCGGCCAAGTTCATCGCCAAGGGCACCGGAACCTTCGGACGCCGGGCCACGATGCTGAGCCGGGCCAGCACCTCATCGACGAACGCGTCGAGGGCGACAGCCTCCCCGTTGGTCACATTGAGCACCCCCGTGGCGCCCTTGTCGAGGGCTTCCAAGACGTAGTGCGATACCGAATCGACCGGCGTGAGATCGCAGCGCACCACATGGCCGTCGCGGCGGACGAAGCGAGGCAACACCCCCTTGCGGGCAGCCTCCACCACCCGCGGCAGCAGCACGGTGTCGCCGATGCCGAACACCGCCCGTGGGCGAAGGATGGACCAGCTTCCGGGGTACTCCGCCACCAGCCGTTCGCCCTGCAACTTCGTCCGCGAGTAAGCGTTGATTTGCTCGGCGTCCGGCGGGGCCGGTGACTCCTCGGTGAGGTCAAATTGGTCCGCGTCCCGGTACAGCACCGACGAGGACGACAGGTACACGACGTGAGGCCGGCCATGACTTTCGGCCCAGTCCAATACGTGCCTGGTGGCCTCGACGTTGTCTTGTTGGTAATCCCGCGGGCTCGCCCAAGGAGAGGCCAGTGCCGCGGCGTGGATCACGGCATCCACCTCGACGTTGGCCGCCAGCGGCCGGCGCAGATCGTGAAGCAGATAGTCGTCGACAGTCGGGGGCGGTGTTGGCTTGCGTCCCAGGCCGGTCACCTGCCATCCCCGCGCGGCCGCATCGGCTGCCATTCTGCGACCGATGAACCCGGTGCAACCGGTCAGCAGGATTCTCATGGCCGCAGCCTATTCGCGACGATGGACTGACTGCGCCTCCTAAGCCCGGCCGACAGGGTCGGTCTGAGGAGTTGTGACCGGATTGCGGGAGTGCCTTTTCGGGCGGGCGGGCGGGGTATCGGGGTTGCCGCGGCGTGTGGCGACCCGGAGGGCGGCGCTCATGGAGCGGGCGTCCATGAGCCGGGCCCAGGGGGTCAATTGGGTGATGGTGTCCGTGACACAGTGGCCGAAACCGTGCCCGCCCCCAGCCAGTCGGGCACGACACCGACGGCAGCCGAACGCCGACCGCAATGGGCAACGAGTGGGCGCCCGTGGTGACCACGTTCTTCGGTCGGCGCGGCAGCGCCGCATGGAAAGAGAGTGTGAGTAAAACGCTCACCGTGAGCACTTTCCTCACACTCTCTTCAGGCCGCTGTCACAGGCGGCCCAACCGTCCCAGAAACCCCTGCATTTCGTGACCTCAATGTGACCTTCACAAGGGCAAACAGGTCGCTTCGGGATCAAAAAGTGTCAGACCCGATCCGTAGATTAGAAGCATGATCACCGTTGGACTCACCGCCCGCGAGCTTTGCCTCGCCGCGCTCGAGGGTGACCATCTGGAACGACGCGGCGCCGCCCAAAAGGTCCAGGCGTTGGCGGCCCTCTGCGACGTGTACCAGGCCCTGGATGCCCAACGGCAACCCGAAGTTCCCGACACCGAAAAGATGATCAGCCTCGGAGCCGACGGCACCCCGGTGGTCTCGGAAATGCTCGCCATGGAAGTCGGACCGCTCTTCGGCATCAGCCCCGACAGCGCGGGGGCACTGCTGTCCAGCATTCTGGATCTCCGCTATCGGCATCCGGTCCTGTGGCAGGCCGTGTGCGACCTCACCGTCGAGGTATGGAAAGCCCGCCGCATCGCCGACCAAGTGACCCGGTCCGGCCTCGGGCTGGAAGCCGCCCAGGCGCTGGACGCCGTCATCACCCCGTACCTGTCCAAGTGGCCGCTGTCGCGAGTGCAGTACAAACTCAAGAACCTGATCGTGAAGGCCGACGAAGTATTGGCGGGGCAACGCGCCCGCAAAGCCCGCCAAGAACGCTTCGTCCGCATCCGCCACGACGACGACGGCATCTCCACCGTGGTCGCGAGAATGGCCACCCCCGACGCGATCCTCCTCGACACCGCCCTCACCCGCCTAGCCAGCGACGCCATCCTCACCGGACGCACCGAAACAATCGACGAACTCCGCTCCGAGGCCCTCGGCGATCTGGCCCTCGCCCACCTCAATAACCCCCAGCCGCCAGCCTGGGGGATCCAGACCCACACCGCCAACGAGGAACGCAAGCCTGTCCGGAGCCGCAGCGGCGACGCCGAAGATCCGCAGGCAGCGGGGCCTACGCGTCGGCTGCCCAAGGTCGCTGACCTTGTCGTGCATATCGACGCCGACTCCCTCCGCAACGGAGATGGCGTCATCGAGATCGACCGCATCGGACCGCTGCTCCTCGACCAAGCCCAGGACCTATTCCGTGACAGTCGGATCAGGGTCCTGCCTGTCATCGATCTCAAAGACGACCCCGGGGTCGACAGCTACCAAGTCCCCGACAGAATCCGACGCCACATCACCCTCAGAAACCCCACCGAAGTGTTCCCCTTCTCGTCCAGGACCTCCGGCAGCTGCGACCTCGACCACACCCGTCCCTTCCAACACGGCTTGGGTAAACCCACGGCGCAAACCCGCGCCTCGAATCTGGGGCCCTTAAGCCGCAAGGTCCACCGAGCCAAAACCCTCGGCGCCTGGACGGTCAGCCAACCCACACCAGGAACGTTCGTCTGGGTCAGTCCCCTGGAGTTCACCTACACCGTCAACCGCAAGGGCACCATTCACGGCACGAAGGGCGCCTCATCCAAGCCGCGGAAGCCGATCCCTCGACTACGTCCCTAACGCGGTGTTGTTCTCCTCGGGATGAAGTCGGCGGTTCATCCACCCAAACCGACGGAGCGCGACGCCTCGGACGACCTCACCGAAGCGATCTGCGGATCCCTGCAAGAATGTCGTTCTCGGACCACGAGGGGGAACATCGATGTTTGAACGACTCAAGGCTGCTTTTCAGGGGGCTACGGGGGCAGCGACCGGCGACCGACGGGCCGCCTCGAAACCGAGCAAAGAGTTACGCCAGGCGTTGCGTCCCATTGAGGCGGTATCGCCGGAGTTGTACGAGCGCTGCGTGGCCTACGTCCACGACGGCAGCGGGCCGGAGGTGCTGCTGGAACTGACCGCCGCCCCCAACCGAATCCTCGATGAGGCGCTGCTGCGCCCGGGGATGTCGAGCAACGCCTGGATCTTCAACGAAGACCTCAAGGCTAAGCTCACGGCCCTCGGCTACCCCTACGCGCAGGCCGACGCGATCCGCGAGGCACGCGCCACTTACTACGCCTCCAATGCGCCGCTGGAGGCCTACGCCCGCCTCGGGCGCCTGTTCACCTGCATCGGCGAGGCGCCGAATCGACAGGTAGACGGCGTGCCGCCGTGGCTGGTGGCCTTGCTCAATGACCTGGGTGCGACGTGCGCGCACCACCAAAGCTTGGCTGCCGAACAGCCAGCCTGGACGCCCGCGCGGGTGTCGGCACTGGCTCGCCTCGCCGAGGACATCGCCGAGGACGACCTCCCGAAGGTGGTGTTCTGGGCCCTCATGAGCGTCAGCGATTCGTCCTACATCCCGCAGCCTCGCGCATTGCCAGGCGTCGATGCCTTCTTGATCGAAGCCGGCCCACTGCTGCCCGCCGATGCTGCACAACGCTTCGATGTGTCGTCGCGCGTGGATTTGGCCGAACGTCACTGCAAAGACCCTCGCGTGGCCGTTGCTCTGGCTCCCCTGTTGGCCACGATGAGCTGCGACAAGGCCAAGACCGTGCGCGTGGCAGCCATCGAGGCGCTGGGTCACGTGCCAGAGCCAGTCCTGGCCCAGGTCATGCCGCCCGCACTGGCGAAGGTGCCCGCCTCCCAAGCCAGCGAAATCACCGAGATGCTGACTCAGAGCGAGGTCGGGCGTGAGCTGCTGGCGCAAGCCGTTGCTCGCGGCGGCAAGATCGCGCTGGCGGTTGAGAAGGCCGAGGCCCGCCGTACCGCCATGGCGCAGCCCCCTGCTGACGCTGTCACCTGGACCATTCCGCCCTTCACGCCCGAACCTGAAGCTGACACCACCGAAGCCATCATCGCCGAACTGCGTCGGGGCCTCGACCGGGTCATCGCCGCCGGTGTTGATGCCACCAACAAGTACACGATCGAGAATGCGGCCAAGGCGCGCAAGGTGAGCGAGGCGGAACTCCGCGAGTTTGCTGACGTGGCTCACGGCCGCCGCACCAACAGGCCCAAACTGCTCGAGCGCTACAACCTGTGGTGGCTCGCCGATCAGGCGCCCTCGCTGGGTCTTGCCGCTGTGTTGCGGCTCGCCAGCACCGAAGGGAACGCTCACCGCATGACGTGGGTCGCTCGTCAACGAATCAGCGAAGACACCGACCCGAGGGCTATCGAGGTGGCTGTGAGCCGCGCCGGTGTGCCGCCCGAGAGCGTCGACATCGCAGAGATGGTTCGCCCCTCGACGTGGAACCACATTTCTCCCGAGGCTGCCTGGCCGTGGTACGCGACCCGCTTGAACCTTTTGGCGACGTGGTTGACCCACTCGGCCGCTAGCGCGGTCGACGCCATCGTGATCTTGGAGGCGTTCCCCTCCCTGCCGACGCAGGTGCTGCCAGGCTTGGCCGCGGTGGCCTCCGGTGATTCACGCACCGCCCGGCACCTGGCCCAGGCGTTGTTGGCCCGCCATGGGCTGGCCCGAGCCTTGGCCGTCGATGCCCTCGCCGATGGGAAGGGTGAAATCCGCGCCGCTGCGGCCGCATGGCTGGCTGCTGTCGGCGACCCAACCACGATCACCGACCTGCGCGCCGCCCTGAAGAAGGAGAAGCGCGAGGTGGCGCGCGCCGCGATGCTGGCGGCTCTCGAATCGTTGGGTGATGACATCTCCGCCGATCTGGCGCCGGCCACCTTGCTTGCCGAGGCCACCACGGGACTCAAGGCCAAAGTCACCCCGGCCTTGGCGTGGCTGAACCTCGACCAACTGCCCGCCACATCCTGGGCCGACGGAAGCCCGGTGGACCCCCAGATCATCCGCTGGTGGGTGGTGCTGGCCGACAAGCTCAAGACCTCCGACGGATCCGGCCTTATCGACCGCTACCTCAGCCTGCTGGACGCCGACTCCGCCGCCACCCTCGGCCGTTTCGCGCTCACCACCTGGATCACCCGAGACACCGCGCCCCCCCGCGAAGAAGACAGCCGCGCTTACGCCGCGCCCTACGGCCCCCGTCGGTGGCAAGCGGCCCAAGACCGGGTGAAGCGCATTCAGAAGGACCCCTACTACTCGAGGTATCTCGCCGAAGCCCAAGCCGAGGCGGCCAAATCGGTTGAGCAGCATGTGCAGGAGGCTTTCAACGAGCATCAGGCGACCTACCTCGCGTCCGCGTCGGCAAACCGAGGGCTGCTGGCCCTGACCACGCGCATGCCGGGCATCGAGGTCGCGAATGCCGTGCAGTCCTACATCCGCAACCACGGCGGACGCCGGGCGCAGGTCGACGCCCTCATGTACCCGCTGTACGCCAACGGGCAACCCGCCTGCATCCAGTTGCTGCTGGGCATCTCACGGCGGTTCAAGCAGGTCTCCGTCCAAGAGACGGCAGGCCGTTTGGTGCAGGCTCTCGCCGACCAGCGCGGTTGGACCTCCGACGAGTTGGCCGACCGGACGATTCCCACGGCCGGCTTCGAGGACGACCGGTTGCTGCACCTCAGCTTCGGTGAACGCGAGTTCATCGGACGGGCCACCACCGACGGCACGATCGAGCTCAGCACCGCCGACGGCAAGCCGATCAAATCGCTGCCCGCGGCTCACGCCCACGAGCAGGCCGAACTGGTGAAAGAGGCCAAGGCGCAGCTCACCACTTCCCGCAAGGAGCTCAAAGCGGTACTCACCCTGCAGACGGCCCGGCTCTACGAGGCGATGTGCGCGGGGCGCACCTGGGCGGCCGCCGATTGGTCGCAGTACTTGGCAGCGCACCCCTTGGTGGGTCCGCTGGTGTCGCGGCTGGTGTGGCTGGAGAACCCCGGCCCCGCGCAGCGCGCGTTCCGTCCAGCCGAAGACGGCGCCCTCCTCGACGTCCACGATGAGCCTGTCGACCTGGCGCCCGGCGCGCGCATCGGCGTGGCACACCGGGTCACCGTGGGCGACGACGCGTCCGAGGCGTGGCGCACGCATCTGGACGACTACGGGGTCACCCCGCTGTTCGACCAGTTCAGCCACACGCCTCCGAAGGTGCCCGGCGATGCCCACGAAGTCCGCGATCTTGAGGGGCACCTGACCGACACTTTCAGCTTCCGCAACGTCGCCACCAAGCGCGGCTACACCCGCGGTGCAGGTGAAGACGGCGGCTGCTTCTACGAGTACAGCAAACCCTTCACGACCACCGGTCTGGTCGCGGTGCTGCAGTTCACCGGCAGTTGGGTTCCCGAAGAGAACAGGGTCTGCGCCACCAAAACGCTGGCGTTCCGAAGGGGCCGCCGTTCAGTGCCCCTCTCCGAGGTGCCGGACATCCTCCTCGCCGAGTGCTACGCCGACTACGCCGCCCTCGCCGCGCTGGGCCCCTTCAATCCCGACTGGGAAAGGAAGGCCGGGCTGTGACAGACGAACTCCGGCCCCCCGCCGAGCACCGCTACGCCGCCGAGTTGGCGGCCTTGGCCGGACGCGATGCCGCCACCGGCGCAGCGATTCCGCCCGGCTGGCGGCTCTCCCCCAAGGCCGTGCGGGCCTTCACCATCGGAGACCCCCAACTCGGCGTGAGCCGCAAGTTCTACGGCGACGATCCGCTGGTGGATCGGGCCATCGTCTCCCTTCTCGGACGCCAGGGGCTCATGCTCGTCGGCGAACCGGGCACCGCGAAGTCCATGCTCTCCGAGCTCCTGGCGGCGGCGATCTCGGGCACCTCCACCCTGACGATTCAGGGATCCGCGGGCACCACCGAAGATCACATTCGCTACTCGTGGAACTACGCCCTGCTCATCGCCGAAGGCCCCAGCGAGCGGGCCTTGGTGCCGTCGCCGGTGTTCCAAGCCATGGCGTCCGGGCGCCTGGTGCGCTTCGAGGAGATCACCCGCTGTCCCCCCGAGATCCAAGACACTCTCGTGTCGATCCTGTCGGAGAAACAGCTGATGCTCCCCGAGCTGGGCGACGAAGCACGGGTGTGGGCCCGCCCAGGATTCAACGTGATCGCCACCGCGAACCTGCGCGACCGCGGCGTCCACGAAATGTCCGCGGCATTGAAGCGGCGGTTCAACTTCGAAACCGTCCGTCCGATCCGTGACCGTTCCTTCGAAACCCAGCTCATCACCCAGGCGTTGGACGCGGAACTCGGCCCGCAGCGCCCGCTCGTGCCGATGCCGGTGATGGACGTCCTGGTCACAGCGTTCGCTGACCTGCGCGGCGGGACGACTGCCACCGGAACACCCGTGAAGCGTCCGGACGCCGTGATGTCGACCGCCGAGGCCGTCAACGTGGCTATCGCCTCCTCGATGGCGGCCCGCTATCTCGGCGACGGCACCGTCCATGCCGGGGAGATCGCCCAGCAACTCGTCGGTATCGCCTTGAAGGGCTCCGAGGACGATGCGCGCCTGATCCGGCACTACGTCGACAACGTGGTGCGCGAACGGGCCCGAGGCAGCCGCGAATGGCGGGAGTTCTTCAACGCCGCCGAGGGGCTGTGGCGCTGACCCCACCCCGCCTCAACCGGGCGCTGGAGTCGCTGCGACGCTGGCGGGAGGCGGGGGTGTATCTCGTGCCCATCCGGCATCACTCGCCGGGTTGCTCGCGCGCGCTCACGGCCTTGTTGCACGAGGTGCGTCCGACCACGATCCTCATCGAAGGTCCCCGCGAATACACGGCTCTGCTGGGCGCCCTCGGCGATGCGGCCACGCGCCCGCCTATCGCCGTGCTCTCGATTGCCGATGATCGGTCGGCCTTCTACCCGCTGGCCGACTTTTCCCCCGAATGGGTGGCGCTGCGGTGGGGCACCAGCCACGGCGCGGACGTCGACTTCATCGATCAGTCGTGGGCGGCGCGTTCGGACGATGATCCAGGCGCGGCCGTCCGCACATTGCAAGCCGAGCACCACCTCGCGCGCAGCACCGCCATCGCCGCCTTAGCGAGCCAACTCGGCTGTCGCGACCACGACGAGGTGTGGGAGCACCTGTTCGAACTACGCGACGCCACCCAGGCCGACGACTGGCGCACTTTCACGGCCGAGGTGCTGGCCTGGGCGGCGCTGGCGCGCTTGGAGGCCGACCGAGAGGTGCTCGACGCCGACGGCACCCACGCCCGCGAGGCCGTCATGGCCGCCATGCTGGCCCGGCACCGCGCCACCGCCGAGGGCCCGATCGTCGTCGTCACGGGCGCCTTCCACACCCTGGCACTCCTCGAGGCCATGGACGACACCCCCGAAGGCCGGTGGGTCACCGGCCGCGATCCGGGCCCGCTGGAGGTCGAGCGTCCGGCGTGGCTTATCCGCTACGACCACACCCGCCTTGACGGTCTGCGGGGCTACGGCGCAGGCATGCCCGCCCCGGGATTTTGGCACCGCGCCTGGCAGGGCCAACCGACCGCGGACGGAGGACGTGCTCTCACCATCGAGGTGCTGCTCGACGTGGCCGACCGCGTTCGCGCCGACGGGGGTCTGCTGAGTTCCGCCGAAGTGACCGCCGCCGGCGAACACGCCCTCCAGCTAGCCGCGGTACGGGGCCGCGCCTGGCCGGGACGCACCGACCTCACCGACGCCATGCTGACGTGCTTCGTCCACGACGACACCGGGTTGTCAGGTGCCCTGGGTGCCGCCATCGACACCGTCTTCGCGGGCACCATCTTGGGCGAGGTTCCGCCTGGTGTGGCCGCCCCTCCCCTGGTGGCCGAAGCCCGGGCGCTGGCGCAGCAGCATCGCTTTGTCGTCACCGACGCCACCAGTCACCGGGTCAGCCTCGACACCCATCGCTCACCCAAGCATCGGGCGCGCCGCGAGTTCCTCGCCACCATGCGCTTCCTCAACCTCGGGTTCTGCCGTCAACTCGGGGGGCCCGATCTGATCGCCGGCAGCAACTTGGGTTCGCTCTTCGAAGAGTGGGACTACGCCTGGACGCCCATGGTTGAGGCGGCCCTCATCGAAGCCAGCAGCCGGGGCGCCACGCTCGCCGAGCTGCGCCGCCGTGCGGTTGCAGAGCTTCTTTACGACGAAGCCGCCACTGCGGCCACCGTGACCCGCCTGCTCACCGAACTGGTCCTCATGGGGGCCACAGCCGAGCTGGCACCCGTCCTGACCGCCTTGCGCCAGTGCTATGACACCGACTCGTCGCTGGCGTCCCTGACGGCGAGCCTCACTCGGTTGCTCGTTCTGCGGGCCGAGGCCGGACGCTATTCCCTCGGCGAGGCGGACGCCCAGGTGGCGGCGCTGATCCAAGCGGGTCTAGACGCCGCGGCTTTTCAGCTGCTGCCGCTCGCCGATGTGGACGCCGACGGTGCCGGCGCAGCCTGCGAGGCGATCGTCAGCCTGCACTCCGTGGTGCGACGGCTCGACGCGCGTCCGTCCGAGCTGTCCGACCTTGACGCGGCCGACACGCACGCCGTCCACCGGGAACTGACCCGACTGCGGGAGGCAAGGCGGGCACCCGCTCGCCTGCACGGCTGCCTCGTGGCCCTGGCCAGCACCACGGGAGAGATCGTCCAGGTCGCGCTTGAGGCTGAGATCGGCGCCCATTTGAACGTCGGCACCGATCCGGATCGGGTGGCAGGCTTCCTGCTAGGGCTGATGCAGGCCGCCCCCGATGTGATCTTGCACAACCCCGACGTGTTGGAGCTACTCAACGCCCGCCTCGGCGACTTCGACGAAGAAGCGTTCCTGCGGATCCTGCCTGATCTACGGCTGGCGTTCACCTGGCTGCGTCCGTCCGAGACCGCGTCGGTCGCCACCCACGTCGCTACCCTCACCGGGGCGAGCGTGGCTCAGCTGGACGCGGTGCTTCACCTCGACCCAGCCCTGGCCGCGAAGGCGTGGGATGTCGAACGTTCCCTCGTGACCTCACTGCGCGACGACGGCCTGCTCGCCTTGATGGGAGGCCAGCCATGACCGACCTCACCCGGCGCTGGCGGTTGGTGCTCGGACGTTACGCTGAACAACGCCTCCCCTCCGATGCTGCCGACGCGGGCCTCGATGCCACGCTGGGCTACCTGTATGACCGCGAATACACAGCGCGCGGACACCAGCACCTCAAAGGCGGAGGCGGTTCCCTTGACCCGTCGGCCCTCACAGCGTTGGACTGGCTGGGCTCGGCGCGCACCTTGTTTCCCACCTCCACCCTGGAACGGATGGAACGCGAAGCCATCACCCGCTACGGGCTGGACGAACTCCTCACCGACCCGGAAGCCGCCGAGCGGGTCCACGCCAGCCCCGATCTTGCGGCTGCGCTGCTGCGCACGCGCGGACGCCTCGACGCCAACACGGCGGCAGGCGTCCGTCGGATCATAAGCAAGGTCGTCGAGGAAATCCTGGCGCGGTTGCGTCCAAAGTTCACCACCAGTCTGACCGGCGCCCGGCTGCGTCACCAGCGCTCTCCCCACCATTCGTTGCGTAACTTCGACTGGCGCCGGACGATCGCCGCCAACCTCGGCAACATCGACCCCGAGACGGGCCGGATGCTCGTCGAAGAGGTGCGGTTCATGGCCCGCCAGCGTCGCCGCAACATCCAATGGGACGTCATCATCCTGGTCGACCAATCGGGCTCAATGGCCGGATCAGTGCTGCACAGCGCGGTGTCCGCCGCGATTTTGGCGGGGCTGCCGGGCCTCAGCGTCCGGCTGGTGCTGTTTGACACTGGACTGGCCGATCTGTCGCACCTGGCGCAGGACCCGGTGGAGGTGTTGATGTCCTCGCAGTTGGGCGGCGGCACCGACATCGCCAAAGCGATGCACTACGCCGAAACCCTGGTGTCTCAGCCGTCCCGGACGGTGCTCGCACTCATCAGCGACTTCGAAGAGGGCGGCTCGGTGTCTTCGCTGCTGGCCTGCACCCGCCGGTTGGCGGCGTCGGGCGTGCGACTGCTGGGGTTGGCCTCCCTCGCCGATGCGGGCGACCCCTACTACGACCGAGCCATGGCGGCCCGGCTGGCGGCCGCGGGCATGGAGATCGGGGCCATGACACCCGACCGGTTTGCCGACTGGTTGGCGGAGGTGACCCAGTGAGCACCCCGACGTGGCTGGCCGCCCTCGGGGGTCTTGACGACGAGGCCCTGGCCGCCTTTGGCAATCGTGGCTTGCTGCGCCGGGCGCAGCGCCTGGTGGCCGACGGCGCGGTCACCGTGGCGGAGATCACCGATGCGGCGGTTGACCTGCAGTGCGAGGGGGCGATCGTCCGCTTGCTGCCCGGGGGGCCGACAGCTCTTCGCTGCCCCTGCCCCGTCGCAGGGGTGTGCGTCCACAAGCTCGTCGCCTGCGTGTGGGCACGGACGGCGTCCTTCCCCGACGAGACGTTGGACCCCGGCGGCCCGGCACCCGACGTACTCGCGGACGTCCTCACCTGGGACCCCCCGACCGTGAACCGGGCGGCAGGCATTGCGGCCGTGCGCCGCGTGGCGAAAGAGAGCGCCGCGGGCGACCTGGCGTCCTCACTCCGCGTGGAGCCCCGCGGCCAGCAGCTAGTCGTGGCGTGGCCCGGCTCCCCGGTGATCATCGTGGTTCCCGGAGCTGGGCTCGCGGGCATGATCGTGGAAGGCTCCCATGCCGACGTGGCCGAACGGGCGTGGAAGCTGGCGGCGATCGTCCGGGTGTTCGCCGCCCACGGACGCCCCTGGCCCTGGCCCGACGGGGTGGGCGACGCCACCGGACTGCAGCCAGCCCAGAGGGAGGCGGCGGCGGAGCTGGTGGCGGCGGCCGAGGCGGTGATCCGGCAAGGATTGGCCCGAATTGACCCCGACGGCTCCGCGCGGCTCTCCCGCGCAGCGCAGCGCGCCAAACTCGACGACCTGCCGCTGCTCACGCGGCTCGCCACCCTAGCGGCCAGCCAGGTGAGGGCCCTGCACGAGCGCAACGATGACGTCGACGAGACGGCGGCCTTCTCGGCCGTCGCCCAGGCGTGGGCGCTCGGACGCGCGCTCACCTCGCCCGCACCCCCAGCCGCTCTCTACGGCGCGACAGGACCAGGCGCCGAGGCAGGGGTCCGCGAGCTGGTGCCGCTCGCGGTCCGCTGGTGGAACGCCCCCACCGGGGCGCGCGGGCTGACCTGGTACGCCTGGGATGAGGCGGCCGGCCAGGTCGAGACTGCGACCACCGGGCGGGCGGCGGGCGCCGATCCGTCGTTTGGCTTGAACTGGAATGGCCCGATGTTGTGGGGCGCCTCACCCGCCCAGTTGTGCAGTGGGCCGGCGACCCTCACGGGCGCCGAACGCCGCGACGACGGCACTCTGAGCGCCACCTCGCGGACCACCGTCACTAGCACCCCCTGGACGTCCTTCGATGCCGAGGCCCTCGCTGCGAAGGTCAATCAGGCCTCGGCGGGCGCGGCTCAGGTGGCGTTCGGACGACCTGAGCACCGGCTGCGGATGATCCTGCCCCGGACGTCGTTTGGTCTGGGCACGGTCGAGCTCGACGAAGTGACGCAACAGTTCGTTTGGCCTGTCGTGGACAGCTCCGGGCATAGACACCGCCTGGCGCTCGACGCCACCCCCACGCACGCCCGGCTGTTCACGTGGCTGATCGAGCAGCGCAAAGTCGTGGCGATCGTGGCGCTGGATGACGAGCCGATTGCGGTGTTCTTGCCGGAGGCGAAGAGCATTCGACTGGTCTCCCTCTCCGCGTCGTCGATCCGCCTTCCCGACGGCAAGGCCTCCTGGCAGCGCCGGTTACTCAAACTCGACACCCAGCGGCGTGCCACCGCACCGCTCCGCGAACCCAACGCCCTCCAGCGGCTGTTCGCGACCATCGGCGACGTCGTGCTGGCGCTCGCCGCCACCGGGCAACCCCAGCTCACCTCCCGCCAGCGGGACACGTTGATCCGCTGTCAGCGCGAATGCGCCGACCTCGGCCTCACCACCCTCGCCACGGCGTTGGCCCCGCTTGTCGGCGAGGCACCGCCCCCCGCAACTCTGCTCGCCCTACGCTTCCTGCTCGATCGACTGGAAGCCTTGGCCGACTGACCTGTTCATCTCGGGGCCGGGCGGCGGGTACGTCACCATCTCCTGGTGAGCCTTCACCGCCGACCTCAGGGAGGCCGCCCCGCGGGCGAGGCAACCGATACGCTGAGCGTTATGACGAAGCACCCCGATAACGCTGTCACCGCCGCACCTCCCCCCGATTCAGCCGCGGTCGTGACCCCGGCCACGTCGGCCGAGGCGTCCGTCGCGGAGCCCGCCACCACCACTGTTGCCATCCCCGCCGCAAAACCCCGGCGACGGAACCAAGTGGTCGTGGGCAGACCCTTCAATCTTGGCTTTATCGTCACATTGGGTGCGCTGGTGGCCGTGACGCTCGGTGGTACCTTCACCAAGCTTTCGACTGTCATGGTCTCGATCGGGGCGGCGCTGTTCATCGCCATGGCCCTGGAACCCCTGGTGACCTGGCTCGAGAAGCGCAAGCTCTCCCGAGCGGCCGCCATCGCCGTGGTGTTCCTCGGATTCATGATTGTGGTCGGCGGGATCATCGCGATCCTGGTTCCGGTGGCCGTGCAGCAGGTGACGCAGCTAGCCAAGGCGACGCCAAGCTTCATCGCCAGCATCCAGAACGCCGACTGGTTCAAGAATTTCGTGGCGGCCAGTGGTGGCGGCGACATCTACGCCACGATCTTGGCGCAGGTGCAGGCCTGGCTCTCCACCCCGGCGAACATCATCGCGGTGGCGGGCGGCTTCCTCTCGATCAGCACAGGCGTGATCGAGTTCGCCTCGAACACCCTCATCGTCCTGGTTCTGACGCTCTACTTCCTGGCGTCGATGAAATCGATGAAGACTGCCTTGGTGCGGATTTCGCCGGCTTACGCCCGCCCGCGCGTGGCGGCGATCGCCGACCAGATCACCTCGACGGTCGGTGGCTACGTGTCGGGCATGGCGATCCTGGCCACCTTCAACGCCATCTTCGCGTTCATCCTGCTGACCATCTTGGGCTCGCCGTACGCCGCCTTGCTGGCCTTGCTGGCCCTGCTCATCACGATGATTCCGATGGTGGGTCCGGCGATCGCCTGGATCATGTGCACCATCGTCATGCTGTTCACCTCCCCGGTCGGTGCGTTGATTTTCTTCATCGTGTACTTCATCTACATGCAGGTCGAGGCCTACTTCCTCACCCCCAAGGTGATGTCGGAGGCCGTGGACGTTCCCGGCTCGCTCGTGCTCATCGGCGCCCTCGTCGGGGCGACCTTGCTGGGTCTCCTGGGCGCCCTGATCGCCGTGCCGGTCACCGCGTCGCTGCTGATCATCCTGAAGGACGTTTACATCCCCAAGCAGGACGCGAAGCTCGTCCCCGAGGACTGATACTCCAGCGTTCAGCGCAATCCCGGGAACACCGCGAGCAGCCCGGCCACCATCATCTGGACGGCCGTCGCGGCGATGATCATGCCCATCAGACGGGTCATCACCACGCGCAGTTCCTGGGAGAGCAGGTGGCCGATGCTGGGCGCGAACCACAAGACCAGGCCCAGCGAACCAATGACGGCAGCGAGCGCGGTGCCGACCGAAACGTAGGTAGTCGGGGACGCATCGCCGACGAGCAGCACCAGGGTGGTGATGGTCCCAGGGCCCACGATCATCGGGAAGGCCATCGGGTAGAAGGCCACGTCCGTCTGAGCGTCTTGAGCGGCCTGCTCTTCGGGGGTCCGGCTGTGGGCCGTACTGCCCTGGCCGCTCAGCATGCTCAACCCGATGGTGAGCAGCACGATGCCGCCCGCGATGCGGAAGTCGTTGACGCTGATCCCGAAGAACCCAAGAACGGCCGTTCCCGACATGAGGATCACACCGGCCAAGATGGCGGAGTAGAGCGTCGCCTTGACGGCCGTCCGGCGCTGCCGTTGGGCGGTATAACCCGTTGTCAGCGACAGGAAGACGGGCAGCGCCACAAACGCGTTCATGATCGCGAACAGGGCTGCGAACGCCTTAATGAACAGGGTCGTGTCCATTCAGCCTCCCAGTCAGTTGCTGTCCCCACCCTAAGCGAGTGGCACCGACACCGGCTCACGCCATGGTTAGGTCCCTGGGATTGACAGAGCCGAGCCCCCGAGGCACCATGGGCTTGATCCGTAAGGGTCATCAACAAATGAGGATTGTTACCGCTAGCGCGGGCGAGACCTCCGTCATCAGAGGGTGACTGGGGTCTCTTTTTGCGTTTTAGGCGGGCGAGACCTCTCTGCTTCTAAGGAAGGAATGAGAGGCAAATGACTAGCAAGACGGCGACACTCGCCGAACAAATCGCCCCGCTCGTGGGCGGCCCGGAGAACGTCTCCTGGATGGGCGTCTGCACCACCCGGTTGCGCTTCATCGTGAAGGACGAGGGCAAGGTCGACCTTGACGCCCTCGGTAAGACGCCCGGCGTCGTGCAGGCGCTCCGCGCCGGCGGGCAGATTCAGGTCGTCATCGGGACCCACGTTGAAAATGTGCGCGACCAGTTGGTCGCGCTCAACGGTTGGACCGGCTTCAAAGAGGCCAGCGGAGACGCCGCCAAGGCGAAAGGCGGCCCCATGGATGTCGTCTTCGACTTCCTCGGTGGAACCTTCCAGCCCCTGATCCCCCCCATCACCGGGGCGGCCATCGTCCAGGTGATCGCGCTGCTGATCGTCCAGTTCGGTTGGGTGGACGCCAAGAATCCGACCTACCTCGTGCTCTCCGCCGCGGGCAACGCGATCTTCTACTTCCTGCCCGTCTTCGTCGGCTTCACCGCCTCACGCAAGCTCGGCGCCAACCCGTTCATCGGTGCCACGATCGCCGCGGCCCTGCTGCACCCCGACTTCATGGCCATCGGCAAGACCGGAGACGTCGTCCAGGCATTCGGCGTGCCGCTGTTCATGTACAACTACGCGAGCTCGATGTTCCCGGCGCTGCTGATGGCGCTGGCTCTGGGAGGCCTCGACCGGCTCCTGAAGAAAGGTATCCCGCAGGCCCTCCAGCAGGTCTTCGTCCCCACCTTCGAACTGCTGCTCCTCGTACCGCTGACGGCCTTGGTCTTCGGCCCCATTGGCGCGGTCATCGGCGCCCAGATCGGAGCGGGGACGTCGTGGCTCAGCCATGCGGCACCCTGGGCCTTCTACGTCATCGTTCCCGCCGTCTGGATCGTTCTGGTGGCGTTGGGCATCCACTGGGCCGTCATCACGGTGGCCATTGCCGAACTCGCCTCGGGCTCCACCACGATCTTGGGGGCGGCCTTTGGTTACCAGTACGCGATGATGGGCGTCGCGCTGGCGGTGCTCATCAAGGCCCTCATGAAGCGAGACGAGGCCGTGCGCGGCACCGCCGCGGCCGCCAGCTTGGCCGTCGTCATCGGTGGCATCACGGAGCCCACCTTGTACGGCTTGGTCTTGCGGTACCGCCGCGTCTTGGTCATCGAGGTCATCGCAGCCGCCGCCTCGGGTGCCGCACTGGGGATCTTCAACACCGTGATGGTGGGCTTCAGCCCCGCCCCGATCCTGGCGCTGCCCCTCATGAAGCCGGTCCTCGGCGGCGTCATCGGCCTCATCGTGGCCTGCACCGTGGCGATCGTCCTGGTGCAGATCTGGGGCTACGAGAAGAAGGGCGCCACGCCTGCGACGGATGAACCCGCCGCCGTCACACCGGCGTCCGCGGGGGGCTTCCGCGGTGCCATGGACACGACCGCTGCCTCCGCCGTCATGGCGATCAACGCCCCGCTGGAGGGGACCGTCCGCCCTCTCTCCGAGACCGGCGATCCGGTGTTCAGCAGCGGTCTGATCGGACCCGGTGTGGCTATTGCGCCGTCCGGACGTCGAGTCGTCGCACCGTGCGCCGCCACCGTGGTCGCCGCCCCGAACACAGGGCACGCCATCGGCCTGCGCACCGATGCCGGCCTGGAGCTGTTGATCCACGTGGGCATCGAAACCGTGCGCCTCGGGGGCAAGCCGTTCACGGTGGTCGTCGAAGCGGGCCAACACGTAGCGGCGGGGCAACTCCTGCTCGAGTTCGATCCCCAAGCCATCGAAGCCGCCGGCTGCTCGCTCATCACCCCGGTCGTGGTGACGAACCTGGCCGCCGGCCAAGAGGTAAACGTCATGGCCGAGGGGGCGGTGACGGTCGGGCAGCCGATCTTCGTCGTGCGGCCCAAATCCGCGGCAGCGGCGCTGCCGTCCTGATCCAGGGGTGGGGGGGCGGCGCCGCACCAGCGGCGCCGCCTTCCCAGTCCGATCCAGCTCGAAAGGAGGTGACGGATGCGAACCATCAAACGGATCTATAACAACAACATCGTGCTCGCCGTCGACTCCTCGGGCGAGGAGGTCATCGTCACCGGCGCCGGCGTCGGCTACCTGACGAACAAGGGCCAGGCGGTCAACGAAGGTCGGGTCGAACGGGTCTTCCAGATGACGGGACTCGTGAAGAGCGGCGCCTTCCGGGTGCTGCTCGAACTGCCCTACGAGGTGCTGCAGGCGACCACCGCCGTGACCGCGCACCTCCGGCGGCACCACCAAATCACCCTGACCCCCGCGGTGGAAGTAGCCCTCGCGGATCACTTCACCCAGGCCCTGCGCCGGGTCGAACAAGGGATTCCCATCTACAACTCCATGTTGTGGGAAACCAAGATGACCTATCCCACCGAGTTCGCCATCGCGCTCGAGGTGTTGGAGGTCGTCCACACCGAACTCGGCACCCGCCTGCCCCTGGATGAAGCCGGCTTCGTCACCTTGCACTTGGTGAACGCCGGGCTGTGCGGCGACCCTGGGCAGGCGCTCTCTCTGGGCCAGGCCCTGCACGACATCGTGGAAATCGTGGAACGTGATTTGGGCGTCCCCATCGAGGGCTCGCCGCCGACCGTCCGCTTCCTCACCCACGTGAAGTTCGTCATCCAGCGCCTCACTCGCCACCAAACCTATGCAGGCGGGTTCGTCCGACTCTTCGAAGAGCTCCGCGCCGAGAATCCGGCGTCCTTCGCCTGCGCGGTCGAGATCGGCAACTACCTGGAATCCACCTTCGCAACCAGCGTCACCGACGAGGAACACCTCTATTTGATGCTGCACCTCATCCGGTTGCGGCAAGACCTGCTCGGCACGCCCCCCACCATCAACCCGGCTGTCACAGACTGATGTCGGCCGCCACCAAGACTCACCGTCAGGAACCCCTATGCCCTCGTTGATCGTCCAGGCCGATGATCTCGCGATCAGCCACGCAGCCACCCTCGGCATCAAGGAGGCCGCCACCAAGGGGCTCGTCCGAGCCACCGGCATCTTCACGAACCAACCCGATGCTGCCTTCGCGGCCGAGGCTCTCCGGGACCTGAAGGGCCTCGACATCGGCCTCGATCTGAACTTGGTCACCGGACGCCCGCTGCTGCCAGCCGACCAGGTCCCCGGGTTGGTGCAGGCGGACGGGCGCTTCCGCACCTCGCACCAGATCAAGGCCGCCTATCCGGTGGTCGGGGGCGATGGCGTCTATCAATCATTCGACCCCGAGCCCTTCGACCACGAGCAGACCCTTGCCGAAGCCCGTGCGCAGGTCGACCGGTTCTACGCCTTGTTCGACCGTCCGCCCGTTTACCTGCATCACCATTCGCTGGTGTCGGACATGTCCGACCAGGTGCTGCACGAGGTCGCCGCCGAGCGCGGGCTTCTCGTCATGGACGACCTGTACCGCAGCGGACGCGTACCGCTGCTGCCGAACCCCTGGTACGGCTCCCCCTTCGGGCCGACCGAGCAGGTAGACGCCGACCCGATCAGCGACTTCGAGAACCTGCTGGATGAGGTCGGCAGCCACGAACTCAGCATCCTCATCACCCACCCGGGTTACGTGGACGCCGACCTCTTGGACGCCAGCAGCTTCCACATCATCCGTGCCCGCGACTTGGAGTTGGTGACCTCGCCTCGGATCCGCGACCTGCTCGCCAACCGCGGCATCGAGCTCACCAACTTCACCGAAGCGGGCCTGGCCTAGAGCAGGGACGTGGGGGGCACGGGATCCATATCGTCGAAGGACTTGTTCTCCCCGGCCATGGCCCAGACGAACGAGTACGCCGCGGTGCCGACGCCGGAGTGCACCGACCACGAGGGCGAGATGACGGCCTGGCGGTCGGCGACCACGAGATGCCGGGTCTCCTTCGGCTCCCCCATGAGGTGGATCACGCGCGCGTCGCTCGGCACGTCGAAGTACAGGTAGCACTCCGTGCGCCGGTCGTGGGTGTGGGCGGGCATGGTGTTCCACATCGACCCCGGGTGAAGCCGGGTCACGCCCATCACGATCTGGCAGGACTGAATGCCGAACTCGTGGATGTACTGGGTGAGCGTCCGACGGTTGCTGGTGACCTGGTCGCCCAGTTCCCGGACGGTGCCCTGATCGGGTAGCGCCAGGGTGGTCGGGAAGGTGGTGTGCGCTGGGGCGCTGAACAGGTAGAACTGCGCGCCACCCTGCGGACCATCGGCGAAGGTCACCGACTGCGCGCCGCGTCCGACGTAGAGGCAGGCGCCGTTGGGCATCGTGTAAACGTCCGACCCGACGGTCACCACGCCGGTGTTGCCGACGTTGATGACGCCGAGTTCGCGGTTGGCGAGGAAGTAGTCGGCCCGCAGTTCCGCCGGCGCGGTGAGGGTCAGTTCGGCTCCGGCCGGGACGGCCCCGCCGAGCACGATCCGATCGTGGTGGGTGTAGGTCATCGTCACCTGGCCGGGCACGAAGACGTCCTCGACGAGGAAGCGCTCGCGCATGTCGGCGGTGTCGAAGAGGGGCAGTTGGTCGGGGCTGGTGGCGTAGCGCTGGTCCATGAGATGGGTCTTTCAGTTGTGCGTGACAGGGAGTTAGCGGACGAGCCAGCCGCCGTCGACCGGGATGATGGCCCCGGTGAGGTAGTTCGAGGCGTCCGAGGCGAGGAACACGAAGGGCCCCTGGAGATCGGCGGGGGTGCCCCAGCGTCCCGCGGGGATCCGGGCCAAGATCGCGGCCTCCCGCTCGACGTCGGCGCGCAACTTGGCGGTGTTGTCGGTGGCCATGTAGCCCGGCGCGATCGCATTCGCCTGGACCCCGTGGGGGGCCAACTCGTTGGCGAAGGCCTTGGTCAGCCCGGCGACGGCATGTTTGCTGGCGGTGTAGCCGGGCACCAAGATGCCGCCCTGGAAGGAGAGCATCGAGGCGACGTTGATGATCTTGCCCCGCCCCTGCGCCACGAAGCCGCGGGCTGCGGCCTGCGACAAATGGAACACCGCGTCGAGGTTGATGGCCAGGACGTCGTCCCAGTCCTTCCCGGAATGCTCCAGCAGCGGCGCCCGGCGGATGATCCCGGCGTTGTTCACCAGGATGTCGAGGCCGCCGAGGGCGGCGATCACCTCGTCCACCGCGGCCACGAGCTGGTCCGGGGTCGCCGAGATCAGATCCAGCTCGAGGGAGTGGGTGCGGCGCCCGAGCGCTTGGATCATCGCCGCCGTCTCATCGGCGGGCGTCCGGTCTAGCAGGGCCACATCGGCGCCGGCCTCGGCCAGGGCGACCGCAGCCGCCTGGCCGAGCCCCCGCGACGTGCCGGTCACCAGGGCAACCCGGCCGTCGAGGCGGAAAGTATCGAGAATCATGAGCGTCCAATCGAGGAGAGCGAGTGTCAGTAGTAGGTGCGCAGGTACTCAGCCAGGCACAAGATGGCCATGGCCTGCCCGTAGGGCATCGAGGTGCGGGGGATGTTGCGGTAGAAGTCGAGATCCGAACCCATACCGGTGCCGAAGGACACCTGCTGCAGTTCGCCGTCGTCGGAGATGTTGGCGATGATGGCCCGCACCGCCTTCTCGGCGACCTCGGAGTACTCGCGCTCCAACAGCCCCATCCGGACGCCCTTGAGAATGCCGTAGGCGAAACCGGCGGTAGCGGAAGCCTCCAGGTACGAGTCCGGATCGTCCAGCAGCGTGTGCCAGAGGCCCGTCTCGTCTTGCAGCGCCGCGAGCGCGCTGACCTGCGCCTTGAGGATCTCGACCAAGAATCGCCTCGTCGGATCATCGGCCGGCAGATCCACCAACTCCAAGAAGTCGGGGATCACCATGGTCAGCCACGAGTTGCCCCGTGCCCACCGGGCCTGGGCGAAGTTGTGACGCTCGTCGAACGTCCACCCGTGGAACCACAAGCCGGTTTGCCGGTCGGCGAGGTAGGCGACGTGGGTGAGGAACTGGAAGGTGGCCTCGCGGACGTAGGCCGGACGATCGAGCAGCAGACCGATCTTGGTCAGCGGCAGGACGGTCATCATGAGCGTGTCGTCCCACATTTGGTTGTGGTTCTCTTCGGCGAGGGTGATGTGTTGCATGCCCCCGTGCTGGGTGCGCGGCATGTCGCGCATGGCCCATTCGGCCCACGAGTCGAGCCACGGCAGCATCGTGCGGTCGCCGGTCTCTTCGTAGCGGCAGGCGAGGGTGAGGAAGGGCGCCATGGTGTTGACGTTCTTCGTGGTGCCTTGGGCGAGGCGGGCGGCGAACCAGGCGTCGATGATGTCGCGCATCGCCGCATCGCCGGTTTGGTCGTAGTACTGCCAGATGCCGTAGAGGCCGATGCCGTGCGTCCACTCCCAGCCGGCCCAGCCTTTGGTGTCGATGACGCGTCCGTCGTCGAGGCGCAACAGGAACTCGCCGGTCTCATCGGTGATGTTGACGAGGTTGGTGGTCAGTCGCTGCACCAACTCTTGAATGGCACCGCGTGACACGAAGCGCTCGGGGGCCCGCAGCAGCGGGCTGTGTTTTACGGGCCAGGTCTTCTTTTGCATGATTCCCTCCTTGGGGTGACCCGCCGAAGCGGGGAGAGCGTCCTGGTGGTTCCCCCGAGTGTTGGACGGATTGCGTCCGTCCAGCACTCTCACAAGGAACCTAGCCGGGACTCAGGCCACGTGCGCCGCGGACTTGGACTGCGAAGGGGCGGCGTCCTCGAGATCCTCGAGCGAGGTGCCCCTGGTTTCGCGGAGGCCCAGCGTGCTGAGCGCTGCCACGACCGTGATGGCGAAGGTGGTGCCACCGATGATCAGCGGCACGTTGGCCGTTCCGGGAGGAGCGAGTGCGGTGAAGATCGACGGCAGGAACGAGGCGATCATCAGGCCGATGTTCTGCGACACCGCGAAACCGGTGACCCGGATCCGCATCGGGAACTGCTCCTGGAAGTAGGTCGCGAAGGTCGCGTTCCACATCTGGAAGAAGATGCCCTGGACGACGATCACCATGACGAACGTCATGACGAGGTTCCGCTGCTGGACGAACATCAGGTAGACACCCGACAGCAGGCCGCCGCCGAGGCCGCCGACGATCATGAAGATGCGGCGTCCGAACTTGTCGGACAACGCGCCCCAGATCGGGATCATGATGACGGCGGTGATGTTGGCCACGAGAGAGACCCACAACATGTCGCCGGAGGTGAAGCCGACGCCGTAGCCCTTGGCGGTAGCGAAGGACTGGCCGAACACGATGGTCGTGGTGCCGATGACGTTGGTGAGGGTCATGACGATGCACAGCAGCATGACGACGGGCTTGGTGCGGAGCAGTTCAACGAAGGGGAAGCGCTGCTTGACGCCTGCCTCTTGCTGAGCCGCGAAGCTCGGCGGCTCGCTGACCTTCTGACGGATGACGTACCCGGCGACGATCACGACGGCGCTCAGCAGGAACGGGATGCGCCAACCCCAGCCGAGCCAGGCGGCCTCCGGCAGCAAGGTGGCGAGGGGCAGCATGGCGGCCGTGGCCAAGATGGAACCAGCTTGGGTGCCCTGGAGGCTGAAGCTGGCGAAGAAGCCGCGCTGGGCGTCCGGCGCGTGTTCGACGATCATGGCGTTCGAGCCGCCGAGCTCACCGGCGACGGCGAAGCCCTGGATGAGGCGCAGGATGACCAGTCCGAGCGGAGCCCAGACGCCCACCTGGGAGTAGGTCGGGAGGAGACCCACGGCGAGGGTGGCGAAGCCCATCATGAGCATGGCGATGACGAGGACGTTCTTGCGTCCGTGTCGGTCACCGTAGGCACCCAGCACCACAGCACCGACGGGGCGGGCGACGTAGCCCACGGCGTAGGTGGCGAGCGAGGCGATGAGGGCGACGGTCGGGTTGTCGGCGGCGAAGAAGATTTTGGGGAAGACCAGCGCAGCGGCGGTGGAGTACAGCGCGAAGTCGTAATACTCCAGCGCGCTGCCGATCCAACCGCTCATGGCGGCCTTCTTGGGGTCCCGGACGCCGACTGCAGCTTCAGGCGGTACCGGATTGGTAGGCAGGGCACTCATTTCGTGCATCCTTTCTTAGTTGTTGACGAGGAACCAGACATTGCTTCCTCGGGGGTATTTGGGGTTGTCGACCGGGGCATGGCGTCCTACCTGTCGACTCGGGCGTTGCCACCGCTGGCGAGCTTGAAGACCTCGCTCGCGGTGACCATGGAGGTGTCGCCGGGGGTGGTCATGGCGAGCGCGCCGTGGGCGGCGCCCAGCTCGACACTGCGGGCGAGGGATTGGTCGGTGAGCAAGCCGTAGATGAGGCCCGAGGCGAACGAGTCGCCGCCGCCCACCCGGTCGAGCACCTCGAGCCCGTCTCGGTGGGTTGCTTGGACGAGGCCGGTGTCGGACGCCCAGGCCACCGCCCCCCAGTCGTTGACCGAGGCCGAGCGGACGGTCCGCAGGGTGGTCGCGATGACGGCAAGGTTGGGGAAGGCCTCGGCGACCTGGCCGATCATCGCGGTGAAGCCCTCGATGGGCAGCGAGGCGAGCTGTTCGTCCACACCCGGAACTTCGAAGCCGAGGGCGGCGGTGAAGTCCTCTTCGTTGCCGATCATGACGTCGACATACCGGGCGAGTTCGCGGTTGACCTCTTGGGCCCGCGCCTGGCCGCCGATCGACTTCCAGAGGCTGGGCCGGTAGTTGAGGTCGTAGGAGACGGCGGTGCCATGCTTCCTCGCGGCCTTGACGGCGGCGAGGGCGGTCGCGGCGCTCTGCTCGCCGAGGGCGGCGAAGATGCCACCGGTGTGCAACCAACGGACGCCCGCCTCGCCGAACAGCCGATCGAAATCGACCTGCTCGGGACGAAGCTGCGCGATGGCCGTGTGACCCCGATCCGAGACGCCCTTGGCGCCACGCACCCCGAAGCCCCGTTCGGTGAAGTTCAGGCCGTTGCGGACCGTGCGTCCGACACCGTCGGATTCGGCCCAGGTGATCCAGCGAGCGTCCACGCCGCCGGCCATGATGAAGCCCTCGATGAGGTGACCCACCTCATCGTCGACAAGCGCGGTGACCACGGCGGTCGGCAGGCCGAAGACGCGGGACAAGCCCCGAATGACGTTGTATTCGCCGCCCCCCTCCCAGGCCGCGAAGTTACGGGCGGTGCGGATTCGAAGATCGCCCGGATCCAGGCGAAGCATGACTTCACCAAGGCCAACCGCCTGGTAGCGGCATTCGTCAGCGGGACGAAGTTGAAGCGCGGCAACCATGTCAGGCCACCTTCACGGCGGCGGCGACGAAGCCAGCGGCCTCGGCGCATAAGCGTTTGATCGTCTCGGCGTCACCGGCTTCAATCGCGGCGGCGGGCACCATCCACGACCCACCCACGGCGGCCACGTTCGGCAGCGCCAGGTAGTCGGCGAGGTTGCTCGCGGAGACGCCGCCGGTCGGGATGAACTGCACCTGTCCGAAAGGGGCGCCGAGAGCGCGTAGCGCGGCGGGGCCGCCATAGACGTCCGCCGGGAAGAACTTGAGGGTCGTGAGACCCAGGTCGAGCGCCGCCATGATCTCGGTAGGGGTCACGGCGCCGGGGTACACCGGGAGCCCGTGATGCTGCGCCCGCAGCACGACCGCCTGGCTGAAGCCGGGGCTGACGATGAAGCTCGCCCCCGCGTCGACGGCCTGGTCGACCTGATCGGGGGTGAGCACGGTGCCTGCCCCCACCAGCAGGTTGCTGTTAGTCGCCATGCGGCGGATGGCCTCGGGTGCGGCTGCGGTGCGGAAGGTGACCTCCGCGACCGGGACACCGCCTGCTACCAGCGCCTCCCCGAGGGCTTCTGCTCGGTCGGCATTGCGGATCACGACCACCGGGATGATCCGGCCGGCTGTTGGTTGCATCCTGACCCCTTTCGCTGTCGTTTCTCTGTGTGAAACGGTTCATTTCGTCCAGTGGTCTTATATTGCAACGTTTCAATTAGGGATGTCAAGGGATACTGGGAAAATGATGGGAGCGATTCTTAACGTCGCTATGGACGAAGGCATGGCCACATGAGCGAGACATCGACGCCGCGCGTGGAGGCGATCGATCGCGCCCTCCAGCTCTTGGTGGCGCTCGCCGACGCCGGGCCCGAAGGCGCGCCCCTGAACGAACTCGCCGAGAGCGTCGGGGTCAACAAATCCACGGCCTACCGGGCACTCTCAACCTTGCGCCTTCGCGGTTTCGCCAGCCAGGACGACGCCACCGGGTTCTACTCCATGGGTCCGACTGCGTTCGAGCTTGGCGACCGGGCGTTCTCGCCAGCGAATCTTGCGCAGTCCCTTCATCCCGGGCTGGTGGCCCTCTCCCGAGCCGCTGATGAGCTCGTCCATTTGGGCGTCATGTCGGGCGACCAGGTGCTGTACGTCGACAAGGTAGAACCCGAGAGGGCGATCCGCGTGTGGTCTGCCGTTGGGCAGCGCGTGCCGATCGCCTCCACGTCCATGGGACGGGCGCTGCTGGCCGCCCGCAACGTTTCGGACCAATCCCTCAGCGGCTACCTTCGCGACCTACCGGCGCCCTTGAGCGTCAGCCCCGAGCGATTGAGGGAGTCGGTGACCGAGGCGCGCGCGTGCGGCTACGCCATCGAGCACGGCGAGAACGAGCCGGACGTCGCCTGCATCGGCACCGCCATCATGCGCGGACGCTCCGCCGTCGCCGCGGTGTCAATCACGGCTCTGGCCGTCCGCATGACGCCCGCGCGCCTGCACGAACTCAGCCGCTTGATGGTCAGCGAGCTTGGTCCGCAGTTGCCGCGGGGCTTGTCCCTGATGCCAGCGCTGACGGCTTAGGTCGTGCCGCGTCAGGTGAGCGTCGTTGATCCGCGAAGGATCTTCGGCATGGCCCGCCCCTTGGCCAGTTCGTCCACGAGCTTGTCGAGATAGCGGACCTTCTGCATCAGCGGATCCTCGATCTCCTCGACCCGGTGGCCGCAAATCAGGCCGGTGATGAGGGTGACGTTCGGGTTGAGCGCCGGCGCCTCGGCAAAGAACGTCCGAAAGTCGGTCTCCTCAGCCAACACTCGCGCCAGCCCTGCCTCGTCGTAGCCAGTCAGCCAGGAGATGATTTGATGCACCTCGGCTTGGGTACGGCCTTTCCGCTCAGCCTTGGCCACGTAGAGCGGGTACACGCTGGCGAAACTGGTGGTGTAGATCCGATGTGTCACGGGGCCATTGTCCAACATCGCCCCCCGCCCCGGACCACACCCCTCGCCAATTTCCCCACCTTGCGAGAACTGCGGACGTGGCGGGCCGGAAGGACGGCGCGTCGAACCGGGCGAGAAGAGTAGTTTCGACGGGTGACTTCTCCTCGTTCGATGAAGAACGTCGACACCCATGCTGGCGCGCCAGACGCCTATACCACCGTGCCCCCACTCAATCCGGATCGCCCCCGAAACCGGCGCATCTTTCTCACCGGCGCCACGGGTGCGTGGGGACGCATGGCCCTCGCGCACCTGAGGGATGCCGGCCTCGACGTGGTGGCGCTCGTCCTCCCCACACCCGGCGATCGGGCCGTCATCGAACAGCAGCGCTGGCCGGGCCTCACCATCGTTGAGGGCGACCTCACCGATCCGGCGCCCGTCGCCCGGTGCGTCGCCGACGTGGACGTGGTGCTGCACGTCGGGGCCATGGTGTCGCCCCTGGCCGACACCAATCCTGGACTGACAAGGCGCGTCAACATCGGCAGCATGCGCAACATCGTCGATGCGGTGGCCGCACTGCCCGATCCGGGGTCGGTCGCGGTCATCGGAATCGGATCCGTCGCCGAGACCGGCAGCCGCAACCCGCCCGTCCATTGGGGTCGGATCGGCGATCCCGTCCGGGTCTCCCAGTTCGACGAATACGGCCAGACGAAGGTCGCCGCCGAGCGGATCCTTGTCGACAGCGGACTCCCCCGCTGGACCTGGTTGCGCCAAACCGGCATCCTCCACCCGGGCATGCTGGCCATCCGCGACCCGATCATGACGCACCCCCCGTTCGAGGCCGTCATGGAGTGGGTCTCCGACGCCGACGCCGCCCGGCTGCTGGTCGGGTTGTGCCAGCCGGACGTCCCCGAGGAGCTGTGGGGCCACATCTGGAACATCGGCGGCGGCGAGAACTGGCGGCTCACCAACTGGGAGTTCCAGGTGGCCATCGGCGGATCCCTCGGCGTCCGTGACGTCCGGCGCTGGTACGACCGATCCTGGTTCGCGACCCGCAACTTCCACGGCCAGTGGTACACCGACTCCGACGCCCTGAACGACCTGGTTCCGTTTCGCACCGAGATGTTCGCCGACGCGTTGGCACGCGTCCACGCCTTGCAGAGTTTCGCCGTCCGCAACGCAGGACGCGTGCCGAGCTGGATCATCAAGAAGTACGTGATGGGGCCTCAGACCCGCGCCCCACGCGGCACGATGCACGCCATCGAAACTGGTCACGAGGAGGGCATTCGCGCGCACTTCGGGTCCCGTGAGGCGTGGGAAGCCATCGGCGGTTGGGACGATTTCGTCGTCCCCAACCCCTCTCGGACGCCCGCCTACCTCGACCACGGCTACGACGAATCAAAGCCGGAAACCGCCTGGACCCACGCCGACCTGGTCGGTGCCGCGACCTTCCGGGGCGGTTCGCCCGTCACGCCTCCCGCCACCTCGCGGACGCCCACCACCTGGCGCTGCGCCGACGGCCACACCTTCGAGGCCAGCCCGTTCTTGGTGCTGCGGGGCGGCCATTGGTGCCCGACGTGCGTCCAAAGGTCCGGCGACTACGACCGCCAGGCGGAAACCAACGCTTTTCTGGCGCAGGTGTTGGTCGGTTGACGGCACCGTCACGGCGCCTCGAAAGACAGTGTTGATTTACACGTCACCCTGGCGCGTAAATCAACACCATCTTGACGAACAATCAGCTCAGGTCGGCCAACTGCGCGATGCCGTTGAGGGCCGCCACCGCCGTACGGACGATCGGCACCGCCATGATCGCCCCGGTGCCCTCGCCGAGCCGCAGGTGCAGATCGACCAGGGGACGCAAGCCCAATCGCTCCAACGCCAACGCCTGGCCAGGCTCGGTCGACCGGTGGCCGGCGCGCATCCACGACTTCGTGCCGGGCGCGTAGTCCTCGGCAACCAGGGCTTCGGCGACGGCGTTCACACCGTCCAGCAACACCGGAATGCCCCGACGGGCAGCGCCCGTCATGAATCCCACCGCGGCGGCGAAGTCGGCGGCGCCGAGGGCCGCCAAGCGCTCGACCGGATCGGACACGCGCTCTCCCGCCCGCGCCAGCGCAGCATCGATGAGGGCCGTCTTGTGGATCAGGGTCGCGTCGTCGATCCCCGTGCCACGCCCCGTGACGGCCTCTGCGGGCACGCCCAGCGTGGCCGCGATCAGCGCGGCCGCGATGGTGGTGTTGCCGATGCCGAGGTCGCCGGCGATGAGCAGCTGGGCGCCCGCCGCGATCTGCTCGGCGGCGATGGTGTCGCCGGCGGCCAGCGCCCGCCGCACCTCCTCGTGGGTGAGCGCGTCCGTGACGTGGATGGCCCCGGACGATTGGCGCACCTTGAACCGGCTGATCTCGGCGGGCAGGTCGGGGAAGTCGACGGCGACGCCGATGTCGTACACCGCCACCGCTACCCGGTTCGCCTCGGCCAGCGCCGACACCCCGGCATGCCCCGCGGCGATGCCGTAGACCATGATGGGCGTGATCTCGGCCGGGTAGGCCGACACCCCGTCGGCGGCGATGCCGTGGTCCCCGGCGAAGACCACCACGCGGACGTCCTCGACCTGCCGCGGTGGGCACACCCCCTGGCAGGACGCCACCCACGCCGCCAGCGACTCCAAGTCCCCCAATGCACCCAAGGGCTTGGCCTGCCCGTCGGATAACTGCCGCGCCGCCTCGTAAGCGGCGGGGTTGGGGGCCGGGACGGACGTCGGTGTGACTTCTGCGTTCATGGGGTATCTCCTTGTTGTTTCCGGCGGACGCCGGGGTTGGTTGGTCTTGGTGGGATAGGACGGCTGCCGTGGCAGGATGCCCGGGTGGCAGGAATCTTGGTGGCGGGCACCTCGTCGGATGCAGGCAAGTCGCTGATCGTGGCCGGCCTGTGCCGGGCGTTGGCCCGCCGAGGCGTGCGGGTGGCCCCTTTCAAGGCACAGAACATGAGCAACAACTCGATGGTGTGCCGCGACGGTTCCGAGATCGGACGCGCCCAATACCTCCAGGCGCTCGCGGCCGGGGTGGAGCCGTCGGCCATCCACAATCCCGTCCTGATCAAGCCCGCCACCGATCGCCGGGCGTTCATCGTCCTGCGGGGTCAACCCGGCGGGACGCTCGAAGCCGGTGAGTACGTCGGCGGACGCACCCACCTGGCGAGCGCGGCCTTCGCCGCCTACGAGGAACTCGTTGCGCAGTACGACCTCGTCATCGCCGAGGGCGCCGGCTCCCCCGCCGAGATCAACCTGCGGGCCGGCGACTACGTGAACTTCGGGCTCGCCCAGCGTTTCGACATGCCGGTGCTCCTCGTGGGCGACATCGACCGCGGCGGCGTCCTGGCGTCCATCTACGGCCACTGGGCGATCGTCGACGACGCGGATCGGAGCCGCTTGTCCGGGTACCTGATCAACAAGTTCCGGGGCGATCAGGCAGTTCTCGACCCGGGGTTGGACGAACTCACCGCCCGCACCGGCCTGCCGTGCTTGGGGGTCGTGCCGTGGCTGGATCAGGTGTGGCTCGATAGCGAAGACGCCCTCGCCTTCGCGAAGTGGCCCCGCCTGCCAGGCCGCGCGGGCGCGTTGCGGGTGGCGGCGATCCGCTTCCCACGGATCTCGAACGCCACCGATCTGGACGCTCTGGCCGCCGAGCCAGGCCTGGACGTTTTCGTCACGGCCAGCCCCTCGGACATCGCGGGCGCCGATCTCGTGGTGCTGCCCGGCAGCCGCAGCACGCTGGCCGACCTGGCGTGGTTGCGCCGCGTCGGCCTGGCAGATGCGCTGGTGCACCGGGCGGCAGCGGGCGGTCCGATCTTGGGCATCTGCGGCGGGTACCAGATGCTCGCCGAGGTGATCGACGATCCGATTGAGTCCGCGCGCGGCGTTGAACGTGGCCTGGGCCTGCTGCCTGCGCGCGTCACCTTCACCGAGGACAAGGTTCTCGGGCAACCCTTCGGCTGGTGGCAAGGGCATCCCGTGACCGGCTACGAGATCCACCACGGGATCGTCGAGACCACCGAGGGCGAACCCTTCTTGGACGGCATCCGTGTCGGCAACACCTGGGGCACGATCTGGCATGGCGCCTTCGAATGCGACGACTTCCGCCGCGCCTGGCTCAGCGACCTGGCCGCCACGGTCGGATCCTCCTGGACGCCCGCGCCCGACGCCCCGGGATTCGCAGCGCGCCGCACCCAGATGTTGGACGATCTGGCTGACGCCCTTGAAGCCCACGTCGACCTGGATGCCCTCCTGGCGCTGGCTGGCCGCTAGCCCCTGGACGCTCACGCCACGCCCCCCACGGATCCAACCCCAACACCGGCCTGCGCAGCGGCGACCAGCCCCGCGACGTCCCTGATCCCCGACGGGTCCAGCCCCAGCCCGGCCGCCGCCTCCAGCACCCACGGCTGGCGCAGTCGGGCGGCCTCGACCAAACCCGGGTCCGACAACAACTCAGCTGCGGAACCGTGCCGCACCTGGCCCTGGACCAAGACGGCCACCGAATCGGCAAAGGCGAGAGCGAAGTCCACGTCGTGGGTGGCGATCATCACGGTGGTGTTCCCACGCCGCAAGCTGTCCAGGGCGGCCACGAGTTCCTGGACGCCGTGGGGGTCGAGGCCGGCCGTTGGCTCGTCCAACAGAATGACCGACGGACGCATCGCCAGCGCTCCAGCCAGGGCCACCCGTTTGCGCTGACCGAAGGACAACTCGTGGATCGGACGCTCGGCCAGATCCTCGATCGCGAGCGCCGCCAACGCCTGCGCCACCCGCTCACGGACAGCGGCCTCGTCCAGACCCAGGTTCAACGGCCCAAAAGACACATCACGAAAGACGTCAGCGGCGAACAGTTGATCGTCGGGGTTTTGCGCCACCAGCTGTACCCGTTGCCGGTGGGCGCGAAGCCCCGCGCGCCCAAAGTCGAGGGGGACCCCGTCGACGAGCACCTGTCCGCTGAGGGGCCGCAGCGAGCCTGCCAACGTTCGCAGCAACGTCGTCTTGCCCGACCCGTTGGCGCCGAGCAAGGCCAGGCACTGGCCTGTCGGGAGGCTGACACTGGCGTCGGTCAGGACGGGATGCCCCCCGAACGCGACATGCAGCGCGGTGGCAGACAGGAAATGAGGGCTCATCGGCTCACCGGCCAAGCGGCAGATCCGGCCACGAGGACGGCCACCGTGACCAGGCTGGCCAGCAGAAACCGTGTCGATCTCCGCCGCGTCGGTTCGACGGTCCGCAGTGTGTCTTCGTAGCCACGTCCGATCAAACCGGCCTCGAGTCGGCGGGCCTGATCCCAGCTCCGCACCAACAGCGCCGACGTGCCCAGCGAGGCGGACCTCATGGTGGCCGACCGCGTGGCAAACCCCAGTCGGACCGCCTGCGCCTCATGGATGGCGCCCGCGGTCACCAACAACCCCGTGGTGAAGCGATAGATCAGCGACGCGATCTCGATCAGGGCATCGGGCACTCGGGCGCGGCGCAGCGCCGCGAACAGATCGACCATGGGGGTGGAACACGCCAGCGTGAACATCGCCAGCGTGGCTGCGCTCGCCCGGATCGCGAGGCCTCCCGCCGTCGTCAGCCCGTCGGCGGTGACCAAGAACTGAACGCCGTTCTCCCACCGGATACTCACCGCCACGGCCGCGGCCCCCATCAGGATGGAGACCCCGGGCAGCCAGCTGAGCCGACCCAGTCGTGCCCAGCCGACACCGATCGGACCGAGCAGCAGCACCATGGCGACGGCCGCCACTCCGACACCGCCGGGCACGGGTGGCAGCGTGATGGCCGCGCCCATCAGCCCCAGGGACAAGAGGCCTTTGTCGCGGACCGAACGCGTCCGCCAGGGACTCGTCCACGCCGCGTGATCCAACGCGAGTCCTCGCGCCATCAGTCGCCCGTCCTCGCGGGGGCAGGGTGCCGACGTCCCCAGAGCGCGCCGACAGCGAACCCCAACACCGTGCCCCCGAGCCCCGCCTGGAGGGCGAAAAGTCCAGACTCGACCTCGGCGGAGCCGGGATTGAACCAGGGCTGGAACCAGGGAACGTAGTCCGGATCGGACTGCTGAATGGCGGCCGTGGCGACCGAATCCGTTCCGCCAAACGGCGTTGCCGTGCTGGTGTGTTGACTCCCGAACGCCAGGCTCATCCCGAAAATCAGGACCAACGCCGCCAGCAGCGCCGCCGTGGTCAGCCGCTTGCGTGTCATGTCAGGCCACCGCCTCGGGGAGCGCGGGCACCACGCCGAGGCGCTGCAGTTCAGGGCCCGCGATATCGAGCAGAACCCGGAACACCAGCACTCCGAGGATGCCTTCCGCGATGGCGAGGGGCACCTGCGTGAACGCAAACACCCCCAAGAATTTGGTCATCGCCCCCGCCAATCCGGACACCGGATCGGGGAAGGCCAAAGCCAGCTGGAAGCTCGTCATCAGGTAGGTGGTGAAATCGGCCAACGCCAAGGCCAGGAAGATTCCCACCCTGTCGGACCAGCCGAAACGCCGCGCGAGCCGCCACGACCCGTACCCCACGAACGGGCCCACAATGCCCATGCTGAACACGTTCGCACCCAAGGTCGTGATGCCGCCATGAGCCAGGAGGAGCGCCTGGAAGAGGAGCACGATCGTGGACAAGAACGCCATCACCGGCGGCCGAAACAGCACAGCCCCCAGCCCCGTCCCGGTGGGATGGGACGAACTGCCCGAGATCGACGGCAGCTTGATGGAGGACAGCACGAAGGTGAAGGCACCCGCGGCCGCCAGCAGAAGGCGGGCTTCGGGCTGTTCCTTGGATTGTTGGATGACCCGCCGACCCCCGTGAATGACGAACGGCGCCGACGCCAGGTACCACGCAACGCAGTGGGTGGCAGGCAGAAAACCCTCAGCGATATGCATCGACGAGTTCCCCTTTTCGGTGGCGTGGCCGCAGGAACCGTCACCCACGGACGTATCTGACTCCCCCATCGCTGGGGACACAGTGGCCCGACCGTCTCGGAGTTTCACCGAGTTCCGTGCCGTGGATGGCACCTCGATCCTTGCACGGCCCTAGGACGGATTGTCACCAGGGTCGTCCTGCGGGATCACCGCCCTGGCCTCACGATTTGGTAGCCGCCCAGGTGGTGACCGTCCGCAGCGGCCGGAAGCCCGTGAAGCGTCCGAGCGGTTCCCCGACTTCGACCGCCACCCGGTTCAGTTCCCCGGCCCAGCGGGTAAACGCCTCCAGCAGCACCGCATCGGAGTCAGCCGTCACGCTATGCGCCACCAAGCGACCACCAGAGGGCAGCCGCTCCCAGCAGCGGCGCAGCAGCGCCGTATCGAGCCCGCCACCGACGAACACCGCATCCGGCTCGGGGAGGTGGTCCAAGGCGTCGCTCGCGTCGGCGGTCACCACGGCAAGCTGATCGGCCACGCCGAGATTGCCCGCGTTGGTGAGGATCCGCGAGACCCGCTCCGGGTTGCGTTCCACGGCCACCGCCAGATTGGTGGGATGCAGCCGACACCACTCGATACCGATGGACCCGGTGCCAGCACCCAGGTCCCACAGCCGCTCTCCTGCGGTCGGTGCGAGCATCGCCAACGCATGCGCACGAAGCACACGTTTGGTGAGCAGGCCGTCCGTGACGAAGGCCTCATCAGGCAGGCCCGCGCTCAGTTGTTCGCGGATATCGCGTTCGTCACCCATGTCCAGCACCTTAGCCAGATGGGGCACAATCGGGATTCGTGAGCATTCGTCAGGCGCCCGCGGGCCAACGATCCGGTGTCTGCCGTGGCTGAAGAGAGGCCCGCACCCCCCACGGACGACGGGCTCACCACCCGGCAGCGACGCTTGCGTCCGGCGCTCATCGTGAACACCGGGGACGGGAAAGGGAAGACCACGGCAGCCATGGGGCTCGCATTGCGTGGCTGGCATCAGGGCTGGTCCATCGGGGTATTCCAGTTTCTGAAGTCCGGGGCTTGGCCCGCCGGCGAGCGGGCGGCGTTGGAGGCGCTCGGCGCCGAACATGAGCGAACCGGGGCGGGCGGCGAGGTCGCCTGGTTTGCCTCGGGCGTCGGACGAACGAAGGCCCACCGACCCGCCGCCGAACCCGACCACATCGAGGCTGCGCAGAGCGCCTGGGCCGAGGTTCGGGAACGACTCGGCACCGAGCGCCACCAGCTTTACGTGCTGGACGAGTTCACGTATCCGCTGGCCCGGGGCTGGGTCGATCTCGACGAGGTGCTGACGACGCTGCAGGATCGTCCGGGCGTCCAACACGTCGTTGTCACCGGACGCAACGCGCCCGCCCGGCTACTGGAGATCGCCACCACGGTCACGGAGATGACCAAACGCAAACACCCCTACGACACCGGCCAGCGCGGACAGGCGGGCATCGAATGGTGACCATCCCACGGCTCGTCGTGGCCGCCAGCGCCTCCTCGGCGGGGAAGACCACTGTCGCCACCGGGTTGATGGCGGCGCTGCGTGCCGTCGGACGCGAGGTCGCGGGTTTCAAGGTCGGCCCCGACTACATCGACCCCGGCTACCACGGCATGGCAACCGGACGCCCCGGCCGCAACCTCGACGCCGTGCTCACCAGCGAGGCGCTGGTCCCGACGCTCTTTGCGCACGGCGTCCTGACCCCAACCCCGGCCGATGTCGCCATCATCGAGGGGGTGATGGGGCTGTTCGACGGACAGCTTGGCCGCGACGGTTTCGGGTCCACCGCGCACATCGCCCGCCTCCTGGGGGCCCCGATCGTGCTCGTGGTGGACGCGTCCGGATCGTCGCGCACCGCTGCCGCGGCCGCGTTGGGGCTGCGGACCTTCGATCCGCGCGTGCGCATTGCGGGCGTGATCGTGAACCGAGTCGCCAGCGCCCGGCACGCGTCCGAGCTCGCCACGGTGTTCCAGCAGGCGGGGCTGCCGGTCTTGGGCATGGTGCCGCGGACGTCGGCCATCACGGCCCCCTCACGACATTTGGGATTGGTGCCCGCCGCCGAACGCGAGGAGTCGGCCGCCACCGTGGCTGCTCTGGCGGCCCACATCGCCGAGCACGTCGACCTGGACGCCGTGATGGCGCTAGCTGCCACGGCCGCGTCGCTGGACGTCGTCCCTTGGGATCCCGCCACCGTGACCAGTCGCGTTCTCGGGCGTCCGCGGGTGGGGGTCCTTGGTGGGCGCGCGTTCACCTTCCGCTACCCCGAGAACACCGAGTTGCTGACGGCTGCAGGGTGCGAGGTCGTCGAGATCGACCCGCTGCACGACACCTCGCTGCCGGACGACCTCGCCGGGCTTTGCATCGGGGGTGGTTTCCCCGAGGTCCATGCGGCTGAGCTCAGCGGCAACGCTGCCCTGCGCGCCGCCATCGCCGCCGCCGTCGCGGGCGGGCTGCCCACCGTCGCCGAATGCGCGGGGCTGCTGTACCTCGCCGAGCACCTGGACGGCCACCCCATGGTGGGGGCGATCCCCGCCACCGGACGCATGACGCCTCGGCTCACGATGGGCTACCGGACGGCCACCGCCGCCGTCGACACCGTGTTGGCCGAAGCGGGTGACGAGGTCGTCGGGCACGAGTTTCACCGGACGCACCTCACCCCACCCCACGGCCCCAGCCCCGCGTGGGAGTGGCTGGACAAGGCCGAGGGCTTCTCCCTCGATCCGGCAGGGGTGGGGCGTCCGACGTTGCACGCGTCCTACCTGCATCTGCACTGGGCCGGGCGACCGGCGCTGGCGCAACGCTTCGCTGAGGCGGCCGCGGCTTACCGTCGTCCGACCGCGGGCCACGACGCACATCCCGGGCGGCCGATCCTCGACGGCATCGATCTGCACCATCACGGCGACCACGACACCGGCCCGGATCTCATCGATCTGGCGGTCAACGTCATGCTGCCCGGGCCGCCGGACTGGCTGGCACACGAGATTGAGCAGACGCTCCCCACGCTGGGCGACTACCCCGACCTCACCGCCGCCCGGTCGGCGATCGCCCGGCTCCACGGCGTCTCGGAGGCGATGGTGCTGCCGACCAGCGGCGGGGCCGAAGCCTTCGTGCTGATCGCGCGCACGCTCCAGGCCAAGCATCCGCTCGTGGTCCATCCCCAGTTCACCGAGCCGGAAGCGGCCCTGCGCGCCGCAGGGCATGCCGTCCAGCGCTGGCTGCTGCCCGTCACTCTCGGGTCCACGACCCCACCGTTGGGCGAGCTTCCGGGATGGGCCGACGCGGTGTTTGTGGGCAACCCCACCAACCCGACCGGGTGGCTGCACCGCCGCGACGAGCTGCTCGCCGCCGGACGTGATCGGTTGCTCGTGGTCGATGAAGCGTTCATGGACGCCACCGACGAGCGCGAATCCCTCATCGCCGCCGACATGCCCCAGCGGCTGGTGGTGCGTTCGCTGTCGAAGACCTGGGGGCTGGCGGGACTGCGGCTCGGCTACGTGGTCGGTGACCCCGCCCTCATCGAGCGGCTTGCCGCGGCGCAACCCGCCTGGCCCCTCTCGGCCCCCGCCGCTGCCGCCCTCATCGCCACCAGCACCCCGGGCGCCCTCGCCGAGGCCACGAGGCGTTACCGCGACCTGGCGGCGCACCGGGAGCACCTCGTGGCCGCGCTCGCCCAGGCGGGCTTCGCCACCCTGCCGTCCCAGGCGCCGTTCGTCCTCATCGAGACCTCCCCGTGCGGACCTGCGTCCGTGCGGCCCGCCCTCGCTGCTGCCGGGTTCGCGGTGCGCCGCGGGGAGTCGTTCCCCGGCCTTGGGCCCACCTGGATCCGCGTCAAGGTGCCGGAGCCCGCCACCGCGCACGCCTTCGTGGCCGCCCTCGCGCGACTCCGGCAACCGTCCGAGCCCACCACCGTCGAAGGGACCCCCCGATGAGCCGAGAACTGCTGTTGATCGGCATTGGTGCGGGAGATCCGGATTGGATCACCCTGGAAGCCGTCCGGGCCATCGGACGCCTGGATGTCTTGTTCGTCGTGGTGAAGCAAGACGAGTTGGACGATCTCGTCCAGGCCCGGCGCGACGTCATCGCCCGCCACCGAGAGGCGCCCCTCCGGCTCGTGGAGCTCCATGATCCGCCCCGCCCCTGGCGCACGGCCCCCGACTACAACGCGGCGGTGGCCCGCTGGCGCGCTCAGCGGTTGGCCCAGTGGACGGCCGCCGTCACCGACACGCTCGGCGAGGGGCAGGTCGGCGGATTCTTGGTGTGGGGGGATCCGGGCCTCTTCGAGAGCACGCTGGCCATCGCCGACGAGTTGGTCGCGGACGCCCCGCCCACCTCCCCCATCAGCCTGCGCGTGATTCCCGGGATCAGCAGCGCGCTCGCGCTGGCGGCGCGGCACCGCATTCCGGTGAACCGGCAGGGCAAGGCCGTCCAGATCAGCCCGGCGCGACTGCTGCAGGACGGATTTCCAGACGGGATCGACGACGTCATCGTGATGCTGGACGGACGCCAAACCTTCGCCACGATCGACCCCACCGGCTTGGACATCTACTGGGGCGCCTACCTGGGCACCCCCGAGGAGATCCTCATCTCCGGGCCCCTTGCCGACGTGCGGGACGGGATCGTCGCGGTACGGGCCGAGGCGGCCGAGCGGGTGGGGTGGATGTTCGACACCTACCTGCTGCGCCGGTCAGGCGAGGCGCGCTGACACCCAGGCCAGGGCTTCGTCGGGGCTGCTGACCACCTCCACCCCCTGCGGCGTCGGTGGGCGCCGGATCACGACCACGGCGATGCCCAGCTGCGCAGCGGCGCTCAGCTTGGCATCGGTGGGACCGCCGGAATCTTTGGTGACCAGCACGTCGATCGAGTGACTGCGCAGGAGGTCGAGTTCGTCCGCCAGCGGGAACGGCCCCCGAGCGCGGACGAGCGTCCAGTTCTCCGGGACGACCATGCTGGGCGCCTCCATCACCCGTGCGACGACGGGACGATCGTCCCACTCGGCGAACTCCGGCAGGGATTGGCGCCCGAGAGCGAGAAAGACGCGCTCGCCCAGCCTCCGTGCTACCTCGCGCGCAGCGGCGATGGAGTCGACCCAATGCCAGCCTGCGGCTTCCGGCCGGTCCGACCACCCGGGGCGAGACAGCCGGACCAAAGGCACGCCGGCCCGCGCGCAGGCGGCCGCGGCGTTGGCGGTCATGCGGGCGGCAAACGGATGCGTGGCGTCCACGACGAGCGTCACAGCCTTATCGCGCAGGTAGTCGGCCAGCCCGTCGACACCGCCGAAGCCCCCGATCCGCACCTCGCCTTCAGGTCGCTGCGGGGCGGCGACGGCACCGGCGAGCGAGGTCACGGCGGCGATGCGCTCGTCGGCCAGCAAGGCGGCGAGGTGACGCGCTTCCGTCGTGCCACCCAGCAGCAGGACGGTCACCGCCGGAACCCCGCCGCGAGAAGGGCCGCCACGGCGACGGCACCCGCCGACACCGCCACGAGGAGTCGATTGGCGCGGCCCACGTCATCTGGACCCGGCGCGGGACCAAACCCCAACTCACCCCGATCTTCCACCACCCCGCCGTAGCTGTTGCGGCCACCCAGGGTCACCCCCAAGGCGCCAGCGAAAGCCGCCTCGACCACGCCGCCGTTGGGGCTGGGGTGGCGTCCGGACTGTTCACGGATGGCGCGGATCGCCTCCGTCCGCGACCCACCGACCAGCGGGGCGGCGGCGATCGCCAAGGCTGCCGTCAGCCGGGCTGGCACCCAGTTGGCCAGATCGTCGAGCTTCGCGGCCGCCCAGCCGAAGTTCTCGTAACGGGCGTTGCGGTAGCCCACCATCGCATCGAGGGTGTTGATCGCGCGGTAGCCGAGCAGGCCGGGAATGCCCGCGACCGCCCCCCACACCAAGGGGGCCACGACCGCGTCCGAGGTGTTCTCAGCTAGCGATTCGGTCACCGCGCGGGCGACCCCGTCCGCATCCAGCGACAGCGGATCGCGGCTGACCAGGTGCCCGACTTGCTCGCGGGCGGCCGCCAGATCGCCGGCGTTCAGGTGGGCCGCGACCGCCTCGCCTTCGCGGACCAACGAGCGTCCGCCGAGGACGGCCCACGTGGCCGCTGCTGTGACGAGCGTCCGGGCCAGCGGGCGCCGAGTGGCGCGATTGAGCGCTACCCCCAAGGCCACAGCGCCGCCGACCAACAAAGCTTCGTGCAGCACGCCCGCCTCGCGGTCATCGCGGTAGGTGTGGCGCTCCAGGGCTGCCGCCACCCGGCCGAAACCCGCCACGGGATGCCAGCGGCGCGGATCCCCGAGTACCTGATCGGCCGCCCAGCCGAGAACCAGCCCGGCGGCTGTCGCTGCCGTCCGTCGGCTCATCGGACCACCCCTCGTCTCCCTCGAAGCACCTCGTGCCGAGTGTGCCAGACTGACCAGGCAGCGATGGTTGAGGAACTCCGGTGAGGCGCAGGCCAACTCCGGGGCGGTCCCGCCACTGTGACCGGCTCGCCCGCCACGCGAACCCGGGAGCCAGGAACTCGCCCCGCTGCAGAGCAACAACATCGGGCGAGGAAACCTGAGGAGCTCCTAATGGACATTTCTGCCGCTGTGGCGCCGCGTCTCGTTGGCGTGGGCGTGGGCCCCGGCGATCCCGACCTCATCACCGTGAAGGCGATCCACGTCTTCGAGGCGGCGGACGTGATCTTGGTTCCCAGCACCGAAACTAGCGGGGACGAATCCGGGCGGGCCGAACACGTGGTGTTGGCCGCCGTACCGTCCGCCGCCGGGAAGCTTCAACGAATCCCCTTCAGCATGGCCCAGCGCAGCGGCGTGGGTCCGAAGCGCCGCCAATCGTGGCAGGCGTCCGCACAGGCCGCCGTTGAGGCGTTCCAAGCCGGCGCCACGGTCGTCGCTTTCGCCACCGTCGGCGACCCGAGCGTGTACTCGACGTTCTCCTACCTGGCGGCCGAGGTGCTCGCCGCACTGCCCAGCGTCGAAGTCGCCGTCGTGCCCGGCATCACCGCGATGCAGGCCCTGGCCGCCGCCTCGCTGACACCTCTGGTCGAGGGCCAGGAGAGCCTGACGCTGGTGCCCGCCACCGCCGGCCTGGAAGCGGTCGGCGTCGCCTTGGAGACCTCCGACACGGTCGTGGCCTACAAGGGCGGGCGGCAACTCGCCGAACTGCTGCGGGTCGTCCACGAACACGGACGCGACGGGGTGCTGGGCGTCAACATCGGCCTCCCGGGCCAGGTGCTGACCCCTCTCGCCGACGTGACCGTCGCCACCGCGCCGTACTTTTCAACGGTCCTGGTGGCCCCCACGCGCACCGAGACCGGAGGACGTCTGTGACCGACGACAAGCGGGGCGAAGTGGTCTTCGTCGGCGCCGGCCCGGGAGCGGCGGACCTCATCACGTTGCGTGGCGCCGCCGTGATCGCGCAGGCCGACATTGTGATTTGGGCCTCCAGCCTGGTCGAGGCTGCCCTCGTCGCCCACACCAAACCGGGCGCCCTCGTGGTCGACTCCGCCACCGAGTCGCTGGAGGACATCACCCCGCTCTACCAACGCGCCCAGGACGAGGGGCTGCTGGTGGCGCGGGTTCACACCGGCGATCCCTCGATCTACGGCGCCACCGCGGAGCAGCGACGCCTCTGTGACAGCCTCGGATTGGCGCATCGGACGATCCCCGGCGTCTCGGCGTTCTCGGCCGCGGCCGCCCGGATGGACGCCGAAATCACGATCCCCGAGGTCTCCCAAAGCCTGATCCTGACCCGGCTCGAGGGGGGTCGCACCCCCATGCCCGAACGGGAGACCGTGCGGGGCTTCGCGGCTCACGGGGTCACGATGGCGCTGTACCTCTCGGCCGCCCGTCACAAGGTGCTGCAGGAGGAGCTGCTGGCCGGCGGCTACCCGTCCGACACCCCGTGCATCATCGGGTACCGGGTCAGTTGGCCGGACGAGTTGATGATGCGCTGCCCCCTGGGCGAGCTGTCGGCGACCATGAAGTCCCACAAGCTGTGGAAGCACACGGTGGTGTTGGTGGGTCCCGCGCTCGCGGAGGAATCCACCACGCGCAGCCACCTCTACCATCCGGGTTTCCGTCACCAATATCGGGCCGCGGACGGTACCCCGCTGGTCACGAAGGCGCAGCCATGATCACCGTCTTCGGACTGCTCGGAAGCCCCAGCGCTGAGCTTCGCGCGTCCGCGGCGGCGGCCGACTGGGTCGTGGGCGGACGTCGCCACCTCGACGCGCTGGCCGTGCCGGATGCCCGCCGCATCACGTTGGGTGCCCTGCGGCTCGCCATCGCGCAGATCGCCGCTCTGCCGCCGACGAGCGCGGTCACGGTGGTCGCGAGCGGCGACCCGTTGTTCTTCGGGGTGGTGCGTTCCCTCCGCGCCGCTGGCCTGCAACCGCGCGTGGTGACCGCCCCGTCGTCGATCGCGGCCGCGTTTGCGGCGGTGGGCGTCCCCTGGGACGACGCGGTGGTCGTGAGCGCCCACGGCCGTCCGCTCGGGCGAGGCCTCAACCTGGCGCGCGCCTACCCCAAAGTGGCGGTCTTCACCTCGGCGGAGAACGGCGTGCGGGAACTGGCGGCGGGCTTAGCCGGGCTCAGTCGGCGCTTTGTGTTGGCGGAACGGCTCGGCGAGGACGACGAACGGGTCCTGATCCTGGACGCGAGCCAGGCCTTGACCGTCGAGCCCCGGGAGCCCAACGTGGTGCTGATTGTGACCCCTTCGACCCTGGACGATGATCCGCCGTGGGCCGCGGTCCAGGCGGCGCCAGACCGGGCGGATCGGCCGCAGGTCGCAGCGGCGGCCGCCGTGGCCTTCGTCCGGATGCTCCCCGAACCGGGCGACCTGGTGTGGGTCACCGGTCCGTTGGCCGACGAGCTGGCAGCCCTCGCCGATTGGGCCGGTGCCGCGGTCACCACCGTGGCGTCCGGGGAGCCGGACCTGATTCTCACCGATGACCTGAGGAACCTTTCGGGACGCTCGCCGCGCTGCGTCGTCCTCACCACACCCCACCCCGACCCGCTACCGGCGGGCTACCGCTGGAGCGCCGAGAGCATCGGCGACCACCACCTCACCACAGGAGTACGCGCATGATCGGACAGGTCACCAGCGGGCCCGCCAGCCTGGCTCACGCCGACCGGATCGATGCCATTCTCGGTGAGCCGACGCGCCGCTACAGCGAAGGGGCGGTGACAGGGCTGCCTCAGGCGTGGACGGAATGCGAGCTGATCATCAGCCACCTCGCCCTCGGCGCCACCACGCGGATCATCGCGCCCCTCCTGGCCTCCAAGAAGACCGATCCCGGGGTCGTGGTGATCGATGAGGCCGCGCGCTTCGCCGTCCCTCTCGTGGGCGGGCACACCGGGGGCGCCAACGACTTGGCGCGCCGCCTCGCAGAAGGCCTGGGGGCCACCGCAGTGCTCACGACCGCCACCGATTCCCTCGGCATCCCGGCTCTGGACACGGTGGGGTGGCCTTGGTCCGGCGACGTGGCGGGAGTCACCCGGGCCATGTTGGACGGGCGTCCGGTGGTCATCCGGCGCTCCCAACGCTGGCCCCTGCCGCCGCTGCCCGCCACCGTCACCGTGGTCTCGCCCGGGGAGCCGGAACCCACGAACGTGGTGGCCCAGGTGCTCGTGACCGACGTTCTGCCCGGGCCGCAGCCGATCCCCACCGTCGTGCTCAATCCGCCCAGCCTGGTTGCCGGTATCGGCTGCAACCGCGGCACGTCCGTCGAGGCCTTGACCGGCCTCCTCACCGACACGCTCGCGCACGCCGGGCTGGCCCCGGAATCGTTGGCGGCCCTGACCAGCGTGGACGCCAAGGCCGACGAGCCGGGCCTGCTCGAGCTCGCCGCCCACCTCGGAGTGCCCCTGATCACGTTCTCGTCCGAGACGTTGGCACGCTGCGAGGTGCCCAATCCGAGCGCCGCCCCCCTCGTGGCGGTGGGGACGCCGAGCGTGGCCGAAGCCTCCGTGATCGCGCACGGCGCCGAGCTCATCGTCCCCAAGACCAAGACCACGGAGGCAACCTGCGCCATCGGACGGCTGCCTGCCCGCGGCAAACTCACCGTGGTGGGGTTGGGGCCCGGGTCCCGCGACCTCACGACGCCACGCGCGCAGCAGGCGATCCGCGAGGCGTCCGTCGTGGTCGGCTACCGGCCCTACGTCGCTCAAGTGAAAGACCTTCTCCGTCCCGGGACGATCATCGCCAGCACCGCGATGGGCAAGGAAGAGGAGCGCACGGCCACGGCGATCGACCTCGCCCGGCAAGGCAACAACGTGGCCCTCGTCTGCTCGGGCGACCCGGCCATCTACGCGATGGCCTCCCCCACACTGGAGCAGGGCACCACCGGGATCGACGTGGAGATCGTCCCCGGTGTGACCGCCAGCCTGGCCGCCTCCGCCATTTTGGGGGCGCCGCTGGGCCATGACCACGCCACCATCTCGCTGTCTGATCTGCACACCGACTGGGAGACGATCGTCCGACGCGTTCGCGCCGCCGCAGAGGCCGACCTGGTCACCGTCCTCTACAACCCGAGGAGCCGCACCCGCTTGCACCACCTGCCGGACGCCCTGGCGATCTTCGCCGAGCACCGTCCCGCCAGCACCCCGGTCGCCGTCGTCGAGGAGGCGGATCGTCCCGACCAGGTGGTCACGCTGAGCACTCTCGGCGAGTTTGATCCGGCCGTGGTCAACATGAACTCCCTGGTGGTCGTGGGCTCCTCCACCACCTGCTACCTGCCCGCTGGCACCGGGCGAACCGTCATGGTCACCCCCCGCGACTACCACTGGATGAACCGATGAAACGCACCCTTTCGCCCGTCCCGGAGCAGGCCGCCGCCGAGCGTCCGCCCTTGGTGATCGCCGGGCACGGGACCCGCTCCCCCGAGGGCATCGCGGCGTGCCAAGCCCTCGTGGACCGCGTCCGCGGGTTGCTTCCGGACGTCCCCGTCCGCACCGGGTTCGTGGAGCTCACGCCGCCCACCATCGACGAGGCGCTGGGCGAGCTGTTCACCGAGGGCGCATCTGCCGCCGTGGTCGTTCCGTTGATGATCGGAACCGGGGGGCACGTCCGGGACGACATCCCGGAGGCCATCGAGGCCGGCAAGCAGGCCCACCCCGGCGCCGTCGTGATTTACACCCGGCACCTCGGCTCGCCAGCGCCGTTGGTCTCCGCCGCCCGCCAGCGCATTGACGCCGCCCGCGCCGAGTGGCCGTCCGACTCCGTCACCGTGGTGTTCGTCGGACGAGGTTGCAGCGTGCCGGACGCCAACGCCGACCACGTCCGCCTCGGACGCGTGCTGCTCGAAACCGGCGGCTACGCCCAGGTGATCCCGGCCTTTATCCAGGTGACCGGCCCGACGCTGCCCGAGGCGCTCGACACGGCTCACGCAAGCGGCAGCGGCCGGATCGTGGTGATGCCGCACTATCTGTTCCCGGGCCAGCTGACCCTGTGGACCCACCAGGCCGTGGACACCTGGCGTGCCCTGCATCCGGAGGCCGACGTCCGCGTTGCCGGACCCATCGGCGACTGTCCCGAACTCGCCGAGGTGGTAGCCAAGCGGTATCGCGAAGGGGCGCTGCGCGCCCGCACCGACCTGGGCTCCCCTGCCTACCTCGCGGGCCTGCTGCTCGCCGGGCGCAAGGTGGTGGCCGTGGGTGGCGGGTGCGTCAACCGCCGCCGCGTCCCGAAGCTCCTCGCCACTGGGGCGGAGGTCACCGTGGTGGCACCCGAGCTCCATCCGGCCTTGGCGGCCCTCGCCGACGCCGGACGCATCACATGGCACTCCCGCGAATTCGTGGAGTCCGACGTGGACGACGCCTGGTACGTGCTGGCCGCCACCGACAACCCAGCTCTCAACGCCGAGGTGGCCGCTGCTGCCGAGGCCCGGCACACCTTCTGCGTGCGCGCCGACCGGGCCGAACTCGGCTCCGCGTGGACGCCCGCCACCGGCGACATCGAAGGTGCCACGGTGGCGGTGTTGGCTGACCATGATCCGCGGCGTTCCCGGGCGCTGCGGGACCGACTGATCGAATTGACGGCGAACGCATGAGGCATTACGAGTACGAGAAGGACGGCGCTGAGATCTATCGGCAGTCGTTTGGCACCATCGAGGCAGAGGCCGACCTGAGCCGGGTCCCCGCCGCGCTGCGGCCTGTGGCGATCCGGATGATCCACGCGAGCGGCCAGATCGACCTCCTCGACGACCTCGCCTGGTCACCGGGGCTGGCGGACTCCGCGTCGGCGGCGCTGCAGGCCGGGGCGCCCATCTTGTGCGACGCACGCATGGTGGCCAGCGGGATCATCCGCTCCCGGTTGCCCCGCGACAACGACATCGTGTGCTTGCTGGGCGATCCGCGCCTGGAGGACGTGGCTGCGCGCCTTCGCACCACGAAGACGGCCGCGGCCGTGGAGCTGTGGCGGCCACGCCTGGCCGGGGCGATTGTGGCCATCGGCAACGCCCCCACAGCGTTGTTTCACCTGCTCGAGGTGGTGGCCGAGGACCCTTCTCTCAAGCCCGCCGCCGTCCTGGGCATCCCCGTGGGCTTCGTCGGGGCCGCCGAATCGAAGCAGGCGTTGGCCGACAACGACCTCGGCCTCGAGTATTTGGTCGTCCGCGGCCGCCGCGGGGGGAGCGCCGTCACGGTGGCGGCAGTCAATGCTCTCTGCGGCACCGACGGGCGCACCGGCTGACGAAGGCGTCCAACCCAGAGGCACCCGGCCCGGATCAGCGCAGCCCCGTCCGATTCGCAGCGGCGACAATGGCGGCGACGGTTTTGTCGTAGAGCTGGGCCGTGAGCCATTCCGCCACGTCGCCTTGCTCAGGCTCGGGGAAGCTGACGTCGTTCCATGAGCCCATCCCGCCGAACACCCAGCCAGCCGAGGCGGTGGCCAACAACCGACGGACGGCGGGCTCGGTCGAGGGCGGGACGAGGTCCGGATGGAAGGGGATCACGGGATCGTCCTCCGCGCCCAGGGCTATGGCCGCGGCGAAACGTTCGCCCCACAACGGCACCCCTTCGCGCTCGCAGAAGTTCCCCATGGCGGCGAGGGAGGCGTCCAACTCGTCGTGGGCGCGGGCGAGCTCCAGTTGGCCCGGCACGGGCGGCTCGCCCTGACCGGGCGTGCCGGTGAGCCGAAGCTGCCAGATCTTCTGGTCCGACGCCTGGGGCGCCACGACCTCCCGGGTCGGTTTCCACGCGCTGGTGACCGTCCCCACCCCCGCGATGTGCCCAAAGTCGTGTCCGGCGAAGGCAGCCGCGAGGTGCTGGGGCAGAGCACCGGCGTAGCTGGCGGCTTCCAGACCCAGGCGGCGGGTACCCAATGCCCGCAGGCAGGCCAGCCACTCCGCGACCGTCGTCACCACGCCGGGGGGTTCTGGCGGGACGCCCGGCACCACAAACTCCACCTCCCGCGCGAAGCGATACGTGGTGTTGAGGCGTTCGAAGTCGATCGGTTCGGGCTCCCGACCCTGCAGCCACGCATTACCCCAAGCCACCAAGGTGATGAGGTTCGCCAGTTCTCCGTTCACGTCCCCCATCGTGGCACCGAGCGGGCCCATCGTTGGCGCGGCGCTCCAGGGATCGGGTGTTGGATGATGGCTCCACGGATCTTCGTCAGCACGGACGACGGAGCAGGGACGACGGAGCGGCCACGCCGCCACGCAGAAGGAGAGCCTCCGAATGGACGAAGCCGAGTTCTTGCGACAGTTGGCCGAAGCCAACGACTTCCACGCGGGCCCTTCTGAGCCGGCCGAGCCGAGCCCCGGGTCGCGCCTGTTCACCTCGCCGGAGCAACTTCGCGACGCGCTTGCCGCCGCGAACCTCTCCCCTGACAGCGTCGCGGTCATCACCTCGTTGGCCCAGCCCGCCTTCCAGCTCGTGACCGAAGAGATCCCGGCCGATTGGCACTCCCCCAACGGTGCCAGTCGCCTCGGGGGGACTCCCGACCTCCCGCCCGGCTCTGCCTGGCCGTGGCGCCCGGGGTACGTGGGCGTCCGCCAGGTGCTGGACGAACCGGACGACCAGCCAGCACCCCTGTCCTTCCTTGCCCAGCTAGATTTCGCCGACCTGGCCGCAGCCGGGACGCTGCCGGATGTACCTCTGCCCACGTCGGGACGCCTCCAGCTGTACTACGACCTGCAGCGCATGCCGTGGGGCTTCGACCCGGCGGAGCGGATCGGCGTCCACGTCGCCTACGACGACTCGCCCGTCAGCGCGCTCAGCCGCACGCAGCCGCCGTCCGAGCTGTTCGCCCTCGGGGACGAGGCGATACTGCACGAGCAGAGGCTGCGCCCGCAGGTCATCGTCAGCACCCCCTCCCCCTACGCCCACGCCGTGAGGAGCCGCCTCGCTGAACCCGACATCGAGGCGCTCGACGAGTGGTACGGCGAGTTCTGGGATCTGCCCGAATGGAACAGCCACCAGGTGGGCGGATGGCCCCACCAGGTCCAAGGCGAGATGCCCCTCGACGTCGCCCTGCTGGCGGCCGGTCACTACACCGGCAACATCGATGTTTACCGCGACGAGGCGGCGATGGCGGCAGCCGAGGCCGACGCCCCGAACTGGGTACTGCTGTGGCAGCTCGCCTCGGAAGATCCGTGGTTCATGTGGGGTGACGAAGGGTTCTTATACCTGTGGATCCGCCGCGACGATCTGGCCGCCCGTCGCTTCGACGACACGGTCCTGATCCTGCAGTGCTACTGAGGACGCCGACCCCTCAAGGGGTGGTGTTGGTCCCCTCGGCGAGGGGGTACCGAGGGAACCAACACGCCACCTCGCGACCGACCATGGAGTGAACCTCCTCCTGGTCAGTGCGAGGAGGTCCGGCCACCGGTCGCCGGTGGATGTGGTGATCCCCCCAGGGAAGGGGGTCTGCCAGGGGGATCACCACGGGTATCCCCGCTCGGCTGCTGGGTCGCAAGGAAGGGGGGTCAGCCCAGAAGCTCGAGGAGGGACGAATGGGGGGTGTGGTGATTCCCTCGGGGGGGGTGGGGGGCCGAGGGAATCACCACCTGGGTGCCCGACACTGGACTGAAAGGGGAGGGGGTCAGCCCTTCAGGCCAGTGTGAGCCAGTCCTTCGATGACGCGGCGCTGGAGCGCCACGAACAAGATCAGGATCGGGGCCATCGCCATCGTCGCGGCGGCCATCATGACGGAGTAGTCGGTGGTATCACGGCCCGCGAACATCGCGATGCCCACCGAGAGGGGCATCGACTTGTCTTGGGAGGTGACCACCAGGGGCCAAAGAAGGTCATTCCACGACCACAGCACGGTTGTGATGACCACAGCCGAGATAGCTGGCTTAGCGAGCGGAAGCATCACCAGGTAGAAGATCTGGAAGGGGTTGGCCCCGTCGAGACGGGCCGACTCTTCCAGCTCATTGGGCAGTCCCACGAAGAACTGCCGCATGAGGAAGGTGCCGAACGCGGAGAAGATGCCCGGCAGGACGATGCCCCAGGTCGTGTCCAACAGATGCATGCCTTGAATCAACTGATACTGCGGCAGCAGATAGATCTGTCCGGGGACCATGAGGATGGACAACACCACCGCCAGCAAGGCCCCGCGTCCCCGGAAGTGCATCCGGGCGAAGGCGTAGCCGGCGAGGCTACAAAGGACGACCTGGCCGATCGTCCGAATGACGGTGATCAGAACCGAGTTCCAGAACTGGTTGAGGAACGGGATCCGCTCGAAAACGGTCACGTAGTTCTGCCACTTGAACTGGGCGGGGATGAGCGTCGGGGGGACGGCCGTCACCTCGGCGTTGCTCATCAGCGAGAGCCAGATCTGCCAGAAGAACGGGAACACCATGGTGAAGGCCCCCAGGATGAGCACCGCGTGGGTTAGCCACATGGTGCCGTAGCGCTTCGTTCTAGACATAGGTCACCCACCTCCGCTGAAGCCGGAACTGGATGATCGTGACCAGGCCGATGAGCGCCATGACGAACACCGCAATGGCGGCGCCGTAGCCGCGGTTGCCGTTCACAAAAGCCTCTTGGTAGAAGAGGTAAACCAGCGACTTAGTGCTGGGCATGGCCGGCGACATCGGAGAAATCAAAACGAAGATCGTGTCGAACAGCTGGAAGCCGCCGATGCCCGTCATGACGGACAAGAAGAAGATCGACGGGGTCAGCAGCGGGACGGTGATCGAGAAGAACTGCCGGGTCGGACTGGCGCCGTCCAGATCGGCGGCTTCGTAGAGCTCGACCGGAATCGACTTCAGGCCCGCGGAGATGATGATCATGTTGAAGCCGATGGAGGACCACAGCCCGAGGATCGACACAGCGATCAGCGCGACGCCGGGGGTCGACAGCCAGTAGGGCGGATTGGCGACGCCCATCGAGCGCAACGCGTAGTTGAGGATGCCGTACTCGCCGTTGAAGATCATCTTCCACACGATCGCGACGGCGACCGGCATGGCGACGTAGGGCATGAAGTACAGCACCCGGTAAACCTTCGCGAACCGCAACCCGGGACGAGAGATCAAGGCGGCGAGCAACACCGAGATGGGGACGCCCAGCAGGACGATCCCGGTGAAGGTCAGGGTGTTGCCGAGGGCACCGAGCAGCTTCGGATCGGTGACCAGCGTCTCGTAGTTGGCGGGGCCGACGAAGCGGGAGCCGCGTCCGAACTCGCCGGTCTTGGTGAGCGACATCCACAGCGTGGCGACGATCGGGTAGAGGTAGAAGACGGTGACGCCGGTCAGGAGAGGCATGACGAATAGCCAGGGCCATGCCCCATCTCTGCGCAACCCGTCTCGGCGCAGCCCCTCAGAGCGGGCGCCGAGCGCCCGCCCCGAGGTCATTCGCGCCGCCGTCATTTCGGCTCTGCCGCCAAGAGCGTGTTCATCTTGTCGGCCATGGTCTTGGCCGCGGTGTCCATCGGCTGGGCGCCGGCGAAGCCTGGGCTCAGCAACTCCGCCTCAAGATTCGCCCATGCGTTGGTGTTCTGGCTGACCGGGTACGGGAACGAAGAGTTCTTCGCCGAATCGGTGTAGGCCTTCAAGTTCCAGTTTGGGTAGGCGTTGAGGAAGGTGTCCTGGGTCCCGTTGAAGGCGGGCAGGGTGGTCCCAGCGGCGCCCTCGGTCATGGCGGCTTGCTTGCTGCCCAGGAACTCCGCGAAGGCCTTGGCCGCGTCCAGGTTCTTGCTGGTCTTGGCGAACACATTGGCCAGGCCATGGATGACCGTCCCCTCATGCTTGCCCTTCGGCAACTGCACCAGGTTGAGGTCGGCCGGCGTCGGGTAGTCCTTGGCGTACGCCGGGGTCTGCCAGGTGCCGGAGTAGATCATCGCCGTCTTGCCGGAGGAGAACATCGCGGTGGGGGCCGTGTCGGCCATCACCTGGACACTGGGCATGGCCCCGTCCTTGATGAGGTCCGACCAGAACTTCAGGCCCTCGATCGACGCGGGCTGATCGTAGCCCGACTTGCCCTTGTCGATGACGTAGCCACCGGCCTGGAAGATCGTGCTGTAGAAGCTCTCCTGGCCACCGGTGAGGTCGGCGGCGATGCCGTAGACGCCCTGGCTCTTGAGCTTCGTTGCGATCTCGCGGGCGGCCTTATTGAAGTCATCCCACGTCCAATCGTCGGTGGGAAGCGCGACGCCGGCGTCGGCGAAGAGCAACTTGTTGTACCAAAGGGCGATCGTGTCGAAGTCCTTGGGGATGCCGTAGTGCTTTCCGCCATTGGAGTACAGGTCCACCAGCGCGGTGGGGAAGTTCTTCCAGTCGACGTTGATGCCGCCCAGGTCAGCCAGCTGGTCATTGCCGGCGAAGAGTTGAATGTTGGGGCCGTTCATCCAAAAGACGTCCGGCAGGTTGCTGGCCTCGGCCTGCGTCTTGAGCTTGGCGAAGTACTGCTTGTAGGGCGTGACCGCCACGGTGACCTTGATGTTGGGGTAGGTCTTGTTGAAGTCGGCGATGTTCTTCTCGATGAACGGGCGCTGCGCTTCGGCCCAAATCGCGTAGTTGAGTTCTGCCTTCGTGTCCTTCGCGAGGGCACCGGCGGGGGCGGACGACGCGGACGGGCTTGCGGCGCAACCACCGAGGGCGATCCCGAAGGCGACCAACGCGGCCGTCAAGATTCGAGAGAAGGGGGCTTTCATGAGGGGTCTCCTAGGGGTGAGGAGGATGGGGTTAGCTCGTGGGTGGGTGGGGGATTCAGGTGTGGACGGGGGCCGCTTTGACCCCCTGGTGGGTACGGAAGTAGTCGGCAATGTGTGGCTCAACCCGTGGCACGCGCTGTGGGGTGGAGCCGGTGCGCAGGGACACGGTGGCCGCCACGCCCGCGGCGACGGCGTCTCGAGCACCGAGGGGGTTGGTGTCGGTGGGGCCACCCTCGCGGACGAACCGGACGAACTCGGCGACGGTCAGATCGTCGGCGTCGCTGTGCCCGGCCGCGTCACCTCGGATCGGGAACTCCTCGTCGGCGCTGAGGAACGCCCCGCGGCGGCGCCACAGCTTGATGACGCCACCCTCCGAATCTCCGAAGTTCTCAAGCCGTCCGTGCGTCCCAATGACCGTGTAGTTGCGCCAGTAGTCAGGCGTGAAGTGGCACTGCTGATAGGAGGCCAGAACCCCCGAGTCGAGCCGCATCAGCATCATGGACAGGTCTTCGACGTCGATGACGGGGTTGAGGCCGGTCAGGGTGGTGGCGGGGTACCCGCTGGGATCAAACCACTCCCCCAGCAGTTCGCTGGAGTTATCCCGACGATCGGGGTTCGCGCCGTACACCATGAGGTCACCCATGGCGGTCACTTCGCGGGTAACCGACCCTGCCAACCAATGCATCACGTCGATGTCGTGGGCACCCTTTTGCAGGAGCAAGCCCGTGGCGCGCTTGCGCTCGGCGTGCCAGTCGCGGAAGTAATAGTCGCCGCCGTGGCCGACGAAGTGGCGGCACCAAATGGCCTTGACGTCGCCCACCAGGCCCGCGTCAATGAGTTGGTGCAGCTGACGGACGACATGCATGTGGCGCATGTTGTGGCCGACGTAGAGCTTGGTTCCGGATTTGTAGGCGGTGTTGAGCACCGAGTCGGCGTCCGAAATGCGTGTGGCGATGGGCTTCTCGAGATAGGTGGCGACACCCGAGCGCAGCAGATCACTCGTGATTGTGGCGTGCGTGTCATCGGGCGACACCACGAACGCGGCATCGAGACCGAGCTCAATGAGGGCCCGATGGTCGGGCACAACGGGAACGTCACCGAAGTGTCGGCGCGCCCGTCTTTGCGCGTGGGGGTGCGGGTCCGCGACACCGACGATGACAGCGTCGTGGGCAAGCGCGCGGTTGGCGAGGCCGGCTCGGGCGCCAGCCCCCACAACGCCGATGCGCAGGGTCATGAGGGGGTCCTTTCAATGGTGGGTGGCTGCGGGGCGACAGCCTCCCCGTCCAGAATCGCGGCGGAGCCGAGCTCCACCGCACGGATCGCAGCCCCAAGCAGTGCCGCCTCCGCACCGAGTTCGCCCAACCGGATTTCCGGCTCTGCCCTCGCAGCCAGGTGCGCGCCCACGGCGGCAGCGAGCTGTTTGCGGAGTTTGGGACCGCCGTGGTCAGCCCCCGGCCCTCCGAGCACGATCAGCTCGGGGTCGATGGTGCCGATCATCTGCGCTAGCGGTGCCGCGACTAGGCCGACCAGCCGATCGACAAGGAGGGCCGCGTTGGATTCGGTCGGGTCGAAGCTCCACGCGGGGTGCGCCAGGTTCGGGCCCTCCCCCGCCGCAAACGACGCGCCGCGCAGCAACTCGCCATCGATGACGATGCCAGCCTTCAACCCCTGCGCGATGTGCAGGTAAATCTGGTTTCCGAGCCCAGAGCCGGCACCCACACGACTCTCGGCGAGGGCGGCCACGTTCACGTGGTTCTCGGCACCCAGCTGCAGGGTGGGGTCGAGGTTCAACAACTCGCGGAGGTTGAACCCGGCCCACGAAGGGGCCGCGTTAACGCGCACGACATCGCCCTCACCGGTGACGAGGCCCGGCATGGCCACGACGAGCACATCGAGGTCCTCGCCGGTGAGCAGGTCGAGGGCCGCGGAGCGCCAGCCGGGGTCACGGTCTTGGTCGGCGACGTTGATCGTCCGAACCGCGGTGACGACCGAACTCAGGTCGACCCGGCCATAGGTCACGATGCCGACGCGCTCCATGACCAGGCAGCCCATCCGCGTCGCGCGGGGCGCGAAGGCGTAGCGCTCTCCGGGGCGTCCGGGACCCTCGGAAAAGCTGGGGAGCGGGATGGCCAGGCCCCTGGCGGCTAGTTGCCGCATGATCGGCTGGGTCGTGGGACGGGAGAGTCCAACTGCGCGGGCGATCTCAGCGACGGAGGCCTCGCGGGCCTCTCGAAGCGTTGCCCAGCACGACGCCACATTGCGACGCCTGATGCCTGCGGCACCGTTGCCAATCCCTCTGATCACGACCACACATCATTTCGTAAGGGTGTTTCGGTATGCGTCTTACTAAACTCCGTGCGGTAGGCCCGGTCAAGCGGGTGACCCTCCTAATACTCCTAAATAAGCCATCTTGCTTAGGAGAAAACGTTTCACTGATTCGGGCCTTCCCCGACGGCGTCGACAGGCTCACCGAGGGGCGGGTGGGACGAGGCGGGTGGGGCAGAGCCGTCAGGCGAGGCGCAGGCTGACCCGTCGCAGCGCCGGCGAACTTCCGGCCGTCGATCCGACGGGCACGACCCTAGGACCTCCGTGGCATACTAGTGCGACGGACTATTTTGATTAATAGTCCTACACACTCTTGAGTGACGGGGACCCAATGAAGAAGTTCTTCCGTGACGCGGCTTGGTGGACAAAACGAGCACCCATTACCGCGGCCATTGTCGGATTAGTTCTCCTGGTCGGGATCATCAGCCAATCACTGTGGGTTCCGGCGGACGAGTCGGGCATGGCGGCGGCCTACGGCTGGGGCGTGCCGGCCTTCGCGCAGGGCAAATGGTGGACGATCGGCACGGGCCTATTCATCACCCCGGTGCCCTGGATGGCATTGTTAATTTTGCCCCTCATCATCTTCGGTGGCGGGTATTTGGAGTACCGATTTGGCGCCCTGCGAATGCTAGCCGCCTTCTTTGTCACCCACATTGCCGCCGTGCTCATTGTCATTGGCACCCTCAACGCTCTCGCCCCCAGGGGCATCGGGTGGGCCGTCGAACTCTCCAAGGTTCAAGACGTCGGCTTCTCCAATGCGGGCCTCGGCGCGATCGGCGCGGCGACCGCGGCCCTGAGCCTGTCGTGGCGTCGGCGCCTCCGTTCCGGCCTCTTCCTCTACGCCCTTGCCTTTGTGTTGTTCTCGGGCGTGCTGTGGGACCTCACGCACTTTGTCGCGTTGCTCGTCGGGTTCGCTGTCGGCCCCGCGATCGTGAAGCGGCGCTATGAGAAGCCCAGCTTTTCCCTCACCACCCAAGACCAGCGCAACCTCGTCGCCCAAGTTCTGGTCTTCGACATCATCATGTTGGTCGTCGTGTTGCTCGCGCCGGGCAAGGGCGGAATCCTGGAGCTCAACAACACAGGCGGGCCGGACGCGTCCATCGCGATCGCCCTGCTCGTGATCGTGATCTTCCTCGCGCTCATGGCCTACGGCATGTACGCGGGACGGCGGTTCGCATGGCGGGTGATGCTCGCGATCACCCTCCTGATCCTCCTCGTCTTGCTGCTCCTGAACGCGATCCTCGGATTCGACACGGCGGCCGGACCCTTCGTCATCGGCGTGAACCTGCTGCTGTTGGTCCTCCTCATCGGCTTCCGGCGGTCATTCCGCGTCGTCGGCGACAAGTTCATTCGCCGCAAGGTGTACCGCAACTTGGCATTGATCGCACTCGGCGTGGTCGCGCTCAGCACCTTGACCATCTTCGTCTTCCGCGACAATTTTGACCCGCAGCCGGACCTTGGCATGGCGGCCGCCGAGGCGATCCTCGCGATCTTCGGATTCAGTGGCGGAAACTTCGTGCCCACCACGGATCTCGGCGGTTTCCTCACCGGCGCCATCGGCTCTGTATGGATCGCAGCGATCATCGTCGGCATCGGCGTCTTGGTGTTCAACACCCTGCGGGACCGGGAAGGGCGCGGGCAGTTCGACTCTTACGACCGCCTCCTCCATGAAACCGGCACGACCTCCATCGGCTGGATGACCCGCTGGACGGGCATGAGCTTCTGGCTGAACTCCTATCAGACGGCCGGGTTCGCCTACCGCCTGGAAAACAACATTGCCTTGGTGTTGAGCGACCCGATCGGAAAGACCGAGGCCGTCGCCGAGAGCTTCACCGCCTTCACCGACATGTGCGATCGACACGGTTGGCGTCCGACCTTCTACTCCGTCAGTGAGCCCTTCCGGGGGTTGGCTGCCGGGCACGGTTTCAAGTCCATCGTCGTGGGGGAAGACACCGTGATCGATCTGCCGAACCTGGCCTTCACGGGCAAGTCGTGGCAGAGCGTCCGCAGCGCCATCAACACCGCCGGCAAGCTGGGCATCACGATGCAGAGCGTCCACTACAACGAGGCTGCGCCCGAGTTGCGCGCCCAGTTGCAGGCCATCGCCGACAGCTGGGCGGGCGACAAGGCCCTCCCTGCGCTGGGGTTCACCCTAGGGACGCTCAAAGAGGCCGAGGACCCCGAGGTGGTCATGCACCTCGCGGTGGACGCCGAGGGTTCCGTGCACGGCATGACGAGCTGGATGCCGGTCTACCGAGACGGCAAGATCACCGGCTGGACCCTCGACATCATGCAGCGGCGCCTGTCCGACGACACGATGAAGGGCGTGGTGGAGTACCTGATCGCCGAGACCGCCATGACGTTCAAGGCCGCGGGTTATGAGTTCATCAGCCTGTCGGCCTCCCCCCTGAGTCACAGCGAGGCCGAGACCGGTCCCGTTGAGGCCGTTCTCGACCTCGTGGCCAAGCGCATCGAGCCGTTCTACGGTTTCGCGAGCCTGCACGCCTTCAAGGCCAAGTTCAAGCCCCGCTTCGAACCGATGTATCTGTGCTTCGCCGACGACACGCAACTGCCCGCCATCTCGGTGGCCATCATGAAGGCCTACATGCCCGATCGCGCCATCCGGACGGTCATCAGCTCCAAGCTAGGCGGCAGCCAGACTTAACCCACGCACGAGCGTGGGAGCGCTCCGCGTCACGCGCCGGCATCCGGCTGGATCTTCACCACTCCGGCGGTGCCGTCGACAAGGACGCGAGCCCCGTTGGGAATCGTGGCGGTAGCGTGCTGCATTCCGAGCACGGCCGGAATCCCGTACTCGCGAGCCACGATCGCCGCGTGCGATAACGGCCCACCAGAGTCCGCCACAACCGCGCTCGCCAGGGCAAACAGCGGGGTCCACGTGGGATCGGTGAACGGGCAGACGAGGACATCCCCTGCCTCGAGGTCACCGAACTCGGCGGGGCCACGGATGATGCGGGCCTTCCCGAGCGCGCGACCCGCGCTGGCAGCCCGGCCGCGCAGCTCCGAGCCGTCGCCCCCGTCGGCGTCGCCCCGGTCCCACCACACGGCCTCAGCCGTCGGGCGGCGCCGGTGTCGGCGCCCGGCCACGTCCGCGAGGGAGCGGCGGGAACCGGACAGGAGGGCGTCTCGCGCCTCCTCGTAGTACAGATACCGCACGTCGTCCGGTTGGCCCAGGACGCCGCGTGCCACCAAGCGCGCGGCCAGCTCATCCATCGCCGCCCGCGCGACCACGAAGAACTCCTCAATGAGGTAGAGCGTGCCCTCGCGGCCGACGTGCATCGCGCGCAACTGGACGGCATTCTTCCGCCACCAGCGTGCGAGCGGTCGGGGCAGCTTGGACTCGACGCAACCCACGGCGTCCGTTTCACGGGCGTCCGGCAGGCCCTGGCCCCGCAACGAGGCGGCCAGCAGCGCCAGGAGCGCCTCCGGATCCTCGCGCCACGACCTGTTCGAGAAGGGCAGATACATGCGGGTGGTCCGCGCCCCGAAGGCGTCCAGGAAGCCCGTCAGGTCGCTCTCGAACTGGTGGCTTTGCGGGGTGGCCGCGAGCGCTTCGCGGGCGAGCCCGGGGGCGGCGGACGCCAGCGCCTCCGCGACGCCCAGCCTCCGCGCCTCGTTCGCCAGGTGAAGCAGGCCCGCGTTGATCTCGGCCGTCTTGTAGTCGAGGCCACCGTAGAGGTCCTCGGGGGTCAGCTCCTGACCGAGCCGGGCCATCTTGATCAGGCTGGCCGCCCCGGCACGCCGGAGCATCATCGGAGCAAGGTAGTGGAGGAAGCGCTCACCAGTCATGCGGGCCGCCCCCGCCACGCTGTCCTCGATCAGCGCCACGACCGCCGGGGCATCGGCCGTCGCCACCTGGTCGGCCCGCTCGCGAAGCCCACCCAGGCGCTCCCGGGCGGAGGCCTCCTCCTCGGGCCAGCGGGACGGATCGTGCGAGAGCGCACGCCGCATGACCCGGGGGAGGTCGGGGACGATGGCCGCGGTCGGGCGCGGCGGGGTCACGTGGATGCGGATCACGCCGTCGTCGTCGCCGCGGACGAGTTCGGACGCCGACGGCGCCTTCATCCCGATCGCACGCATCGATTCCTGCACGACATCCTGCACGGCGCGAACCGCCATCAGGTCGAGCGGGAACGGGGCCGGGAAGTGCTCGATGAGATCGTCCCTCAGCACCCGCTCGGCGCGATTGCGCGCCGGATCGTGGCCCGCCACGTCGTTGCCCACCGCCGTGGTGATGGGACGCGCCTGGAGGAGGTAGAGGTCGCCATGGTCGAACGCCCACTCGATGTCCTGGCCCCGGCCGTAGTGGGCCTCCACCCGTTCGCCCAGAGCGACGACCCGGAGTAGGTCGTCATCGCCGAGACACGGGCGCGTGCGCTGGTCCTCCGGCACCGGTGAGGTGACGGTGCCCCCGGCGGGGGCCGCATCGATGCGCGTCTCCTTCGTGCCGATCTCGCGCGAAGTGACCGACGCAGGGCGGCGTCCGAGGATGAAGGTGTCCGGGGTCACCAGGGCCGCGACGACGCTTTCGCCCAGCCCGTAGGAGGCGCTCACCAGCATGGTGCTGTCGTCGCCGGACACCGGATCGCGCGTGAAGAGCACCCCGGCCACGTCGGGGTCGACCATCTGCTGCACGACCACCGCCAGCGCGATGCCCTCGTCGGAGACGCCCTGCTGGCGTCGATAGTCAACGGCGCGGTCGGTCCACAAGGACGCCCAGCAGCGCCGGACGGCATCCATGACCGCCTCGGGGCCGCGGACCCCGAGATAGGTGTCCTGCTGGCCAGCGAAGCTCGCATCGGCCATGTCCTCGGCCGTGGCGGACGAGCGCACAGCCACGGCCGGCTCCCCCAGCTCGCGATACGCGGCCAGAATCTTCTCGCTCACAACAGCTGGAACGGGCAACCCGTGGACGAACTCGCGGGCGGCGTCGGCGTCGCCCTTGGCGGCATCCTGCACGAGGCGGACGGCACCGTCGCCGACCGCGGCACGGTAGGCCTCGGTCGTCACGCAGAAACCCGGCGGGACCGGCAGCCCCACCCTGGCGCACTCACCCAGGTTCGCGCCCTTGCCGCCGACGCTCTCCACGTCTGACGCACCGACCGAATCGAACCACAAAATCATGAGTTGCCTTTCATCCCATCTGCGAGGGATCACGAGACCCGCATAGACGCCGACCAGAACCGGGTCGAACTCCCACTCCATCCAATCACTGCCCGGCTCTGGTCCCTCGCCACCACCCAGCCGAAGTCCGGCACCCCGGGGGGCGACCTTCGGGCCGAAACCTTCCGTTGGTAGTTTGTTGGTACCAACAGGCGGCGATGCACAGCGAGCATGTTGGGACATCGGCACTCCAGGAGGACGCACATGGCTCGCAGGTACGAGGAGTTCGAACAACTTGTCGGCGAACTGAAACGCTCCGTGATCGACGCCTGGATGGCCGAACAAGAGTGTTACCTCATCAACGGCGAGTACGTGTGGAATGTCGGCGGCGGCATGTCAATTCACACCACGAGACCCGACGCGCACGGGAACGGCGGAGGGGATGTCAGAATCTCCCAACCCACGGGGATGGGTGCGCCTATCGGGCCAACGAAGGGGCCCGACCTCGCGGACATCAAAGCCGAACAGTATCGAGCGGGGTTCATGGACGCTCGGGTGTCGGTCGACATCGCTGTCGCCCCGTGGCGCAACTTGCCCGACCCCGCCGCCATCCAACGCGACATCGACGTCTGTGCGGCCGTCGTGGAATCCCTGTGGCTGCCCGCCAACATGGCCGCGGGCGGCGTCGACAAATCCGGCGACGGGAAAATCGCAGGCACCATGCAAGGCATCGTGAATAGCTGCGGCAAATTAGACGGCAAGATGATTCAGGCCTTCCAAGACAGGTTCGTCTTTCAATTGACCCGCATCGTGGGAAAATACCAGGCGACTGGGCTTGTCTTGGGTGCCGCCTTGGGGTCCGAACTGGAGATCTGGAAGGCTGGCCGCGACTCCGTCGCCATGGTTCTCGACGAGGCCCGTCAAAACTTCGACCTGCTGGCGAAGGGGCCGACGGTCCCTTGGAAGGCAACGATCGAGATCGGGCTCAAGGTGAGCCACGGGCTGGAGGTCTTCCTGCCCTTTGCGGGACCGGCTGGTGAGGTGGCCGCCACCACCCTTGGAACGGCGTCTGACGTGTTCAAGATCGTCAAGGATATTCTCCCCGCTGACGAGTCCCCCTTACCCTTCCAGACTGTCAACGCGGGCTTGGAATCTCTGGGGAAGCGACTGAACATCGTGAACGACCAGCTCCGCTGGTCCGAAGAGAAGCTCTCAACCAGCCTCAATGACACTCGCCTCAACATCTTTTCTCATCAAGACCTCTTCGACGTGAAGGCCCCGATTCTCAAGCCTGAACCCGAGGACTACCAAGACGGCGTGAACGCCATCACTCTGAACGAGACAGTCGTGAGGACGCTTGCCAACACGCGAATGCCAGCCTTGGCCGACCTTCTGCAAGGCGTGGCGGCTGCCGCAGAACAATGCAAACTCACCGCGCCGCGCGACGAACGCATCGGCATCGGCGCCATCGGACCGAACCCAGATTGGGTCCCGCTCAAGCTACTGCTTGCACTGATGCTCAAAGATCTGGTCTGGGACATCCGAACGGGCGCCGAAGACCTGTGGGCCGCGTTCTTAGACATCAAAACCCATGACGACAACACCAAACGCAGGTTGGAGCAAATCAACGCTCGATTGGAGCAGGGCAACCCTGGCAGCATTTGGAACAAGTAGAAGCTATTTCCAGCTGACCCTCAAGAACGGGTGTGGAGATTGCGCAGGGACCATCAGCTTTTGCGTTTGCCCCTGGCCTGGGCGGTGCGGGAGCTGTTGGCGGTGCGGCCGCGGACGACCCCGATGAACTCCTCGATGAGCTCGTTTCCGTCATCCTGACGCCAGGCGATGGCGATGGTGGTTGAGGGGGCGTCCGTAATCGGACGGTAGACCAGATCCCGGCGGCTCTGGGTGCGGGCGATGGACATCGGCACGTGCAGCACGGCCTCCCCCAGCGCGACCAGATCCACATGGAACGTCGTCACCTCGGTGCGGACGTCCTCGTCCGCCAAGTCCCCAAGCGACACCTCGTCGACCGCGGCGACCACATGGTCCTTCGAGACCCAGGCCACTGGGAGCTCCTCGTACAGCGGGATGCGATGCAACCCGTCCGTGTCGAGAGGCAGCCGGACGAAACAGACGTCCACCACCTCGTCCACGAGCACCTGACGCTGGTCGGGCTGTTCGACCTCGACGATCTCCAAGGGGATGCGCGGAAACCGGTCGGACCACACCGTCCGCCACTTGGTGAGCGTGACGCCGGGCACGTACCCCACACGCAAGTGGGGTCGCGGGGTGACAGGGGTGGTGCTCACCCGTGCAGGCTACCGGGTGCCCCGGCGCTAGGCTGCCGCTGTGAGCCAAACGATGAAGCCGACCACCGCCGCCGCCAAGCTGGGCATTTACCTGCCCGCGGCGCCCGAGGAGTTCCAGAGCGCATCGATCACCCGCGCCGAGTTGGACGCCCTGCGCGCCGATCCGCCCGCCTGGCTCGCGGAGCTTCGCCGCAACGGTCCCTTCCCGCGGGACGTCACCGCCGCCAAGCTGGGCGTCTCCCGCTCCGGTCTGGCTCGGGGCGGCGTCACGGAAGCCCTCACCGCCGACCAGATCGGCGAGCTCATCGCCGAACCCCCGGCCTGGCTCAAGCGAGAGCGTGAGATCCACCGCGACGTCGTCGCCGCCGAGGCACGCCGCAAGGCCGACGCCGACAAGCACTAGCCGCCAGCAGCTGTGCCTCTCGTCGGCGACGGGCTGGGACCGCTTGGCCGTGACCCGGGACACCGTTAACCTCAAATCCCAGTCACAGATCGGGTCCATCAATGACGTCCACCCCCAAAGTCGCGTGGTACCGCAAGCTTTTGCCGCTGCCCGAAACCCCGCGGACGTTCCCCCAACCCGCCACAGACCCCGTCGCCGCGCGCGAGCGGCTGGCGGCGGTGATTGCGGACGAGGCCGACATTCCCGAGGCCACCCGCACCCAGTTGTTCGAACCTGAGGGCGACGCCCTGGCGACCCTCGTGCTGTGGCACGGGTTCACCAATGCGCCGACGCAGTTCGTCCCGGTCGCCGAGTCACTGCGCGCCGAGGGCTACCGGGTGCTCCTGCCGCGGATGCCCCATCAAGGCGAGGTGGACACCCTCACCAAGGACCTGGCGAACCTCACCGTCGACGAACTCGTACGGCACGTCGACACCGCGATCGACATCGCGTCCGGCTTCGGGGATCCGGTGTGGGTGATGGGGCTCTCCGCGGGGGGCACCCTCGCGGGCTGGGCGGCTGCGACCCGTCCCATCGTGAGCCGGGTGGTGCTGGCGGCCCCCCTCGTGGCACCGAAGGGAGCCCCGCTGTGGCTGGTGCGGCTCATCGCGCGGTACCCGAAGTTCGTGCCCAACTTCTACTTCTGGTGGGACCCACGGGTGAAGGCGAAGATCGTCGGCAGCCCGTACGCCTACCCCGGCTTCCCGACCCCCGGCCTGATCCCCTACCTGATCTTGTCGGAGTCGCTGTTCGACTTCTCCGTCCCCGTGGGCCACGAACTCGACCGCGTGGTGCTGGTGAGCAACCCCCACGACATGGCCATTAGCCGCGGCGCGGCGCGCCACTTCGGCATGGACGTCTTTGGTCCGCCTGCGGCCTACGTCGCCGAGGCCACGATCGACGGTGCCCTGAAGTGGAACCACGACTTCGTGGACCCCTGGTCCCCCGGCACCGGACGGACCGATCAGGTCGTCGCGATCTTCCTCGCGGCCCTCGGCGTCGGCGCCCCCGCCGCCGGTGGACTGCTCGTCGCCCCGCTGGTCAAGCCCCAGGACTGACGCCACCAGAGGGCCACGGTCAGCAGGGCCGCGACCAAGCAGAACCACACGGTCAGGTAGCCGGTTCCGGGAGGAGCGTCCCAGTCGGCCTCGCTCATGGCAGTGGCGAGGAGCAATTCCGTGAACTGGTGGACCATTCCCGTCGACGTCGCGGCGAGCGCCACGACCGCGTAGCGAAAGAACAGCCATCCCTCCACGCCGATGGCGCCGAGGGTGAGCCAAGCGACGAGCACCGCACCCTCGGTGGCCAAAGCCAGCACACCAAGAACGCCAACGTTCGCAGCAGGGGTGACGGCCAGCACCACCGAGCAGCCGACCGTCGCCGCGGCAAGGAGCCCGGGGCTCGCCAACAGCACCCTCGCCTTCCAGGTGGCAGTCGGGATCCAGGCCACGACCAACCACGCCGCGGCCAGCAGCAGCCCCGCGAGGGCAGCAAGAGCGCCGACCAGCGTCCACCCCTCGCCGGGCTGGGGGAGCGCGAACGGAACGGCCTGATCCATGGCAATGAAGCACGCGGGCGAGAAATCAGAGCTGTCGCCCTCCACTCCGGCGATGCCGCCGTAGATCAGCTGCCCCGCGCACGGCGTCCAGTAGAGCGTGACGGCGGCCGCCTCAACAGCGGCGCCAACGCCGAGCAGCGCGGCGGCGATGAGCCAACGTTTCGACCGGGACTCCATCTGAACAGGCTAGGCACCAATCGACACGGAGGCCAGCGCCCCGCACCTCAGATGAGGCCGAAGACCTTGGACTCCTCGCCGCCTAGGACGTAACGTCCCGCCAGGGCCAGATCGAGGTTCTCTTGCTTCCAGTCCAGGGTCTTCATGACCTTGTTCGAGAGGGAAAGCGTCCGCGAGGTCGGGATGGCGCCGACGACCTCCAGCTGAGCGGCCGTGAAGACCGCCAGCGAGACGCCAGATTCGGCATCGGTCAGCGTGCGGAGCTGGCTCTCCAGGGGCAGGTCCACCACGGCGACGCCGTCCTTGAAAGCCTTCTGCATGGCGCGCTGGGCGTCCCGGGTGATCCAGAGGGCGGGCGCCGTGAGCCCCAGCGTCACCTCCGCCGCGGTGCGGGCGGCGTTGGGGCGTCCGACTCGGCGCGCGTTCGCGGTCAACTCCGCCAGGCGCGCCGGGTTGGCGAGCAGCGCGTCGATCTTGTAGCCGACGGTGGTGGAGTAGTTGCAGCGGACGGCCGCACCCTCCTCGAGCAGGTAGTCGGCGTTACGCACCTCTTGGCCCGGGATCGGATTAATGATGACCATCGGTAGCCCGGCCGCCATGCACTCGGCGGACGACAACCCGCCCGGCTTACCCACGAAGAGGCTTGAGATCCGCATCAGGTCCGGCATTTCCTGGGTGAAGCCCAACACCCGGAAACGTCCCGGACTCAAGCTCGCCAGCTCCGTCACCTGCGCAAAGAGTTGTTCGTTTCGCCCGCAGACGACCACCGCCTGGAAGTCGGCCTGGCAGCGCGCCACCTGGCGGACGATGTTCACGGTGTAGCTGCCCCCGGCCGCCCCGGCCGAGATCAGCACCACGGGCTTCGCCGGATCCAGGCCGAAACGCTCCCGGATGGCCGCCGCGTCGCCTGGTTCGTCCAACCCGAGCTGCACCGGGATCCCCGAGACGCTGACCCGATCGGACGGCAGCCCCATGCCCACCAACTGGGCGGCAGTTTCCTCGCGGGCCACGAAGAACGTACTCAACGGCGCCGAGAGCCACATGCCCTGGACGTCGTAATCGGTATCGACCAACGTCAGGGTGGCGTTCAACTGCCCCCGCGCGATCATCAGTGCCACGAGGCGAGCCGGCAGGAAGTGGGTCGCGATGACCACGTCCGGGTTGAACTCGCGGATCTTGCGGACGGTCGTCGTCGTATTCGCCTGTTCCCACCACTGGAACGGGCCGCGCTGGAAGGGCGCGTCCTGGTTGTCGTACCCCCACCCCACGAGCCACGGCACCTGGGCGACGAGCGCAAAGTAGGTGTCGTCGTAGAGCAGGTTGAACCCGTCGTTGGTGGTGGTCAGGACGTCAAGGCGCTGGACTTCCCCCGCGTCCGGGATGTCCACCATGGCCTTTTCAATCGCCGCCGCCGCGGAGTTGTGTCCGGAGCCCACTCCGGCTGCAAGAATCAAGATTCGTTTCGCCATATCGCATCGTAGGACGTCCCCGGGGCACCACCAGCCGGACTACGCAGCCCTTCACCCTTCGCTTGCGCCTAGGCTGGCGACATTTCCCGGGGCGGAGCCTGGGCACGTCGAAGAGGAAGCCACCCCATGAAGTTCTTGTCACTGTTGAGCCGGGCCGCCATTGGGGTTCCGTTCGTCGTGCTCGGCTATGCGGCCATCAAGGAGCCGGGCGGCCGGGTGAAGGCTGCCGAGAACTTCGGGATCCCCGAGGACCTCGCCGATCTCGCCGTCCGCGCCAACGGCGCCGCGATGGCGCTCGGCGGCCTCTCGGTGATCACCGGCGTGCTGCCCCAGGTGGGCGCCGCCGCCGTCACGGCCTCGATGATCCCCACCACGATGGCCGGCCACGCCTTCTGGAAAGACACCGACCCCAAGCAGCGCCAGGCGAACCTCGTCCAGTTCCTCAAGAACCTGGGCATGGTCGGCGGCCTACTGGCCGTGATCGCGACGACCAAGCCGTCCACCGACTGACCGGCGAGGCTCCCGCTCGGCTGCTGAGGGCAGGCGCCATCCTTCGAGGCGGCCTGGTTACGTCCGCGAGGTCGCCGGGCACCGACGAGGTCGTCGCCTGCCAGGACGATCGTCCGAGGAATCTCCCGGATCCCACTGGCAGATCGGCGCGGGCCCGTGCTAGCCTCTCCGCACAATCGAATATCGGATCAACGGGATAGTTACTGTCTGTCGGCAAGCTCGACCTGTTATCTGCGCCAGCGCCAAGCCGCTGAACGTCAGATGACAGGTCTTTTTGTGTTCTAGGAGGTGTGAAGTGAAGTTTCGCAAGCGGTTGAACAACAACGTCATCGTCGCCATCGACGACAAGGGCGCCGAGGTCGTGCTATTCGGCCGCGGTCTGGGCTTCGATCCGCACGCCTCCTCAGACGTCGACATGACCCGCGTCGAGCGGACGTACGTCCTCAAGGAGCATTCGGCGTCCCGCAAGCTTCAGCAACTGCTGGAAATGATCTCCATCGACTACGTCGACGTCGCGATGCTGATCTTCGGGGACGCCCAGGCGTCCCTGTCGGTACCGCTCAGCGACAGCGTCATCGTGCCGCTGGCCGACCACGTGCACATGGCCGTGACGCGCATCCGCGAAGGCATCGAGATCAAGAACATGATGCTTCAGGAGATCCAACGCTTCTACCGTGATGAGTACGCCGTCGGCTCCCGGGCCGTCGCGCTCGTCAACGAGAGGTTCAACACCGCGCTCACCGACGACGAGGCCGGCTTCATCGCGCTCCACCTCGTCAACGCCGAATTGGGTGCGGGTGACGGCGCACGGTCGCTCACGAAGATCACCGACTTCATCCACGAGGTCGAACTCGTCGTCCGCATGCACTACGCGTCCGAGATCGACGTCGACTCCGACCAGTACCGGCGCTTCATCACGCACCTGAAGTTCTTTGCCGAACGCCTCGCGGAAGGCCGGGTCTACGGGTCCGGCGACGTCAGCAAGATGCTGACCACCGTCCGCGAGACCTACCCGACCGCGGGCGAATGCGTCGTCCGCATCGCCGAGTTTCTCGCCACCAAATACGACCACGCCCTGACCGACGACGAAAACCTCTACCTAACCCTCCACATCGCACACATCACCAGCCAGCACCGCCACTGAAAAGTCCGCTCGCACCGAGCGTGACGCACTTATCGCCAAGACCCGATCGAAGCATGCCCAAATACGGCCGCTGCACATCTAAACAACCAAGGAAGGAATACCGACATGGGCCAATATCTTGCCCTCGCCGAGACCATCGTGAAGAACGTCGGCGGCGCCGCCAACGTCGCGAGCCTCAGTCACTGCATCACGCGCCTGCGTTTCAAGCTGAAGGACGAGTCCAAGGCTGACGACGCGGCCATGAAGGCCACCGAGGGGGTCGTCACGCTGGTGAAGAGCGGCGGCCAATACCAAGTCGTCATCGGCAACCACGTCCCCGACGTCTACGCCGAGGTTGAGGGCCTCATCGGGGCGCCCCAGGCCTCGGACGACGACAAGGTGGGCCTGATCGACATCATCTCCGGCATCTTCCAGCCGGTGCTCGGCATCCTGGCGGCGTCCGGCATGATCAAGGGCTTCAATGCCCTGTTCTCCACGATCGGTTGGTACGCCGCCGACTCCGGCATCTACAAGGTCCTGGACGCCGTCGGTGGCGCCCTGTTCATGTTCCTGCCGATCTTCCTGGGCCTGACCTCGGCGCAGAAGTTCAAGCTGCGCCCCATGGTCGGCCTCGCCCTCGGCGCCATCTTCTGCTACCCCACCTTGCAGTTGAGCACGCTGGCCGGCCCCGACGCCAAGCCACTGTTCACCCTGTTCGAGGGCAGCATGTTCGCGTCCCCGGTCTTCATCGACTTCCTCGGCATCCCGGTGATCTCCATGGACTACCTCTCCACGGTGGTCCCCGTCATCTTCGTGGTCTACTTCGCCTCCAGGGTCGAGAGGCTGCTCGACCGGGTGATCCCGAACGTCATCAAGTTCTTCATGGTGCCGATGTTGACCCTGCTGATCGCCGCCGTCGTCGGCCTGCTGCTCATCGGCCCCGTGACGACCTTCGGCGCCACCGCCATCTCGCAGGGGATCCTGTGGGTGCGCAACCTGTCGCCGCTGCTGGCCGGCGTCCTGATGGGCGGCCTGTGGCAGGTCCTGGTTATCTTCGGGTTGCACTGGGGCTTCATCCCGATCTACATCAACAACATCACCACCCTCGGCTTCGACAACGTCCTGATGCCGTTCTTCGGGGCGACCTTCGCCACCACCGGCGTCGTCGCCGCGATCTACTTCCGCACCAAGGACCCGAAGCTGAAGGCCCTCAGCATCCCTGCCTTCATCTCCGGCATCTTCGGCGTCACCGAGCCCGCCATCTACGGCATCCTGCTGCCCCTGCGCCGGCCGTTCATCGTGAGCTGCCTAGTCGCGGGCGCCGTCGGCGGCTTCCTCGGCGCGATGAACCTCCGTGAGTTCATCATCGGCGGCCTCGGAATCTTCGAGTTCCCGGCGATGATCGACCCGAACAACCCCGACCTGAGCAACCTCTACGTGGGCGTCGCGGGCGCCGTACTCGCCTTCATCGGCGGATTCCTCGTCAACTTCGTCCTGTTCAAGGACGACCCCAAACACGAGCAGACGATCGACGCGGCCGTTGAGGAGGGGCGCACGGTCGAGGCCGCGACCGCAGGCCTGGCGGCAGCCACGGCGTCCAGCATCGTCGGGACGCGGGAAGTCCGCCTCAACAGCCCCCTGTCGGGGCGCGTGATCGCGCTGGCGGACTGCAAAGACGCGGCGTTCGCGTCCGGAGCGCTCGGCTCGGGCGTCGTGGTGGAGCCCAGCGAGGGCGTGATGGTCGCGCCGTTCGACGGCACGGTGACCGCACTGTTCCCGACACTGCACGCCATCGGCCTCACCTCAGACGACGGCGTCGAGCTGCTGATCCACGTGGGGCTGAACACCGTCCAGCTGGCAGGCAAGGGCTTCACGGCCTTCGTCAAGCAGAAGGACCAGGTCCTCAAGGGCCAGAAACTCCTCGAGTTCGATATCGACGCGATCCACGCCGCCGGCTACTCGACAGAGACGCCCGTCATCGTCACGAACACCAAGAAGTACCTGGATGTCGTCCCGGAGGTGGTCACCAACGTGCAGCGCGGCGAGGCCCTGTTGAACGTCATCGCGGGGCACACCAGCGCCGCGGCGAGCGAAAAGGGGGTGTCGATGCCTCTGCGTGACGGCTTCCTTTGGGGCGGCGCGGTCGCCGCGAACCAGTGCGAGGGCGGGTTCGCGGCCGGTGGCCGCGGCCCGTCCACCACCGACATCACCCCGAGCGGGCGCCGACGCGACGAGGTCATCCGGGGCGGTTGTCGTCCCTGGAACCTCGTCCCGACGAGCGGTACCCGTCCCGGCAGGGCGTGGATTTCTACCACCGTTTCCGCGAGGACATCGCGTTGCTGGCGGGCATGGGGTTCACGGCGTTCCGGTTCAGCGTGTCGTGGAGTCGCCTCTTCCCCCGCGGGGACGAGGCGACGCCCAATCCCCTCGGCGTCCAGTTCTACGCCGACGTGGTGGCCGAGTGCCGCCGCTATGGCATCGAGCCGGTCATCACGATTTCGCACTTCGAGGTGCCGCTCGGGCTGGTCGAATCGATGGGCGGCTGGCGCAGCCGCGCCATGGTCGACCATTACCTGCGGCTGTGCCGGGTGTTGTTCGAGGCCCTGCCGGACGTGCGCTACTGGCTCACCTTCAACGAAGTGAACATGATCCTGCATGCGCCGTTCCTGGCGGCCGGGCTGGTCCTCGGGCCGGACGACGACGTGACCGCCGTCACCTTCCAGGCTGCCCACCACCAGTTGGTGGCGAGCGCCGCGGCGGTTGCCTTGGCGCGCGAGCTCGTCCCGGGGGCCCTGGTGGGCTGCATGTTCGCCGCCGGTAGCGTCTACCCCTACTCGTGCGACCCGGCCAACGTGCTGGCCGCCCAGAAGTTGGGCGCCGACGACTACGCCTTCGTGGACGTCCAGGTGCGGGGCGGCTATTCACGCACCCTGCTGAAGCTGCTGGAGCGCAAGGGCGTCCGGTTAGCCGTCGACGAGTCGGACGCCGCGACACTGGCGTCCGGGACGGTCGACTTCGTCTCGTTCTCCTACTACGGGTCACGTACCGCCCGGGTCGACGACCCGGACGCCGAGGCGACCGCCGGCAACCTGTTCGGCTCGGCGCGCAACCCCTACCTGTCCGAGAGCGAGTGGGGGTGGCCCGTGGACCCGGTCGGCCTGCGGATCACGTTGAACGAGGTTTACGCCCGCTACGCCAAGCCGATGTTCATCGTGGAGAACGGGCTAGGGGCCGTCGATGTCGTGCAGCCCGACGGCACGATCGACGACGGCTACCGGATCTCGTTCCTGCGCGACCACTTGCACGAGATGATCACGGCCGTCGAGATCGACGGCGTCGACCTGCTCGGTTACACCAGCTGGGGACCAATCGACATCGTCAGCGCTTCCAGCGGAGAGATGCGGAAGCGGTACGGCTTCGTCCACGTGGACCTCGACGATGCCGGTGCCGGCACCTTGAACCGGACGCCCAAGCTCTCGTATGACTGGTACCGCCGGGTGATCGCCTCAAACGGGGCCGACCTGGGCTGGCGCGAGCCCTCACCCGTCACCTGATGCTCACGTCCTCGTCAACCTAAGGACCCTAAGGTGTCCACCCTACACCTTCACCACAACCAAGGTGTAAGCTATAGTCGACACATGCTGGTGGTCCTGACTACGCGGGCCTTCGATCGTTGGCTCAGGAAACTCAAAGACCGGCAGGCACTCCTGCGGATCGTCGAGCGTATCGACCGGCTCGCCCACGGCAACCCCGGCGACAGCAAGACTGTCGGCCAAGGCGTCAGGGAACTTCGATTGACCTACGGCCCCGGCTACCGGATCTACTACCTCCAAGACGGGGACTCCCTTGTCCTGCTGCTGTGCGGCGGCAACAAGTCGACCCAACAAACGGACATCCAGCAAGCACACCAACTCGCCAACGATTGGCAGCACGAGAGGGATGGCAATGACGACCAACGCTGACAACTACACAGTCTTTGATACGTCCGACTACATCGAGAGCATCGACGACGCGGCCGCCTACCTCCAGATCGCCCTGGAGGAATCCGCGGCAGACCCGACGGCAGTCCCCGCGCCCTCGGCGTGATCGCCCGCTCCCGCAACATGAGCGAACTCGCCCGCCGCGTCGGCATGAGCCGAGACGGGCTCTACAAGGCCCTGTCTGCCGAGGGCAACCCGACATGGTCCACCGTTCTCAAGGTCACCAGCGCCCTAGGCCTCCGCCTGACGCTCAACTCCGTGGCGTGACTCTGCCTGACCAATCGGGGCAAAAGGGCGAAGGGCAGCAGAACATCCCCCCGCTCCTGCAGTGTGGATATGCCCATCGACATTCGGCACTCCCGCGAAATCTCGGCCGAGGAACGTCTCCAGGACGCCTATGACCTCGCCGTAGTGATCGATGTCATCCGCGCTTTCACGGTCGCACCGTGGATTCTCCGACAGGGTGCAGCGCGCCTCCTCCTAAGCCCCGACAAAGCCACCGCACTCCAAGCCAAGGCAGGAAACTTCCCCGAGGCGGTGCTGGTGAGCGATGGAGCTCCGGACGCACGATTTGAACTGCCGAATGCTCCCGGCCAGGTCGCACACCATGACTTGACGGGACGCGTCGTCATTCAGACGACCGGCAACGGCACCCGAGGCGCCCATCTGGTCCGCCACGTCCCCACCGTGGCCTCCGCAGGGGCCTCGACAACCCGGCTGCCATCGCCCACCACCGTCAACACGGCCTGCGGTCAGGTGCTCGGCGTCGCTCACGGTCGTGACAGTGCCGCCGCGCAGGGGTCTCGGTGCAGCGACTCGGGACCGTGGCGGCTACTCCGATCGGTCACAAGTTCCAGAACCACCGCAGACCGTTGAAGGTATATTCCATCGCCGCGCGCCCGTCGTGTGAGTATCCCTGCTTGAGGCGGAAGGCGAAGTTTCCGTCTTGTTCGTTTCCGGCCTCGGCGAAGTACGCGGAGTTCCGCATCCGGTTCACTCTGTCTTCGTCGTAAGGCCGGGCGAAGTCCTCGGTTCCGGTGATGACCCACACGAAATAGTCGGCTCTATCGTGATCCTGCGCGGCCGCAGAAATATTCTCCGGGTCCAGCGAAGTCCCGCAGCTCATCGGCAGGAAGTAGCGGAAGTAGTCCAGGCCATGCTGGAAGGTGCGCCAGGTGGCTACGGCGCCCATGGAGAAGCCGCCGAATCCGCGATGGTCGCGTGAGAGCGCGAGACCCTTCTGCGAAACGTCCTCGGCATAGGTGGAGTACTTGCTCTCCACTGCGGGAATGAGGTCGTTCAGGAGTTCGTGATAGTAGTTCTGGTTGAGCGTGAGGGCTAAGTTGAAATTTGCGCTGTCTTCAGGGCTGGTGTTGTTGTACGTGGGTGCCACGATGATCAGCGGCTTGATCTTGCCTGCGGCGATAGCGTGGTCGATCACGTTCTTGAGCGCAGACGGGTTGCCCGGCGTTCCGAGGGTGGTGGTTTCATCGCCCCACCCGCCGTGCATGAGGTAGAAGACGTTGTACTGGGTCTCTGCGTTGTAGCCGGACGGAAGGTAGATGATCGCGCGCTTGGTCAGTACTTGCGTCTTCTGCTCATACGACATCGATTCGTAGCTGTCATACGTCAGTTCGGCAAGCGTTCCCTGGTGTTCGGCGGGAGAGGAATAGCCCTGTGGGATTGCTTCCAACTCTTGAGGGAGCGAGTGCGTGCCCAGGGAGGCCGTGGATGAAGGAGTCTGACTCACCGTGTTGGTCCTGAAGGACGGTTCGCTGGTGCAACCGCTCAGGATCACCAACACGGCGAGCAAGGCGGGGACTGCTCCTGTGAATCTGCCCATAGTGCGTACTCCGGTCTCGGGGTGTCAGAAGTTGGTGGACGGTAGCGCGGTTGAACAACGTGAGGCCTGAGGTGACTACTTGGGCGGCCTCGGCTCCGTGGTTCGCGGCTGGGAGGGATGGTGTCCGTTCATGGTGGCTCCTTGGGCTTTCGCGGTCATGATCATTTGGTCTCGAACACGGCGGTGAGCCAGGTGTCGAAGTTGGGGATCCAGTCGCCAAGGGCGCCGTAGCCGTGGGCCATCCCGTTGAGCACATTGGTTTCGACGCGAACGCCGGCCGCGCGAACTGCGGCGATGTTCGCCTCGAACTGGCTCACGTACGGGTCCTGGGTGCCGTAGCTGAAGTACGTGGGCGGGAGGCCGCCAGCGGCGAGCTTCGCCACGTCCGTTGACGCAACTGCGAGACCCCCGTAGAAGGAGTAGATCATCGCCGCCGCGCCAGCATCGGCCGAGACTCGATCCAGGGCGTCCGGCCGGTAGCGCGAGTCGAGGGCGGCGCCGGTGACGGTCCCGTCGTAGTTGAGCAGCATCTCGCCGCTCATGATGCCGCCGGCCGAAAAGCCCATGACCGCGATGTCGTTGGCGTGCACGCCGTAGGCGTCCGCGTGAGCCCGCACGAACCGGACGGCGCGCGCCAGGTCGAGGGCGCCTTCGGCAGCCGTATAGGGACGAATCCGGTAGTCGACGACGAACGCCTGGTAACCAAGTCGGCTCAGTTCCCGCGCGACGGGTTGGCCTCGATCTCGTCGTTTCGGAAGGCGAAGGCGCCGCCGGAGCTGAGCATCACCGCGCCCTTGACCGCGGTCCCGGCAGGCACCGGGTAACTGGTGAGGAAGGGGCGGAAGCTCGGGTCGTCGGTATACCCGCCGGTGTTGCTCGTGTAGTTGGTGGTCCCCGCCATGTTCCCCTCCTGCCAGAGGAGGAACCGCTGGGAGACGTCCCGCCGCGCGGCGCCGTCCGCCGACACCACCGGGGTGCCTGCCGGGGCGTTCGCCGTGGCCGAGGTCGGCGCACCCCCGCTCCCTCCCGGGGTGGAGCACCCCAGGAGGGAGAGGAGCGCTGCGCCGATCGCGATGCCGAGGTGTCTGCGTGCGGCCATGGTGCCGAAACCCGCTGCTCTTACTCGGGTCTCAGGCGGTCATGCCGCCGTCGGCGGCCAGGGCCTGAGCGGTGACGAAGCTGGACTCGTCCGAGCACAACCACACGATGGTGCCGGCGATCTGCTCGGCCTGGGCGGCCCGGTGCATCGGGTTCGCGGCCTTGATGAAGTCCTGGCCCGCGGGGTCGTTGACCAAGGCGGCGGTCATCGGTGTCTCGACGAAGCCGGGGCACAGCGCGTTGACGCGGATGCCCTGCGGTGCGTACTCGACGCCGGCGCTCTTGCTGAGGCCGACCACTCCGTGCTTGCTCGCCGAGTACCCGGCGAGCCCGGCGTAGCCGCGCAGGCCGGAGACCGACGAGAGGTTCACGATCGACCCGGAGCCCTGCTTCACCATCTGGGCCAGCTCGTAGCGCATGCTGACCCACACCGCGGTGAGGTTGACCGCGATCTGACGATCCCAGTCCTCATGCTTGAGTTCGTGCGTCGCAGTGGCCTCGGCGATCACGCCGGCGTTGTTCACGGCGTAGTCGAGGCGCCCGAAGCGCTCGACGGTCCCGGAAATGAGGGTCTCGACCTGGGCGGCGTTGGTGACGTCCGCCGCGATGGCGATGGCGCTGTGGCCGGCGTCGGTGAGCCGCTTCGCCTCGGCCTCAATGAGATCGGTCCGGCGCGCCGACAAGACAACAGTGGCGCCGGATTCGGCGAACAGCTGGGCGGTGGCGAGGCCGATGCCTCCGCTGGCGCCGGTGACCAGCGCTACCTTTCCGGTGAGGTCGTACTTCATTTTTGGGTCCTTTCAGGGTCGCCGCTACTGCCAGCGGCGTGGGTTTGTGCGGGTGTAAGGGTGTGCTTGCGGCTCAGGCTTCCGGGGATGACGATCCCGAACGAGAGAAGGACCTCGTCGGGCCAGCCCGGACCGCCGTCGCCGGTATCGAGGGCGTCGATCGCCGCCATCTCGTCCGCGGTGAGCTCGAAGTTGAAGACGTCGAAGTTCTCGGCGATCCGCTGGGGCTTGGTCGACTTGGGGATGGCCGACCGGCCTTCCTGCAGGTGCCAGCGCAACATCACCTGAGCCGGCGTCTTGGCGTGGGCCGCCGCGATGGCGCCGATGACCGAGTCGCTCAAGGTGCTGCGCTTCTCGTCGCCCCTGCCGTAGAAGGTGATGCCGCCGATCGGGGACCAGGCCTGGGTCAGGATGCCCCGCTCGGCATGGAAAGCCTGCAGGTCCTTCTGCTGGAAGTAAGGGTGAAGCTGAACCTGGTTGACCGCGGGCACGACGTCGACCTCGGCGAGCAGGGCGATCAGCTGCTCAACGGAGAAGTTGCTGACACCGATGGCCCGCACCTTGCCGTCCGCGAGAAGCTTTTCCAACGCCCGGTAGGAGCCGAGGGTCTTCTCGAACTGGGTGAACATGGGCTGGTGCAGGATCAGCAGGTCGATCTGCTCGACCCCCAGCTTGCCGGCGCTCTTTCTCGAAGGCGTGCAGGGTCTCGTCGTAGCCGAAGTCGGTGACCCAAATCTTCGTCTCCAGGAACACGTCCGCGCGGCCCACGCCGGAGTTGGTGAGGCCCTCGCCGACCTGCCGTTCGTTGAAGTACGCAGCGGCGGTATCGATGTGCCGGTAGCCCACCGCGAGCGCAGCCTCCACGGCGGTGCGGGTCTCGTCCGGGGGGGTCTGGAAGACGCCGAAGCCGAGGGCCGGCAGCGTGACGCCGTTGTTCAAGGTGATCGTGGAGTTGCTCATGTCTTGAGCGTAGGTACGCGACCGCCCCAGGTGAGAGCCCCGCCATTATCCCCAGGCGCCGCCCGGCAATGCGAAAACCCCTAGCCAGAGAGCCTCTGTCTAGGGGTTTTGTGTTGTGCGCGAGAGAGGAGTTGAACCTCCACGTCCTTTCGGACACGGACCTGAACCGTGCGCGTCTGCCATTCCGCCACTCGCGCGTGACCCTCGCGGGCCAGCCCGGAACAGCTACCACAAGGCCCAGGGGGCCTCAGCATCGGGCGGCTGGCTCGACCGATCAGGTGCCCGCTCCGGACCCTCGCGCGGTTTGCGTGTTGATTTACCCGGCACGGTGCCGAGTAAATCAACACGAAAGTTGGCGTTGAGACCCGGCGCCCGGTTCGGCGGGTTCAGTGTTCAGATTTGGGCGGTTCGTGGCGGTTCCGGTAGTCTGGGTGGGTCGCCACGCTGGAAGGAGGCATATGAGTCTTCGACAAAGTCGAGAAGAAGCTC